>NZ_JACYUU010000004.1:0-525519 GCF_014841925.1 Rhizobium sp. CFBP 13726
AACGTTCGGACAATCCCGGGAATGCTGACATCACTCTGATCGAGGGAACGCGCGAAATGGGATACACCTCGACGATGCTGCACCGGGCAAATGACCGTCAGCCTGGTCATAACGATCTGCGCCAGGCGTATGGCGCCGCGACAACTATACGGTCAGATCCGGAGGCCTGAAATACATAACAACCCGCGAGGGATACTGCGGATAATAAGTGGGTTATCTCGTAGGTATGCGGCGGTAAACTCGGTCCCTTTAGGGCCAGCGAGCCGGAACTTGGCGCGCTTCTTTACAGGTCGGCGATGCGAGGTGCAGGTAGGGCCATATGTGGTTGCCGGTCAGTTCATTGATATACCGGAGCTACGGTCGCTCATCGAACCTGCTGATCTGGTTATTGCCCACAATGCCAGATTCGATCGCTCCTTCTGCGAGGTATTTTCGCCGATGTTTTCCGGCAAGGCATGGACCTGCTCGAACGCCGAAATCGACTGGTCGTCGCGAGGCTTCGAAGGCACCAAACGCGGTTACCTGATCGGCCAGGCAGGATTTTTCCACAATGGCCATCGAGCGGTCGACGACTGCTTTGCGTTACTGGAGGTCCTCGACCGGAAGGGTGAAGCCGACGGTATCTCACCGTTCGCAGAGCTTTACAACGCGACCCAGCGGTCACGTGTCCGAATTTGCCGAGAGCAGCCCTTACGATTTCAATGATCACCTGAAGGCTCGTGGCTATCGTTGGTCGGACGGAGCAGAGGGTGGATTGAGAATCTGGTGGATAGAGGTTGATGAGGCCGACCTCGAGGACGAGCTTTGCTACCTGCGAACTGAGATCTACCCGTATCCTGAAGCCGATCCGCTAACCAAAATCCTGACGGGCTTCGAAGCCGCTACGACCTCTAGTGCGGCCTCGTTAATTTTGTCATTTCTCGACCCTGTTTAATGCTGATACGCCGCCACTCCTGACGAGTGACGGCGTTTTTTGTTGTAAGGCTGGATTACAGCGGGCTCGCGATGGTCTTTGTCTCAAGATAGCTGTCGAAAACATCGCGGCCACGTTCGCGACCCCAGCCGGACTGGCGAAAGCCACCAAAGGGGAGGGCGCTGTCGCCGACGAAGTGACGGTTGATGCCGATTGTGCCGGCGCGCACCCGTGCCGCCATCTTGTGGGCGACCTTGAAATCGCGCGTCCATATGCTTGCGGCAAGTCCGTAAACACTGCGATTGGCTTCTGCTGCAATGCGGTCGAGGTCGTCGTCATCGTATCGAAGGACGCTAAGCACTGGTCCGAAAATTTCGTCATTGACGACACTCATGTCCGGTCGAAGGCCGGCAAGCACCGTTGGCTTGTAGAAATAGCCGTCCGTGCCGATCTGTTCGCCACCGGTAATAACCGATGCGCCCTCCTTGACGCCGATATCGGTCATCGAAGAGACCCGCGCAAGATGTGCCGAGGAGATCAGCGGCCCCATCTGCACGCCCTGGGAGAAGCCATACCCCACGTTGAGCGCCTGAGCCGCAGCCGACACGCCCTCAACGATCCGGTCGAACACGTCGCGATGGGCGTAGACCCGTGATCCCGCCGTACAGATTTGACCGGAATTGGCGAAGATACCGGTCGCGACGCCCGGAATTGCCAGATCCATGTCGGCGTCGGGAAAAATGATGACCGGGCTCTTGCCGCCCAGCTCGAGCGAGCAGCGCTTAAGATTGCTGGCGGCGGATGCTGCGACGATGGCGCGGCCGACCTGTGTCGATCCGGTAAAGGCGATCTTGTCGACATCCGGGTGTGATGCCATCGCCGATCCAACGGCGGCACCGCCGGTCACGACATTGAACACGCCTTTGGGGAAGCCTGCTTCCAAGGCCAGTTCGGCAAGCAGAAGTGCGGTGAGCGGTGTCTGTTCGGCAGGTTTCAGGATCACCGTGCAGCCAGTCGCAAGAGCCGGCGCGATCTTCCAGCTCGCCATCAGCACTGGTCCATTCCACGGCACGATCTGGCATACGACACCGATTGGTTCACGTAGCGTGTAGGCGTGCCATTCTCCGGGCGACGACACCGGGATTGTTTCACCGGTCAGCTTGGTCGGCCAGCCGGCGGTATAGCGCATCAGATCGACCGAGGAGCTGACATGACCCGCTTTTGCAAGTGCCAGCGGCATTCCATTGTTGATGGTTTCGATCTCTGCGATCTTGTCGGTATTGGCTTCGATGAGGTCAGCAAAGCGCCAAAGCAGTTTGGAGCGCTCGTTCGGCTTCATCAGCCGCCACGCGGGGTTGTCAAATGCCGCACGGGCGGCCTTGACGGCGCGATTGACATCCTCGGCATCGCCCCTCGGTACCGAGGTGACGACCTTGCCGGTGCCCGGATCGAACACATCCGTCATTGCACCGTCATGGGCCTGTACCCACTGGCCATCGATCATCATGGCATGGCTGCGCGCGACATATTGCTGGGTTGCCGCGCTCGGCGACGTTATCTGGATATTCATGGAATAGCTCTCCTCAGGCGGCCATGTCGATGATCTGACGCACCGGTGCGCCGGTGCGCAGCTTGGCAAAGGCATCGTTGATGGAGGTGAGTGGGATGCGGTCGGAGATCAAGTGATCGAGGTTCAGACGCCCTTGCATGTAATATTCGAGAAGGTTCGGGATATCGACGCGAAACTGATTTGAACCCATCGACGAGCCCTGGATACGGCGGTCCTTGATGAACATCGAGCCCTCGAGCTCAAGCTTCATGCCGGGCTTGAACATGCCGAGGATGGTGGCTGTACCGCCCATTCTCAGCATCGCAAAAGCCTGTTCGGCGGTCTTCTTGAAACCGAGCGCTTCGAACGAGTAGGGCACGCCGCCGGAGGTCATATCCATTACGGCCGCGACCGGATCGACCGTCGAGGCATTGATGACGTCGGTCGCGCCGAGCTGCCGGGCGAGATCGAGCTTGCTGTCGAGCATGTCGATGGCGATGATGCGGCCCGCACCGGCAAGCATGGCGCCGCTAACGACGGAAAGTCCGACGCCGCCACAGCCTATCACCGCAACAGTTGAGCCCGGCTTGACCTTGGCGGCATGAATGACAGCGCCGACACCGGTCAACACACCGCAGCCGACCAGTGAGGCACGGTCGAGCGGCACGTCGCGGTTGATTTTGACGATCGCATTTTCATGCACCAGCATCTGCTCGGCAAAAGACGACAGGTTGGAGAACTGGTGCACGAGCTTGCCATTCAGCCACATTCTTTCAGCCTTGCCCGGCGGGAGCTTCACATCGACGCTCTCGCAAATATTGGGTCGGCCAGTAACGCAGTTCGGGCATGTGCCGCAAAACACCGAAAGGCAGGTGACGACGTGGTCGCCCTTTTGGACGTAGGTCACGTCTTCGCCGACGGCCTCAACGATGCCCGACGATTCATGCCCCGGTATGAATGGCATGGGATAGGCATAGGTGCCGTCGGCAAAGTGAAGATCGGAATGGCAGACACCGGCATAGGATGTGCGGATCAACACTTCTCTCCGCGCGGGCTTGCCGATTTCGACATTCTCGATGGTCATAGGCTGACCAGATTCCCAGATCACTGCGGCTTTCATCGGTCTATCCTGCTCTCTAAGTTGACAAAATCTACAACCATACTGCAATCTGTTGACAGTTGACGTCAAGGTCTAGTTGTTAAGTCGATTGCGCATTTCTGACGTCGTGATATGTCTGAAGCACCTGCGAGATCTCACTAAGACAACCAAATAACTTGGCACTCGTTCCGATCCTCGTCTCACGAGACCTGACTTTCGTCAGTTTACCAAGATCGACGTTCGATCACTTATCGAACACTTTTGCCTCAAAAAACCTATCGAAGCACAGATTTTAAGCAATATCATTGAGTTTATGTAGACTGTTGACAGTTCAATGGTCGCGCGGTAGCTTTGGTCAACGCCGTACGAAAACGGCAATGGGAACTCTCACGTCTGACTGGAGCCGGCTGATGCCGGCATTCGACGCAAGGCGGAGGATGCAAATGACCAAATTTCTGCTTCGGCGCATATTCCAGTCGATCCTAACTGTACTTGGCGTCATCACCGCCGCGTTTTTTCTCGTGCGGATGGCCGGTGACCCTGCCGTCCTGCAGCTATCCGCCGAAGCGACGGCCGACGATATTCAGAGGGTCAGGGAAGCGCTTGGCCTCAACCGGCCTATGATCGTTCAATACGGTGATTTCCTCTGGCGCGTGCTGCATGGCGATTTCGGGGTATCGCTGCGGCAGAATATATCGGCCATGGATCTGGTGCTGGAGCGCGTTCCGGCAACGCTGGAACTTGCACTGACCTCCTTCTTCATCGGTATCGGGCTTGCGTTTCTCTTTGGCATCATCATGCGCATGACCGGGTCAAGGACGGTGCGTCAGGTGATCATGTGGATTGCGCTCGGTCGACAGGCAATCCCTATCTTCTCCTTTGGCTTGCTGATGATCCTGATCTTTTCGGTGTGGCTGCGATGGTTGCCGTCTCTCGGGAGAGGCACCTGGGCGCATCTGGTTCTGCCGGCTATGACGCTCGGAACCTACGAGCTGGCGCTCTATCTTCGTCTATTCAATGCCTCGCTCGCCACCGAGCAGCGTCAGGACTATGTACGCACCGCCTATGCAAAGGGGCAGGGCCGGATACAGGTTCTGCTTGGCCACATGCTGCCCAATGCACTTTTGCCGCTGGTCACTGTCGCCGGCATCAATCTCGGCCTGCTCCTGGGCGGTACCGTGGTCACCGAAACCGTTTTCAGCTGGCCGGGTGTAGGGCGTCTGATTGTCCAGTCCGTCAGCCAGCGGGACTTCCCGGTCATCATCGCCGGAGTATTCCTGATTTCGCTGATGTTTGTCGTGATCAACCTGATCGTGGATGTGCTTTACGGCTTCCTTGATCCGCGTGTGAGGCTAACCTGAGATGCGTTTCGACCTTTCCAGAACCATTGCTGTCACGCTCCTGGCGATCATGGCACTGTTTATGATCATCACGCCGGTGATGCCGTTCTACGACCCCTACGCGCAGGACCTCGCCGGCAGTCTTGTGCCTGTCGGCGGATCCTCCCTCGAGGGCCGATTCTATCTACTCGGCACCGATACGCTCGGCCGGGATATTCTCAGCCGCCTCGCCCTTGCTGGGCAGGTCTCCGCATTGATCGGCCTCGGCGCCGTTGCCGTCAGCCTTGTGATCGGCGTCTTTCTCGGGCTCGTCGCAGGCTATTTTCGAGGTCCGGTGGAGGCCGTGATCATGGGGCTCGCCGATCTTCAGCTTTCGATCCCGCGCGTCTTGCTGCTGATCGCCGTCAGCGCGATTGTCGGGCCGAGCGTCACCAATCTCGCGCTCCTGCTTGGCATCACCAGTTGGGTCGCCTACGGTCGCGTGGCGCGGGGCATGGCGCTCAGCCTGCGGGAACGTGAGTTCGTCCTGTCTGCCCGCACCCAGGGCGCGACCGCCACCTGGAACATCCGGAAGCATCTCTTGCCCAACGTGCTGCCGCAAATGCTGATCGTCGGCTCTTACGAGTTTGGTCAGATCGTGGTGATGGAAGCCTCACTCAGCTACCTGGGCCTTGGCGTGCAGCCGCCCCTGCCGAGCTGGGGGATGATGGTCAGCGAAGGCCAGACTTACTTGGCGCTTGCACCATCCCTGTCGATCCTGCCCAGCATCGCCCTGTTCATACTGGTGGCCGGGCTTCAATTTCTGTCACAGGCCTTCACCTCCGAAGGTGAAGTAGTCGGCGTTGCCGAAAGGTCGAAATGATGATGGCCGCAGTTTCACCATCCGACGCGATCGATCCCGACGTCATCCTCAGCGTTCGCAACCTGTCGATCGAGGTCCCGAAGGCGAGCGGCAACGTCCGCCTCGTCGATGACGTCTCCTTCGATGTCCGGCAGAACGAGGTGTTTGGCATCGTCGGCGAGTCCGGGTCTGGCAAGAGCCTGACTATGCTGGCGGTGCTGGGCCTGCTGTCGCATCCGCTCAAGATCGTCTCGGGTTCGATCCGGCTGCGAGGGCAGGAGCTGACCGATCTGACGTTCGAGCAGATGCGCAAGATCCGTGGCAAGACCATGTCGATCGTGTTCCAGGATCCGATGACGACGCTCAACCCGGTCTTGCGCGTCGGGGCGCAGATCGGCGAGGCGGTTCGCCTCCACAATCCGAAACTGAACCAGCAGCAAATCCGTGACCGGGTTATCGAGCTTCTGTCGCTCGTCGGTATCCCCAATCCGCAGCAGCGTTATCATCAGTACCCAAATGAATTCTCCGGCGGCATGCGTCAGCGCGTGGTCATCGCCATCGCCATGGCAAACGAGCCGGACCTGCTGATTGCTGACGAGCCGACAACGGCGCTCGACGTCACGATCCAGGCGCAGGTAATGCGGGTTCTGGCCGAGGTGCGCCAGCGCACCAAGGCGGCGATGGTGCTTATCACGCACGATCTCGGTCTGGTGGCCGAAACTGCCGACCGGATGGCTGTTATGTACGGTGGCCGTATGATGGAAAGCGCGCCGGCCGGTTCTCTGTTTTCCGACCCTGCGCATCCCTATACCGCCGGCCTCATCACCAGCCTGCCGCGCGTTGACCGCGAAGTGGGCGAGCTCTATTCCATTCCGGGCTTTGTGCCGGATCCGGCAAACAAGCCGAGCGGCTGTGTGTTTCACCCGCGCTGCGCCATGTCCAACGGCCGCGCGCAATGTCGCGACTACAAGCCGCAGTTGGCGCCGCGGGGTACACATCGTGCTGTCGCCTGTCATTTCAGCGAGGAAACGCCGGCTTGGCGCGCAGCCCAAGAGCGACTGATGGAGCAGTCCGTCGATCACAAGCGGATGCTGGACGCCACGGAGACGCTCGAGCCTATCCTCAAGGTGTCCGGCCTGACCAAGGAATTCCAGGTTGGTTTCAAGTTCCTGCGCGGCAGCCAGAGCCTGAAGGCCCTTCGGGATATTTCCTTCGAACTGCCGCGCGGTCGGACCCTTGGCCTGGTCGGCGAGTCCGGTTGTGGCAAATCGACCCTGGCCCGCGTTCTCCTGCGTCTGTTCGAAGCGTCAGGCGGCAACGTCATCCTCAATGGCGAGCCGTTCATGACGATGACCGGAACAAAGCTCAGAACCAAGCGGCGCGACCTGCAAGTCGTGTTCCAGGATCCTTATTCGTCGCTTGATCCGCGCATGACCATTCACGAAGTCATCGCGGAGCCGCTACGCATTCACGGTCGCTATGATACAAACCGCGTCGACGAACTGCTTGCGCATGTCGGGCTGACACCGGATGCGGGCAAGCGGCGACCGCCTGAATTTTCCGGCGGACAGAGGCAACGTGTGGCGATTGCGCGGGCGCTTGCGCTCAACCCGGATGTGCTGATCCTGGACGAGGCGGTCTCGGCGCTGGACGTGTCGATCCAGGCCCAGATCATCAATCTTCTGCGCAACCTGCAGAGCAAACTCGGCCTCACCTATCTGTTTATTTCGCACGATCTATCGGTTGTCCGGCATATCTCAGACGAGGTGGCCGTGATGTATCTGGGGCGGATCATCGAGCATGGCCCTGTGCGGCGTGTGTTCGAGCATCCGGCGCATCCTTATACACAGGCGCTGTTGTCCTCGATCCCGCGTCCGGATGCGAGCGGCAAGCAGACTCATTCACGGATCATCTTGTCGGGCGATCTTCCCAATCCGCTGTCGCCGCCTTCCGGCTGTACGTTCCGCACCCGTTGCTTCCGGGCGGTGGAGGAATGCGCAAGGATCGAGCCCGAGTTGAAGGCGCGCACGGCCGAGGATCATCTCAGCGCCTGCCTGTTTCCCGGAAATATCGATCCGCGAAAGATTGAGGCTCTTCCTGCAGACGAAAGCCTGCAGGAAGCCTGACGGGATCATGTCCCGGCTGTAAACAGATTGCCTGGGTTGATGACGCCGTCCGGGTCGAGCGTCTGTTTGAGGCTCGACAGGAAGTCAGCCGTCGCGGGCATTCTGGTCTCAAGATAGGGATATTTCCGGCCGATCTGCATATGCACGCCGCCAAGCGCGCGCCAGGCATCGATGATGTCACGCGACAGGGCGGTGATTGCCGCCGCGGCCTGTGGATTGGACGCCCGCGTGCGGATCCTGGCGCGTTCCTCGTCCGTCATGAAATGCGTGTGGAGTGCATAAGGCATATCGGACCAGCGTATAAGCGTCTCTATGCCGACACCGGATGGGCCGTGGGTCGAGAGAAGATAACCCCGGTCAATGCCATGCAATTTCATCGCGGCGGAGTGCTTCTCGAAAACCACTTCGGTCTGCAGAAAACAGTCGCTGCCACGGGAATTGGGCACGACCGTATGGAGCCAGTTCATCCGTTTTGCAGATGGCGTCAGCAATCCGTTCATGCGCGGAAATGGCATGGCGCGCATAACCTTGGGGATCGATGCCGGTACGGCCCGGCCCCCGGCCTTGGCGGCGATCTCCTGGACGCGGCGCAGTTTCGACTGAGCGTCCTGGGCATCGCGGCCTTCCGTGACGCAGTTCATCAGGTATCCGATGTCGTTGGCGAAGCGCCGGCCGCGTGCCGCGATCACGGCTGCATCACGCAGGCCCTTGAACAGGGAGCCGCTGCCTTTCACTATCGCGACAAGCGTGGCAAGATCCTTGGCGAGACCCTCTCCGCTCATGCGACTGCGCGCGGTGAACGGGTCCATGCCGAGACATTCGCTCGCTAAAAGCTCGGAACCGATCTGGCCCATGGCGGCCAGCTGAGCTGCCGGATCGGCAAACGAGAACGAACAGAACCGCATTGCCGTAGCCTGCGGGATCAGCTGCAGCGTAATCTTTGTCTTGATACCAAAGGCGCCGCAGTCGCCGAGGAAGAGGCCAGTCAGGTCCGGTCCGTAGTTGCGGAAGAAGGGTGAGGAATTGACAACTCCTGCAGCCGAACCGGTGGTGATGATCTCACCGTTTCCGGTGACCACATCGAGGCCAAGGACGCTTTCTGCCGACGTCCCACGCGAGGCGGAGCCGTAAAATTTGCCACCCTGCGAAACAGTCGCGCCAATCGTCGCGTAGAGGCCGGAAAATGTTCCCCAGAATGGCGTCGTCAGTTTCAAGGGTTCGAGCGCCTGCCGCAATTGGGCCCAGGTCACGCCCGGCTCGACAGTGACATAGCGATCCTGTTCGGATAGCGCGATAATGGCGTCCATCCTGGTCATATCAACGACCAAGGTCCTGGCGTTTCCCGGAATGTAGCCGGCACTGTAGGAGAGACCCGCTCCGCGCGTTGCAAGCGACAGGCTTAGCTCGCGCGCCGTTGCGACCAGGGCCACGACGTCGGCAGCAGATCGTGGCGCGGCAATGCCGATCGGCAGATGCTCGGAAACGTAATAGATATCTGTCCGGTACAGATCGAGATCGTCGGTGGAGATTGGCAGGTCAGGATGCCGTGTAACGACCGCGTCAAGCAAAGAAGCGGATGGGGCAGAAGGGTCGCGAGCGCTCATGCAAACTTCAGGTCTGTCAGCAGGCCTGTCCTGGCTTCAGGGAGGGAAGACGGCAAAATTGTCTGGACATGCATACTGCAGTCATGTGTAAACTGTCAACAGATGCGAGGCCAGCGAGTCTTCAGGAGCTCTTATGTCGGATACCCGTGAATTTGACGTCCCAGTCGCTTTGCGCATTCACAGGGGCTTCGTTGAAGTCGGCGGCAGGCTGATCCACTACATGCGCCAGGGCCATGGTCCTGCTCTCGTTCTGTTGCACGCCGCGCCTTGCTCGGCGCGGGTCATGGAGCCGCTGCAGGCGAAATGGTCGCACCACTTCACCACGTTTGCCTTCGACCTTCCAGGCTTTGGCATATCCGACATGGTCGATGCCGCGCCGCTCGAGACGGCCGACCTGGCGGATGCGATCGCAGGTGCAGTGCAGGCGCTCGGGCTTGAGAAGATCACCCTTTATGGGCGCCATACGGGGGCAGGGGTCGCGGTCGAACTCGCCCGCCGGCATCCGGCGCTGTGCAATTTTGTGCTGACCGACGGATTTCCGGTGTTTTCCACACCCTACACGCCGGAGCGGCTTGCCGAATATCTGACCGAGATCAAGCCGCAATGGGATGGAGGGCATCTAACCTGGACGTGGTTTCGCTATCGCGAACAGCATATGTTCTGGCCGTGGGACAAGTCCTCCTTGGCGCATCGCGCCGATACCGATCTGCCTGACCTCGATTTCCTCTATCGCGGCACGACAGAACTGCTCGCGGCTGCGGATACCTATGCGGACGTCTACGCCTCCGCCTTCCGTCACCCCGGCCTTGCCATGATCGATGACGTCAAGGTGCCGGTCGTCTACGGCAACCGGCCGGGCGACAGCCAGTTCAAAACCGTCAGCGCCTATCCTGACCATGTCCGGGTCCAGGTATTTTCCCGTGACCATGAGGAAGCCGCGGCAGCGGAACTAGAGATCCTGCTTCAGAACGTCAATGACGGGGCGGTACCGGTCCATGACGATCGGATCGACGGACAAAAACGGTCGGTGCGCAGCTATCTCGATCTGGAGCTCGGCCCGGTCTATATCCGCGGCGAGGGGCTGGACGACGTCCGGCCACCTATCCTCTTTTTGCCTGACCTCCCGGGTGGCGTCGATCTGCATGTCGATGAACTGAAAATGCTCGCCCAGCATGGGCCGGTTCTGGGCTTCGATCCCTGGGGCAACGGCAATTCGATCGCCGCGGACGGCGAAGAGCTATCGATCGGGCTGTGGGCGAAACAGGCAGTCGAGATCCTGCGCAAGGTCGGTTATCGCCAGGTCCGGATCTATGCCTCCGGCATGTCCGCAGCGGTCGCTGCCGAATGCGTCCGTTTGGCGCCGGACCTGATAGATCGCATTATTTTCCGCTCCCCGCCGGCGATCGAAGCAGACAGCCGCTTTGTGGAAAACTACGCGCCGGACATTGCTCCGGAATGGAGCGGCGGAAACTTCCTGAAACTGTGGCATCATCTGCGGGATCAGGAACTATGGTGGCCATGGAACCAGCGCACCGTCGCTCATGCCCGTCGGACCGAGCCGCGGATCGAGCCGGCTTTCCTGAACCGACGCGCAATTACCTTGCTGCGGCAGCCGCTGACCTATCGTACCATCTGGCAGACGGTACTGGCCTATCCGCTGACAGACGCTCTCAAGACGCTTGCAGTTCCGGGCGCGATCGTCACCCACGAACAGGACCTGTTCGCCTTCGCGGCCGACGCGGCGGGACGGCTCAGAGGCGACCGGTCGCCGGTTGCCTTGCTCGACAACGGCAAACCGGATTTTCCATCCGATCTGTTTTCATGAAAGCCGCGGATCAGTAACGCGGCTGCGGCGCCTGCAGCTTGCTGAATGGCTTCAGCCTATCCGGCAGGATCGGCTGGTGGGTGGGATAGAAGGTAAACGGATCGGCTTCTTCCCAAAAGGTCTCCTGTCGGCCGCCGAAACCGCGGAACAGGATCAGCGCGCCGGTGGGCGAGCCGTAAGGAGCGTGCTTCGCCATCGGTGGGCGGATGCAGTAGGCGCCGGCCTGCATCGTGCCGAGCGGGCCTGACAGTTCGCCCGCGAGCATGAAGAATTCCTGCGCGATCGGATGACGCTCGGCCTTTTCGCCGCGCCGAAAGGCGATCGTTGCCGTGATATAGGTGGTTTCGCCGGAGACCGGATCCTGCCGCAGAACGCGCATGCGGGCGCCTGCTTTCATGCTGCCCAGGCCGAACTGATCGAAATCCCCATCCCACTGGCCTTCTGAGAGATCGATATGTCGTACCAGTCTCGCTCGGATTTTTTCCGCATCCGAGGCCAGCTCTTGCGCCATCTGTTCCGAGCGAAAGTAAAGCAGGGTGGCGCCGGTCTCCGATGAGAAGGCATTGCCCTGATAGCCGGTCGGCAGGAAACTGTAGGAATGCGCCAGGAAGTTGCTGCCGTCGACGATCAGGGCGCCATCGAGCACATAGATTTCCTCATCAAACGGCAGGCTGCCAGCAGCGCGGGTCCAGCCTGCGGGGACCGAAAGGATACAGCTGAGGGCATCCGTCTCGTCGTCACGGCTGAGCAGCTTCATCCTTGCGACGTCGAATCCCAGCTGGTCTGCTTGTTCCCAAGGCAGATGCTGCGCCTGGATGTAGTCGATATGTTCCCGCATGGCCTCTTCTCCGCTTGCTTCTGTCGGTAATCGCGGCACGATTTCGCCGCCGTATTCCATGCCTATCACAGCGCAAATCAAGCCGAAAGACAACTGTTGACAGTTGTCAGTTGGCCGAATAGCGTATCGGTAAAGCGGGGGATGATGAACTCACGCCGACCGCATGGCTTTGCGTCCTTGCCACGTCCGACGATGATTGAACCCTTAGTTTTTCAGGAGAGGCCGATGAATTTTCTGCGCAAACTAACGACGGTCGCGGGTGCCGCGACGGTGACGATGGGGCTGATGGCGCTCCCGGCCGTCCTATACGCGGCACCGGCCTCGGTCAGCGTGGCCTTGCCCGGGGATTTCCCGGGCCTTGATCCAAGCAAGGACACGTCTCCGCTGGGCTTTAACTACCGCCTGAACGTTTTTGATGCCCTGACAGAGTTGCAGCGTGACGGCCAGATGAACCCACGCTTGGCGGAATCCTGGACGGTTTCTCCGGACCTCCTGGAGTGGACATTCAAGCTCCGCCAGAATGTCAAATTCCATGACGGCAGCCCGTTCACTGCCGATGACGTCGTCTTTACGGTGGAGCGCATTCTCAACGACAGCAAGTCGCCGGTCCGCACCTTCATCAAGCTGGTCAAGACCGTTGAGAAGGTCGACGACAACACAGTCAAGTTCACCCTGTCGGCGCCATACGGGATTTTCTATCGCCAGATCAGCTACGTTAACATCATGTCGAAGACCTATTTCGACAAGGTGGGCGACCAGGGTTATGCCACCAAGCCGGTGGGTACGGGTCCATATCAGCTCGTCGAATGGAAGAAGGACGACCGGATGGTCCTGAAGGCCAACGAGAGCTACTGGCGCGGCGCGCCTGCAATTAAGGACGCGACCCTTCGGCCAATCCCCGCCGACGCCAGCCGAGTGTCGGCGCTTCTGACCGGCGAAGTCGACCTGGTGCCGGCATTGCCGCCATCGCTGATGGCGCAGGTCAAGGCGTCGCCGGATCTGAATGTTGGTATTGCGCCCGGCTTCCGCGTCATCTTCGTCGCCTTCAACGTCAATAAGCCGCCTTTCGACAATCCGCTGATCCGCGAGGCCGTCGACAAGGCGATCGATCGCCCCGCGATTACCGACAAGTTGCTGCGCGGTCTTGGCAAGCCCACTGGGATCATGGTTCCGCCGATGAACATCGGCTACGATTCTTCGCTCGCGCCAACAAAATACGATCCTGCCGCAGCAAAGGCGCTGGTTGAAAAGTCCGGCTACAAGGGCGAGGTTATCTCGATCCAGTATCCCAACAACAATATCGTCATGGCCAACGAGGTCGTGCAGGCGATCGCCGGCTACATGACGGCGGCTGGCCTCAAGGTCGAAATCAAGCCGATGGAGTTCACGGCCTTCTTCCCGATCTGGCTGCAGTCCAAGGTCGACAGCATGTATCTCTTCGCCTTCGGCTCGTCGCAGTATCACGCTGAAAGCGTCCTGACGACGATGTATGAGGAAGGATCGCATGCCTATAAGGTGGACAAGGAAATCGACCGGCTGCTCAAGGAACAGCGCACCGTGACCGACGTCGACAAGCAGAAGAAGCTTCTCGTCCAGGCTTTTCGGATAAGCAACGAGAATCGCTACCACCTGCCGCTCTATGACGAAATGCAGGCGTATGGCGTCAAGAAGACGGTTGGCTATAACCCGTGGCCGGATGGCTTCGTGCGCCTCTACGACATCAAATAGCTTTTCCCAAACCTATCCCGGCGAACTGTCATCGATCGTTCGCCGTAGCGCCTTTCAATCCCGCCGATACGCCGATCGCAACTTCAACTGTAATGGACGACGCAAAGATGACGACGGAAACGCCAAGCTTCACCCTGCCTGACATCCTGCGCCAGCCGAAGGCGGAAGTCGAAGCGCTGCAGGACCGGCTTTTGCAGACGATGGTGCAGCGTTGCTACGATCACCATCCCTACTATTCCAAGCTGATGCGTGCTGAGGGTCTAAAGCCGGACCATATCCGTACCCGCGCCGATCTCGAGCGGCTTCCGCCATCATCAAAGAAGGAGTTCCTGGCTGACCCTGAGGCCTTTCGTCTGCGACCCGATGGGTTGCCCGGGAACGAAGGCATTCTCTGGAAGGTGATCTACACCACCGGAACGACCACGGGGAAGCCGGCGCCGATCTTCGTCACCGCTCATGATCATTTTGCCTATATGTTCGCCTTTCAGGACCGCCGCGAACTGGTCGGGCTTACCGATGCCGATCGGGTCGCCAACCTTTTTCCGATGACAGGTTTCCCGATGGGTGCGTTCTCTCGCGCAGCGGACGAGGCGGGCGCCATCGGCGCTGCAATCATGTTCGGCAATACCGGACGGACCGACTCGATGTTTCCCGTCAACCGAAGCCTCGATTCCGCGGTCGTTGCCATTGCCCGCCATCGCGCCACGGTGCTCTGGGGGGTCGCGGGCTTTGTCCGCCGGATCCTCATCCGCGCGCAGGAGACCGGCGCGGATTTCAGCAGCGTCCGGATGGTCATGACGACGGGCGAAGCGTCGTCTCCGGCGATGCGCGAAGACTTCCGCGAGCGCATGCGCAATCTCAACTGCGCCGATACCCAGATTGTCAACCGCTATGGCTCGACGGAGCAGGGCGGCACGATGATTGAATGCTGCGAAGGCAGCGGCTTCCACAGCGCACTGCCGGACCAACTCTACCACGAGGTCGTTGACGACGAGACTGGCAAGAGACTGGCGGATGGCGAAAGTGGCATGCTGGCATTCAGCCATCTCAATCGTCGCGGCACGGTGTTCCTTCGCTACAAGATGGGCGACGTCGGGTCACTTACGCATGACAGTTGCCCACATTGCGGTCGTACTTCGGTGCGCCTGTCCTCAAAGCCGACTCGAACCGGTGATATCGTCAAAATCCGCGGTGCTTTGGTCAATCTCGGCAACCTCAAGGAAGAATTCGACCGGATGAACGGGATCGACGAATACCAGATCGTCGTCGCCTCGGAAAATCCGTCTGATCCGTTTTCGATGGACGAACTTGTGATCCGCCTTGCCCCGGCGCAGGGAAGGGCGTCCGACATGTCCGACGTGATGGTCGAGGAGGTGAAGCGGCTGACCAACCTCCGCCCGCGGATCGAGATCGTCGAACGCGACAAGATCTACGATCCGACCTCGCCGGCGAAACCGAAGCGCATTGTCGATCAACGCCTGGCCAGATGAAATCTGATCCGGACATCGATGGGGAGGTAAGGTACGACCTATCAAACGGTGTCGCGACGATTTCCATTTGCCGCGAGCACAAGCGCAATGCGCTGACGCCACGGCATTTCTCTCGGCTTGTCGATCTTCTCGAAAAGGCAGCCAGCGAAGCAAGCGTCAGGGCAATCGTGCTGACGGGTGAGGGCGAGCGAGCATTCTGTTCGGGCGCGGACATTTCGTCAAAGGACGTCTTCTGGCAGGGCCTTGAGGAAGGCACGACGACAGGGCTCGGTGACTACCTCCGATGCTGCCGCCTATTGTCCAAACCTCTTATCGGCCGGATTAACGGCCACTGTTATGCCGGCGGTCTAGGGTTGCTTGCAGCTTGTGACCTGGCAGTTGCTTGCGACGACGTGCGGTTCTGTCTTCCGGAAATCAAGCTCGGCCTGTTTCCGTACGTCGTTCTTGCCGGCTTCGACAACAGGGTCTCGAGAATGGCGCTTACATCGCTCGCCCTGAGCGGTCTGCCGATATCCGCCGCGAAGGCTCTGGAAATCGGGATGATATCCCATTGCGTACCGCGTGCGGAACTCGATGAGACGCTGATGAATTTGATGCGCGAGCTCATTCTTCAGCCTGCGCTGCTGATTTCAGAGGGATTGCGGGCTTTGAAGGGCCAGGACAGCCAAGCCTACATGAACAGCATCGATGCGGCAGAAGCACGGATCCGGGCGCTTGCCAGCGAACGCCACCCGTTCGCAGTGAAGTAAGGCTTAAATCCATGTTTGAAAGCAAATTCAACGTCTTGTGGAGGCAACGTGTATGTGGGGAGGCCTGTACCATCGGCGATTTCAGTTGAGCGGAGCGTCGAACGATATTATGTTGACAGTCAACGCCGCTATACCTTCGGAAATCACGCCGGATGTGTCGCTTCTGCGCATCTGAGGAGCATGGTTTGTCAACGATTAAGCCCATAGTCACATCGTCTTTGAGTTCCGAGGCCTTCGATAAGGTCGTCGAAGCGATCACGTCCGGCGAGTTTGATCCCGGCCAGCGGATTTCCGAAGCGGAACTGGCTCGCAATCTCGGCATCAGCAGAGGCCCGCTGCGCGAAGCGCTCGGGCGGCTGGAAGGCAAGCTGGTCAAGCGGACACCGCGGATTGGAGTGCGGGTTATCTCCTTCACCAAGGAGGATCTCGAATCCCTGTTTCTGACGCGCGAAGCCCTGGAAGGCATGTCCGCGCGTCTGGCTGCCGAGCGGATGACGTCAAGGCAACTCAAGGATCTACGCGAACTGCTTGAAAATCACGCGCACCAGCCAGAGCTGGCCGCCGGAGAAGCCTATGTACAGCGGTCGCGGGACGAGGATTTTCACTTCGCCATCATCCACAGCGCCCAGTGTGAGCGCATCGAACGGCTGTTGATGGATGAAATCTATTATCAGCTGCGGATCCATCGCCGCAAGTCGAGCGCCCAGCCTGGCCGTGCTCAGGCGGCACTCAAGGAACACCACCTGATCGTCGAAGCTTTGGAAAGTCGCGATCCGGACAAGGCGGAAGCGGCGATGCGAACGCACCTGCGCAATGCGCGGTTCAGTTCACTGGCGTCAGTCGCCATAGAGCCGACGCAAAAGACGGCCTGACAAGGACAAGCGCGAAGCCTTGCCTCGCGCTTGTCCCTAAATCCTAGCCGGGTAGATTGAACACCTTGATGGCATTGTCACGAAGAAGCTTGCGCTTGGAAACCGGGCGCATGTCGAACTCGTGAATTTCCTTCATCGCGCGTTCCGGATCGATCACCCACCAGTCCGTACCGAACAGGAATTTGTCCTGACCGAACGTGTTGGCGAAATGCACGGCGGAGGCGCCCCAGTGTTTGGGAGCGTAGGCGTCGCCGCACATGAAGACGTTTCTGTGCTTGGTTGCAACGCTGATCATTTCCTCGGTCCATGGATACCCGAGATGGATCCCGATGATCGTCAATTCCGGAAAATCGATGGCGATCCTGTCCAGCGCCATTGGTCTTGCAACGGTGGCGAGCCGGTTGTCGTCCCGGTAGACGAGGCAGTGGCCGACCTGCATCATGATCGGGATGCCCAGTTCGGCACATCGGGCGTAATAGGGATAGTAGATCGCTGCGTCCGGCGACTGGCCGAACCAGTGGGGATAGAGATGCGCACCAACGAAGCCGTATTCGTGCACTGCCTTGTCGAGTTCCTTGAGCCCGGCAATGCCGCGCAGGGGGTCGATCCCAGCAAGCCCTGAATAGCGGTGCGGGTGCTCCTGGCAGGCCTCGTAGACATACTCGTAGGGTATTTCAGTTGACGTGCTCATGCGGCGATCGCCGCAGCGCGTGGCAATCAGCAGCGAGCGTTCGATACCCGCACGGTCCATCTTCTCTATGTATTGTTCCGGGGTCATGCCCTTGCGATGAGACTCTTCCATGCGGACCTGATCGCGAAAGTTCTCGTCCGTAGGCACCCGCTTTTCAGCGATTACGCGGGGTGTGTAAAAATTGGTGACGATATCGATGGCGCCATAGCCGTCGCGGGTGTTGGAACTATTGAATTCGTAGGCTCTTTTTTCGCTCATCTGCACTCACCGGCTCTCATTGACAGGTGCCAGTTTGGTCATTAACGCATAACTGTCAACAGTTGGCCGTTCAAATCTTGTGACATCGCAGTGAACATTCCAGTCGCATCGGAATGCACAGGCGTTGATTGGGAGGCGGGCCTAGGTTCGTCGCCCAACGCCCGCATTGTGCTGAACGCGAATCTTTGTAGACTGTTGACAGTTAACGGTGAGTGGCTATGCTCACTTTTACCTACGACCTTTAAGGATGAGAATACGGATGTCAAAAGCCACACAACTCAAACGGATCGTGGCGCGCCGTGACGCGGTTATCGTGCCCGGTGCCGCAAACGCGTTGAGCGCGCGGGTGATCGAAGATCTTGGCTTTGAGGTCGTGTATCTCACTGGCGCTGGCTTTGCGAACACGTCCCTGGGTGTGCCGGATATAGGCCTCACGACGATTACGGAAGTGACCGCAATGACGGCGATGATTGCCGATGCAGTCGATCTGCCCATCATCGTTGACGCGGATACCGGCTTCGGCAATCCGCTGAATATGGTGCGTACCGTCAAGATGCTGGAGCGCGCCGGGGCCGCGGGGCTCCAGATCGAGGATCAGGTTTTCCCGAAGAAATGCGGTCATTTTTCCGGCAAGGGCGTGGTGCCGCTAAGCGAGATGCTGGACAAGCTCAAGGCGGCTCTCGACACCCGCACCGACCCCGACCTGCAGATTATCGCCCGCACCGATGCGGCTGCAGTCGAGGGTCTGGACCGGGCAATCGAGCGTGCGCAAGCGTTTGCCGAAGTCGGTGCGGATCTGACCTTTGTCGAAGCACCGCGATCGTTCGAAGAACTCGCCAAGATCACGCACGAACTGAAGACGCCACAGGTCGCCAATATAGTCTTCGGCGGCAAGACACCGGATCCCGGCAATGCACGCCTCTCGGAGATGGGTTTCTCGATCGTCCTTTATGCCAACGCCGCTTTGCAGGCATCAGTCCGGGCCCACTACGAGGTGCTGGGGGCGCTGAAGCGCGACGGGTCGCTGGATGCTGTGGCGCATCGTCTTGCATCTTTCGACGAACGCCAGCGCGTCGTGGCAAAACACACCTGGGATGCGTTAGAGGAACAATATAGCGCAAGCCGAATCAAGGGAGCGGCCGAATGAGTTATCCTTGGGATGGGATCGTCAGCGAAGAGGAACAGGCGGCCTACAAGGCGGTAGGGTTCGGCAGTTCGTCGGGGATCGGAAAACGTCCGGCCCTCCTCATCATTGACGTGCAATACCGAACCGTCGGCTCGCATCCAATGCCGATGTCCGAGGCGATCAAGGAATATGCGACGTCCTGCGGCGACGTCGCCTGGGCTGCCGTGCACCGCATTCGGGTGCTGCTGGACCTTTTCCGTGCCAAGGGCTGGCCGGTGATGTATCCGCATGTCGCACCAAAGCTCTCCTTCGACTCCGGTCGTCTCTCGGAGAAGGTGCCGAGCATCATGGGCATCCCGGCTAAGGGATATGACTTCGTCGAGGATATCGCACCGGTCGAGGGCGACATCCTGCTGCCCAAGAAACATCCAAGCGCATTCTTCGGCACGCCGCTTGCGAGCTACCTGATCAACGCCCAGGCCGACACTGTCGTCGTCACGGGGTGTTCGACCAGCGGCTGTGTCCGTGGGTCTGTCGTAGACGCCTTCGCCTACAATTTCCGAACCCTTGTCCCGCACGATGCAGTTTATGACCGTTCGCCCACTTCGCATGCGGTCAATCTGTTCGATATGGCGGCAAAATATGCCGATGTCGGTTCGACGGACGAGATTGTCGATAAGCTCCGCGCCATCTGACCCGTCTGCCGGCCTGGTCTTTTAACAAGTAGCGAGTTCATCATGACAACGTGTGACCTGGTAATCAGAGACGGTGAGGCAATCCTGCCGGAAAAGGGCAGGACACGCTGCGATATCGCCATCTCCGGTGGCAAGATTGCTGCCATTCTGGAGCCGGGCACTGCTCTGGAAGCCACAGAGACCCTGTCTGCTCAAGGTCTGGTAATCTTGCCGGGACTGATCGATCCGCATCTGCATCTCGGTCATGGCGGCGATATTTCGAGGCCTCGCGAGCCGCAGGATGCCGATCGGGAGACGGCTGCGGCCGCGGCAGGCGGCATCACCTGCTTCATCCCGTATCTTCTGGCAACCGAGCCGTTTGAAGACATTTTTGAAGAGGTCGTAGGCGTTACCGAAGGCGGTGCGCGCATCGATTTCGGTTACCACTTTATCATCTCGACGCCTGAGCAGCTTGCGGCAGTTCCCCGTTACGCGGCTGAAATGGGTGCGCCGACCTTCAAGATTTTCATGAACAACCGCGGTGGTGAGGGCAAGCGTCTCGGCCTGCCTGATATCGATGACGCCTTCTTGTTTCGCCTTTGCGAGCTCGCGGCCGAGAACGGCGGTATGGTCTGCCCGCATCCGGAGAATATTGAAGTCGCCTGGGTTCTGCGCGACCGGTTGAAGACTGATAGCGGAGGGCTCGGCGATCTGGCCCTTTGGAACGCCTCACGGCCACCATTTGTTGAGGCGGACGCAGTTCAGCGTTCGGCCTATCTTGCCCAGCAGGCGGGTTCACCGCTCTATGTGGTGCATACGTCATCGAAAGAAGCTCTAGAACTCGGGCTCATGCATCGGGCCCGCGGCGCAAAGGTCTATTTCGAAACGTGTCCGCATTATCTGACGCATGACGTAACCTGGTCAGGCGGGCGCATGGGCAAGATCAATCCGCCTCTGCGCGAGCGCAGTGACTGCGAGCGGCTCTGGCAGGGGCTGCTGAACGGCGAGATCGATACCGTCGGGACCGATCATGTGCATCGCGACATTTCCTCCAAAGCCGCAGATATCTGGTCGGCCTCGCCGGGATGTCCGGGTCTCGAAACCCTCCTGCCGGTTCTGTTGACGGACGGCTTTCACGACCGGGGCCTGTCTCTGGAGCGTATCGCCGAGCTGACTTCGTCCAATCCTGCAAGGCTGATGGGGCTGGACCACGCCAAGGGAAAGATTGCCCCAGGCCTGGATGCGGATCTTGCGCTGGTGGATCTCGACGCTCGCTGGACGCTGAAGCGGGAAGACGTCAAAAGCGCTGCCGGCTATTCGATCTACGAAGGCAAGGTGTTCACAGGAAGCGTCGAACATACCCTGGTGCGCGGACAGTTCGCGCTCAAGAACCGGGCGTTGGCAAATGATAGGGTTGGGAGCGGTCGCTACGTGCATCGCAAGCTTAACTTTGCTTGAAGCTACTGCCGGACTCTGCGAATACGCGCGTGCTTTGACGGCACAACTATCGAGAATATATGCAGACAACTGTTGACAGTCTGCAGTTCTCTATTTAGCTTCCCAGGTGGGTGTATAGACATCCAAAGCATTGGGGAACAAAGGAAAAGTCGCGTATAAGCGACACCCTGAACGTTGGTCTCATTTCCTTACTATTAGATCGGCGCTCGCCAGTTCTCGGTCATAACGCGACTTATCGCCACTCTCCGGGAGAATTTAATGACCTATTTTGAACGCATAGTCCAAACGGCTGGAGCCGCGTCACTGGCAGCGTTGCTGCTGGCCGTGCCGGCGTTGGCGGCGGCGCCGCAAACCTTGACCGTTGGCCTGTCGGGAGATTTTCCGGCGCTTGACCCGAGCAAGGACACGTCTCCGCTCGGCACCAACTACCGCATCAACGTGTTTGATGCCTTAACCGAGATCAAGCGCGACGGCAGCGTCAATCCGCGTCTTGCTGAAAGCTGGAGCTACAGTCCTGACCTTCTGGAGTGGACCTTCAAGCTGCGCAAGGGCGTAAAATTCCACGATGGTGGCGATCTTACCGCCAGTGACGTGGTCTTTACCGTTGAGAAGGTCCTGGCGGACAACACGACGCCACTGCGCCAATTCCTGAAGATCGTGAAGACTGTCGAAAAGATTGACGACTACACCGTCAAGTTCACGCTGGTGCAGCCCTATGCAATCTTCAACCGCCAGATCAGCTACACATCTATCATGTCGAAGGCCTATTTCGACCAAGCCGGCCCGGATGCCTATGCCAAGAAGCCGATCGGTACAGGCCCTTACAAGCTCGTCGAGTGGGTCAAGGACGACCGCTTGGTTCTTGAAGCCAACGAGAGTTACTGGCGCGGTGCTCCTGCTATCAAAAAGGGCGTGTTCCGGCCAATCCCCGCAGAAGCCAGCCGCGCCACGGCGCTCCTGTCCGGTGAGGTCGATCTCGTCGCCGAGCTGCCACCGTCACTGATGGCCCAGTTGAAGGCATCGCCTGAGCTGACGGTAGAGACAGCCCCGGGCTTTCGCGTCAATTACCTTACGTTTAACGTCAACAAGCCGCCGCTCGACAATCCGCTGATCCGCGAGGCCGTGGACAAGGCAATCGACCGGGACAGTATCGCCAACAAGCTGCTGAGAGGCGTCGGCAAGTCGACCGGCATCATGGTGCCGCCGAGCAATGTCGGATACGACCCCTCATTCAAGCCGACCGCCTACGATCCCGAGGCTGCCAAGAAGCTGGTCAAGGAATCCGGCTACAAGGGCGAGGTTATTCCGCTCCAATATCCCAACAACAACTTCGTGATGGCAAACGAGGTCGCGCAGGCCATTGCAGGTTATATGACGGCGGCGGGATTGAAGGTCGAGCTGAAGCCAATGGAATTCACCGCGTTCTTTCCGCTGTGGCTTCAGGCCAAGTTCGACGGCATAAGTTTCTTCGCCTTCGGCTCGTCGCAGTATCACGCGGAGACGGTCCTTCAGACCCTCTACGAGCAGGGTTCACACGCCTACAAGGTCGATCCGGCTAGCGACGTTCTGGTCAAGAGACAGCGCACAGAAGTGGATCTGCCGACCCAGCAGAAGACCATCAGCGAGATCTTCGCCCAATCGAGCAAGAACCGCTACTACCTGCCGCTTTACGATCAGCTGCAGATTTTCGGCATCAAGAAGACGATCAGCTATAAGCCATTCCCCGATGGTGTCGTGCGTTTGTACGATTTCAAGTAAGCAAACCACAGAAGGCGGCACGGAAGTGCCGCCTTCTCCGTCTTCCAGACCGAACTCAGTCCAGAATTTCGGCTATATTGAGCGGAAGCCTTCGGAACCGTTTCCCCGTCGCATGGAAAACCGCATTCGAGATCGCGGCGGCAACTCCGACGATGCTGATTTCTCCGACCGGCTTGCCACCCATTTCCGAGGCCCTGTAATCCGGAACGCCGACAGAGATCGTCTCGATCGAGGGGATGTCGGCATTGGTGGCGATCAGGTAGTCGCCGAGACTGTTGTTGATGACGCGGCCGTTGCGAGGATCGACATTGCCGGCCTCAAGAAGGGCCTGGCCAATTCCCATGATGATGCCGCCGCGCCACTGGCTTTCCGATAGTTTCGGATTGTAGAGCCTCCCGCAGTCCAGAGCAGACACGACACGGCAGACGCGCACAGTGCCGAAATCCTCATCGACCCGGACCTCGATGAAATGGGCACACCAGGAATAGACCGAATAGCCGCCGTTTGGCGGTGCCTGCATCCCCGTTGTTGTCGTGTAGGATCTGTATCGGTCTGCAGCCGATACATCTGTCGGGAAAGTATCGCGCGTGACCTCGATGATTTCGGTCCCGGTAGAGCGCAGGATCTCGTAAACTGGAATGGTCTCCTGCGGCGCCATTGCCGAAGAAACCCGTCCGTCCCGGACCTCAAGCGTATTTGCCTGCAATCCCGCGAAAGCAGACCCTTTTGCCGTCAGGGCGATTTCGATCAGCCGTTCCTTGGCCGCGATTGAAGCCTTGTGCACCACGCCCGCCATCAGGCTGGCGATCTGCGAGTTTCCAGCAATGGGCGCGCGGGGCAGGATGCTGTCGCCGAGCCTGACCGTGATGTCGTCGATCGCAATGCCAAGCGCATCGGCGGCAACCTGCGCCAGGACGGTATAGGTGCCGGTGCCCATATCAATGGCGCTGGATAACACTTCGGCAGAGCCGTCCGCGAGGATGCGTATAGTCGCTTCGGCTGGCGTATGACGCGCTGGAAATGTTCCGCATGCGAGGCCCCAGCCAATGAGTTCATGTCCGTTCCGCATCGATCTGGGTGCCATCGGGCGGCGGTCCCAGCCGAAAGCTCTAGCGCCTTCCGCCAATGCATCGCGCATTTTTCGCGACGACCAGGGTTCGCCGGTCTGAGGGTTCTTCTCGGCCTCGTTGATCAGTCGCAGTTGCAGCGGGTTGATATTGGTCGCGTAGGCCAATTCATCCATCGCGCATTCCAGCCCGAACGCGCTTGGATTCTTGCCGGGAGCCCGCAACGCGCCTGGAAACACTGTATGAACCGGAACGGCGTTTTGCCGCGAATGAAAATTGTCGACGCCCCACATCACCGCTGTTGCCTGATTGAGTTGCTCCAGTCTGACGCTGTCCATCGCGGTTTCGCTGGCGCCAGTCTGGATGATCGAGACGAGCTTGCCAGTCTTGTCGGCGCCGAGCTTGAGTGTCTGCCAGGTGGCGGCGCGACCGCCAAAGGCGGTAAATGTCTGCGCGCGGGTGACCGCCAGTTTTACCGGCCGGCCAATCGCGCGCGCGGCCATGGCAGCAATTGCGCCATGCGGCATCGCAAACACCTTGCAGCCGAAGCCGCCGCCGACATAGGGAGAAATCAGTCGAACCTTTTCGAAGGGTAGACCGAACCATTCCGCATAGGTTCTGGCCATGCCATCCACCCACTGGCTGGGCTCATGGATCGTCAGCTGGTCACCTTGCCAATCAGCAACGACCGCATGCGGCTCAAGCGGCACGTTGTATTCGCGCGGCGTCTGGTAGGTCTGCTCGATCTTGATCTCGGCCGCATCGAACGCTCCCTGCGCATCGCCCCAATCAAGGTCGGCGCGTGCGACGGCGATGCCGGCGCCGGCATTGGCTGCGTGGAAATCGGCTGTGACGTCGGACTCGCGATAGGTAATGGCGAGGAGGGTCGCAGCTTCCTCGGCCTGCTCGCGCGTCTCGGCGACAACGGCGGCGATCTGCTGGCCGTGGTACAGCACGGTGCGAGCCAGAGGATTATAGGGCTCGGTCCTCATCGGGCCACCGACCGGATCTGTTGCGGGACTGAGCGGCTCGATCGTTTCCGCCGTCATTATCAACAGAACGCCGGGTCTGCTGTTTGCGGCGGTAGCGTCGATCGAGAGTACCTCGCCGGCACCGATTGTGGCCTGGACCAGCACTGCATGAACGGTGTTTTCCAGCACGTAATCCTGGGCGTAAGTTGCTGCGCCATTCACCTTCAGCGCGCCTTCCGCCCGTTGAAATGACTGGCCGAGCCGCATCGTCCCGTCGGCTGCGTCGCCCAGTTTGCGGTCTTCAGTATGAATTTTCATCTCAAGCCCGCCGCTTCCATGATGGCGCGCTCCACGACGTTGCAAAGCAGCCGGGGCTTGTGCCGATTATCCTCAGTGGTGACGGCGCCGACGGCTGCAAGTGTTGCGGCTTCCCGAACTGCGTTATGCGTCAGGATACGCCCCGCGAGTGCAGCCTCCACCGCGAAGAGACGCCACGGCCTGGTGGCTACGCCGCCGACGGCAACGCGGATCTCCCGCACACTGCCGTCCCTATCGTCGATTGCAAGCGCCACCGCGGCGCTGGCTGCGGCGAATTCATAGGACTGGCGATCGCGAACCTTCAGGTAGCGGGAGTTTCTCGCAGCCGAACTGACCGGTACCGAAACGGCAACGATCAGTTCGCCGGCTTCAAGCACCGTTTCCCGCTCAGGATTGGCAAGCGGGCAAAGAAACAAATCAACGATTTCGACATCGCGGCTGTCGAGATGGATGGTCGCCGACAGTGCGGTCAGGGCAATGGCCATGTCGCCTGCATAGGTGGCGATGCAAGACGGGCTCGTCCCCAGTATTGCGTGGTTATGAGTGACGCCACCCAGAGCGGCGCAGCCGGAACCCGGTCGTCGCTTGTTGCAGCAAACAAACGCAGCTGGGTCACGGAAATAGGCGCATCGGGTTCGCTGCAGCAGGTTGCCGCCGATCGATGCCATGTTGCGGATCTGCGCCGAGGCGGCAAGATCGAGAGATGCCGTGAGGGCCGGCAGATGCCTCGCGACAAGCGGATGCCGGGCGACGTCCGACATTTTCGCAAGAGCGCCGATCCTGATCCGGGATGCTTGCAGTTCGATGTCGGTCATGCCGGGGAGGGCGGTGATATCGACGACCACCGCCGGCCGCTCGACATTGCATTTGGCAAGATCGACCAGTGTCGTACCGCCGGCTAGAAGCATGGTCTCAGGCTGTGTGGCCAATGTCTTGGCCTCGGCGATCGATCCGGCTACCTGGTATGAGAAATCCCTCATCGGCTTTCCCGGGACACGCGCCGGATTGCCGCGACGATATTGGGATATGCGCCGCAGCGGCAGAGGTTGCCGGACATTGCCTCGCGAATTTCATTGTCGGTTGTGGTCTTCCCCTCGATCACGCAGGCGATTGCGGACATGATCTGGCCGGGCGTACAGAATCCGCATTGGAATGCGTCCTCCTCCAGAAATGCGGCCTGAACGGCGCAGCCGATGTCATGTGATCCGGCGCCCTCGATCGTTGTGATCTCATGCCGCTCGGCCTGTGCGGCAAGGGTCAGGCACGATAGAACGCGGCGCCCATCGGAAAGCACGGTGCAGGCACCGCATTGCCCATGATCACAGCCCTTTTTCGTGCCGACCAGATGCAGGCGTTCGCGCAGAACATCCAGAAGAGTGGCCCTCCCATCCGCCGTCGTAAGGTGCCGATTGCCGTTGACCCGCAATCGCAGGACACGTGCCGATGAGGGTGACGGATCAGGTTCGCACATCAGCGGCCACCGATCTCATAACGCGACGGTGGCCGGGTCGTAGCCATAGAGTTCGGGATTGGTATGAGGACGCTTCTTGCTGAGAAAGGAGTCGGTGTCGGGATCCTGGTAAAGCTCACCCTGTAGCCGGGAATTGATCAGGATATCCGTGGTCCGCGGCAGGCGGATTTTTTCGTACGTATGAAGGGCTGCCTGAAGGTCATCCGGGGAGGCGGCGCATGCCCGTGCCAAGACCACAGCGTCTTCGATCGCCATCGCGCCGGCAAGGCCGAGAAAGGGAAGGATGGGGTGAGCGGCATCGCCGAGCAGCGTGACCCGGCCATTCGTCCACTGCGTCAGCGGCTCCCGGTCATATAGCGCCCATTTGATCAGGTTCTCGCTCGGTGCGTGTTCGATCAACCCGGTCAGGCTTTCATGCCAGCCCGCATACTGGCCGTGCAACTCCTCACGTGTCGCAGGTGTCGACCAGCCTTCGTCTTTCCAGCCGTCAGTCTTGACGATGCCGACACAGTTGAGGATCGTGTCGTGGCGCACCGGGTAGCGGTTGAAGATGCAGCCGGGACCGATATAGGTGCCGGCCGGCCGTCCACCAAGAATGTCGCGCACGCGTTCCATCGGAACTAGAAAGCGGTAGGCGACCTGCCCTCGAAATTGTGGCGGCGCCTCGTCGAACAACTGGCCGCGGATCGGCGAGCGGACCCCGTCGGCGCCGATGATGATATCGCCTCTAACCTCGGCGCCGTTCTCGAGCATGACCGATGCGCCGTGATCGTCCTGCTCCACACGGGCAACCCGTGAGCCAAGATGGATCGTGTCCGTGCTGACCTCCCGGATGGCACGCTCCAGCATGCTTTGGAAGTCGGCGCGGTGGATTCGATGAAACCAACTGACGCCGTTTTCATCAACGGTCTGTCCGGCGCCCATGAACTCCGACATCGCCTCACCGGTCTTGTAGTGGTAGACGATCGGATTAAGCGAGAGATCGGCGAGTTCCCTCAGTTCCTTGCCGAGCCCAAGGAAGTCCATGGCTCTTGTCGCGCTTGGCTGGACAGTCAAGCCTGCGCCGACCTCGCCAAGAGCGGGTGCCTGCTCAAAGAGACTGACCTTGAACCCCGCGCGCAACAGCCCGAGAGCCGCCGACATGCCTCCAATTCCACCTCCGGCGATGAGGATGTGAGCGGAACGATTGGTTTGTGACATATGGATGGCTTCGCCCCGATCGTTAAAGTTCGCAACACGTAAACTGTCAACAATTGACAGTGTTATGGCTGCGATGTCAACAGAGGTGCAAATTCTTGATCCGCGAACCTATCATTTAGTGGCGTGCGATCGGATATCGTCGCTGGTCGCATCCTCATGGAATGCAGGTAGTAGCGGATGTTCGCCGGAATGACGCCGGCCGCATGCCAATCTTGAAATGTCAAAACGAAGAGAAACTTGGGATCGTTCTTCTTTCGCAGCAGCGACACCACACGCCAGCATCATTGCGCAGTGGTAAACGTGATCTCGACCAGAATGTCGCGATGGGCAAGACGGCATTCGCAGGAGGTGCACGCGGGCGGTTTCTGGGGGGCTATCCAGCCGTCCCAGATATCGTTCATCGCATCGAAGTCGGCGATGTCGCGCAGCCAGAGGGCGGCGGTCAGCAAACGCGCCTTGTCGGTTCCGGCCGGACCGAGCGTCTGTACCGCTTTCGCCACGACTTGCCGCGTCTGGCGGTAAGGCCAGACAGATAGACGACGCCCGCATGAATGACGATGCGGCTCATGGGCGATCCGGTTTCGAAGCGTTCGATCATGGCAATTCTCTATTGGATAAGAGGTCGAATGGTGGTCAAAACAGACGCGTGGTTTCGCCTTCGCCCTTGAGCGCGGCAAGGGCGCCGAGCGTGATTGGCTTGACGTGATTGCGCAGATGAAAATAGCCGATCTTTGCGGGCGATTGTCCAAGCTGCTGCGCCAAAATATCGGTCACGGTCAAGCCGCAAAGACGGCCCTGGCAATGGCCCATGCCGTTGCATAGAAAGGTTTTCAGCTAGCCGGGGCCCTGCGTGTCGTTTGGCACCTAATCGTGAGAATGCGGCCGTTCATCCAAGGTTGAGCATTTAAAATGAGACTAGCGTGACGTGAATCCCGGTCCGGCACGACGATATAGCTAGACAACCTTCTGTAATCGTCGAGATTTGTAAAGGTATCGCGAGCGAGATGTTCGTAATGAATATCGTGATGAATCTCAAATTAAGTGCCAAGAGCTGATTGAATAACTCGTATTAAGTGCCAAATCTCAAATTACGTGAAGCGCTAAGGATATGAATTTGTGGAAATATCTGTCTTGCGATTAAATACCAAAAGGCAGCATATGACGACTGCCTCTCGCGGGGATAGGGTATTAGATTCGCATCCGTTCAAGGCGGCCGATTTTACAAGTCTAGTGCACTCAGGCCCCGCAACCAAATCATCATTATTGAAAAACACCCGTAGCGACAAGCTGCGGGTGTTTTGCGTTTGGATTACTTTACGTGCGGGGCTGGAGCGAAGTCTCCAGCCGTAACCCGCACTTGCGATCCTATGCCCCGAGCCGTCAGACAATGCCGAGTGCCTTCACCTTCGAGGCAAGCGTTATCGGCTTCATGTCCAGGAGTTCGGGGGGCCCTCCTTTCCCGGAGACTTTGCCGCTGCAACGCTGCAGGGCATTGCTGCTATTGTCCAAGTCTTGCCGGCGCATCTGGCTTCCGTGAGGACCGCTCCAGCCGCATCGGATGGTAAAGGGCTGCGCCCTGCTGGGTGCAGGAGCGTCCGGGAGGTCTAAATCCATGCGGCACTGTCGCGCCAAAATGGCGGCCGTTCGTTCACGTTCTGCAGATCGCGGACATTGCCCGGCCAGGCATATCGCTGCAGGGTCTGAAGGTTGGCGTTCGACAGCGTCAACTCGCGCCGGTGGGCGACGCTCTGCCGTCCCATAAAACGCTGGGCGATGAGGGGAATGTCTTCCCTCAGGTCCCGCAGAGGCACCGACTCGATTGGGAGCACCGCCAGACGGAAGAAGAAGTCCACCCGAAACTCCGGGTTCTGCACGGCCTGCTTCAGATCGAGATAGGCGGCTACGCTAATCCGGAGAATGCCCAGATCGATCTCGACGGTACTGTTCGCAATGATGCCAGACATCAGGTGGGCGGCCAGTTCCGCGAGGACGGCCGCGACTGATTCGTGCTGCCATCATGCGTCGACTGTCGATGTCGCGACTTGGGATAACGCGTCCGTCATGCCTTGTTGGCAGCAAAGAACACGGTTTGATAAAACCCATCAGTCGGGAAGTCAGCCGTCAAGGTGCCGCTAATACGTTCTGGGAGATATACACTTCGACTGGACGCCGCCTTCGCCGATGTGGACGTCATTGACTGCATCGTAGCTCAGCCGATACCGGGCGGCGCACCATGTAATATGTCGGACTTCGCTCGGCGACAGCTTGGAGGAATTCGCGGTCGCCGAACCTTGTCCATTCTCGGCATATGCCGAGACCGAGTTCCCACCGAAAGCTTCTGCGTTCGCCTGGGGCTCGGGGAACTGAAACGCATTGGCAGGGGCCACGAAAGCGGCAAACATGAGACCGCTGAAGGAGACGATGGAGGCGAGCTTGGCGACGTTGCGCATCTGAGAACCGATCTTCTATTCACTTGAAGAACGGATGTTGCGCGATTTTAGTTCCTTTCGTCGGTGCTGTGGGCTTCTCAAGAGAATTTCGGGAACCAGAAAGCTGGATCAGACGGTGGAAATTGAGAAGACAAGCCTCGCTCAGGAATAACATCCACGAGGTCCTTGGGGCGGTCGAGCCACACTGCCCCGACCTCGACGACCTTCGATCGTGGTTGCGCCTGCTTGAAGTCGATCACCCGCTTACTGCCCGACGGCGTGATCACTGCGAAATGGTCGTTCACATCCGACTTCCAGCAAACGGGTAATCATCAGACCACTCCCACCTATCGCAAGTCGCAGCCTTGCCCGCACCAGCAGATAAGCAGACAGGATTAGCGCGCAGGCAGCATGGCTCGGCCGGCATTTCTAATTGTGAGCGCTGAGTCCGCCATGGGTGCGATAAGGCCGCTTGCTATCGCTGAAGCGAGGGCCTCTGTGAATTCGGCACCTTCGAGGCCATGCTTCTTCGAAAAGTTTTGCACAGCACCGCGTGTCGAAGTCGGTGATACGCCAAACTTGTTATTCTTAAAAGCGTTGACGATGATTTGGTTTGTTTCGTCCAGGGTCATGATCATTCCTATGTGATGCAACGTGCTACCAGCAACCGGATCACCTTCATAGCGCCTAAACCGTCGAGCGTGTCCTTTCGTGCTCAGAGCGAGAGATTGATCGCCGGAGGCGTGTGTATGACATTGGTTTTATCGCAAACTCATTTTCCGCCATCCTGCCTTTCTCTCCGTCGGTCAACACCATCTTCCTCAATGTCGCGCGATGCGGTCGGGTCAAAACGGCGAATTACCGGTTGCCTCCTTCCGAAAGGCTGGGAAGCAATCTCTCGCATCGGCCGATCGTCTAAGAGCTCCTGGCTTTCATGAAATCGATGAATGCCCGAACAGATGCGGCCATGTGAGAGCGTTCCGAATAGTAGAGATAGAATCCCGGGAAGAGCTTGCAAACCGGTTCGAGCACTCGCTTGAGTTCGTTGGTTTTCAAATAGGGTTCCACCAGGTCCTCGATGAGGTAAGCCAGTCCAAGTCCCTCGCGAGCTGCTGAAAGGAGTAGCTCCGTATCGTTGACGGTAACGACGTTCTCGACATCAACATCGAGGACGCCATCTGCATTTTCGAACCGCCATGGGTACAGGGCTCCCGTGCTTTTCCACTTGTAAGTGAGGCAGAGGTGGTCCTTGAGGTCGGCTGGCGCCTGGGGCGGCGGCCGATTGGCAAAATAAGAGGGTGCGCCCACAACCGCCATACGCAGATCGGGCGTGATCCGGACAGCGATCATATCCCGGCTGATTTGCCCTCCAATCCGAACGCCCGCGTCAAAACCTTCCGCAACGACATCCGTGATATCGTTGTCTATCACCAGATCAAGGCGGACCTCAGGATAGGCAAGACGGAACTGGCGCAGTCTTGGCAGAACCGCAATCTGCGCGGCAATGCTCGGCAGATTGACACGAACCACGCCCTTCGGCTCACTCTGGTAGGCTCCGACGGCCGAGACGGCGTCATCCATCCCCATCATCATCGGCTTGATGCGATCGTAGAGCACGCTTCCCGCTTCCGTCAGCCCGACACTGCGGGTGGTTCGATTAAGGAGGCGTATCCCGAGACGGCTCTCTAACGCGCGGACGATGCGGCTCAAAGCAGAAGGCGATATCGCCAGCCGTTTTGCAGCACGGCCGAACGCCCGCTCATCGCAGACTGCGACAAAGGCCTTGAGTTGGGAAAATTCCGCACCGTCCATTATGATCCTCAAAGGCAATACGTCATGCCGAATTGATACCATATTCAACCACAATCGCCATGCTGCATAACTGTGACAGAAGACAGGGTGAACGGACCGATGAACTATCGGGTCGCAGTCGTCTTCCGAAACGAGCGGAGATGCGACGATGAAGCGCTGGGAAATTGACGCGGTTGGCAGGCAGAAGCTGAAACTGAACGATGTCGAAGTGCCAAAACCTGGTCCGAAAGAGGTCTTGATAAAAGTGAACGCGGTCGCACTGAATTACCGCGACAAGATGGTTGTCGAGACAGGACGAGGACTTCCTCTCACCTTCCCTTTCACGCCGGGCTCGGACCTCGCCGGAGAAGTCGTCGGTCTCGGACAGGGCGCTTCCCGATTGAGGTTGGGCTCGAACGTCATCTCGACGGCAACGCCGGACTGGATCGACGGTCTGCGCGACGGCACTGCCCGAACGCCCGCCTATCAGACCTTAGGTGGCTTTTATCCGGGTGTGCTGGCTGAATACGTCGCGATGCCGGAAGACTGGTTTGTCGTGGCACCTGAGACACTCACCGCCCGGCAGGCTTGTACACTCCCAGTCGCTGGTCTTACGGCCTGGTTTGCGCTCGTCGAGCGGGCGGGCGTTCGAGCTGGCGATACGGTGCTCATCCCCAGCACCGGCGGCGTTGCTCTGTTCGGACTGCAGATCGCGAAAGCTCACGGTGCAAGGGTGATCGTTTGTGGTCGACCTGAAAACGAAGACTACGTGAAGGCCCAGGGCGCGGACCATTTCATCGACGCAAGCACCGACTGGATGGAAACGGTTTACCAGTTGACGACTGATCGGGGCGTGGACGTCGCCCTGGAGGTTATTGGCGGCAAGCATTTCGGCAAATCCATCCAGGTCACGACGGTGGGCGGTCATGTCTGTCAGATCGGCGCGCTCGACGGTTGGGACATCAGTTCCGCAGCTATGCCGCTGATGCTCAAGGACATAACAGTTCATGGTATTGGAACTGGGAGCAGGACGGCGCTGGAAAGGTTCGTTAGAGCGATCGATCAGACGCGTATCGTCCCTGTTGTGAACTCCTGCTATTCTCTGGCCGATCTTCCAGCGGCCTTCGACCATTTGGATCGAGGAGCATTTGGGAAAATCGTCATCGACGTAGCCGAATAGAAGATGCCGCAGTCAGCAGTCGGATCACCTGTATCAATGCCTCAAAAACCGATCGTAGCGGCACGCCGCTACGATCGCCGGTAGACGCTTCGGGCCGCATGCGGGAATAATTTCCGCACCGCGCCCCGCCAATCGGTCATTCGCGACCTTGGACCTAAATCCCGTAACCAGTCGTTCGCTGCGCATTCGATGACAAGCCGCCAATAGCTTTGTGAAACACTTGTCTCAGCTTCTGAAACGGGGAGACTACGCTGTCGGATCCAGTGAAGGGTTCAAATCTTGATCCCTCGAGCTGACTGGATTTGTAATGCTGTTTGATTTGCATTTGATTGCTGCTGACTTTCGATGGGTTGGCTGGCATCCCTATCGCTCATGGGCAGTCCGAACAGGTATCCCTTGATCAGACGCGGCTTGAGGGCAGCAAGAACAGCCATCTCCTATTGGGTGTCGACGCCTTCGAGCACGCACCGCAAAATCAGCTTTGAGCATAGGGCAATGATGCCGGCGACGATTTCCCGCGATGTGATGCTATGGGTAGCGAAACTCCGGTTAGGAGCGGTTTGATGTACCAAATGGTCCGACGTTTTCTTGGTTCTTTGTCCCACACAGGCACGTTCATCGCGCTTGTTTTCTTTGCTGCCTCTCTCACTCCAAGTCTCTTGCCTCGGTCTTACCTGGTGCAAGGAGCGCTTTCGGGCGTCTGCGCCGCCGTGGGCTATATGGCGGGCGTGGCAGTGGCTTGGCTTTGGCGATACCTGGAACTTCCTCGCGCGTCGAGCAGGGAACGACCCCTGAAGGTCGCATTCCTCATCGCTGCCATTGCCATCCTGGGTGTTTTTCTCTGGCACGCGGTCGAATGGCAAAATTCCATTCGCTCACTTTGGGGCATGGATGCGCTCGATAGCGCTGAACCTTTGAAACTGGCGGCCGTTGCCATCCTCGCCTTCGCCGTGCTGCTCTTTACAGGACGTGTCTTTCAGCTTGCGGCTCGCGGTCTTTCGGGGTGGATCAACAGGTACGTTCCTCGACGGGTGGCGAACGCCCTAGGCGTAACACTGGCCGCCCTGTTGTTCTGGACTGCCGGGCAGGGGCTGCTGCTGCGATGGGCGCTGGACGCAACGGATGCCTCGTTCCAGCAAGTTGATGCCCTGATTGACGACGACACTCCTGCACCGACCGACCAGGCGAAAACCGGGAGTGCATCTTCACTGGTTTCGTGGGAGGGCCTTGGACTGCAGGGGCGCCGTTTTGTCAGCTCTGGCCCCACTGCGCCCGACGTCGGCGCGTTCTGGCAGCAGACAGCCGAAAAGCCGATCCGCGCCTATGTCGGGCTCAACAACGGCGAGACGGTGGAAGCAAGAGCCGCGCTCGCCCTGAGAGAGCTTCAGCGACAGGGCGGTTTCGATCGGTCGATCCTCGTCATTATCGTCCCGACAGGAACCGGATGGGTTGATCCAGCCGCCATGGACACGCTCGAGTTTCTTCACCGCGGCGATGTGGCCAGCGTCGCGCTCCAATATTCCTATCTTGCGAGCTGGTTGTCTTTGATGGTGGAGCCGGACAATGGTCAGGCTGCGGCGAGGGCATTGTTCACCGAAGTCTACAGCCACTGGAAAACGCTTCCGCGTGAACGGCGGCCGAAGCTTTATCTGTATGGCTTGAGCCTCGGTGCGCTCAATTCGCAGCTATCGACGGACATCTATGATGTTGTGGCCGATCCGTTCCAGGGAGCACTTTGGACCGGTCCCCCATTCCGCAGTCAAAGATGGCGCACAATCACAGATCAGCGGCAAGACCTTTCGCCTGCGTGGCTTCCCAGGTTTCGCGATGGTTCCTTGGTGCGCTTTGCGAACCAAGCATCCCCTCCTGTCCAGTTTGATGCGTCCTGGGGACCGATACGGTTTGTCTACTTGCAATATGCCAGTGACCCGATCGTCTTTTTTGAAACTGCTTCGTTGTTCAAGGAGCCGGATTGGATGAAGGGGGAAAGAGGCCCGGATGTCTCGCCGCGGCTCAGGTGGTTTCCCGTGGTGACCATGCTGCAACTGACATTTGACATGGCGATCGGCACAACATCGCCAATGGGGTTTGGCCACGTCTATGCACCGGAGGACTACATCGACAGTTGGATCGCATTGACCGATCCGCCCAATATGGATCACTCGGTGGTCGAGCAACTCAAGGCGCGGTTTGCCAAGTGACCGATTTCGGCGTGATCCAATAATCTCCGTGGGAGGGGACGGCCAGAGGACGAACTGATCTACGCAGCAATGTTCTTGTTCAACTGCCCATCCTTCATGATCACAAGGAAGTTTTTCGCCGGGTCCTCGATTAAGGCGATGTCCGCAATCGGGTCGCCGTCGACCAGCAGTAAGTCGGCGAGTGCGCCTTCCTGAACCACGCCCAGCTTCCCTTCGTAAGGGCTCCGAAGGCCGGAGAGCGCGAGTAGCTGGCCATTGTCCCCCGTCGCCATCTTCAGGATTTCGGCAGGCTTGTACCAGCGGGTGAGTTTTGTGAGTTGTGCACCCTGCCGCGCGGCTGCCTTATCATCGAACAGCGTGTCGGTACCCCAGGCCGTCTTGACCTTGTGCTTCTTGGCAAGCGCGTAGGCGGCGTCGGTGCCGGAAAACATCTGCAGTTGCTTGCGTCTGTTTGGCGACCCCTCGGCAAAGGGCGTTGCGTCCTGATCGTCCAGAAAGGGCTGTAGGCACCACCAGATACCTTTTTCCGCGAGCAGGGCCACCGTCTCGTCGTCGAGCAGGTTGCCATGCTCTATGCACCGAACGCCAGCGGCGACCGCCTGGGCGACTGCTTTTGGCGTATAGGCATGAACCGTCGCGTAGGTCCCCCAGTTCTCCGAAGCGCCGACGCCCGCTTCCATTTCCTCAAGCGTGAACTGCGTCACATCGAGCGGGTCGAACGCGGATGACACGCCTCCACCCGCCATGATCTTGATCTGCGACGCGCCGAGTGCCAGTTGTTCGCGGGCGCGCTTTCGGACCGTGCCGGGATCGTCGGCAATGGCCGAGCCGCCCACACGCTCACTGTAGGTGAAATCGTCCGGCCGCGCGGGGAGGTCGATCGGAAGCCTGAAGTCGCCGTGGCCACCCGTTTGCGAAATGAACGCACCCGATGGCCAGATCCTGGGCCCGGGAACGAGCCCGGCATCGATGCCGCGCTTCAACCCGAAGCAGGGGCCGCCCATATCGCGAATTGTGGTGAACCCCCTCATCAAGGTGTCGTTGGCCGCCTTCACTGCCGCGACATTGATGAAGCCGATATCAGACGTCAGGACGGCCAATTGGGGAACCGTCGCAAACATGATGTGGGTATGCGCGTCGATCATGCCCGGCATCAGCGTTCGCCCGCCGCCCGCTATTCGCGTGACGGAAAGGTCGGCTGGAATCTGGATCGGTGACGGTGAAATCGACGTTATCCGGTTTCCGATCACCAGCACATTGGATGGATTGGACAATGTTTCCGACATACCGTCGAATATGCGCACATTTTCGAACAACACGGCTTTTGTCGGCGTTGCTTGAGCCTGCACGGCGCTCGGCAGACCCGCCAGCCCGAACCCCGCCAGCACCGCAGCGGCGCCGACGAAAAATCCGCGGCGCCGGAGATCGGCATTCATTCGGTGCGTGAGCGTCTGCAATACGGGATCGCAACATTTGCACGGCAGGTCGCTGGTGAGATGATCGTACTTCGTGCCAAACCGAAATCTCATGCTTCCCCCCTCCGCGAGCATCACGACACAAGCATACGCCCGCATTCAATTTTCCACGAAAAGTCGAAATAGGTTACGCGTGAATAACCACTGCTTGCAAGCAAAAACTATAGTGATATCGTGGAAGTACGCACAGGTTCCGATGGGAGAAACCTATGTTTTACAACATCATTCTCGCGGCCGGACTTACGCTCGCATTGTCGCTTCCCGCATCCGCCGAAGATCAGGCGACTGATCTACTTGCTGACCGTGAATGGAGCATCATCGTCAGTCCCTATGTCTGGGCTGCGTCCCTGGATGGCGATGCGTCGCTGGCAGGTTTGGACAGCAATGTCGATATTCCGTTTTCGGATATTTTCAAACACCTCGATCTTGCGGCCATGGGCAATGTCGAAGTGACGAACGGACTTTTCGGCTTCTACTTTGATGGACAGTACGTTCAGACGAGCCAGGACGAGGATCTCGCCGACTTCGAGGTCGGCTTGAAGATCAAGACGACTATTCTGGCAGCCGGCGCTTACTACCGCGTCTACGACCTCGCACTTGGGGGCGACACGGTGTTTGGTGAACCGCGGCATTTCACCGTCGAGCCTACGGTCGGCATCCGTTGGACAAAACTCGAAGCGCATGCTGATGCAGGCTTCACCTCGGCAAACAAGTCTGCGGACTGGCTTGACCCGTTCGTGGGCATGCGTCTGAGCACAGACCTTTCCGACCGGTGGAACCTGGCCGGCGAAGCCGACATTGGCGGGTTAGATATTGGTTCGAAGCTCGCAGTAAATGCCCAGGCCTATCTCGGATACCGGACCTACATGTTTAATCATCCAACGATTTTGCGCGTTGGGTATCGTGTGCTTTCGCAAGACTACGAAACGGACGATTTCACCGGAAACAAATTTCGCTGGGACGTTACCCAGCATGGCCCGGTATTGGGCTTTTCCATGCGTTTCTGACGGTGTCTCGATCCCAGTGATCTGCGTCTGAGATCAAGTCAGCGAGGACGTCTGGATGTCCAACAGACAGCTTGCGATCCCGAAGTCGAAGACCCATCGCACTTGACAACGCAGTGCTGCCTGTATTTTACTCAAGCTCGCGGAATAGGCATGCGCCACCGCATCACATGACTTCGATTGTCTCCAGGCAGTTTCGCCTCACATCGCCCCGCACTGTGCGGGATCTGCGTTGTGGGGTTTTTTGGTTTTGGTGCACCCGCATGAACGACCCGATCAAGATTGGCATTCTCTTTTCGACAACCGGCCCCTATGGGTCGATGGGTCGGGACGCGCGCGACGGTGCCGATCTCGCGATTGCCGAATTCGGCGACGCGTCTGATGGCGGCGTCGATGCTGTGTTCTTCGATCCACACGCGGATCTTGCCGCCTATCTGGATGGTGCCCGCAATCTGCTACGACAGGGATGCCGCCACATCGTCGGCACCATCACCTCGGCTGCCCGCAAGGAAGTCCTGCCGCTGATCGAAAAGCATGACGGTCTTCTATGGTACATGTGCCCCTACGAGGGGTTCGAGGCCAATGAGAGCGTCATCTATCTCGGTGGCTGTCCGAACCAGCATCTCCTGCCGCTGTTCGAATATCTCATCCCGCGCTATGGCAATCGGCCCTATCTGGTCGGCGCCAACTATGTCTGGGGCTGGGAAATGAACCGGCTGGCGCGCGAACTGGTGGGCAATGCCGGCGGCGAGGTTCTCGGTGAGCGTTACCTGCCGCTTGATGAAACCGCCGTCGAACGGATTATCGCGGAGATCGAGCAGCGGCGTCCGAGCTTCATTCTGAACAATCTCATCGGGCCGTCCAGCTATGCGTTTCTGGCCGCCATGCGGGCGCTGGCTGACAGGGATCCTGCGTTTCGGCCTGAGGTCTGCCCGGTCGTCAGCTGCGACCTGATGGAATGCGAGCTTGCCGATATCGCGCCGGGTGCTGCCACCGGGCAGCTTTGCGCCGCCTCCTATTTCGATACTCTGGCGACGTCCGAAAACGCGCGCTTCAAGCGGAATGTTCATGCGAGGTTCGGCGAGCGCCGGGTGTCGAGTGTCTTTGCGAGCGCCTACACGGCGGTCAAACTCGCACTTGCGGCGATTTCGGCGGCGAGTACCGACGATCCGCGGGCCGTGCGGCAGCAGCTGAGCCGCCAGCCCTGGCCGAGCCTGTTTGGGCCGCTTGCCATCGATGCGGAAACCAACCATGCGGCGCTGCCCTTCCATCTCGGCCGCATCAACAGCTCCAACAGTTTCGACGTGATCGCTTCGCGGCCGCCGCTTGCGGCAGATCCTTATCTCACCGGCGGCAATCGTCTGCAGCCGAGACTGCGGGTGGTGTCATGAGGCAGACCCCGACTTTCGCCGGCTCAAAGGTCACGATCCTCCACCGCGAAGACGGCAATACCGAAAAGCTCGTGCGCCAGCTTCGGCTGCTCGGTGTCGAGGCAAATGCCCAGTGGGCGCCGCTATCGCCCGGCGATCTGCCCGACATCATCATGGTCGATGCGGACCAGGGCTGGGACGATCTCCTGCCGTTCGACAGGCAGGCACCGCTTCGCCCCGTCGTCGCACTGCTCGGATCGGAAGCGCCCGGTCGCATTGCCTGGGCGCTGTCGCAAGGGGCGGGCGCCATCATCGCCAAGCCCGTCGCCAGTTCCGCCGTCTATCCCGCGCTTGTCATGGCGCTGTCCATCCAGCAGGAGCGAGAGGAGGCACAGGATCGCATCCGGCATCTGGAGGAGCGCTCGCGCCTGAGGCCGCTCGTCTATGCGGCGGTCGAGCGTTTGATGGCCTCGCATGCCATCGGCGAGGATCAGGCCTATCGGACGCTGCGCGAATGCGCCATGCGCCGCCGCTTGCCGATGGAGCAGATCGCCGCCTTTATCGTTGCCGGTGCCGAACCGCTCCCGGAGGCGATCTGATGCGGGTGTTCAAGGAGCTTCTGAGGCAGCCGGTCGCGTTGTTCGGCATTCTCATCGTCCTCACGGTCGCCATTGCAGCGCTCGCCGCGCCGATGATCGCGCCGTTCGATCCTGACAACCAGATGTTCGACGGGCTTTCGCTCGAAGGTGCGCCGTTGCCGCCGGGCGGACCGTTCCTGCTCGGCACCGACACGCTGGGTCGGGACCTGTTTTCGCGTCTTCTCTACGGCGCCCGCACATCGCTGATCATCGGGCTCGTCGCCAATGGCGTGGCGGTCACGATCGGGCTGTTCGTCGGCATCGTCGCCGGCTATGTGCGCGGCTTCTTTGGCACGCTCTTGATGCGCTTTACCGATCTGATGATGGCGTTTCCGGCGCTGCTGCTGGCGATCGTGCTCGCCGCGCTGCTTCGCCCGAGCCTCTGGATCGTCGCGATGGTGATCGCCTTGGTCAACTGGGTGCAGGTCGCCCGCATCGTCTATACCGAGACCCGCGGGCTGGTGGAGCGCGACTTCATCATGGCCGAACGCTCGCTCGGTGCCGGTCACGGCCGGATCCTGTTCCTGCATATCCTGCCGCATCTGATGCCGACGGCGATCGTCTGGGGCACGCTCGGCATCGCGACGACCGTGCTTCTCGAAGCGACGCTGTCCTTCCTCGGGATCGGCGTGCAGCCGCCGCAACCGTCCTGGGGCAATATCATCTTCGAGAGCCAGAGCTATTTCCAGGCGGCACCGTGGCTGGTGTTTTTCCCCGGCGCGATCATCCTTTTGACGGCACTCTCCTTCAACCTCGTCGGTGACGCCCTTCGCGACATTCTCGATCCGACGCAGCGGGGGCGAGGCTGATGGCGATGCTCTTTCTCCGGCGCGTGGTGCAGATGGCGCTGATCCTGCTCGGGGTCGCGGCGATCACCTTTGTGCTGCTCTACGCCCTGCCGGCGGATCCGGCCCGGATGATTGCCGGCCGCAGCGCAACGGCGCAGACGGTCGCCAACATTCGCCGCGAACTCGGCCTCGACCAGTCGTTGCCGGTGCAGTTCTGGTCCTATCTCTCCAACCTGCTGCAGGGCAATCTCGGTCGCTCCTATGCGCAGAAGACGGAAGTCGCGACGCTGATCATGGCGCGCCTGCCGGCCACCCTGACGCTGATGTTTTCCGGCATCGTCGTCGAAGTGGTGCTCGGGCTGACGCTTGGAACGATCGCAGCAGTCCGCCGCGGAGGGTTTGTCGACCGGCTGGTGATGATGGCATCCTTTGTCGGCGTGTCGGCGCCGCAGTTCGTGGTGGCGCTGCTGCTGCTTTATGTGTTTGCCGCAACGCTCGGCTGGTTTCCGATGAGCGGCTACGGCACGTTTTCGCATGTGGTTCTGCCGGCCGCGACGCTCGGCGTGCTTGGCGCCGGCTGGTATGCCCGAATGGTCCGCTCCGCAATGATCGACGTGCTCAACCAGGATTACGTGCGCACGGCCCGCGCCAAAGGGTTGTCGTCGCGCCGCATCACCTTGCGCCATGCGCTGCCCAATGCCGTGCTGCCGGTCATCGCCATGATCGGCATCGACATCGGTCAGTTCATGGGCGGTGTCGTCGTGGTCGAGGCGGTCTACGGTTGGCCGGGCATCGGCCAGCTGGCCTGGCAGGCGATCCAGCAGGTGGATATTCCGATCATCATGGGCGTCACGCTTACCTCGGCGCTCGCCATCATTCTCGGCAACCTCGTTGCAGACCTCATCGCGCCGGTCATCGACCCGCGCATTAGAAACCGCTGACAGCAACAAAAAGGGGAACGACATGTTCAAACGCTGGCTTCGAAACACAACCGTGGCAACCGTGGTGGCAATCGCCCCCATGGGCACCATGTCCGCAATGGCGCAGGGCACACCGCAGCAGGGCGGCGATATCGTCGTCACCTACAAGGACGACATCACCACGCTCGATCCCGCGATCGGTTATGACTGGGTCAACTGGTCGATGATCAAAAGCCTCTACTCGCGGCTGATGGATTATGCGCCGGGCACGCCGAACCCGGTGCCGTCGCTCGCCGAAAGCTTCGAGGTCGCTCCGGACGGGCTGACCTACACGTTCAAGCTCCGCAAGGGCGTAAAATTCTCCAACGGTCGCGAAGTCGTCGCATCCGACGTCAAATACTCGATCGAGCGTGCCGTCGATCCGAAGACGCAAGGCCCCGGTGCCGGCTTCTTCGGCGCCATCAATGGCTTCGAGGACGTGACGGGCGGCAAGTCGACGACATTGTCGGGCATCGAGACGCCGGATGCCGGCACGGTCGTGTTCAAGCTGTCGCGCCCGGATGCGACCTTCCTGCACGTGCTCGCCATCAACTTCGCCTCGGTCGTGCCGAAGGAAGCCGTCGAGGCAGCCGGTGGTGATTTCGGCAAGAGCCCTGTCGGCTCCGGTACGTTCACTCTGAAGGAATGGACGATCGGTCAGCGTCTCGTGTTCGAGAAGAACCCGGCCTATTACGTCAAGGACATGCCGCATATCGACAAGTTCACCGTCGAAGTCGGCCAGGAACCGCTGGTCGCCTTGTTGCGTCTGCAGAAAGGCGAAGTCGATATCGCCGGTGATGGCATTCCGCCGGCAAAGTTCCTGGAGATCAAGAACTCTCCTGACGGCGCCCGGATCATCGTCGACGGCGCGCAGCTGCATACGGGCTACATCACGCTCAACACCAAGATGAAGCCGTTCGACAACGTCAAGGTGCGTCAGGCTCTCAACATGGCGGTCAACAAGGATCGCGTCGCCCGCATCCTCAACGGTCGCGCCACCCCCGCCAACCAGCCGCTGCCGCCGCTGATGCCCGGTTACGACAAGTCGTTTACGGGTTATGCCTACGACGTCGCGAAAGCCAAGGCGTTGCTTGCGGAAGCGGGCTTTGCCGACGGTTTCGAGACGGTGCTCTACTCGACGAACACCGATCCGCAGCCGCGCATTGCGCAGGCTATCCAGCAGGATCTGGCGGCAATCGGCGTCAAGGCCGAAATCCGGGCGCTTGCCCAGGCGAACGTGATTGCTGCCGGCGGTACCGAAGGCGAGGCGCCGATGATCTGGTCGGGCGGCATGGCCTGGATCGCCGACTTCCCGGATGCGTCGAACTTCTACGGCCCGATCCTCGGCTGTGCCGGTGCCGTACAGGGTGGCTGGAACTGGTCCTGGTACTGCAACAAGGATCTCGATGCACGCGCCGTTGCGGCAGATTCGATGTCCGATCCTGCAAAGGCTGCGGAGCGTACCGCTGCCTGGGGCAAGGTCTTCACGGACATCATGGCTGATGCGCCATGGGTTCCTGTGATCAACGAGCGCCGCGTCGTTGCCAAGTCGCTGCGCATGGGCGGTGCCGACAACATCTACATCGATCCGACCCGCGTCATCAATTACGACGCGATCTTCGTGAAGCAGTAAGCCTTCTCGCAGTTACCCTCCCGGCCAGGAAGCCGGGAGGGTTTCGATAAGAATGAAGGGAGAGACCCCATGTGCATAGCCTGTACCCACACCATTCACCGCGCTCAGCATAATTTCGGCTGGAACAAGGATTTCGAACCGGCCGTGGTCGCGAAATCGGGCGAGACGATCCATTTCGAGTGCCTGGACTCCTCCGGCGGCCAGCTCGGTCGCGATGCGACGCTGGAGACCCTGAACAGTCTCGATTTCGGAAAGATCAACCCGGTTTCCGGACCTGTCTATGTGGAAGGCGCCAAGCCCGGCGACGCGCTAAAGGTCACGCTGCGCAAGTTCATTCCGTCAGGCGTCGGCTGGACGGCCAACATTCCGGGCTTCGGTCTTCTGGCAGACCAGTTCAAGGATCCGGCGCTGCATGTCTGGACCTATGATACCGCGACTATGGCGCCGTCGCTGTTCGGCCCCGGCGGAAGGGTGCCGCTGAAGCCGTTTGCCGGGACGATCGGTGTCGCTCCTGCCGAACCGGGCACCCATTCGGTCGTGCCGCCGCGCCGGGTCGGGGGCAATCTCGATATTCGCGACCTGTCGGCCGGCGTCACGCTCTACCTCCCGGTTGAAGTTGAGGGTGCGCTGTTCTCGATCGGCGATACGCATGCCGCCCAGGGCGACGGCGAGGTCTGCGGCACGGCGATAGAAAGCCAGATGAATGTCGAGGCGACGATCGAGCTGGTCAAGGATGCGAAGCTCCAGTCGCCGCGCTTTACGGTTACCGAGCCGGTGACCCGCCATCTCGACGGCGCCGGATACGAAGTCACGACCGGCATCGGGCCGGACCTGATGACCGGTGCGCGAGAAAGCGTCATGCGGATGATCGATCTGTTGACCGTCGAACACGGCTTGAACCCGGTCGATGCCTATATGCTCTGCTCCGTCTGCGGCGATCTCAGGATCAGCGAGATCGTCGATGCGCCGAACTGGGTGGTGTCGTTCTACTTCCCGCGGATCGTCTTCGCGTGAACGAGCATTCCGCCACAGCTGCAATGCCGATCCTCAGCGTCCGCGATCTCGATGTCGATGCGCGAACGCCCGAGGGGCGTAAGCCGGTTCTGCGAAACGTAAGTTTCGATCTGGCAGCGGGCGAAACGCTCTGCATCGCCGGCGAATCCGGGTCGGGCAAATCCGTCACCTCGCTGTCGATCATGGGACTGTTGCCGAAGGCCTCGCTGACGGTGACCGCGGGCAAGATCCTGCTCGGCGATCGCGACCTGACATCGCTTTCCGACCGGGCGATGCGCGCTGTGCGGGGAGGCGATATCGCCATGATTTTCCAGGAGCCGATGACCTCGCTCAATCCCGTGATCTCGATCGGCACGCAGCTGACCGAAGCGATCCGCGAGCATCAGGGTCGCGACAATGCGGAGGCCGTGGCGCTTCAGATGCTCGACGCGGTGCATATGACCGAACCTGCGCGCCGGATGAAGCAGTTTCCGCACGAGCTTTCCGGCGGCATGCGGCAGCGGGTGATGATCGCCATGGCGCTGTCCTGCCGGCCGAAAGTGCTGATCGCCGACGAGCCGACAACCGCGCTCGACGTAACGGTACAGGCGCAGATCCTGACGCTGATGCGCGAATTGAAGCGCGAGTTCGACACCTCGATCATTATGATCACCCACGACATGGGTGTTGTGGCGGAAATGGCCGACCGCGTCGTCATCCTGCAGAACGGCAGCATCGTCGAGCGAGGCGGCGTCATCGATATCTTCCACCGGCCGCAGGCTACCTATACGCAGCAATTGCTGGCCGCCGTGCCGATCCTTGGTGCGCATGCGGGAACCGACGGTCCGCCGCGGGTCTCGGCCGAGCCGAAACAGCCGCTTCCCGCGCCGGATCGGTCGCCTGTCCTCAATGTCCGCGATCTCGGCGTCAGCTATGGCAGCGTCGCCGGCCGGATTTTCAAGGGCAAGCCGCCGGTGAATGCGGTCAGCGACGTCGCCTTCGATATCCTGCCCGGCGAGACGCTGGGTCTGGTCGGCGAAAGCGGATCGGACAAATCGACCACCGGAAAGGCCGTCCTCGGGCTCATTCCCTTCACCGGCCAGGTGATGATCGACGGCCGCGAGATCGGCATGCTTAGCCAACGCGATATGCAGGCGGTGCGCCGGTCGGCGCAGATGATCTTCCAGGATCCCTATGCCTCGCTCGATCCGCGCATGGCGGTCGGGCGGGCGATCGCCGAACCACTGGTCATCCACGGTATCGGTAACAGAACCGAACGACAGGACCGGGTCGCAGACCTGCTTCGCCGCGTCGGGCTGCCGCCGGAGGCTGCCAGCCGGTATCCGCACGAGTTTTCAGGCGGCCAGCGCCAGCGCATCTGCATCGCCCGGGCGCTGGCTCTCGAACCCAAGCTCATCGTCGCCGACGAAAGCGTTGCGGCGCTCGACGTCTCCGTGCGGGCGCGCGTGCTGGACCTGATGCTGGAATTGCAGGAGACGATGGGGATCGCCTATCTGTTCATCAGCCACGACATGGCGGTGATCGAGCGCATGTCTCACAATGTGGCCGTGATGCGCGGTGGGTCGATCGTCGAGATGGGCCGCCGCCGCGACGTCTTCGAACAGCCGAAGAACGACTATACGCGGGCGTTGATGGCTGCCGTCCCGATCCCCGATCCCGCTGCGCGTCGCCATCACAGTTAAGGCGACGCGTATTCGTGGATTGCCTGACCTCGATGCGGGTCCGTTGCCAACCCTTGACGGAGCAACCAGGCAATCGCCTCATCTAACCTCGACTTTCGCATATTTGCTGATCCGCGCACCAACGCCCTACGGTCTCAGAAGTCGCTTTGAACCGCTCGGCGCTTCTCCCGCTCCATTCTCTCCTGTTCCGACATGGGGCGGTTCGCGGAGGCCTCTTCTTCGAGACGACTGCGTTCGCGGGCCTTGTCGCGGAAGATCGCGACGGTTGAGGCCATCGCGCCGATTTCGTCTGATCTGCCTTCGCTATATATCAAGAAATCGACGTTGCGGTGCGCAAGCGAGCCTATTGCCTTTGCAATCGCGTTGAGGGGGACGGTGACGCTGGCGATGACGGCCCAGATTGAGAGGGCGGCGAGAACCAGTGCAGATCCAAGTCCGATCATCTGCAGGTAGGGAAAGCTGCCGGCAGCCTCCGAGACATCAGCACCGATCGTCTTGTTCTCTGTCTCCTGTTAGTCGATGAAGCGGTTGATTGCGGCCAGCCATTCCACGAAGTATGGGCGGGCCTTTTGCATCAGCAGGACTTAAGCGTCTGCACTGTTCCCGTTGCGGACAATAGAGATTATCTGAGCGACGACCGGGTTTGTTTTAGCCTGTATGTGAGCAATGTCGTTGATAATAACCTTCTCATCAGCTGATGTGTCGGCGCGCTCGCCCAGCATCTTGTTGAAATGCGCCGGCGGCTGCGGCGCACGTTGAATGTTTGTTGAGACGGCCGATTGCGAGGACCAGCCATGTCGCCCTTCCGCCCTTGTAAATTACCGTCGCTGATGCATCCTGGCACGGACTGGAGGACATCATGGCTACACTTACTTATCCCGTTCCAGACCCATGCCTGCCCGGGCAGGAGAGTGTCTGGTCTTTCCCGAGGCCGAGCATCGCCCAGCCTGTGCGCAATCATTTGAAAATCATCTACAACGGCCGCGTTCTCGCGGAGACGACGGCCGCAGTGCGCACGATCGAAACAAGCCATCCGCCGACCTATTATTTTCCGCCCGCCGACGTAGATCTCTCTATGCTGCTTGAGAGCAGCAGCAGGTCGATCTGCGAGTGGAAAGGACAGGCGCGCTATTTCGATATTCAATCGGGCGACAAAACGAGCAGGAACGCAGCCTGGGCCTATGCGCATCCCACGACATCCTTTGCCCTGATTAAGAGTTTCATAGCCTTCTACCCAAAGGCCATGGACTTGTGCCTCGTAGACGACGAGGCCGTTGTGCCCCAAGCCGGGACGTTCTACGGCGGCTGGATCACCTCAGCCGTTGCTGGCCCGTTCAAAGGTCCGCCTGGGACAGAGCGTTGGTGAATGGGGCCAGATAACGTTCAATGGGCTTGCGATGTACCAGCGACGCTGCAGACCGATAGACGGCGGAGTTAGCTTAGAAGACCTTGGGCCTTCCGTTCAACGTCCCCGGAATTCCTCGTAGAAGTCGATGTGACGGCGGGCACGGTGGTCTGACCGGCTGCGTTCCTCTCGGAAGTTTTCTATCGCGCAGCGGACCCTGGCCATGAAGGCGGAGCGGGTTTGTTCAGTGCAGTTGTTCATGTCGTAATCGGCGAGATACTTCACTGGGGCTCCGATCTTGATCTGGCCGCGGATCACGCGCTTGACGATCTTTTTCGGCGGATTGCCGGCGAGGAAGGCGCGCATCGGGGTGGCGCCGTAGGTCATGACGGCTGCGAGCTTCCTGATGTGGCGCAGCGTCGGAGTCAGTTTGCCATCCACGAGGTCAAAGGAGACGCCCGGTAGCCAGACGCGGTCGAAATAGCCCTTCAGCATGGCGGGAAAACCGAAATTCCAGACGGGGGAGACGATGACAAGTGCTCCCGTCTTCCTCAGGCGCTCGACATAGGGCTGAACGAGGGAGAGATTGTCGGGAATGTCGTGATAGACGCGGCGGTCATGGGCGGAGAGGACAGGATCGAAACCCTCCTTGTAGAGATTGCAGCCGTCCACCTCGTGGCCGGCATTTTCCAAGCTCTCGCAGGTGAGCTTGCAGAGCGCCCGGCCGAAGCTTTCTTCGAGGGGATGGGAGTGGAGGACGAGTACGCGCATGTCAAAGCTCCAAGTCGTTGCCCGCCGCATCAGCGGTCGGGGTTCCAGTTCGAAAACTTCCGCGCCGTTTGTCCCCGCATCCTGATCCCTTGGCTCCTAATTTATGATCCGATCTTAGCCAAAGCGGCTTGGTTGGTCGAAAGGGAATGAAGAAATGCTGGTAACAGAACCAGGATATGCCGAGCCGGAGCTGACACTTGCCGATCGAACCTATGTTCGGCTGCGCGAAGAGATCATCACCACGCAACTGCCTCCCGGCACGTTGCTGCGTGAGGCCGAGCTGATGGAGAGTCTTGAAAGCGGCAGGACCCTGTCCGGGAGGCCCTGCAACGATTACAGCACGACGGGTTCGTGGTCGTCGGCGCTCGCCGGGGCACGTTTGTCAGCAAGGTCGATATTACCGATCTCACCGCAGTCTATGAGGCACGGGCACGCATTGAATCCTACGCCACCCGGCTGGCAGCAGAACGTCTGCGCGAATATGAGCGCGTAGAGGCCCTAGCGCTGGTCGATGAGTTGCAGCGCACGGAAGGTCCGATGGGAGCTGAGCGACATCCTCGCTCTTGACCGCCGGGTGCACCGTTTCATCTATCGGGCGGCGAAAAATCCATATCTTCTCACGACACTCGAGCACTATCACAACCTGTCCCTGCGAATACTCTACGTCGCAATGAAACGCTTCCCCGTTCTCGTGCCACGCCTGGAGGACGTTCTGCGCGAGCAGATCGCAATGCTCCAAGCCGTCTGCGCCGGCCATGGCGAGGATGCCGAAAAGCCGTCGATGAACCACGTCCTGAGTTTCGAGGTCGAAGTGCGCAAGATCATATGATGGGAAGGGAGAGAGGAATCACCATGTGAATTCATCCACAGCAAAAGATTCCGGTTGAACGGCGTATCAACGATTTGCGCCGGTTTCACATGGTGTTTTGGGTTCAGATCCGTTCAGGCAATACATCAGCTTGTCGAGTGTCTGCGATCCTTGTCTCACCGGACAGTCGAGTTTGAACGGCTTTGCATCCTGGACGCCTTCGAAGTTGCAGTCACGGATATCTGGGTGGACTGCGAGAAATGTGGCTGACGTCTGCTCCATTCTTTCAGCCCCCATGACGTTCGCACTTCATGTCCGGGAGGGCGAACGTCAAAGCCACGGGATGGCGCCAGCCGCCATGTAAAGGAGCGCTCCCGTGATGCCGAGCGCGATGGCCGTCATACTAAGCCCGACAAGAACCACGAGCCCGTCGCGCTCGATCAGACCGATGGCGATCGCACAGAGTGCCGCAACGGGGGCAAGGTTTCCAAACGGGATTGGCAGAGCGACGGCGACTGCAAGGCAGAAGACCGGAAGCGCAAGCAGGTAGGGCATGCGTGGTCCGGCAAATGCCTTCATCCGACCCGGCCGGACAAATTGTTCGATCCGTCGGACCAACGGCGATGCATACCGCTCCAACGCTTCGAATGCCTTTGCCGATATGCGTCGATTGGCTAGCAGCGACGGAAGCCATAGGGATTCCAGTCCGATCGCGAATTGAAGCGAAACAATTGCGAGCGCGGAGCCGAATATCATCCCGAAAGGACCGGGGATCGGGATCAGCGCCGGCAGTGCCAGAAGAAGCATCACGAAACCGAAGCCGGACCTCCCTATGAGCTCGAGAGCGTCGGCAATCGTCAGGCCGTCCCGGGTGCGTGCGTTTGCTACAAGATGTGACAAGGTCTTGGACGCTGTGCCGGTATCGTGCTCGCCGTCGGGCCCTGCCAGGGTCAACCTTCCGCCTCGCGCGTATTTTTAGTGCTGATAAGTGCGCGCAACGCGCCGCAGCTCGGATCGGCACCATCAAACACCCGTTCAGGTGACATCCACCCAATCGAGATGCCGATCGCTGTAGCCGTCGCCCAGCCCGGCTCATTGCCGGCCTTGTCGATGAGGCGTGGAACCTCAATAGCGAGGCATTGGCGCGACTGCTGCACAAGCTCTACCGGCGCGTTAGCGTTATCGAGATGTTGCCGCATCTCGGCATGCAGCGGATCGATAACGAATAGCGTAAAAATCCATGCGGCAATGTCTGCGATCATCATCCTGGTCCCGTGTCTTACGGCATCTGTCGGTATGGGGTCCGACATCGTGAAAGCGCCGAAGACTTTCACCAGAGGGGCCCGGACCAGCGGGTCGAACATGATTTGGGAAGAGGAGTGGGAGTGTTCAAGGCTGTGGGGCCTTGACGGCGCAAGTCGGCCTGGTCGATCACACTGCAATCGCGTGAACAGAAAGCAATGCTGCATGCCATATTACCTCGTCACCCAGACGTCGCTCGTGGAGGGTGCGGATGAAGTTGAAGCCGCTCGGAAAGTCCTCACGAAGTTGAAGTCGGATTCCGCCGTGAGATTCACCGTCAAACACGATGAAGAGACGATCCGGCAGGTGACGGTTGCCAACGTCCCTGCATGGGGAGCCGCGCAACCGACTGCGCAAGATCCTCGATCATCCCCGAAACGGATCCAGCAAGACATCGTGCTTGAGGCCTCAGGCGTCAATCAAGCCGATGCAAATGTCTCCAAGCGGCCTGTCCTGTCAGCCAGGAGTGTTATTCTAGGATTGAGCCTGTTTGCAGCCGGCGTAACAGCGGGGCTGGTCATCATGGCTTTATTTGATCGCACTCATGGATGAGCCAAGGGAAACTTCCGGAAGACAGTTGAGAAGAGCTGCTACTGTTCCTTGAGGGGATCGTTCGGACTGGAAGCGTCACCGCCGCAACCGTTGAATTAGCCATGCGCCACAGCGCTTTCAGCAAGCAGCTTTTTTTTGCTGCAAGCATGGTTAGGCATCCTGCCCTTCGAAGAAAATCGCAGAGGGATGATTTCGAAAGCCGATGTCGGTCGCCTTGCGGAAGTGCTCGGTGGTGCTTTGACGGGATTCACGATGCGTTGGAAGTGACTGTCGCTGTTCCTCGTGTCGCTGGCGGTCTTCTTCATCACGGAGTTGTTGCCCGGCGATACCTCACAAGAACTGCTTGGCCAAGCCGTGACGACGGAAGCCGCATCCCAGCTTCGCGAAACGCTCGGTCTCGATCGTCCGGCAATCCTGCGTTATTTCGAGTGGATTTTTGGGCTGCTGACCGGCGACCTCGGTTACTCGCATGTCTCTGACCGGCCGGTTGCCAACCTCGTCGCCGAACGCCTGCCGAACTCGCTCACACTCGCTGCCATCACCATGGCGATCACCATTCCGCTGGCGCTCGGTCTCGGTATCGTCGCCGCCATCTGGAGAGGTTCAATTTTCGACCGGGCGATCTCGTCAGCTGCGATCATGCTCGTGTCGCCAAACGAGACAGCTATCTTGCACCGGAAAGGGCTTGGGGTACGCCGGGAGTGAAAATAGGCTTTTGTCGCCAGATCCGGCCCTGTTCCATGCGATCGTAACCGATCTTGAACACTGCCCTCATGTACACATTGCCGAAGGGTTGACTGAAATTGTAGGGGACAGGGGCGTCAATGACTGCCATGTGGAAGTTTACTCCGGTACGCCTGCAATACTCGTAGGCCGCGTAGAGAGACTGCCGTGTCTGAGATTTAACCAAGCTTGCGTAAGCCCGCGTCACTACGGGTACGGTCGAATTGGACGTGACAGAAAACTCAGGCATCAGTGTATTGTTGATTAAGAAATACATGTCCGCCCCGCGAATGACTGCGGGCAACGAGACATTCGTATCCGACAACATCGCTTCGGGAACAGTCACGATCTGGGAAGACGGGGCTCCATCTGAATGAAGCTCGGAAATCGTTCGACCATTGATCGTAGCAATGATCTTTACCGCTGGAAAAGCGCCGGGAATACTGGCAGATGCCACCAATACATTGCGGAACAGATTAAGCGCATCCGGGCGCGAGCTGGCGGCAATCGCGCCCATGTCCCAGAGCATGCCGCGCTGAGTATCGAGATTGGTTGTCAGGACAAAAAGATCTCTGCCTTTTCGGTATTCCACCGCAATTCGGTCGAGTACTTCTTGCGTTACGTGTTGCTCGACCATGTTCATTAAAGGCTTCTGGTAGTATAGGCTCTCGCCGAGAAGCCCAGAAATAATTGGTCTGCGTTGGAGCAGATCTTCAGCGACTCCACTCGTGTATAGATGCTCCAGCGTATCGTCGTAGTCAGGGCCGAGAAACGCAAACGGGGCGATGAGTGCTCCCGTGCTGACGCCACTGACAACGTCGAATGTTGGACGGTCGCCGCGTTGCGACCACGCTTTGAGAGCGCCCACAGAGAACGCACCGCCAGCGCCGCCGCCAGAAATTGCCAGATATTTATGCCGCAATGGAGATGGTGTCCGCGGTACTCTTTTCTTGGCAAATAGTCCGACTTCGCCGTCCAAAGGCTTGCGCACATTCGCAAATCCGGGGATCTCGGCGCCACGCGCATCGTCTCGAGAGTAAGGCTCTCTTGCCGATGTACAGCCGAACAAACCCAGAGCGATGATGAGGCTGCTAAGCACGCCTCTTAAGCAGAACGTTGGCAGCGGTATCAAAGCCGCACGGAAGGGTGACGCCAATTTTGCAGGCCTTGGTTAGCGCTTCAACGTTATCCTGATCGCGAAAGCTCTTCGCGATCAGGACGGCTCTCACACTACGCGTTAGCTGTAGGGTGACATGCAATGCGCGCGTATTCCTGCTCGCGGAACATAGCTGTTGTCAGATGCGACATAGGATCGGTAACGCTTCGCGCACCAAGCGAAATGTTCCGGTGGCAAATCCTGACGCATGCGGTGGCCAGGTGGTCTGTATCCTGGTGGTGGCGGCTCGTAACCCGGAGGTGGAGGTGGCGGACTATCATCCTGCGCGGCGATCGCTCCGCCAACTATCGAGCCGGCCGCAAACGCCGACAGTGGGTACCACCATCCATCGGGGCCACGACGTAAACCGCCTCTCGGCTCAGGTTCGCCGCGATAGCCGTTCAAAAAACCGGGCCCATTCTGCGCGACAATGATGGATTTGGGGGCCTCATTAACAGGCGGGAAGAATTGTGCCCAGGCCGGCGAGGCGATGACGACGGACACTGCCAGAAGTGCAATCGATAATTTATTCATTGTTGTTCTCTCGTTAACGCGAGAACCAAAGTCGGCACACTATGGCAAAAATCGAGCGATTACTGTGTGATAGCGTCTTATTTACTCTGCTTTACTGAAGTCGTAATTATCTTAACAACAGATTAGACAACTCGGGGAATAAGCGCTCTGGTGCAGGTCTTGACCGGCTAGGACGAGTTCGGCGCCGCGGTGCAACTCGCCTATCTTACCCGCGGACAGTTGCCGCGACGTGTCCGCGTTCTGATGGATTTTGTCGTCGAGGCTTTTTTGAATGAAAACGCTTTGGGCCAAAACAGGGCCTTGCTCAAAAGCCGTGTTCCCTTGGGACCATAGCGCCATGATCTATCAAACACGGCCTAAGCCGTGCATGTCTACATCGGAAATGGGCTTGAGCTAGCGGCGAAGATTTGTTCAGCCCCGCGTCTGGCACTGCTGGCTCATTGAGCAGATATGTCCGCTTCCGTGGTACCGTCGCTAGGAGCGGACTGCCCCCGCACGGCCCTATATCGGTCGTTCTCCATACGACAAACCGACGTTCTCTGTTGAGCAGTTTCATCGCGTTAGTTCTAGTATAACAGAGTCGGAGGTTAGAACCGTTCAAGGTAGCCGATTTTACAGGTCGCGGCGCAATTACGCCCTGAAACCAATAAAACTTGTAAATCCTCCCACTCGGGAAACTCTACTAAAAGCTCCTCGGCATGATCGCTGAGGAGCTTTCGCGTTCTGGGCTGATTGCCAAGGTTACCCGAAAGTTGGCGCGCCAGGACATACTGGCCCAGCATTATAGTCCGTCCCGCTGATCGCCTTGTGTGAGTAGGTTCGAGCAGACGACAGCCGCGGGTCTTGCTAAAGTCCTGACAAAGTTCGATCTGCTGCTCGATCCGCACATCTGTATGGTCCGAGGGATTGCGCGCATAGATAGGAGTATTTTTGGCCTCTTATGGGATCATGACGTCCGTTTCGCCGAGCACGAGGAGGTGAATGGTCACTACCTCAATGAGGGGACAGCTTCGACGCGGCTGGCGTTAACGTCGTTGTACGACGGGATGGCCTGTTTTCCTGCCCCCTCCCGGTACAGCTACTTCGCTTAGCGTGTTCCGGTTCTTCACCGCCTTCATTACGTACCTGCGGAAGGTCCGCCGCTTTGGCGACGCACGTATATCTGGTCTCGAGTGGCCTCTTTTCACTGAAAGTCCCAACCGGCTCGGCGTGTTGCGACAAACCTCATCGCTTCTCTGGCGCGGTCGCCGGTAGCCCCTTTCAGGAGACGGGCGTTCTCGCGGGCCTGCCCGACCCGATTTGCGCGAGAGGCGTGGTCTCCGCGCCAGCCTTCTCCTTGACCTTCACTCGGATGTCACAGAAATTGCGCTACGCAACCGTATGATAGCAAGCCATACGCGAGAGAAATTGCGCACTGCGTGCGAGCAACTGCTGTCGGCTGCTCGGCACCCCGATGACGTGACGGTTCGAACGATCACCTGTCGGGCGGGCACCAATGTCGCGGCGGTCAACTATCATTTCGGAACCCTTCAGCACCTGATTTTTTCGGCTGCCGAGCGCGTCTACCTCCGCCTTAATGCGGAGCGCCTGGCATTGCTTCAGGCGGCGGTTCAACGGGCCGATCCGGCGCCTGCCTGCGCCGGCGATCTTATCGCAGCGCTTGTCGGGCCATCCATCCGCTGGAGCCTCGATCCCCATTCCAGTTACGGGGTGCTCCGTCATCTGACGACGCTGGCACAATCCAGCGACGACCCAGAAATATTCCGGCCGATGGTTGAGGATATCGAGCATCATCGCCAGTTCGTCCCGCATTTCAGAAAAATCGCGCCGTGGCTGAGCGAGGTCGATGTCGGGTTCCGCATCTCGTGCCTTCTCGGGGTGCGCACGCAGATGACGCGAAGCCGCGGCCGTACCGACGAACTGACGGACCACCAGCTCGATCTCGGAAATGCCAGCAGCATCATTGCCCTCGTTGTTGCGGCAACGGAGCCGATGTTTACCACGCCGATTTCAAACAGCGTTTCAAAGCCGTCATCCCGCTGAGACGGGAAGCGCCTAGACAGGCTCCAACGCAGGAGCTCCCCATGGTCGAAACGACGTTCATCCACATCACCGATCTGCATGTCGGCAATCCTTCCGTCGCCGATAGCCATCTGTTCAGCGACACCTCGGCCACGCTTTCGCGCGTGCTCGCGCTGATCGGATCGATGGAGCAGAAGCCGCAGTTCATTATCGCCAGCGGCGATCTCACCAATCGCGGCGATGTCGAGAGCTACCGCCAGCTGCGGTCGTTGATGGCGGCCACCGACGTGCCGGTCGTCTACGCGATCGGCAATCACGACACGCGCGCCGGCTTCTACCAAGGCATGCTTGACCGAACCAGCGATCTCGATGCCCCCTATGACCACGACCAGGTGATCGGTGGCATCCATATCGTCACGCTCGACACCACGACCCCCGGCGAGATCGGCGGCAGCCTGACGCCGGCGCAATTCGCCTGGCTCGCTCAGGCGCTCGACCGGCACGGCGATCTGCCCAAGCTGATCGTTGCCCACCATGCCCCGGTGCTGGGCGACGCTGTTCCGTGGGACCACTGGCGCACGATCGAGTTCAGCCAAAGCCAGCAGCTGGCCGGCGTGCTCAAGGGCCGCAACATCCTCGCGATCCTCTCCGGCCATATCCATCACGACCGGTTCTCCTCATGGCATGGCATCCCCGTCATCGTCGGCATGGGCCAGCATGCGGCGACCGATATCCTGACGACAGACATCCTGCGCATGGTCGAAGGCGCCTCCTTCGGGATCGGCACCATTCGTACCTCGGGCCTGACCATGGCGCTCGTTCCCCTGCCGCAGACCCGCAACGAACTCAACCGCTACGACCTGTCCCTGCTGCGCCATAAGCAGGATGCGGCCATGGCGGGCGCCACCGAATGACCAACTTCTCTCAACAGGAGCTTCCCGCGATGAGAAAACGCACCTTCCTCGGCCTTGCGGTCGCCGCAGTCCTCGGTGCCGCCGGAACAACCGGCGCCGCGCATGCCGAAATGGCCGCCGAGATTACCAAGCCGGTGACCATCACTTTCTACAACTACAACCTCGCCACGGCGAGCGCCGGTGCCGACGCCACCCGCGAGATGATCGCCAAGTTCGAGCAGGAAAACCCGCTGATCAAGGTGAAGACTGTCGGAGTTCCCTCCAACGACATCATCACGCGCCTGCAGGCCGATATGGCCGCCGGCATGCAGCCCGACGTTGCCCAGCTGGTGTTTCGCGACCTCATCTATCTTGCCTCCGATCTGGGTGCACAGCCGCTCGAGGACATGGCCGGGGCCAAGGGCTACGCTGCCCTTACCGACGGACTGATCCCGCGTGGCGTCGACCTCGGCAAGATCAACGGCAAGACCTATGGGCTTGCCTATACGTTCTCGACGCCGATCCTCTACTACAACGCTGATCTCTTCCGCAAAGCCGGCCTCGATCCCGAGACGCCACCCAAGACCTGGGCCGAGGTGAAGACGGCAGCCGAAGCCATCGTCGCCAAGACCGGCGCGGACGGCTTCTTTCCGGGCGCTTATGGCCCGACAGACGGCACCTTCGTCTATCAGGCGATCCTGATGTCGAATGGCGGCAAGGTCCGCGATGGCAACACGCTGACCTTCGCCGACAAGAATGGCATTGAAGCGGTGCAGATGCTGCGCGACATGGTCGACAGCGGCGCCCATGCCCGCCTCGACCCGGCCAATCCGCAGGAGGCTTTTGCCGCCGGCCGGCTGGGCATGTATCTCTACACCAGCGCCCTGCAGAACTCCTTGTCCAAATCCGCCGACGGCAAGTGGGAACTGCGCGTGACCGGCATGCCGGCCTTCGGGACCAAGCCGACAGCACCCACCAATTCGGGCTCGGCGCTCTATGCCTTCTCGCAGGATCCGGTCAAGCAGCGCGCCGCCTACGAGTTGATGAAGTTCCTCACCTCCGACTACGGCTACACAATCATCACCTCGAAGATCGGCTATCTGCCGCTTCGCCTCAACATCGTCGACGATCCAAAGCTGCTCGGCCCCTGGACGGCGACGCACCCGCTGATCCGTCCGAACCTCGAACAGCTGTCGCGTCTAACCCCCAATGTCGCCTTCCCCGGCCCGAACTATCGCCAGGCCGAAGCGATGATGAAGGAAGCCGTCTCGGAGGCCGTGCTCGGTCCCAATGACGTGGTGAAGACCCTGACCGAGGCGCAGGCCAATGCCCAGGCGCTGATGCCCTGAGCACGCGCGAGTGGGGGCGTTGCATCCGCGACGACGCGCGCCCCCACTTGAACCAAGACAAACAGACCGAAGCACAGCAGGAGGCCGCCATGCGTCACTGGACGCTGCCTGACACCCACAACATCCGCGACCTCGGTGGTTACAATCGGCAGGCCGGCGGCACCACGCAATGGCGCCGGATCCTGCGCGCGGAAGCACTGCACCCGCTCAATGGCGAGAGCCTGGCGACGCTTGTCGCCGATGATCTCTCGCTCGTTATCGACCTGCGCGGGCCGCACGAGACTGCGGTCACCAGCCACCCCTTCATCGGCCACGAGACGGTGTCCTACCGCAATATCGTGCTCTTCGACGCGCTGGCGCCGATCGCAATGGTGCGGCAGCCCTTCGACATGGCGGAGCGCTATTGCAGCGCGCTGGATCATTGTGGCGCGCAGTTCGCCACGGTCTTTCGCGCCATCGGGCAAGCCCGGCCGGGGATGGTGCTGTTCCACTGCACGGCCGGCAAGGACCGCACCGGCGTCGTCGCTGCCATGCTTCTGGCCACCGCCGGCGTCTCGCATGCCGACATCGTGGCCGACTATGCGCTCACGGCCTCCGCTGAGGGCCTGATCGCGCAGCTTCGCGCCCGTTCGCTTGCGGCCGGCATCGATGCCGGCCATGTCGATCGGATGCTCGCCAGCGACGCCGCAACGATGGAGGCCTTCCTCGCCTTTCTCGATGCGGCGCATGGCGGGATCGCGGCCTATCTTCAACGGATCGGCCTCACGCCCGCGGAGATCGAAGCGCTGACGGACCGTCTGTGCGCGTAAGACACCCGTCGCCCGAATTGCCACGACCGGACCGACGGAAAAGGCCAACGCCTTTCAAACCCACTGGAGCGTAGAATGGCCTTGGCCACACAAGTACCGACCCGCCGCAGACGGATGACCCAGTCGCGCTGGGCACCCTGGCTCTACCTGTCTCCGGCCATCATCCTGCTTGTGGTTTGGATCTACTGGCCGCTGGTCGATGCGCTGCGTCTGAGCTTCTACCAGTGGAACATGCTGCCCAATTCGCCGCAGATCTATGTCGGCTGGAACAACTACACGCGCATCTTTGCCCTGCCCAAATTCTGGCAGTCGCTGCGCAATACCGGGATCTACATTTTCGGTCTTTTGCCGCTGGCCGTGCTGATCCCGCTGGCGATCGCCATCTATACTCATGACCTTCCCGAGCGCTCGCGCAACATCTACCGCGCCATCATCTTCGTGCCGATGATCATCGCGCCGGTGGTGGCCGCCGCCGTCTGGCGCTGGCTGCTCGATCCCGGCTACGGCCTAGTCAACCAGATGCTCCAGGGCATCGGCTTCAAGCCCGTGAAGTTCCTCTCCGATCCCAACACCGCCATCTGGACCGTCATCCTGATCACCGGCTGGAAGCTGATCGGGTTTTCGACGCTGATCCTGTCTGCCGCCAATGCCAACATCAACCCCTCCCTGGTGGAGGCCGCGCGCATGGACGGCGCCAGCAAATGGGAGATCATCCGCGACATCCGCCTGCCGCTGCTCAGTTCCACGGCCCTGTTTCTGGTCGTCATGACGATCCTGCTCGGCGCGCAGTGGAGTTTCACCTACATCAACGTGCTGACAGGCGGCGGCCCGCTCGGCTCCACCTCCAACATCTACTATCTCCTTTGGGATTTCGGCTTCTCCACCATGTCGGTGGGCTGGGGCTCGGCTGCGGCCGTCATCCTTTTCCTCGGCTTCGGCGCAGTGGCCTTTGTGCTCTTCCGCCTGATCGACAGGTATACTTTCCATGACAACTGACGTCCTGCACGCGCCCCGCCCGATGGCGCGCCCGCTTCGTCGCATCTCGGACAAATCCGGCCTCGACACCGCGGCCGGGCACGTCCTCATGGTCCTTCTGTCGATCCTGTGCCTTTTCCCGGTCTACTGGATGCTGGCCAGTTCGCTGCGTCCCGCCAATGCCATGTTCGAGACGAGCCTATGGCCGACGAGCATGTCGCTCGACAATTACCGGCAGGCGCTGGAGGCCATCCCGATCGGCCGCATGCTGGTCAACACGCTGGTCTTTTCCGTCGTCTCCACGGCCTTTCAGCTTCTGACCGGGCTTCTTGCCGCCTTCGCCTTCGCCCGCTGGACATTCGCGCTCGACAAGCTGGTGTATAGCGCCGTGGCGTTGACCTGGCTGGTACCCTTTCAGGTGGTGATGATCCCGAACTATCTGCTGATTGCCCAGATGGGTCTGCTCGATAGCATCGTGGCGCTGATCCTGCCGAACCTTGTCTCGGCGCTTGCGATCCTGCTTCTTGCCCAGGCCATGCGCAGCTTCCCCCGGGAAGTCATCGAGGCGGCGCGGATGGACGGCGCACGCAACTGGCGGATCCTCTGGGAGGTGATGGTGCCCAATCTGCGCGGCACGATCGCCTCGCTTGCCATCCTCATCTTCATCTCGACCTGGAACGAGTATTTCTGGCCACTGCTGCTCAGCCGCACGGCCGAAAACTCCGTCATCCAGATCGGCATCCAGATGTTCATGACGGCCGAGGGCAACCAGTGGGGACCACTGATGGCAGCCTCGACGCTCGCAAGCCTGCCGGTCCTCGTCATCTACGTCCTCCTGCAGCGCCAGGTCGTCCAGTCCTTTATGAAATCCGGTATCCGCTGATGCGCGGCAGACCCATTCTCGCAGGCATCGGCCGCGACACGTCCACGATTGCACACCTGCACAACCGTCGTCCGGGAGACATCTGATGGCTGATCTGACACTCTCAAACCTGAAAAAATCCTATGACGGCAAGCCGGTCCTGCATGGCGTCGACATCACCATCCCCGATGGCCATTTCGTCGTCATCGTCGGTCCGTCGGGCTGCGGCAAGTCGACCCTCCTGCGCATGATCGCGGGACTGGAGGAGGTGACGTCAGGCACGATCTCCATCGGTGAAATGGTGATGAACGACATCGAGCCGGCCGATCGTGGCTGTGCCATGGTGTTCCAGAACTACGCGCTCTATCCGCACATGACCGTGCGCCAGAACATTGCCTATCCGCTTCGGATCGCCAAGCTGCCGCGGCCCGAGCGCGACCGCAAGGTCGAGGCTGTGGCGAGGATCCTGAACCTGACGGAGTATCTCGACCGGCGCCCGGCGCAGCTCTCCGGCGGGCAGCGGCAACGCGTGGCCATGGGCCGCGCTATGGTGCGCGAGCCCGACGTCTTCCTGTTCGACGAACCGCTGTCCAATCTCGATGCGCTGCTACGCGTCCAGATGCGCATCGAGATCAAGAAACTGCACCGACGCCTCAACGCGACGTCGGTGTTCGTGACGCATGACCAGGTCGAAGCGATGACGCTCGCCGACACGCTGATCGTGATGAATGCCGGCCGCGTCGAGCAGATCGGCTCGCCCGCTGAGGTCTACCGAAACCCGGCCTCGGTCTTCGTCGCCGGGTTCATGGGGGCGCCTGCCATGAACCTTTTCCCGGCCGCCATCGGGGCAGGCGGTGCTCTCGTCATCGATGCGACGGCTGGCGGGGTCGGCATCGGCCGGACAAGCCTTGCCGAAGGCACTCCGGTCACCGTTGGCGTCCGGCCCGAAAACCTCCTTCTGAGTGAAACTGCCGGAACCGGCCTTCAGGCGACGGTCGATTTTGTCGAGGAACTGGGTGGCTCGCGCGTCGCCTATTGCACCCTTGGCGACCGGGAGATCGCGGCGACCCTGCCACCTGGAGACCAGCAACTGGAAGGCCGGTCCGTCTGGCTGACCCTGCCGCCAGAGGCACTGCACCTCTACGACCGGATCACAGGACAACGCGTCGACGTGCCGGTCCATGCCGCCAGGAGCAACATCCCGAGCGCTTTCGAGCTGTCCATGTGATGTGATGCATGGAGGCAGCTTGATGTCGCCCGCTTGGTCCTGCGATCGGTTGCCACTCGACAGCAGGTGAAGGCGTCAGAGATCCCGTATCGCTGGATCACCGCCGGCCAAGCCGTGCAAAATCCCGTCAAGTATCACGTCCGCAAGCGGGTCGTAGACCCGCAAGCGAACGCACAAGCGCGGCTATTTGCAGAGATATGCGCGTGACATTTAGAGCGTCGGGAGCGTTCCAACAACTCTGAGGGATAGACCCTCGTAGGGCTCCAGATTGATAGTCAATGCGCCATCTTCTGTAAGGTCGCCTTCGATTGATTCCGCAATCATGTCGACGACAGGTCCTGGCCTGACGTTCTGCAAGATCACGACTTCGGAGATCGCCGAGGAGCTGAAATTCAGGGCGGTCACCTGCGTGCCTCGTAGATCCGGAAGTTCGTGGACCATGATGAGCAAACCTGGGGCGGTGGTATCAGGTATCGAGACTTGTCGACTGGCCGCGATCCCATAAGCTTCCCGAACGGCCAGCAGGCGTTTGAGCTGCGAGGCAAACGAGTCCGGCTGCGCGAGCTGCTCGCTGATCGGGCCGTATAGGGCGCGGGCACGCGGCATGCCGTCGGCGGAAAACTCCTCGCCAGAGTTCTGACCCGTCAGATCATAGGCGCCGCGTTCGATCCAGCGGGTGTCGCCGTCGGCCATCAGGTGCTGCACCTGAGCCGGCGTTAATGGCAAAGCGCCGACCAGATCCCATCCGGAAAGCGCGAATACGCCCGGCTGAAAAGCGTTGTACATCACCAGCAGAAGGTGAATTTTCTGGATCAGCTTTGTCGTCTCGTCATCGATGCTTTCCAGGTCGGCAATGTCGAGGGCTGCGGCAATGACGCTCGCTGTCGTGCAGGCGATTCCGTTCGTGACAAAGGGAAGGTTATAGGGGGCGTTGGGTCCCGAAAGGCGCTCGCGTATTACGTCGCGAATATGCATGCGCAGCGTACGCCCCTGCCAGGTCTGGCCGGCAAAGGTGTAAATATCGTCTGCATGCAATGTCCAGAAATGCACGAGTTCCGTCGTCAGTTCATCGTGATTCTGAAGCGCATGAATAAGCGACGCAGGATCGATGCCAAATTCATGGACCATCCGCAGCATCATGCGCAAGAACTCGGTATTGCCTGTCAACAGCGCGTGATGATAGGCCGGGCGCGTGATAAAATCGTAGGACAGATCCGCTCCACCCTTCGACATCGCGGCAATATCATCGATCGTCAGGTTAAGCTCCTGAAACGAAAACCCGCCGGCCTTGCGGATCATGCCAGCGAGCAGTGCGTTGCCCGTCACGGAAAGCGGATGGCTTTCCGACCATGCCGGCCCCTCCACTCGGCGCTCGACGCCGAGAAATCCATTCGCGTCCAACCGCAGGCCACGGGCGCCCATCTGGTCGATCGAATGCAACGCATCGCCGATGATCATCTGTTGCGCGGCAAATGATGGATCCAGCCAGTTCAGGCTCGGCTGCCCCTCCTTGAAGTAGTGCAGGTAAACCCAGCGGCGCTCCTTGCCGTCGACGCCGGTAATCGGGCCGGTCGCACTCCAGTCCGTCTCTTTGACGCCGGGCTCGAAGAAAATGACCCGCTGGAGCTGGCCGACAATCAAGCCACGATCCCTCAGGTAGTCAACGGTATCGGCAGGCAGGTTGACCGCCTCCCGGCCCTCAGGCACGTCCGGAAGACGCTGCCATTCTTCCTCTGGAATTTCGACCATGTGATAGAGACCAGGGTAGGTCGAATGATTCATTTCGGCGAGCCGGAAATCCGGACCCTTGCCCGTGTGTGAAGGAATGACATCGTCAATGACAATGGCGTTGTGTGCAGCCGCCATGCGGCTGATGGCAACGAATTCCTCGTTCGTGCCGAAAGTCGGATCGATGTCGAAGCTTATTCTGTCGAAATTGCCGTCGATCGTCGGGCTGTAGACGCCGTCTTTCATACTGCCGGCACGTTTCATCGGTCCCGTGTGAATACCGCGTACGCCGATCGCCGAAAGGGCTGACCACAGATGTGCGTCGCCAAGGGTCTTGAGAACGGATTCGCCGGGCAACGGGATTACCGAAGGGGGATAGGCCGTCATCCATACCGATGCGATCGATGAAGCGACACGAGGCCGCGCCTCTGCATAGGGCCGCTGCCATAGGCGCGACTGCCCGCCGTAGGCCTCGGCAAATGTACGTGCTTGTTGCAACATCGACAAAGCGACGAGCTCTTCGATTGATTCATTGCTTGGTAGCGTCATTAATGCCTCGAAGCCGGAGCGGGAGTACAGGGATTATTGCAGGCCGATGCAGGTAGCAAGCCTCCCGAAAAGAGCCTGCCTATTGGAAACTGCATCCTCACTTACCCCGGAGTTGTCGGTTCTACCAACAGACTTCTTGCTTTCCTCACACCCAAAGCGTCCGAACACCGATAGCGCGACATCCTCAAATCCAGGTTTCGCGGTGCCCAGTAAAGAGCGGAGCTGCCGGCACACCCACTCTGCAAACCGCGTAAGTACCGAGTCGACGGTTCCTTTGGGTTTAAGGCGGTCGAGTTTTCAGATCGCTGCGCCATCAGGCCCCCGCAACCAAATCATCAAAAAGCACCCGTAGCTCTAAGCTGCGGGTGTTTTGCGTTGCGGCGGACCTCGCCCAGGATGGCTCCCGCCGCGCCGATCCCCGCCGTCAGTCCGCGGGTTTGTCCTCCGACCTGCTATGTCGAAGGGAGAGAAACTCGAAGAGACGCGCGACTGCCTCCGCGCCGGGATCGATGTGACCTTCGAGCTGCCGGGCATTCAGGTAAGCCGCCCGGCCTGCGCGTGCGTTGAGATAGGTTGCGGTCAGGTTGGCGCCGGCGCGGGCTGCACTGGCCGCTGCTGCAAAACCCTTGTCATAGGCGTCCAGTGCGGGCGAGAGCGCATCGACCATGGTGCGGTCGCCGAGCTCTGCGCCGCCGATTTCCTGCATGCGGGCAAGGCCGGCTTTGAGCGCGTCGCGCATGCCAAGCCCACTCGAGGCCCCATCGCCTGCCGCGGCAAAGAAGATGGCGAGCAAGACGCCGGAAGAGCCGCCCATGGTCTGGCTGAGTTCCTGGCCCATGGCGCGAAAGAGCTGGGTGTGATCTGCAAGCGGTAGCCGATCGAGGGCCTCGATCAGGGCACGCGCGGCGCTTGCAAGGGTCGAGCCGGTGTCACCGTCGCCGGATTTGGCATCGAGCGCGTTAAGGTGTTTTTCCGCCTCGATCAGGAGCTTGCAGCACTCTGTGAGGAATTGACGGGTGGGCAGATGCTGCGAGGCAAGCGGCGCGATCGGGGTCAGTCCATCGGGCAGGGCGATGACGTTGACGGGTCGCATCGCCGTCACGCCTGGCCATGCTGCAAGGCCGACCGGCTTGGCCAGCAAGTCGAGATCGGCCTTTTCCGCCGGCACTACGGAAATCGAAAAGCCCTGCATGTCGAGCGAGGTCATCATCGCAGCAGGCCCGACGATATGCGAGAGGCGCGCGCCGATCGCCGACTGAACCAGTTCGTTGACGACCACGGCCATTTCCAGCACGGAGGTGCCGCCGAGATTGTTGACAAGTACGACATGCGGCTTGTCCTCCATGCCCGCCGCAAGCCGGTCCACCATGGCGGCCACGGCGCCGCGCACGCCGTCATACTCGATCTGCTCCACACCCGCCTCACCGTGGATGCCAAGGCCGAGTTCGGCGTGACCTTCGGGAATGCGTTTTTCCTTCGGCGAGCCCGGCACGGTACAGGTGTCGAGTGCAATGCCGATCGAGCGGGTATTGGCGATCACCCGCCGCGCAGTGTCGATGACGTCATCAAGACTTGCGCCGTTTTCCGCCATCGCACCGGCGATCTTGTGGACGAAGAGCGTGCCCGCCACACCGCGGGACTGCGGCAGATCGGGGAGCGCGATGTCATCGTCCACGATCACCATGCCGACATTCAGCCCAAAGGCACGGGCGCGTTCGGCCGCAAGGCCGAAGTTCAGCCGGTCGCCTGTATAGTTCTTGACGATCAGCAGGCAACCGAGCGGGCCAGTCACCGCGAGGATTGCGGTCAGGATAGCGTCAACGCTCGGCGAAGCGAAGACATCACCACAGACGGCGGCTGTCAGCATGCCGCGTCCGACGAAACCGGCATGGGCCGGCTCATGGCCGGATCCGCCGCCCGAGACAATCGCGACCTTCGATTTGTCCCAGTCGGATCGCAACACGACGCGGATGTGCGGATAGCCGTCGAGGCGGCTCAGCGCTCCAGCCGAGGCCATGAGCATGCCATCGATCGCCTCGGTGACGGCATTTTCGCGGCTGTTGAGGAATTGAGACATGAGACCCTCCCTTAGACGAGACGCATTCCGGCCGCATCGAAATAGATCGGCTCCTGCGGCTGGATTTTGATGATGTCGCCGCCCTTCAGGGCGGTGTGGGCATCGGTGACGGTGATGATCGGATATTCTCCAAGTGTGAGATGAAGACGCGTCTGGTCGCCGAGATGTTCCACCCGGACCACCTTGGCTTCCTGCCCTTCTCCCTGGAGAATATGCTCGGGCCGAAGCCCGATCGTATGGGCCGCCGCCGGTGCTTCGGGGAAGAGGTTTGCGGGGAGCACGTTGATGCGCGGCTGGCCAAGCCGGGTCGCGGCATAGATGCTGACCGGCGCTTCGTAGATCTCGCGCGGCGATCCGAACTGCACGAGGCGCCCTTCCTTAAGCACGCCGACATGGGTTGCCATGGTCATCGCCTCGATCTGGTCATGCGTCACGTAGAGGAAGGTGGCGCCGGACCGGGCCTGGATGTTCTTCAGTTCGACCCGAAGGTCGGCGCGGAGTTTCGCGTCGAGCGAGCTCAGCGGTTCATCCATGAGATAGATCTGCGGATTACGGACCAGCGCCCGGCCGATCGACACGCGCTGCATCTCGCCGCCCGAAAGGGCCGTTGCCCGGTTGTCGAGCTTGTGGGCGATCTGCAGGACCTCGGCGATTGCCTTCACCTTCTGGTCGATCACCGCCTGCGGCGTGCGCAACAACGGCGACTTCAGCGGAAATTCGAGGTTCTGCCGCACCGTCATGTGCGGGTAGAGGGAATATTGCTGGAAGACCATCGCGACATTGCGCTGTGCGGGCGTGAGCCCCGCCATGGACTGTCCGCCAATCCTGATGTCGCCGCTGTCCTGCGTGTCGAGGCCCGATACCAGGCGCAGCAGCGTGGTCTTGCCGGCTCCGGTCGGACCGAGAAGCACCACGAAGGCGCCGTCCGGTACGGTCATCGTCACGTCGTCGAGCGCGCGGGTGGCGCCAAACGACTTGCGGATGCTGGAGAGGACGACTTCAGCCACGGGTGAGGGCTCCTTCATTGCCTTCGGACACCAGTGCCATCCCGCTCTTGGCATCAAACAGGGTGAGTGAGCGGCGATCGAATTCAAGCCCGACGGGAACGTCCGTCCGGATGGCATCGCTCGACGCCGTCCGCGCCTTGATCTCTCCATGGGCCGTCTCGATCGTGACGATCTGTGTGGTGCCGAGATATTCGACGGCGGCCACCCGTCCGCGAAAACCGGCTGCGTCCGACAGGCGGACATGTTCCGGCCTGACGCCGAGCGTGAGCGCACCCTTGCGGCCTTCGCGGGATTTGGGAACCTCGATGCGGGACCCACCGATCGTCACCGCGTCGCCCCCGTCGTCGATCGCACCTTCGAATTCCAGGAACGACATCGGCGGCGAGCCGATGAATTTCGCCACGAACTTGGTTGCCGGCCAGTCATAGATCTGCTGGGGCTTGCCGAATTGCTCGATCACGCCATGGTTCATGACGACGATCTTGTCGCCCATCTGCATGGCTTCCAGCTGGTCGTGGGTGACATAAACGGTGGTCGCCCCCATGCGGTCATGCAGGGCGCGCAGCTCCTCCGCCATATGCTCGCGGAACTCCGCATCGAGCGCGCCGAGGGGCTCATCCATGAAGAAGGCCTTCGGCTGGCGCACGATCGCACGGCCGAGTGCGACGCGCTGGCGGTCGCCGCCCGAAAGCCCGCCGACCGATTTGTCGAGGATGGGCTCAATCTGCAGGATGCGGACGACTTCCGCCACGCGGCGATCGACTTCCGAGCGCGCTATGCCCTGGCTGACCAAGGGATAGGAGATGTTCTTGCGCACGTTCATGTGCGGATAAAGTGCAAACATCTGAAAGACGAAGGCGATGTCGCGCTCGCTCGCGCGCTTCATGCCGACCTCTTCGCCGCCGATATAGATCTCGCCACTGGTCGGCAGTTCAAGGCCGGCCATCATCCGCAGCGTCGTCGTCTTGCCGCAGCCGGACGGGCCGAGCAGCATGAAGAACTCTCCATCCTCGACGGTGAAGCTGGACGACTTCACCGCATTGAAGGCTCCGAAGTCCTTGCGCAGGTTCTCAACGCGAATCTGGGCCATGATCTACTCCGGAAAATGACTGACGACGATGAACATGACGGTTCCGATCAGCGTCACCGGAAAGGAGAAGGTAAAGAGTGTCAGCGAAAGCGGCTGCATGAGCATGATCACGCCGAGCGCGATCAGCGCCGAGGCGAACATCTCCCATTCGGATCGCCGGAACCGGCGCAGGCGGGCAAGGAAGTTGATCATTTGCGCACGGCTCCGAAGGTGATGCCGCGCAGCAGATGCTTGCGCAGCAGCACGGTGAAGATAATCACGGGCAGCAGGAACAGTGTCGCTGCAGCCGCAACGGCCGGCCAGTCGATACCGCCGCCAACCGACAGGATGGTCGGGATGAAGGGGGGCGCCGTCTGGGCATTGCCACTCGTCAGCAGGACTGCGAAAGCATATTCGTTCCAGGCGAAGATCAGGCAGAAGATCGCGGTCGAGGCGATGCCTGTTGCCGCCTGCGGCAGGACGACCTTGTAGAAGGCCTGGAAGCGGGTGTAGCCATCGATCAGTGCCGCTTCTTCGTATTCGCGCGGGATTTCGTCAATAAATCCCTTGAGCAGCCAGACCGACAACGAAAGGTTGACCGCCGTATAAAGCAGGATCATCCCGAGGTGCGTATCCGAAAGCCCCAACTGACGGAACATCAGGTAAATCGGGATTGCGACGGCGATCGGCGGCATCATGCGTGTCGACAGGATGAAGAACAGGAGGTCATCCTTGAGCGGCACCTTGAAGCGGCTGAAGGCGTAGGCTGCCAGCGTCCCGAGGAAGATCGACAGGAATGTCGAGCCAAAGCCGATGATGACCGAGTTCAGGAATCGTTGCCCGAAGCGCGACGGGCCCGAAATGATCATGCCCCTTTCCCGTGTGATCTTGTCATACCACGTGGTGGGTGCCGGCAGTTTGGCGAGGTCTTCCGCCGAGGGGCGCGACTGTGTCGTGAAGAGGTTTACGTAGCCTTCAAGCGTCGGCTCGAAGACGACCTTCGGCGGATAGCTGATCGAATCCGGGCCGGACTTGAAGCTCGTCGAAATGATCCAGATGAGCGGGATCAGCGTGATCACCGCATATAGTCCGACCAAGATGCCGGCAATCCACTTCGAGGCAGGCGACGGTTCGGTGACGGAATGGGCGCTCATCGTTCCTTAACCTTGTTCAGGGCCTTCACGTAGATGGAGGCGAGGCCGAATACCGTGACGAACAGGACAATTGCATAGGCGCTGGAATAGCCGGTCCGCCATTTCTCGAAGGCCTCGCGCTTGAGGTCGATCGAGGCGAGCAGCGTCTCGTCCCCCGGCCCGCCGCCGGTGAGGAGGACCACGAGGTCGAACATCCGGAAGTTCTCGATGCCGCGAAACAGGACTGCAAGCATCAGGAATGGCAGTGCCATTGGCAGCGTGATCGTCCAGAACTGCCGCCACTTCGATGCGCGGTCGACTTCCGCTGCTTCATAGATGTAATCGGGGATGGAGCGCAGTCCGGCGAGGCAGATCAGCATGACGAAGGGCGTCCACATCCAGGTGTCGACGATGACGATCGCCCAGCGCGCCCAGCCACCGGGGCCAAGCATCGAGAAGCTGTCGGCGGGAATGCCGGTCAGGAATTCGACGGCGTAGTTCACGAGGCCGATCTGCGGCTGGTAAAGGAAGGTCCAGAAGTTGCCGACCACGGCGGGCGAGAGCATCATCGGGATGACGATTAGTGTCGTCACCAGGTCGTTGCCCTTGAACTTGCGGTTGATCAGCCATGCCAGGGAGAAGCCGATCAGCACCTGGAAGGTGATCGTCCAGATGAGGAAATGGGCGGTCGTCTGCATGTTCGCCCAGGTGTCGGCGTCGGTGAGGATGCGCGTGTAGTTGCGCAATCCGACCCATTTCACCTCCGCGTTCGGCTTGTTCGCGGCAAAGTTCGTGAAGGACAGGCGGATCGTCCAGATCAGCGGAAATATGTTGACCGACAGAAGCAGGAAGATCGTGGGTGCTACGAAGATCCAGGCGATGGCCCTGTCGCTTAAGCCCCGGATGCGTCTGGCAACCGGTTGTGGCGTCGCACGGGCGAGGCGGTCTGCGGGTGTGTCGGTCATCGTCCGGATCCGTGTGGCGTTTCCAAAGGGCAACCGCATGCGGTGCCGTGGCCGGTGAGGCAACAAGGCAAAGCTCGGGTTGTGCCGGCAGGCTGGGTTTCTAAAGATGTGCAGGCGGCAACGCTGGCTTTGGACTTTCCCCCGGCATTGCCGGGGGAGAGATTAAGGGCACTGCCCCCGGATCAGGTCCAGGAGCCAGGCTTTTCTTCTGTCAGAGCTTGCCTTCGTCCTCGAACGTTTCCGTCCAGTCGGCAATCAACCCGTCCAGAGCTTCCTTCGCGGTGCCATTGCCAGCGACGACATAGTCGTGGAACCGCTTCTGCGATGCCTGCAGCAGCGTCGCATAGGACGGCTCGGCCCAGAAGTCCTTCACGATCGCCATGCTGTCGAGGAAGGTCTGTGCATAGGGCTGGCTCTTGGTAAAGTTCGGGTCTTCGACAACGGCGCGAAGGCACGAGAAGCCGCCCATGGACCACCATTTGTCCTGTACATCCTTCTGGGCGAACCATTTGATGTAGCCCAGTGCGCCGTCCATGTTGTCTGTATTGGCGACGACCGAAATGCCCTGGCCGCCGAGCTGGGCGAACTTCTCGCCACCGGGCCCTGCGGGATTGACGAGATAACCAGTCTTTCCGCCCCCGACATTCGGATCAGCCTCGAACCCCGGCCAGGTAAAGGCGAAGTTCATCTGCATGGCGACCTGGCCCGATTTGTAGGCGTCGATGCCTTCGCCCATGTAGGTGTTGGATGTGCCCGGTGCGACGCAGCAATCATAGAGCGACTTGTAGAATTCGAGACCCTTCACGGCGCCTGCGGAATCGACGAAGCCTTTCATGTCATAGGGCTTCTTCGGGTTTTCGTACTTGAAGCCATAGCTGTAGAGCACGTCCATCACGCCCATCGTGATGCCTTCAGAGCCACGTTCGGTATAGATCGAGGCGCCGTAGACGGTCTTGCCATCGATCTTGCGGCCCTGGAAGAATTCGGCGACCTGCTTCAGTTCGTCGAAGGTTGCGGGCGGCGTCAGGTCGCGACCGAACTTTTCCTTGAAGGCGGTCTTAATTTCGGGCCGCTCGAACCAGTCCTTGCGGTAGGTCCAGCCGACCACGTCCCCGAAGGCTGGCAGCGACCAGTAGTTCGGGGTGTTCTTCGGCCATTCGGAATAACCCGTGACGGTTGCCGGAACGAAGGCATCCATCTTGATGCCTTCCTTGTCGAAGAACTCGTTGAGCTTCACATACCAACCGTTCTCGGCGGCGCCGCCGATCCACTGGCTGTCGCCGATCATCAGATCGCAGAGCTTTCCGCCCGAGTTGAGTTCGTTGAGCATGCGGTCGGCGAAGTTCGGCCACGGGACGAACTCGAATTTCATCTTGATGCCGGACGACGCCTCGAAGCCCTTGCTGAGTTCGACGAGTGCGTTTGCCGGGTCCCATGCGGCCCAGCAGAGCGTCAGTTCCTTTTCGTCGGCATGCGCCATCATAGTGCCGAAACCCATCGAACAGGCGACCGTTCCGGCAGCAAGCAGACCTTTCACGTAAAGCGATTTCATCATGTCATCCTCCCAGCGCCGTCCGGTCTCCTGCGGATGGCGAAACGCCCTTGCGGGCCAAATGCCGGCTCCGGACCCTAATCTCTGGCCGGCCTCCTCCAGCGGAACGGGGTGTAATGGATGCCTCTCCCGAACCGAGATGGAGGCTAATTGATGTGCGCACCTCAAAGCAAGTGATTTTTGAGGTGCGCACATCAATTCTTGCGTTTGCTGATGTTTTGAAGGAAAGCTCTGGAAGGCGGAAATCATTGGGAAGTCGTCATGCGTCCAACAGCGAAGGATCTGGCCGAGGCTGCAGGCGTCAGCCTTGCAACGGTCGATCGTGTCTTGAACGAACGACCGAATGTGAGCCCGAAGGCAGCCCGGCTGGTCAATGACGCAATCGAGCGGATCGGCTTCGTTCGAAATCCGGCGGCTGTCAGCCTTGCCCGCAACAAGGTGTACCGCTTTCTCTTCCTGCTTCCGGCAAGCGGCGATCTATACCTCAAGGAGCTCCTGCGGCACGTTGAAGAGCTGACCGATGCGCTCAAGGGCGACCTCACCGAGATTGCCTACCGCCAGATCGGGATCGACGATGCGCACGGCGTGGCAAAGCTCCTCTCCAGCCTCGACAAGGAGGAGGTCGACGGCGTGGCTGTCATGGCGCCTGAATCGCCTCAGGTGCGTGACGCCATGGCGCGGCTTCTCCAGCGCAACATCAAGGTGGTGCAATTCCTGTCCGGTCAGGAAAAGCTGCCAGAGGCTGATTTCGTCGGCATCGACAACTTTGCGGCGGGTGCGAGTGCGGGCAAGCTGATGGGCATGCTGGCAGGTCCCCAGCCGGGAAAGGTCATGGTGATCGCGGAAACCATGCAGTCGCTCGACAGCATCCAGCGCCGCCTTGGCTTCGACCACGTGATCAACAGCGCCTTTCCGCATCTGACCTGTCTGCCCTCCATCGAAACCCACGCCGACGAGGCACGCAGCCGGCAGGTGATGGCCCGCGTGTTGGCCGGCAATCGCGATGTTTCCGGAATCTACGTGCTGAGCGCAGAGGCTCGCGTGCCGATCCTGGCTGCTGCCGGGAACGTCGATCTCGGCGGCATTGCCGTGGTTGTCCACGAGCGAACTCCCTTCACCGAACAGGCGCTCCGGGACGACCGTATCGATGCCGTGATCGCACAGGATCCGGGCCATGCGGTGCGCAGTGCAATTCGCATCATGCGCGCCCGCTCGGATGCCCGCGAGCCGCTCGCCGCACAGGAAAAGATCCGCATCGAAATTCTACTCAAGGAAAACCTTTGAGCCATATGAAGGGCGGCGCGCGCGATTGGTCAGAGGCTTTTATTTGGCCGGATGCGAAGCAAATAAACGAGCGTTTACATTTACTTGCGCCTGGCGGCGGGACTTCGGCGACCGGTGATGTGCAATAGGCAATTTTGGGAAAATCCAGAAAAGACTATGGCGGCCGTCGCCTCCAGACGGAAAGACAAATTTCTAAGACCGCACCCAGCCCCGCTGTCGTCGTTTTCGGCAGTCTCCATTACGACATCATCGTCAAATGTCCGGTCCGGCACGGCCGCGCAAAGGCGAAACAGTCACCGGCTCCGCCTGGAACCCGGCATGTTGCGGCAAGGGCGGCAACCGAGCGGTTTCCGCAGCCAAGGCCGGCGTGCGCTCGGCAACCCCGTATTCGGACAACGTCGAGATCTGCAGCGGCGTCCCGGTCATGATGCCTGCGACGCGGACGCGGGTTTTCGCCTCAAGTCCGATCAGCAATACCATCTATGACGCCTTCAGGTTCGTCACCACTGTTGCTATCGAGCAGTGGCTCAAGTATTCCAAGCTGACAATCAATGGCGCCTCCAAAGCCTCTGCGATGACGGGGTGGCGCATCGGTTAGATCTTGAGTAACGATCCGCTGCGTTTCCCGGCAACTGAGACAGCGTCAAAAGCCGCCGCATGGTTGAACGGTTTTCCATATCGCTTTGCCTGAACGAAGTAGCTCTCTCGCTTATTCAAAACGGAGCCGTCCAGCGCAACACCACCGCTGTAAGACATATTGCGCAGAGATGGTCTTGCCTGATGCTTTGCTGAGACAATGTAACTGTCAAATGACCCGCGAGACAGTTCAGTTAAATGGGGACGAGCCATGCGAGCGAATGCGGAATCGACCATTTTAAGTTTTGTCGTCAGTCGACCTGATGGGACGACGTGCCCGAGCGAAGTTGCGCGCAGCCTTGCAAATGATCACAACGCTCCGCTTGAGTGGCGTGACTACATGCCAGCCGTCCATGAAGCGGTTGATGCCTTGATTGCGCGACGAGAGATCACCCTTTCTTGGAGATCTGTCGTAATGGGGGAGAGAGCCGGTCCCTACCGTATAAGTGCTCGCAAGCAAAATCTCTAATGCCGAGACGTCTGCGGCCACCTTTTTAGCGTCCTAAACAATCTCAATGACAGGAAACCGATCAAGCACATCCCGACCGTGCTGATAGTCGCGAGCCTACTTTTTCATCTCTATAAGCTTCGGGTCAGTAAGTTTGCGCGTAAGAGCCTTCCGGTTATCGAGACTCGGGGAGCTTAGTCGTTGCCCGATTGATGTAATCGACCAGCGCGCGGGCAGCGGCGAATGATTTTACTATTTCCTCGACAAGATTGGAGGACACGAGCATCTCGTCAGAAACGTTGCGACAGGCTCCGAAGTTTTTGAGATTGAAAAAGTCGAGCGCGTCGTGATTTCTGACGTACCCGCTGGCGCTCAAATCATGACCGCCCGTCAGACCATTTGGGAAATATGTCCGAAATAATGGACCCTCGACGATCCCTCTCCATTTGCCGGTGTGGCTTGCGATTGTTTGCCGCAAAATGCGGGCAAGCCGTGGCGGGGGTAGCAGCGCTCCGCCTCCGCTGTATGAGCTGTGCGGAGAGATTTGCATGTAATATGTCGCGGCTGCGTTCTTCGAAGGCGAAACTCGCAACGTGATGCAGCAGGTGCCTTTCGAGATAGACGCGGCACTCAAACATTTGCGGGGATCTCGGTTGGCCTCATCTACGCGCTTGTCGATCGACCCTGTGCTATTAGCTAACGCTAGGGTGAATTCAATTAAGTCGCGGCGCGCGCAATCAAGTCTAGCTCGGTTGTCGTCGAGCCACTCGGCGCCGTGATTACTGGAGGCTTCCTCTAGAAATTCAAAAGTCGATCGGTTGATCATCCACTGTCTCAAACATGGCAAACCCGCCTGTCATAGGGCAGGCGGAACGTAAAGTGAACAGAAATAGCTCGAGCGGACATGAAAAGAGGTTGAAGTCGGGTGCTTCCAATCGCTTAGTGCTTCCCCAGATAGGGTAGGGCTCGTGGAATTGCCACTTCGGTAACTGAGCGGCGAGTGGTTCGTTCGCATTTCGTAAACACGTTGAATAGGAGAGGATCCATATGGCGAGAATGGTCAAGAAAGCGGATCTGCCGATAAAAACGTGTGCGACATGCGGAAAACCTTTTGCATGGAGGCTGAAGTGGGCCAAGAACTGGAGCGACGTGAAGTACTGTTCTGAACGCTGCCGCCGCTCTAAGCTCAAGCCATTACCCACGTCATGATCACGTTGCTAGCATAATAAAGCGTGCAAGACCCGTCGAACGGTGGGTGTGTTGGCGCACGAGCGTATCGCGCCCTCGCAGAAACCTGAACGTGGCCGCAGCAACGGAGGCGAGGAACGTTTGCTCGTCGATCCTCCCAGCTGCAAGTGACCCTACCATATAGCTCTCGATTTGAAGGAGCCACTTACTGGGGACGGGCTTTTTCAAGATCATGCAAAGCCATTGGGTCCGGAGCCTCCTCAGCATCCCGCTGTAGGCGAGACCGTGAAGCGGATCTCCCATACGCTGAAGGCAACAAAAGCTGCCTCCGACGGTCACCTATTCCCTTCCAGAAAGGACGCGACGATGCGATTGATTTCGCCTCCATTTGAGGGCTTGACAGCCCGTCGCTCGTGCTAATACGTATTAGCTAATACGATTTAGCAAGTGTAGGGTCCGCGATGAACCGCAAGTCCACGGGTGAACATTCGGCCGCCGCTGCACCGACAAGCGCTGATGTCGCACGCCTCGCGGGTGTCTCCCAAGCGACCATTTCCCTCGTGCTCAATGGCCGGGATAGTGCCGTGCGCATTTCTCCGGAGACACGGGAACGCGTGATGTCCGCCGCTGCCCAGTTGGGCTACACGCCCAATCATGCCGCCAGAAGCCTGCGGCAGCGCAGCACCAAGATCATCACTTTCATTCTGCCGACCTTGGAGAATCCGTACTTCCTAGAGATCGCGAGTGCGGCGCAAGCGGAAGCCAGTTTGCGCGGATATTCGGTCACGATCATTTCGTCCCGCAACGAACTGAGCGAGTTTCACACTGCGCTCTTGTTGCAAGGGGCGGCTTACGACGGGATCATCGTCGCAGGACACAATAACTGCGCTGCTCCGGAACTACCTGCTCTCGTAAAGCGCGGTGTCGGCGTTGTCGTGCTGCAGGAGCCTAGCCCCGCACCGGGAATTCAAAGCGTCCGCGTCGATCTTGAGAGAGGTGGATATATCGCCACCCGCCACCTCATTTCGCTTGGACATCGGCGCATCGCACACTTTACCCAGGCGTTGCGAAGTTCGCATGGCGGGCACGACCGTATCGATGGCTATATGCATGCGCTTTCCGAGGCTGGTCTGCCATTCGATGAAGATCTCGTTGTGGTGACCGAGAATTCGCTATCAGGCGGTGTCCTCGCCCTTGACCGCATCCTGGCGCTTGACGTCCCGCCGACGGCTCTCTTCGCCTATAACGACCGGCTCGCGATCGGCGCTTTGCATGGATTGCGCAAGCGCGGGCTGAGGGTGCCGGATGATTTCGCCGTCGTCGGTTTCGATGGCATTGCCTTCGGTGGCTTTACTGCCCCGACGTTGACAACAGTCGACAGCTCCCGGGAGGAGCTCGGGAAGCTGGCAATGCAAGCGGTCATAGATGCAATCGATAAGAAGGAAGGGCGGCAGGATCATCTGCTGCCCGTCAGGCTACTTGTGCGCGAATCGTGCGGTGGAACGGAGGTCGATTCGGAGGGAATGCCGCACAACTGAAAACGTGCCTTCCCGGCATGTGTGTCGAGGGAGGCGTTGGAAAATTGACACTCATGGGAGGAAGACATGACGCAATTTATCAATCGACGTACCATTTTGAAGACCGGCGCAGGTCTCGGCGCGGGGCTTGTGACCGGCGCGCTCGGCATGCCGGCGCTTGCACAGGAAAAACAGCTGACATTTGCCGTCTGGGGCGGCGATTCAGAAGTTGCTGGCTACAGGAACGTGATCGCCAAATTTGAAAGCGCCAATCCCGGCGTCAAGGTCAAGCTTGATGTGATGCCGTTCGCGCAATTCTACCAGCAGGTCGATACGCGCCTTGCGGGCCGCCAAGCGCCCGACCTCTTCCGCGTGACCTATCAGCAGATCGGGCGATACGCGAGCAACAAGGCCGCCATCGACCTTACGCAGTATCTCGAGAAGGACTTCGGCAAGGGCTTCACACCTGCCGTCTGGAGCGCCGTCAACGTCAAGGGCACTCCCTACGCGCTGCCGCATCACACCGATACGTTTGCCCTGTTCTACAACGAGGAACTGTTGGAAAAGGCCAATATCGCGGTACCGTCCAGCCTCGACGAAGCTTGGACATGGGCGGCGTTCATCGACAACGCCAAAAAGCTCAAGACGCAGGGCGGCTCATCCTATCCGTTCGCCATGAGCTGGCAGAACGGCGCCGTGCATCGCTGGATGTTCTATCTCTACCAGCATGGCGGGCGCTTGCTGAGCGAGGACCTGACGGCCTCCCGCATCACCGAGAAGGCCGGCATCGAGACGATTGCATGGACACAGAGCTGGTTCACCGAAGGACTGGTTCCGCCCAGCACCTCGGTCAAGAGCGCCGAGAAGGTGCAGAACCTGTTCGCCAACGGCACGATCGCCATGATGCTGAATGGCAATTGGCAGATTCCCTTCGTCGAGCAGCAGATGAAGGCCAAATGGGGCGTCACCTACCTGCCGCGTGACGTCGCAATGGCCGACGATCTTGGCGGCACCTGCGTCGCGGTTTCCCGCGATAGCAAGACGCCAGAATTGGCCGCCGAGTTTGTCAAATTCCTCGTCAACGAGGAAAACATGCGCAGCTTCGTCAATACGGCCCAGCTTCTGCCGGTGCGCACGTCGATTGTGGACAAGGGGATCGAGTTCTCTCTACGGCCGAATGAGATGAAGGTCTTCGTAGAGCAGACGAAGACCATTCCCGAACATCTCGTCAGTACGGTCATCCATCCCAACTGGGGCAGGTTCAACCCCAAGATGGCCGACGAGCTCGATCTGGCTTTTACATCCGGCCAGTCTGCGGAGCAGACAGCCGAGAATATCCAAGCCCATATCGAGCGGCTTCTGCTGCGGGCCTGAACGAATCGTTAAACCCCTGAAATCTTATCAAAGCGAATGCAGGTCATGGCCCCCACCTCAATATCCCTTGAGAAGGCAATGAACGAGACTGCCACCAGCCGGTTTTCCGGCTGGTGGGCATCCTTCCGGCCGCGACTGACGCCTTATCTGTTCATCGCGCCCAATCTCGTTCTATTTTCGGTCTTCATCTTCTTTCCGCTTCTCTATGCGGCTTTCATCAGCGTGCACGAATGGTCCCTGATCGATGAACCGTTCTATATCGGCGCGGAAAACTACACTCGCCTCCTGACCGACTACCAGTTCTGGCAGGCGATGAAGAATACCGTCATCTATTCTGTGGCAACCGTGCCGACGAGCCTCGCCATTGGCCTGTTGCTCGCCGTCGGCCTCAACCGTGATCTCTATGCCCGCACGTTCTTGCGCAGCATCTACTTTCTCCCCGTCGTCGTGTCGAGCGTTGCGACGGCGATCATCGCAGCCTGGCTGTTCAACGACCATTACGGCGTCATCAACGCTTTGCTGAAGCTCGTTGGGATCCAGCCTGTCGCCTGGCTTTCGACCACAAGCTGGGCCCTGCCGTCGATCATCATCACGACGCTGTGGACGCGCGTTGGATTCTGTATGGTCGTCTATCTGGCGGCGCTGCAGTCGATTTCGCCGACCTATTACGAGGCCGCGTCAATCGACGGCGCCACCCGCCTTCAGCAGTTTCGCCACGTCACATGGCCGCTCCTGCGTCCCACGACATTCCTGCTGCTCATCCTCAACGTCATCCATTCCTTCCAGGTCTTTGACCTGATCTTTGTGATGACGGGTGGTGGTCCAGGTTTCTCGACGACGATGATCGTCCAATACATCTACCAGTCGGCATTCGCGACATCCGAAATGGGTTATGCGAGCGCCATGGGTATCGTCCTCTTCCTTCTGATCCTCCTGTTCACTCTGCTGCAGTGGCGCGTGAACAAGCGGACCGAAGAATTTGTGTAGGAGACCACGGCCATGATGGTCACCACAACTACTCCGACGAAAAAGCGGCTGGAAACGATCGGTCTTTGGGTTCTCATGGCGTTTGGCGCCGTAATCATGATCTTTCCGATCTACTGGATGTTCGTGACGGCAGTCAGGCCAAAGGATCAGATCTTCATTCCTGACGTCAGCCTAATGCCCACGGGATGGGTCTGGCAGAACTTCGCCGACGCGCTGGCGCATATGCCGTTCCTGCATTGGTTCTGGAACTCGACCGTCATCGCCGTGGTGGCAGTGGCGATCACCGTCACCATCAACCTGCTGTGCGGTTATGCCTTCGCAAAGTTCAGGTTCGCCGGACGCGACGTGCTGTTTCTGGCGGTGCTGAGCGCCCTGATGATACCGGTCCAGGTCATCATCGTCCCGCTTTTCTTCGTCGTGTCCGAGCTTGGGCTGCTCAATTCCTACTGGGGCGTGATCCTGCCGCGTGCTGCCGAAGCTTTCGGCATCTTCATGGTACGCCAGTTCATGGTGTCGATCCCGGACGAGTTGATCGAGGCCGCGCGGCTTGATGGCGCCAGCGAGCTCACGATCTTTCGCAAGATCGTCCTGCCGTTGTCCAAGCCGATTATCGCGGTGCTGATCATCTTCACCTTCATGTGGCGGTGGAACGACTTCGTAATGCCCTTGGTCATGCTCACTGATCAGGAGATGTACACCGTCCAGCTCGGCCTCAACCTGCTCAAGGGCCAGTACAACACCGAATGGACGGACATCATGTCCATCGCGCTTTTGTCCCTAGTGCCGATGCTCGTCATATTCGTGTTTTTCCAGCGCCAACTGATCCAAGGCATTGCCGGAACGGGCCTCAAGTAAGCCGGCTCACAAGACTTGGTGGCGATGCAAATTTGAATTCTACGTGAAAGGACTACCTATGTTGAAAGTTGCCATGATCGGCGCCGGCAGCGTCGTCTTCGTCAAGAATCTGCTGACCGACATTCTTGATTTCCCGGAACTGCGCGATGTCACCATCACGCTCCACGACATCGACCAGGAGCGGCTGGAGACGGCGGGCATGATGACCCGCTGGACGGCGGCGCAGTTCGATGCGAACCCGGTCATCGAAGAACATCTCGACCGGCGGGCTGCATTGAAGGATGCGGATTTCGTCATCAACATGGTACAGATCGGCATGCACGAGGCGACGCTGCTGGATTTCGAAATCCCGCGCAAATACGGCCTCAAGCAGACCATCGCAGACAGCCTCGGCATCGGCGGCATGTTCCGCGGCCTGCGCACCATTCCGTTCATGCTGGATCTCGTCGCCGACATGCGCGAACTCTGCCCGGACGCGGTCCTGCTCAACTACACCAACCCGATGAGCATCCTGACCCAGGCCGTCTACGAAGCCTATCCGGAGCAGAAGGTGATTGGCCTCTGCCACAACGTGCAGAACACCGCGCATGAGCTCGCATCCTATCTCGACGTCCCGGTCGAAAGCTTGTCCTACGATTGCGCCGGCATCAACCACATGACCTGGTTCCTGAAACTCAAGATCGACGACGAGGATGCCTATCCCCGGCTCTGGGCGGCCATGGAGAATCCGGAAATCTTTGCCAAGGACAAGGTCCGCTTCGAACTGATGCGTTCCTTCGGCCGCTTCATCAGCGAGTCCAGCGAGCACAATGCGGAATACACGCCCTATTTCCTGAAGAGCGAAGCAGATATCGCCGCGTACGACGTTCCAGTTGATGAGTACATCCGTCGCAGCGTTCGCAACCTTGGTCGCTATGCCGAGACCCGCCGCAAGCTCTTGGCGGGAGAGACCTTCCCGCTGGAGCGCTCGCGCGAATACGGTTCGCTAATCATTCATGCGATGGCGACCGGCAAGCCGCAGTTGATCTACGGCAACGTCCGCAACGATGGCCTGATCAGCAACCTTCCGGACGGATGCTGCGTCGAAGTTCCAGTCGTCGTCGACAAGAGCGGCATGCGCGCCTGCAATGCCGGCTCGTTGCCGCCTGAGCTTGCCGGGTACTGCGCCCCACATGTCTACGTTCAGGACCTGACCGTAAAGGCAGCGCTCAACGGCGATCGTGACCAAGTGCATCGCGCCGCCATGCTCGACCGCCATGCGACAAGCGTGCTGTCAATCAAGGACATCCGCGCCATGGTCGACGAACTGATCGAGGCCCACGGCGATGCGATGCCGGCAGGCATCCGCGGTCGGACCGCCACCACACTGCGCAAATCCGCTTGAGGAGAGGGCGGCGGACGCGATGCCGTGTCGCCGCCATTTCGACCTGCAATAATGGGAGTAGATCATGGCTGACGTCAGCATTCGCAATGTCAAGAAATCGTATGGCGCGGTCGCGGCGATCCACGGGATCTCGGTCGACGTCGAGGACGGGGAGTTCGTCACGCTCGTCGGCCCTTCGGGCTGCGGAAAGTCGACTCTGCTGCGCATGATCGCCGGGCTGGAAAGCATCACCGGCGGCGATATCAGCATCGGTGGCCGAGTGGTAAACAATGTGCCGCCGAAAGACCGAGACATTGCCATGGTCTTCCAGAACTATGCGCTGTACCCGCATATGACGGTGGCCGAAAACATGGGTTTTTCACTTCAGCTCAAGGGCCTGCCCAAAGCTGAGATTGCCGAGAAGGTCAAAAAGGCTGCCGAGATCCTTAGCCTCGACAAGCTACTCGAACGCCATCCGCGCCAGCTTTCCGGCGGCCAGCGCCAGCGCGTAGCGATGGGCCGCGCCATCGTTCGGGATCCGCAGGTCTTCCTGTTCGACGAGCCACTCTCCAATCTCGATGCAAAGCTACGCGTGCAGATGCGCACCGAGATTAAGGCGATGCACCAGCGCCTGAAAACCACGACGATTTACGTCACCCATGACCAGATCGAAGCGATGACCATGGCAGACAAGATCGTCGTCATGCATGGTGGCATCATCGAACAGGTCGGCGCACCGCTCGAGCTTTATGACCGGCCGGCCAATTTGTTCGTTGCCGGCTTCATCGGCTCGCCTTCCATGAACGTTCTGGAAGGCCGCATCGAATCCTCCGGTTTCGCCTTCGGCGACCTAACGTTCCCGATCGCCAATGCGCCGTCGGGCTCCTCGGGCCGGCCGGCACGGTATGGCTTCCGTCCCGAGCACTTGATCATGTCCGGCGAAGGTATGCCGATGGAGATTGTCGTCGTCGAGCCGACCGGATCGGAGACCCAGGTTGTCGCGCGGGCGAACAATACTGAAATTACCTGCCTCTTCCGGGATCGTATCACGGCGCGGCCCGGCGAGATCATCCGCGTCATGCCGGATGTTCAAAAGCTGCACCTCTTCGACAACGACGCCGGCTTGCGCCTCAACTAAGGAAAGGATTATCATCAATCAGCATGGCAAAGCCGTCACGGTTCTATGACCGGTCTTCAATCGAAAGAAACTCTGTCCACCGATATGCAACACGATGACCGTCCGATCGTCTCGTTGGCGACGAGCGATCCGGCGGGTATTAGCCCGGAACTGACCGGCGGCCTGCTTAAGCTCGCCGGTTTCAAGGAAAGGCCTATATCGCGCCAGATGTCGACGTAACCACCGAGCGCGCGCGATACCTGCAAAGCGCTGGGTGTTTGATAAGTCGACGATGTACCTAGCCGATCCCGGCTATAGTGATGACGCCATCTTCTTGCCAGATGCCCTGTCGTTCAAACTCAAGATGGGCGAGTTCAACGTGCTGAAAATGATTGAAATGCACGCGCCATCTCGCATATCCCGCTGACGGCCGTTGCAAGCTGTCTCTCGGTCGAGCGCATTGTCGGCGAAATCGAGTTGACGCGAGCCTGCCTGAAGGCTGCGGGCATCGACCAGCCTAGGGTCGTGGTCGCCGGATACAATCCGTATGCGAGCGAAAGCCGACAACATTGTCACGGACGCATTCAGGCGCGCTGATCTGGTCGAGAATGGCATGGTTCCCGGAAACACTTTTGGGGACTTTGACGGCTGGTCGTCTCGAATGATGATAACGGATCACGCCGTCGCGATTAGTCGTCGACGACGATGTCATTCATGCCAACCTCTCTGAAATTTAACACTGTTGCCCCAACCGAGCTTAATACCTTACATTTGTCATTTAACTCCATACCGATGTTGACTTATAAGCGCTTTTCCGTGGTATAAAGCTTACAACATAAGTAGGCGGAGGCGTATGTTAGTCATTCTTGCGGACGACCTGACCGGTGCGCTCGACTCGGCGGCGCCTTTTGCCGGGCGAGGTATTCGCACCGACGTGGCGCTCAACCTTGAAGCAATTACGGGGATCGTCGCCGATCGCCCCGACGTTCTGTCCATCAACCTCAATACACGCGAAACAAGTGCCGGCGAAGCACGTGCCGCCACGGTTGCGGCAATCGCCTTGCTACCGCCGGGAACGCGGCTGTTCAAGAAGGTCGATTCCCGCCTCAAGGGAAATATCGTTGCCGAACTGCACGCTATCCCTTTCACCCATGCCCTCGTTGCGCCTGGGATACCAGAGTTCGGTCGGGTCGTTGCGAACGGATGTGTCACCGGCTTTGGTATCGACGCTCCGATCGTGATCGCCGACAGGCTCGGTGCGCACACAGCTCGTGCCCATATCCCTGACGCTAGCTCAGCCGCCGACATGGACGTTGCGCTCGACGTCGCTGAGAACAACGGGACCGATCTGCTGATCGGCGCTCGCGGTCTTGCAGAAGCGCTCGCCCGTCGCATGACGAACAAGGTCGATGCGCAGGCAGCGACCATCCCGTCCGGTCCGATCACATTTGTCATCGGTTCGCGCGATCCGATCACGCTTGCGCAGATCGACGCCCTGCGCAACGGCCACAGCCTGACGTATCTGCCTGCGCCGAACGGCCGGCTGGACGCGGAAAGTGGGACAAGACCTGATCTGATGCTGGTGCACGCGACGCCGGGTAAGGAAGAGGTCGATGCGCAGCTTGTGGCGGAAGCTCTGGCTGACGGCGTGCACGAGAACCTTGCCGGTTACGACGGAACGCTGCTTCTCTCCGGTGGAGCGACGGCGGAGGCGGTGCTGCGTCGGCTGGGCCTGTCGAGGCTGCGTCTGCATGGCGAATGCCTGCCGGGTCTTGGTCTTGCTTCGGCACAAGGGCGATGCATTATTGCAAAATCGGGTGGCTTCGGTCATCCCCATACGTTGAAGCAAATTGCAGACATGGTCCTGCGAAAGGCAGGTTGACGATGGGACTGGAAACGGGAACCGCCCGCAAGGGCCTTGCGGATATCGTGTTCGAGCGGATGTTGCGCGCAATCAAGTCCGGTGCGTACAAGCCCGACGAGCGCCTGCCGACGGAACACGATCTGGCCGCCGAATTCGAGGTGTCCCGACCCGTCATCCGCGAAGCACTGAAACGGCTGCGCGACCAGAGCCTGATCTATTCAAGGCGCGGTGCCGGCAGTTTCGTCCGCTCGGTGGGCTTGCGCAATCCCCTCGGTTTCGGCCAATTGGAAAACGTCGCAGACCTTCTCAACTGTTACGAATTCCGCCTGACGATGGAGCCCGCTGCCGCCGCTGCCGCTGCCGCCCGTCACGATGCCGACAGTCTGAAGGCGATCCGCCAGGCGCTCGAACTGCTGCGCGATGCCACGAACCGTCAGTCACACCGCGAGGATGCCGACTTTCAGTTCCACCTCGCCATCGCCCGGGCCGGGCAGAACAATTATTTCACCACCGCCATGGAAGCCCTGAAGGATCATATTGCGGTCGGCATGAAATTCCATGGCGCCTCGATCAAGAGGGAAGCGTCCGGCCTGTCGCGCGTGTTTGGCGAGCATGAGGCGATTGCGACGGCGATCGCCAACAGCAATGAGGAAGAAGCGCGCCGTCTGATGTTCGAGCATCTGAAGGGGTCGCGGGAGAGGCTCTTTCAGTCGTCGCATCTGTAGGCTCGATCTTGAGGATCGCGAGCGATTTGACTTCGGTATGAGACGCAAAAGGCGGCGCTTGGCGGCACCGCCTTTTTCACTGGAGCGAGGTTCTCAGAAGCTAGCGCGATAGATCGCCAGAACGTCATCCACGCTCATATCGGCCGGGTTGTTGTCCATGAGGCGACGGATGGCATGCGCATCTGCGGCAAAGCGCGGAAGATCGGCTTCGGTCGCGCCATGTTTTGCCAATGACATCTCGATGCCGAGATCGGCGCAGAAGCCATGGGCCTGCGCGGACAGGTCGGCCTGCGAGAGATTTTGGCCTAGCCCCAGCGCCTGCGCGACCTCAGCAGTCTTGTCCTTTGCCACTGGCGCGTTGAAGGCCAGAACATGCGGGAAGACGATGGCATTGGCCAGTCCGTGTGGCAGATGAAGCAGCGTGCCGAGCGGGTAGGCAATGGCATGGCCCGCCGCTGTATTGACCGGCCCAAGGCAGATGCCGCCGTAATAGGACGCCAGCATCAGCCCTTCGCGGGCCTCACGATCTGCGCCGTCCTTGACCGCGCGGCCCAAGAACTTGCCGACGAGGTGAATGCCCATGCGCGCAAAACCGTCGATCATCGGATGCGAACGCTTGCTGGTGAAGGCCTCGACGCAATGCGCCATCGCATCGACTCCGGTTGCAGCGGTGACCGCCGGCGGAACCGAGTAGGTGAGTTCCGGGTCTAGCACTGCAAGATCGGCGATCAGGTGAGGGGATTCGACGGCAATCTTGGCGCCCTTTACGGGATCGGTGATCAGCGAGCGGATGCCGGCTTCCGAGCCCGTTCCGGCCGTGGTGGCAACCTGCGCCAGACGCGTGCTGCGCCCCGCCACCTTGTTGGGGCCGGCGACATCGGACAGCGTCTGCTCGCTATCCCAAAGGGCCGCGACAAGCTTGGCCACGTCCATGACGGAACCGCCGCCGAGGCCGACGACGAGATCCGGCTTTGCGGCACGGGCGGCAGTCAGCGCGGCATCAAGCGTTTCGATATCCGGCTCGCCGGGAATGGCATCGAACAGGGTAACCTTGCCCGGCAGTTTCAACCGGTCGACGAAACCAGCGGTAATCGGCGTGGCGATCACCAGCGTGGAGGAAACGTCGCAGGCCCAGGTGCCGACCTCGCCGACAGTGCCTGCGCCGATGATAAGTCGTTTCGGTTGATGCAGAACGATCAGGGGAGCGCTGCTCATGTCTGCTCTCCCTTGCCGCCGGCTACCAGTTTGCGGGCATAGGCGATGGCCGACAGCATGTTGCCGTGGTTGGCGATGCCCTTGCCGGCGATGTCAAAGGCTGTGCCGTGGTCGACGGACGTGCGGTCGATGGTAAGATCGACGGAGACGTTTACGGCCGTATCGAAAGCGACGAGCTTGATCGGGATATGGCCCTGATCGTGGTATTGCGCGACGACGAGGTCGAAGCCGCCGGAATAGGCACGGTGGAACACGGTGTCTGCCGAGATCGGGCCGTAGGCGTCGATGCCTTCGGCGCGGGCGGCAGCCACAGCCGGCGCGATCTGGTCGTCATCCTCGGTGCCGAACAGGCCGTTTTCACCGCAATGCGGATTGATACCGGCGACCGCGATGCGCGGACGCTCGTAACCGGTGCGCTTCAGGTGATTGTTGCCGGCCTTGATGGTGGCCAGCACCCGTTCGGTGGTGGCGCGGCGGATCGCTTCCTGCAGCGAGACATGGGTGGAAACGTGGATGACCTTCAGCTTTTCCGAAGCGAGCAGCATATAGGCGGCTGCCGATTTCGTCAGGCTGCGCAGCATGCCGGTATGGCCGTCGTAATGATGGCCGGCAAGGTTGAGGGCTTCCTTGTTGATTGGGGCGGTCACGATGCAGCCGATCACGCCGGCTTCGGAATCGCGCACGGCCTTTTCGATAAAGCGGAATGCCGCATCTCCGGCGACCGGTGAAAGCTGGCCCCAAGGTAGCGGTGCCCCTTCGATCGGCAGGTCAACGACATAGGCCGCAAGATCGATCTCGACGTTCAGCGCCTTGCGGGCGGCTTCCAGCGTCGGCAGGTTTCCATAGATGCGCGTGACCGCACGATCCGCGTCGCTCATTTCGGCCAGCGCCCGCACCGTGATTTCAGGTCCGACGCCGCAGGGGTCACCCATGGTGATGCCGATGATATTGCTCATGCTTGTTCTCCCGCTCCTGAACTGGCCCAGCCTGGCGCCAGACGAACGTATTTGATGGCGCGCCTGTAGTAGGTGTAGGCGATATGAAGGCTGCCGTCGTTACCCTCAAGCAGCGACGGATAGGACATTTCCTTGTTGTGACCGTCGATCGAATTGTTCGACAGGCAGGTGCCGGGACCATCCTCGATGATGATCCGTTGCGAGAAACTTTTTGCTCCGTCGTCGGAAATGCAGACGGTAACCGGCGCACGGGGCACACCCCAGATCGGCACGCAGCCGCCATCCGGATTGGCATCCGGCCGGTCGTCGCCTTCGCCCAACTCGTCGTAAAGCGAGGCGCGGCGGTCTGTGGACATGTCCGCATTGGTCGGGTTGCAGATCATCGCGATACGGCCATCCTGCAGGCGGGTTGCGGCGATCGATGAATTGTTGTTGGGAACGTCGGTCGCTTCGGGCGCGGACCATGTACGGCCGCCGTCGACACTCTCGGTGCGATAGACGAAATCGGCCTGCCTGCGGCGGAACACGGCGGCGTATTTGTTGGCTCCGATGGATACCGGGCTCATATGGACGCAGCCGGTCGACTGATCGAGGTCGTCCAGACGCCAGGTTTTGCCGTGATCTTCGGAAATGCCGACGGCCGCGCGGTCGTGGCTGCCGTTCCATTTCTGGCCAGGACGCTGGATGCAGCGGAAGATCGGCAATAGCCAGGCTCCATCGTCGCGAACGGTCAGCGGTGCCCGAACGAAACAGCCGCGCGGCACATCGAGATAGCGTCCATCGCTGACCGTTAGTTTGGTCGCGTCACCGGCATCGCGATTTACCTCCGCCATGCGGATACGGCATTCGTCCTGATTGCCTGACGGCTGAGACGTGTGGAACAGGAACAGGCCGCCTTCAGGTGCAGCAAACAGAACCGGGTTCTGTTCGGAATGGGCGGGGTCGAAACTCAACCGCTGCGGCTCGCCCCATGTGTCAGACCCCAGCGCCAGAACCGAAGCAAAGATCGAGATATCCGACTTGCCTTCCAGCGTGCCGCCGAACCAGGCGCAGATCAGCGCGCCGTCTTCGGCGAGGTGCAGGAACGAGGCGTGGTTCTGGATCATCGGTGAGGCCAGCATGGCCTCGTGTCGTCCATTTCCGACGGCTTTCACCGTGCCGGTCATGACGGTTGCAATCTGTTCAGGCGTCATCGGCGTCTCCTCTTGCCACCACGAAAATCACCAAAATAACAAAGTTGTCAAGTTTGAAGGGTTTCTAAATTTGCCGATTTGGACTAGCTAGCCTATGGCATCATCATGATATTAAATAGATTTATTCTCACGAAAGTTTGTCCAAATCATATAGAGGAATAATTAATTTGACAAACTTGGTGAGACGTCAGATGGTCTGCGTCAGCCCGCTTATGGCGACGAAACGGACGGAGGCATCCCGACCGACGCACAGGGCCACACGGAGGAATGCCTGAAGCGCGCAGTCGGGAGGCCATCGCAAGATGAGCACTGACCAGTGCGATCAGCAGCTAGAGGGAGGAGAATGACATGAAAACTTCGCACCTATTTGGAGCCGTTCTGTGCTCTGTCCTCGCACTCGGTACCGGTTTTTCTCCGGCTCAGGCTGCGTCGAGCGACATCAAAATCGTCTTGCCTGAGGAAGCCGACCTGCTCGAGCCCTGCATGGCGACGCGCTCCAATATCGGCCGCGTCATCATGGAGAATGTCAGTGAAACGCTGACCGAGCTCGATGTACGCGGCAAGCAGGGCGTCATGCCGCGGCTCGCTGAAAAGTGGGAGCAGACCGGCGACGGCACCTGGCGCTTCCATCTGCGCCAGGGCGTGAAATTCTCCGACGGCAAAGCCTTCGGCGCCAAGGACGTCAAATACAGCTTCGATCGCATTTTCAGCGACAAGAACATCTGCGAATCCCGTCGTTATTTCGGCGGCATGAAGTTCGACGTAAAGATCGTCGACGACACCACCATCGATTTCAAGGTCGATCCGGTTCAGCCGATCCTGCCGCTGCTGCTCTCGCTCGTGACCATCGTTCCCGAGGGCACGCCGCTCGAATTCATCCGCGAGCCAGTCGGCACCGGCCCGTACAAGCTGTCCAACTGGACGCCGGGCCAGCAGATCGTGCTCGACGCGCGTGATGACTACTGGGGCAAGAAGCCCGCCGTTACCAAGGCGACCTATCTCTTCCGCTCCGATCCGGCCGTGCGCGCCGCCATGGTTCAGACCGGCGAAGCAGATCTTGCGCCGTCGATCTCGCAGGTCGAAGCGACCAATGAGAAGACCGACTTCTCCTATCTCGACAGCGAAACCGTCTACCTTCGCATCGATGGCAATATCGCGCCGCTCAATGACGTCCGCGTCCGCAAGGCGCTGAATCTTGCGATCGACCGGGAGGCCTTTATTGGCACGCTCGTGCCGCAGGACGCGGTGCTGGCGACGGCTCTTGTGCCGCCAACGACACTTGGCTGGAACCCGGACGTGAAAGTCTTCCCGTATGATCCGGATGAGGCGAAGAAGCTGCTCGACGAGGCAAAGGCTGATGGCGTTGCAGTCGACACGCCGATCACCGTCGTCGCGCGGACAGCCAATTTCCCGAACGTGACGGAAATCATGGAAGCCATCCAGGCTCAGTTGCAGGATGTGGGTTTCAAGATCGACCTCCGGTTTGTCGAAGTAGCCGAGCACGAGGTTTACTACTCGAAGCCGTTCAAGGAAGGTCGCGGTCCGCAGATCGTTGCTGCCATGCACGACAATTCCAAGGGTGATCCGTCCTTCACCATGTTCTTCAAATACGACTCGAAGGGCACCCAGTCTGGCTATTCCGATCCGAAGGTCGATGACCTTGTATCGCGCGCCTCGGCTGCCACCGGTGATGAACGTGCAAAGTTGTGGTCGGAGCTGATCGCCTATGTCCACGACGATCTCGTGGCCGACGTTCTGCTCTTCCACATGGTCGGCTATTCCCGCGTGTCCGAACGTCTGGACTTCAAGCCGAGCATCGCCACCAACTCGATGCTGCAGCTCTCCGAGATCGGCATCAAGAACTAACCCGGACCATACGCCGAGGACGTATTCTGATCGTCCCAATCGAAGTGAAATGGGCGGCGCTCCTGCCGCCGTCCATTCCAGCAAGATCGAGGTCACCATGCTCACTTTCGTTCGCAAGCGCGCCTTTGCCAGCCTCATCTCGCTCGTCGGGCTGCTGGTCATGGTGTTTTTCCTGTCGCGGCTGACAGGCGACCCGGCTTCCCTTTTCCTCCCCGTCGAAGCATCCGCCGAAATGAAGGCCGAGTTCCGTGCGCTGCACGGCCTCGATCAGCCGCTTCTCGTGCAGTTCGGACAGTATGTCGGCAATGTCGTGACAGGCGACCTCGGCGAAAGCCTGCGCAAGGCGCGCCCGGCGCTCGATGTCGTTCTCGAAGCCTTCACCTGGACGCTGTGGCTTGCCGTCATCACCATGACGCTGGTCACCATCGCGGCGATCGTCGTCGGCTCGCTTGCCGCGTTTCGCACCGGCGGCTTCTTCGACCGGTTTTCCTCGATGGTGTCGCTGATCGGTGCTTCCGTCCCGGATTTCTGGCTCGCGATCGTCGCAATCGTGGTGTTTGCCATCCAGCTGTCCTGGTTGCCGACCTCGGGCACGGGCACGCTCTCGCACTGGATCCTGCCGATCTGCGTTCTGTTCGTGCGCCCATTCGGTATCATCGTCCAGGTGGTGCGCGGCTCGATGATTTCGGCACTGTCTTCGGCCTATGTGAAGACGGCTCGCGCCAAGGGCGTCAAATCCGGGCCGATCATCTTTATCCACGCCCTGCGCAACGCCATGCTGCCGGTCATAACCGTGATCGGCGATCAGGCCGCCAGCCTTCTCAACGGCGCGGTGATCGTCGAAACCATCTTCGGTTTCCCGGGCGTCGGCAAGCTGATGATCGACAGCATCCTGCAGCGTGACTTCAACGTCGTGCTCGCGGCGATCCTTGTCACCGCTTTCGCCATCTTCCTCATGAACCTCGTGATCGACCTTGCCTACGCTTTGCTTGATCCACGCATCCGCTACTGAGGATCGACATGACCATGGCCGTCCCATCCCCCACGCCCGACAATACCATCGCCGCCGAGCCTGGCTTCTTCGTCCGCATGGCGCGTATGCTCTGGGCCGACAAGTTTGCGCTCTGCGCCGCCATCTTCCTCGTCTTCGTCATTGTCATGGCGATCATCGGACCGACCCTTCTTGATGATCTCGCCACCAAGCAGAACCTGCGCGGTCGCAATCTCGCGCCGTTCGATTTCAGCCGCGACTGGTTCATGTGGCTCGGCGCCGACGCACTGGGTCGCCCGCTCTGGCCGCGCATCATTGTCGCTACGCAGAACACGATCATGGTTGCGGCAGGTGCCGTGCTGATTTCGGCTGTCATCGGCACGCTGCTTGGCCTGATCGCCGGCTTCGCGTCGGAGCGGACCAGCCAGGTCATCATGCGTATCGCCGACGTCATCATGTCCTTCCCGTCGCTGCTGGTTGCAGTCATCGTGCTCTATATTCTGGGCTCATCGATCCTCAACCTGATGCTTGTCCTGTCGATCACCCGTATCCCGGTCTATCTGCGCACCACCCGCGCGGAGGTTCTCGAAATCAAGAGCCGCATGTTCGTGCAGGCGGCCCGCGTCATGGGCGCATCGTCCAAGCGCATACTCTTTCGCCACATTCTGCCCGTCGTCTTTCCGACGCTGATGACGCTTGCCACGCTCGATTTTGCTTATGTGATGCTGGCCGAAAGCGCGCTTTCCTTCCTCGGCATCGGCATCCAGCCGCCGGAAATCACCTGGGGCCTGATGATTGCCCAGGGGCGCCAATACCTGACCAATGCCTGGTGGCTGTCCTTCTGGCCCGGTCTTGCAATCATTCTGACCACGCTGTCGCTCAACCTTCTCTCCAACTGGCTGCGGATTGCGCTCGACCCGGTTCAGCGCTGGCGCCTGGAAATGAAAGGATCGAAACATGGCTGATCATCTTCTCGAGGTCCGCGATCTCTCCGTCGACTTTCACACCGTGTCCGGCACCGTCCACGCCGTGCGCAACATTTCCTACTATCTCGACCGTGGCGAAACGCTCGCCATCCTCGGCGAAAGCGGTTCTGGCAAATCGGTATCGTCGGCGGCGATCATGAACCTGATCGACATGCCGCCGGGCAAGATCACGTCCGGCGAGATCCTGCTCGACGGCAAGAATCTCTTGAAAATGTCGGGCGAGGCTCGCCGCGCGGTCAACGGCCGACGCATCGCCATGATCTTCCAGGATCCGCTCAGCCACCTCAACCCGGTCTATACCGTTGGCTGGCAGATGCGCGAGGCGCTGAAGACCCACGGCATCAGCACCACGCAGGCGCAGGCAGAAGCCTTGCGCCTGTTCAAGCGGGTGGCGCTGCCGGATCCTGAAGCTGCGCTCGACAAATATCCGCACGAGTTTTCCGGCGGCCAGCGTCAGCGCGTCATGATCGCCATGGCGCTGGCGCTCAAACCCGATCTGCTGATTGCCGACGAGCCGACCACCGCGCTCGATGTCACTGTACAGGCGGAAGTGCTGGCACTTTTGAAGGAATTGCAGCGCGAAACGGGAATGGGCGTTCTGATCATCACCCACGATCTCGGCGTCGTCTCTGAGGTCGCCGATCGCGTCGTCGTGATGGAAAAGGGCCAGCTTGTCGAAAGCGGCACGGTGCGCGACGTCTATCGTAACCCGCAGCACGCCTATACCAAGAAGCTGATCGCCGCCGCCCCCGGCAAGGGCGACATGCACGAGCCGGACGCACACGGCGCATCGATCCTCAGCGTCAAGGATGTCCGCAAGTTCTATGGGGGATTCGAAGCGCTCAAGGGCGTGTCCTTCGAGCTGAAGCCCGGTGAAACCGTCGCCGTCGTTGGCGAAAGCGGGTCGGGAAAATCGACGCTTGCCCGCGTCCTGTTGCGCCTCGAAGAGCCAGATGGCGGCACTGCGCGCTGGAAGGGCAAGGACCTCTTCACGATGTCGCCGGGCGACCTGTTCAAGCTGCGCCGCGATCTGCAGATGGTCTTTCAGGACCCGACGCAGTCGCTCAATCCGCGCATGACGGTCTATCAGCTGATCTCCGAGGCCTGGGTCATCCACCCGGAAATCCTGCCCAAAGCCAAATGGCGGGAGCGTGCCGCCGAACTGCTCGATAAGGTCGGCCTGTCGCCTGAGCATATGGGGCGCTATCCGCACCAGTTTTCCGGCGGTCAGCGCCAGCGCATCGCCATTGCCCGCGCCCTTGCACTCGAGCCGCAACTGATCGTCTGCGACGAGGCCGTGTCGGCGCTCGACGTGTCTGTCCAGGCGCAGGTGATCCGGCTGCTCGACGGGTTGCGCAAGAAGATGGGCATCGCCTTTATTTTCATCGCCCACGACCTGCCGCTGGTGCGCGATTTCGCCGATTACGTGATGGTCATGCAGAAGGGCGAGGTCGTCGAGTTCGGCACTGTCGCGCAGGTCTTCGACAATCCGCAAATGCCCTATACGCAGGCGCTCCTCGCCGCGAGCCTCGATCCGGATCCGGATGTGCAGGCCGCAAACCGCAATGCCCGCCTCGCACGCGTTTCCCAGATTTGATCCCGGAGTAAAATAATGACCAAGAAAGCCTTCGTCGCGATCGTGACATGTTTCAACGACGACGAGACCATCAATTACGAGGCCACGCGCGCTCAGGTGCGCCGCCAGGTCGCGGCCGGCAACAACATCATGTGCGCCGGCACCAACGGCGATTTTTCGGCGCTGACCCACGGCGAAAAGATCAAACTGCTCGAGGAAGTGGTCGATGAAGTCGGCGGCAAGGTCGATGTCATCGTCAATGCCGGCATGCCCGCGACATTCGAGACGCTGCAGCTTGCTAGGGAATTCGACCGGATCGGCGTGACCGGCATCGCCGTCATCACGCCGTTCTTCATCGCCTGCACGCAGGATGGCTTGGTCCGCCACTTCTCGACGGTCGCTGATGCGGTCGACACCCCGGTCTATCTCTATGACATTCCCGCCCGTACCCAGAACCATATCGAGCCGGAAACCGCCCGCAAACTGGCGACCCACGGCAACATCGCCGGCATCAAGGATTCCGGTGGCGCGCAGGAAACGCTCGCCGCCTATCTTCAGGTTTCCAAGGAGGTCGAAGGTTTCGAAGTCTATTCCGGCCCCGACCATCTCGTGCTCTGGGCGCTGCAGAACGGCGCTGCCGGCTGCATCTCCGGCCTCGGAAACGCCATGCCTCACGTGCTTGCCGGCATCGTCGGCGGATTCAATTCAGGCGATATCGCAGAAGCCGAACGGCAGCAGGACATCTACACCGCTTTCCGCACCGATCTCTACGCCCACGGCTTCCCGCCGGCCATGGTCAAGCGCGCGCTCTACCTGCAGGATCCCTCCGTCGGCGCCAGCCGCCAGCCGGCGCTGCTGCCAAATGCCGAGCAGGATGCCCGCATCGGCGAAACGCTGAAGACGTTCGGACTGCTGTAAGCAGCGACTGAGATATTGAAGGTCCGGACCGAACCGTGCTGCAGTCATGCAGCGCTGACGGATCCTGATGCTGCGATCAGCTATTCTGGGGCACTCGGCCACGAAGAGTGGAGTCAGGCAGCACGAGGCCCGATTAACATCCAAGACTCGTCCGAGAACTGGATTGGCGAGAGATGGTCCTGAAATCGAGCACCGACTGCCTTTGCAGATCTAGCTGGAGAGATCACGCACTGCGGAGCTTCCAACAAGAGCGCGAATCTCCGGCAATAGGGGATTGCGGTTTTCGCTGCTCCATATGGCATGCAGTTCCGCGATGCATTCTTGCCTGAGGTCGAGCGGGCGGAAGACGACGTTGTCGAAGCATGCGTTGCGGGTTGCCGCGGGGACGATGGCGAGGCCGATGCCGGCGCTGACCAGCGACAGGATGGCCTGTGAATGCGTCATGCTCTGGACGATGTGGGGCGTGATGTTGTTGTCGGTCATCAATGCGGCGAGCTTTTCGTGTAGATAGCGGGCCTGGGGTGAGAACATGATGATCGGTTCGCCGTTCAGCGTCTCGAGCGGGGGCCTTCGCCTCGACGCCAGCGGGTGAGCCCGCGGGATGGCAAGCATCATCGGCTCCTGCACAACGCACAGGCTCTGCAGTTGATGCGCGCCGGAAAGCGGGCGGGAGAAGCCGAGGTCGACATCGCCGCGATTGATCGCCTGCAACTGTTCGGCCGTTTCCATCTGTACCAGGTCGAGTTCGATCTGCGGCGTAAGCGTCCGGGCGGCTGATATGAAGTGCGGCAGAAAGCCGTAGGTTGCGGCGCCGACGAAAGCGATCCGGATGGAGCCGGCGCTGCCGCGGGCGGCGCGGCGTGTTGCCTTTATCGCTGCATCGCCTTGTGCCAGAAGCTTTTGCGCTTCGGCTAGAAACGCGAGGCCCGCCGGGGTCAGCGTGACGCGCCGGCTGTTGCGCTCGAAGAGCGTCACGTCGAGTTGCTGTTCCAGCAATCTGATCTGCCGGCTGAGTGGCGGCTGGGTCATGTTCAACTGCCTCGCGGCGCGGCTGAAATTAAGTTCCGACGCGACAGCGACGAAGGATTTAACCTGAACCATATCGAGCATCTATTCAATTCCTGTATCGCTGAGCGACAATCTTCGGTTTGGACTTAAATTGATCGGACGCGTATTCGTCAAGCAGGACGCTCCTTGCGGGCGCACGACAGGAGGAGTTGGAGACATGGACGCGCAAATGGAAAAGAAGACTGCATCGCAGGCCGCCGTTGAGGCGGATAGCATCGCCTGGATCAAGCTGTCTTCGGTCTTCCTGCCGCTGAAGACACCGATCAGTGATGCGAAGGTGCTGACCGGACGGCAACGCCCGCTCACCGAAGTGGCGTTCCTGTTTGCCGAGATCGAGACGAAAAATGGCCATTCCGGCATCGGCTTCAGCTATTCCAAGCGCGCCGGAGGACCTGGCCAGTACGAGCATGCCAAGGAAATCGCCAATGTGCTGATCGGTGAGGATCCGAACGATATCGGCAAGTTGTGGAATAAGCTGTGCTGGGCGGGGGCATCGGTTGGGCGCAGCGGGCTTGCGGTGCAGGCGATCGCGGCCTTCGACGTGGCCCTGTGGGACCTCAAGGCCAAGCGCGCCGGACTGCCCCTCGCAAAGCTGCTGGGCGCGCATCGCGATAGCGTCCAGTGTTACAATACCTCTGGTGGGTTTCTCTCTTCTCCGATCGAGGAGGTTCTCGAGAATGTCGAACAGTCGATTGCCGACGGTATCGGCGGTATCAAGATCAAGGTGGGCCAGCCCGACCTAGCACTCGACCTCAAGCGAGTTGCTGCCGTGCACGAGCGTATCGGCGAGCGGGCGGCGATGATGGTCGATGCCAACCAGCAATGGGACCGCCCGACCGCCATGCGCTTCGGCCGCCTGATGGAGCCCTATCACCTGACCTGGATCGAAGAGCCGCTGGATGCCTATGACGTCGAGGGGCATGCGGCACTTGCAGCCCAGCTTGATACGCCCATCGCGACCGGTGAGATGCTGACGAGTGTGCTGGAGCATGTGGCGCTGATCCAGAACAATTCGGTCGATTTCATCCAGCCGGACGCCCCGAGAGTGGGTGGCATCACGCCGTTTCTGAAGATCTGCGCGCTGGCGGAGGCGAAGAAACTCCAGCTCGCCCCGCATTTCGCTATGGAAATTCACCTGCATCTTGCCGCAGCCTATGAGCTGGAGCCGTGGGTGGAGCATTTCGACTGGCTCGATCCGCTGTTCAACGAACGGCTCGAGATCAGAAATGGGCGCATGCTGGTACCAAGCCGTCCGGGCCTCGGGATCACGCTTTCGGAACAGGCTGCCCACTGGACACGTGGCACGGCGGAGTTCGGCAAGCGGGCCTGAGGCTCAGGCGGTTCCTCGGACGACGATGTGGAAATCGATATTGATCATCGCTTCCACATTCTTGTCGCCTGCAATTTTTCTAAGGATCGACTGGGCCGCTTTGGTTCCGATATCGCGGCGATCGATGCGCACGGTGGTCAGCGGCGGGTGGGTGTGAGGCGCGAAGTCGAAATCACCGAACCCGACAATGGCAAGTTCGTCCGGCATGCGGCATCCGCGGGCGTAAGCTTCCGCCAGTGCGCCGTGGGCAACCACGTCCGACGAGCAGAAGACCCCGAGAGTTCCCTTTCCGCGATCGAGAAGCTGTGTCATCGCCAGCCTTCCGTCGCGGAAGGTGGAGGGCGAATTCATTTCCAGGTCCGGCAGTTCGACATCGGCGACGCCTCTCAGGCGGCTGACGAAACCATCGCGGCGCTGGACGGCGCGGGGATCGTTGGCGCCGACCTGTGCGTAACGGTCATATCCCCGGATGAGAAGATGGTCGGCAACCAGTGCGCCGACAGCGGCATGGGAAAACCCGACGGCGGTATCGAGTGGCGAAGGTGTCGAATCCCAGATCTCGACGATGGGCAGGCCGGCACCCGTCAGCATCGCGCGGGTTTCCTTGAGATGTGTGATGCCGGTAAGGATCACGCCATCGGGCCGGCGGGCAAGAATGGCGCGGGTCAGTTCCAGTTCGCGCGCTGGCTCATAGCCGGAAAGGCCGAGCAGCAGCTGATAACCGGCAGAGACCAGTTCGGCATTAAGGCCCTCGATCGTTTCGGCAAAGATGGTGCTGGCAACAGAGGGAACGATCGCGGCGATGAGCCTCGTCCTTCGGGATGCGAGGCCGCCCGCGAGAAGATTGGGCACATAGCCCGTCCTCGCAATGACCTTCTCGATCGCCTCCAGCGTTCGTGGTTTCACCAGAGCGGGCGTGTTGATGGCACGGGACACAGTGACAGGCGAGACCCCTGCGAGCTTCGCGATATCGGCAAGTGTCACCGGGCTGTTGCTGGTCATGCGCTTGCTATTGAAATCGTCTGTCATCGTAAGTGCCCCTATCAAAATGAGTTACGCTTTCATTTTGGAACTAATCAAGTGGCCGGAGACGAAATCCTACTACGGTACGTCCAATAGACTGATTTTTAACGCTTTAAATTTTGCGATTGGATGTTGCGGTTGCGGATTTTGACGGTAAAATGAAAGCGCTTCCATTTCTTCGGAAGGAGGGTTTCGAAGAATGGTTTAATGGGACCGGCCGAATGCCGGATAAGTGGAGGAAGTATTATGAACCTCAAGCGTTTCATGACGTTGGCGGCCGCTACGGCCGTGATATCAGCAGTCGGCATGACGGCTAGCCGTGCGCAGGACTATCCGACAAAGACCGTAACCGTCGTCGTTCCCTTTGCGGCCGGCGGCAATACCGACACATTCGGCCGCCTCGTCGCGGAAGAACTCGACAAGCGGTTGGGCCAGCGTTTCATCGTCGAGAACAAGCCAGGCGCCGGCGGCAATATCGGCCTTGGCGATCTCGCCCGCTCCAAGCCCGATGGCTACACGATCGGCATGGGGACAGTGAGCTCGAACGCGATCAACCAGACACTTTACAAGAACCTCCCTTACGACCGGGAAAAGGGCTTCGCGCCGATTTCGCTGATCGCCAGCCTGCCGAACGTGCTTGTCGTCAACCCGGACAAGATCAAGGCAAACACTGTCGAGGAGCTGATCGCGTTCCTGAAAACGGAGCCAGGAAAGCATACCTACGCTTCATCAGGTGTCGGCACATCGATCCATCTTGCAGGTGAGCTGCTCGCGACAAAGACCGGCATCAAGATCACGCACGTACCCTACAAGGGTAGCAGCCAGGCAATCCTGGACGTTGTCGCCGGACACGTGGATATGATGTTCGACAATATTCCCACTGCCGCCCAGCAGGTAAAAGCCGGCAAGGTCAAGGCGCTGGCCGTCACCAGCCTGGAAAAGGCCAATCTGCTCGCTGACGTGCCGACCATGGCAAGCGTGATCCCCGGCTTCGAGGCAACCTCGTGGCACGGGCTCTTTGCTCCTCCCGGCACGCCGCCGGAAATCGTCGAAAAGCTCAGCAAGGAAGTGCAGGCGATCGTTGCCGATCCGGCGATGAAGGCAAAGCTCGAAGCGATGGGCGTGACGCCTGTCGGCAATACGTCGGCCGAGTTCCAGGCCTTCATCGACAAGGAAACGGCGAAGTGGGCCGAAGTCATCAAGGCCGCCAACGTGCCGCTGCAGTGAGACAATCTGCCGGCCGGGTCTAGTCTCCGGCCGGCACATCTTTCACACCTGAGTATCAAGCCATGCTGAAAATTAGAAACGGCCGCGACTTCGTCGGCGGCGTGACGATGATTTGCGCCGGACTTCTGTTCATCTGGTTCGGCCGCGAGCTCGCAGTCGGCACCTCGTTCCAGATGGGCCCCGGCTATTTCCCAATCATGCTGAGCCTGCTCCTGATCGGGATCGGTGGGCTGATCATCGTGCAGGCGGTGATTGTCGGCGTCGAGGAGAGCGAGCCGGAGGTCTGGAACTGGAAGGCCTATGCCTTGGTGATTGCGGCGCCGGTCGGCTTCGGCCTGTTGCTCTCGGGCCTTGGTCTTGCGCCTACGATGTTCCTCATGATCGTCGGGGTCGCGACCGCAAGCCGATACGCAAACTGGCGGCACTCGATCCTGCTGGGGCTGTTTCTCGCGGTCTGTTCCTCTCTGCTTTTCACAAAACTCCTTTCGCTTCCTGTCAGCGCCTTCGGCCCATGGGTTCCCTTCATCGGCGAACTCATCTGACGCTCGCATCTGATGCCTTAGGGCAGCCGACGAAACCGGATTGGATTGCATATGGATCTCTTTTCTAACCTCTGGCTCGGCGCCTCGACCGCCTTCATGCCGATGAACCTGTTCTATGGCTTTGTCGGCTGTCTCTTGGGCACCGCGATCGGCGTGCTGCCGGGGCTCGGGCCGACGGCCACGATCGCCATGCTTTTGCCGATCACCTTCGGACTTCCGCCGGAATCGGCCCTCATCATGCTGGCCGGCATTTTCTACGGTGCCCAGTATGGCGGCTCGACGACGGCGGTGCTCATCAACCTTCCCGGCGAAAGTTCGTCCGTCGTCACTGCGATCGACGGTTACCAGATGGCCCGAAACGGCCGCGCCGGACCAGCGCTTGCAACCGCAGCGCTCGGATCCTTCTTCGCCGGCACGGTCGCGACGATCCTGCTTGCGGTCGCAGCACCGCCGCTTGCCGCCGTCGCCCTCAATTTCGGGCCTGCGGAATATTTCTCGCTGATGGTTCTCGGCCTCGTCGCGTCCGTGGCGCTTGCCAGCGGATCACTGCTCAAGGCATTCGCGATGATCGTGTTCGGACTGATCCTCGGCACGGTCGGGACAGATGTCGAGAGCGGAACGCCCCGCTATGTCTTCGACATTCCGGAACTCTATGACGGACTGAATTTCGTCGCCGTCAGCATGGGCATATTCGGCATCTGCGAGATCCTGCGCAATCTGGAAAGCGAGCAGGAACGCTCGGTCGGCGTCAAGAAGGTGACCGGCCTGATGCTGACCAAGGAGGATTTCAAGCGCATCATCGCGCCGGTCCTGCGCGGCACGGCACTTGGTTCCTTCCTTGGCGTGCTGCCGGGCGGCGGGGCGATGCTGGCATCGTTCGCCTCTTACGCGGTGGAAAAACGCATCTCCCCGAACCGTGCCGAATTCGGCAAGGGAGCGATCGAGGGCGTGGCTGCGCCGGAAGCGGCCAACAATGCCGGCGCGCAAACCTCGTTCATCCCCATGTTGACGCTTGGCATTCCCGGCAACCCGGTGATGGCGTTGATGGTGGGCGCAATGATCATCCAGGGCATCACACCCGGCCCGAACGTGATCTCCGACGAGCCGGAACTGTTCTGGGGCATGATCGTCTCGATGTGGTCGGGCAATCTGATGCTCGTGATCCTCAACCTGCCCCTGATCGGGCTCTGGGTGCGGATGCTAACGGTCCCCTATCATCTGCTGTTTCCGGCCATCATCGGTTTCTGCTGCATCGGCGCCTACAGCATCAACAACAGCGTGTTCGACGTCTTCGTCATGGCAGGCTTCACCGTTGTCGGTTTCGCGCTCAGCAAAATGCGCTTCGAGCCGGCGCCGCTTTTGCTGGGTTTCATTCTGGGACCGATGCTGGAGGAGAACCTGCGGCGCGCGATGCTGATCAGCCAAGGCGATCCGTCGATCTTCGTGCGCAGCCCGCTCAGCCTGTCGCTGCTGATCTTCGCCGTAGCCGTTCTCGCGCTCGTTCTGGCACCGAGCATCAGCCGCAAACGCGAAGAGGCGTTTACCGAATAAGCGATCATCGTGATCTTGGAAGAGTGCCCTCGCAGCACGGGAGTTTGGAATGGCAGGCAGGAAGACTTACGAAGAACTGCGCTCGGCGCGCTGGATGATGCCGGATGATCAGCGGTCGTTCGGACATCGGTCGCGAACGATGCAGATGGGCTATGCCCCGGAGGACTGGGAAGGCCGGCCGATCATCGCGATCATCAACACCTGGTCGGATGCGCAGCCCTGCCACATGCATTTTCGTGAGCGTGTGGAATGGGTGAAGCGCGGCGTGCTGCAGGCGGGCGGGTTCCCGATGGAGCTGCCGGCGCTGTCGCTGTCTGAAAATTTCGTCAAGCCGACCACTATGCTTTACCGCAACATGCTGGCCATGGAGACGGAAGAGCTTCTGCGCTCGCATCCGGTCGATGGCGCCGTGCTGATGGGCGGCTGTGACAAGACCACGCCGGGACTTGTCATGGGCGCGGTATCGATGGGCGTTCCCTTTATCTTTCTTCCGGCCGGACCGATGCTGCGGGGCAATTATGCCGGCAAGGCGCTGGGGTCGGGCACCGACGGGTTCAAATACTGGGATGAGCGACGCGCCGGCACGATCTCCAAGGAGGAATGGCAGGGGATCGAGGGCGGTATCGCTCGAAGCTACGGTCACTGCATGACGATGGGCACGGCTTCCACGATGACGGCGATCGCCGAAGGCATGGGGCTGACGCTGCCGAACGCCTCTTCCATTCCGGCTGCAGATGCCAACCACCAGCGCATGTCGGCCACCTGCGGGCGTCGCATCGTCGAGATGGTGTGGGAGGATCTGACGCCGGACAAGGTGATCACCCCTGCTGCCGTGAACAATGCGGTGACGATCGCGATGGCGACGGGGTGTTCGACCAATGCGATCATTCACCTGATCGCCATGGCACGCCGGGCTGGTATTCCGCTGGAACTCGACGACCTCGACAGGATCGGCCGCACCACGCCCGTCATTGCCAATATCCGCCCATCCGGCAGCACCTATCTGATGGAAGATTTCTTTTATGCTGGCGGCCTCAGGGCTCTGATGAAGCAACTGGGCGACAAGCTCGATCCGGCGGCGATCACCGTTACCGGCCTGCCGCTGACTGACGGTCTGGATCAGGTGAAGATCTACAACGAGGACGTCATTCGGCCGCTCGACAATCCGGTCTATCATGAAGGGTCTCTTGCCGTGCTGAAGGGCAACCTTTGCCCGGATGGAGCGGTGATCAAGCCCGCCGCCTGCGATCCCAAATTCCACAAGCACCGGGGCCCGGCACTGGTGGCCGACAGCTATGCCGAATTGAAGACGATCATCGACGACCCGGATTATCCGCTGACGCCGGAAACCGTGCTGGTTCTGCGCAATGCAGGGCCGCAAGGTGGGCCGGGCATGCCGGAATGGGGCATGATCCCGATGCCCAAGGCGCTTCTGAAGCTCGGCCTGCGCGATATGGTGCGGATTTCCGATGCCCGCATGTCGGGCACGAGTTTCGGCGCCTGCGTGTTGCATGCCTCGCCTGAAGCCTTTGTCGGCGGCCCGCTGGCGCTCCTGAAGACCGGTGACATGGTGGAACTCGATATTCCCGCGCGCAGCCTCAACATGCTGGTTTCGGCCGAAGAGCTCGACTCGCGTCGCGCCGCCTGGGTGGCGCCGGAACCGCGCTATGAACGGGGCTACGGCTTCATGTTCACCAAACACATCGAGCAGGCCGACAAGGGCTGCGACTTCGATTTCCTGAAGACGAACTTCGGCGCCAAGGTGACCGAGCCGGCGATCAACTGAGCAAGCATCAAGGAGAAACTATGAACCCCGCAACCCGTGACAAACTGATGGGCGTCTCCGTCGCGACGCTCTGCTCGGCGCTCTACAAGCGTGGCCTCAGGAACCAGACGATCCAGGACGTGCGGCCGGTCAAGCCGAAGGGGCGCAACATGGTGGGGCCCGCTTTTACGCTGCGCTACATGCCGGCGCGCGAGGACCGCAATCCCATGACGGTGTTTCGCAACCCTCAGCATCCGCAGCGCCATGCGATCGAGACCTGCCCGCAGGGGCATGTGCTTGTGATGGACAGCCGAAAGGATGCGCGTGCAGCGTCCGCCGGCGATATCCTCATTACCCGCCTGATGGTGCGCGGCGGGGCAGGGGTCGTGACCGATGGCGGCTTTCGTGACGCGATGGTGATCGGCGAACTGGACATCCCCGCCTATCATCACCGACCCTCCAGCCCGACAAACCTCACCCTGCACGAAGCGATCGACATCAACGTGCCGATCGGCTGCGGCGACGTCGCCGTATTCCCGGGCGATATCGTGGTCGGCGACGACGACAGCGTCATCATCATCCCTCTGGAAATCGCCGACGACATCGCAGACGAGGCGGTCGAGATGACGGCCTACGAGGATTTTGTCGCCGAACGGGTCAAAGCCGGCCACACGATCATCGGCCTGTATCCCGCCACGGACGAGAACAATTTGTCGATCTTTGCCGAATGGAGAAAGGCGAATGGTCGGTGAGGGGATGGAGGTCGGGGTCCAGGGTGATGGTCGGCCAAGACCTCTGGAGAAGGCGCTTGCGGAGCTATTTTGCCCTACCACGATGATCGATGGTTGCCGCGCGTTTCAACGCCTCACCGGAGGCCGACATACGCTGTTCGCGAGTAACGACGGCCAAGCTGGAGCACGATTGCAAACTTCGGTCTCGTATCATGTCTCGCCGTCATGGTCGAAGAATGGACATTTGCGATAGGCATCGGCTTGCGTCGTCATTGTGGACTTTTCAGGAGCGCCGCCTAGTTTCCATGAAAAGCGGCCGGATTGGGGCGGGATCGTCCGTCCCAATGATCCGCAAGTCGGAGCGCAGGAGGACAAATCCGCGGTATGAAAAGTTTTGTCATCAACCCCCCGGTTTTCTACGGCTCAGTCATCGTCATCGGTCTGTTTCTGGTGGTCGGCATCGCCATACCCGGGCAAGCGGGCGCTTTTTTTGGCGCGGTGCAGGCATCGATCCTCGGCGCGTTCGGCTGGTTCTATCTGCTTTCCGTCGGCATATTTCTCGCATCCGTCCTGCTGCTCTGTTTCGGCCGCTTCGGACAGCTCAAGCTTGGTCCGGATGATTCCGTTCCCGATTTCCGCTTTCTGTCGTGGATCGCCATGCTGTTTGCCGCCGGCATGGGGATCGGCCTGATGTTCTACGCCGTCGGTGAGCCGATGACGCATTTCATGGCGCCGCCGACGGCCGAGCCGCGTTCGGTCGCAGCCATGCGCGAAGCAATGACTGTGACCTTCTTCCATTGGGGGATCCACGCCTGGGCAATCTACGCCGTTGTCGGCCTGTCGCTCGCCTATTTCGGCTATCGCTACAACCTGCCGCTGACGATCCGTTCCGGCCTCTATCCGCTTCTCAAAAACCGTATCGATGGTCCGATCGGTCACGCGGTGGATATCTTTGCGATTGTCGGCACGATGTTTGGGATCGCCACGTCGCTCGGTGTCGGCGTCTCGCAGATCAATGCGGGTCTCAACCATCTTCTCGGCGTTCCGATCGGCATCGCTGTGCAGTTGCCGTTGATCGCAGTCGTGACCGCGATGGCGACCGTGTCGGTCGTGACCGGCCTCGACAAGGGCGTCCGCATCCTGTCGGAAACCAATCTTATCGTTGCCATCCTGTTGATGATCTTCGTTCTCGTGGTTGGTCCGACCAGCCTGTTGTTTCGGGATTTCGTGCAGAACCTCGGTCTCTATTTCGACACGCTGGTCCTGCGCACATTCAACATCTACGCCTATGAGCCGACGCCCTGGGTTGATGCCTGGACCCTGTTCTACTGGGCCTGGTGGATCTCCTGGTCGCCCTTCGTCGGCATGTTCATCGCCCGCATATCCCGCGGCAGAACCGTGCGGGAATTCGTCGTCGCCGTCCTCTTTATTCCCGCCGGGTTCACCTTCTTCTGGATGACGGTGTTCGGCAATACAGCGATGTTTATCGATACCGGCATCGCCAACGGCGCTCTCGGCGCGGCTATCGCCAATGACGTATCAGTGGGGCTGTTCCGGTTCTTCGAGTATCTGCCGCTGCCGGCAATTACCTCGACGCTCGCGGTTCTGCTGGTGTCAATCTTCTTCATCACCTCGGCAGATTCGGGTGCGCTTGTCGTGGACTCCATTGCAGCCGGCGGCGAGACGAACACGACAACAGGACAGCGGGTTTTCTGGTGCGTTATGGAGGGTTTCGTGGCGGGGTGCCTGCTGCTCGCCGGTGGCCTGACAGCGCTGCAATCTGCCACTGTCGCCAGCGCGCTGCCGTTTGCCGTGATCATGCTCGGTCTTGTCCTTTCGCTGTATCTGGGCATGCGAGAGGACCTTGCACAGCGCGATGCGCACAACGGCGCCACTCTTCCGGCTGCCCAGCCGGCATCCGGGCAGACCTGGCAGCGGAGACTGGCCCTGATGCTGGCCACCGCGACCGAAGCCGATGTCCGTCGCTTCATCGACACGTATGTGCGTCCAGCCCTTGATCAGGTCGCGCAGGAACTGACCTCCCGGGGACGGCATGCGCAGGTGGTCGATGACACGGACGGAGCGATCGTCCTGCGCTCACCCGCACAAGATGTTCGTGACTTTGTCTACGGTGTCACACCCACAAAGCAGCGCGTCGCGAGTTTTACGCCTGTGCGGGCCGGAGAGCCTGAGTTTCGCTTCGAGGCACGAACCTATTTCTCGAGCGGCAATCGCGGGTATGACGTGATGGGGATGTCGCGCGATCAACTCATCAGCGACGTCCTGGCGCAGTTCGAACGCTATCTTCACCTGGTGCATTCGCCGGAGTTTCAGCTGGTCCACAGTGCTCCAGAACATCCATCCGGAATATAGCTGTTATGGGGGGCGGCCTCGTTGCAAGGCGCGCCTGTTACCATAACAGGTCCGACGCTCATCGTAGCGGAAGGCGGTCTGTTCGCAGACGCTTGATCCTAGGTCCCGCGACGTGGGTTGAGCTCCAAAGCGGACACCAACTGTCGCTGAAGACTGACGAGCGACCTGATTAATCCCAACTTGGCAGGCAAAGGCGTACACCTGAGACGTCGACAAGAGACGGCCCGCGATGAGCCAGAAGAGTGAGAATACCGATGACATCACGCTGGGTTTGGCTTTTGTCGAAACTGGTCCGGAAAATCTGGTTTCGGGCAAGTCTGTTTTCCATCCTTGCCATTATCACCGCACTTGTCGCCATCGTCGCCAGTCCGTTCATTCCAGGTGATCTTCCCACGAAGATTGGCGCTGACGCTGTCGATAATATACTGGGCATCATTGCCTCAAGTATGCTGACAGTCACGACATTCTCTCTCAGCACGATGGTGTCGGCCTATTCGGCTGCAACCAGCAACGTCACGCCCCGCGCGACCACGCTGGTCATGGAGGACAGCACGACGCAGAACGTGCTCGCGACCTTCATCGGCTCCTTCCTCTTCAGTCTTGTCGGGATCATCGCGTTGAGCACCGGCGCCTACGGCGACCGCGGTCGCGTCGTTCTCTTTGTTGTGACAGTTGCCGTGATTGTGCTGATTGTCGTCACGCTCTTGCGTTGGATCGACCACCTTTCCAGGCTCGGGCGTGTCACAGAAACGACCGAGAGAGTGGAAAAGGTCACCATAGAGGCGATGCGGTCCCGGCGTAAGCAACCGTATCTCGGCGGAAGCCGGTTAAGCGCTGCAGAGACCATTCCGGCCACGGCGAGACCGGTCTTTGTCGATCGGATAGGGTATGTGCAGCACCTTGATACCGGCGCCCTTTCCGGCATCGCAACCGACGCGAAAGCGCAGATATACATTCACATGATTCCGGGTCAGTTTGTTGATCCGTCGACGCCGGTTGCGTGGATCGACGGCGCCGATGACGCCGAGGAGACAACGGCAATCTCCCGCTGTTTCACGGTGGGCGATACCAGGTCCTATGATCAGGACCCGCGATTTGGCGCTGCAGTTCTGTCGGAGATTGCGTCTCGCGCCCTTTCGGCGGCCACCAACGATCCCGGTACCGCGATCGATGTTCTCACGCGGACAGTACGCGTTCTGGCTGTCTGGAACGAAACGACAGGGGAGGATGAGCATGAAGTGCCGTATCCAAATGTCTACGTGCCGGCAATCAGCCTTGACGATCTGTTTGATGATCTCTTCACACCGATCGCGCGGGACGGCGCCGGCGTTGTCGAAGTCGGGCTGAGATTGCAGAAAGTGCTGCGAATTCTCGCGACGTTTGAACATGATCGCTATCGCGAAAATGCCATACGCCACTCGAGGGAGGCCCTTGAGCGGGCCAAACATGGACTGACTTTGCCGGCGGATTTCGAGCGCGTAAAAGCCGCGGCAGAGGCGGTTGGGGGATTGTAGCTGCGGTTGTTCAAGCGTGACGAGCGAAGCCAGCATCGCGTAATAGCGCTGTTCTGAACGGAAAATCCATTCATCACAGGAAATCTTGATGCAGCCTTGTAACAATGTGGATTCCTGCGCGTCTTCCTGAAGCAACGTATATTGCGGGTGGAAAGACGAAATCTATGGACCAGAACGAGGGCTTTTCCCGATCCACCTGGACGCGGCCGAAGCGTTTCGATCGCAACCTGGTGGTCATTGGCGCCGGATCCGCTGGGCTGGTGTCGGCCTATATCGCTGCCGCCGCCAAGGCGAAGGTGACGCTGGTCGAGGCGAACAAGATGGGCGGCGATTGCCTGAACTATGGCTGCGTCCCTTCGAAGGCCCTGATCAAGAGCGCAAAGGTGGCGCACCAGATGCGCCATGCGGACCATTATGGCCTGGAGCCGGTCGAGCCGAAGGTGCCTTTTTCTGCGGTGATGGAGCGGATCCACAAGGTGATCGCCGAAATCGAGCCGCATGACAGCGTCGAACGCTATACGGGGCTCGGCGTCGACGTCCTGCAAGGCTACGCAAAGCTGATCGATCCCTGGACGGTGGAAATTTCCCTGAACGAAGGCGGCACGCAGCGTCTGACGACGCGCGCGATCATCATTGCGACCGGCGCCCAGGCCTTTGTGCCCCCGATACCGGGCCTCGCCGAAATTGGCTATCTCACATCCGATACCATGTGGGAGCGGCTCCGCGATCGCCCTTCTGTGCCGCAGAGGCTCGTCGTTTTGGGCGGAGGGCCGATCGGCTGCGAGCTGGCGCAGAGTTTTGCTCGACTTGGCTCCGAGGTCACGCAGATCCAGATGGCACCACGGCTGATGATGCGTGAGGACGATGATGCGGCCAGGGTCGTCGAAGCCTCGATGAAGGCGGACGGCGTCAATGTGCTGACCAGTCACAAGGCGGTCGCCTGTGGCGCGGATGCCGGTGAAAAATGGATCGAGGTCGAGAAGGACGGGGCCAAGTTCCGCATCGGCTTTGACGAGATCATCGTCGCGGTCGGACGCGCCCCGAGGCTGAAGGGCTTCGGGCTCGAAGATCTGGGCATCAAGGTCGATCGTGTGGTCGAGACCAACGAATACCTCCAGACCCTTCATCCGAACATCCTGGCGGCAGGCGATGTTGCAGGGCCCTACCAGTTCACCCATGTCGCCGGGCATCAGGCCTGGTTTGCGGCGATCAATGCGCTGTTCGGTGATCTCAAGCGCTTCAAGGCCGATTACTCGGTCATTCCGTGGGCGACCTTCACCGATCCGGAAGTGGCGCGTGTCGGGCTTTCGGAAGACGATGCCAGGCAGAAGAATATTCCGCATGAGGTGACGCGTTTTGGCTTGGACGATCTCGATCGCGCGATCGCTGATGGATCCGCCCGCGGCTTCGTCAAGGTGCTGACCGTGCCGGGCAAGGACAAGATCCTGGGTGCAACCATTGTCGGCGAGCACGCCGGCGACTTGCTTGCAGAATTCGTCTTCGCCATGAAACATGGCCATGGGCTCGGCAAGATCCTCGGCACGATCCATATCTACCCGACGCTGGCAGAGGCCAACAAGATGGTGGCAGGCCAGTGGCGCCGCAATCACATCAACGGGTTTCTGCTCTCGCTGCTTGAACGCTTCCAGACCTGGAGGCGCGGATGATCGACGCCAAGATCCTGCCGCTGCAGAAGGCAGCTCTGCAGCCCATCGCTGCGTTTCTGGCCCATCGTGGGGTTCGTGCAGATCAGATCAGCCTCGTTGGTTTCGGGGGCGGGCTCGGCGCCTTCGCCGCTCTCTGCCTCGGCTACTTTTGGGTGGCGCTTCTGCTGATCCTTGTGAACCGGGCGCTGGACGGGCTCGATGGTGCGGTTGCCCGCCTGCATGGTCCGACGGATCGTGGCGCGTATCTCGACATCGCGCTCGACATGGTCTTCTACGCGCTGATCCCGCTCGGTTTCGCGGTTGCGGTGCCCGAGATCAATGCGCTGCCCGCAGCGGTGCTGATCGTGTCCTTCGTCGGCACAGGCTCGTCCTTCCTCGCTTTCTCGGCAGTTGCGGCGAAACTCTGCCGCGAGGCCCCGGAATTTCCCACCAAGGGCATCTACTACGCTGGCGGTCTCGCCGAAGGCTTCGAGACGATCGCGGTCTTCATCGCCATGTGCCTCTTGCCTTGGCATTTCCCGCTGATTGCCTATGGATTTGCCGCGCTTTGCGGGGTGACGACCGTCATCCGCTGGCGCCAGGGCTGGGTCGCCTTTTCCGGAGATGATCGATGAGCCACGCCGTGTCCCTCTCAGAGATCCGCATTCAGCCGGTCAAGCGCGTTGCGCACCGTCAGCCGCGCTCGGTGCAGAAGTACCCGCATATTGCCCTCGGAAATGTCGAGAAGGGTGCAGACCTCCGCCGGATCGAGCTCCTGCTGGCCGCGCAGGATCAGCACCGCGCGCTGCGCCTGAGGCAGAGTTTCGATGACGGCTTCCACATGCTGCAGAACGCTTCGACCCTCGACATGGCGTTCCGGCGTCAGGTTTTCCCAAAGTGCGGGCATGGTACGCCAGTGGCCGCGCCCGTCGAAAGCGTCGTTGAGGGTGCCGTCGACACCAAAATCGTCGAAGGACACCGTGCGGCCTTCGCGTCTGGCGCGGCTGCGCGCCTTGTTGATCAGGATAGTGTAGATCCAGCTTGCAAGCGATCCGCGCCCCTCGAAGAGATCGATGCGGTCGAGCACTGTGACCCAGGTGTCCTGCGCGACGTCTTCCGCGATGACACGCGAGCGGACGATGCCGTTGCAAAGGCGGATCATCGCGGCATTGTGCCGACGATAGAGCAACTCGAACGCTGCCGCATCCCCCTCGACGAGACGCAGCGCCAGAGCCCGATCATCACAATCAACCTGCGCCATGCTGCCCCCAGCCTCAGCTCAGGCGTCATTAGCAAAACAATCGCCTTCAAAGTCCAGCCGCATTCGATCCTATCAAGCCATAGTGACCACGCGGGATCTGTCGCGTCGGTACATCCGATCCCACAAGGCGTGCCGCAGCTTCACGGAAACCGCCATGATTGACAGCCGTTCCCCACAACACGGCGCGCCGCCGGATGACGAGCCCGCCACCTCGAAGGGCGCTGTCGGCAAAGGTAGCATGTGGCGTTATATGCCCTTGGTCGTCGTCATCGCCGGCCTCGCACTCGGCTATGCCTTCGGCCTGCAGGACTATCTCAGCCTCGGATTTCTTGCCGAACAACGGCAGGCTTTGAGGAGTTACGTCGACACCAATGTCCTCTGGTCGGCGGTCATCTTCCTGCTCGTCTATACCGCGGCCGTCGCCTTCTCGTTTCCGGCAGCGTCCGTGCTGACCATCTTCGGTGGTTTCCTCTTCGGCTGGATGATCGGGGGAGCGCTGGTGGCTGTTGGTGCCACGGTCGGTGCGGCGATCCTGTTCCTCGCCACCCGCTCGGCCTTCGGCGATTTTCTGCGCCACCGGGTTGATGGCGTCATCAAGAAAATGGCGGACGGTTTCCGGGAGAATGCCTTCGGCTATCTCTTCGTCATCCGTCTCGCTCCGGTCTTTCCCTTCTTCGTCGTCAATATCGCGGCTGCCCTGTTCGACATCAGCCTCGGGCGGTTCATAGCCGCCACGTTCTTCGGCATCCTGCCCGGCACTTTCGCCTATGCCTATCTCGGCCAGGGAGTTGACAGTGTGCTGGTCGCCGCGCAGGCGAGCGGAAGGCAAGCGCAGATTTCGGATCTCGTGACGCGCGATATCACGCTCGCCTTCTTCGCGCTGGCGCTGGTGGCGCTGATCCCGACGCTCGTGCGGCAGATCGCCAAGCGCAGGAGTTCGCAATGAGCGTTCACTTTACCACATCCGGGGAGGGCTGAGCCATGTTTCGATGCAATGAAGTGGTCGAGCGCGCCAGCCTTCTGATCGACGGCGATCTCGGCTTCTGGCCGCGGCTCAACATCAGGCTACATCTGGCGATTTGCCGGGGATGCCGGGCCTTCGTCGAACAAATGCGCATTACCCATGAGCTGACTGCAATGGCGGGCGCCACGTTTGATTCGGAGCCAAGCGAGGAGATTGCGGCCGCGCTCGCGCGACGACAAATGGGTCCCGGCAAGAAAGCATGAAACCCGGCGCATCTCGAAGACGTAATTCAAACAGGAGCCGCAGCGCGTCAGCGTCAGGCGGTCGACTTTCAGGGAGTAGGGCACAGAATGCGATTGATGACAGGGATTTTCGCCGCCGCTTTGATGGCAGCCACAAGTAGCTTTCCGGCGAAAGCCGCCGGCCCCGAGCTTTCCGACTGGGCAGCCGTCGAGAAGGCAGCAACCGGCCAGACGGTCTATTTCAACGCCTGGGGCGGATCGGAAAACATCAACGCCTATCTCGAATGGGTGGGCGCCGAGATGCAGTCACGCTACGGGGTGAGCGTGGTGCAGGTGAAGCTTGAGGATACCGCAAGCGCGGTCGCCAAGGTGATCGCCGAGAAAGCCGCCGGCAAGAATGACGGCGGCTCGGTCGATCTCATCTGGATCAACGGCGAAAACTTCGTCTCGATGAAGCAGCAAGGGCTGCTCCTCACCCCCGGCTGGGCAAGCTCGCTGCCCAACTGGGCCTATGTCGATGTCGAAAACCAGCCGACCATCCTCACCGATTTCACCGAGCCGACAGAGGGCCTTGAAAGCCCCTGGGGTGGCGCGAAGATGGTTTTCTTCCATGACAGCGCGCGCACCGAAGCCTTCGCCATGCCGGACAACGCGACTGCGCTTCTCGATTGGGCGAAGAAGAACCCAGGCCGTTTTTCCTATCCCGCGCCACCGGATTTTACAGGCTCGTCCTTCCTGAAGCAGGTTTTGAGCGAGGTGATCGCCGACCCCTCCAAACTGGCGAAGCCGGTCAGCGAAGAGACTTTTAACGCTGATGTCGAGCCGCTCTTTGCCTATCTCGACCAGTTGCATCCGGCAGCCTGGCGTTCGGGCAAGACATTCCCGCAGAACTATTCGGATATGAAACAAAAGCTGGCCGACGGCGAACTGGACATCATCTTCGCCTTCAATCCGTCGGAAGCCTCTGCCGGGATCAAGGCCGGCGAATTGCCCGAGACCGTGCGCTCCTTCGCCTTCTCCAAAGGCACGCTCGGCAACACCCATTTCGTCGCCATTCCCTACAATGCCACTGCGAAGGAGGGGGCGCTGGTGACGGCGAACTTCCTCATCTCGCCTGAAGCGCAGCTTCGCAAGCAGGACCCGACCTATTGGGGTGATCCGACCGTTCTCGCCATGTCAAAACTGCCGGAACCGGATCGTGCCGCCTTCAAAGCGCTCGACCTCGGCGCAGCCACCCTTGCGCCGGACAAGCTCGGCCCCGTGATTGCCGAGCCGCATGCGAGCTGGATGGAGCGCATCGAGGTCGAATGGCGCCTGCGCTACGCCAGCGGAAACTGAGCTGTGACAGCCCCGGCGACCGATCGCTCTTTTTTGAACGGATTGACCGCACTTCTTCCGAGGAGTGCGGTTGCCGTCACGCTTGGCATTCTGGTCTTGCCGATCACCTTCGGGGTCCTCGGCACGTTGCTGCCGGCCTTCGGCTATCTGCCCGCTCTCGGCGGACATGACCTCAGCCTGCAACCCTTTCGAGATCTTGCGGCGACACCGGGTCTGCCAACAGCGGCAGTCTTGAGTGTAGCAACCAGCCTTGCCGCCACGCTGATCTCTCTCGGCATCACGCTGATCTTCGTTGCGAGTTACGCTGGCACACCGACGCTGTCACGCCTGCAGCATCTGCTGTCGCCTCTCCTGGCCGTGCCCCATGCGGCGGCCGCTTTCGGGCTCGCCTTCCTGATCGCGCCATCGGGTTTCTTTATTCGCCTCGTCGCGCCTCTCTTTGGCATTGATCGGCCGCCGGACATTCTTATCCCCCATGACCCGATGGGGCTGACGATGATCGCGGGCCTCGTGATCAAGGAAACACCGTTCCTGTTTCTGGTCACGTTGGCGGCCCTGCCGCAGGTGGAGCTTTCCGCTGCGCGAAGGCTTGCAGCCTCCTTCGGTTATGGGCGTATTGCGGGCTTCGTCTACCTGCTCTGGCCGTCGCTTTACCGGCAGATCCGTTTTGCCGTCTATGCCGTCATCGCCTACTCGTCCTCGGTCGTGGATGTGGCGCTGATCCTTGGTCCCAACCTGCCCGGCACGCTCGCGACCCGGCTCGTCCAGTGGATGAACGATCCGGATCTGTCCGTGCGTTTCCTCGCCTCGGCCGGTGCCGTCCTGCAACTGGGCGTCACCCTGGCAGGATTGCTCTTGTGGTTGATGCTGGAGCGGGTCGCTGCGGTCCTGCTCCGCGCATCGCGGGACAGGGGATGGCGGTTCGTTCGCGACCAGTTGCTGCGCCGCGCGTCGATCCTGGTCGTCGGCCTGATCGGCGGAGCCGTCTTCGCAGGCCTCGCCATTCTGGCCATCTGGTCTGTCGCCGGTCTGTGGCAGTTTCCCGATATCCTGCCGCAGAGTTTTACGCCGAGGAGCTGGATGAGTGCCTTGCCGCGCATTGGCGATCCGCTCGTAACGACACTGGTGACAGGTCTCGCCTCGACGCTGCTGGCCATCCTGCTGACCGTCGGCTGCCTGGAGCGGGAGATTCAGACGGGACGCCGCGTGAGCCAGAAGGCGCTGTTGATGCTCTACCTGCCGCTGATCGTGCCGCAGATCACCTTCGTTTTCGGCCTGCAGCTGCTTTTCATCGGTAGTGGTGGCGGCGATTACAGGCTGACAGCCCTCGTGCTCGTGCACCTGGTCTTTGTGCTGCCTTATGTCTTTCTCTCGCTCGCCGATCCCTGGCGCGCGCTCGATCGTCGCTACGAGATCATTGCGACAGCACTCGGCCGGTCACGGCTGTCGGTGCTCGTGTCGATCCGCCTGCCCATGCTGGTCCGTCCGATCCTGACAGCACTTGCCCTTGGCTTTGCCGTCTCGGTTGGGCAGTATCTGCCAACCCTCCTGATCGGGGAGGGGCGGCTCTCGACCATCACCACGGAGGCCGTCGCTCTAGCCTCCGGCAACAACCGCCGTGTCATCGGAGTCTATGCCCTGCTGCAGACCATCCTGCCTTTCCTCGCCTTCGTGCTCTTCGCGCTGATCCCCGCAGCGCTCCACCGCAACCGCCGGGATATGAGGGTCTGATGATCGTCCAGCGACAGCCGACCAATGGCCTCTCCCTCTCGAATGTGTTGATCCGTCTGGGTGATGTCAGCCTGATTGCGCTGACCGCGGACGTTCCTCCCGGTTCAGTCGTCACCGTCATGGGACCTTCGGGATCGGGCAAATCCACCTTGCTGTCCTTCATCGGCGGGTTTCTCGATCCTGTATTCGACGCCAAAGGGACCGTCTTTGTCGATGGTGTCGATCTCCTGTCGCTGGAGCCGCAAGCCCGTCGCGCCGGGATCCTGTTCCAGGACCCGCTGCTCTTCCCGCATATGTCTGTTGGCGCCAATGTCGCCTTCGCCATTCCGGCAGATGTGCGAGATCGCCGCCAACGCCGGCAGATCGCGGCAGACATTCTCGCCGACATGAACCTTGCAGATTTTGCGGATCGGGACCCGGCCACGCTCTCCGGCGGGCAAAAGGGCAGGGTGGCGCTTGCTCGCGTTCTCGTCTCCCGGCCGAGATTGCTGCTTCTCGACGAGCCCTTCTCCAAGCTCGATATGGAGTTGCGCGCCCAGATGCGAACCCTCGTGTTCGAGCGTGCAAGAACCGCCGGCCTGCCGGTCATTCTTGTCACCCATGACGAAGCGGATGCCGAGGCCGCTGGCGGTCCCGTTCATCGTATTGGCATGAAGGGAGCAGCTCATGACTGAGGCGAACGCGAAAATCCCGGTCGTGCTTCTCGGTGGTGGCCACGCCCATGTCGAGGTGGTGCGCCTGTTGGGGCAGATGGGTCTCGGCGCGCAGATCACGCTGGTTTCGCCATCGCGCTATGCGCCTTATTCCGGCATGCTTCCGGGCCATATCTCGGGGGAATACGGTTTCGACGATTTCCACATCGATCTGGCGACCTTGTGCGCGCGCGCTGGCGGCGCCTTTGCCGAAACCACGGCGACCGCTATCGACCCGGAACGCCGGGTGGTCTCAGTCGCGAGCGGCCAAAACCTCGGCTACGGGCTGCTCTCGATCGATATCGGCTCCACCCCTATACTGCCCGACGGCATATCGGCCGGCATCTCCGTAAAGCCGATCGCAAGCTTTGCCGATCGCCTTGCCCGGCTCGATGCGCTGGCCCCAGAAGGACGGCTCTCAACGATCGCGGTCGTAGGGCAGGGGGTGGCAGGCGTGGAGGTCGCCTTTGCGCTCAGACGCCGGTTTTCCGGACGAGACATCCGCATAATACTCGTCGGACGGGCAGCGGAGCCGGTTCCGGAGCGCAGTCGGCGGGCGCGGCATTTGTTGGAGCGGGAATTGCGAAGGGCGGCCATCGCCCATCACCCCGCGTTCGATGTCGTCGCTTTCCACGACGCTGAACTCATCGCCCGTGATGGGCGGCGGCTCGCAGCAGATCAGGTCATCTGGACGACGTCGAGCGGCGCACCAGGCTTCTTGCGCGAGACCGGCCTTCTCCTCGACCAAAACGGTTTCATTCGCGTGGATGATACGCTGCGATCCCTTTCGCATCCGGATGTCTTCGCTGCCGGCGACGTCGCATCTCTGCCGAGCCCCCGTCCAAAGGCCGGCGTGTTTGCCGTGCGCCAAGGACCGGTCCTGGCCGAGAACATCCGCCGCAGCCTCTGCGGAGAAGCCCCGCTTTCTTATCAACCGCAACGGCAGTGGCTGGCACTGATCTCTCTCGCCGACGGGCGGGCCATTGCCGACAAGTGGAACATAGCCGTGGCCGGCCGCTGGGTGGCCAAATGGAAGCATCGCATCGACTGCCGCTTCATGCGGAAATATCGGGAGTGAAGCGGCCGCCTTGTCGCTATTTCTCGAAGCGAGCCCATTCTGGTTGATCGTTCAGTGCGCCTCGAGCGAGCTGTAACCGTTGCAACGCCGCATGAGGCACGCCGAGCTAATTCGGAGCGGTCTTGGCAACAGTTGCAAATCCGTGCTCGGCGGCTTCGAGAGCGTCGGCGATGTCAGCTTCCGTATGGGCCGCGCAAAGGAACATGTTGTGCCGGGGATGGAAGTACACCCCCTTGGCAAGGGTTGCGTTACAGAACGCATATCCTTTTGCGAAGTCGGCGTCGTCGTCAAACAGAACGGTCGGCATCTGCGCGGGGCCTGACTGACGGATCGATAGACCGAACTGGCGTGAACGTGTTTCCAGACCATCGCGCAGCATTTGACCAAGCCGTGCAATCTTGTCCGGGACGTTGTCGCGGCGGACCACCTTCAGCGTTGCAAGAGCGGCAGCCATCGACACGGCACCAGCCCAGAATGAGCCCGTGACGAACACCTGCGAGGCCGCCTTGCGCAGCCAGTCACTGCCGGTCACCGCCGAAAGGGCGTAACCGTTGGCGATTGCCTTGCTCCAGGCGGAAAGATCGGGACTGACGCCAAGCGGCTCCCAGCTGCCGGCCGTATGAAGACGGAAACCGGTGCGAACCTCGTCGAGGATAACGGCCGCACCTTTGGCGTCGGCGAGCCGTCTTACGGCTCTGGCAAAATCCTGAGTGGGCAGTTCCTGATCAAAACTCATGTCGTGGCGATAGGCCGAGACGACGATCGCGGCAATGTCGTCACCAGCTTCATTGACCGCATCTTCGAGCGATTCAATATCATTGAACGTGTAGTAGGCGAGGTGAGCACGATCTTCTGCCGTTACGCCGATGAGCGACGGAGAGCACCACGGAACTGCGCCGTGATAGGCGCCCTTGGCGACAAGGATTTTCCGCTTACCGGTCGCCGCGCGAGCAACAGTGACGCAGGTTGTAGTCGCGTCGGTGCCGTTCTTCTGGAACATTGTCCAGTCGGCGTGGGAAATAGTATCCACTACGAGTTCGGCCAGTTCGACCATGACTTCAGCTGGTCCGTTGAGGCAATCACCCATGCGCCTCTGGCGTTCGGCCGCCTCCTCGACTTCGGGATGCTTGTGACCCAGGAGATTGGGACCCCAACTGCACATGAAGTCAACATAGCGGTTGCCATCGACATCCCAAAGCAGGCCACCTTCGCCGTGGCTGAAAAACTGCGGATATCTGTCCGGCAGCTTTGCGGCATTCAGGTGTCCCCACATTCCACCAGGAACGACTTTTTGTGCACGTGCGCGCAACGCGGCGTCGTGCATCCTGACCAGCTCTAACATCGAAAACTCCATCTGATAATTTGATATATCATATATGTCGGTAGCAAACAATATTTAATAGAGAAATTCGAACCAGTACCCCTGTCTCGTGCAGCCGACGTATCATAACAAATGGTGAGAGAATCGTGGGAGGCAGGGCATCATCTGCACCCAAATCAACGCTCCGGCCGCCGAAGCTTGAAACAACCTGCGCCCTCCACGTATATTATATATAGTCCGTGGCTTGGTTGGCATGGTTCGGCTGTGATGGGGAATAAGATGAGTGAATCGGATCGGGCGACAGACGCGATTGGTGTTGGACCAGTCGCACGTGATAGCCTCACCGGACTGGTTTACAACAACCTTCGGCAGGCTTTGATGGAAGGGCGTTTCTGGCCGGGCCATCGCTTTAAGATCCGCGATCTGGCTGCAACGATGAATGTGTCCGAAACACCGATTCGCGAAGCCCTAATGCAGCTCGTTCGCGCCAGAGCTTTAGAAATGCAGGCGGGTCGTTCAATCGCCGTGTCCCACATGACCGCCAAGCAGTATATCGAGCTGCGGACGGTCAGGCTGTTCTTGGAGGGCCTTGCGGCGGAACACGCGACGACGCGTGTATCGGAAGCAGACATCGATCGTATGGAGGCCATCCACGCCGAACTGATTGCCGCGGAGCAGCAGCAGCGGTGGTCGGATGCCGTGCGCGCCAACTGGCAGTTCCATCGCGGCCTGTACGAGGGGTCCGAACTGCCGGAGGTCCTGGCCATACTAGACGATATCTGGATGCGCAACGGTCCGCTCTTGAACTTTCACTACCCGAGCGCTCCCCCGACCTACCCGAACGAGCATCAGCACCTCTCCGTCCTCAAGTACTTGCGGCAGCGTCGTGCGGACAAGGTACGCGAGGCCATTCAGGCAGACATGATGGAGGGTGGCCAAAACCTAGTGCGCCTGCTGGAGAAATCCGGCGGTACCCGCTACCTGCCGCCACCCACTCCATGACTCTGCAAAGTTTGTAGCGCCTGTCATCGCTCCTGCTGCGCCAGCGTCTGCCGCACCGTCGCGGCTAGGGCATTTGCGGATAGTCCATATTTCTCGAAGAGAAATGGCGTGGTGCCGCCTTCCGCAAACGTGTCGCGGACGCCGATGCGGCGGAATTTCGACGACACGTCGCTCTCCATCAGCATCTCCGCCACCGCGCTGCCAAGCCCGCCGATGATCGAGTGATTCTCCGCCGTAACCACGAGCGGCATTCGTCGGGCGAGGTCGATCAAGTCGGGATCGAGCGGCTTGATCGTCGACATGTCAACGATCGTCATTTCGACGCCCTCGCGGCTCAGTTCGTCAGCGGCCGACAGTGCGATGTCGACCATCATGCCGCAGGCGACAATCAGACCCTCTCTGCCCTCGCGCAGCACCCGCATCTTCCCGATGGTGAATTCAGACGCGGTTTCACCGGCTCTTTCCGTCCCGTCGGTGCGCTTTAGCCGAAGGTAGACGGGACCGTCATACTTGGCGATCGCGGCGACCGATGCACGTACTTGGTCCGGGCTGCTCGGTTCGATTACCGTCATGTTCGGCAAAGCGCGCATCAGGGCAATATCGTCGATCGCCTGATGGGATACACCAAGCAGTGTCGTCAACCCGGGAATGACGCCGACGATCTTCACGTTGGCGCGTGGATAGGCGACTTGCATTGCCACCTGGTCGTAGCAGCGACGGGTGACAAAGACGCAAAAGCTGTGAACGAATGGGATTTCGCCGGACCGGGCCAAGCCCCCGGCGATGCCGATCATATTGGCTTCGGCGATGCCGACCTGGTGAAAGCGCTCCGGCAACTGATCCCGAAACAGGTCCGTCTCCGTTGGAAGTGTCAGATCCGCCGTCAGGCATACAATCCGTTCGTCGTCGCGCGCGGCCTGCAATAGCGCTTCGCCGTAGTGTTTCCGTGCAGTTGCCGCAGACCCACCACGCGCGTTGAAGTCCAGGACTTCCAGCGATCCGCGATCTTTGCTCTTCATGTGCGTTCCTTTGCGTCAGCAAGTGCGACCAGCGCTTCCTCGGCGACGTCGGCTGGCAGTTTCAGATTGTGTGCGAGGATCCCTTCGAGCGAAGGCACGCCCTTGCCGGCAATCGTTGTGGCCACGAGGCAGGTCGGCCTGTCCCGACCACGGGCTTGATCGAGCGCCGTTAGCAATGCCGGAATATCGTGTCCGTCGATGTTCTCGGATGCCCATCCGAATGCCTTGAACTTCTCGGCAACGGGCTCAACCGATACTACCTTGTCGATGTGACCTTCGACCTGCATGCTATTGTAATCGATGATCAGACAGAGATTGGAGAGACCGGCGCTGCCAGCGTAGAGGGCAGCCTCCCAGAGCTGGCCCTCCTGTAATTCGCCGTCGCCAAGCACCACATAGATGCGGCTGTCCGACTTCCTGCGCCGTGCTGCCAGCGCCATGCCGATGCCAACCGAAAGGCCTTGTCCGAGCGAGCCAAGCGTTGCTTCGATCGCCGTGCCGACCCGCTCCGACGCGTTGACCTCGAATACGGAGCCGTCCTTGCAGTAGTCGCGCACCAGATTTCGGTCGACGAGCCCGCACGCAGCAAGCGTCGCGTAAAAGATCGCAGTGTTATGCGCCGTCGAGAGAAGAAAGCGGTCGCGATCCGGCCACCTCGGGTCGGTCGGATCGATCCGCATTTCGGCGAAATACAGGACGGCAAAGAGATCGGCTGCACCAAGTCCCTGCTGGACATAGCCCTGGCCGGTAGGCGCCACGAGATTGATCACGTCACGCCGGAGTAACCGGGCGATGCGCGCGAGTTCAGCTGCATCACGGATGCGGGCGGCGGGCTGTCGTTCACGGCTGATGGCACTGTTCATCGATAAGGCGCTCCTAAGCCATCGTTCATTTCTGACATTGTTCCGGCTCCCTCAGTGCGGTTCAGCGGGCCGTGAACCGGTCGAGGATGTTGCGCGTGATGCGCTGGGTAAAGGGATCGCCGCGTTTCAGGCCCATGACCCATTCGCAGGTGGCGGCCGTTAGAACCTCGCCCTTGCCGCGGGTCATGTGCACCATCATGCCGGAACCGTACTTGTATTTGGCGAGCCCCTCCGGCGTCACTTCGCCGGTCACGCATTCGACAAGGCCCTCATGGTCGCTGCCGCGCACATAGTAGCGGAAGCCTTCGCCTTCTGGCTCGTCTTCGGCGAGAACCGCCGGCGACATGGCAAGGATCTCGATCGTGTCGGGTTGACCCTCGACCTCGACGGGGTAGGGGAGGCCGTGGCGGAACGTGTAGTCCAGCCCGTCCACCTCGTAGGCGAAGATATGCTGCTTGTCGCCGAAGATGTCGGCATAGTGCAGTCCGGTCCCCGCAAATGCCCAGTGGGTCGGTCGGTAAACGGTCATGCCTTTTTGGCCGTTCGGGGCGAAACCACCCCAAGATGCGTACATCCCGTGCGCACCGTTGACGCCGACGGTGGAGGCGCCTGGCCACTTCACGGTGTGGTCTTCCCAGGCGCTGGTGAGCAGGTGCGCCTTGTCCGTGCCGGCGACCGGGTCCTTCTGGCTTGCTTTGAATTTGTGGCAGATCTGGCGTTTGCCATCCTCCTCGAGCCGGATTTGCCAGAGGAAGTTGGCGCCGAAGCGAGCGAGGTGTCCACCGCCTTCGACATAGCGCTCAATCGTCTCGCGCATCTCCCAGGTCCAGTATTCGTCATGACCGATGATTGTGACGCAAGGATAGGCGTCGAGCAGTTTCGGTCGGTAGTGCAGGTCGGTCTGGGTAATCATGTCCAGCTCGAACCCCTCCTTTTCGGCCCAAAGCACGAAGTGACGGTCGTATTGCGCCCATCCGGCAGCCGCATAATACTGGCCGAAACCGTTGGCGTAGGCCCATTCCTTCATTGCGTATCGCGGTGCATCACCCATCTCCGGCGCCGGATCGGCGCAGATGCGCGGGGCGCCCGCTGGCAGCCAGACGATCCCGCGCGTCCAGGGCCGTTCCAGCGAGAGGACGGGCGAGGGCTGGTCCTGATTTTCGCCCTCGACGCCGAAATAGTGGTTGGCGCCGCCGAAGTCATTGTAGGATGTCCAGGTGCCAGTCGGCAGGACCATCAGGATCTTGGCGCGGCGGGTTTTGTCCGTGGGGCGCACCACGAAAAAGTGGTGCTGCACGAACTTGATGCCGTTTGGCCTCTCGCAGGTCGAGACGACCCGGTAGAAACCAGACTTCAGGTCTGCCGGAAGCGTCCACTGATGACTGACCGGCCAGTTGCAGCCGTTACGGTAGGCATCCTTGGGTGTTGACGAAAATACGCCGTTGATTGCCTCGACCTCATGCACCGTCTCCGGGTGCAAACCGTCACGATAGATCTGCATGCGCCATGTCCTGGCGGTCGAGGTCGAGTGGAAGGTGACCTCGTCGCCCGGATCGTAGGAGATCGCATCTGTGTAGGTATAGACCTCGGGAATATCGGGATCTTCGCGCGGCGCTTCGTACCATGGCTGGCTGTTCCAGTGATCGTCGGCATACATTGGCCGCACCTTGCGGGGCGCAACATTCATGGTGCCGAGTTCAGGCGATTGGAATTCCGGTCTGTCTGCCATTGGTAAAGGTCTCTTGCGATATTTGCGGTCGATGCCGCCGGGTTCGAAAGGCCGCACTGGCATGTGCGACCTGGCATTTCCGCCTATGCCAAACTCGGCAGGACGAACGGTTCCGGGTCGAGGAACCGCTTCACGACGTTGAGCGTGATGGCACTGATATTGTTGTCGTAGTTGTTGTAGCCCAGCGACATGCCGAACGTGATCGAGCCCGAAGCGAAGACCGCCCCGCCATTGGCTGTCTCGAAGAACACCATGTCGGCGCGGACAAGTGCGTTCTGGGTGCCGTCGAGCCCGTCGACCATGGTTCGGAACTCCTCCGGTGTCGGAAGTGCGCCGGCGCCGAGACCTTCGGAGGTTGCAAGCAGCAGCGCGTGGCGCGGCGTCCCGAGCTCGTAGTCGAGACGGTCGATCTCGCTGCCGACGGCGCCGCCATAGCGGAAGCCGAAATCGCCGAATTTTTCGTGTCTGCCGGTGCCTTCGAAGATGAAGGCCGCTCGCGGATCCTCACTGTCGGGCATGCGCACATAGTAGGTGCAGGTGTCGTTGATCATGGCCGAGAAGCCCGCGCCGACCAGTTTTTGTGGCGCAAAGCCGCTGTGCCGCCAGAGTGCACCCGGTTCGCCGGTACCTGCCAGATGCACTTCGCCCGGCTCGGACTCCCAGGTGCGCGTGCCGGCCATACCGCGGCGCACTTCGAGCGCCGCCGGAGCCGCGGGATGAAAGCCGCAGCGCCAGTAGAAGGCATTGCCGCCCATCGAGACGTGGCGACCGCCGGCATTCTGGTACTCCATGATGCCGTTCATCATGTTGAAAGAGTAGTATTCGGCATGCGTCGGCGTCATCATCGCCCGGTACGGTTTGAGCGCCCGGGCACCCTCGCGGTCCAGCTCGACATCGGTGATGATGTCGTAGGCCACGCCCTTTTCCTCGAGCCAGTCGAGAATATGGGTGTCGTTGATCAGGTTGAACCAGTAGCCGCGCGGCCGCATGCTGAGCACCGGACGGAGCCAGGACGAATAGGCGCGGCCGGATCCATCGACATGGCTGTCATAGGTAGACTGGCCGATCTGAGGATGCTCCTGCATGTAGACATCGTCCAGCGGCAGCCACAGCACGTGCTCCATCAGCGTCTCGAAATGCACCTGATAGAGACGCAGCGCGCTGTTGGCATAGGCCAGATAGGTGGCAACCGAGAGCACGACCACGAGATCGGCCCGCTTTGTCTTCTTGCCGGGCGTGACGAAGAACGTCACGTAGCTCTCGCAGTCCGGCTCCGGTTCGTCGCCGGCGGGCGTCAGCCGCAGCGCATAGACGCCGGTGCGCCACTCCTCGGGCACATCGAGGGAGAAGGTCGTCTGCCACTGGCAGTCGTAGATGTCATCGCTGTGAAAATGGATGGCGGCGTATTCGCGCGGCGCAAGCCGGAAGTCATGAACCGCACCCGACCAGAAGAAGCCCGTGACGCCGCGGCGGGGCAACTGGTGCAGCTGGCCGTGCAGGCAGTTGGCGGAAAGATCCTTGACGCAGAGCGTGGTGATACCGTCGCCGAAATCCCAGGAGGCGACGAGACCGGAAGCGGCAGTGCCGGTACGCGGCTGGCAGTCGTAGACCCGCAGCGCTTCCGCATCCAGCGCCAGCGACACAACCCGCGGCGCCTCGATTTTGCCGTCGAAGTGGGCAGTGTAACGCTTCGCGCCGTCCAGATGATGCGCTGCGATCAGAAAATCCAGGCCGCTGTCGAATGCCGACATTATAGAAAGGTCGAAAGTTTCGGCATGGGCAACAGCCGGACGCGTGCCGTCGGCAGGCACGATCAGCGACAGCGTTGCAGTCTTCTTTGCGAAGTCGATTGTTGCGGAGATGAAGGACCAGACACGCTCGCGCGCCTTGACGTCGAGGGTCAGGCTAAGGCTTCCGATGCGCAGAACGGGATGGCCCTCGACATCGAGTTCGAGCGCATATCCCTCGGCGGTGCTTTCGCACCAGCTGCCCATGATACCGCGGGCGTTGTCGGCGATGCGGGTCGGATAAATGTAGCAGCCGAAAGACCATGCGTCGCCGCTCGGAACAAGTGCGCCACCGTGATGTATCACCGCGCAAGAGCCGGGGCGAATTTCTTGGTCGAGGCAGGTATGGACGCCATCGATGGTGCTGTTCATCAGGTCGTACTTGAAACCCGGTCCGTTGACGTCGACGTCACCGCAGCGAAGGCGCATGACTTCGACCTTAACGGCGTCTCGCTTGCTCGACAGCTGGAACTTGACGGTTTCTCCAGCCGGAACGCTGATGCGGTCGGGGTAGCCGAGATACTCGTTGGTCTTATAGATCACCTTGATACTCCGGGGGTAATGTTGCACCCGTCATGGCCTGCCAGCGGATCTTGAAGACATGCCATTCCGCCTCGGCCAGCGAGGTGAAGATGCGCTCGTCGACGAAAGGCATCGGATCGCCGCGCCGCTCGGGAATGCGCGACAGGCGCCAGGCCTTCCCGGCCTCCAGCACGACCAGCACGAGACGACCCTGGGCTTTGCCCCAGCGCATCTTGGCCAGCATCTTGCGAAGTTCGGCCCCATGCACGCCAAGCGGGCTGTCGCGGAACTCCTCCACCAGATCGAGCCGTTGCGGGTCGATGACATAGCGCAGCGCCTTCGGGTCACTGGTGTGATCCATGGAAATCGTCCTGTCGTTGCAGTCGTATGTATTTGCTTATCGGCATTTGGGCCTTCCCCCCACAGAACGGGGAGAAGGCGATGAGGAGCAGTTGTGACTGACCGTTTTAAAGCGATTAGCGGGTCAGCCAGGCTGTCCAGCGCTGACGCAGTTCGTCGCGATGGGCGCCGATCCATTCGAAGTCGGGTTTCACCAGCTTCTCGTAGTTCTCCGGCGACGTCGCGAAGAGCTTGGCTTCCTCCGGCTTCAGCTGGTCGTAGACGGTCTTGCTGCCGGTCGCGTAGTTCACGTCACGCATGAAAGGCACATGCGCTTCGGAATTGGCATAGAAGTAGTCGAGATAGGCGAGCGCGGCATTCTTGTCGGGCGCACCCTTGAGGATCGCCATATAGCCGGTGTCGCGGATGGCTCCGTCCCAGGACATGGCAACCGGCGCGCCTTCCTTGACCACTGCCAGCGCGCGGCCGGAGTAGCTCATGGTCATCACGACTTCCTTGTTGCGCATGATCTGCTGCACCTGGTCGCCGGTCTTCCACCAGACCGCGACATGCGGCCTGATTTCATCGAGCTTTTTATACGCGCGTTCAAGATCGAGCGGGAAGAGTTCGGTCTGTTTCACTCCGTCTGCCAGAAGTGCGGCGACCGGAACCCACCAGTCGCGATCGCCCGTGTCAGGCAGGCCGCGCGGGCCGGGGAAGTCCTTGACGTTCCAGAAGTCCGCCCAGGTCTTCGGCGCCTTGTCCTTGAACACGTCGGTATTGTAGTTGATCAGCATGCCACCGGTGGTCCGGGCGACGCCGTAGGGCGTGCAAGCATCCGCAACGCCGAATTTCTGCACGCTGGGAAGCTGGCTACAGTCAATCTTCTCGAGCATGTTAGTGCGCGCGACGAGATCGGGGCCGGTGGCAGTGACGATATCGAATTCGACGTTTCCTGTGCGCGTCATCGCTTCCGCACGCGCCCACTGGTCGGGAACCTCGATGGCGACGGGCACCACTTCAACGTCCTTGGCCTCGGCGAACGGTTCGTAGAAATACTTGGCAAGCGAATTGCCCATCAGGCCGCCTGTCGTGGCGATGACCAGCTGCTCCTCCAGTTCCTGCGCGACGGCGGGCGTCGTGGCGGCTATTCCTGCGGCGATTGTGATCGCTGCGGTGGTCCATTTCCAGTTCTGTATCGGCATGATGGTTCTCCTCTTGTTTTTCAGTTTTACGCGTGGTTCCCAGTCAGGTTTTGGCTCGCGACCTCATGAGGAAGGCGACGGCGAGTATTATTATGGAGAGGACGATCAGCAGCGTGGCGATCGCCGGAATGATGGGGGTCAGGTTTTGCTCGATGTCTTCGAACATCCGTCGCGGAAGGGTTTTGTAGCGGACACCGGACAGGAAGAAGGAAACGACCGGTTCATCGAAGGAGATGATGAAGGCAAACAGCGCGCCGCTCACCACGTTCGGCAGAATGAGGGGAAGCGTAATCAAACGGAAAGCGTTGAAACGGCTCGCACCGCAGCTCATCGCCGCCGCTTCCAGGTTCGCATCCACCTTCCCAAGTGCAGAGGCGGTTGTGAACACGACGAAGGGAAGCGCCAGGATGGTGTGGGCAAGCACAAAGCCTGGAACCGTCCCGGACAGCCCGATCGACTGGAAGAACAGGTAGAGACCGACCGCCAGCGCGATGTGCGGGACAATGATCGGGCCGATCAGCAGGATCTGGAAGAGCGTCGCGAGACTGCTCCTTCCGCGGACCATGGCGTACGTCGCCGCGGTGCCGATGACCGACGCCGAGATCGCGGTGAGGAAGGCAACCTGCACGCTGAGCCACATGGCGTTGCGCCATTGGCGGCTGGCGAAAAATTCCTCGTACCATTTCAGCGTAAAGCCGCGTGGAGGGAACTCCAGGTAGTCGCTTGTGCCAAAGGACATCGGGATGACAATGACCAGCGGAATGATGATGAAGGCGAGAACGGCGTAGACATATGCGCCGAGAGCCAGCGAGCCTTTGTCGACGGGTGGTTTCATGATTGCGCCCCCATCAAACGATCGAACCGGAGCGTCTTGCTGAAGATGATTGCGAGCAGGGTAACGAACAGCGTCAGGACGCCGACGAGTGCCGAGGCGAACGGCCAGTCCAGGACCTCGCGAATTTGCTGCGAGACAAGTGTGGCGATCATCAGTTCCTGCGGCGATCCGAGCAGTGCCGGTGTGATGAAGAAGCCAAGTGCGGTCAGGAATACCAGCAGCGAGCCGCTGGCGATGCCCGGCAGGCTGAGTGGCAGGATCACTTCTCGGAAGGTGGCGAACCGCGACGCGCCCAGAACTGCTGCGGCGCGTAGATAGTCGTTGGGAATGGCGCGCAGGGATCCGAAGATCGGCAGGATCATGAACGGCAGGAGCACGTGAGTCATCGCCACAACGACCGCTCCTTGCGTGTAGAGAAGCTTCAGCGGCTCTGATGTGATGCCGACAGCGATCAGGCCGGAATTCACTAAGCCTTCACGCTGGAAGAGGAACGACCACGCAGCAGTACGCACCAGCACGCTCGACCACAGGGGTAGAATGACGCAGGCGCCGACCAGGGCAGCCGTGGTGCCGCGGGCGCGGCTCATAAAGTAGGCGACCGGGAAGCCGAGCAAGATGGCAAGGCCGGTTACCAGCACAGCAGTCCACACGGTCCGCATCAGTACCCGCGCATAGACCGGATTTGTGACGACCCGTGCGTAGTTATCGAGTGTTGGGGCCGGTTCCATGAAGCTGATGTAAAGAAGCTGGGCGATTGGGTAGAGGAAGACGAATGCGATGATGGCGAAGAACGGCGCCAGCAGCAGCAGCGTTGCCAGTCCGCTGAGGCGTCGACCGTCAGAATGCCAGAACTGGGATCGGGTGCGACTGGTCACTTTGTCCCCTCGGCATAGAGCAGGATCGCTTCTTTCGGAACGCTGAAGGTCGCTGTCGCGCCGCGTGTCAGTGCGGCGAGATCGGAAGCGCCGGGAAGGCGAGCGCGGATTTCCGTTCCGTCGGGCAATGTGCCAATCAGCAGCAGGGCGGCCCCCGCATAGACGACGTCAGACAGGGTGACTTGCAGCGAGTAATCGGAAACACCGGTGCCGAGAGCCAAGCGCTCGGGCCTGAAGCCGAGAACGGCTTTCTGGCCAGTCTGCATTGTGTCGACGGCCGCAGCGGCCGGAACGGTCCAGCGTTCGCCCGACGGCAGCAGGACCGTCATCGTGTCGACGATGCTTTCCACCGTGACGTTGATGAAGTTCATCTCGCCGATAAATCCGGCGGTGAAGAGATTGGCTGGACGCTCATAAAGCTCGCGCGACGGTCCGATCTGCTGGATCTTGCCGTCCTTCAGCACCGCGACCCGGTCCGCCATGGTGAGCGCTTCGCTCTGGTCGTGGGTGACAAAGATCACGGTAATGCCGAGCTCGGCATGCAGGCGCTTGATTTCAAGCTGCATATCCTCGCGAAGGTTCTTGTCGAGAGCGCTTAAAGGCTCGTCCATCAGCAGGACACGGGGGCGATAGACGATTGCCCGAGCCAGCGCGATCCGCTGCTGCTGGCCGCCGGACAACTGGTTTGGAAAGCGCTCCCCGTAACCGGCGAGGCGTACGGTGGCGAGCGCTTCTTCAGCCTTGGCGTGTCGCTCGGCTTTCGCCATGCCACGCATCTTTAGGGGAAAGGCAACGTTGTCCAAAATGGACATGTGCGGAAACAGCGTGTAGTTCTGGAATACCATTCCCAGGTTGCGCTTGTTCGCGGGGAGATAGGTGAGGTCTTCCTCATCGACGACAATGTTTCCGCTCGTGGGAAACTCGAAACCCGCCACACTCATCAGGATCGTCGTCTTGCCGGAGCCGCTTGGTCCGAGCAGCGCCAAAAACTCTCCTGCAGCGATTTCGATGTCGACGCCGTTGACGGCGAAGACGCTCCCGAAGCGCTTCTCAAGACGACTTATGCGGATAGACGCGCCAGCCGCCGGTGCTCTGTTTGTTGCCATAGTCAATGAAGCCTGTTCCCACTTTTTTTGTTTGGCTTGGCTCAGGGCGCGAGACCCTTCAGAATGCGATTAGCATTGTACCTATACGTGGCGAACTCCGTTCGATATTTGATATATCGGAATGCTACTGCTTAATGAATGTTGCGACAAGGGCCATTTGCGCGTCGAGCATGGCTTTTCCGCCGATGGTGACAGCACCGCGCGCGCAGGCCGCATCCATCAGCCTGGTCACTGGCGGATTGACGATGATGTCGTAAACCACAGTAGAACTGGCGATGCCGCCGATCTCTGCCGGGACCGCATCCCCAGGCTTCATTCCGAGTGGCGTTGTATTGACGATCAGATCAAAGTCTTCCGGCGGAGCGGGTCCGGCCGATACCCTTGTTGCCGGGAACAGGGCCTGTACCGCGTCGGCGAGAGCGTGGCCGCGCGCTTCGTCACGATTGGAGATCCGCAGTTCCGCAGCGCCGGCTTCTGCAATTGCCATTGCCGTGGCGCGGCCGGCACCGCCCGCGCCGAGTTGCAGAACCCGTTTGCCTTCGACCGAGCATCCGTGGGCGTCGAGGCCGGCAAGAAAGCCTGGTGCATCGAGATTGTCGCCAACCAGCCAGCCGTCACGGCTTCGCCGGACGAAGTTCACGGCGCCAATCATCCGGGCCCGGTTGGTGACCTCATTTAGCAGCGGCATGATCGCCACCTTGTGCGGGATAGTGACGCCGAAGCCGACGACGTTGCCCATGCAGCGGATCGCGTCGACGACGGTGCCGAGGTCCCGCGGGCGAACGGCAAGCGGCGATGTCGCGAGGTCCTCACCGATCTCGGCGAAATAGGCATTCAGCACGGCGCTGGCGCGGACGTGGTCCACGGGATCGGCAAGTACGAACATGATCTTAGAGGTGCCGGTGATCTCCATGGTGCATCCTCCCCTTACGATCAGCCGGGCAACCGGCTGCGGCCGTAGCCCTTGTAGCGTTCCAGAACCCGTACGATCTCGTCGTCGGGAATGATTGCAGGCTCGCCGGCCTGACGGGCGAGAATGTACTGGCGGGCAAGCGTCTCGAGCTTCACCGTCAGGTCGAAGGCCTGCTGCAAGGAAGCGGCGGCAACGATCATGCCATGATTGGCGAGAAGGCACGCCTTCCGGTCCTTCAGCGCCGCGACGGCGCCATCCGCCAGCGCTTTCGTGCCGAAGGTGGCGTAGGGTGCGCATGGCACGTCCGTGCCGCCGAAGCTGGCGATCATGTAGTGAAATGCAGGGATTGGCCTGGCGAGGCAGGAGAGCGCCACGCAGCAGTCCGCATGGGTATGAATTATCGCCTGGACATGCGGATAGGCTTGTAGAATTGCCTGATGCATATGCCATTCGCTGGACGGGATGCCATTGCCGACGTTGTCGCCATTCCGGTCCAGCCGCACCAGTTGCTCCACGGCCATGTTGCTGCTGTTGCCACCGGTCGGTGTGACCAGCATGTCGTCGCCGATGCGGCAGCTAACATTGCCGCTCGAACCGTGATTGAAGCCCTTGACTTCCAGCTTCGCGACGAGGTCGAGCATCGTCTTTCGCAGGTCCATCTCGTTCATACGATTTACTCCGGGTTCTTCATGGACGCCAGCGCCCGGGTGAAAAGGTCGACAGGGCCGAGTTTGCCGGACTTCAGGCAGAAAGCGACGGGATCGTCACCGTTCGTGGTTGCCGTGCCGACGCCCGGGCCGCCATAGGGACCGACATTCAGGCCGCGGATGCCGAGGCGCTCGACGACGGACCCGGACGTTTCTCCACCGGCGACGACGAACCGCCGCACGCCGGCGCCATGGAAGGCGACGGCAAGGTCGCCGACGATCTTTTCGCCAAGCGCCGCAGCGCCATCCCTGCCGTACCGCGCCTGCGCAGCGGCAACGGCCTCTGGCGCGGCGGATGTCGACAGTCCGACTGGGCCGGTCTCGAGTTTTGGCAGCGCCCAACGGAGGGCTGCATCGACCGCGGACTCGGCGCTGTCGATGTCAGTTAGATCGATCCGCAGGACGGGATGCGACCGCTCGAAGTCGGCGAGCTGTTCGAGTGTCCGTTCGGCGCAACTGCCAGACAGCACGACACCCTTGCCTGACACAGGCTGAAGGCTGCGCGTATGCGGTTCGCCGGTCAGGAGACCTCTTTGTCGCCACAGCGCCGGATAGTGCTGGACGATTGTGGCATTGCCGGTCATTAGAGGCCAGTCGCAGGTCAGTTCGGCGATGGCGTCGAGATCACGATCGTAGATCGTATCGGTAATGAAATAGCGGATGCCCTCTGCTGCGTGGTCGGCGACGGCCTGCCGGAGCTTCGTGCCGCCCTCGCTGACGGCGGGGTGGGCAAGTAGCCCGACTCGGGTCTTCGTCTGCCGCTGCAGCACGCGGACGAGGTCCGGATCGGTCATTGGTGTCAGTGGATCGTGCCGCTTGGGGGATTCAGAAATCAGTTGGCTGCCGAGAAACAGGTGCCCGTTGTAGACTGTACGCTTCAGTGCCGGCGAGGCAGGACAGAAGGCGGCATAGGGCGCGCCGGTGGTCGCCATCAGGATGTCAGCCACGGGGCCGATATTGCCGTCATCGGTCGAGTCGAACGTTGCGCAATACTTGAAGAAGATTTGGCGTGTGGCGCGCGCAAGCAATGCTCGGGCCGCTCTCTCGGTTCTTGCCACGGCTTGTGCCGCCGGAATGACGCGGGTTTTCTGCGCAACGACGATAGCGTCGACATCGCCGATGGTATCCACAGCCTCAGGATCGGTCACAAATGCGCAGTCGACGCCGTGCGCGACAAGCATTGCGGCAGTTTCCATTCCACCTGTGAGATCGTCGGCCACGACCCCGAACACCGGCTTGCCCATCATTTCTGCACGACCATCCCTGTTGCGCCTCAGATAGACGATACATGATATATCAAATATTTTATTTGGGAATGGGTGGTGGATAATTTTCCGCGGCATCGTTCCCGAGGTCGGCGTTGTCAACGGTTGCAGCCTGACCTATCGGACCGCTCGTGCCACGCATTTTCTCGCGCAAGACCGTCAAGAGGCCAGCGAAAATTATGATCGAGATACCGACAAGCGCAACGGCATCGGGAAATTCGTCGAAGATCAATGCGCCGAAGACCACAGCCCACGCCAGCTGCGAGTAGTGCATTGGCGCGATCTGGGTAGCGTTCCCGTGGCGCGTGGCCGACACGAAGGCCCATTGACCAAGGCCGTAAGACATGCCGGCAAGCGCCAGCAGGGCGCATTCCTTCAATGTCGGCACGCTGGCGCCGTGGATGAGCATAACCCCCGCGTTGACTAGGAGAAGGTAGGCGATGAGTGTTCCCAGAACACTCGTTGTCTTAACCTTGCCGTTAACGCGCCGAAGAATGATGACCGCCGTGCCAGTGCCGAGGCCGGTGAATATCGCGGCAAGATGGCCGCCCTCGAATGCCTCGTGGCCCGGCTTCACGACAAGGAGAACGCCGATGAAGCCGATGATAACGGCTGACCAGCGCCACATCCCCACATGCTCCTTCAGCACCAGTGCCGACATGATGGTCACGAACAGGGGCGCCATGAACACCAGCGCGTAGGCCTGCGCCAGCGGGATCGCGGTGAAAGCGTAGACACCTGTAAGACTGGCGACAACGCCGCAGATCGCGCGGCCGTGCACGGCAAGAGGATGGGCGGTGCGCCAGAAGTCGCGCCATCGTTCGCCGGGATGGCGGGTGAAGAGAACGGCCAGAGCTGCGAAGACGTTGACGATGAATGCCATCTGGAAGACCGACAAATGGCCGCCGCCGGCGGCCTTTACACTAGCGTCAGTGATGGAGAAGGCCGCATAGGCAAGGAGTGCATGGATGTAGACACGTCTCAAGACAATTCGATCCCATGGCATAGAACATGGAAAATATATCATATTTCCACGTCTAGGGTCGCTAGTTTCTGAGGATCCTTTATCTCGAGCTGTTCGAGCTTCCCCAATGGTCATTCTTGATATGGTAAAATGTCACCGCGCGACTAACCGATCATTACGCCACTCGCCCTTGCTGAGCCGTACTATGACCCGGCTCCTCCTTGGCGAGAAACCAGCGATTTGAACGCCTCTTTCTCGTTCAGATACGCGCGATAGGCGATCAGCCCGGACAGATAGTGTTCCACATCGTCGATCCGGACGCGAAACGCGTGGTGGCGGATGTAGAACGAACCCATGATCCGCCTTGGGTTGCGCATGAACATCGCCACCTCCGAATAGAAATGACCGTTCAGCAGGTAATGAGCGCGTTTCTCGAGCGCTACCTCGAACGCTGCAAGGTCGATCTCGCCGAGGAGCGGAACCAGATCCGGGTGGTCAGCAATCCGCGACAGCGCCTGCCGGGTTGCCATCATCAGTTCCAGCAGTGTCGGAAAGGTGGTGATGCGATTGGCGACAAAATCGAGATAGGTGCTGACATTTTCGACGCAGAAGCGGAAATAGCGTTCCTCCGGCCGAAACAGCGTCAGTTCGTTGGCGCAATAACCCAGCCAGTGGTCGTGATATTGCGTGTAGTTCCGGCGCAGGAAATGCTCGAAAGCCTTTTCAACCGCGCCGAGCCAGCGGATATCGCGGGTGAGCGCATAAAGGCGCATCAGCGCGAAGGCGGCCTCGCCGTCGTAATAGACAGTGCGGAACTCGGCCTTGGTGGAAAGGTCCGGGTAAAGCAGGACGTGGCGGAATTCACCGGTCTTTGCGTCCTGCATATGAACGATACCGGTGGCGAGCTTATCCATCAGCGGCAGATATCGATTATCGCTCATGACACTTGTATATTTCGCGAGCGCCAGGAGGAAGACGGCATTGCCGCCGAGCTTTATCTCCGAACCGACGTCGATCAGAAAGGCGGCCTCGGCCCCATCAGGCAGTCTTGCGATCCGGGTAAGATGACCGGTTAGCTGCCCGAGCGAGCGCTCTATTGCCGCTCTCGTCTTGCTATCCCTCGTTACCTGGTAAGCTTCGATCATTGCATAGGTCGTGCTTGCATGGCGCAGGACATTGTAGGTGCGGATCTCGCGGTCGAAGCACGGGTGATAGCCGTAGACGAACGCGCCGTCCGGCTTGACCTGAGACGCAAGATAGCTGGATGAGGAGTCGATCAGGCGATCGAGCATGGCACGATCAAGCGGATGACCTTCGCGCTGACCAATTCCCGCACCTTCGCCGCAAAGACGGTGGTGTCGGCCTTCCTCATCGAGAAAAAAACCGCTCGTTGTAAACGCCCAGAGCGCTCTCGCCTCGGCAAAATCCGTTTCGAACGCTTTTCCAAATCGTGTCTTCGCATAGAGCGCGAAGTTTCGTTCGTTTAGAACGCAGTGCTCGACCTTGTTGCCACCATAAAGCATGGCGTTGGCGTTCAGTTCGTTGTCCAGGAACGCGGTTTCGAATTGATTGTCCAGCGACAGTCCGAGCCGGAAGTAGTTTCTCTTGGTGCGACCAAGCTGTTTGTGGAGGGTCTCGACCGTGATCTTCTCGATCCGCACCGGCCAGTCGATCCGCAACAGACGGCCGTCGAGCCTCTGGCTGTCCAGGAGGTCGCCGGCGGCGCTTAAAGCTTTTTGCCAGACTGCGTCAAAACTGTCGGCGCCGACCGTTGCAACGGACGCTCGTCTGTCTCCGTCGCTGATCGAGACAAACAGCACATAAGCCGGATGCGGTGCGTCGAGTGGTTGGATGACCTGCCGAACAGGGTCTCGAAGGCGATCCAGCCGCGCAAGGCCGAAAGTTTCTGCGGGCATGGTCACCTATCGCTCGCGCAGCGCCTCGCGCGCCTTGTTGAAGGGTTTGATCAAGTAGTCCAACACACTCTTGCTGCCCGTGTTGACATCGACGGTTGCCACCATGCCCGGAACGATCGGCAGGCGCGTCCCTTGCGCGGTCACCAGCGCATCTGTGGTGGTCTGCACGAACACACGGTAATAGAACGTGTTGGGATCGACCTCGTCGCGCATGGTATCGGGGGAAATCGTAGTTACCCGTCCCTCCAGCCCGCCATAGACGGCGTAGTCATAGGCGCTGATCTTGACGCTGGCGCGCTGATCGGGGTGAATGAAGGCGATATCGCGTGGCGATATACGCGCTTCTATCAGCAACTCGTCGTCGAGCGGGATGATATCCATCAGCTTGCCGTTTGGCGGCACGACGCCACCGATCGTCGACACCTCGATATTCTTGACGATGCCCCGAACCGGTGAGCGATGCGTCAGGCGCTGCAGGCTGTCGGACCGTCCCTTGATGGTCGAGGACAGCGATGTGATGTCGGAATTTGCCTTGGCGAGTTCCTCGCGGGCGCTGAGGTTCTGCTTGGCGGCGATATCGACCTTCTTCATTTCAAGATCGACCAATTCCCGCTTCAGCCGGATGATCTCGACATTGCTGGCGGCGCCGATCTTGGCAAGCGACTCGCTCATTTCCAGCTCGCGTTTGGCCAGCACGATCGCTTGTTCCATCCATTCCAGAGACTGTTCAAGGCTTGTCGTCCGCGCCTCGAATTGCTGGGTTTCCGAACGGATGAGATCCGGATAGACATTCAGCTCGGTCGGAAAGGTCAAAGCTGTCCGGTTGATCTCGGCCGTCAGGCGTGCGGCGGCCGCAAGCGAGGCACGGTATTTGGCCGATGATTCACCGACATCCGATTCGGTGATCGTCGGATCCAGCTGCGCCAGAAGCTGGCCGGTTTCTACAATCTGGTTTTCGCGAACAAAGAGCTCCGAAACGATGCCCCCCTCAAGCGACTGGACGACCTGTTCGCGCCTGATCGGAACGACACGACCCGCGCCGGTGGAGACCTCTTCAAGCATGGCGAAATGAGCCCAAACCGTCGCGATTGTCAGGAGGATCATGGCCAAAAGAATGACGGTCTTTGCCTTTGACAGCTGGACATCGTCCTCGTCACCGAAAGCCCACCCGTAGTCCGAAGCCTTGTCGCTCGAGATCTCTGCCATGTCTTCAAATCCCGCCAGACGTGTTGTGAACAGGAACCAGTTTGGGTGGCACTGTTTTTTCTGGGGCGAGCGGCTTTATGCCCTTCAGCGTCGTCATCGCATCTGCCTTTGCCTCGTCGAGCACCAGCTGACCCTTGTCGAACACCATCACCCTGTCGACCAGTTCCAGAACCCGCATGCGATGGGTTGCGATGACAACCGTCTTGTCGCGCGACCAGGTCTGGAAGCGCGATATGAACAACCGCTCCGTCGCCTCGTCCATCGCGGCTGTCGGCTCATCGAGGAGGACGACATTGGGATCGCGCACCAGCAGGCGGGCGAGGAGGAGAGCCTGCAGCTGCCCGCCGGACAGCCCGTTGCCGCCCTCCTGCAACGGGTAGTCGAGTCCCTTCGGCAGAGCGCGGATAAATTCGTCGGCACCGACAATCGATAGCGCGTCGAGGATTGCGGACTGGGAGGCGTTGGAGGCACCGAGCGTAACGTTCTCCCTCAGGGTCCCGTGGAACAGGCGGGAATTCTGGGTCAGCAGCCCCACGTCACGGCGCAGATCCGACGGATCGATATGTCTCAGCGCAATATTGTCGAGCATGACTTCGCCGGAACTCGGCTCGATCATTCCCGAAAGCGCCTGCAGAAAAGTTGATTTCCCTGCACCGTTCTTGCCCAGTACGGCAATCTTGTCGCCGGCGGCGATCTTGAGGCTTCTCAGCACCAGAGCGGGTTTACCGGCAGGCTCCGCGTGGTGGAACGCGGTCGATCGAAATTCGTAGGTTCCGGCAATGGCGGAGATGGATATGCGTGTCTCGGCGACCGGATGGTCGACGGGCATCTGCATGATCGCGTCAAGGCTCTTCAGCCCGATTTTTGCCTGCTGGACACGGCTGAGAACCTGGGTGAGCTGCGCCATCGGCGCCATCATCCTGGAACCGAGAATGGAGCAGGCAACAAGCGCACCCGTTGTCATGTCCCCAGCCATGACGATCGGTGCGCCGAAGAATACGATGAACGCGTAAACGCTCGTCTGAACGCTGTGGCTCCAGCCGGTCAGAGACGACGTCAGAACGCGCATCTTCAGTTGGGCATCGGCATTGACCGCGTTGTAGTTATTCCACTTCTGCTGGAAGCGCTCCTCCGCCTGCAGCATCTTGATGTCTTCGATGCCCTGAATGCTCTCCACCAGGATCGCGTTGCGGAGCGATGCCTCGCGCATTGCGGCGCTGGCGCTCTGGTGCAGTCTTCGTTGTGACAGAATTCCAGGCAGGACAAGCAGCACGAGTGCGACCGCCGGGATGACGACCAGCATCCCGCCGACGAACCAGAAGATGACCAGAAACAGGAAGAAGAACGGCAGGTCCGCGACCGCGGCAACGGTGGTCGAGGTGAACACCTCGCGGACCTGCTCAAGATCCCGCAACTGAGCAATGAATGTTCCGGTCGATCTTGGGCGGACGCTGTTTTTCACACGCAGCGCGTGGCCGAAGATCAGGTCGGACAGTCGCAGATCACAGCGCTTGCCGAGGATATCGATGATCGAACCTCTAATCTTGCGAACGACAAAGTCGAACAGCACGGCGAGCATGACGCCTGCAAACAGCACATAAAGGGTGCTCATGGAGTTGGCGGGGACAACGCGGTCATAGACCTGCATCGAGAAGATGACGCCGGCGAGTGACAGCGCGTTGGCGATCAGGGATGCCACCAGAACATAGCCATAGGGGCGCAGGTCACCGAGCGCGAACCGTCTGAACCAGCTTTCGTCATGCGGGGCGATATAGGTGTCTACCCTCGAGTCAGGTGTGGAGCGTGCCGGCCTAGGAATGGCCGCAAGCGTTGCCTCGGCACACAGCACATCGATCGCCAGCGTCGTTTTCAGACCGTTGTCGCCGGCAAAGACGACGGCGCCATTGCGTTGCGCATCGATGGCGACAACCGTTGCAACCGACCCGTCCTTGAGCTGCACGATGACGGGAAGCCTCCAGCTGGTCATCATGTCCAGACTGGGTTGAGCCAGCTTCACACGAAGCCCGAATTTTTGCGCGAGCCGCTGGACGTATTTCGCCTGGTCTTCCAGCGAATAAGCCGCCGCAGCCTTGCGGGCCGCTTCGATCGAGAAGCCCAGTCCGTAAATCCGGGCAACCTGCTCAAACATTTCGATCCAGCCGTCCGCCTGGTTCTGCTGCACGACGTCGAACTGAGGTGTTGCTTGGGTCAATGCCGTGCCTTTCAAGCGTCTGCAAACGACGGGCGAGCGGGTGTCGTGCCGCTGCCGCAGAACCGGCAGCAGCACGACTGAGGGCTAGATCACTGAGGTACCGGCATGGTGCAGAGCGTCGTCGTCGAGCAGGCTGCCCACAGTTCCCCCCAGCAAGCCGCCATGCAGCACACTGTCTGCGGCCGAACCGTCCAGCAGGTCCACGGTCGTGTCCTCCAAGACCGTGGGGACGAGGTTGCCGGCAAACTCGGGCAGGTCGGCAACACCGTCGGCTCCGGCGAGCCCGCCGATATCAAGGTCACCGTCCACGACAAGGCCCTGGTCTCCGCTCAGAAGTTCGTGGAGGCCAACGTCGATCGGCAGTACGCTGACGCTCCCGAGATCGATGAACTCACCGAGTTCGGTGCTCACACCATCCAGCGAGATGACGTCTGTCAGATCGCCGAAACGGCCGTGACTTCCGGTATCGAGATCCAGGAGGTCGACGTCTGCGAACGCGGACGTCAGCATGCTCGGCTGCAAAGCTTCAGAGCCTGTATCGGCCGCCATCATCATCGACGTTCCGGCGACGGGCTCTGCCTGGTCGATGAGGATCGTCAACTCTGCTTCAACGACCTCTCCATTGGGATGAACGAGACGGTAGGTGAAGCTGTCGGTCATTCCATCAAGGCCGAGTGTGTCGTTCGGCTCATAGGAATAGCTGCCATCGGCAGAGACTCTGAGCGTGCCGTGATCACCCACGATGACGGTACCTGCGGCGGCCGGATCGACAAACACTGTCCCATTGGACACCTGGAAGTTGGTGAAGTTGGAGCCGAGCGTATCACCGTCCAGAACGTTGCCGACTGCCGCGACTACGCCATCGGAAATGACCGTTCCGAGGTCACTCGTCGACGTGGCGAGCTGAACGTCGATGTTGCCACCGATGTTCACGCCATCCTGCGATACCGTAACGCGGTAGTTGCCCGCGTCCAGGTCCTGCAGTTCCAGGCCTGTGGAGCCGCCAAGCAAACCGGCAAGCTCGGCCAGATTGGCACCTGTGCTGGTTTCGACGACCGTCCAACTGAGGTCAGCCTGCTGCATTTCGACGGCGATCGTCGTTGTCCCGAGGAGACCCAGAAGCTGGTCTGTGTCCGCGCCGATCTGAACCGTTGCCACGGATCCGGCGGCCACCGTGAACGTTCCCGTTTCACTTCCCCCAAACAGTCCCAACGAGACATCGAGGAAGTCGGCGTTCACGGCCTCCGTCACCGGGTGAGTGGTCACGACGGTCGCCGCCCCAGCGTCGTCCGTGGCGACAATTCCAAGGCTCGCATCCGCCGTTGGATCAATCGTCGAGAAGGTGAGGTTTTGTCCCTCGCTGTCGATCCGGACATGCAGTTCCGCAGTCGAAGTCACCTGGGTTTGCGGATCGAAGATCGTGTACTCGAAGGAGTCTACCCGTCCGATGCCGGCTGCCTCGGGGTTCGGGGTGTAGGTGTAGCTGCCATCCTGGCCGATGATCAGTGTACCGTGATCTCCCTGGATGGTCGCGCCTGCAGCGGTCACCGGTGTGGCATTGATGCTCTGAATGATGGTGCCGGGATTGACCGCGTCGATTTCGCCGCCGACACCTGCGTCGGTAATGACGTTGCCGCTGGCCGCAACTACGGCGATGGCGCCGATACTGGTTGTGTCGGTATCCGTCCCGGTGATCGTCAGCTCGCTTCCGAGGCCCGCACCCAGCAAGCCGTCATAGGCGATAAAGGCGCGGTACTGGCCCGGTCCAAGATCCTCCAGGCTCACTGTCGGTGCACCATCCAGCAACTGCAGGTCCAGCAGTGTGGCATTGCCGGTGCCGGTGCCTGTGACGTTGGTCCACTGGACACCGTCAAATCGTTGAATGACCACCTGATAATCGGACAGAGCGCCGAGACTTAGGCCCTCGTCGAGTTCGAAACGTGCATCGAGCGTATGGCCCTCCTCGACGTTGAAATCGATCGTTTCGACGTTCGGAAGCACCTGGAGGTCCAAGCCACCAAGGCTGACGGCAACGCCGTAAGTCTGGGTACCGATATCAACGTTGGTCACCACGGGGGAAAGGTTGATCGACGCGACGGCGGTATTGTCGTAGGCGGTTGTGTCTGCATCGGCATCGGCGTCTGCATCGGCGTCAGCGTCTGCGTCTGCGTCGGCATCCGCGTCTGCGTCTGCGTCAGCATCGGCATCGGCGTCTGCGTCAGCATCGGCATCGGCGTCGGCGTCTGCATCGGCATCGGCATCCGCATCCGCGTCGGCATCTGCGTCAGCATCAGCATCTGCATCCGCATCGGCATCTGCGTCAGCATCGGCATCTGCGTCGGCATCTGCGTCAGCATCGGCATCTGCGTCAGCATCGGCATCCGCGTCTGCGTCTGCATCCGCATCCGCGTCTGCATCAGCATCCGCATCGGCGTCGGCGTCGGCGTCAGCATCCGCGTCGGCATCCGCGTCTGCATCTGCGTCCGAGTCATCGTTGTCGTCGCCACCGCCGCCGCCTCCGGAAGCGAGAGCTATTCCTCCAGCTCCAAGCGCGCCGAGTGCAGCAAGGCCGAGAATGGATGCATCGCCGCCACCTTCAGCGCCACCCACCAACTGGTCGCCGCCGGCTGACTCGGTGAATGAGAAATCGGCTTCTCCGACGGTGTGGTTGCCATCCCAGACGACCCCGTTCTCATCCACCAGGACCAGCTTGCTCGATGCTTCACCAGGGCCGCTGGTGTAGAAATCGGCAACTCGGATCGCCTCACCGTTCTGCAGGCGGATGACGAGATCGTCGCCCTGACGGATGGTCGCAGCAATGTCTTTCGGGCCGACCTCAAGCTGAATAACGCTTGGTTCACGGACAGAGATGTTGCCCGATGCGACGGTAATGCTTTCACCACTTGCGATATTCGTTACAACGGCAACCATGGATACATCCTCTTAAGGCCGTGAGCGTCACAGCGAAACTGAACGGACCTGGCGGATGGGCAGCGAGATGCGATGACACGGACCGTCAAAGGTCTGCGCCGGGCAAAATGTTGAATACCGAACTGGCTGGTCCGGCAGTGTCTCGATTGCTGTCAATCCTACCAAGAAACTCTGGGATAAGACTTGCTCAATTTTAGAACGTTATCAATTAGCGATAACTAATTCTCGCATCGGACGGTTGATGCAGGGTTAATGCCGGTCAGCGTATTTGCGTTTATGAAAGGCGGACAAAAACGAATTTGACCCCTGCGGGCTAGAGAGCGCCGCGCAAAGCAAGCTCTTCGAACCGGTTTCGCTTGTCCTTAATGTCTGCGCCGATACTGGAGGCTTGAAGCGAAACGGCAAGCGCCTCGCTTAGCTCGGTCTCAACGTCTGCTCCGCGTTCGGCATTCTCTGCGGCAGCTGGTCCTGCCTCTATCGGCAGTGCTTGTCGCGCAGGCATCGTGACCGCCATTTCGATTGGCGTCTCCGACCTGGATGCGCCGCCGTTCAGGACGGTCGCGGCCGTGCCCGGCTTCTTTTCGAGCTTGAAGATGTCCCGCAAGCGCCCCGCTGCGGAGGCACACTCGATATTCAGCTTATGGACATCGAACTGGATGTTGATTGCGTCGAAACGTGCGGCATGTAGCTCCTGATCGGCATTCAAGACATCGAGAAGAGTCCGCGTTCCCAGGTCGAGGAACTGCCTCTGATAAAGATCTCGGGTTTCGCGCATCAGCGTCTGTCGCGAGGCGAGTGTCGTGAGCAAAGCGCGCATTCCAGACAGCTGCGTGCGCGATTCCATCCAGCTCCGCTGCGCGCCTGTCCTGGCATTGGCGATGCCGGCCTCAGCGGACTGAACCGCGAACTGGCCAGCTTCGCTCCGGGCCTTATAAGAGCCGCCGTTGTAAAGCTTGCCGGTCAGTTTCAGACCGATCGTATAGTCCGGGCTGCCTGGTGAATTTCCGAGCAGATCCATGCTGCTACCGCCTTCAAGCGCCAGGGTGGGCAGGACATCGGCCTTGCTGAACCGCAGGTTGGCCTCGGCGGCCGTCTTCTTCGATGCCGCCGCCCGGACGCTCGGCACCGTACCCCAATCGGGCTCTTTGGCAGAGCAGGCATTGGGGAGGTCTGAGGGAATACTCGCTCCGAGATTGATCTTCCCGGACATACCCAACAGCGACGCCATGCTGCCCTGCCAGCGCTCCGACTGAGACCTGATCTCCAGTGCCGTGGTCTGGGCCATCTGCACCCGCGCTTCGGCCTGAAGCTTGTCCGATCTCGTGCTGGCTCCCTGTTCCGTTCGCGCGTTGACGAGCTCGAGGATTTCCTTCGTGTCGCGCACCTGATCGGACGCGACAACCGCCAGACTGCGGTTTCTCAGGGTTTCGAGGGACGCAAGCGCGGTGTCCCTGATCACGTTGTCGACCACGGCAATGAACTCGGCGCGCCGGGTTTCTTCTGTTGCCGTGGCACTGGCGACCTGACTGGAGACTTTCCCGAAGTCGTAGATCATCTGCGACGCCGTCACTGTCGCGGCCGGCTGAAAACCGTTCCCGAATGCGCTGCGCCTGCCGACATCGATCCCGCCCCCGATCGACGGAAAATATCCCGAGCGTGCATCCCGGATCGCCGCGCCTTGCTGGTTGAGTTCGCCCGCCGCCTGCATGATCGATGGCTGATAGTCGACCGCCCGCCGGACGGCCGCCTGCATGGTCAAATTCGTGTTCCGGTCCTTCACTGCGGGCCGAGAGCTCGGGACTGATGCGGTCGCGATACTGTCGACCGATGTCGTCCGCGCCCGCGTCTGCGTCTGCGCGCAAGACGCAACGTTGAAGGCGAGCGGCACAAATATCGCCGTCCGGACAACACGGGAAAGCATGCTCATCGTATCCCCCAAGCCCGCAGGTCCAGACGGACCTGCAAAGACAAACCACCGTCGCTCGACTACTTTCCAAGCCGAAGCATTTCAAGTAATTCTAATATACGTCTGAAGATGGTTAATGACTGCTTAACTGAGATCTCGTCAGTCTCTGGAGCATGATGATTGTGTTGTCGGAGTGGGCGGGAGAAGGCCGCGCCGCGGGCCGGACGAGAGGGCGAAGCTAAACTGGCTTCTGGTAAATGCTATGCTCGACAATGCGGGAGTAAAGAACCCCTTATACTGCCTTCAATGGTTCATGGGATGGTGGTTCGAATGCCATCGAGGTTGCGGAAGTTACCCTCTCCGTCCCATCAGGACCGCGCTGCCACAGTCTGTCGGGACGACACCATGCGATGGACAAACATACCGGCAAGCATGGCCGCGACGAACAGTGCTGCTTCCCAGCGGCCTGTAACGAGAGAGGCGATTGCGGGACCCGGGCATAGACCGACGAGGCCCCAGCCGAGACCAAACAGTGCAGCGCCTGCGACAAGCGGACGGTCGATCATGCGGCTCGTCGGCACATGGAACTGGGTTTCGAAGACCGGTTTGCTGCAACGACGCCGGATCGCATAGGCAATTGATGACGGGATCAGTGCCCCGCCCATCACGAAAGCAAGTGACGGATCCCAGTTACCGGTCACATCGAGGAACGCCAGAACACGGGCAGGATTGACCATGTCGGACACGACAAGGCCAATGCCGAACAGAATTCCGCAGGCGATGGAGACGAGAATGCGCTGGGTCATCATGCCACTCCCATCAAATGTCGGGTGATGAAGACGGTTGCTGCCGCCACGATCATGAACGTTGCCGTCGCGACGATGGACCGGGGCGATAGGCGTGCCAGTCCGCAAACACCGTGGCCGCTGGTGCAGCCGGAACCAAGCCGCGTCCCGAAGCCGACCAGGAGCCCGCCTACCACAAGAAGCCGAGGCGAGGCGGTGATCGCGAACTCTGCGTGCCGTAACAAGGTAAAGGCGGCGGCAGCTCCACCGAGTATGCCAACCAAAAACCCGACCCCGAGCGGACTGATTCCACTGCCTGTCCATCCGACAGCAGATGCGGCCAGACCGGAAATTCCGGCTATCCGACCGTTCAGCAGCAGGTAGATCGCGGCGGAAAGGCCAATCAGAAGGCCGCCGGACAGCGGCCAGATGAAGCTGAGATCAGACATGGGTCGTTTCCTTGGCGCCGACAGCGCGTTGACCGATATCGTCAGATAATGGATGCCGTTGTCTTCGGCCAGGGGGAACTGGCGCGCAGTCCCTACACGCTCAAATGACAACGCAGCAGCAGCGCGGTACTGCTAAACGCGTGATGGCCGTAAGCGCGTCCGAAACGACGCCAAGCAAGTTCCGTTACGATGACGCAGCGGTGGACGCATGCGTTTAAGTCTGCGCGTGGGGTCTTCCTGCCGGGGCATGGCATCAGAATGCAAAGCCCCAGCGTAACCTGTCCCCTTCAGGTTCGAGCCATCCGGGAGACGTATGCTGCAACGTCCTGGCGAGGAAGAGGTCGCGACATCAGAAAGCCCTGAAGATCGTCGCATCCAAGCCGTTCAAGTTCGGCACGCTGCTCGATTGTCTCAACGCCTTCAGCCGTTATCTTCAGCCCTTTCGCTCTGGCCATGCCAATCATCGCAACAACAACGGCCCTGCTGCCGCTTTGGTGCATTTCGCCGATAAACGACCTATCGATTTTGATGCGATCCACCTCGATATTCTGCACGCGCGAGAATGAAGAATACCCGGTTCCAAAGTCGTCTATGGCAAACCGGACGCCTGCTTTTCGCAGCATGGCTATGGTTCGCTTCAGGTCGATTATGTTATCCGCAGTTGCAGTTTCGGTCATCTCGATCTCAAGCCTCTCGGGGCTTACGTTCATGTTTGCGAGGGTCGTCAAAACCCGCAGACTGTAGCCGGGAGAACCAAGCTCAAGCGGCGAAGCGTTGATCGCAATAGAAATGCCGGGAAGATCAGCGAGAGTTCTGCATGCATTGTCCAGCACAAGGGCGCCGATGTCGTTGATCAACCCGATGTCCTCCGCCAGAGGAATGAACTGGTCGGGACTTATGTAGCCCATCGTCGGGTGCTTCCACCGAGCAAGCGCTTCGAGAGAACAAATGCTTCCGTCGGTCGCATTGAAGACTGGTTGATAAAAAGTCTCGAGCTGGGTCCTGGTCTCGACTGCAAAACGGAGATCGCTTTCCAACGCCCTGCGCCTGCGTAGCAGTTCGTCCATATGTTCACCAAACACCGCATGGGTATTCCTGCCGGCTGCTTTGGCATGATAAAGCGCGATATCAGCCTGGCGCGTCAGTTCGATGGGGTCACATGGGCCGGTTGCTAGAGCTGCTCCGACGCTTGCGCCAATGACGACATGCGTCGTTCCGATTTCGAACGGTGCCCGCAGTGACTGCACAATTTTCGATGCGAGATCTTCAGCATTCCTGGCATCATTTTCTCCCAGCAGAATGGTGAATTCGTCGCCTCCCACCCGCGCCAGAAGAGATTGCGGCAGGAGATCGCGCATCCGGTTTGCTGCCAAGCAGATCAGCTTGTCGCCAACCGGGTGACCGAACGTATCGTTCACAGCCTTGAAGCGATCAAGATCAACGAACAACACACAGTGGAGGGCGTCGGCGTGTCCGTTCGATAGTTGACGATTGAGTTGCTCGTTGAAGTAAGCGCGGTTTGCAAGCCCGGTCAGGGCATCGTGGGAGGCTTGATGTTTCAGTTCTGCGCGGCTCGCAGCCAGCCGCTCGGAGCGGCGCCAGATTGCACCTCCAGAAAAACTGGTCCCAGCGAAAAGTGCAATAAACGCGATAAAAAGGGCCGGGGCAGTGGCTTCGAATACATATTGCCCGGGTTGGAATGGGTTCCAACGGAAGTATCCGAAGACTTGCCCGTCTCGTGCGACCAAGGGTACGTACGCAACATTCCGTTCCCGAGGTCGCTTGGAGGTGAACTCCAGTTTGGCGAACTCATATTCGGTACCGATGGCCAGAGGAAGATCGCCGTCGAGAAAGCGTATGCTCACATGCAGCATTTCCTCGCCAGGCGTCTGTTCCAGATCACCGGTGTCCGAAACGATTGGCTTTATGCTGACAATTGCAGGTCGAAATCCGACATAGCTCAGATCAGCTTCGCCAATCGAAAGCGTCCGTTCGCTGATACCCTCGGTATCTTCGGCAAGTAGACGCGCCTGAAGCTTTTTAGCGAGCGGCAAGTAGGCGTTGCGGAGATCATCTGGGGTAGGGGAATAGTCTGTCTCGGATGAAAACAGATATTGCACAGAGAGGTCCGGTCGAAGGACCAAAGCGCCATCATGCCCAAAATAGCTGTGCATCCATGAACCGAGGTTCGTCTCGATCCATTTCAGGTCGCCACTGATTGCATGCCTCACGGCGTCGTCCCAGACAGTTGCGCTTTCCTGGTCATGCGCAATGCCAGCCGTCAGTTTCGCGACCGTAAGTTTCATGAGATCGCGCTGCCTTGCCGCGGCCACCTCATCGCTTGTAGCAGCCGCCCAACTCAAACTCAGTAAAAGCAGACCACAGACGACCAAAGAAACGAGAGCCGGCAGGCACCATCGTAGAAACCACTGACTCTGAAACTGTATCTTCATCCCGCAACCGTCATCTCTTATTTTACGTGATGGTAAAACAGAGGCTATTAAAGCACGGGTAAGTAAGGTAGTTACGTCTGGGTTAAATGGCGAAACAGCGGCACGACTTCCTCAGGCATCCTCCTAGCACGAGTGCGAAGAGCGGCTGAGGGATAAGCCTTATCGCAGGCATTCTCCAGACAAATCCGCTGGGTTAACTGGCATGCGCGAACTGCCTACCACCCTTTGCCTGGACAACACCGATCAACCATTCACGCGCGGCCCGACGCCGTTTGGCGGGCTTCCAATCGGAATTTACCGCCACACAAACTGCGTCCAACACAGTGGTCGCGCGCTATTGGAACTTCTGGTCGTGTGAAATTGCGGGAGCTGGTATTCAGTCACCATTCAGGCCCGATGACTAGTTTGACCTCCAACTTAACAATGGGAGGCATGGACTCATGCTCGCTACGCGATGCAAAAGTGTCTTCGATGACTTCTCAGTCCGCGAAGAACAGGATGGAAACCTTGTAGTCGATAAGGAGCAACTTCTGTTGGCTTTCCATCAGGGAACCCTCGCCGCGAAGGCAAACCGCGATGTCGGCCACTGTCCTTTCAGCGCACTGACACAACCGTCCGAATTCCTCGCGTGGTTGGAAGGCTTTCAATGCTGTTCGGCGTCACGCTAGCGAATTCGTCGGAGCGGTCCTCCGGCATCGCATCTCTGCATGAGCTGGGCTGTCCAGATTCTCTGTTTACGGCGAGACAGGCTCTTCGCCGTCGAGGACGCACTAGCACCGAGATTGCAGAAGTAACCCCCGGGCGGTGACGCTGCTTCGGGATATCAGTCCAGGAGCAACCGCCTGCCTCGTCCACTTCCAAAAGCCGATACGACGACGGTGGGACACCTTCTTTCGTGAAAGATTTTCACTGGCATGATCGACGATTGACCCTCTGGCTGCTTTGCTGCTTGCTCACACAGCCAGCGTGGAGGCGCTGCCTTTGACTGCAGCTCACAAGGGGAGATCCAGGACATGAATGCGATCAGGAACGTTGCCATCGTCGGCGCAGGTCTGGTGGGGCAGGGCTGGGCGATTGTCTTCGCGCGAGCCGGCATGGACGTCACCGTTTATGATGCCCGCGAAAACGCCGAGGCTGTCATCGGCGCGCAGATCGACAAGGCCGTCGGCGATCTTGCGGCCGGGGGGCTTTGCGGCGACGTGTCTTTGGTCCTGTCGCGCATCCGTTTTGCGCGGAGCCTCAGCGAGGCTGTGTCGGGCTGCGACTACGTACAGGAGTCGGCGTTCGAGCGGATCGATGTGAAGCGCGAGGTCAGTCTTGCGATCGATGCGGTGCTTCCCGCCCATGCCATCGTCGGCAGTTCCACCTCAGGATTTCCCGGGTCGGCGTTCTATGAGGAGTGTGGCAACCGGGAGCGGTTGATGGTGGTGCATCCCGTCAATCCTCCGCATCTCGTGCCGCTGGTCGAAATCGTCCCGACGCCCTGGACTGCGCCACAGGCAGCGAGCCGTGTCCGGCGCCTGATGGAGGATGTGGGGCAGTCAGCCGTGTCGCTGTCGCGCGAAATTCCCGGCTTCGTGCTGAACAGGTTGCAGGGCGCCCTGCTGGACGAAGCGTTTGCACTGTTTGCGGAAGGCTATGCTACGGCCGAAGACATCGATCGCACGGTGCGCGACGGGCTTGGGTTGCGCTGGTCGTTCATGGGACCGTTCGAGACCATCGATCTCAACGCGCCGAAGGGGCTTGCAGATTATGCCGAACGGCTCGGGCCGATGTATGCCGGATTTGCCGATCAGCGCAGGGTAGACCGAGGCTGGGCGCCGGATGCGGTGACACGGGCGGATGCGGAGCGTCGCGAACTGCTCGCAGAGCAGGATCTCGATGCCAGACGCTCCTGGCGCGATGAAATGCTGATGCGGATCGTCCGGGCGAAGCAGGCGGTGGCGGACTAGTCCGCCGTCCAGCCGCCGTCGATCATCAACGCCGAGCCGGTCATCAGGGACGACGCGTCGGATGCAAGGAAAATGGCGGCGCCGACGACGTCAGCCGGCTGTCCCAGGCGACCTAGCTTGATCTTGGACAGCGTCTCGCGGCGAAACTCCTCATCCTCGAAATACGAGGCGGTCATCGGTGTCTCGATAAAGGTGGGGCAAAGGGTATTGATGCGGATGCCGGCAGGTCCAAGTTCGACCGCCAACGCCTTGGTAAAACCTTCAATCGCAAACTTCGAGCCGCAATAGAGCGTCCTGTTGGCCGCGCCGACATGGCCCATCTGCGAGGACATGTTGATGACGGTGCCCCGCCTACCGTGCTTCAGCATCACGGCCGTCACGGCCTGGGCTGCAAAAATTGCAGCCTTCGTGTTCAGGCCGAAGACGGCATCGTAGTCGTCTTCAGTGATCTCGGTCAGCGGCTTGGGGCGATTGGTGCCGGCATTGTTGACAAAGATATCGAACGGCGCTTGCGCTTCGACATGTCGGCGGAAGCCGGCAATGTCGGTGACATCGCACACAAGCGGCCGCGCCCTCCAGCCGCGCGTAGACATCAAAGAGCAGGCCTCCTCGATCTCCGTCCGCGAGCGCGCGCAAAGCGTTACCTCGGCACCCGCCTCGGCAAGGCCTTCGGCGACCGCGCGTCCAATGCCACGGCTGGCGCCGGTGACGAGCGCCCGCTTTCCGGCAAGATTGAAAAGGCCGCTCATTCGGCTGCTTCGCCATAGGCGACGTCGCGGTTGCCATAGCGTCTCACCCGCAAGTTCGCCTGTTCGGCATGGCCGACGAAACCCTCGAGCATGCTCAGCCTCGAGCAATAGGCGCCGATCTCAGCCGCCGCTTTGTCCGTTGTGACGCGCTGGTAGGAATGCGTCTTGAGAAACTTGCCGACCCAGAGACCGCCGGTATAACGCCCCGCCTTTTTCGTCGGCAAAGTATGGTTGGTGCCGATGACCTTGTCGCCATTGGCAACGTTGGTGCGTGGGCCGAGGAAGAGCGCACCGTAGGAATGCATGTTTTCGAGAAACCAGTCGTCCCGGTCTGTCATAACCTGCACGTGCTCGGAGGCGATCTCGTTGGCGACGTTGAGAATCTCCTCGTAGGTGTCGCAGACGATGATCTCGCCGTACTCGCGCCAGGATACGGAAGCGGTTTCGGCAGTTGGCAGGATTCCGAGAATTCGATCGATTTCAGCGATCGTCGCTTTCGCCAGCGTCTCCGAATTGGTCACGAGAACCGCCGGGGAATTGTAGCCATGTTCGGCTTGCCCCAGAAGGTCTGTGGCGCACATTTCCGCGTCCACAGTCTCGTCCGCAATGACCATTGTTTCGGTCGGGCCGGCAAAGAGATCTATTCCGACGCGCCCGTAGAGCTGGCGCTTAGCTTCCGCAACAAACGCGTTGCCGGGACCGACAAGCATGTCGACCGGGCGAATGGTCTCGGTCCCGAGCGCCATCGCGCCGATCGCCTGAATGCCGCCGAGGACATAAATTTCATGGGCCCCGCCGAGATGCATTGCAGCGACGATGGCGGGGTGGGGTTCGCCTTTTTGGGCCGGAGCCGCTGCTGCGATGCGGGGAACGCCCGCCACCGAGGCCGTGAGGACAGACATATGCGCCGACGCGACCATCGGGTACTTGCCGCCTGGAACATAGCAACCGACCGACTGGACAGGAATATTGCGGTGGCCGAGGAAGACCCCCGGCATTGTCTCGATTTCGATATCGGTCATCGACGCTCTTTGGGCTTCGGCGAATTTGCGGATCTGAGTCTGGGCAAACCTGATGTCGTCCATGTCGCGAGCCGACACCTTGTTGATTGCCGCCTCGATCTCGGACGTGGTCAGTCTAAACGAGGCCGGAGAGAAGTTGTCGAATTTCGCCGACAGGTCGCGTACTGCGGCGTCGCCTCGGGTTTCGATGTCCTTGAGCGTCGCTTCGACAAGCGTCCTGACTTTGGCGTCATCTTCGGCGCGTTCGGCGGCCGCCTTCCCCTGTTTCATATAGCGAATTGACATGTCTCACCTCCCTTTTGACATCGAGCGTAATGTGCTAGCGACGCTGAATGCAAGTTTTCATCATTGCGTGAAAAAATTTCATGGAGTCTGTTTTGAAGCCGACAGCCAAGCAGGTCGCTCATGAAGCGGGCGTTTCCATCGCCGCGGTATCACGCGCGTTTTCGCCGGGATCGTCCATCGATCCGTTGAAAAGACAGCGTATCCTTCAGGTCGCAGCGCAGTTGGGTTATAGCAGTCCGGCGCGCCGTACTGCCGAGGTGATCTCCGCCGGTACAGTGACGTTGGTGGCAGGCGATCTCGCCAACCCGTTCTATCCACTCGTTCTCGACACGCTCGCAAAAGCACTGCAGGCGGTCGGGAGACAATTGCTCGTCTATGCCATCCCGCCGCAGGCGGACATGGACCAGCTGACGCCGCAGATCCTTGCCGCTCGCCCCAGCGCACTTGTCGTGACCTCCGCAAGCCTGACGTCTGGAATGGCCAACGCCTGCCGGCAGCATGGCATCCGGGTGGTGCTGCTCAACCGGATCCAGCGCAATGTCCGCGTAAATGCGGTCGCGTGCGACAATCACGCAGGCGGTCGTGATGCGGCACTGTTTCTGCTCGGCAGGGGGCGCCGACGGATAGGCTTCATCGGCGGGATCTCCAACACGTCTACCCACCGTGACCGGGCGGAAGGCTTTTCCGAAGCATTACGCGAGAGCGGGCATTCCGTGCTTGCCGAGGGAAACGGGGAGTTCACCTACCGAGGCAGCTACGGCGCAGTGCTATCACTGCTGACAGCAAAAAACCGTCCAGATGCGCTGTTCTGCTGCAACGACATCATGGCCCTCGCCGCCATAGATGCTGCCCGCGAACTTGGACTGTCCGCGCCTGAGGATCTTTCGATCGTTGGATTTGACGACATTCCCATGGCCGGTTGGAGATCCTATCGTCTGACGACGATCCGGCAGCCGATTACCCGCATGATCTCCGAGGTCGTGGGCCTGATACAGGCCAGCAAGACCGTTCCACTCGACGAGACGACGACCAGCATCCTGCCTGGCAAATTGATCGTGCGCGGCAGTGCCTGAAGACGATCCTGCACGACCAGAGAAGAAGGATATTTCGGGCGTCGGCAGAAAAAAACTTGACGGGACGGGCAAATTTGCGAAAGTTAGTGCACACGTTTGCGCATCTGCAGCGGCGATAAGGAGGTCGCGGCTGAGTCACCGGATGCAAGCTTTGACCGGGAGGGATAAGATGAAGCTCAAGACACTTGCTGTCGTTCTGGCAGCTCTTGTGATGGGAACGGGACAGGGTTTCGCCGCCGAGCGGGCCCTTCGCGTCGCCACCAGCGTTCCGCACAATCACTACCTCACCAACGTCATCAAGGAGTTCGCAGACAACGTGTCGAAGCGGACAAACGGCGAAATTACCTTCGAATTCTATGACTCGGGTTCACTCGTCAGCGACCAGCACATGGACGAGGCGGTTGCAAACGGCACAATCGATATCGGCATCGCCTCTGCATCCATCCTTGCCGGCACCGTGCCCGCTCTCAACGTGTTCGCCGTGCCATTCTTTTTCGATACGCGCGAAAAGCTCGATCGCGCCGTGCTGCCCGGAACCCCGATCAGAACCATACTCGACAAGAGGATCAACCAGACCGGGTCGCGCGCGATGTTCTGGATCCCTTATGGCTTCATCACGATGATCACCCGCGACAAGGAAGTTCATGTCCCTGCGGATATGCGCAACCTGAAGATCAGAACGTTCGGCTCTACCGTCAGCGAATTCGTCGAGGCCGTGGGAGCCGCTCCGGTCGTCACCAGCGGTAGCGAACAGTTCCTGGCGCTTCAGCGCGGTATCGTCGATGGCGGGCTGACGGGATGGCCGTCGGTCGAGGAGCGCCGCCTCTTCGAGGTTTCGCGCTACATCATCGCGACGGACCACATGTATGAGACGCATTTCGCCCTGATGAGCGAAAAAGCGCTCGAAAAGATGCCGACCGAACTTCGTGCGATCTTCCAGGAGGAGGCCGCGAAACTCGAGACGGTGCTCATGGATCGCATCTTCGATGCCACCAAGCATACGCGCGAGGTTCTCGCCAAGAAGATGGAGATCATCGATCTCACGCCGGATGAAATCGTCCGGTGGAAAGAGGAAACGGCACCTGTCGCAAAGTCGTTCTACGACAACGGAAACGACCTTGCGAAATCTGTTTTCGACGAAGCGCAAAAGCTTCAGTAGCGGCAATTGGCTAGCCGCGCCGCCTCGCACAGAGTCGGCACAATGTAAAAGCACGACACCAAAAACAAGGGCGGGGCGCAGTGCCACCGTCGCGGCGAAACGCGCATTCGCGCAGCGTCTGAGAGGGTCAGACGCAAACGTCTGGGAGGAACGGCACCATGCCCCCGCAAGAAAAGAAATGGGTCGGCACAATCGAGTCGACCATCATGAGGATCGGTGAATACAGTTCATGGATCTACCTCTTCATCGGCATCATCGTCGCCTATGAAGTGGCGTCGCGATACTTCTTCAACAGTCCGACGGACTGGGTCGAGGAGACCTCACGTCTCGGCATGGTCTGGGCAACATTCCTGCTGTTTCCAGCCTGCATGGGGCGCCGGCAGTTGATCTCGATCACGCTTTTCTCCGATGCGGTCGGCGAACGCGCCAAGGTCGTTCTCGAAGGCATAAGCTTTGCGATCATCGCGCTCGCCTGTGCCGTCGTCTCCTTCGAGGCGCTTGTTGCCGCAATCGACGCGGCGACAGTCGGCCGCGCTACGGCGAGTGTCCTGCGCATCCCCTATTGGCTCTTCTACCTGCCGGTCGCGATCGGGTTCTTTCTTTTCTTCGTCCAGGCTGCGCTGGAACTGATCCTGCTTGTTGCGACGGGGCAGCGACGCAAGCTCGAACTCGCGCACGAGGAGATCTGATATGGAAAGCGTTATCGTACTAGTCGCGCTCTTCGTCTTTCTGTTTGCGGGCATACCGGTCGGTATCGCGCTTTCGACGACGGGTATCGTTCTTCTCCTGATGAAGGACGTGCCGCTCGCCAGCGTGTCGATGGAATTCCTCGGCTCGGTCAACAATTTCATCCTGCTGGCGGTGCCGGTGTTTCTTTTGACGTCGAATATCCTGCTGAAGGCGGGGGTCGCGAAAGACCTGTTCGATGCGGTTCAGCGATGGGTCGGCGGCGTGCGCGGCGGTGTCGCGATCGCAACGATCATCTCCTGCGGCATCTTTGCCGCGATCTCGGGCTCTTCCGTGGCCGTTGCGGCCATGATCGGCACCGTGGCAATTCCCGAGATGACCAAGCGCGGCTATGATCGTCGCTTTGTCATGGGAACGCTCGCCGCTGGCGCAACGCTTGGCATCCTCATCCCGCCGTCCATTCCGCTGATCATCTATTCGGCGGTCGCGGAGCAGTCCACCGCCTCGATGTTCCTTGCCGGCGTCGGGCCCGGGCTGTTCCTGATCGTGCTGTTCCTGATCTACTGCATCGTCAAGTCGTTCATGGGGGCGGCACCGAAGGCGGAAAAAGGTGAATCCGGACCGGGTGGTCGGATGGCTGCAAGCTTTCGCGCCCTGCCGACCATGGTCATTGCGCTGACGATGATCGTCGGGATCTATGCAGGCGTCTTCACGCCGACGGAGTCGGCAGCTGTGGGCCTCGTCATGACCCTGATCTACGTGTTCGGCATACGCCGCGGCGTGTCTTTTGCAGATTTTCGGGGGGCGGTGTTCGGCGCGGGTCTTACCACGGCGAACCTGCTGCTGATCATTGCCGGGGCAAACGTATTCGGCAAGGCAATTATGCTTTACCGCATTCCCTACGAAATCTCCCAGTGGATCGCCGTTAATATCGAGACGGCTGGCATGTTCATGCTGGCGGTCACCGCGGTGTTGCTCTTGCTCGGCCTGTTCCTGGAGGGGATCGCGATGATCCTGATCGTCCTTCCGGTTCTCCTCCCGTCGCTCGGCGTGCACGGAATCGATCCGATCTGGTTCGGCATCTACTTCGTGCTGATGATCGAGATCGCGCTCATTACGCCGCCGGTGGGTATGAACCTCTTCGTGATACAATCGGTGGCGAAATCGAGTTTGAAGGAGGTGATGTACGGGGCTCTGCCATACGTCGTCATCATGCTGTTCGCCGTGCTTGCCATCTACTTCTTCCCGGCAATCGTGATGTATATTCCGAAAGCGGGGGGATAGGCTGCACGGATTTTGGATCGAGGAAGGGCGCTTTTTGCGCCCTTTTTCATGCCCGGCCGGTGGAGCCGCGAACAATCAGCTTGCCGCGCATGGCGATCAGTTCGTCCGGCAGGCTCGGATCGACCGTGCGCGCCCGCAGCAGTTCAAAGGCCCGCTGGATCATCAGGGGCAGGGGCTGCTGGATTGTCGTGAGGTCGTAGATCGGCCGGGCGGACGCCGCAACGCCATCGAAGCCTGCAACCAGGATGTCGCCGGGCACATCGATCGACGCCAGGCGCAGTGCGTCGAGGACGCCCATGGCCATGATGTCGCTCAACGCGAAGATCGCATCCGGGCGCTCCGCCGAGGGGATCGCCGCGATCTCGCGACCGGCCTCGAAACCGCCGTCGTAATTGGAGTGGCCGTCGATTCGAAGCGAGAGTGCCAGACCGGCCTGTTCCAGTTCGGCGACAAATCCTTCCTCGCGTTCGCGAGACGTCGAACTGGTGGAGGAGGTGTAGATCAGTCCGAAACGACGGCATCCTCGCAACATCAGAAGTTTCGCCATCTCAGCACCGCCGGCACGATTGTCGCAGGTGACGAAGCATCCGTGCGAAAGTGCGACGCGGTTGACCATCACGAGCGGGACGTTGTTCTGGGCGCAGATGTCGGCGGCCTTCGAGGACAGGATCGCCGACGAGATGATGCAGCCATCGACCTGGTACTGAATCAGCGCCTGCGCAGTGGTATCCTCGATAGGCCCGCCGCCAGCGTGAATGATGAGGAGGCGAAAGCCGAGCTTCTCCGCTTGTCGCGTCGCTTCGTGCAACAGCTCCGTATAGAACGGGTTTTCAGCCGGTCCGAGGACAAGTCCGTACAGACCGCTCTTTCCCGAAGACAGGGTGCGCGCCAGAACGTTCGGCATGTAGCCGTGTTCTTTCGCAAGCCCGATGATCAGGTCCCGCATTTTTTGGGAAATCCGCGTGTCGCCTTTGAGCGCGCGGGTCACCGTCGATGGCGCGACTCCTGCCAGTGCTGACAGGGTGACGACCGTCGCTCGGCGCGGTGTGGAAGGCGGCAGTGTTGAGTTCATACCGATTCATAACAAAACAGCTGCGCCCTGTCGCGTCACTCCGCATCCGCACCGATGCGAAAAAGAGGGGCTGCATGACAAAATATTCGCTCCCAACTTGACATCTCCTCCAGAAAGCGATTGGATCGGAGTGCGCAAACGTTTGCGCACATATTTGCGATTGACGATGACACGGGAGGAACGATGTCTACTTCAAAACGCCAGATGAAAATGGTGGGCTTCCTGCAGGCGCAGAACTGCTCGATTGCGCCCGGCTCATGGCGGCATCCTGCCGGCGCCACCGATTTTCTGTCCGCCGAATATTTCCAGCGCATCGGACGCATCCTCGAGGACGGCAAGTTCCATCTCGCCTTTTTCGACGACCGTCTGGCCATGCCCGACATCTACGGTGACGATCACCAGGAAGCGGTCGAGAACGGTGTTCGCGTCGTCAAGATGGATCCGGTCTCGATCATCACGGCGATCGGCATGGCAACCAGCCATATCGGCCTCGGCATTACCTATTCGACCACCTATTACGAGCCCTTTCATGTGGCACGTCTGTTCGCAACGCTCGACCTGATGACCAAGGGTCGTGCTGCGTGGAACGTCGTGACCTCGCTCAACAATTCCGAGGCGGCCAACTTCGGCCGCGTCGAGCATCTTGCGCATGACCTGCGCTACGAGCGGGCCGACGAATTCCTGGACGTGGTGACAGGGCTCTGGAACAGCTGGGAGCCCGATGCGCTGATCGTCGACAAGGGGACCGGCCAGTTCGCCGATCCGAAGAAGGTCCATCGGCTCGATCACAAGGGCAAGTATTTCAGCTCGAAGGGTCCGCTGCCGGTGCCGCCGTCGGCGCAGGGGCGCCCGGTGTTGATCCAGGCAGGCCAGAGCGGCCGCGGTCGCGAGTTCGCGGGCAAGTGGGGCGATCTGATCTTCGTTGTCTACCCGACGCTTGAGGCAGGGCAGAAACAGTATGCCGCTGTCAAACAGGAGGTCGCTGCCGCCGGTCGCAATCCCGACGATGTGGCGATCTGCCCGGCCTGCTACGTCTGCGTCGGCGAGAGCCAGGAAATTGCCGAGGAGAAGCGCGAGTACATCCGTGCGCTCGCCAAGCCGATCGATGCCGTCGTGCTGTTGTCGGAAGCGCTCAACTTCGATTTCGCCAGCAAGCCGATGGACAGCGAATTCACCGACGAGGAGCTGAAGAAGCTGTCATGGTCGGGCTTCAAGGAGCGCGTCATCTCCCTGAGCGGCAAACCCAATCCGACCGTGCGTGACTTCGTGCACTATTCGGGCCGCGGCACGATCGGCGAGTTTCCGATCTTCTGCGGGACGCCGACCATGGTCGCCGACCAGATGGAAGAATGGTTCACATCAGGAGCCTGTGACGGTTTCGTGCTGGCGGCCACCCATACACCGGGCGCCTACGAGGACTTCGTCCGCTACGTGGTGCCGGAGCTCCAGCGTCGCGGCGTCTATCAGAAGGACTATGCCGGCACGACGCTGCGCGAAAACCTCGGCATTCCCATGCCGGTCCATCCCGCCCAGCGCCAGGCTGCGGAATAAGCGAGCAGTCGGAGAAGAGTGATGAAAGAATTCAGAATGCTCTCGACGAGCGGCATCCTCGGCTACGGTTATGCCGAGGAATCGCTCAAGATCGGAATGTCCTGGGAGCCGCATGTCATCGGTTGCGATGGCGGCAGTACCGATCCCGGGCCCTACTATCTCGGTGCCGGAACGTCCTTCTGCTCGCGCCTTTCGGTCAAGCGTGACCTGCGGCTGATGCTGCAGGCCAGCATTGCGGCCGGTATTCCCTGCATCATCGGCACGTCCGGTGGGGCAGGGGGCGAGCCGCATCTTCAGGATACGGCAGCACTGGTGCGGGAAATTGCGCGGGAGGAGGGGCTGTCGTTCAAGATGGCGCTGATCCATTCCGAGCAAAGCAAGGGCGACCTCGCCGGCTGGGCCGAGAAGGGCCTCACGAAACCGCTTGCAAAGATGAAGCCGCTCGACCGGCAGATGATCGACAACTCTACCCGCGTCGTCGGCATGATGGGGCCGGAGCCGTTTGCAAAGGCACTCGACGAAGGCGCGCAGGTCATTCTTGCCGGTCGAAGCAGCGATCCGGCGCAGTGGGCGGCACCCGCCATCCGGGCCGGCATGGCGCCTGCACCGTCGTGGTATGCGGGCAAGATGCTGGAATGCGGCGCCGAGCCGACCGTGCCCAAGGAGCCGGACTGCATCTTCCTTCGCGTTCGCGACGACCATGTCGTCTGCGAGCCGCCGAACCCGATCCGGCGCTCGACGCCGTTGGCCGTCGCGAATTTCGCGCTGCATGAAAATTCGAGCCCGATCCACCACGTCGAGCCCGGTGGTCTGCTGGATACGACCGATTGCCGGTTCGAGGCGATCAGCGATCGTGCCGTCAAGATCGACGGCATGACCTGGACGCCGGCCGATCGCTACACGATCAAGCTCGAAGGCGTCGAGATGGCCGGTTACCGGTCCATCGCGATCTGCGGCACGCGCGATCCGATCCTGATCTCTCAGATCGACGACTATCTCGCCACCCACCGCGAGAAGGTTGCTGTGAAGGCCGAATCCTTCGGCGTTCCACGCGACGATTACCGGATGATCATCCACTGCTACGGCAAGGACGGTGTGATGGGCGGCTGGGAGCCGGTCAAGCAGATCACCAGCCACGAACTCGGCTTCGTGATCGAGGTTGTCGCCAAGACCGCGGATATCGCCAATGCGGTCATCGCCATGGCGCGCACCTCGATGCTGCATGCGGATTTCCCCGGACGTCTGTGCAAGGAAGGCAACATGGCGTTCCCGTTCAGTCCATCGGATATCGACATGGGCCCGATGTATCGCTTCAGCATCTTCCATACGGTCGAAGTCAGCGATCCCTGCGCCCTGTTCCCCATCGAATACGAGAAGGTGTGACATGGCCCTCATCAGAGACATCGCCCAGATCTGCAAGAGCAAGAATGCCGGTCCTTTCAACGTCACGATCGACGTCCTGTTCGAGGATCACGACCTCTACCGCCGCGTGAAGGCGACGGGAACGCTCAATGCGGCCCTTTTCTCCAGGCTCTACGGCGTCAAGGAAGAAGACGTGCTGTTTACGCCCTACGATACCGCCGCTGCGTTCAAGGCGACGTTCCCGCGAGCGATCCCCGCCGGCGATATCGGCGATACCGACGTGTACGGTGCGCAGCAGCACGCCCCCCTGCTGGATGTCGATATCCCGCTCGAAAACTAACCACGACCTGCGCATGGGTCTTCCGCTGGAGGCTTGAGGGAGACCCATGCGATTGCCAATAACAGCTCGGGGAGGAGCTTCATGGCCACGCAAACATCCGACATCCGCAAGGTCGCACTGGCGAGCTTTATCGGATCGACCCTGGAATGGTACGATTTCTTCATCTTCGGTACCGCCACGGCACTCGTCTTCAACAAACTGTTCTTTCCGGAATTCGACCCGGTCACAGGTATGATCGCAGCCTTCGCGACCTTCGCCATCGGGTTCATTGCCCGGCCTCTCGGAGGCATCGTGTTCGGCCATTTCGGTGACCGGATCGGCCGCAAGGCGATGCTGATCCTCAGCCTCACCATGATGGGCGGAATCACATTTCTGATCGGTCTTATCCCGACCTATGCCGTCCTCGGCGTCGGGGCGCCGATCCTGCTGACCGTGCTTCGCTTCCTGCAGGGCTTTGCGGTTGGCGGCGAATGGGGTGGAGCGACCCTGATGGTCGTCGAACACGCGCCCAACGAGACGCGCGGCTTTTTCGGCAGCTGGCCGCAGATGGGCATTCCGGCGGCCCTTCTTCTTTCGTCCGGCGTGATGGCGCTTGTCGGCGGATTGACGACGCCCGAGCAGTTCATGGCCTGGGGATGGCGCTTGCCCTTCCTGTTCAGTGGCATCCTTCTCGTCTTCGGTATCTTCCTCCGCAGACGCCTTGCGGAATCGCCAAGCTTTCAGAAACTGAAATCCGGTGGCGAACGCCAGCGCCTGCCGATCGTGGACGTGCTGGGCAAGCATGGCAAGAAGACAGCGCTTCTGGTCGCCTGTCAGGCCGCGGAAAACACCAGTTTCTATATCGTAGCGGTGTATTCGCTGGTCTATCTGACGACGGTCGTCGGCATCGACCGGGCGACGGCGCTCAATTCGCTGATGATCGCAGCCGTCTTCTGCTTTATCGCCCAGCCCCTGTTTGCCGGACTTTCCGACCGGATCGGACGCAAGCGGGTGTTCATGGGGGGCATGATCTTCAACGGCCTCTTCATCGTGCCGTTCTTTCTTCTCATGGATACGGCGAGCGTATTCTGGATCACCGCTGCGATGACCCTGTCCATCATCTTCGGGCAGGCCACGACGCAATCCACCCAGCCCAGCCTTTTCGCCGAGCAGTATGGGGCGTCGGTCCGCTATAGCGGCGTGTCCGTCGCCTATCAGTTCGCAACCGTGCTCTGGAGCGGACCGACGCCGATGATCGCAGCCGCGCTCTGGGCCTGGTCAGGGAGCTGGATACCGCTTGCCTGCTACATCATCGCCGCCGCCTGCCTGTCGGTCGTCACGATCATTCCGTTGCGCGAGGCGGCCGGTGCCGATCTCGAAGACGAACAGAGCGGCTCGCTGCCCCAACCGGCATCACCTGCACGTACCATTCATAACTATCAATAAGACAGGGAGCAATCACCATGTCCAACGACCCACGCATTCTGCGTAACGCGCTTGGATCCTTCGCGACCGGCGTGACCGTCGTCACCACCCGATCCGCGGACGGGCAGGATATCGGACGCACCGCAAACAGCTTCAGTTCGGTGTCGCTCGATCCGCCGATGATCCTCTGGAGCCTTGCCAAGACATCCTCGAGCTTTGACGATTTCCGGCAGGCGGGCCATTTCGCAGTTCACATCCTGTCAGCCGAACAGAGCGACATCTCCGGTCTTTTCGCCAGCAAGAAGGAAGACAAGTTCGAGGGGCTGACCGTGGAGAGGGGAGACGGCGACATTCCGCTGCTCAAAGACTGCGCTGCCCGTTTCGAATGCCGGACCGCCCATCAGTATGAAGGCGGGGACCATATCATTTTCGTAGGCGAGATCACCGGGTTCGAGCATTCGAGCACACCGCCGCTGGTCTTCCATGGCGGGCAATACGGCCGGCTCATTCGCCACGCCGGCGAAAACACCTCGTTCGAGAAAACCGAAAGCAGTCTCTCGCCCGATGATTTCATCTACCAGATCTCACGGGTCTTCTACCAGATCCGCAACGACGCGGTGGTCGAACGCCGGCGGCGCGGATGGAGCGGCGCGGACTATGCCGTGCTGACGCTGCTCGGCCATGAGGATGGCAGGACACTCGACACCATCAGCGAGATCGGTCGCTCGCGCGGAGACGAGATTACCGACGAGACGATGGCAAAGCTCGAGGCCGAAGGGTTGATCGAGATCGACGGGACAGCCCCACGGCGTGCGCATCTGACGGGCGCGGGACGCAAGGCGATGATGGAGATCGTCGCCATGCTGAAGGCTGCCGAAGCCGACTGCCTTGCGCTTCTCGACGAAAACGAGGTCTGGGTGCTGAAACAGTTGCTGAACCGGCTTGCGACATCGACTGATTCCGGTTGGCCGCCGGTCCGGCAACAGGCAGCTGTCGCGAGCGCGTGAGCCGGCCCGAACTTCGGAGAATTTCATGACCCGTTTTGCCATTCGAGACATCACCGTTTCGGCCATCTGGGAGCTGGAAGATACATCGTTCCGGATGAAGACGTTCTTCCCTCTCGTTACGGACGAGATCCTCGAGCGCGAGCGTTCCTGGCTTGCACCGGCTTTCTACGATGCCGATAGCGATCGGATCAGGCTCAGCATCCATGCCTGGCTGGTCGACACCGGCCGGCACAAGATCCTGATCGATACCTGCGTCGGCAACGACAAGGAACGGCACGCTCGCACCCAGTGGTCCAACCTTTCGACCCCGTTTCTCGAGCGTCTTCGCGCAACAGGCGTTGAGCCCGAGGACATCGATTATGTCTGTTGCACCCATCTCCACGCCGATCATGTCGGCTGGAACACAAGGCTGATCGACGGACGCTGGGTTCCGACCTTCCCGAATGCCAAATACATCTTTGGCCGCACAGAGTACGATTACTGGGCCGAGAAATACGGCTCCGATCCCGGCGGCCATCATCTTGCAGCCTATAGCGACAGCGTTCTGCCCGTCGTGGAGACCGGTCAGGTCGTGCTGGTCGACGATGGGTATGAACTGGATGGCTGCCTCACGTTCAAACCGGCGCCGGGCCACACGCCTGGCCATGTCGCGATATGGCTGCATTCCAATGGCCGCGAATGCGTGTTTTCAGGCGATATCATCCATCACCCGATCCAGCTCAAATATCCGCAACTGAGTTGCATGGGCTGCGAAAATCAGGCCCAGTCCGCGCTTACGCGGGCAGCATTGCTGGGCGATATCGCCGACACCGAGACTATGCTGATGACGGGGCATTTCCTGGCGCCGCACGCCACGCAGATCGAAACCGACGGCGGAAGTTTTCGCATGCGGTGCAGACAATGCTAGTTTTCACGCGCCGCATTCCAGATTCCAGAGAGGTATGACATGAAGATCCGAGCCGCAACGCTTCGCCAGACAGGCGCGAGCATGCCTTATGCAGAGAGCAAGCCGCTTGAAATCGCCGAGCTGGATCTCGATCCGCCGGGGCAGGGAGAGGTGCTTGTGCGCATTCGTGCCGCAGGGCTCTGCCACTCGGATCTCTCGGTGATCAACGGAAGCCGGCCGCGACCGCTGCCGATGGCAATCGGTCACGAGGCCGCGGGCGAAGTGGTGGAGCTGGGTGAAGGTGTCGACGATCTTGAGGTCGGCGATCACGTCGTGCTTGCCTTCGTGCCAAGCTGCGGCCACTGCCTTCCCTGTGCGGAAGGAAGACCGGCGCTCTGCGAACCGGGTGCTGCAGCAAACGGCAAGGGCACACTACTGACAGGCAGCATTCGGCTGAAATCGCATGGCGAGCCGGTCCATCATCACATCGGTTGCTCGGCTTTTGCCGAACACGCGGTCGTGTCGCGCCGCTCGATCGTCAAGATCGACAAGGACCTGCCGTTCAACGAAGCAGCGCTGTTCGGCTGCGCGGTCCTGACCGGCGTCGGCGCGGTGGTGAATACGGCGAAGGTCCAGGCAGGCCAGACCACGGTCATCATCGGCCTCGGCGGGGTCGGGCTTGCCGCTCTGCTGGGAGCTATTTCGGCGGGTGCGGCGCAGGTCATCGCCGTCGACCTCTCGGATGACAAGCTCAGCATCGCCCGCGATCTGGGCGCCACGGCGACTGTCAATGCACGCGATGCGGACGCGGTCGACAAGGTTCGGCAGCTCACCAATGGCGGCGCCGATTTCGCTTTCGAGTTTGCCGGTTCCGAAAAGGCGCTGGAGAGCGCCTACAGGATGACACGGCGCGGCGGGACGACGGTGACGGCCGGACTGCCGGCACCCACCGCGACGCTTCCGCTCAACATCGTCAGTCTTGTCGCCGAGGAGCGAACGCTGAAGGGCAGCTATATCGGCACCTGCGTCCCCGTCCGCGACATTCCGCGCTACGTTGCTCTCTACAAGTCCGGGCGCCTGCCGGTGAACAAGCTTCTCAGCGGCGAGATCCCGCTCGACGAGATCAACGAAGGTTTCGACCGCTTGCATCGGGGCGAAGTGATCCGGCTGGTTGTGCAAATGTGACGGCGGGCTTGAGCGGTAGAGACGATCACCATCGGGCGTCGCTCGGTGTGAATTCTATGTCGTCGCCGTGCCCGGTGTGTACAGCTTGAACGACATTCGAGGAAATCCATCGCATGATGCCGTCGAGGAGCGGCATCCTTTAGGACGATAAAGCCGCTGATAACCGCCATCAATCGCTTTTTGCCTCTGCGCGCGCCGGTGTTCGGCAGCCCGCGAGGATTGAGATGGTCCGGCTTCACTGGAACGGATGGATGGTGCCGTCGCAGCGCAACTCGACAGGCCAATGCCGAGGCTGACCGCCAGAGCCGAAAGACGCAAAGTTGTGCCAATCCTGAACATCTGAATCTCCTCGGTCAGTGCTTTTTGCTTCGATGGATCCGGTTTATCGCGCAAAGTGATTGGATTGCCTTAATTAGACCTACGAAAAGTACCTTCACCGCCACTTTTAGTTAAAAATCTTTTAACTCTCCTACTGACATTTGGCATCAGGCGAATGACTCCGACATGAATGTCCCACTCAGGAGAAGTTCAGCTCACTCGCGTCATGCCGCTACCGAACGCCACGTTCGACAAAATTTGAGGAACCCCATGAAAACCGCAGGTCTCTTGCTCGCATCTCTCCTTATGGCCTCGGCCGCCCAAGCAGACGATATCTCGCTTGGCACACCAGGCTATGGCGGAAGTGGTTGCCCTTCTGACAGCGTATCGGCGACCATCAGCCCTGATGGAAAGGCTCTCAGCCTGCTGTTCGACAACTACATTGTTGAAGCCGGCGGTGATACCGGCAAATCCCTGGACCGCAAGACCTGCAACGTTGCCATACCGGTCCATGTCCCGCAGGGTCGCAGTGTTTCGGTCCTCGCGATCGATTACCGCGGGTTTAACCAGCTCCCACGCGGCGCGCGCTCGCAGTTCAATGTGGAGTACTTCTTCGCGGGCAGAAGTGGTCCGGCATTCACAAAAACGTTCAACGGCCCGGTCGAGAAGGATTATCTGATTTCAAACAAGCTCGTTGCGGAATCACTGATCTGGTCGGCGTGCGGCGAGGACGTAAACCTGCGCACCAATTCCAGCATCCGCGTCAATACCACGCGCAAGCAGGAGGCCATGGCGACAGTTGATACGCAGGACGTGAAGGCAGCGATCGTCTACCAACTTCAGTGGCGCGACTGCCGCTAAAAAGGAAAATCCGGGGCAGCACGGTCGCTGCCCCCCCGATGCCGGGAATATTTTGTCATGCGTATCCGCCGTTTCCTCCCGCTGCTTGCTGTGGTCAATTTCTCTGTTCCAGATCTGGTGCTCGCAGCAGACGGATGCGCTGAAGGGACATACTCGCGCGTCCGATCACCCGACGGCAACGCGACCAGTTATCTGTTCGACGATTTTTCGGCGACAGCGGGCGGTGCCTCCGGTATCCGCCGCGCCACGACACGCTGCTCGCTCAGCGTACCGGTGACACAGCCGGATGGTCACTCAGTTTATGCGATGGACTATCGCGGCTTTGTTTCGACGTCGGAAGGGCAGGCCGTGTCCATTCAAGCTCTCAAGGATCGGATGGAGATACTGAAATACGAGGCGTCCGGCCCAGTGGATGCCGACGTCGCGGTTGGTGGCAAGGTCGGGGTCTCGGGATCGAGCACACTCGACCTTACAGTGCTCCTCACATCAGCCGGGCCCTTGGACGATGAGGCCCAGGACGCAATCCTGTTCCTCGATACCATCGATTTCGCTCGCCTCGGCTTCACCACAACCCGCTCCGTGGTGGACTCGATGAACCAGATTGCACATCAGCGGCAGTCCATTGCACTCGATCTTTCTCAAACAGCACTAACGCTGTTAGGCCAATCCGAGCGCTTCGACAGCGGAAGCTATGTCTCTCTCTCGGGCAACAGTGACGCGGCGGCGGGCTTTAACGCTCGCTGGGAAGCTGGCAGCGGCTTCAGCCTGCTTGGGGGCGCAACACGCGTCAGCGCGAGCGCGTCGGACGCTCTCTCGGACGACCTTGCGCTCTTTGCCGGAGGTATCCGATACACGACTGCGCCGGCAACATGGCGTGCTTTCGGGGAGGCTGGCGCATGGGGATCGCCCGATGTTTCCGCGTCGCTCACCCGAAGCTACATGAACATCGATGAGATGATCCAGACCGGGGGTGCGACATCTGGATCGTTGTTTGCGTCCTACGCTCGGGTTGGTGTCATCTACGCGCCCGACGATACCAACGAACTGGCGCTGTCGACCCGTTTCGCTCGATCCTGGCTCGACCTCGATGGCTATGGGGAAGACAAGACCGACAATCTCTTCGCCGCCAGGATGGGATCCGGCTCAACGATCACTGACAGTCTCGGCGCCGAATTAGCTTGGAGCCGCAAGCTCGATGAGCGGTTCGACCTGACGCTTTTACTGGGTGTAGGACGCACGTCCGCAGACAAGAAGGGCGTAGAAGCCTCCGTCGACTGGGTCGGCGATGTCAAGGGCAGCACAGAGGACCAGAATTATGCGGCGCTTGGCGGACGCATCGGGTGGATGGTTACCGAAAAATGGCAGGTCAACACCTCTGCCGCAGCAACGTTTCGCGAAGACGCCGATCCTGTATGGAGCATCGGCGGCCAGCTGAAGGCGTCGTTCTAGGTCCCCGCAACGAAAGCGCTTACGTGGAGGTTCGGTTTCATGCGAACGACTTTACAAGGCTCTCTGCTTGCCGGCCACAGTTAGCTTGAAACTGGAACGCGACGTTTGAAGCGCTCTTCCATTCTCTGCATGACGACGAAGAGCGACGGTACGAAAACGACGGTCAGGCAGGTTGAGCCCATCATGCCGGTCAGAACCGCGAGCCCGATCGACTTTTGCGCGCTCGCTCCCGCCCCGGTCTGCAGCACGAGCGGCACGACGCCGAGGATGAAGGCGATCGACGTCATCAGGATCGGTCGAAGCCGCGTGATCGCAGCCCTTATGGCCGCATCCACGGTCTCTGCGCCGTCATGCAGCCGCAGATGCCGCGCGGTTTCAACGATCAGGATCGCGTTTTTGGCCGACAGTGCCACCAGCAACACCAGACCGATCTGCGTGTAGAGGTTGACGGCGGCATTGAGCGACAGCAGCGTCGTAGCCGTTCCGATCAGCGCGAGCGGGACGGTCGCGATGACGCTGATTGGTGCGTACCAGCTCTCATATTGGCCAGCCAGAACGAAATAGACCAGAAGCAGGCTCAGGCCGTAGACCAGATAAATCTGTCCGCCGAGTTCTCGTTCCTGGTAGGACACAGCCGTCCATTCCCGTTCGAAATTGTGAGGCAGCAGCGACTTTGCGATCCCGTCGAGTGCATCGAGCGCCTGGCCGGTCGAATAGCCTTGCGCCTGCGAGCCGATGATTTGAGCGGATGGATAGAGATTGTAGAGGCTGATCAGCGCAGGCCCGGTGGCCGGTTTTACGTCTGCGATCGAGCCCAGCGGCACCATCTGGCCGGAGGCGCCGCGCAGCCGAAGCCGCTCCAGGTCGGCGACTTCGGCGCGCCTTGAGGCGTCTGCCTGTACATAAACCTGGAAAATGCGGCCGAAGAGGTTGATCTGGCCGGAATAGGACGATCCGATGTACTGGCTGACAGCGTCGTAGGCGCCGCCGACATCGATCTCGGCGCGCTGAGCCTTGCTTCGATCAATCGAGACGGCAAATTGGGGGGCGTCGGCACGGAACGGACTGAAGGCTTCGCGGAATGTCGGATCAGACCCTGCTGCACGGGCGATGCTGGCCGCCACTTCTTCCAAAGCCGCATAGTCGAAGGCGCCGTCACGGGCCTCTACCTGCATGGTGAAGCCCGCCGCGTTGCCGATACCCTGGATCGGAGGCGGCGGAAGCACGAGCGCCTGTCCGTCCGGGAGATCGGCAGTCAGCCTCCGCAGGTAGGTGTAGAGCGACAACAGGTCATCTCCCTGTTGGCGAAGGCTCCAGTCCTTGAGGATCACGTAGAGGACACCCGCGTTGGAAAGGCTGGCATTGTTGTTGAGGGCGGAGACGCCGCTGATTGCGACCGCCGTTTCAACGGCATCCAGCTTCTCGACCCGCCCCCGCAGGTTTTCGATTGCGCGGCGGGTGCGCTCGAGCGACGCGCCCTCTGGCAACTGGACCGATACCAGAAAATACCCCTGGTCCTCGATCGGCAGGAAGGCCGTCGGCACCTGCGCCAGCAGGGAGAGCGAGAGCGCGACCAACAGCAGTGCCACCAGCGAGACCGTCACACTGAAACGGGTCATGACCCTCACCAGCCCTGCATAGACCCGTTCGACGGCATCGTAACTTGCGTTGAAACCGCGGTAGACGACGTTCTTGCGCGGCTTCAGGGCATGTGGTTTCAGCCATAGGGCGCATTGGGTCGGCTTCAGGGTCACGGCGTTGACCGCGCTGATCAGGGCCGTGGCGGCAATGACCAGCGAGAACTGGCGATACATTTCGCCACTGAGGCCAGGCAGAAAGGAGGCCGGGAGGAACACGGCAAGCAGCACAAGTGTGATGCCGATGATCGGGCCCATCAACTCGTCCATGGCAAGCGCCGCAGCCTCCGTTGGCGTTTTTCCGTCATCGAGATGGCGAGCAGCGGCCTCGACCACGATGATTGCATCGTCAACCACGATGCCGATGGCAAGGATGATGGCGAACAGGGTGGAAAGATTGATGGAGAAACCGAACAATGCCAATGCGCCGAAGGCGCCGATGATGGTGACAGGCACCGTAGTGGCAGGCACCAGCATCGCGCGCCAATCCTGCAGGAAGATGAGGATGACAACCAGCACGAGGAACGCGGCTTCCACCAGGGTGTGGTAGACATCATCGATGGCGGCCTTGACGAACAGCGTCGTGTCGAACGGCACGGAGTGGCGAAGCCCTTCGGGAAAGTCGGTCGACATGACCTCCAGTTTCGCCTTGACCGCCGCTACGACGTCAAGCGCATTGGCCTCGGGCAACAGAAACAGTGCGAGGCCTGCCGCCGGCTTTCCATCGAGACTGAAATCCTGGCTGTATTGCTGAGCACCCAGCTCTACCCGTGCCACGTCGCGCAGGCGCACAAGATCAGCATTGTCATTTGCGCGCAGGACGATGTCTTCGAAGGCCGCCACATCGGCGAGCTTGGAGTCGAGCTTCAGCGTGTATTGGAAATCGCGCCCCTCCGGCACCGGTGGAAGGCCAAGCTGGCCGGCGGACGATGTGCGGCTTTGCTGACGGATCGCGTTGTTCACATCTGACGGCATGAGACCGCGTGCCGCCATCAGGTCCGGATCCATCCAGATGCGCACCGCATAGTTGCCGGCGCCGAAAACCGAAACACTACCGACGCCGGGGATGCGAGCGATCTGATCGATTAGGTTGATGGTTGCATAATTGGTCATTAACAGGCTGTCATGATCCGGGTTGTCAGAGGTGAGTGCTACAATCGCCAGAATAGCCGTCGAGCGCTTGGCCGTCTGCACGCCTTGTGCCTGTACGGCATCCGGAAGGGAAGGCGTCGCACTCGCCACACGGTTCTGCACAAGGATCTGCGCCGCGTCGGGATCGGTGCCGATGGCAAAGGTCACGGTGAGTGCGTAGGTGCCGTCACTGGTGGAGGTCGATTGCATGTAGAGCATGCCCTCGACCCCATTGACCTTTTGCTCGATCGGCAATGCCACATCATGGACGATCGTCTCGGCGTTGGCACCGGGATAGCGTGCCGTCACCTGCACCGAGGGCGGTACGACATTCGGATATTGTGCGACAGGCAGGCCGACCAGCGCCACCAGACCGAGTATGACGGTCAGGAGCGCGATCACGTTCGCAAGCACCGGTCTATCGATAAAGAACCTGGCCATCCTGGGGCATTCCCTGTTTCTGTAAGCAGATCAATCGAGTGCCGTCACGACTTCGACGACTTCTCTGGCACGCAACCCAGCCCCGCCCTTGACGATCACGCGGTCGCCCTCTCTCACGCCATTGACAACCTCCCGTCGGCCGCCGGCGGCTTTTTCTCCGAGCGCGACTTTGACGGCTGCGACCTTGCCTTCGGCATCGACGATTTGAAGCGTTCGGCCCAACTGGGAATTGCCGATCGCGGCCTCCGGCACGGTCAGTGCCTTGCGCATGACGATCGGGACTCGGACGCGGGCAAACATGCCCGGCGATAGCAAGCGGTGCGTGTTGGCAATAACGCCGCGAAGGGTCATGGTCCCACTCGCGCTATCCAGCTCTGGCGCGATGTAGTCGAGATATCCACTGTAAGGGTAGGTCGCATCACCCTGAAGACCGGCTTCAACTCGGATCGCCCCGAGGCTCCTCAGGTCTATATGGCGCTCAGCCATCGCGCGGCGAATGGCGATTACCTGCCGCTCATCGGCCGAGAAGAGTACGTGGAGCGGGTCCGGTTCGACCAGCGAGGCGAGCTTCGGAGCCGATGCGGCATTGATAAAGGCGCCGAGATCGGCCGCGCGTGCGGATAGGATACCGTCGAACGGCGCCTTCACTTCCGTGTAGCTGAGGTTGATGTCAGCACTTCGCACCTTGGTCTTGGCGGCCTCGACCTGTGCCTCGGCTGCCAGTCGCTGTGCCACCGCCGATTCATTTGCGCTTAGCGATACGACCTGCTTGGCAGAAAGTCCTTCCTGCCGGGCCGCGTTTGAGACCGCCTGTTGCAGGTTGGCCTGTTGCTGACGCAGTTCTGCTTCGGCAGCTGCGAGGCTGATGCGATAGGGTTCGGGCTCTATCAGAAAGACGACGTCACCTTTTCGCACGGTGTCGCCTTCATTGAAGTTCACTTTCTCGAGCGTACCGGAGACTCGGGCGACGAGGTCAACCTGGTTGACCGCGCGGAACGTTCCCGTCGTCTCCAGGTACAGCGTCACCTCGACGAGGGTAGGTGCCTCGACCATGACTTTCCGCTTCTCGGCCTGGGCGCAGGCCTGCCCGACCCAGCCAATCAGCAGAGCTGCGGCCACCAGGGGCAACAGTGCATGTTTCATGGAAAGATCCTTCCCTTGCGCATGTCGTGGCAGGCCTGCTCAGGGAGCGGCAGCTATTTCAGCGACTGCAACTCGTTCGGCGTCAGGAGTCCGTTCTTGTCCTTGTCGATCCGGCCAAACGCCAGGTTGTAGCGACCGGCCTGCTTGACCTTGAGTGCTATCGGCTTTCCGGACGCGGCCATCGTGTCGATGAAAACCTTGAATTCGGGTTGGTCCAGCATCGTGTCGGCGTTCTTGTCTGCGGTCATGAAGGCCTCCTGTTGCGCATAGCCGCTCGAAGCGACGGCCAGCCCCCCGAAGACGATCAGAACAGGGGTGATCAGCTTAACGTTTGCCATTTCGATCTCCTTTGAGTGTTGCGATATCCGCCAGGTTGATCCCTGTGTCGGGAGCCTCCTGCCGGGCGGACGCGGTCAGCAGTCCATTCTTCAGTTGCGGAACTGCCAGCATCAGCTAATCCGGACCAATTCTTCGCGACGAGGCCGCAGGACCTGCTCCAAGGGACTGGTCAATGTCCCTACGATGCTGGACGGCACGATCAACCAAAGGCTGCAGTGAAGCCATCCCATGTTCATGGGGTCTGCACCTCGTCCAGCGTGCCAGCCATCGGGTCTGCCGTGGCGCGCCTTTCAGCAAGGGAGACATGGACGCCATCTGGCGCGAGATCGAAGCCGGAGGCTTCGAGCACTTCAAGCAGCAGAGAGCGGATCAGGGGAATGGCGGTCACCGCTGCGGCACGCGCCAAATTGAAGCTCAACACCAGCTCCCTGGTCTGCAGATGGGCTTCAGGCGGGCTGATGGCGATCTTGCCGACGATATCGGCCTGAAGCCTGGTTTCGCTTCGAAGGGTCGACGCCGCCAACCGCAGTAACCGCGCGTGCCCGACGGCGTCCGTTTCGTTCTCCAGTCTCAGGCTCACCCGAGCGAGGACGAGTCCGCGACTGCGGCTGACAACGGTCTCGATCTGGCCGTAGGGAATTGTATGCAGCCTGTCATCCAAGCCGCGCAGTCTGAGACTGCGGATCAGTATCTGCTCCACCCTGCCGGGAGTGGAGTCGATCTCAATCTCTTCGCCGAGCCGGAAAGCATCGTCCAGCATCCAGAAAATGCCCGATATTACGTCCTTCACCAACGCCTGGGACCCGAGACTGATGGCCAGACCCAAAATGCCGGCGCCGGCTATGATGGGAGTGGTGTCGACCCCTAAAACCGACAGGGTCACCAGCGAGAAAATCGATCCGATGAGCCCCAGCAAGACTACACGAAGGATCGGCAGAACCGTTGTCATACGCGCAAGGTGCAACTCCGCGTCTTCCAGCGAGGTGAGAGCCTCCTTCGGCATCATGCGCGACTCTACCCATGCGTGGGTAACCGCGGCGAGCACGGCAGCGAGCACCAGCACCATAAGCGAAAAATTGATCTGCCGAGAGTATCGCGGCCAATCCTGTTGCGGGATGACCGCAAGCGTGCCGACCAGCCAGTACTCGACGATCAGCCTGAGGATGACAGCTGCCGCCAAGGCATCGATCACCACCCGCACCACGAACAGTCGACGCATCACCTCGGGCTTGCGCGACAGCTGGATCGAGAGGGCGATCGAGCGATCGAAGGCCAGCGCCAGCATAAGGGCGATCGTTGTTCCCTTGATCCCCTGGTACAGGTCAAACTGCTGCATCAGCCAGCCCCATATCCACAAGCCTGACACCAGCAGGATCATCCAGGCGGCGACCATGTGTAGCAGCGGCGTCAGGCCGTGCCGGCGCAGAAGATGCAGCAATCGAAGAGCCGCCGCCGTCATGGCAAACGCGCCGAGTATCGCCAGCAGCCGCACCGAGTTCGGCGGCATGCCGACGCGGGCGGCTGCTGCCAGAAGGCACACCATCAGGTATCCGCACGCCAGGATCACGGCGCTTCGCCGAAGTCCTTTTTCCGCTCCGCTCTCGTCCAGCGGCAGAAGCCGCAATTGAGGAGTACGGGGCGAAAAGACAATGCCGAGAAAGGTAATGGCAGACAGCCAGTAGATGACGGAAACGAGAAACTCCCTGGCAAAGCCATCCCCGAGCGGATCGGCGCTCAGCAGTCGAACGGCTATTGCGCGCCCCACCGCGATGGCGGCCAGCAATGGCACAAGGCTCCAGGCCGTCCGTTTCAAGACGGCGAGGAATGGGACGCGTTCGCGCGCGGCAGCCTCGCGTCGGCCTCTCAGACCGTAACTGCTGAGCAGAAAAATCAGCATGACGACACCGCCGGCGCCAAGGCTGAGGGCAAGAACCCTGGGCGCCGAGGTCATGGACACCGTGCCCGCCCATAACAGTTCCTGATCAAGATGTGGCAGGGCGAGCGCCGTGTCCACCAACGCCGTCTCGAGACGATCGAAGACCTGCTCTGCGCTGACGATCCAGTCCGCGACGTTGACGACAGACTGATCGGGGGCCGGGGACGGGCCTGTTGCAGTCGCGGAGACGTCCATCGTGCCAGTCCCGTTCGCACTTGCAGAGAAACTACGGCTCGCCGGGCAAACCGGCCTGGCGAGCAACCGATAGTTTCAACCATTAGGTGCGTTTAAGATGCGCATCCACCCCATGTTCATGGCGTATTCGCGGCACCGGAAACGGGCATGATGGGGTCAAGCCGGTATCCGTCGGCGCAGTTCAGAATCCGGGAGACATTCGCCATGAAACATCGCCCAAATGGTTTCAAGGCCGCATTGGCCCTTACCTATCTTGCCGTGCTGGCAGCGCCAATTTTCACGGCCGCGCCGGCGGCGGCCGTCGTGTATTGCAACGCCGTCGGCGTCCCAAAAGGCTGCGTGGTGCGCCCCCCGGCCGCGGTGGTCGTCTACTGCACGGCGCCGGGGGTTCCGCTTGGTTGCGTGGCGCGTCCCGTGGCAAGGACCGCGATCTATTGTACTGCTCCGGGCTTGCCAGTTGGCTGTGTCCGCAGGCCGGGCGTTCGCGCACCCGGTCTCGGTGTCGCGCCGGTCAATCGTGGTGGCCCGAGGAACCGTCTCGGCATCAGATAGTCCAGGCGATGGAAGTGTCTCCGCGCTCGGTTCCTATGACCTTATCCGCGCGCTCCCCGCTGGCATCAGCCCCCTTGGGTGGCTTCGGGGAAGTCGGCGGGTAGCAGCAGCGAGACCGTTGTGCCGAGCGGTGCGCTTGTGACGGACAAGGTCACATCGCAGAGGGCTGCGCGCTTTTTCATGTTGAGCAAGCCTCGGCCCTGCACCGTCCCGGCCCCATTCACCGCATCGACCGCAAAGCCGCAACCGTTGTCCCTGACGGAGATCTGGCCCCTCGCGTCGCCGTCGGGGCCAGGTATGGTCTCGATCATGATCGTCACGATCGATGCGCCCGAGTGTTTGATCGCATTGGTGACAGCTTCGTCAAGCAGCCTGATCACCTGGATAACGTGCCTTGGACGCAGGCCCGGATAGACGGGAAGTCCGTGTGACGACTGTACGCTCCAAACCAGCTGCATGTCGTGGGCGCGCAACTGGCCTGATATCCGCTCCCTCCAAGAACCAAGGGCAAGCATGAGGTCGCCATCGATCTCTTCCATTGCGTTGATGACCAGACGAAGATCGCGCAGCGCAGCGCGAGCGGCATCTCCGATTGTATTCGTTGTATCTCTCGGCTGTTCGGCAAGAGCGACGATGCTGACGAGTTGCCCGCCCAACCCGTCATGCAGGTCCCGCATCAATCGCGTCCGCTCCGAGGCCAAAGCCGCCGCCCTTGCGCGTTCTTCTTCGCGGGAAAAACTTGCCCTGAGCTTGACCTCGGCCTCCGATACTTGCTTCACCAACCGGTCGGCGAAACTGTCGGCATCATTCAAAGCCTGGACGAAACGCCAGGTCAGCCAGACTCCGATGACGATCAGGACGATCGAATAACCGAACCAGCCGATAAAGATCCGTTCACCCGGAAGGAGCCGGCTGACCGTCAGGATATCGTTCAGGGCGCATCCCAGCATGACTGAGAATACAGGCGCCATTATCAGCGCCTTTCGGTTTCCGCGCAGAGCTGCGTTGCCCAAAAGGAGGCAAGCAACGGCGGCGCAGAGAGCAATCGTTGGTGGCCCTAGCGGCAGGAAGATGGCGTGAAGTAAATCATGCTGTCCCGTAAGGCCCGCAAAGGCAATGATAATGCCCGGTACGAATGTAAGATGAAGCCATCGCGGTGGCGGCATGTCGATGAAGCGCACGATGAAGTGCAGAACCAGCGGCGCTTGCGTAACAACGGCAGCGCCGACGAGGCCGAGCGTCTGTGGTGATGCTGGCATCGAGACGAAATACTGAAAAAAACCGATCAGCATGGCGAGCGCAAGCAGCCCATAGCTGCGATCGTTCCGGCGGTTGATCCAGATCAGGCCGAGGATCGCTCCCAATGTCGCCTGTCCGGCAACAAGGATGAGGGGCAGGGTCTCGAACATGATCGACCGCTGATCGTGAACCGGTCTCAGGACCTTGTCCGGACCGGCATAAACGCTGTCCAGATAGCCGCCGACCGGCCCCCATGTGACGAGGTGAATGATCAGCTCATTGCGCCCCTCATGCAGCAGGCTTTCCGGAATCGTCGCTATGGCGGACGTATTGCGGTCGGGTCTGCGGCTCATAACATTCCGGTGCGTATCGTGGATCATTGAGCCGTTGACCTCGAATTGTACGCCCGTGGTAAAGCGCGGCACGAAAATGCTCCATGCCAGATCTTTCTGTGTGGTCGGTCCTTCGAGTGAGACGCGATAAATCGCGGAGGAGGTTGCATCTTCGGAGACGGGGCGAAAGTCCGGGAGGTCCACAGAACGGAATTGGCCTGTCGCGTCTTGAAGCTCAACGCCGCTCAGTTCATAGACCGCGGGAGGCAAGGGCGGGCCGATTTGGCGGGCCAGGATGCAAAGGACGATGATGACAGGTTGCAGCGCCAGGTACAGCAGCAGCCAGCCGATCCTGCCACGCGGTCGAGCCATCCTTCCAACTTGGTGAGCGGCAGCTTTCATCCTAAAGCTTTATCAAGCCCTGCTGCAAGGCTTCGAATACGGCCTCACCGCGGGTATTCACCTCGAGCTTGCGATAGATGTTCTTTATATAGCCGGGAACGGTCTGGCGCGAAATACCCAGATAATCCGCGATGTCGGCGTAGCTGAAACCCTTGGCGATGCCCCACAGAATGTCGATTTCGCGCGCTGTCAGCTTGGCGGTATTCAAGTCCGTCCCGACGACGGGATCCTTGACGCCTTGGGTCCGTTTGACGATGAAACGGGCTATCGAGGCCGAGATTGGCGAGTGGCCCCGCATAAGATCGCGCACCGTGTCGGCGATGTCGGTCAGCAGAGCGTCCTTCAGCAGATAGCCGTTGGCACCGAGTAAGATAGCCGAAATGACGCTTTCTTCATCGCCCAGGATGGAGATGACCAAGATCTCGGTGGTCTGGCTATGCTGCCGGACGTCGCGGATCAGGTCCATGCCATGGCCATCGGGTAGCTGGAGGTCAGTCAGAAGCACATCAGGATAACCAGACCCCAGCACTTGGCGCGCCTCCGAGAGCGTTCCCGCCTGAAGAACCGAAAATGCGGAAGCGTCGGACAGGCCGTCAGCGATACGCTGACGTGTTGGTCCATCGTCCTCGACGATGACAACGGATATAGGTCCGGCTCTCTCCGTTTGGGTGTTCAAGATAACACTCGCTTTCAGGCCTCGGCTTGGCCAGAAAGGATTATTGAGCAAATTCCCAAACCGCGCCAGCCATGAACATGGGGGTGTGGCGGGTCAAAATTGGCGGACCGCAAGGGGAAAATGCGGAGAAGAAAGCCGCAGCGGAAAAACAACGGTGCCAGCTGCGCTCAGCCAAACGGGCCAGAACGATTTCTGCAAGCCGTCGGACGCGGCCACCCGGCTCAAGAGCGTGGTTACGCTTGTCGCCATAGGCATCAATCATTCAATCCGACTGTCCGTTTCCGCATCGAACAGATGAATGTGTTCCTGCTGAAAATTTAATCCGACGGTTTGACCGCCGGTTATTGGAACCCGCCCATTTACGACGACGACACATTCGGGCGTCGTTGCCGTTGTGACGAAGGTCGTTGACCCTGTCGACTCGACCAAGGCCACTGGTGCCTCCAACAAACCCTTGCCGTCTTCGGCGATGGTAAGATGTTCGGGCCGCAGACCGACGACAAGATTTCGATTGGCCGGAATGGTTCGGTCGAGACCGATCGTCTGTGGCCGGCCAAGATCCAGGATGAGGCTTCTTCCATCCGGTCCTGTCGTTGCCGGAATGAAATTCATGGCCGGCGATCCTATAAATCCGGCAACGAAACGGTTGACCGGTCGGTCATAGAGTTCAAGCGGCCGGCCCTGTTGCTCGATCACGCCTTGGCGCATGACCACGACGTGATCAGCCATTGTCATCGCTTCGATCTGGTCGTGCGTGACATAGACCGAGGTCGCGCCAAGCCGGTCATGCAGTGCCCTGATTTCCTTGCGCATATGGACACGCAGGGCGGCGTCGAGGTTGGACAGTGGCTCATCGAACAGAAAGGCCTTGGGATTGCGGATGATGGCCCGGCTCATCGCGACACGCTGCCGCTGTCCGCCCGAGAGTTCGCGGGGATAGCGATGCAGCAGGTCCGACAGGCCGGTAATGGCGGCCACGTCCTCTGCCGCCTTCTTCGCTTCTGCCTTCTTGGTGCCGCGAATGCGCAGGCTATAAGTGAGGTTTTCCTCAACCGTCATATGCGGGTAAAGCGCATAGGACTGGAACACCATGGCCAGATCCCGCTTGCGGGGTGGTACATTGTTCATGCGGTCGCCGGCAATAACCAGGTTTCCTTCGGAAATCGATTCAAGCCCTGCGAGGGCGCGCAGAAGCGTTGATTTGCCACATCCGGACGGTCCCACCAGGGCGACGAAAGCGCCTTTGCGAATGGTGAGGTCGATGTTCTTCAGCGCGTGATAGGCACCGTAATATTTGTTGACGCCCGACAATTCGATTTGATTGGTCATTTGAGAGCTCCCGATGTGAGGCCGGAAACGATGCGGCGCTGCAGAAGGACGAAGATGGCAAGGATCGGGGTTACGTACATCGTTGCGTACGCCATGATGTTGTTCCATTCGCTGGTGTTTGGACCCATGAACGAGTTGAGACCGACACTTGCGGGCTGCAATTCGATGTTCTGGATCATCGACTTCGAATAGACGAACTCGCCGAATGCCTGCATGAAGATGAGGATGGCGCTGACAAGGATACCGTTACGGGCAAGCGGGAGCACGATGTTGAAGAAGGCACCGATGCGCGAATTGCCATCGACCAATGCGGCCTCCTCAAGCTCCATCGGCACAGCCATGAATGTCGCCCGCACGAGAACCACGAAGAACGGCATGCTCTTTGCCGCTATCGCCAGGATGACGGCAAAGCGCGGGTAGTCCAGCAAACCGACTTGGGAGAACCCGACGAAGATCGGCGTGATCATCAGCGATGCGGGCAGAACCTGCAGCATCAGAATGAGGAACAGGCCCACATCCACCCAGCGGTTACGGTACCGCGCCAGTACATAGGCACAGCCGGTACCGAGAACGGCGATGAGCGCCACCGATCCAAAGGCGATCAGCGTTGAGTTCCACAGGTAACGGCCCATGTTCCGGCTTTCCCAGACATACGCGAAGGTGCTCCACTGCGCTGTCGATGGCCAGAAGCTGGGCGGAGTGGCAAACATCTCCGAGCCCGTTTTCAGAGCTGTGACGTACATCCAGTAGAGCGGAAACAGGTAGATCGCCGCCATGATGATGGCGATGGCGAGCATCAGGCGGTTTCGGTTGGTTTCAGTCATCCGCGCACCTCATGACGGGTCGAGCGCACATAGACGATAGCCGCAAACATCACGAACACGGTCATGATGACCGAGATCGTCGCACCTTTGCCAAAGTCGTATTGCCGGAAGGAGAGGTCCCAGGCCCAGTATTGGGCGACATTGGATGAGTTGTTCGGCCCGCCATCCGTGATTGCCGCGAACAGATCGAACTGTTGCAGTGTGAAGATAAGCCCGAGCGAAATGATCGCGCCGATGGTGGAGCGCATCATGGGCAGTGTGATGGTCCAGAAGCGCTGCCAGGCGTTTGCACCGTCCAGCTCGGCTGCTTCATAGAGATCGCCGGGTATGGCGGAAAGACCGACGGACAGAAGGATCATATTGAACGATGTACCAAGCCAGATATTGGCGAGCACGACCGCCCAGAGCGAGAAATTGGGGTCTGAGCGCCAGAAGATATTGCTGTCGATCAGGCCGCTTTCGCGCAGAAAGAAGTTCAGGACGCCAAAGTCCCCCGAGAGTATCCAGTTCCAGATCGCGCCGACGACCAGACCCGGCATGACCCAAGAGACCAGAAACAATCCACGAAGCCACGATGATCCCGGAAAGTTGACCCAGAAAAACAGCGCAAGGCCAAACCCGATGAGAAACTGGCCAGCGATCGAGCCGACCACGAAAATGACGGTGTTGAAGAGAATAGGCAGGGTTTCGGGCTGCTTGAACAGATCGATGTAATTCTTGAAGCCGACGAATGGCCTGATGATGCTTCCCAGACTGAACATGTCCACTTCCTGAAAGCTCATCAGGATATTGTAGAGCAGGGGCAAGCCCGCAAGAATGAACAGGAAGGCAAAGGGAACTCCGACCAGGCCAATGTCGAAGCCGCGGCCGTCCGTGATGCTGGAAAGTATCCTTTTCATGGAAACCCCATAAGATCCGGTGTGGAGCTGTCCGCTCTTGATGAACGAGACAGCTCCTTCCGGGAGGAAAAGGTGGATGGCACGAGTGCCATCGGCTCCTGAGAAAGGCAGTCCTGCCTCAGCCTTCGATAAGCTTGATCTTCTCTGCAGCCTGATCGAGCGCGGCCTTAGGCTCCATCTGTCCGGTCAGCGCCGCCTGGACGGCATCTTGAATTGCCTTGGAAATCTTCGGCCATTCTGGCGAAGGGCCGCGTGGCTTGGCATATTTCAGCTGTTCCACGAAGGTCTTGAGGGCCGCATCCTTGAGCGCATTTCCGGTCGGCGGGATCGGCAGGTCGGAACGGGCAGGGATCTGGCCGAAATCCTTGTACATGGTGACGTCTTTGGAGGCGAAAAACTCAAGCGCCTTGAACGCCTCTTCCGGATGTTTGGTATTGGAGAAAATCGCCCAGTTGTAGTCGCCCATAGCGGAAGAGCGCTCGGCACCTTCCTGCGGCACCGGCAAGAGCGCGGTTCCCCAGTCAAACTTGGCATCGGTCACCATGCGGTCGATTTCCCAAGGTCCGGATATCGCCATCGCCGCATTGCCCGCATTGAAGGTTGCCGTGGAATCCCACTGGCTGCGCGTCAACGTGTCCGGAGATGTCATTTTGCCGTCGAGCAATTGCTTCCAGATCGTCAGCGCCCGGACAGCCCCATCACTGTTGATGGACTTGTAGGTGGCGCCGCCCATCTGTGCCCAGGGCAGGAACTGGAACGTGCCTTCCTCATTGGCTTTGGCCGAGAAGGTGATGCCGTAAACATTCTTGGATGGGTCGGTCAGCTTCTTGGCGGTCTCGAGCAACTCGTCCCAGGTCTGCGGCGGCTTTTCCGGATCCAGACCAGCGGCCTTGAACAGGTCCTTGTTGTAATAAAGCGCGATCGTATTGGTCGCTTTCGGCACGCCGTAATATTTTCCGTCCCAGGTGGCGGAGGCGAGCGGGCCGGGAAAGTAGTTTTCCGGCTTGATCGTGCTTGAACCGGCAATCATGTCGGTGAGGTCCAGAAATGCCTTGCGGGACGCAAACATGGCATGATTTGGATTGTCGATTGCGATAATGTCAGGTGCTTTACCGGTCGAATAGGCTCGCATCGCCTCGCTGACCACATCGTCGAACTGAATCTGGCGATATTCGATCTGGATGCCGTTCTTCTGCGCGTTGAATTCCTTGATGAGATTGGGGGCGGGCTGAATGTCTCGGTCGAGCGACCATAGCGTCAGCTTGACGTCTTCTGCCTGAGCGCTGAGCGCAAAGAGCGATGCAGTTGCTGCAAACGCCGTAGCGATGGCGATCGTATATGTTCGGATACCCATTTTGTCCTCCTTTGTGGTTCTCCGGAATGCACTTTCGCGCGGCGCGGCCTCCTCCTTGCCGCGCCAACATTGAACGATCTAAACCGGGTCGACGACGAAATCGCCGCCGCGCGCCTGTTTCAGGTGATTGAGACCGTGAACCTGTCCGGTCATCTCCAGCCCATCCCGATAGACCGGGTCGTGCCAGCCTTCGATGTCGATGGAGCCGGACCAGCCCGCCAGTCGCAGCTCGGAGATGATGTCCGTCCAGTTGCTGTCGCCGAAACCGGGTGTGCGCATCAAAACGAACGGATGTTTGCCGAAAATGCCATGTTCGCGAATGACGTCCCACCGAATGGTCGCATCCTTGCCGTGGACGTGAAAGATCTTCGAAGCCCATTTGCGGATCTGCGGCAGTGGGTCGATGAGGTAGACCATCTGATGGCAGGGTTCCCACTCAAGCCCGATATTGTCATCGGGGGTCTCGTTGAACATCAGCTCCCAGGCATCCGGATTGTGAGCGATATTCCAGTCGCCCGTCGCCCAGTTGCCGTCCATGGCGCAGTTCTCAAAAGCGATTTTCACACCCTTGTCCGCCGCCCGCTTGGCCAGCTCACTCCAAATCTGCTTGTAACGTGGAAGGCTGTCGGGCAGGGGCTTGTTGCGGATGCGGCCAGTAAAGCCGGCAACGCACGTCGCTCCAAAATGGTGGGCGTTGTCGATGCAATCCTTCCAACCCTGCAACGTCTGAAGGTCCATGTCGGTCTCTTCGAGCGGGTTACCGAACATGCCAAGTGTCGACATCGTAATGTCGCGATCTCCAATCGCCTCGCGGCAGCGCTTGCCGAGCTCGGCAATGTCCTGACCATTGGTCGTCTGCCAGAAAAAGGGCTCGAAACTTTCAAACCCCATGTCGGCGATCTGCGAAATGCGTTCTGCAGCCTGCCCCTTCGAGGCGCTGACCATGGTGCCGATGCGAATGGATTTTTCCTGCTGGTTGATCAATGTCACGGTCCCTATGCTGAAATGTCGACGGATTGGCCCGACTTGGCGCTTTCGATGGCGCCAAGCACCATGGCCAGACTTTTGATATTGTCGTGGTTGACTGTTTCGGGTTCGCGCCCGGTGCTGATGGCATCGAGGAAATCGGCGATCACGCTGGCGTGGCCGTGGGTTTCCTCGTCTCTGGCAGGGGCAGGGACGTCGATTGACGTAAAGCCCGGGAGGAGGCCGGGATCGTTCCCGGCAACGGCAGCCCTAAACGTATCTTCGCCATCCCAGGTCAGCATGCCTTTCGAGCCGACAATGCGCCACGCGCTTTCCCAGCTGGTGCGCTCGCCTTCGGCACACCAGGAACCTCGATAGGTAAAGACCACATCGTCCGAGAAACGGAAAATCGCATTGGCCGCAGCGCCATGGGCGTACCATGAGCCGGTCGGATTGGTTTCAACGCAATAGACCGAGAGGGGCGCCTTGCCGGACACGAAACGCGCTGCATCAAACGTATGGATCGCCATGTCGAGGAGCAGGACATTCTCCATCTCTTCTCGAAAGCCACCGAAATGTGGGCCGAGGAAGAAATCGGAATGAATGCCCGTGACCTCGCCGATCGCGCCGCTTTCGACCAGACGACGCATGCGGCGGACGCCTGCAATGAAACGTCGGTTCTGAACGACGGCATGAATACGACCCGCTGCGCTGGCGGCACGGCGCAGATCCTGCGCTTCCTCCATGGAGGTTGCCATCGGCTTTTCGCTTAAGACGTGGCAGCCATGGGCGAGGCCGGCGCTGACCACCGAATGGCGAGCGTTGGGGATGACGACATCCAACAGGATGTCTGGCCTGGTCTCCGCGAGAACAACTTCCAGATCCGTCCCGATAACCGCTTGTTGAAGGTTGAATTCGGTTGCAAGCGCCTCAGCTGTCGCTCGGTCGAGATCAACGAGGCCAACGATTTCTATGGCATCTTTGATGTGGGGCGTGTCCCGCACCGCCCGGAGCCAGCCTTTGGCCATAGCTCCGCATCCACACAAAACAGCATTGTATGTCACTGGTATCCTCCTCCTTACGGAAACCGAAACTCCTCTTCCGATTTTCCGTAAACGTTTACGGTAGTATGGACAGGAGACAGAATTTGTCAATATTGTTTTGGGCGACGCATTCGGGTCCGCGGAAAGGCAGTTCATGAAGGGCATTCGCCAGCTGGCAAATTATCTAGATATATCAATAGGAACTGTGTCCCGCGCCTTGAACGGGAAGGCGGACGTGAATGAGGAGACGCGGCGCCGGGTTCTCGAAGCGGCCACCAGATTGGGCTATGTCGCCAACCAGTCGGGGCGTTCTCTGCGCAAGGGTTCGACAGGCGTCATCGGCTTTATGATGCAGACGGGACCCGAAATTACAGGCCAGGGCGACACGTTCTTTATGAGTGTCTTTGACGGCGTGCAAACCGTCCTTGCCCGTCACAAGCTTGATCTCGTCGCGCTGCTGTGTTCATCCGACCAAGACCCGGACGCCTATCTTCAGCGCGTCGTCGCGCGTGGCTTCGCGGATGCTGTCATTCTCTCTGCCACCCGTCTCCACGATGCGCGTTTCGAACTGCTCGCTCGCCACAATATTCCCTTCATCACCTTGGGGCGAAGCCAGACCGATGTCGGCCAGCCTTGGATCGATCTGGATTTCGAGGGCATGGCGGAGGTCGCCATCGAGCGGCTTGTGAAAAGCGGTCACCGGCACATCGGCCTGATCTGGCCGAATGGTGATCTGAACCTCGGCCATCTGTTCGTTCACCGATCTCAGGAGGTTCTTGCCCGGCACAATCTGTCGCTTTCGCCGGAGCACATTTTTCGTGCCACGCCGAGCGAAACGGGTGGCTATGGCGTGGCTCGTCAGATCATGGACTGCGAAACCCGTCCGACGGCTGTTGTCCTTGTCAACGAGACGTTGGTGACCGGGCTCTACCGTGGGCTGGAAGAGGTCGGGCTGATGCCCGGCAAGGACATCGCCATCATCGGGCGGCAGAGCCCGCAGGCCCAGTTTCTCAAACCAAGCCTGACCTGCTTCAGTCTTTCTCTTCGCGATCTCGGCATAAGCCTTGCCGAGGGTCTGTTATCTGTCATGCCGGAATACAAGCTGCACTACCCTGATGCCGTCAAACGTTTGGTATGGCCCATGGACCTGATTGAAGGTGAGAGCAGCTGAGAACTGCCGCCTCTGTAGATCGGGTCGTCGATCCAAGCCAAACCAAGCAGTGGCGGTAGAATAGACAGGCGCGACGCCAATCGCGTTATGACAGACGCGAGGCGGAAGGTCGGATTCTTAGGGCACGCAGGGCGTTGAGGATGACGGCGATATCGATGATTTCCTGAAACAGTGCTCCTTGCACCGGCGTCAAATACCCCGCTGCGGCGAGGATCATCGCGCCTACCGATAGACCGATGCCCGCAAAAACACTCTGTAGCGCGATCCGTCGACAGGCGTGCGCAATCGCGATGCCCTCCACAATCCTGTCGAGCCTCTCGACCAACAGAACCGCATCGGCCGACTCGATGGCGGCAGCTGAGCCATGCGCACCCATGGCAAGTCCGATATTCGCTGCAGCAAGGGCAGGCGCGTCATTCACGCCATCGCCGATCATCATCACCGGCGCGCGTGTCTTTTCATCCTTGACGATGTCGATCTTTTGGCCTGGCGAGAGGTCGGCTCTGACCTCATCGAAAGGCAGGCCGGCGGTGATTTGGCGTGCGACAATCGCGCGGTCGCCCGTGGCCAGAATGATCCGCGTTACCCCAATTGCCTTGAAACCGTTCAACGCCGAAGCAGCTCCCGCCCTGAGTTGATCCGAAAACAACAAGATGCCGGCAAATTTCCCGTCGATCGCGACCGCTGCGGCGATGGTTCCTGGTGTGTGTGCGTCGTTGATTTCAACGCCGTAGGCCGAGGCGATGAAGTTGATGCCACCGATGGCAACCTTTCTGTCGCCAACCGTCCCGGCAATTCCTTCGCCGGGTTCCTCGCTCACCTGTTCCGGCGAAACAAGGCTCAAGTTCCGGGCATGCGCTGCATCAACCAGCGCCTTGGCGGCCACGTGACTCGATGCCTGATCGAGCGAGGCGACGAGGCGCAGACACTCGTCCTCTGGCCAAGATGTAGAAATTTCTCGCAGGGTCGGTCTGCCATCGGTCAGCGTCCCTGTCTTGTCGAGCACCAGCGTCCGGATCATGCTTAGCTCTTCAAGGATTTTTGCCCCCTTGATCAGAAGACCGGAGCTTGCCGCCCTTGAGACACCAGCAGCCCAAGCGATCGGTACGGCGAGGATGAGTGGGCAGGGTGTTGCGACCACGAGGACAGCGACGGACCTGACGGGATCCCCGGAAATCCACCAAGCCAGCAAAGCGATTGCGATTGTGACGGTCAGGAAGACCAACGCATACCGGTCTGCCATGCGGGCCATCGGCGCCTTGCTCTGCTGGGTCGCCTCAACAAGCTTCAAGATGCCCGCATAGGTACTGTCGGAGGCTGCTTTTGTGGCGGTCATATTAAAGAGGTCACCGACATTGGCGGCCCCGCTCATGACGATATCGCCCGGGCGTTTCTTGGCAGGCAGCGGTTCGCCTGTCAGTGCGGACTCGTCAAGAACAGCCTCCCCGTCGTTCACGGTACCGTCGACCGGCACCAGATCGCCACGCCGAACAACAAGGCAGTCGCCAACTGCTATGGAATCGACTGACACTTCCTCCATCTGGCTTTCACGGCGCCTCGTTGCCACATGAGGTGCACGCGAAAGAAGCGCGGTCATCTCCCGTCGGGCTCTGCCCTCGGCGACATTCTCGAGATATTGACCGCCGGAATACATCAAGGCCACGATCGTCGCCGCAAGGTATTCGCCAAAAAGAAGGGCTCCGCCCATGGAGAGAAGCGCGATGACATCCAGACCGATTTCACCGGCGCCAATCCGCGCGATGATCTGGGCAACGAGGGCGACCATGACAAGGCCGGTCGCAAGCGCCAGCGATGTGACATAGAGATCCTGAAATCCGCCGTGCCAGGCGATCAATCCAATTGTCAGCCCGATGATCGGGGCCGCGACGAGAAGGGGCCGTAACGGCCGGAGCCAGTGTTCCAGGGGCATAGTCATCCTCGTCTTCAAGCGCCTGTTGTTAAGGCAGGGGACCGTCACCGGGATCCGCTACCAGGGACCGATCGCATGATCAGGATTGCAATCTTAGATTGTGGTATTCCCACCCCGGTTGCCGCCGAGACGATCTGTATAGGATCGACCGGGTCAGCGACGCGGGAACGTGCTGGACGGACCAAGCCCTGAACCACGAGAACCATCGGGCGCGCGACGGCCATGAGGCCGTCAACGCGCCGGACGGAACGAGAGGCCCGACCGCAGCCGATGCGCCTAAGGTTCGGAGACTGTGCGTGACAGCCGCTCATCGGGCCATGAATATCGGAAAATCCGAAGATTCCAGCAAGGTTGCCGTCACACCGCCGAAGATACGTTCATGCAGCCGCGAATGGCCGTAGGCTCCCATGACGATCATGTCGCAGCCGGTCTCCAATGCATGCTGCGTGAGAATGTCCTCCGTTGCTCGGCCGCCGCTCGCCAGCTGTTCGACGACAACCTTTATGCCATGTCGCGAGAGAAATGCGGCAACGTCTGCGCCAGGCTCGCCCCCGTTTTTGAAGTAGGCACCATCCGGATCGACGAGAACGACATGCACGGCATCGGCTCGTTTCAGAATATCCAGTGCGTCCTTGGCGGCTGTTGCGGATTCCGCTCTGGAATTCCAGGCGAGAAGAACATTTTTGGGCGGAAAAGTGATGTTGCCCTTGGAAGGGATCAGCAGGATCGGCGTGCGGGCGTCAAAGGCTGCAGCCGAGACCACAAGACGTCGCAACCCTCTTTCGCGCCGGACGCTGTTGCCGAGAATGACGAGGTCGGCATACATGGCGCGTACGCCGATATTGCTCTGAAGGATGAAATTGTCGTCGTAAAAGTGATCGATATCAAAGGAAATGGCGCTCTGGCTGCACAGCGCCTCGGCGGCCGTCTTGACGTTGACCAGCGCCTTTATCTCTTCCTGCCGTTGCTCAAGCCAGGCGGTCCCCACGGGATAGTCGGACGTGATCGGTTGCAACGCCGTGCCGATGACCATGATCGAAAGATGCGCGTCTGACTCAATTGTCAGCTCGATGGCCTTGGCAATATCGGCGTTGGCGCCGTGTTCACCGACGACAGCAAGAATAGTTTTGAACGACATGGTTGGCTCCATCATTTCAGAGGTCTTGGATGAAGCAAGCCTAGAAGCCTCGGAAGAGATGGCGATGATCTTTGTCAATCGATGGGTACGAAAGCGCTTTCGGGAGACCCAACAGGTCCATTATCTTCAGACCGGCCTCGTCGCACGCGCGTTGCCCGGACTGGGGCGCTCGAAGCGGTGATCGTTGATGAAGATCAAGGACGGCCCGAGCCGCGGGTTTAACCTCCCGACAACGAGGGAGAAAAGACCATGCAGACCGTGCAATCAATCATGACGGCAGATCCGATTTCTGTTCACCCAGACGCCAAGATCTGGGAGGCGGCCGACACCATGTTGGATTGCGGCTTCAGCGGTCTGCCGGTAATCGATAATGACGAGCAGGTGCTGGGCGTGATCAGTGAAAGCGATTTCCTGCGACGCGGGGAGCTTCGGTCGCAGGCTTCGCCCGGGATATGGCGTAGGCTGTTTTCGTCACGCGGTGCGTTGGCGGAGGATTACGCGAAAGCTTTCGGGAAAGAGGTGAGCGAAGTCATGTCCTCGCCGGCGATCACGGTAGAGCCATGGATAACCGTCGAGGATGCCGCGAACCTGATGGGCGATCGCGGCATCAAACGCCTGCCGGTTGTCGAAAATAACAAGCTCGTCGGCATCGTCACGCGAGCCGACATCATGCGCACCCTGATCCGACAGATGTCAGCGTCCGCCGTCGATCGGATCGATGCGGATATCAAAGCCGGACTTGAGGCTGAATATGACCGGCAACGGTGGGGTGACACCATCACGGTGGCCGTCGACGCGACTGTGGTCACACTTGAAGGCAGGGTACTGGATGCACGCGAGAAGACGGCTGCGCGGGTCGCGGCTGAGAACACTCTGGGTGTCACCAAGGTGATCGATCAGATTCTGGTTGTCGGACTACCGGAGATGCCAGTCTCACCTCCAGGATTTTGAGCCGAACAGTGCCTGCGCAGGCGGACCGTACGAAATCGCTCGCGCATGGTCGTCTTCGTTTTGAGGGGCGGTCGCCGCCTACGCCTGCCTATTTGGACAACCGAAAGGCGTTGGACAAGGCAAACGTCGCGTCAGTGGTCCAGTGTCTCAACGCAGTTGGTTTCGAAAATCAGGCCGGCTACACCAGCAACGCTTTCTGCGACGACTTGCATGGCACGCCTTTGCGCAGGCGAGGGGACAGGGCCGAAGATCTCGACGATCGAATTCCTGACCTCAACTGTAAGTCGCTCTGGCTCGAGGCCGAGCTCCGAGCGCAGCCGCGTCAAAACTGCAAGCCGCAACGCGACATCTCCTTTTGCCACCGCATCGCGGTTTGCAGTCACGGCCCGTATGATATTGCTCCGACTGATGATCCCCACGAGCCTTTCCGACTGAAGAACGGGCAACCGTTTGATACCATGCGTCCTGACAAGCGCTGCAACATCCGCAAGCGATTGTTGTGGCGAGACGGAGATAACGTCCTTTGTCATGGAATCTGCCACGGTGGTGCCGTGCGCTCGCACGTAATTTTCGAAGAAACTATCGTCAGGGTCTTTCGGTGGAGACTGCGGGCCGAGATTGAAGACGCTCCGACTCAAGAGATCGCCTTCCGTCAGCATCCCGACGACTTGACCATCGTCGCTGATCACCGGCAGACCGCTGACCTTGTGATCGAGCATCAGCTGGATCGCATGTTTGATACTCGTGTTCGCCGACACGCAGATCGGCCTCTGTGTCATGAAGTCCCTGACCAACATCAAACAATCCTCTCGCAGCTTTTATTCACTTTGACAGATGCGATGCTGGAGACCTTTGATCTTGCGCAACGCAAGGCGCCCGAGACGCAGCCACTGCCGGAATTCACGCCTTCGCCCGTAACGCCGCCATAGGCCGGTCTAGAGATGCTGAAGCGCGTGTGCGCAGGATTGGCAGAACGGCGTGTGCGGGACGACGTCGAGACGTTGGTCGCTGATGGCATTGCCGCATTTGGCGCAGATACCGAAAGTACCTTCCTTTACCCGGTGAAGGGCGGCCTCGATCGCCAGCAGCTCCGTTTGCCCCGCCTCGCCGAGCTCATCCAGAACCTCGTCGTTGTTGCGTTCGACCGCACGATCGTCGTCGTCGCGATTACGAGGTTGTTCAAAGTCATGCTCGATTTTTTCGAGGCGCGTTTGCAGATACTGCTGTCGTTGGAGGAGGATCGCCTTGAACTTCGTCTCGCGCTGCTCCCGCTGCTCAAATGAGAATGTCGTCATCGTGTCCCCGAGTTTTAAGTGTGAGACCGGATATACTTCCACTCGCAGGAAAGGGCATTGATCGTGGTCAAGCGGACTTGGTGCTTCCGCTCAAAGCAGCCCGAGCGTGATAGGTCGGGCTGCTTCGTTTGATGCCCGGCCTCTTATCCGACCGTCTTGGAGGCTTTCCATTTCCAGTCGCGAATTTCCGGCATGTCCTCGCCATGTTCGCGGACATAGCGTGTGTGTTCCGCCAGCTTGTCCTCAAGCATCGCGATCACGCTGCCTGCCTTGTCCTTCAAACCGGGTACGCGTTCGATCGCCTCGATCGCGAGATGGAAGCGATCGAGTTCGTTCAGCACCGTCATGTCGAATGGAGTTGTCGTCGTGCCTTCTTCGATGAAGCCTCGAACATGGATGTTCTGGTGGTTGGTGCGTTTGTAGGTCAGCCGGTGGATGAGGTAGGGGTAACCGTGATAGGCGAAGATCACCGGCCTGTCGGTGGTGAACAGACGATCGAACATCTCGTCTGAGAGACCATGGGGATGCTGGTCCTGCGATTGCAGGGCGAGCAGGTCGACGACATTGACGACGCGGATGCTGAGTTCCGGGATCGCGTCCCGCAGCAGGCAAACCGCCGCCAGCGTCTCGAGCGTCGGCACGTCACCGGCGCAGGCCATCACCACGTCGGGTTCGACCGCACCGTCCTCGTTGCCAGCCCAGTCCCAGATGCCGATGCCGGCCTCGCAATGCCGGTTCGCTTCGTCCATTGTCAGCCATTGCGGTTCAGGCTGTTTGCCGGCAACGATCACGTTGACGCGGTCCCAGGTCTTGAGGCAGTGATCGCCGATCCACAACAGAGTATTGGCATCCGGCGGCAGGTAGATGCGCACGATATCCGCCTTCTTGTTGGCAACGAGATCGAGGAAGCCCGGGTCCTGGTGGGAAAAGCCGTTATGGTCCTGCCGCCAGACATGCGAGGTGAGCAGGTAGTTGAGCGAGGAGACGGGCTTGCGCCATGGCAGTTCACTCGACACTTTCAGCCACTTGGCGTGCTGGTTGAACATTGAATCGATGATGTGGATGAAGGCCTCGTAGCAGGAGAAGAGGCCATGCCTGCCGGTCAGCAGATAACCTTCCAGCCAGCCCTGGCAAAGATGCTCTGAAAGCACCTCCATCACCCGGCCGTCGCGGGACAGATGCACGTCGTAGGGCTCGATCTTCTCCATCCAGACGCGGTCGGTGACCGCAAAGACATTGCCGAGCCGGTTCGATTCCGTTTCGTCCGGACCAAAGATGCGGAAGTTCGAATTCGCGTCGTTGCGCTTCATTACGTCGCGCAGATACTTCCCGAGGATCTCCGTCGTCTGCACCATGTCGGCGCCCCGCGTCCTTACGGGAACCGCATAGTCGCGGATGTCGGGGACGATGAGTTCCTTGCGCAAAAGGCCGCCATTGGCGTGGGGGTTGGCACCCATGCGGCGTTCGCCGCCGGGCGATAGCGCCCGCAATTCCTCCTTCAGCCGGCCGTTGGCGTCGAACAGATCGTCCGGATTGTAGCTCCGCATCCAGTCCTCAAGGACCTTGCGATGCCCGTCGTCCTCGCGGCAGCCGGAGACCGGCACTTGATGGGCGCGCCAGAAACCCTCGACCTTCTTGCCGTCGACTTCCTTTGGTCCCGTCCAGCCCTTGGGGCTGCGAAACACGATCATCGGCCAGCGTGGGAAGCCTTCGGACACCGTACCGTCGCGGGCTTCGGCCTGTATCGTGCGGATGCGATCGAAAACCGTCTCGAATGCCGCAGCCATCTGCCGGTGCATATCGGCAGGCTCATGGCCCTCCACGAAAAACGGTTCGTAGCCGTGTCCGCGGAAAAGGTGCTCGATGTCTTCGTCGGCCATGCGGCCGAGAAGCGTTGGGTTGGCGATCTTGTAGCCGTTCAGATGCAGGATCGGCAGCACCGCACCGTCGCGGGCGGGGTTCAGGAACTTGTTCGACTGCCAGCTTGCGGAAAGCGGTCCGGTCTCTGCCTCGCCATCGCCGACGACGCAGGCGACGATGAGGTTGGGATTGTCGAAGGCTGCGCCATAGGCATGCACCAGAGCGTAGCCGAGTTCGCCGCCTTCATGGATCGAGCCCGGGGTTTCCGGGGCCGCATGGCTCGGAATGCCGCCAGGGAAGGAAAACTGCTGGAACAGTTTCCGCATACCTTCGGCATCCTCGGAGATGTCCGGATAGATTTCGCTATAGGTGCCCTCGAGATAGGTGCTCGCCACCATGCCGGGACCGCCATGGCCGGGTCCGCAGACATAGATCATGCTGAGATCGCGGTTGCGGATCATCCGGTTGAGATGCGCATAGATGAAGTTGAGCCCGGGCGTCGTGCCCCAGTGGCCGAGCAACCGTGCCTTGATATGCTCCGGCTTCAAGGGCTCCTTTAACAGTGGGTTGTCGAGAAGATAAATCTGCCCGACGGAGAGATAGTTTGCCGCCCGCCAATAGCGGTCGATGAGCGTCAGCTCCTCGGTGCTGATCTCGGGCGTGACGGGCAGGTTGTTACGTAGCTGCATCTTCTTGCTCCTTTGAAAGGGCGAGTGATCGAAAATTACTGTCGTGACTGGGAGCGACGCCTCCGGGGTGCCGTCAGGTGGCGGGATGTTCCCTCGCGCGAAAAACGGACAGGCACTCCTCTGCGATCATCTGTTCTTCATCCGTAGCGATGACATGAAGGGCAACGCGGCTTGCCGCGGTGCTGATCGTGGGCGCGTTGTTTTGATTGGCCGAACCGTCCAGATCTACGCCCAGCCACAAAAGCTGATCTGCAATACGCCTGCGGATCTCCGGTTGGTTCTCGCCAATGCCGGCGGTGAAGACGAGGCCGTCGAGCCCGCCGAGCGTGGATGCAAGCCTCCCGACCTCGCCGGCGATCCTCAGTGTGAAGAGATCGATTGCCTCCCGCGCTTCTTCACTGTCGTTCTCCAGGAGCTCGCGCGTATCGCCGCTAAGGCCTGAAACACCCAGCAGGCCGGACTTGTGGTAGAGCATGTCCTCCACGTCTTCGACCGACTTGCCGAGCGGCCCCAGAAAATGCAGCAGCACACCGGGATCAAGCCAGCCGGGTCGCGTTGCCATCGGGATTCCGTCCAGCGTCGAAAAGCCCATGCTGGAATCGCGGCTGAGACCGTTTTCGATGGCGCAGAGGCTGGCGCCGCTGCCCAGATGGGCGATGATGACCTTGCCGTCCGCAATACCGGGCGCCTTGGCGGCCAGTGCACCGGCGACGTAGCGATAGGACAGTCCATGGAAGCCGTACCGCTTGATGCCCTCGTCATGATAGGCGCGCGGAATTGCGAGACGCCGCACGAGGTCGGACTGTGTCGCATGGAAAGTCGTATCGAAGGAGCCGGTCTGGAATACATCAGGGCGCAGGTGCCGGACGGCTTCGATCATCCGCAGCGCCTGGGGCTGATGGAGTGGCGCAAGTGCCGTCAACGACCGAACCTTCGCAACAGTCGCGGTCGTCAGTTCCACGGGACCGTCGAAGACGTCGCCGCCATGGACGATGCGGTGACCGGCGGAGGTGACGGCGTCGAGATTGAAATGGGCACTCAGTTCCCCGAACACCTTGTCCATCAGGCCGGCAAGATCGTCGCCGGAAGCGCCTTCCAGCGACAGTTCGAACTGCGCCGGACCTTCCTTGAGATGCAGCGACACGGGGTCGCTTGCAAAATCGACCACGGCTTTGCCGATCCGCTCAGGCCTTTCACCGTCCACCCTGAAGATGCCGATTTTCACGGATGAAGATCCGGCATTGAAGGTGAGGAGAAGCTTGTCCGTCATAAAGGCGTCCTTGTTTCACGTCCTCTTGCAGCCCGCGGCTCGACACGGCGCTGTAATGGCAATCATTCAGTAGTCCTGCGACCGCATGGCTGGGCTTTGGGGCCGCGTGTTCAAAACGGTCGTTCTCGGTGGCTCGCCTCCGGTAACTCTTTCACCCGGAATGGTGCGGCTCTCATTGATAAAGCGCAATGCAACGGGGCGTTGATCGTCGAGCCATTGCGGGTCAGGCGTTTGTGGCGAAGCAGATGTTGGCAGAGGACCAGTTGAAGACCGTCGCCTGATTTCCGAGCAGGCATGCCTTCCAGGTTCATCGGGCGAATGGATAAGCACATCCTTGCGCTCTCCTTCCATCTTCACGCTACGCGCTGAAGAAGGCGCTTCAGCGTCCATATTGCGTCTTTCTTCACCCGCGCTGACCCTTCGACATCTGCAGTCGTTGCGTTGACCGCCGTCAATGCAGGCTCAGCCGGTCCACCAAAGATTATCGGTGCAACGGGGGGATGGAGATGGATGCGGACTATACGGTCAGTGCACTTCGAGCCTCGGACGTTGCTCGTGCTTACACAATTGTTCGGCATCTCTTTCCGAACATTGATCTTGCCGAGTGGCAGGCAGCGACTTCCACAGAAGACCTCCGGAGAAATTGGCTTACTGTAATCGACCCGGCAGGGGTTGTCCGCGGGATTTCCCTGGTATTTGTCAACCCGCAAAGTGGCTTGAGCAAACAGCTGGAAGTTCCTGTTCTCGCGTCCGTAAGTCTCCTCAATGAGCACAGTGTGGCAGGGCGCTTGTTGGAGTATGCGAAACGCCGCGCTGCAGAGGAAGGTTGCAATCGCATCCACGTCTGGCCCGTCGCCAAAACCGACCACTGGCTTCTGGGCGACACCTCGACTTTCAAGGTGCCGCGGGCCGGTTTAACGTATGACCTATCGCCCTCTAAGCAACCTTCGCCACGCTGACGCGTGCGGCGAACATGTAGCCGACGCCCCGGATGGAGCGAATTATTTGCGGCTGTTTGGGGTCGATCTCCACCTTGCGCCGGATCCGGACGATTTGAGCGTCGATTGCCCGATCATAGGCATCGAGATGGCGCCCTTTTGTTTCCTCTAGCAAGAAATCTCGCGACAGCACGCGTCCTGGATGGGCCACAAAGGCAGCAAGGAGGTCGTATTCGCCTGTTGTCAGATGGATACCTTCGCCATCCGCTGATGACAGCTCGCGTCGCGTAAGGTTCAGAGCCCAGCGGTCGAAATGGACGATCTTGTCGGTCTCTTGCTGCTCGGAAGGTTGCACGTTTCGCCGGCGCAGAATGGCTTTCAGCCTGGCGTGCAGCTCCCTGAGGTTAAACGGCTTCGCGAGATAGTCGTCGGCGCCCATCTCAAGCCCGATGATCCGGTCCACAACGTCATTTCGACCGGTCAGCATGATGATCGGGGTATCGGACGCCGCTCGCACCTCCCGAACAAGATCAAAACCATCGGCCCCTCCGGGCAAAGAGACGTCCAGCAGGATGAGATCGACCTCCGTGTGCGCAAGTTGCAGGCGCATCTCCTCACCGTCCTTGGCCTCGCTGGTTAAATAGCCCTCTTCGTTGAGATATCGCTTCAACATTTGAGTGATCCTCACATCATCATCGACGATGAGGATGTGAGCTGTCGCAGGATTTTGCCGCGCCATTATCCCCTCCTGTTACAATGTGTTACGCAATTCCATAGATTGTCACGGAAACAGCATCCGCCCGTCACGCCACGCGAGTCAACTGCGCGCATCGAGATTGGAGGCACGGTTATGCTCAGTACAACTCAGAATTATGAAAGTGGGACGACTGCTCTTCACGCAGTCCATCACCAAACCAGCCTTCACAGCCTGTTCTGCAAGCAGCCGTTTGAACATTTGACAGCGGGAAAAGCGCTTTTCTTTGAGAGCGACGATGCGGTCGATGTTTTCGAAATTCTCGAAGGTACCTTGAGGATTTTTCGGATCATCGCCGACGGACGGCGCGTGATTACCGGCTTCCTCTATCCAAACGATATCGTCGGCATCTCGCTTGGCGGGCGTTATCTCTACAGTGCCGAGGCGGTGACGTCTGTAACCCTTAGGCGATTGTCACGACGCCGGTTCGATGCAGCGGTGACCGAGAGTGATCACTTGCGCCCACAGCTCTTCGCTCTGGTCTCCGACGAGATGGCGGCAGCGCAGGATCAGATGGTGCTCCTGTCATCCAAGAACGCGGAGGAACGCCTTTGTTCCTTTCTGCTGGCGACACTCCGGCGCCAAGCGGCTTCCTCAGGCAACCGGACCACGCTGGAGCTTCCCATGGGGAGGCAGGACATAGCCGATTACCTTGGACTGACAATCGAAACAGTCTCGCGCACCATGACAAAGCTCATCGGCAAGGGTGCCATCCAAATCGACGGTGTGGCGGCTCGAAACGCGATAACGATCTGCCGTCCGGTTCTGCTTGCGCAGATGGCCGGAGATGAAGATGATCGTTCCCGCGAGCCCCGGTTAACGATCGTCCGCGGGGGACGGTCCCACTGAGCGTGCGATCATGGGAAAGCTATGTCATATAGAGGCAGTCGAGATGAGCTCGAACGACAGCTTTCTGCTGTTACAGGCTTGCTGGATGCGGCAAACATCATTGTTCACGGAACGGATGGTATCATCCGCAGCTGGACTGCAGGATGCGAAAACCTCTACGGATGGTCACGCATCGAGGCCGTTGGCCAAGAGGTTCACGAGCTTCTCGGCACGCAGTTCCCTGAATCTGTTGAAGAACAACGAAACCGGTTCTTGGCTGCGCAGTCTTGGAGCGGCGAAGTCATTCATCACCACAAGGATGGCCGTCCTCTCTTCATTGCGACCCACTGGGTTCTTCTGTCGCCGCTGGGCTCGGCCGAGCAGGTCGTGGTCCAGACAAACAACGATGTCACGGCAATGAAAGTGATGCAGGAAACCGTCGCCGAGCGCGAGGCCCACCAGCTTTCTATCCTGGATACCGTTCCTGACGGGATGGTCGTCATTGATGAAGCGGGCATCATCTCGTCGTTCAGCGCGGCTGCGGAACGGCTGTTCGGATACAAGGCAGCAGAAGTCTGCGGACTGAATGTCAAGGTTTTGATGCCCGACCCCGACCGAGCGGCGCACGATAGCTATATTTCCAATTACCTGACGACCGGCGAACGGCGCATCATCGGATATGGCCGGGTTGTGACCGGACGACGCAAGGACGGCTCGACCTTTCCGATGGAGCTTTCGGTGGGCGAAGCAGCAACCCGCAACAAGCGGATCTTTACGGGCTTCATCCGGGACCTGACGAGCCGACACAAGATAGAGGAAGAACTGCGCCAATCGCAGAAGATGGAGGCAATCGGCCAACTGACCGGCGGTTTGGCTCACGATTTCAACAATCTTCTGACCGTGGTCAGCGGCAATCTGGAAATGATCGACAACAAGCTTGAGGATCCAAAGCTTCGAGTGCTTCTGCGTGAGGCGCAAAGCGCGGCAGATGACGGTGCCAAACTGACAAGCCAGCTTCTCGCATTCGGACGGCGTCAAAGCCTCAATCCGAGAACGGTGGATATAGGGCAACTCGTCGGCGGCTTTTCGGACCTGTTACGCAGAACCCTTGGAGAAGCCGTTGAGCTTCGCACGGTTATATCAGGCGCGGCCATCGAGGCTTCGGTCGACGGATCGCAGCTCCAGAATGCCATCCTGAATTTGGCGATAAATGCGCGCGACGCTATGCCAAAAGGCGGAAGGCTGACGATCGATATCTCCAGCGTCAAACTCGATGCTGACTACGCGAAAACCTATCCGTCGGTAAGGACTGGTGACTTTGTCTTGATCTCAGTAACGGACACGGGTTCGGGAATGACGGCCGAGGTTCGCGAGAAGGCTTTTGACCCGTTCTTCACAACGAAGGGCCTTGGTGCCGGGACAGGTCTGGGTTTGAGTATGGTCTACGGTTTTGCCAAGCAATCCGGTGGAAACATCCAGCTCTACAGCGAGCCCGGGCAGGGAACGAGCGTCCGGCTCTTTCTGCCTTCCGCCCGGTCAAAAGCTGACGAAGAGATCACGCATTTCGACACGGCAGAAACCGCTCCGTTGCCCCGAGGCCGGGAAAAGCTTTTGGTCGTCGAAGACGATCCGAGGGTGCGTCGAGTGGTGGTCGCACGGCTTGCAGACCTCGGCTACCAAATCATCGAGGCAGCAACTGGAATTCAGGCGCTCGAACTTCTCCAAAAGCACGATGACATCTCGCTCCTCTTTACCGACATCGTCATGCCAGGCGGCATGACAGGCAACGAGCTTGCGGATCAAGTGAGGATGGCAAAGCCGACGATAAAGGTTCTGTTCACGTCCGGATACGCCGAGCCAACCATCGCAGGTAAAGAACTGGCTCAGTCAGGACGATGGTTGCGGAAACCACATACTGCTCGGGAGCTCGCGACGGTCTTACGCGAACTTTTGGATTGACTCCCCTGAACACGGCGTCTGTTTTTCTTCTGCTTTCGCATACGCTTTGAATGATCGGTCTTTCACCCCGTGTAATTCTATCCGTGACCGCAACGGCTCCCGCGGATGAAGCTTTCCACGGCGACCGGCACGGTGTTCGGGCCGTCCGGAACGGGACGTCGTGGCGGCTGGGTCTCTCTACCTGATGCAATCGCAAAACGCTTCGAGACCGCGTCATGGCAGCGGAGGCAGGCGTTGGGAAATGACCCTGAGCGCCTTCAGTTCAATGTCAGCTTCGGCCTCTAGTCGATCATCCTGACAACCGAAGGAATGAAACGGTGCGTGTGAGACTGGAAGTCCCCGCACCAGGCGATCTCGATGATCAAACCCAATGCCCCGTCGACGCTCACCATCCGATCGCCCCATGCGACGTCTGAGACAACCACGATGGAAGGATCACCAATGACAACGTCTAGACCTCTATCATTTTCCGTATCTCAACGCGTCCTGCACTGGCTTACCGCTGCGCTCGTCACTTTCAACCTCGTCCTGCCCGATGGCATGAGCGACTGGAACCGGAGTATGGAGCGAGACGGGATGGCCTCTGCCGACCAAGTGGCAAGTGCCAATATTCACGCCTATGTGGGCGTTTCTATTCTGGCTCTCGTCGTTCTTCGCCTGATCCTCCGCTTCACCCGTGGCGTTCCGGCATCCCCGCCGCAGGAACCCCCGATTTTTCGGATGGCTGCCACAGCCGCGCATGCCGCGCTCTACATTCTGCTCGTCGCAATGCCGTTGACTGGCATGGCTGCATACTATCTTGGCTACGGCAGTGCAGGGGAACTGCATGCCGATGTCCTCAAAGTCGCCTTATGGGTGCTGATCTCCGGCCATGTGCTGGGCGCTCTTGTCCACCAGTTCTATTGGAAAACAAATGTTCTGCGCAGGATGACGACTGGCTAGAAGGCTGCGCCGGCCGACACAGGTGACGCCGGCCCCGGCTCACGCCCTCGGATAGACTCGCCTAGTCAATCAAACGGCCGCTCGAGAGAGGACGACGGCTGCGTGAAGAAGGCGGGCCCCTCTTTGGTCATGTAGATGATGTCTTCCAGGCGGACGCCGCATTCCCCGTAGAGTGCCAACATCGGTTCGTCGGAAAACACCATGCCTCGAGCAAGAGGTGTCTTGTTGCCGCGAACGATGTAGGGGTCTTCGTGCATGTCCATGCCGAGCCCGTGTCCGGTCCGGTGCGGCAGGCCGGGAACCTGATAGTCGGGACCGTAGCCGGCATCGGTCAGCACCTTGCGGGCGGCAAAATCAACCTCTTCGCAGGCGATCCCGATCTTTGCCGCGTCAAAGGCGGCGCGATGGGCTTTCTGTTCGAGCGACCAGATCTCGCGCTGCCGTTCCGTCGGCTCTCCGAAGACATAAGTGCGGGTGATATCAGAGCAGTAGCGGTGGATATGCGCGCCGAGATCGATCAGCACCATGTCGCCCGCCTTCAGCGTCTGCGCATAGGGAACGCCGTGCGGATAGGCGGTCGCTTCGCCGAACTGCGCGGCGGCAAAGATGTGTTTCATGCCGAGCTTGGCATGCGCAGCGGCAATGAAATCGGTGACTTCCGTTGTCTTCACGCCCTCGTAGAGACCTTCCCAGACGGCCTTGTGAACACGAAGGCTCGCGGTCATCGCGGCCTGGATGATCGCAATCTCGTTCGCCGACTTGATCTGCCGGCACTGGGCAATCAAGTCCTTGGCGCCGGTAACCGTCAGGCGGTCGCCGAGATGCGTGGTGATTGGGCTGGAAAATGCGAACGGCGTCGCCGGATCGAAGGCCAGAATGTTCCCGTCTGCGGCAAGGCTGCAGATCAGGTCAGCGACCAAACGGGCCGGATCCTCATGCTCCTCCCAGACCCCGATCTCGCCGGGGATCGTGATTAGCGTCTGGGTCTTCGGCTCCTCGAAGGCTGGGCTGATATAGATCGGAGCGCCGCGCGAAGGGATGATCGCACCATGCATGCGTTCGCTCGCCCCGAGCGTCATGGCGGTAAAATAGGTGAGGCTCGTCGATGTATCTAGATAGACCGCCTTGACGCCTCCGTCGCGCATCAGCCCCTGCAGCTTGGCTATGCGCGCGTTCAGTTCCTCCTTCGAGATCGGCGGAACCGCGGCAGCAATATTGTCAAAACCGGCAAGCGACTGTTCGAACGATATGTAGGCAGGGGCACTCATGCTGGGACTTTCCTGAAAGCGCTGTTCGGCGGGCGGGGCCTACGCGAGGGGTGAGATCTTTGAGCGTGCGCAGTTGGCGTAGCGGTAGCGTTGGGCGATGAATATGCTGCTGGCGACGGTCGTCAAGACTTTCGTTCGAATTGCCGGACGGGCTGACGACGAGGAGAGGATGCAGTAGTGCATGAATGACAGATAAAAACTTTGTGGGTGCCGGCATGGACGACAGCAATCAAAATCATGCGCTGGAGCGCAAGAGGGGATCCGGCGCGAGGCAGGTCTATGACCTCTTGCGGGATGAAATCCTTGATCTTCGCCTCGCCCCTGGAAGTGCGATCGACGAAGTTCAACTGGCAACGCGGTTCGGCATGTCGCGCACGCCGATCCGTGAAGCTCTGGTGCGGCTTGCCGGAGAGGGGCTGATCGAGACCCTGCCGAACCGGTCGACCATGGTGTCGAACATCGACTTTCTCGGCATGCACGCCTATTTCGATGCGCTGGGTTTGATGTACCGGGTCACGACGAGGCTCGCCGCGCAGCACCACAAGGCAGGTGACCTCGACAGCATTCGAGCTCATCAGGCAGAATTCAAAGCGGCTGTCGAAGCCCAGGACGCCTTGGCCATGATCGCAACCAATGCGGACTTTCACGCGGCGATCGCTGCGGCTGGCCGCAATGAATACTATGCGCGCTTCTTTGAGCGTCTGCTGGGCGAAGGGCGGAGAATGCTGCGTCTCTACTACCAATCCTATGATGATCGGCTGCCATCCCGCTTTGTGGACGAACACGAGGAAATCATCGCGGCGATCGAAGCGCGAGACGTGGAGGCCGCGGACAGGCTCGGCCGTGCTCACAGTGAGCAGATCGAAGCCCAGATCGAGCGGTTGCTGACCCGCCATGACAGGCTCGACATCCTCCTGTAGGTCATTGTATTTTTCTTGTCGACAAGATTGAAGAAGACGCTATGCTGCTCGTCGATAGGGACAGGGGCGCGTTTCCGTGCGCCGAAACGAAGGAGCTTCCCGTGACTGCAAGCATATTTTCGGGCGTCGTTCCGGCGCTGATGACACCGTGCACCGCAAACCGCATGCCGGATTTTGACGCGCTGGTCCGTAAGGCACAGCAGTTGATCGAAACGGGCATGTCGGCAGTGGTCTATTGCGGATCCATGGGTGACTGGCCCCTGCTCACCGATGCGCAGCGCATGGAAGGCGTCTCGCGTCTGGTTGAGGCTGGCATCCCCGTGATTGTCGGCACGGGCGCGATCAACTCCGCATCTGCCGTCGCGCTTGCCGCACACGCCCAGAAGGTCGGCGCAAATGGTCTCATGGTCATCCCGCGTGTTCTGTCGCGCGGCTCCGTGATCGCTGCCCAGAAGGCACATTTCAAGGCAATCCTGTCCGCGGCACCGGACCTGCCTGCGGTCATCTACAACAGCCCCTATTACGGCTTCGCCACGCGCGCCGATCTGTTTTTCGCGCTTCGCGCGGAACACCCGAACCTTGTTGGTTTCAAGGAATTCGGCGGTCCGGCCGACATGCGCTATGCGGCCGAAACCATTACCAGCCGCGATGACGACGTTTCTTTGATGATCGGCGTCGATACGGCCGTCTACCACGGCTACGTCAATTGCGGCGCAACCGGCGCCATTACAGGCATCGGCAACGTTCTTCCCAGGGAAGTGCTGCATCTGTGCAACCTCGCGAAAGCCGCGGCCACGGGTAACGCGGATGCACGCTTGCGCGCCAAGGAACTGGAAGAAGCGCTCGGCGTGCTTTCCTCCTTCGATGAAGGCCCGGATCTGGTTCTCTACTTCAAGCACATGATGGTCCTGAAGGGCGACGCAGAATATGCGCTGAACTTCATCGAAACGGACGTGCTCAGCGACAGCCAGCGCGGCTATGTGGAAGCCCAGCTGACGCTGTTCGACACCTGGTATGCCGACTGGTGCACGCTCCCTGGCGCTGTACAGACCTGCAAGCCCTGATCTTTGCGCTCGCGGGTAAAACGGTTCCTGTTTCCGCGACGATAAACGCCGTGGCCGTGTTGAACTCAACGCGGCCCCGGCACTGCGGTGATCAAAGTCATTGTTGCCCCGAAGATTTCCGGCCGCCAGTGAACCTGCAGGATTTCAAATCAACGCGCCCTGGAGCGTAAGCGCTGCCCGCACGTCGTCGGCCGAAACTGTGGTGCTCGAGGCGCGCAATGCTGCGGCAATGCCGGCTGCATGCCCTGTTGCGAAAGCGGTTCCCATCACCCGCAGCGAACCGTAGGCTGCCTGATCGGCCCCGGCGACGCGGCCCGCGAGGAAAAGATTGGATGCTCCGGCAGCCTCGATCGATCCCATCGGGATGTCTGCAAATCCTTCTCCCCCAAGATCGGCGAAACGAACTTTTCCAGGCGCCTCGTGAACTTCCATCGGCCAGGCCGCGCGGCCGATACCGTCTTCGCGCCGCTCGCCTTTTGCCAGGGCCGCGCCGGTCAGATCGTCGCGCGACCGTGGCCGGCGCGTTTCGCGGATGCCGATCTGCGGTCCGGTCGCCGCGATGAAGGCCTTTTCAAAGCCCGGTAGCTGCCGCAACAACTGAAGGTTTCGCCACGCTTCTCGTCGTGCCTGGCGTTCCGCTGATCCAAGACTTGCGCCGCTCAAACCGTCCGTGTCGAGGTCGATCGTCATCCACCAGTAGTCGTTCGATGTCGGAAGCCGCAGCATAACGCCCCCGTCTGCACGGTGAATTTGCGTATCGCCGCTCTCGTTGTGCCTTGCAATCAGGTCTGCCATCCGCGCCCGGTCGAATGAGACCCCTGGCGCTACTCCGCCGATGCGAACCGGCATGGAGGCCGGCTGAACCTTGTCGCCTGCCATGCTGTTGACTGTCATTTCGAACCCGGCGAGCGATGCGAGCGCTGCCTCGCCACTGGCATCGACGAATGCGGCGGCAGTGATCTCGTAGCAACCGGCGTGGTCAGTCACGGTGATTGCGGTCAGGCCGTCCGAGCCGGTTGCGACGGCTGTCACGCGAGAGTGCAGCAACACGTCGATACCGGCAGCGTCGGTCATCTGGTCGAAGCCGAACTTGATTGCCTCCGGATCCAGCATGACGATCCAGTTGCCGCTGCTCGACCTGATCGGCGCGACCTCCTGGCCGAGCGTGCCGAGGGTGTGCAAGAGATCCGCACCTATGCCGCGCACGGCAAAGACCGGTTCGGGGCCTTTCTGGTAGAAGCCGCAATAGGCGAGAACCAGAGAATTTGCGGCTGCGCCGCCGAGAAATCCGTACCGCTCGACGAGCAGAACTCGTGCGCCCGATCGGGATGCGGCCACCGCCGCGCTCATGCCGGCTGCACCGCCTCCGACCACCACGACATCATATCGACCACCACGCATAATGCTCATCCTATGGTTCTCAATAGATGATGCTCACTGCGGTTGCGAGCATAAAGGCGACGATAGGCGGCCGCGGGTATTGACGCCAATACAGTTTCCGAACCAGGGTATAACCCGGATTTATAGGACGGAGACCCGTGGCGGATGCCGAACCCCAAGCTCAAGGAACGGCAGATCGAGATTTTTCGGACGATCATGGCGACGGGTTCGCTGACGGTTGCCGCAAGACATCTCGGCGTTTCGCAGCCCAGCCTGTCGACCGCGATCAAGCGTCTGGAGGACCAGCTCGGCATCGCGCTGTTTGCCCGCATCTCCGGCCGGCTGGTCCCGACGCAGGAGGCCGAACTCATTCTTGCCGAGGTCGAGCATGTTCATCAGCAGTCGGAAATACTGTCCGATGTCATCTACTCGATTGCCCGGGGCGACGCGTCCACCTTCCGCTTCGGCTCCACGCCAAGCCTTGGCGCCCGGCTGATCCCGAAGGCACTGAAGCGCTTGCAGAAGCAAGGCACCGCCGGCACTTTCTACAGCGATTCCTTGTCGCAGCGCGATGTGCGTGACTACCTCCTCTTTGGCCAAGGGGCCTGCGTCGCGACGATCGCGGAGGTTAACGATCCGGTTATCCAGACTGTCCCGATCGCCACCGCTGGCCTGGTCTGCGTGGTGCCTGCTGGCCATCCGCTGGCAGGTAGACGGTCCGTCAGGCCAGCGGATCTTTCGGACGAACAACTAATTTCGTTTGGCGCGGCCACGACGCACGGTCTTCTGATCGATCAGACCTATCAGCGCTGGGGCGAGACGCGCAAAACGGCGGTCTACGTCCATTTTGTCGACGCCGCTCTCGCCTTCGTCTCCGAACGTATCGGCATCAGCGTTCTCGATGCCTTTTCGGCAATCGACTGCGATGTCCATGGGTTGGTGGCAATACCGATCGAAAACAGCGCCAGCGTTTCCGCCTATGTTCACGTCTGCGACCGTCGTCCAAGACAGAAAGGCGTCGACAGCCTGATCACCGCGCTCCGAGAAATCGCGGCAGCTGTGACAAACACGCAAGCAGGAGCGAAAACCGATGAGTAGACCGGCAAACGCCCTGTTCCCGGGGTTCAAGGACCGTCGCGTCCAGACGGCTGATGTCGATTTCGCCGTCCTCACCTCAGGCTCCGGCCCTGCCATCCTGCTGCTGCACGGCTATCCGGAAACCCGTTCGGCCTGGCACCGGATGGCGCCCGTGCTCGCTGCTTCCTATTCCGTGGTCGTGCCCGACCTGCCGGGTTACGGCGATAGCCGGGTCACCGGGACGCTCATGGATATGGGGTCCAAGCGCCGGATGGCGAAGAGCCTGCACGAGATGATGCGAGCCCTTGGGCACGACCGCTTCGTCGTCGTCGGCCACGATCGCGGCGGAAGGGTTGCCTATCGGCTCGCGCTCGATTTCGAGGAGGAGGTGCGCGCACTGGTTTCCGTCACCGTCGTGCCGACGCCGGAAATGTGGGAAGGGGCAGGCAAGGCTTTCGGGCTTGGCGCCTGGCACTGGTTCATGCTGGCGCAACCCGCACCGCTGCCTGAAACGCTGATGGCGGCCGATCCGCGTTTTCTTATCGACTTGACGCTCGCCAAGATGGCCGGCGACATCCGCCTGATCGATCCTGCGGCGCTGGAAGACTACCGGATGGCCTTCGACAGTGACGAGGTCCGTCATGCGATGTGCGAAGACTACAGGGCTGGCGCGTCGGTGGACGAGGCAGACGACCTTGCCGATCGCAACTCCGGTCGAAAGATACAGGCGCCGGTGCTGGTGCTCTCCGAACAAGGCCGGCTCTACGGTGGCGGACGCACGCCGCTCGACATCTGGGCTGACTGGGCGGTCTCGGTAGAATGCGAGGGTCTTCCAGGCGGACATCTGCTGCCCGAAACGGCGGCTGACCAGATGATTGAGAGGTTGCTGGCCTTCCTTGGGAAAATCACCGATGCCCGCTGAGAACGACGACCACCAGCACAGGGTGCCGGCCACCACCGACGGATTGCTGAGCCTGCGCCAGATGGAGGTTTTCCATGCGGTAATGCAGGCGCGTTCGATCACCGGCGCCTCCAAGGTTCTCACCATATCGCAACCGGCGCTCAGCCGCACGATCCGCCGGATTGAGGACCTGCTTGGAATCGCGCTTTTCGCCCGTGATCGTAACGGGCTGGTGCCGACGTCCGAGGCGCTGGAAATATACGCGGAAATCGATCCGTTGATCCGCCAGCTGACCGGTGTTGGAACGCAGATCGGCCGTATCGCGCGCGGCGAAACCGCCGTGTTTCGGGTCGGTTCGACGGCCAGCGTGGCGCGGGCGCTGGTTCCGCAGGCGCTGCGGACGCTCTCCGTCGAAGTGCCGGGTATCGAGTTGTTCTTCGACGTGCTGCCGGTCGACCAGATCGAGGAATATCTGATTACCGGCCGCGGTGAAGCGGTGGTGACGATTGCTTCGCTGGACCATCCGCTGATCGAAAGGGAACATGTCGGGCGCGTCGATCTGGTGGCCGTCATTCCCAAGAGCCATAGCCTTGCGGCCCGTCCCGTCATCCATGCAGCGGATCTTGCCGACGTCGATTTCATCAGCTTTGCCGCCGGGGGTGCCCATCAGACAATCGTTGATCGTTTCCTCAGCCGCGAGAAACTGAAGGTCAACACCCGTGCCGTTGCGCGCTTTTCCGACACTGCCTTGGCGCTGGCGAACGAAGCTATGGGTATCGTCCTTGTCGACTACGTCACGACTCTCGGCCCGGTTGGCAGCAATCTTGTCATCCGGCCGATCCACAACGCACCCCAGTTCTCGATATCCGTCCTGTGGAACCGTCGTCGCTCGCACTCTGCCAACCTGCGCAAACTGATCGAGATCCTCGCCGCACGACTGTCAGCCCTGCCGCCGCTGCCCTGAGAGGCCAGGTAACATGCTCTGAAGGCATGGGAGGCATAATCATTGTTTGTTGTCTTCTGGTGCGGTGAGTGGCAATGAGGGGCACTGGCGTAACGCAACGCCGTCCTTGGAGGAGGATAATCATGAAGTTTCAAATGAACCGCCGTCAGGCACTCATCGGCATGGGTGCACTCGGCAGCGCTGCGGCTTTTGGTCTGCCTGCACGGGCTGCAACCCGTAACCTCGCCGTGCTTCACCTTGCCAGCCACGCACCGAGCTTCATTGCCTTCGAGCGCGGCTACTACAAGGACGCAGGGCTGGACATCGAACTGAAGTTCTTCGAAGCAGCGCAGCCGATGGCCGTGTCAATCGCTTCGGGTGATGCCGACTTCGGCGTTACCGCGATGAGCGGTGGCTTGATCAGCCTCGCGCAAAAGGACGCCATCAAGGTTATCGGCGGCGCGCTGACCGAACAGAAGGGCGTTACCGGCGCGATTATCCTTGCGTCGAACAAGGCTTATGAGGCCGGTCTCACCGACCCTTCGAAACTGTCCGGCAAGAGTTTCGGCATCACAACGGCCGGATCCTCCTTCCATTTCATGGCGCACAAGATTGCCACAGCCAACAACATCAAGCTGTCCGACATCCAGCTGCGTCCGCTGCAGAAGCTTGGCGCAATCGTCGGCGCCCTGACCACGGGCCAGATCGATGCCTGGGCCATTCAGCCGAATGTCGCCAAGAAGATGATCCGCGAAGGCGCTGCCAAGCAAATCGGCCTCGTGTCGGACTACGCACCGGATTACCAGGTGACGACCGCCTTTACCTCGACCAAAAACGCCGCCAACGAGCGCGACATGACAGCGTCTTTCGTCAAGGCCTATTCGCGGGCGATCGCCGACTACAACGCTGCCTTCGTCGACAACAAGGCAGATGACGCCGAGCGCGACGCCCTGGCCAAGATCGTCCACAAATATGTGGAAAGCGACAGCCCATTCGAAACGGCCAAGCAGAACCTGATCGAAGGCGCCATGCGCGTCAACGAGGGCCTCGCATTGTCGCTTGGAAGCTGTGTCGAACAGCTCGAATGGTTCAAGTCCGAAGGAATGGTCAAGGACGCGATCACCAACGAACAGCTGTTCGATACGTCCTACGTCAAGACCATCTGACCGGTCGAACCCGCGGCAGCACTGCGGCCTGCCTGGAGTACCCATGGATCTGAAGCTCAACAACATCAGCCACTCCTATGGAGCCGTCGAGGTTCTGAAGGATATTTCGCTCGACATTCCACAAGGGCAGATCATCTGCCTGATCGGACCGTCGGGCTGCGGCAAGTCGACCCTGCTTCGGTTCCTGGGTGGCCTGGAGCGGCCGACCTCCGGCAACGTGCTGCAGGTCGGCAATCCGCCGGCAGATTCGCTCAACCCGCTGACATACGTCTTCCAGCATTTCGCTCTGCTGCCCTGGCGCACGGTCGAGGGCAATATCCGGTTGGTCCTCGAGGACCATGGCCTGAGCGGGCGTCAGATGGACGAAATCGTGACGGATGTTCTCGATCGCACCCGCCTTTCCGAGTTCCGCAAAGCGCTCCCCAAGCAACTGTCGGGCGGCATGCGCCAGCGTGTGGCAATCAGCCGGGCGCTTGCGGTCCATCCCGCAGTCATGCTGATGGACGAACCGCTATCAGCCCTCGACAGCCAGACCCGCGAACTGCTGATGGATGACCTGATCTCGCTCTGGACGCGCCAGCCGTTCACCTCGGTTTATGTAACCCACAATCTCAACGAAGCGGTCCGGCTCGGGCACCGCGTCGTCGTCTTGTCCCGCCGGCCAGGCCGGATCCGCGAGATCGTCGATATCGACATTCCACTGTCGGATCGGCATCTCGGCGATCCTGTACTGGAAGAAAAACAGAAGCAGCTCTGGGATCTCATGCGTGAAGAGGCCATGGCGGCCGACAAGGAGTTGGTCAATGTCTGACGTCACCACGTTTTCCAGCCCTGTCGAGACATCAAGCAAGGGTGAAACAGGAAAGATATCGACCGTATCGTTCCGTGGTGGCGGCTTTGCGCCGATCCCCGTGCAGGGCGTCGGCATTGCCGTCTTTGTCGTTCTGATCGCGCTCGCCGAAATCGGCACCCGTAGCGGGTTCATCTCGAACCTGACGCTGCCACGGCCCTCGGCGGTCCTCGATACCTTTGTCCAGCTTTGGCAGACGGGTCTTCTGTGGAAGCATCTTCTGCCTTCACTGCAGCGGCTTTTCGTCGGTGCGTTCATGGGCATCAGCGTCGGCATAGCGGTCGGCGTGCTGATCGGTCTTTTCAGTTATGTCCGCGCCGGACTGGTCCCGCTTGTCGCGGCGCTGTTCCCGATCCCCAAGATCGCGCTCCTGCCTCTGTTCGTCATCTGGTTCGGCATCGACGAAATGTCGAAATACGCACTGATCGCGTTCGGCACGTTCACGCCGACCGTGGTTGCGACTTATGGCGCCGTCGACAACGTCGATCGCACGCTGATCCGCATGGGCCAGAGCTTCGGGCTGAACTGGTGGTCGATCGTCCGCAAGATCGTCCTGCCCGGGGCATTCCCGGCCATCCTTTCGGGTCTGCGCGTCTCGATTTCGATCGCGATCATTCTTCTCGTCGCCGCAGAGATGCTCGGTGCGCAATACGGCGTCGGCTCTTACATCCTTGAGGCCGGCTCGCTCTACGACCTGGAAAAGCTCTTTGCCGGCGTCACCATCCTGTCGGTCATGGGACTGCTCGTGAATTTTGTAATCGGGCAGGTAGAAAAGCGCTTTCTGAGCTGGCGCGGCTAAACACCTAAATATTATCGAAGGGAACGACACCATGCTGGCATTGCAAAAGGTCCGGCCCGCCAAAGGCGTGGAGTTTCGCGAGATCGGCGTGCCGGAAGCTCTTGCTCCGCGCGACGTTCTGGTCCGTGTCCATTCGGCCGGCATCTGCGGAACAGACCTGCACATCGCGGAGTGGACGCCGGGCTACGAGTCGATGGAGCGCGCCATGCCCGTCACCCTTGGCCACGAGTTTGCGGGCACGATCGAACGGGTAGGGGAGGCTTTGTCGGAAACGATTATCGGCACCCGCGTGACCGCAAGACCCTCTACCACCTGCGGCCGTTGCGATGCCTGCCTTCGCGGCGACGAAGACAATTGCACGGCGCGCAAAGGGATCGGCATTGGCCGCAACGGCGCATTCGCAGGGTTCGTGTGCGTGCCCTACGAAAACTGCCACGTCCTTCCCGACAGTCTCGACATGGATGTTGCGGCTTTGACAGAACCGATGACCGTCTGCGCCGAGGCGGTCGCGACTGCGGAGGTCCAGTCGGGGCAAACCATTCTGGTGATCGGTCCGGGTTTCATCGGACAGGGCATCGCCATCATGGCACGGGCGAAAGGTGCCAAGGTCGTAGTGATCGGCCGCGATGACGGGCCGCGGCTGGATGCACTCCGCGCGGCCGGTTTCGAGCAACTGATCGATACGGCGAAGACAGACATGGCGAGCGCCCTGGCGGACCTTGCGCCGTTCGACGCGATCATCGAGGCGGCCGGCGTACCCGCGCTCGTCAGCGCGACGCTGCCGTATCTCAAGAAGCGCGGGATCTTCACCGTTGTCGGCATCCACCCTCGGCCAGCCGAAATCGACCTCACATCCGTCGTGCGCATGCATCAGCAGATCCGCGGCTCCTACCGGGCACCTGCTGCCGACTGGGACGGCGTCATTGCCTTTCTTGACGCCAATCAGCCGCTGATGCGACAGCTGATTTCGCACACGCTCACACTGTCGGACGCGCTAACGGGGTTCCAGGCCGCGCAGGACCGTATCGCATCGAAGGTCGTCCTTCGCATGGGAGAGCCCTGATGAGCCCCGCCATTCTCGCGCTCTGGAACGATTATCCCGCCGCCATGGCGGAGGAATACGACGCCTGGCACACATTCGAGCATGTCCCGGAGCGATTGACGGTCGCCGGCATGCGTGCCGCCAGCCGATACGTTTCGGCAGCCGAAAAAGAGAGCTATTTCACCCTCTACGAGCTTGAAAGTCTCGAGGTGATCGAGCAGCCGTCCTATCTCGATCTTGTGCGAAATCCGACCCCCTGGTCTCAGAAAATGCGGCAGCATTTTTCGAGCGTGCTGCGGATCCCGGGCGAGATCGCTGTGAAAGCTGGAAGCGGTATCGGAGGCGCAACACTCGTGCAGGCCTATTCTGTCGAAAGCGGAAAGGCCCATGCATCGATACCGACGATGGAAGAAATTCTGCGCCAGCTGATGACCCAGACCCGCATAACGGGCTTCCAGGTCGTACTCGCCGAGCCCAACCAGGTGTACGAGGTTTTCGAGCAGGATGAAGCGACCGACCCTGATACGGTCAATGTTGTCATCATCGCCGAAGGAACCTCCGTCGAAGCTTTATCGGTCATGCAGGCCGCATTGACGCGGCAGATCGAGCACCGTCTCGAACCCCGCAAAAGGCTGCGCAGCGACCTGTTCAAGCTGCTGATCAGCTACCGCGGCGAAGACTTTCCCTCGCATCGGTCCGAGATCGACACCAACACGATGTGGCATAGCGGCGATCACACCTGATCCAAATCGACGTCAGAAACGGAATGGATCGACCTCTTTCGAAAGACCGATTCCGCGGTCGCTTGGTGGGTGCCGCAGCCGTGCCGATGTGACGATGAACAGGACCGGGGTTGAGTACTGCTCATCGCCTCAAGATGGCGTGATTAGCGGATGTTCTGCGTCGCCAGCAGGAGAATGACATAGGCGAGGACGGTCAGGACCAGTCCGCGGAAGGCGAACGACACGCACTTGTACTTACGGCGCGAGATCAGCGACAGGATGTCGGCGTTATCGAGATATTCGTTGAACAGGTAAGAGACATCGCGGTTCGCCGCAGCGAGCTCGAACAGCGGGCGATGATGCGGCCAGGTTCCCCAGAAGAGAGACGTCGAGCGGGGGATGTTGCGGGGGAGGACAACCAGGATTGCGCAAATGATTGAAAAGACTGACGCGCAGGCCAGTATCGCGCGAAGCAATGCCTCCGGAATGTCTGCCTTTGCATAGAGCGCCCAATCGAACACACTTCGCCCTTCCGCAGAAGAGATCAAGAAAGCCAGCATGAACGTGAAGATATAGGCGGCCTTTTGGTCGGCTATCTTGATCTGATCATAGAAGACGTCGTTGATCTTCCGGATGTGGTTTATGTACTCCTCCGTCACCTCACCGCTCGCCATGGTCAGGTCAAGCATCTCCGTAGGTGCGCTATCAAAGTCACTCACGTGAAAATTCCCCGCTTACAAAGTATCCTCTCTAATAAGACTCTGGCGGCTATTCAATAGTCTTGCTAGGGCGACTACGACACTTAGTTGCTTAAGGGTGGAGCGGCGGGGGATGCCGGATTGTAGAGTGAAACTTTTTAAGGCAGCAAAAGTGCTGTCGATGACGACGGCTGTTCTGTTATCGGCTGCACTTGAGCCTGCGGGTGCGGAGCCCGTTCCGCGCTCAGGTACTGCAGCTGGGGCCGTCATCGCACGTAAGACCGGCGAGGAAGTCCGCTTTATTGACGTGTCCGACTGGCAGTCCGTCGATCTCAAACAGGACCTGATGAGCGGCGATATCCTGCGCACGAACGAGGTCGGCCAGCTCGCCATCGTTTTCTCGGACCGTACCCAGGTCAGGCTCGGCCGCAACACCTCGATGGTCGTGAAGCAGATCACCAGTGAGACGAGTTCCGACACGGTGTTGCAGCTTCAGTCAGGAACGATCTGGGCCCGGGCCGAGCGCGGAGGGCCCGGCGTACAGGTCCAGACGGCCGCAGCGGCTGCCGCTATTCGAGGGACCGACTGGACCATGACGGTCAGCGGCAACGACACGTCGCTGACGGTCCTCGACGGGGTCGTGCAACTCGCCAATCCACAAGGCATGGTCGACGTGCGTGCGGGTGAGGCGGCAGCAGCCACCTTGGGCCAGGCGCCTCGCAAGGTGGTTATCGTCGACTCCGATGACCGCGAACAAATGCTGTTCTACCTTCCACCGCGAGAAGCGTTCGAGCGTATGCCGCCAGCAGCGGTCCCATTTGCAGACATGCGCCGAAATGCGGATCGGATTCTGGCGATTCCACCTGAGAAGCGTTCGGCCGCCGACCTGGTCGATCTGGCGGAAGCGCAGTTGTCGCTTGAAGGCCCGGCAAAGACAATGGAGATGCTTGGTGCGCTGGAGCGCACGCAGTTATCATCGACCCAACGGGACCGGCTGATCCTGATCAAGGCAATCATCGCAGCCAACCAAGCGCGATACGGTGAAGCGGCGGCCCTTTTCGCGCAGGTTTCTCACCGCCTCGATCCGCGCAGGAGAGCGATCGCACTCTGGGGTGGCTATTATGCTCGGTCGCTGGCAGATCCAAGCCGTGTCGAGCCGCTGCCACCGAGCGCTGGAGGACCGGAAGCCGCATTTCTGCGGGCCTATGCGGTCGGTTTCCTGAAGGACCTGAACGCGTCGATCGAGGCTCTTCGCGAAGCGGAGCGACAGTACCCTTCCGACCCCTCGCTTCCGGCCTATCGCGGCTGGATCGCGTTGTTGTTGAATGACCGCAAGCAGGCGGAGGAGGCGATAAACCGCTCACTGTCTCTCGATCCGCATGAGCCCACTGCGCTGGAGGCGCGATCTCATTTCAAGGCAGGGTTCCAGGGCGATAACGACGGAGCGCTGGCAGATCTCTACGAGGTTCTGAAGGTAACGCCTGGAAGCAGCACCACCTGGAATGCGATCGCCGACATCCACTCGACCAGAGGTGCCAATCGAGAGGCAGAGGCAGCGCTTCGAAAGGCGATCGAGTTGGATCCGATCGATCCTATATCGCACTCGAATCTGGCGATCTTCTATCTGGACACAAACCGGGTGAAGGAGGCGAAGCGCGAGATCGATCTCGCCATGGCTGCGGATCCGGCTCTGGATCAGGTTCTGATTGCGAGAGGTCGCTACTATCTCCAGACAGGCGAGCCCGACAAGGCGGTCGAAGACCTGCTCGCAGGCACTGTTTCCAATCCGGCGGATGCCCAGGGGCAAATTGTCCTTGGCGCGGCCTACTACCAGAAAGGGGACCGTGTCGCTGCAGAACAGGCGATCGACAATGCCGATAGACTGGATGACAACGATCCCGTCATCTCGGCGGTTCGGGCCTCGGTGGCCATTTCGGAGTATGATGCGCCGGGTGCGATCCAACATGCGCGAGACTACGTCCTGCGTGCGCGAGCGCGCGGTGGTGAGTACACGTCGCTTGGCGCAAACCAGCAGGCGGGTTCGATTCTCAACAGTGCGTTCCGCTTTCAAGGCCTGAACGCCTGGGGCGAATTCTACAGCGATGCCGTCTTCGATCCATTTTCCGGTGCTGCCTATATCGATGAAAGCATCCGTGGCAGCGTCAACCCTTTCGCGAACAGCTACCTCTATGGTGAAGACGTCATCAACAATGCCCCGAACGGGCAATTCTTTTCATCAACGCTTCAGGGGCTCCTGCTGGAGCCGACACTGATCTCGTCTCCCAGTCGCGGGTTTGACATTCTCACCCGGCCGTTCTTCGAAGTGTCTGTCGGAGGTGGCTTCACTGCGGCGGGCGGAGGCACCGGCGGGACGGGCGAGGCAGAGATTCAGGGCTATACGAACTTCCCGAACCCGACGAGCTACTACGCCAATTTCGAATGGCAGAAATCACTCGACAGCCGCGATGCCGGCTTGATCACGGATATCGGGACAGAGCTGGAGGTGCTCGGCGGCAATGTCTTCCTGACCACCAGTCCGACCTATTACGACCGCATCGTTCTCTATTACAACGACGCCAAGAGCACCTTCGACCAAGAGGTGACAAGCTCTGGAGCCTTCCCCCTTGTGAGGAATGAGATCGTCGGGAGAAGCCGCAACGGCGGCTTAGGCTGGAGCCACACATTCGCCTACGAGAATGTCATGAACGCGGCCATTCTGTACAGCGGGACAAGGCGCAATGACACCCGGTACAGCGAGATCGACTTTGGACCTCCGTTCCCGACCCTTCCATTCGCGCGGGAAAGCGATGAGTTTGAAGAAAATGCTTATATTGCCGCAGCCAGCCATACGTTCAATGCGGGTGATCTGACTTGGCGCTATGGTGTTGAAGGAGGCTGGATCTCCGAATCCCAGTCACAGACGTTAGAAGACCTTCTTAACGGGGGTGCTAGGACCGTCAGCAGCTCGGATCGCACGAGCGTCGCAAGCGTTTATGTCGATCTGCTCCACGAGATCCAGTCAAACTTGAAGGCTGAGTACGCCGTATTCGGTAACTACCTCAGCAACGACGCATCTGACGGTGTTCGCCTAGAGCCGCGTCTCGGCCTTGCCTGGTCACCTGCCGAGGGACAGTGGCTCCGCGCTGCCGTGATGCGCAGCAGCACGGATCTGTCGACGCCGACGCTGTCGCCGGTCTCTGTCGTCGGCCTGCAGCCGAATGCTTTCGACGTTGCACCCGAAGGACGTGCCGATACGGTCGCACTTCGGTGGGATGCCGAGTGGACAGACCGGTTCTTCACGGCTGCGGAGTTCCAGCACCAGGACGTGCGCGACATGCAGATCGCAGTTCCACTGACAGCCGTTCCCTTCACCACCAGCGAGGGACGCATCGATAGGGCGAGTCTGACAGGCAATCTTCTCTTAGGGCACGGCTTCGGTCTCTCGTCCACGATCGCCTACGCGGATCCGGAAGAAAAAGGCGGCAGCCTGCCCGCCGGCTCATCCTTGCCGTTCATCCCGGAATGGGCAGGCCAGCTGGCGCTCACCTATGTCAATCCGGCCAATGTCCAGGTTTCGCTGGCCGCCAACTACATTGGCGAGCGGATAGGCAGTGCCGGGACTGGCCTTGGTGACTACTGGACGCTCGACAGCAAGCTGACCTGGGAGCCTCTCGACAAGCGGATGGCGCTGATACTGGAGGCTTTCAATCTGCTCGACGAAGAGTTCGAAGTCGACGCCGGCGTTCCCGCATGGGGAAGATCCTTCAAGGGTACGTTGAAGGTTCGTTTTTAGATGTCCGGTAGTCGGTCGAATGCCCGCGGCGGGCCCATGCTCCGGTCTCGGCAGCTAAAGCTCACGGCGCTGTCACTGATAATCTACGTCGCATTGACGTTGATCGCTCAGCTTCCAGCTTGGTCGCTGCTCGACAACCGTGCGTTCGACTATCTCTCGACCCTCAACCCTTTGCCGCTTACCTCGGACAGCCCGATCGTCGTTGCGATCGACGAACCCTCTCTCGCCGAAATCCAGAGCCAGTGGCCGTGGCCACGAGGCCTGCATGCAAGACTGGTCACGGCGTTGCGCGCGGCCGGTGCCAAGACGATCGGCATGGACATCATCTTCGCGGAGCCGTCCAATCCGGGAGACGACGCCGCCCTTGCCGCAGCGCTTGGACCAGACGTCGTGCTCGCCGGTGACGAAACGCTTGTGACGTCTGCGCAGGCGGATCAGTTCGTGCGGGTTCTGCCGCTGCAAATGTTCAGTGACGCCTATGCTTTGACGGGCATTGCCTCGATTACGCTTGATCGCGACGGCGTTCTGCGTCGTCTGCCACCCTATGACGATGGCTTCGCCGCCACGGTTGCGACTGCTGCAGGTTTCGAAATTTCCGTGGGAGTGCCGAACAAACTGCTCCAGGTTTACGGGCCAGCCCGCACATACCCGACAGTTTCCTATTACCAGGCGCTCGAGCCGGAGCGGTTCCTGCCCGATGGGTTTTTCAAGGATAGGATCGTTCTGGTCGGTCTAAGCCTTCAAACCGCAGCGACGGTGGAGAAGGGCGGAGCGGACGCTTATGCAACACCCTACACCGTCCACACCGGTCACCTGACGGCCGGCGCTGAAATTCAGGCGACGATCGTCGACAACATAAGACTGGGATCTTCCGTTACAGAAGCTGACCAGGCACTGCGTCAACTTCTGCTGTTTGGTGCGGTCGTCATCGGGGCGCTGCTGGTCCGCAAGGATACGGGTTGGAAAACCGTGTTGTACAACAGTGTCGCGCTTGTCGTGATGCTGGGTGGAGCTTACGCGGCGTTGCGGTTCGGGAGGGTGTTTGTGTCTCCGGTCTCACCCGCTTTGGCGATGCTCAGCATGAGCGCTGCGCAGGCGGGGCTCGATTACGCGAAGGAGCGGGCGGGCCGTCGCCAAATCACGCAAGCGTTCGCTCAGTACCTATCGCCTGACCTTGTTTCTCAATTGGCCAGCGATCCGACCCGTTTGAAGCTTGGCGGTGAGAAGAAGAAGCTGAGCGTCCTTTTCTGCGATGTCCGCGGGTTCACCACAATCGCCGAGCAGCTAAAGGATGACCCTCAACACCTCACCGAGCTGATTAACCGGCTGTTGACGCCGCTTTCGGATATAGTGCTCTCCCATGGGGGAACGATCGACAAATATATCGGCGACTGCCTGATGGCATTCTGGAATGCGCCGCTCGACGATCCCCACCATGCCGATCACGCGGTTTCAGCCGCGCTCTCAATGCTCGCTTCAATGGAGAGCCTGAACGCCGAGCTCGCGCGTGAGGCGGAGATCGCCGGTCGAACGCATCACGAGCTGCGTATCGGCATCGGCATCAACACGGGTGATTGCGTCGTGGGCAACATGGGTTCGACCCGGCGCTTTGACTATTCCGCGCTCGGCGATGCCGTCAATCTGGCAGCACGTCTCGAGGGGGAATCCAAGAACCTCGGCGTCTCCCTATTGATCGGGGCAGGGACTGCGGCCAGCCTGGCCGACACGAGCGGTGTGAGGGAGCTCGGCCGCATCGTCGTCAAAGGCAAGAGCGAGGAAGTCTCGGTTTTCACTGTTGTGCGGTAGGAGATCGGACAGGAAGATTTTGACGGGAGAAAGCGTGCTTCGATAGAGACGAGCCGAAGAGTGTGATCCCGATCAACTGCGGCCGGAATGTCCACCGGCCGGAAGAATGAGCATTCCAATCTATGATTTGGTCGAGCTATAGTCCAATCCGCGGCGCCGCACCGTGCGGTCACCATGCGGGCCCGCCTGAATATGGGGGTTCACGTGCCGTATCACTTCCTGGAAGTCGCCGTGACGCCGAGCGTGAGAGCCGCACAGGCGGATATGGGTGCGGATCAAATATGGTTGGGCAACCACGACCGCCCCTCAGATACATTCACGGAAAACGAAATCGCCTTCATCGCGTCGCGCGACAGCTTCTACATGGCATCGGTGTCTGAAACCGGGTGGCCATACGTTCAACACCGTGGAGGGAGAGCTGGTTTTTTGAAGGTCGTCGATCATCGAACCATGGCATTTGCCGACTATAGAGGTAACCGCCAGTACATCAGTGCAGGAAATTTTGCAGCCAACGACCGGGCCTGCCTGTTCCTTATGGACTACGTCCGCCGAGCCCGGCTCAAAATCTACGCGCATGTCGAGCGGCTAACGCTCGATGCCGATCAGGCTCTTACAGATCTGGTCTCCGATCCCACCTACAAAGGCAGGCCTGAGCGGTTATTCAAGCTTCGGCTCGAGGCTTACGACTGGAACTGCCCACAACACATCATCCCGCGCTATACCGAGCAGCAGGTCGAGGAAGCGGTAGCACCCCTTCGTCAAAGACTGCATCAGCTGGAAGCCGAAAACGCGACACTGCGGGCCCGTTTGGAAGGCAAAGCCTTGTGACCGACGCTCGAACGATCGTCTAAGACTTACGCACGAGATTGCGTGGTCGGTCGCCGGGCAGAGTTGCCTCAGCCGCTGGTCTCAACGTTCGTCGCCGGATGATGGTATAGCAGGCGATCCCAGCTGTACGTGGCTCGCCCGTTCGCTGATGTGACGATCAAGGGACGCGATCATCTCTTGGGGACTGTCGCAGCCAGTGCCATATGCTCGCAACAGATAGGCAACCGCTTCCTCCCCCAACACGCTGGTCGGCTCAACGGTGTTAACGGCGCACCAGTCGAGGTGCGCGTCTCTGATCAAGTTGAGTTGCGTAACGTCAAATACACCCGCCGCCATCGTCGTCTCCATTGTCGATCTCTTCGCAGTTACCATGAGACCGTTGCGACGATAACGCATGGACGCGGTTCTTGTTGCCGGCGACGAGGCCTGTTTCTCGTGACACTGCCTCGTCCAGGAGACACGGAGAACCTCTATGACGTAGGCCCCGCGCTGAAGGATGGGCATCGCCCGCAGACTTGAACACGGCTGCTCGGCATCACATCTATTGCCAGTAAAGTCCGCTCCATCTTGAAAATCTCATCAAACTGGAACGGTAACGTTTGTTTTCTGCACGCTTCGGTGCAGACTGTCACTTCGAACGATTCCGGTTTTTACTCTTCAGTCGACTCCACGACGGGCTTACTTAACGAGGTACTCGGTGATTGATTTCTTCGGCACAACGCAAGGTTTCATGACGTTGGGAGCGCTGATTGGCGCTGGTAGCTTTGCTCTGGGATCCGCCAGTCGGTCCATCCACAAACTCGGCGTTCTCGTCCGTCCGGGACAGACAAACCGGAACGCGCGCAGCCTTGCAATGCGAACGATGCTGGCGCTCGATGACTACGTCGGGGCTGCCTACGCAGCCGTCCATGACCGGCCTGAGTTCAATCCTATGGACCAGGAGGAGTTCGCGTTCCATCTTCCCGAACCAGTGCTGATCCTTCCTGACGACGCGGACTGGCAACTTTTCGGGGCGGATCTTGGCGAAGAGATATTGTGGTTTTCAAACCGTGTTAGCAACCACGAGAACGCTCTCGAAAGCCTCGATTTGTCGAAACCCGCGCATGACGGCTTTTTCGAGCGCCGCATTGAGGGTTACGCCCGGCTTGCTGCAAGAGCGATGGATCTGATTGCTCGGATCAGCAGCGAGTTCGACCTGACCCTTCCTGAAAAACCGGACTACTATCGTCAGGCGGAAGGGCTGGCCAAGATTCTGCACGGCCTCGATAAGGCGACCGCAAACAAGCTCCAACCCGCCACCGGGAATGCAACCACGAATGTGACTCCACTGTTCCCAAAGTCAGTGTGATCTGCCGCCGGCATCTGCCGATCGACATTTCCAACGTCAGGCCATGCGATCAGGCTGAGCCTGATACGGACCTTTTTTGTCAGAACTTGTACCGGACCCCTACGACATTGGCGTTCGAGCCGCCGTGCATGTCGCCCAGCGTTCCCCATGCGCCTGAGCGATGGTGGAGCCGCCAGAACACTTCCGTGTTCGGGAGCTTGTCGCTCGAAAGGCTCAGCTCAGGCCCAAGGTAGAACAGGGTGCGGGCGTTGCCGTCCCGTTCCTGCTCGTGATCCCGCTCCCGACCTTTCTGGCTTTTGGTGACATGGCTGAGGCCGAACGTGAACGATGGCGCGACACGCACAGGACCAAGCTTGACGCCGTCATGTCGGCCCACGACACCGCCCCACACCTCGCCGCTCGTGCTCTGGCCGAACCGACCAGCAAGACCCGCCTCCAGGCCGAAGCTGAACGTCCCGAACTGGTATGGGAACACCTGGTAACCCAGCCCAATCAACGCGTTATCTTCGTACTCAGAACCGAACACGTTGGCAGCGTCGAGCATGTTCTCATCGACCATAGCGCCACCGAACACCATCACCGACTGATCCACATCAGGACGGTCTGCCCGCGCATGACCGAGACCCAACTGCAAGACGACGGCCACCAAAGCCACCCTCGGGAAGAAATTCATTCCAGCTTTCCTCCTCAGGAGTTGTTTCGCGCGCCGTAACGTTAGCAAGACAACATACGACCTGATCCGTTGTAGGCAAGACGTCATCGACTGTCGAGAGTTGTGGCAGATCCGAAACGACCGAAGGAATTCTGCCACCGTTCGTGTTCCGTTTATAACGAGAGGCGTATTTGGCTCGGCCGCACCTGGTGGCCGAAGGCCTCGATCGGCATGGGTCGCGAGAAAAGGTAACCTTGCAGCTCGTCGCATCCCGCTGCGATCAGGAACTCCCTCTGCTCCTCGGTTTCGACACCCTCGGCCGTTGTTGCCTTGCCCAATGTCCGGCTCAGACTGGCGATAGCGGAGACGATGGCGGCACCTTCTGCCTTGCAGCCCAGCAATTGGACGAAGGACCTGTCAATCTTTACGCGGTCGATTTTGAGGTCGATCAAATGGCTCAGCGACGAAAAGCCGGTGCCGAAATCGTCGAGCGCAATTCTCACCCCGCGTGACCTGAGTAGGTTCAGGTTCTCGGCCGCGCCTTCGTCGAGGTTGAAAATGGCAGCCTCTGTTACTTCAAGCTCCAAGCGATCCGGGGAAAGCCCGCAATCCCTCAGAATCGACAGAACCATCTGGGCAAAGTTGCGCTGTCCGATTTGTGACGGGGAAACGTTGACGGCAATCGAGAGATGAGCCGGCCAGGACGCAGCAGCGGCGGCCGCCGTGAGCAAGACCCATCGGCCAAGCTGGTTGATCATCCCGGCTTCTTCAGCAATCGGAATAAACTTGTCGGGCGACAGAAGCCCCCTTGTCGGGTGGCGCCATCGGACAAGAGCTTCCGCACCTGTAAGATCACCTGACCTGTCTGCCTGATGGACGCCTTGAGCAAAAACTTCCAGATGACCTACCCTGTTGTCGCTGATCACCCGTTGCGTGTCACCCGGACCTTCATCTCTTTCCAGCATGATGCGCAGTTCGTTCCGCAGTTCGGTGCGTTCGTTTGCGCGGGTGTCCAGTGAACTATTGTATTCTGCCGCGCGGCCGCGGCCACTTTCCTTGGCATCGTAGAGTGCGACGTCTGCCCGACGAAGGAGTTCCCGGGCAGTGGTAAACGCGCCCTCAGGGGCCGTGTATCCGATGGAGCCGCCGATAGAGACAACGACAGTACCGTTCACAAGATGAAACGGGTCGCTGATGCGCACCATGATCTCGTTGCACAAACCGATGATGCTTCGGTTGTGGCCGAGAGAGGGGATGAGGAGGGCAAACTCGTCGCCGCCGAAACGCGCAAGCGTGTCACCAGGCCGAAGAAGCGACTTCATCCGCTCTACGGCGATACGCAACAGCTCGTCGCCAGCGAGATGGCCGTAGACGTCGTTGACCTGCTTGAATCGGTCGAGGTCGATCAGCGCGACGACAGTCTCGCGGTCTTGTGTCCCGAGTTCGGTAAGACATTGCTCAAGTCTTGTCGCAAACAAAGCGCGGTTGGGAAGACCGGTCAGCACGTCGTGATGGGAAAGATGCCGCGCATGGGTCTCGCTCGCAGCGAGTTGTTTCAGGCTATAGCGCAGGCGCAGCAGCAGGGCGGAAAACAAGATGGTGACGACAAGTCCGGCGGCAGACAGGAAGGGCAGGAGACGCGCGATAACGCGAGAACCAGGCAGATCCGGTTTCCAGACGATAAATCCGATGGGCTCTGCCGTGCGGGTGGACGCCACCTGGAACGCGACCTCACCCGGTTCGTAATCCGCTGTGCGAGCATAACGTGCCCCCGCGAGACCCTGCTCCCTGCTCAACATATCGAGCGTCGGGCCGTCCAGGAACCGGATGGCGATCAGATAGTATTCCGCCTTCACCTTACCTGGATCATCTTGCACCTGATGAACCACCGGAACGATGCCCGCAATCGAGGGCCTGCCTTCCAGCCGGAGCAACTCCACCTGATTCTTTTGGGGAGCGGGAGCGTGCTGCCCATCGGTTTCCAGGCCTTTTGTTACGGCCGAGATCATTGGCCAAAGGACGGGACGAACCCATTTGAAACGACGCACGCTATCGGGGTCAGGCTGGAGTGCGAGTTCTCCGTCGGGCGAAATCAGAAAAACGGCGCTGTAGCCAAAGACGGATGTGGCGATCCGACCAAACGTCTGGATCGACGCGCTTCTGGATATCTCCGTGCCGCTGTCCGAAGAGCCGGGCGATAAGAATGAAGCATAGCCTTCCGCCAGCAGTTGCATATCCTGTGCAACGCGGTCGACCTGATTTTGCAGCCTGCCGTCAACCAGCTCTCGTTGCCTGTCGCGCGCCGCAGAGTCGCTTTCACTTCCGGCCCAAATGGCTGCGAGAACAACGAGCCCTAATATTGCAAGACCGGTTCCGGTCAGCAGGATCAAAACCGACTGCGACGACGAACGAGCCGACAGTCGCGTCAACAATGAAAACACCCAGTTTGAAGACACGGAATCTCCCCTCGCCCAGGGAAGTGTAGAGGGGATTAATTACGAAATGCTTTTAAAGCATGTCTCAAAATTGAAGCATTCGCGATTGATGACGAAAACACGCAATGCCGGAGACGGCCGGGGTCAAGATGAGATTCTGGTTGGCTGCTGACAAGCATGAGAGAGAAGCTCTTAATCCTTGTATGTTCTAATATTCCCGACACGGGAATCGAGCCCGGACGACAAGAAGAGAGCCAGATGCCGAAAATGAACCCCAGAGCGCTGATCACACTGTGTATAGCTGCTTCGTTGCTCCTTTTGCCCACACATAACCTTAGAGAGGCAGTCGCTGCCGACCGGGCAGGAGATCAGAAGATCAAGGTTGCGTTTGAGGGAGGCTTTCCTCCCTTCAACTACGTGGACTCCAGCGGTCAACTGCAGGGTTTCGACGTCGACATCGCCAAGGCCCTTTGTGAGACGGCACGGCTTTCCTGCGAACTGGTCGTCCAGGAATGGACCGACATGATCCCCAATCTGCTTTCGAACAAATACGACATGATCGTATCGTCCATGTCGATGAGTGCAGAGAGACGCAAACTCGTGACATTCTCGGACAAATACTACGACAGTCCCTCCGTCTTTATCGCACGCAAGGACTCTGTCTTGACCACCATATCGGACGAAAGCCTCAAGGGCCTGCGCGTCGGCATCGCGGCGGAGACCTCACAGCAGGCATACATCAAGAAGTTTTTCCCAAGCGCCGAGACAACGGTGTTTCGCTCCTCGCCGGAGCTTTACAAAGCGTTGGCAAATGAGGACGTTGACGTCATGCTCGAAGACAAGCTTGCCGTGTACGACTGGCTCACGAACACGAATGAAGGACGTTGCTGCAAGTTCGTTGGCACCGACGTCAAGGACACATCGATCTTCGGCGAAGGTGCGGGCATCGCTTTCCGCAAGGACGATGCTGCGTTGACGGCAAAGATCAATGCGGCCCTGGCGGAGCTTCAGGCTGGCGAAGTCTATGACAGCATCAACGCGAAATATTTCCCCTTCAGCATCCGTTGATGCGGGCCATCTGGCATTCCTGAAGATCGAAACAGGATGTCGGGTCGACACCCTGCCGCGAACCGGCCTAAGCCGGAATCCTGATGCAGCTCAGCGAATGTCGTAGTGGAGATCCGCTCGCGTCATTTCGGTCAGTTCCGCCCCGTTCAATAGGGCCCGTTCAGCTCTTGAGCAACCGTTTGGCAGGCGCGTGTTTGCTTTCTGTCTGGCTCGCTCACGCCCGCCAGACAGCAACCTCATACGGGCGAAGAGTGCGCTCGCCGAGCACGATGCGGATCCCGGTTGGAACCGTCCAGTCCTCCGCACCGTAGTTAAACGCGAAGACGAGCTCGCCGCGTCGCCGCATACGAACATGTTCCGGCAGCTCGAACGTGGGGATGTCCGCAGCGTCCAGAACCAGGCTCATCGTTGCGGCAAGGAGTGACTCATCCGGCCAGCAGGCCAGGTAATGGATCTTCTCCTTGCGGGTGAGGGCCGGCATGCCATCGCCGAAGCGGGCAAGAACATCGCCGCTCGCTTCTATATCTTCGCGCCAGCGGATCGCCTCTCCCGAGACCTGGCCGGTCACCGGGTGGGCAAGGCCCGGCCGCAGCGTGGCGACCTGCAACACGCGGTGGCCGGTGAGATCGGAGAGCGGACCGGGCGGCAGATTGTCGGGAATGGTGAAATTGCGGGTGCGGGATCCGGTCCGGGGGCCGATCAGGACTACACCGTCGAATTGGCGGAGTTCCCTCTCCAGATCCGCGGATGTTTCCGTGACGCAGGGCAAAATAACCAGCGCGTAGCCATCCAGCGGCGCGCCGGGGCGCACGAAGTCGATATCGACGCCGAGGCGCCGAAGGCTTTCATACCAGCGGAAGGTCAGTTCTTCGTAACGGAAGTCCTTGCCCTGCGGCTGGATCACCGTCGTCCAGTAGCTCTGGTAATCGAAGACAACAGCAACTTTAGCCGTCTGTGTTTCCGGCAGAGTTCCGAAAGTGGCGAGCTCGCTCGCTACCTGTCCAGCTTCGCGGCCGCCGGGCGAAAGTTCGTCTAGGCCGGGAAGGTTCAGACCCGCGTGCATCTGCTCCTGAGCGAAGGGTGCCTGCCGCCAGCGGAAATAGCTGACGACTTCTGCGCCATGGGCCAGCGCTTCCCAGGTCCAGAGGCGCACCATGCCGGGCTTCGGGATCGGGTTCCAGGGCGCCCAGTTCACCGGGCCGGGTTGCTGTTCCATCACCCAGAACCGGCCACGGCCCACCGCGCGATAGAGATCGTGGTGAAACGGTGCGATATCCGGATGCGACGTCTCTGCCCAGCGATTGCGCTCCGCTTCGGAGAACGGAAATTTTTCGACGAAACCGATCGGGTAGCTGTCCCAGGAGGCGAGGTCGAGATTGTCGGCCACCTGGAAATGGTCGAAATCGAGAACGAAGCCCATGAAGTTGTGGGTGATCCAGCGATCCGGCGAATGCTGGCGGATGATCTCGCACTGCATCGCGTCATAGGCTGCGACCTGATCCGACTGAAAACGCCAGAAATCGAGCCGCGTTGCCGGATTGCTTTCCGTTACGGTGAGGTTCGGCAACGCGACATCGTCGAAACTTGCGACTTCCATCGACCAGAACACCGAACCCCAGGCTTCGTTAAGCTGCTCAGCAGACTGGTAGCGCAGCCGCAGCCAGCGGCGGAATGCTTTCAGGTCTTCAGGTCCAAAAGAAAGCGTCGTGTCGTGGCAACCGTATTCGTTGTCGGTCTGCCAGCCGGCAAGGCCCGGATGTTCGCCATACCGTTTCGCGACCGCCTCGACGATGCGGGCGCTCTCGCGCCACCAGCTCTCTGAGGAAAACGTGTAATGACGCCGCGAGCCGAAACCGCGTGGACGCCCCTGTTCGTCATAGGGGAGGATGTCGGGATATGCGTCGATCAGCCATTTCGGCGGTGTCGCCGTCGGCGTACCCAGCACGATTTTGAGGCCCGCCTTTGTCAGAACGTCCATCGCCCGGTCGAGCCATGCGAAGTCGAAATTGCCGCGGCTCGGCTCAAGCCGTGACCAGGCGAATTCGCCGATGCGCACGAAGGAAATGCCGAGTTCGCGCATGCGCCGCGCATCGGTTTCCCAGCGGTCTTCGTTCCAGTGTTCCGGATAGTAGCAGACGCCAAGCATTATCGTGTGAGATCTCCATTGACGACGGCATGGCCGTCGGTATCGAACAGATGGCAGGCCCTGGCCGGAATGCCGATGCGGATAGGGTCGCCCGCCCGCTGGCTTGCAAGGCCGTCGGCCTTTACCGAAATTTCTGCACCATCGGCGAGCGAAACGAAGAACAGGGTCTCGGAGCCGAGATGTTCGGCAAGTTTCACGCGGCCGTCCAGAACGACGTCGCCCGCGCCGGTCGCATCCAGATGTTCGGGGCGAATGCCAAGCGTCATCGTTGCGCCTTTCACAGAGGCGCCATGCGTGTCGAGCGAAAGCGATGCGCCGCCGGGAAGGCTTGCGGTGACGCGGCCGTTCTCGCCGGGTGTCACGGGAACCGTCAGAAAGTTCATCTTCGGCGAACCGATGAAACCGGCGACGAACAGGTTTTTCGGCCGGTGATAGAGCTCGAGCGGCGCACCGACCTGCTCGATGCGACCTGCCGACAGCACGACGATCTTGTCGGCCATGGTCATCGCCTCGACCTGATCGTGGGTGACGTAGATCATCGTCGCCTTCAGATCCTGATGCAGGTTCGAGAGCTCCGAGCGCATCTGCACGCGCAGCGCCGCATCCAGATTGGAGAGCGGTTCGTCGAACAGGAAGACGTCCGGATTGCGGACAATCGCACGGCCGATTGCAACACGCTGGCGCTGACCACCCGACAACTGCCCCGGCTTGCGCTGCAGCAGCGGCTCAAGCTGCAGCATCTTTGCCGCATAGGCTGTGCGCTCTGCGACCAGGGCCTTCGGATGGCCCGTCATCTTCAGGCCAAAACCGATGTTTTCCGCAACCGTCATATGCGGATAAAGCGCATAGGACTGAAACACCATGGCGACACCGCGCTCGGACGGGCCGACGTCGGTCATCTCCTGGCTGCCGATCGACAGCGAGCCCTCGGAAATCTTCTCCAGGCCGGCGATCATCCGCAACAGCGTGGACTTGCCACAGCCGGACGGGCCGACGAAAACGCAGAACTCGCCATCGGCAATATCGAGATCGACACCCTTGATGACATTGACGGCGCCAAAGCTTTTCTTGACGGCGCGCAGGCTGACGTCGCTCATCGCATCTGTCTCCCATGGTTAGGTGTTAGTTCAAGAAGCAGGGCGCTTTCGGGCCGAAGCATCGGCAAGGGAAGGCCAGCAAGACCGGCATTCGCCAAATCGAAAGTGATCTCGCCCGAAAGCAGGCGCTTCTGACCGTCCGATATGCGGATGAACTCGGGCTCTTCGGGCAGAACGGTCTCGATGCGCCAGGTTCCGCGGAAGCGCGTGATCTGTTCGGGCAATCGCAGCGGAGAGGGCTGTTCGCCCACCATCTGCGGTCCCTGCGCAACGATGACGACGATCTTTTCAGCGCTGGCGGCACCCCAGACATAACGGCCGTCGATCGGCTCAAGCCGGAAATTGGCGCCGGGCGCATGCAGAAGAGGGCGAAGCCGCTTGTGGGTCTCAATACAGAGCGCCAGTTCGGCGCGCTCTTTTGCCGAGAGCTCCAGCGGGTTGAGTTCGACGCCGAAATGATAGGCCATCGCCACCAGCGCCCGGAAGCTCAGGGAATGGCGACGGTTGGTCTGGTGGTTGGGGTCTGCGGAGATGTGACTTCCGAGGATTTCCGGCGGTACGAAAACCGAGGCGCCGCGCTGGATTTCCAGCCGCTCCAGCGCATCGGTGCAGTCCGATGTCCAGACGCGATGGGTGCGGGCGAGCGCGCCATAATCGATCCGGCCACCGCCCGACGCGCAGCTTTCGATCTCGACATCGGGGTGAGCGGCGCGAACGCGATCCATCAGCGCGTAGACGGCGCGTGTCTGGGCGGCGGTCTTCGCCCTGCCGTCGCGACCGCCGCTATGGGTCAGGTCGCGGTTCATGTCCCATTTGACATAGGAAACCGCGTGGCCGCTAAGCACCGCATCAATCTTCGAAAACAGATAGTCTGAGACGTCCCGCCGGGTAAGATCGAGCACGAGCTGGTTGCGGGACGCAAGCAGTGGCCGCCCTTCGACCTGCAGCGCCCAGTCCGGGTGGGCGGTGAACAAGTCGGACAACGGATTGACCATTTCCGGTTCGAACCAGATGCCGAACTGCATGCCAAGGCTTGTCACGTGATCGACGAGCGGTTTCAGTCCGTTCGGATATTTGCGCGGGTCGATATCCCAGTCGCCAAGGCTCGTCGTGTCGTCGTCGCGTTTGCCGAACCATCCGTCGTCCAGAACGAAACGCTCGATGCCGAGTGCTTCAGCCGCAGAAGCCTGCGCCTGAAGCGAGTCGAGCTGGTGGTCGAAATAGTTGCCTTCCCAGGTGTTGAGCGTGACCGGCCGTGGGCTCATGGAGCCGCCCGGCCACTGCACAAGCTCGGTGCGGACGAAGGCATGAAATGCCTCGCTATGCGGCCCGGCATAGGCGACCGGGCTTTGGTAACTCTCGCCCGGCGCTAGAATGATCTCGCCCGGCTCGAACAGTTCGCCGAGATGGACGAGCCGCTGACCATCATCGGTACGGTCGATGGCGATCTGGTGATTGCCGCTCCATCCGAGCGTGACGCCGAAACGCTGGTCAGCGCTCTCGACGAACAGCATCGGCAACCGGTCGTGGGAGGTGCGGCCGCGGCTGTTTTCCTGCATCCACAGGCCATTGCCGAGCGTTTCACGACGGGTCTGGAATTCTCGTCCCCATGAGCCGGTAAAACTGGTGATCGTTGTCTCACCTGATGGCGCCAGGAAGCTCGCGGCCATGCAGCGGTCGAGCTGGTAGTCGCTATCGCCCGCATTGGAGAGCCGGGTTGCGATCGAGAGCACACCGGAAGCATGGTCCGTGAGCGTGATGGCGATCCCGATCCGGGCAACCGGGTCGCTTGCCGAAAGCACGGTCTGTGCTCCGTCCCGTGCTGCCGACCAGCCGCTGAACGCGAGAATGAAATCGCGGCCGGCGCGGTGGCCTGCAATCGCCGGCCAGCCGAAAAAGCCCATTCCGCCAGATGGCAGCAGGACGGCCGAGGGGACGGCGACGTCCATGCCGTTGATTCGGCTCGATCGTTCGATCTCAAACAGCGGATCGGCGGCAACCGGCGGGCGGCCGAAGGCCAGGATTTCGGGCATCCCCGTTTCGGGCAGGCGCAGGCTCAGCGCGAAATCGCCCGAGCCGACAGTTACGATGTCACTCATCCCTTGGTGGCTCCAAGCGTCAGGCCGGCAATGAAATGCCGTTGCATCAGGAAAAACATGGCGACCGGCGGCAGGGCCGCGATGATCGATCCGGCGGACACCAGATGCCAGGCGGCAACCCATTGGCCGTTCAGCGAATAGAGGCCGGCGGTGACAGGCATGGCGTGCTGGCCCTGCACGAGCACGGTCGCCCAGAAATAGTCGTTCCAGACGAAGGTAAAGATCAGAACGGACAGCGCCGCAATCGCCGGCCGCATCAGCGGCAGCACGATATGACGAAAGATCTTCCATTCCGACACGCCTTCGACGCGCGCGGATTCGATCAGCGCAAAGGGCAGGCCCTTGATGAAGTTGCGCATGAACAGCGTGCAGAAACCGGTCTGGAAGGCTGCATGGAAAAGCACCAGTCCCGTCACCGTGTCATAGAGACCGAGTTTCAGCGTCAGGTCGCGAACCGGCACCATCAGGATCTGGAAGGGAATGAAATTGCCCGCGACGAACATAAAGAACAGGACGAGATTGCCCTTGAAGCGATAGACCGCCAGCGCAAAGCCGGTCAGGCAGGAAATACCGACCGCGCCGATGACCGTTGGGATCGTCACCTTGAACGAGTTCAGGATGTAGAGACCGATCGGAGAATCCCGGAAGACGGCCGTGTAGTTCTCGACACCGGCAAAACCGGAGGGCATTCCGAAGTAATTGCCGGCTGCAAGATCGCCCGCCGGCCGCACCGAGGTGATGGCGACGCCGATCAGAGGCAGGAGCCAGAGGACGAGCGAGACAGGCAGGAGCACCTTGTAGCCGGTCCGCATCCATGGCGATGCGTTCTGAATGGGGGAGGGGAACATCAGGCGTTCCTTTCCTGGACAAGCATCCGCACGATGAAGAGCGAGATGAACACCATCATGATCAGGAACAGCACGACTGCGATGGCGGCGCCATACCCCATGCGGAAACCGTATTCCGACAATGCCTGTTCGAACATGAAGTAGGAGAGAACCTGGCTCGATCCGTAAGGGCCGCCGGCGGTCATGATCGACACGAGGTCGAAGGAGCGCAGCGAACCGATGACGGTGACGACCATCGCGATGAAAGTCGCCGGCGCAAGCTGCGGCAGGACGACGTACCAGAGAAGCTTGAGCCCCTTGGCGCCATCCATCCGCGCGGCCTCGACCTGTTCCGGATTGATGTTGTTGAGACCTGTCAGGTAGAGGATCATGCAATAGGCCGTCTGTGGCCACAGGCCGGCGATGATGATGCCGTAGTTGACGTAGCGCTCATCCGCCAGGACCGCCAGCTGCTCGCCCGTCAGCCACTCCAGCAGTTTCGAAAACGGCCCGAAATCCGGCGCGTAGAACCAGGTGAAGATCAGGCCGACCACGACCTGGCTGATGACAAACGGAAAGAAGAACAGCGATTTGTAGAGCCGGATGCCGGTGACCGACTGGTTGAGAAAAAGTGCTACGGCAAGGCCCGCAGGGATCGCCAGAAGATAGAGCAGCAGCCAGATGACGTTGTTCTTGAGGGAAACGTAGAAGGAATCGTCATCCAGAAGTTCGCTGTAGTTGCCAAGCCCGATCCAGACCTTTTCGCCAAGCCCGTCCCAGTCATGAAAGCTGATCCAGATCGACTGGAAGATCGGCAAAAGAACATAGACGATGAACATGAAAAGGCCGGGGGCGAGAAACAGCCATGGCGTGAGCCATTCCCTGTTGTTCTTCGAGCGGCGCGACGGCGGCGTTGCGGAATAGCTCACGACGATACCCCTGCAGATTTCTTCGGATTGCGGCCGGACGCAGGACCTTTCGGTCGCTGCGCCCGGTTTCCTGGGAGGAAGCGCTACTTGTAGACGCGGGTGCGGATCTTCTCGAGCCGCGCCAGGATGGCGTCGATCTTGTCCGGCTTGACCATGAACTCCTGGAAGCCTTCCATGCCGGCCTTTGCCATTTCGGCATTGGCGTCGCGGTCATAGAACTGCGCAAGACCCTGGGCGCCCGATAGCATCGTGAAGCCGGCTTCGAGGAAGACGTCCTTAGGCTTTTCAGCCTGATTGTTGACGGGCAGCTGGCCAAGCGTGGCGTTCATCGTCGACTGTGCCTGGGCCGAGCCGACGTAAGCCAGGAATTTCTTGGCGTCTTCCTTGTTCTTCGCCTTGGCCGGAATGTGGAACGTATCGGTCGGCGCTTCTTCGGCCCTCGGCAGGCCGGGGGTGATTTCAGGGAAGGGAAGGAAGCCGATCTGCTCTTCCTTCAGACCGCCGTCCTTCATCGTGGCGACGGCGAAATTGCCCATCAGATACATGGCGGCCTTGCCCTGGACGAGCTGCGGGACTGCATCCTGCCAGTCGATCGCCGCATGGTTTTCGATGAAATAGCCGGGCTTGACGAGCTCGGCCCATTTCTCGAACACGGCCTTTACCTTGGGATCGGTGTAAGGAACCTTGCCCGCCGTCAGGTCCATGTGGAACTGGTAGCCGTTGACGCGAAGATTGAGATAGTCGAACCAGCCGCCGGTCGGCCAGAGCGCCTTGGTGCCGATCGTGAAGGGCGTGATCCCCGCAGCCTTGAGCTTGGCGCTCGCGGCGATCAGCTCGGCCCAGTTCTTTGGCGGGGTGATGCCCTTTTCGGCAAAGATGTCCTTACGGTAGTAGATGCCCCACTGATAGTAGGTGTAGGGCATGCCCCACTTCTTACCGTCGATCGTCATTGACGGTACGGCAGCCTTCATCTGCTGATCGTAGCCATTGGCCGCCCAGACATCGCTCACATCGGCAAACAGTCCCGCCTTGACGAAGGGCTCCATGCGATTGCCGGCATACCAGGCGACGACATCAGGCGCGTCGGCGGTCAGGAAGTTGCGGATCGCGGCCTTGTAGCCTTCGTGGTCAAAGTTGTTCCACTTGACCTTGATGTCGGGGTTGGCCTTCTCGAAGGCCGCAATCAGATCGCCCATCGCCTTTTTCGGCACGGGATCCGAATGGTCTGAATTGACTGTGATTTCGCCCGCGAAAACCGATGGCGCAATTAGAAAAGTCGACAATACGAGGCCAAGCAGCCTCTTTCTTAGAACGGTCATGTGTTCCTCCCTTGTGACCATCGGTAACCGGATGAAGTCCTAGATTTCAGCCTTACCGATCGAGCTCCTCCAGCCCGTCTTGATGTTCCGCCACAAACCCGTAGAGTTCCACTGTATTTCAGGGAATGTTTTCCGGGATCCTAAGATGGATAAGGCCGCATCAACCATTTTAAAGGACGGATCGGTTCCGGCACATCCCGATCTCGATCCGCGGCACCCGCTTGTCGTGTTCGGCGACCATCGGTTCTGCGCGGGCGAAACTCTTGTCGTGCAGCGGATGGCTGGCCCGCATATGCACAGTCAGATCGAACTGAATTTTCTTACCCAGGGCCAGATGACCTACTGGTTCGACGGGCGGGAACTGACGATCGGCGCGGGTCGTCTCTGCCTTTTCTGGGGCATGGTACCGCATCAGGTGACGGAGATCGAAAAAGGTACGCGGTTTGTCTGTCTCTATGTTCCCATGTCCGTTTTTCTTGGTCTTGCCACTCTCAGCCGGTTCCGGGATGCCGTCTTCCGTGGTGCGGTCATCGAAGCGACCGTTATCAGGCCTTTCGATGAGGACGTCTTTCTCAGATGGCGCGAGGAACTCTTGCAGGGTGACGAGGGACTGGCAGAGATCGTCCGAACCGAGCTCACGGCCCGGGTTTTGAGGATCGAGCGGGAAGGTTGGCGGGATCTGCGCGAACACGCCCCTGCCATTGCCGGCCTCTCATCCAGTGACAGCGGGCGCGCCGGTCATGTGGAGCAGATGTTGCGCTTCATTGCCGAACACGCCCTCGGCGATATTTCCGTCGATCACGTGGCGCGGGATGTGGGACTTCATCCAAATTATGCCATGAGCCTGTTCAAGCGGGCGGTCGGCCAGACGATGAACCAGGCGATTGCCCGCCACCGGTTGGACACGGCTCGCTCGCTTTTGATCTCGACAGACATGTCGATCACGAATGTCGCCTTCGAATCCGGCTTCGGCTCGGTCTCGCGCTTCTACGAAGCTTTCACCGACCGCTTCGCCGACCGGCCATCCGCGTTTCGCCGCAGGATGCAGGCAAATGCGCGACGCGACTGACACTGCGTGATGACCAGCCGTTCTGGTTGAACGTCCGATTTCAAGTTGAATAGAGCCTTCGCAGGCAATTCCTGCAAGCCGCGCTGAGCAGCGGCCCTAACGTGGTCGTGCACGTCGATTGAGGTTGAGTTTGCATTCTGGGCGATACCTCCGTACATCGCGCAGACACAACCGCTAAGCCCTGTAGGAGTATAATTTTGCCGGAGTTCGAACAGACCCTGGGAGCGGGTACGCTCATATCCATTGCGGCTGGCGCCGTTGCGCTGCTGCTGGTTCTTATCATCCAGTTTCGCATCCACGCTTTTGTCTCGCTCATTCTCGTCAGTTTCCTGACCGCGCTCGTGACGGGAATTCCGGCAGGGAATATCCTCACCACCCTCACGTCCGCATTTGGCTCGACCCTCGGGGGCGTTGCTTTGCTTGTCGGCCTTGGCGCCATGCTGGGTCGCTTGCTGGAAGTATCGGGTGGTGCGCAGGCTCTTGCGGATGACCTCGTCCGCCGATTTGGCGAAAAACGTGCACCGCTGGCGTTGGGCATCGCGTCGCTGTTCTTCGGCTTCCCGATCTTCTTCGATGCAGGCCTCGTCGTCATGCTTCCGGTGATGTTCACGGTAGGGCGTCGCCTTGGCGGAAGCCTTCTTCTCTACGGCATCCCGGTCGCGACCGCGTTCTCGTGCATGCACGTTTTCGTGCCGCCGCATCCCGGGCCCGTCGCCGCAGCCGAACTGCTGGGCGCTGACGTCGGACTCCTGATCATCGTCGGTCTGTTGGTCGCCATCCCGACCTGGGTCGTTGCGGGCCATTTTTTCGGAAGCTGGATCGGCAAACGCATCTACCTGCCGGTGCCCGACAACGTCACTGATGAGCAATCCTCCGACGACGATAGAATCTCCCTGCCGAGCCCTGGCCTCGTCGTTGCACTTCTTCTTTTGCCGCTCGTTCTCATCTTCATGAATACCGGCCTCGACTTCGCGCGCGCACAGGAATGGGTCAGCAAGGATGCCAGCTGGTTCCAGCTTGCCCGCACCGTAGGCTCTACTCCAATCGCACTTCTGATTTCGGTTCTCGTCGCCGGCTACGTTCTTGGGCCAATGCGCGGTCGCGATCCGATCAAGGTGGAGCGCATCGTTGACTCTGCTCTTGGACCTGTCTGCTCTGTTATCCTGATCACCGGCGCGGGCGGCATGTTTGGCGGCGTTCTGCGTGCCTCTGGGATCGGCAATGCTTTGTCGGATGTGCTTGCCGATATCGGTATGCCCATACTGGTGGCAGGCTTCCTGATCTCGACAGCGCTGCGCGTTGCACAGGGCTCCGCGACGGTTGCACTCATCACGGCTGCTGGCTTGGTGCAGCCTGCGGTGCAGGCTGCCGGTTATCAGGGTATTCAGCTGTCAGCGATCGTCATCGCGGTCGCATCCGGTTCTGTCATGCTGTCGCACGTCAATGATTCCGGCTTTTGGCTGGTCGGTCGCTTCTTCAACATGGACATCAAGACCACGTTCAAGACCTGGACCGCGATGCAGACCTTGGTGGGCCTCGTTGGCTTTGCGCTTTCCGGGATCATCTTCTGGCTGGCCTAACAACCCGGTTTCATAGCCAGGCACGCTCTTGATGAAGGCGTGCCTGGCTTCCCCCGCGCTAATCGGCAAATTTCGAGACGGTCGGCAGCAAGCCGCGTTCAGACAGCGCCGTGACCGCGGTATCCATTACCGGAAAAACTTCTGCAGAGACGGCCTCAGTCGCAGGAACCCCCGATAGGCCATCTCGAACAATGGCGTGGCGGGAGGCCAGCCTGCGATGAGACCGAGCGGGCGCAAAAGGGGTATCGCCCGCCACATGGCGGCAAAGGCTGCCGCCCCCGACAAAAGCTTGCCCCCTTCTTCGGCATGAAACCGCGACAGGATCTCCACACGATCGACAGGACACGATGCCATGGGATCGCAGGCGTCGATGAAGCGGATTGCATTGCGGCGGTCCAGCCTCCGGATCATCGCGATCTCGCGCCGGCAAAGCGGACAGCCGCTGTCAAACCAGACCGTGACTTGCCCCATCATGACGTCGCAGTGTTGATGAGCATGGCTAATACCTCGAGTGCGAAGAATTCCAAACCATCCCATCTGCACAGATGTTCCGCAAGCATAGGTTACATCACAGCCTACCTGCTGGATCGGTGCCCTCTATCCCCGATATAGGGCACCTTGCGCCCACGAGCGCCCACGTATTCAACCAAGGCCGCATCCAAGATGGAAACCAGAGACGCAGCCTGATCGGCTTGCGGCGGCGGAACCTATGGGGCATTGATGGCCTCAGCCACCGCCGGAGATCGACAGACATGGCAAGACGAATACGACTGGGCATCGTCGGTGCAGGGATCGCCGGCCTGACTCTGGCCAGAGCCATGGCCGACTGTGCCGATGTCAGGATTTTCGAGAAAAGCAGAGGCGTCGGCGGACGGATGGCGACACGGCGAACCGATGCCGTGACTTTTGATCATGGAGCGCAGTATTTCACCATCAGGGACGGACGTTTCCGTGCAGCGCTGGAGACGGCGCAGGCCGACAGAGTGATTGAGCCCTGGACCGGTGCGCTTGCAACGCTGCCCGACGGCAATCTCGCGGCTTTGTCGGGGGGCGACACCACGCGTTATGTCGGGAGCCCTTCGATGAACGCGCTTGCGAAAGCGATGGCGGCAGGCCTTGATATCCAGACCGACGCGCCTGTGGAGGCGATCAGCGGCACGGCGGGTAAGTGGTTCTTGAAAATCGGCGATCGCCGCGAGGGCCCGTTCGACTGGCTGGTTTTAGCGGCGCCAGCCCCGCAGTCGGCATTGCTTCTTCCTGACGAGTTTACGCATCACGGGGCGCTGGCAAAAACCCGGATGAATGCCTGCTTCACGCTGATGATCCGCCAGACCGAGGATGCAAAGCTTCCCTTTGCTGCCGCCCGTGTCGATGATTCGGTCATCGGCTGGATCTCCCGCAACAATTCCAAGCCGGAACGGCCTGACGAGCCCTGTCTAGTGGTGAACGCGACGGCCAAGTGGTCGGACGATCATCTGGAGGAGCCACTGGAAGACGTTCGTCGGACGATGCTGGAGGCGCTCCAGCGCTATATTCCGATCTCCCCGAGTGAGGCTGAGGCTGCAACCATCCGTCGTTGGCGCTATGCCAATGTCGATCGGCCGGCCGGACAGGCTTTCCTTCTCGATGATGTGTCCCAATTGGCGGCTTGCGGAGACTGGTGCATCGCAGGGCGGGTCGAGGCAGCGTTCCTCAGCGCCGCGGCCCTTGGCGATGCGCTCAAACAGATCGTAAAGGTAGCGCCATGACAATAACCCCGCGGACCATCTCCACGCTTCTGACCTATTGCGGGGCCCTGCCGTTCTGGCTGCTGGCATTTGCCCCCTCGACCGTTCTCGGTTTTGAAACGGCACCCGCATTCCTGTCCTACGGGGCAGTCATCGCATCCTTTATGGCCGGAGCCCTCTGGGGAAGCGCTCAAACCGGCAGGGGCGACCTGGTGATCATTGTCGCCAGTAACGTGCTGGCTCTCATTGCCTTTGCGACACTGGTTGCCAGTCCTTTGCCGATAGCCCTGCTGGTACAGGTGTTGCTGTTTGCCCTTCTGCTGATCGCCGACCACAGGACCCTTTCTACGGATCCTTCACGGCAGTGGTATTGGAAACTGCGCATTCGGGTGACTGCGCTTGTCGCGCTTGCCTATGGCGTCATGCTTTTCCGCTACGTCTTTTGAACGGGTGGATGAAACTGCGCTCTCAAGCGTCATCAACTCAATAGGTTGGCGACGCCCCAAATATCTCGATGGCACACTGCCGGTGGCCGTCTCAAGACTGCTTCCGTCCTTTTCTAGCTCGCAGGCCCGGTGCGTCGTTTCCCTGAGGCTTTAAGCTCCCGGTTGATCCGATCGGCCGCATCCGCCAATGCTGTCCTGTCTGACTTTGCCCCCGACAATGCGTCATGCACTTCCTCGCCAAGGATTCGTTCGATCGCTGAATATTGCGGAATATTGGGTCGCTGCCAGGTGTGCAGCAGGTTTTTCTTCGCGAGCTGATCGACAAAACGCACGATCGGCGAACTCGCAGCCGCCTCCGGGTCCGCACTCACCGAGAAGCGCGGGGCGATCGGAAAGCCGTTCTTGACATGGGCCTTCATGGCCTCGCGCGACGCCATCCAGGCGATTGCGTCTGCGGCGAGTTCCACCCGGGCTTCGGGCAGATTGGACGGAATGCAGAAAAGGAAACCGCCGATCGGCGAAGCGCGGGTGCCGCCAGGCCCGGAGGGCTGTGGCAGGTACTCGACCCGCCGCTTGACCACGGACTGAACGTCGTACTCGAACCTTGCCGCGCGCATCGTCCAGAAATAGCCGAGACTGGCCTTTCCCTTCATGAACACGTCAAGCGTCTTGTCCCACGCCATGTTGAGAATGCCCGGCGGCGAGATCTCGATCAGGCGGCGCATGAAGTCCAGCGCGGAGAGGGCGGCATCCGACTGGATGGTACAGTGCAGTTCTTCGAGGTTCACACCCTCCAGCGTAAAGCCCGCCCGGGACTTGCGCAGTGAAATGGTCGGCTGGCCGCAAGCGCCGAGAAAGAACATGAAGCTCGACGCGATCGGCATGCCGCGGGCACCGTCCCAGACTGCGCCATACATGCCGTGCTGCGGGGCGTGGAAATGCCGGCCTGCGGCAAGCACGTCCTCGAACTTTCGCGGGAAATCCAGCCCGGCATCGGCAAACAGGTCCCGCCGGGCGGCGAGGATCTCGATCGTGCAGTAGCCCGGAACGCCATAGTCCTGGCCATCCCAACGGGCCGTCGACCAGATGGAAGGATGGAAGTCGAGCGGGTTGATACCGGTTTTCTGAATGAGGGCATCGAAGGGGCGGATGATGTCCTTTTCGGCAAACTCGCCAAGCCAGGGCATGTTGATGGCGAGAACATCGTAGTCAGAGACCGGTTTGTTGCGATTGTCCAGGATGCGGCGATAGAGATCTGGCAGTGGCAGAAGGTCGAAGTTCTTCTTCGATGCGAGGTTGTTGCGGAAGTCGGCCCACATGTTGCGCATGGACGAAAAGTAGTTGTCGTCGTTGAGGAGGAAGCGCAGTTCGATATGCGACTCGACCCGCTTCTGCACCAGTCGCATGGGCGGGATGATCTGCGATCCCAACGGGGTCCCGCCAAAGTAATAGTCTTCCTCCTGCTCGCCGCCGCGCAGGCCGAGCGTCTGGGCAAGCAGGGACTTCGTCTTTCCGGCATAAGCCTGGAAGGACTGCAGGAGCTTTTCGCTCGGTTGCAGGGAAAAGGTCTTGGCGCCGGGCCCCTTGGGGACTTTCAAAATGTAGCCACTGTCCACCATGCGATTGATCAGCCGCATGGAAGTTGCGTAGGGCAGGCCGGATTCCTGGCCGAGCGTTGAGATGGCGACAGTCTGGCTGTGGATATGGGCCTTGATGAGAAAGACCACGATTTTCCAGCCGGGGTCTTCGTCGAATCCGCCGATCACGTCGCCGAAGGGCCGCCGGGTCTTGTCCAGGAACTCAATCACCCGCAGCATTTCGTAGTCGTTCACGTCGGCCCCCCGTCCGTCGCGTCACTAGACGATGTTCGTAGCCATTGCAGCGCCTCTTGGCTAGGCGCTCCAGGTGCTGACGCGAATGTGGTGATTATTTTTCCGCTGGCGGCAGCAGACCCGCGCGGCGTTCGGACTGCTCGAACAGCACAAAGAAGTCCTTTTCAGCCAGCCCTTCCGTAAAGGCGGTCTCGTATTGCTGACGGATCATCGATGCCATGTACATCGGGATATGGTCTGCCCGGGCCGCGTCGAGGATCAGGTCGAAGTCCTTCATCATCTGCGACACCGAAAATGCCGGATCGAAATTGCGCTGGACCAGAAGGTCACGCTTATAGGCGATCAAAGGCGACGCAACTGCACTTTCGCAAATGACATTGAGCATGGTCTCAACCGAGAGGTTTCCCTTGAGGCCGAGCGTCAGCGCTTCGCCCAGCAGCGCCGATGTGGCGCCCACCAAGGCGTTGAGGACGAGCTTCAGATAGCGGGCCTCCTCGGCCTGGCCGACATAGAAGCGACGCGAGGCAAAGCAACCAAAGATAGGATCGAGGCGCTTGTAGGCGTCTTCCGGACCTGACGCCATGACCGAAAGGGTTCCCGCAGACGCGGTCGCCGTGCTGCCCGAGACCGGTGCGCGCAGGTAATGGACGCCGCATGCGCTCATGGCTTCATTCACTTCGGCGGAGATCGCGGGCGACACAGTGCTCATTTCCACCAGCGTCTGGCCGGTTTTCATGACGCTCGCAAGGCCGCCCTTGCCGAAGATGAGGTCGCGCAAAACGGCGTCGTTGGGAATAGTCAGGATCACGACGTCGGATTTCGCGGCCAGATCCTCAAGCGTGTGGGCGACATTGGCGCCTTCCGCAACGATCGTCGCCCGATTTTCGGGCAAGGGTTCATAGACGTGAAGCCGGTAACCGGCTTCCAGTACCCGGCGGCTCATCGGAGCGCCCATCTTGCCTATGCCAGCCCAGCCGACTGAAATTTCTTCGTTCATTGCGTCCTCCCGTCCCAATCGACAACAGGCTGTGACGGACCACCGATCTGGCCATCGCCTGGGGATCCATACGCCCAGCGCGCGCATCGAACAGCGCGGACCAGACATTTCCTCCCTCCAAAACACTAGGGCGACAGCTTACCGAATGCTCTCTGCAAAATATCCATTCTGGACAAAAGGAGGGCTGTGACAGGTTCCGTTATCTACTAGCCTGAAGTCGGACCGTTCAGCGTTCCGTGGGAGGAACTTAGCTGACAACAAGGATCATGGTGCGCGCTGTCGAGCGTCGTTCCCCTGTGCCGTGTGTTTCGCAGGATATGTCGAGGATCGGAGGAGGATCCGCCATGCAAGACGATCATTTCAGAAATTTGGATATTCGCCGCTAGCAAACCTCGGCAATGCGTTGGTGAGGCCACTGCCGCCATGTCGCCTCGTGACATCGGAGATTGGCGGGGCGCGGCTGGCAGCGCAGGCAGATGCAGTTATTTCGGGAAGGACAGTCAGATGAAAGCCGTTCGCTACTACACACAGAAAGACATCCGGGTGGAGGATGTCCCGGCGCCTTCGGGTCCGCTCGGGGACGACATGGTGCTGATCGAGCCGCTGGTCTGTGGCATTTGCGGGACCGACCTGCATGAATACATTGCCGGACCGATCGTCACGCCGAGCACGCCTCATGTCTATTCGGGCGCAACACTGCCACAGATTCTAGGCCACGAATTCTCGGCGCGCGTCCTCGAAGTCGGGCGCAACGTCACGCATGTTTCGCCCGGAACCCGCGTGTCGGTGCAGCCGCTCATCTCCCCACGCGACGACTACTACGGGCGCCGCGGTCAGTATCATCTCAGCGAGAAAATGGCCTGCGTCGGCCTGTCCTGGGACTGGGGCGGCATGGGCGAGCGCGCTGTCGTCAACAGCTACAACGTCTTTCCGGTCCCTGACAGCGTCAGCGACGTTCAGGCGGCCATGATCGAACCGGCGGCGGTCGCGCTCTATGGCGTCGATCGCGGCGGTGTCGAGGCCGGAAGCACGGTCCTCGTGTCCGGTGTCGGGCCGATCGGAGCTCTGGTCCTTCTGGCGACCCGCGCAGCCGGTGCGACGACGATCTTCGTTTCCGAACTCAATCCAAACCGCCGCGCGCTGGCTCAGAAGCTGGTCCCGGAGGCGATCGTCTTCGACCCGCGCGAAACGGATACGGAAAGCCTTTTCCGACAGCATACCGAAGACGGCGTCGGCGTCGATGTGGCGCTCGAATGTGTCGGCGCGGAAGCCTCTCTCAATCTCTGCGTCAAGGCCGTCAAGCGCCGAGGCACGGTCGTCCAGGTCGGCCTGCATGTCAAACCTGCCTCGATCGACGCCATGCTCTGGGCCTTGAAGGACATCACAGTGGAGGCGACGTGGTGCTATCCGGTGACGATCTGGCCACGCATAGCCCAGATGATCGGCGCCGGCATCTTTCCGGTTGAGCAGATTGTGACCGCGCAGATCTCGCCGGAGGATGTGGTCGAGAAGGGTTTCGAGGCTCTGCTCGATCCCAATGCGTCACACATGAAGATTCTGGTCAACATGCAGGGCTGACACCCTGCGCTTGCCGCGGACCGTGACAAGCGCGGCCGCCACGCAGATCCGTCCGACCAAAGGTGATTTGCGGGCGGTCTGCAGCACTTGAAACAGCCTGATCCAAGAGGGTTATCATGCATTACATCGTTCATTGCCTCGACCATCCCGGCGCCGTTGACAAGCGCCTCGCCCATTACGATGCCCATAAGGCCTATCTGGCATCTGCCAAGACAAAGACCGTAATCTCCGGTCCTCTTCTCGCCGACGACAACGAGACGATGATCGGCTCGCTGTTCCTGCTCGAGGCCGAAACGAAGGACGAGGTGGTGGCCTTCAACCAGGCAGATCCGTTCAATGCTGCCGGCGTCTGGGCGTCGGTAAACATCCATCCCTTTGCCAAGCGGGTGGACAACCGATGAGCGGCTACGAGGGAAAACCCGTCCAGGCGGCCATTGTCGGCCTTGGCTGGTGGGGCAAGAAAATGGCGACGCTGGTCAATGCGGGATGTGCTGAAATGCACTTCGTGCATGGCGTCGACCCCAACCCGGCAGAGCAGGGCTTTGCCGCGGAACGGGGCATGCGTTTCTCTTCCGAACTCGGCGAGGCGCTTGCCGATTTCGAGGTCGAGGCCGTGATTTTGGCAACGCCACATTCGCTGCACCAGAGCCAGATCGCGCAAGCGGTTGCCGCCGGCAAGCATGTGTTCTGCGAAAAGCCGCTGGCCATGACCAGGGCAAACGCCGAAGCATCGGTTACCCTCTGCCAAAATGCCGGTCTCGTGCTTGGCATGGGTCATGAGCGCCGCTTCGAGCCGCCGATCGCCGAGATTCTCGATGCGGCCTCGGGCGGTCGGCTCGGTCGCCTGCTGCAGATCGAAGCCAATTTCAGCCATGACAAGTTTCTGGGGCTCGACCCATCCAACTGGCGGCTGAATGCCGAACAGGCGCCGGCCGGCGGGATGACGGCCACCGGCATCCATCTGACGGACCTTTCGGTCAAGCTGATGGGCCCTGCTGCGGACGTTCGGGTCATCTGCGAGAACCTCGCATCAGAGATTCCGCAGGGCGACACGATGAGCGCCCATATCCGCTTCAAGGCCGGCGGGTCGGCCTATGTGTCGGCCACGCTTGCAACGCCGTTCATTTCGCGGTTTGCGGTGTTCGGCACGCTCGGCTGGATCGAGGTGCGCGACAAGGCGCATGTGGAATCGCCGGATGGCTGGATCGTCACCGAGGGCTGGAAGGGCCAGCCGATCACGGTTCGCGAAGTGGCACCGGCCGAGCCGGTCCGGGACAATCTGCGGGCTTTTGCGCGTGCCGTCCGCGGCAAGGAAACCTATCCGATCAGCGGCGAGGAGATGATCGACAATATCGCTCTGCTCGAAGCGATCATCCGGTCTGCCCGCTCGGGCTCAGTCGAGCATCTTTGAGATTGGCTTTGGGAGGAGCATCATGAAAGCCTTGGTATTCGAAGCACCGGACAAGCCTGTCATTGCCGATCTGGCCATGCCGGAAATCTCTGCCAACGAGGTCCTCGTCCGAACCTGTGCCGTCGGCATCTGTCATTCGGATTACGAACTTCTGGCCGGTCGCTACATCATCCCGATTTCCTATCCGGTGACGCCCGGCCACGAGTGGAGTGGTGAGATCGTCGAGGTCGGCCGCAATGTCACGGGCTTCAAGGTCGGAGACCGGGTGGTGGGCGAATGCGTGGTGCGCACGCCCGAGCGCCTCCACCATTTCGGCTTTTCGATGAGCGGCGCCGACCGCGAGTTCTTCGCCGTCAATCCGGAATGGCTGCACAAGCTGCCGGACGCGGTCGATGACAAGAAGGCGGCGCTGATCGAACCGTTCACCTGCGGCTTTTACGCCGTTCTGCGCTCCGGTGGCACCAATGCCAGCGAGACCGTCGTCGTCTCCGGTGGCGGAACGATCGGTTTGGTCTCGGCGGCTGCTGCGATTGGCATGGGTGCGCGCGTCATCGTGGTCGATCCGCTCGCAACCCGTCGCGATGTGGCGCTGAAACTCGGCGCAGACGCTGCGATCGATCCATCCGATGGCGGCGCGGCAGATCGGATCCGAGAGATGACCGGTGGTCATGGCGCTGATCTGGTGGTCGAAGCCTCCGGACATGATGCCTCGCTTGCGGCGGCGTTCGACTACGCAAAAGAAGACGGGCGCATGTCGATGGTCGGCATCAACATCGGCCGCAAAGTCCCTGTTGTCATCGGCCAGATCCAGATGAAGAATCTGACGGTCCGGGGCTGTATCGGCTCGCCCGGCGTCTGGCCGGCCGCGATCCGCTTCCTGGAGCGAACGGGCATCGACCTCTCGCCGATCCAGACCCATGACTATGCTCTGACCGATGCGGTGCAAGCCTTCAACTTTGGCAAGGACGCGACCAAGAGCATCAAGATCACTCTTTTGAATGGATGAGAACATGACACATCACGCTCTCATTGTCGGTGCGACCGGCATTGCCGGCAGCAATCTTGCCGAATACCTGCTGGCCCAAGGCGGCTGGGAGATTTCCGGTCTGTCCCGGTCGCAAAGCCCGATTGCCGCCGTCCGGACCCTGTCCTGCGACCTCACCGACGCTGCCTCCGTCGCTGCCGCCCTCGAGGGTATCCGGCCTACCCATGTCTTCATCACCGCCTGGTCGCGGCAGGAGACGGAATACGAGAACTGCAAGGTGAATGGTGCGATCGTCCGCAACGTTCTCGATGCCCTGCGTGGCCGAGGTGTGAACCATGTCGCCCTCGTTACCGGCACCAAGCATTATCTTGGGCCTTTCGAGAACTATGCGAAAGTCGCGCCGCAGACGCCGTTCCGCGAAGAGCAGGAGCGCCTTCCCAACCAGAACTTCTACTATGTGCAGGAAGACGAGGTCTTTGCGGCGGCAGCCCGCGAAGGGTTCACCTGGTCGGTGCATCGGCCGCACACCCTGATCGGCTATGCGGTCGGAAACACGATGAACATGGCGGCCACGCTTGGCGTCTATGCCTCTCTCTGCAAGGAAACCGGGATGCCCCTCGTGTTTCCCGGATCCGCCGAGCAATGGCAGGCGGCAACCGACGTGACGGATGCCCGCATCCTCGCAAATCACCTGTGCTGGGCCGCAACGACGCCAGCAGCTGCCGACACGGCATTCAATGTGGTCAATGGTGACGTGTTTCGCTGGAAATGGCTCTGGCCGCGGATCGCCGCCTATTTCGGCATCGAAGCCGCGGACTATCCGGGCTTTCCGCAGCCGCTCGAGACGAAGATGGCCGACGCCGCACCCATCTGGGACGCGCTCGTGAAGAAGCACGGCCTCAAGGAAAATGCGCTCTCGCGCGTCGCCTCTTTCTGGCACACGGACGCCGACCTTGGCCGGCAGGTGGAGACGTTCAACGACATGGCCCGCAGCCGCAAGGCCGGTTTCCTTGCCTACCAGGACACGACGGAATCCTTCACGGACGCCTTCGATCGCCTGCGCGCCGACCGGATCATTCCGTGATGACAGGACCACGCGACCAGCAAGGAGATCGACAGGCCATGGCGGACATCGGTTACTTTACGGAGACGAACTCGGTCGACACCGTCAATGCGCGCATGGGCGCTGACGTTGATCCGCGTCTTGCGCAAGTGATGGCGAGCCTTGTGAAGCATCTGCATGACTTTGCCCGGGAGGTCCAGCTGACGCAGGACGAGTGGGAGACGGCGATCGGGTTTCTCACCCGCACCGGCCAGATCTGCACGCAGGAGCGGCAGGAGTTCATTCTTCTGTCCGATACGCTCGGTCTGTCGATGCTGGTGGATGCGATCAACAACCGTCGGCCCGAGGGTGCAACGGAAAACACCGTATTTGGGCCGTTCCATGTCGAAGGCGCCCCGGTGAGGGAGATGGGCGCGCAGATCTGTCTGGACGGTAAGGGCGAGAGCTGCCTGTTCCTCGGCCGTGTGCTCGATCTCGAGGGCAAGCCGATCGAGGGGGCGCGGATCGACGTGTGGTCCGACAATGCCGACGGCTACTATGACGTCCAGCAGCCCGACATTCAGCCGAAATGGAACAATCGCGGCGTGTTCGTCACCGGGGCCGATGGACATTACAGCTTCATTGGCATCAAGCCGGTGTCCTACCCCATTCCCGACGACGGCCCTGTGGGGGAGATGCTGGCGCATCTGGGACGGCATCCTTATCGCCCAGCGCATATGCATTACATGGTGCGTGCCGAAGGCTACCAGAAACTGGTGACGCATACGTTTGTCGGCGGTGATGCGTATCTCGAGTCCGACGCGGTGTTTGGCGTCAAGTCGACCCTTGTGGCACCGTTCGACCGTATGGAAGATGGCGAGACGCTGTGGCGTTCGGAGTTCGATTTCATCCTCGTCCCTCCGCAACAGTCTAGATAGGAGCAAGGCGTGGATAATTTCGTCTATAATGGAAATCCGGCCCGCGTCATTTTCGGAAGCGGCACGGTATCGCGCCTGGGTGACGAAGCCGACAGGCTGGACGTCCGGCGCATCCTGGTCCTTTCGACGCCGGAGCAGGCGGAACAGGCGCAAGGGATCGCAGAGGTTCTAGGCTCCCGTTTTGCCGGGATGTATTCGAACGCGCTGATGCACACGCCCGTCGAGGTGACGCAGGATGCGATGCTAACGGTCGAGAGCCTCTCCGCCGATGCCGTGCTGTCGATCGGTGGCGGCTCGACGACAGGCCTTGGCAAAGCCATCGCATTTCGCACCGACCTGCCGCAGATCGTGGTGCCAACGACCTATGCGGGCTCGGAGGCGACGCCCATTCTGGGTGAGACCGAGAACGGACGAAAGGTCACGAAATCCGATCCGCGCATCCTGCCCGAGGTGATCGTCTACGACGTCGACCTCACTCTGACCCTTCCGGTTGCCATGTCGGTCACGAGCGGCATCAACGCGATCGCCCACGCGGTGGAAGCGCTTTATGCCCGCGAGGCCAACCCGATTGTTTCGCTGATGGCGGAGCAGGGGATTGCCGCGATTGCCCGCGCGCTTCCCATCATTGCCCGTCGACCGAATGATCCGGACGCCAGGGCGGACGCGCTCTATGGCGCCTGGCTCTGCGGCGTATGCCTTGGGTCCGTCGGCATGGCGCTGCACCACAAGCTTTGCCACACGCTCGGCGGCATGTTCAACCTGCCGCACGCACCCATGCATACGGCCCTTCTGCCGCATGCGGTCGCTTATAACGCACCGGCCGCGCCGGAAGCCATGGCGCGTATTGCGCAGGCGCTCGGTGCAAAGGATGCGGCAACGGGGCTGTTTGATTTGGCTCAAGGACTGGGGGCTTCGATGGCTCTTAAAACTATGGGCATGCCGGACGACGGCATCGATCCTGCCGTCGAGCAGGCCATGGCCAACGCCTATTGGAACCCGCGAGTGCTGGAAAAGGATGGTTTGCGCCAGCTCCTGGCCGGGGCTTACGAGGGCCAGCGACCAGAATAACGTCTTATGATGAACGGCCCTTGGGAGGGGGTAGCGATGAGCAAGTGGCTTAGTGAATACTGGCAGGTGATATCGGATTGGCTTCGTGAACTGGGCGCGGCCCACGTCGTGGACGACGGCTCATCCGAGCGAAAAGACAAGCCATGATCAGGCACATCGTCATGTGGAACGTGCGCGGCGAGACGCCCGAGGAAAAACTCGCCTCTGCGCGTCTGATCAAGACCAAATTCGAAGGCCTCAAAGGACAGATCCCCGGTTTGAGTACGATTGAGGTGGGGTTGGACATCAGCCGCATCTCCTATGCCTGCGACGTAGTTCTCTACTCCGAGTTCGACGACGAAGCCGCTCTCAAACTTTACGCGGACCATCCGGCGCACGCGAAGGTGCGGGCCGAGCTCGAGGGCATCCGGATCGCCCGCCATCAGGTCGATTATATCTGCTGACCACACGTGTCGCCTGACCGCGCGATAAGCGCTGCGCGGCCCCCCCCTTCATGCCCTTCTAGGAGACCATCGCATGACCTCCCATTCCAGCAAGACGCCGAGAATTGCTTTTCTCGGAACCGGCGCTCAGGGCGCTTCGATCGGGGCGGACTTCGTTCTCGCCGGTCATGACGTGACCTTCATCGAGCAATGGCCCGACCATGTGAACGCGATCCGTGCGAATGGCATCACCGTCAATCTGCCGAGCCGGACGATCAACGCCAGGGTCAAGGCCTTGCATCTCTGCGAAGTCGCGGAGATCAAGGAGCCGTTCGATCTCGTCTTCCTGGTGGTCAAAGCCTACGACACGAAATGGGCGACCCAGCTGATCGAGCCGGTGCTGGCCAAGGACGGCCTTGTGATCGGCCTCCAAAACGGCATGACCCACGAGGATATTGCGGCCATCGTCGGGCGGGAGCGTACTATTGGCGCCGTCATCGAAATCGCTTCCAACATGTTCGTACCCGGCGTCACCAACCGGCAGAACGACCACGATACCTCCTGGTTTGCGCTCGGCGCCCTAGACCCGCAGACCCAGGAGAGGGTGGAGTCGGTGGCCGACCTGCTGCGCTGCACCGGGACCGTCGAGGTGACGGATGATATCCGCTCCGCCAAATGGATGAAGCTCGTCGTCAACGCCGCCGAACTTATTCCGTCTGCCATCGTCAACCTGCCGCTCGGCGATGCAGCCCGCAGCACGGGAATGCTAGAGGTGATGCGGGCGGCCGGCTATGAGGCCATGCAGGCGGCGATTGCCGATGGCGCAAAGATCGTCCCGATCATCGGCATGCCACCGGTCACCACAAACCATCCGGAGCGCTACGTCGACCAGATCTTCGAGGAGGTGCTCACCGTCTTCTCGCAAGCCGATACGCTCACGACCTCGCTGCAGGACTGGCGGAAGGGCCGGCGGGCCGAGATCCAGGAGGTCAACGGCTGGGTCATCGACACGCTGAAAGCGCATGGCCGGACGGCCCCGATCAATCAGCGGGTCGTAGACCTGGCCTATGAGATCGAGGCGAACACGCTTGAGGCGAAGCCAGAAAACGCCGCTTTGCTGATCGAAACCTATGCGGCCAGCATCCCGGCGGGCTGAGGGCGCACTGATATGTTTCCCGTCTCGAATACACTTATCCAAAGCGGATATTTTCAGGGTTTTCGTAGTCTTCAAAATACATACAGTTGATCGGAAGGAGTTCGGAGGAGAGAATTTCCTGACGTATTTGAAGCGCCGGATTGCGTACTTGTTTTAGCAAGAGACGCTGACCGGTCAGAGTGACAAATTCTTGGAGGAGCAAGAATTTGGGCAATCCGCAAATCATCGTGCCTTGTGAAGTTCTGACCGCGCAGCGGTTCGGAGCCAGCTACAGGCTTGCCGAAGCTTGAGGCTGAGGCCGACGATGCCAAGGATCTGTCCAGCAGATTGCTTCCTCCAGGTATGAACCATAACCGGCTCTGGGAGGAGGACGCGATGCCTGATTTTGCTGACAAACCGACGTGTCTCTTTGCAGACTTCAAGGCGGCGTCCAGCGCCGCCGAAGAGATCGGCTTGCGCCGCCCGGCCATCGCCTCGGGTGAGGTGCGATCATCAAAAGGAGCCGACCGGTGAGTGCAGTCTCGACAATCCCCACACGGGCGGACAGCTATGCCCCAGGCCGGATGAAGCTGACGCGGAGTTTCGTGACCGTGGTCTTCTCAACCATGGTCCTTCTGATCGCCTGCCTAGTCTTTGCGCCCTCAAGCGTATCTTGGGGTGCCCTGTCAGGCAGTCTTCCGTTTGCGGCGATCATTGCCATCGTCGGCCTTGGCCAGTTGCTGGTGGTCCAGCAGGGCGGCTTTGACCTCTCGCTTCCCGGTGCCGTCTCTCTCGCCGTCGTGGTCTCGACCCATTACCCGCAGCAGAATGACGGATTGCTGTATCAGGCGGTGCTCTTGGCGCTGGCCTTCAATCTGACGATCGGCTTTCTCAATGGCGCGCTCGTCAGCATCTTCCGCCTGAACTCGATCATTGCGACGATTGGCACCAACGCACTGCTTTATGCGACCGTCTTTGCCATGTCGGGCGGGGTGCCGTCTGTTACGACGGGCCTGCTCGCCAATATTGCCGGCGGCGAAACCTTCGGCCTGGCCAATGCCGTCTACTTCGCCTTCGGCGCCACCGCGCTGGTCTCCTTCATGCTGAAAAAGACCGTGGGCGGCCGCCGGTTCGAGGCGATCGGCGCAAGCCCTGCTGCCGGAGAGGCCGCAGGCCTGCGCGTGCGCTCCTATCAGATGATGGCGTATGTCTATGCCCAGCTGTTCTATTGCCTGGCCGGCGTCCTGATTGCCGGCATCACCCGCGAACCCACGGCCTTCCAAGGCGATAGCTTGCTGCTGCCGTCGGTTGCCGTCGTCGTGTTGGGAGGCACGTCGCTGCTCGGCGGGCGCGGATTTCCCATCTCGACGGTGCTGGCGGCCTTCTTCCTCAACCAGCTGAGCCAGTTCGCGCTGTCGGTCGGTGTGCCCTATTCAGCGCAAACCATCATCCAGGCCTTGGCCCTCGGTTTCGGCATCGGCGTCTACTCGCTCCGGTGGAGCGGGAAAGTCAGAAAAACAACCTAACAATAACAAGTGGAGGAGCAGACATGAACTATGCAAATTTGAAGAAGGGCCTGGCAGTCTCGGTTGCGACTGCGGTCATCGCACTGGGAGGTGCGGGTCTGGCAAAGGCGGAGACACCGTCCTGGTGCGGGCCCAAGAAGGCGACGCTTGCCCTTCTTGACGGTTACGGCGGCAACAGCTGGCGTCAGGTGACGACGGCATCCGGCAAGCAGACCGTCGAACTGTGCCCCAGTATCACCAAGTATGAGTATGCCGACGGCCAGGGCGACACCCAGAAGGCAATCTCCGACATCAAGGGTATGGCCGCCAAGGGCGTCGATGCACTGGTCGTCTTTGGCGACGCCGGCCCGGCCATGCTGCCGGCCATCACCAGCGTCTTCAAGGCCGGAAAGATCATTGTGCCCTACCGCGTCGCTGTTGGCGGCAAGGAAGGCATGAATTATTCGAAGTTCATCGGCTCGTCCTTCGAAAACGACGGCGTCACTTGGGGCAAGTGGATCAAGGGTGTGCTTCCCAAGGGTGGCAATGTCCTGTTCCTCAGCGGACCTGCCGGCAACAGCCAGGGCCTGGATGAGCTGAAAGGCCTGAAGAGCGTGCTCGGGCCTGAGTATGTCTTCGTCAATCAGGCGCCCTTTGCCGTCACCAACTGGGATCCGGCGCTGACGCAAAAGGTGCTGACCGCCGAAATCGCCAAGAACGCCAAGATCGACGTCATCGTGTCCGATTTCGGCCCGTCGCTGGTCGGTGCTCTGCCGGCCTTCACCAAGCAGGGCAAGTCCATCCCGGCGCTTGCCACGTCGGACGGCAACTCGCTCGGCTGCTTCTGGCAGGACAATCACGCCAGCAACCCGGACTTCAAGCTGTTCACCGTCGCCACCGGTAACGACAATGTCCGGTTGGCCGTGCAGTGGGCCGTCGCGCTTGCAACCGGCGGCGAAAAGCCGAAGGAGCAGATCTTCGAGGCGCCTGCTTATGAGGATTCCGTATCGGGCAAGCCCAATGCCGTTCAGTGCCGCAAGGATCTGCCGGGCGCCATCTACATGTCCTCGGCGCTGAAGCCGGAAGACCAGGCAAAGGCCGTCGGCCAGTAACTGAAACTTACGCATCGCTGACCCCGGAGGGTTTACCTTCCGGGGCTCTGTCACCAGGACGGATTGCAAATAATGTTGGCACGAAACAGTCAAGACGTGGCGCTGGACGCTCGGGATGTGGTGATCCGCCTTTCGGGCATCTCGAAATATTTCTCGGTTGTCGCGGCACTGGCCGATGTCAGCGTGGAATTCCGGGCCGGCGAAGTGCATGCCCTTCTCGGCGAGAACGGCGCCGGCAAATCGACCCTGATGAACATCATTTCCGGAACGCTGCAGCCGACCGAGGGAGAGATTCACTTCGAAGGCCGCGCCGTACAGCAAATGACCCCGGAAATCGCCAAGTCCCACGGGATTGGCATCTGCTTCCAGCATCCTGCCATTCTGGACGATCTGTCGATCCTGGAAAACCTGCGCGTGGCCTTGCCAGCCTCGGTGTTTGCGGGCGCAAAGCCCGACGATGTGGGCCGGCGCGTGCTTGCCAAGGTCGGCCTGCATCTCCCTCTTGGCATGCGCGCCGACGGTCTGACGGTTGCGCAGAAGCATTTGCTTGAGATCGCCAAGGCGCTGGCGCTCGAGCCGAAGGTGCTGATCCTGGACGAACCCACCGCCTCGCTCGACCAGGATTCGACCGACATGCTGTTTGCCCGCATCCGCGAGGTGGCGGCCGCTGGCACATCGGTCATCTACATCACCCACCGCCTGGCCGAACTTCGCCAGATTGCCGATCGGGTCACCGTGCTTCGGGATGGTCGCGTGCGCGGCTCCGCCGTCATCGGCGAGATCAGCGATGCCGATCTGGTCGGGCTTATCGTCGGGCGTACTCTGGAATCGGCATTCCCGCCGAAAGCGTCATCGGCCGATACGGAGACCGGTCTGTCCGTGGTGGGCATCACCAACAGGGACCTGAAGAATATCAGCTTCGACGTACCGCGCGGGCAGATCGTGGGGATCGCCGGTGTCGCCGGCAACGGTCAGCCGGAACTGATGCGGGTTCTTGCAGGGCTGAGGCCTGCCGAGGGGCAGATCGTCTTACGCGGGCGCGCACTCGCCCAACCGGAACTCCTCCATGAGGCGGCCTTCATGCCGTCGGATCGCCACGTCGAAGGTGTCGCCGGCAGTTTGACCGTTCGGGAAAACGCAACCTATTCCGCGCTTGAGAAGTTCGCCGTCGGTGGCGTGATGAGCCGCAAGAAGGAACTGGCGCAGGTCGGCGCGATCTTCAGCGAACTGGCGGTGAAGACGCCGGGTATGGAAGCGCCGATCTTTGCCCTGTCGGGCGGCAACCAGCAAAAAGTGGTCATGGCGCGCGCGCTTTTGTCCGAGCCGGGATTGATCATTGCGGACGAACCGACGCAAGGGGTGGATGTCGGCGCCCGGTTCGAAATCTATCGCATCCTGCGCGAAGTCTCCGAGGCGGGAACGCCGGTTGTGGTGAACTCGTCCGATGCCGTGGAGCTCGAAGGGCTGTGCGACAAGGTCGTCGTGCTGTCGCGCGGGCATGTGGTCGAGATCCTCGAAGGTGACGACGTCACCGAAGAACGAATAGTCACTGCGGCCGTTGGAGCGGAGACGCATGGCGACAGCAGTTCGACGGTGGCACAGCCGAGTACCGGCAGCCGATGGCGCGACCTTCTGCGGTCGGACAATGCTCCAGCGGTCCCGCTTGCCATCGTGACCGTGCTTCTCGGGCTCTATGTCTATGGCCAGAACGAGAACTTCTTCTCCGTCTACAACATCTACAACATCCTGCTTCTGGCGACCGCGCTCGGCTTTATTGCCATGGGCCAGACCGTGGCGCTGCTGATGGGCGGGATCGATCTTTCGGTCGGTCCGCTCGCCGGATTTCTGGTCGTGGTCGCGTCATTTTTCATTACCGACGACAATTCCACTGCGATGATGGCGGTCGGCTTCCTCCTGATGTTTGCCGGCGCCTTTGTGACCGGGGCTATCAACGGTGTGCTGATCCGATTTGCGAATTTCACCCCGATTGCCGCGACGCTCGCCATGTATATCGCGATCCAGGGCTGCAGCTTCCTGCTGCGTGACAATCCGGATGGCTATATCAGCGCGACGGTCACCGACTGGGTCAACTGGCAATTGGGTCCTTTCCCGGTCGCCTTTCTGGTACTGGTTGTTGCAGCGGTCGGCGCCGAAACGCTGTTGCGCCGGACACGTGCAGGCTGGCGTTTGCGGGCGGTCGGATCCGACGAACAATCTGCGCGCCGGGCCGGCATTCCTGTCGAACTCACCTTCATCGGCGGCTATATCGCCTGTTCGCTGCTGACCGCTGTCGGTGCCATCATGCTGATGACGCAGATCGGTGTCGGTGACCCGCGCCAGGGCGTGAACTACACGCTGGCCAGCATCACCGCAGTCGTTCTGGGCGGAACGAGCCTTTCGGGCGGGCGGGGAACCTTCATCGGAACCCTTCTCGGAGCCGTGCTTCTGACCGAAGTGCTGAACGCGGTGACATTCCTGGGGCTGACCCAGACCTACCAGTATCTCTTCCAGGGATTGCTGGTGGTGGTGGCAGCGCTGATCTACGCAAGCGCTGGCCGGCGGAAATCGCACTGACCTCATGGTTCTGAACACGTGTACCTGCCGTCGAGCGTAAGAAGACGACCCGGGACACGCATCTTGACTGATTCCATAAATCCAGTATTCTGGATATATGGAATCAGAAGTCGCTATTCTCGCCCTTGCGGCGCTTGCTCAGCCAACCCGGCTCGAAGCTTTTCGCCTGCTTGTCAGGCATGAACCGGATGGACTGCCCGCAGGTGACATAGCGCGCGCGCTCGCGGTGCCGCAAAACACGATGTCTGCGCATCTCAACATCTTGTCACGCGCGGGTCTTGTTTCTTCGCAGCGCCAAAGCCGCGTCGTTACCTACCGTGTGGAGATGGAGACGTTACGGGAACTGGTGCTCTTCCTTCTCAAGGACTGCTGTGGCGGAAACGCAGAGCTCTGCGCGCCGCTGATTGCGGAACTCACCCCGTGCTGCCCTCCGGAAAAGGCGCTCTCATGACCGACAAGACATTCAACGTCCTGTTTCTGTGCACCGGCAACTCTGCGAGATCGATCCTCGCGGAAAGTGTTCTGCGAAAAATTGGCGCTGGGAAATTCAATGCCTACTCGGCGGGAAGCCAGCCTAAAGGCAACGTCAACCCAATGGCGCTCGATGTGCTTGTTGGCCAAAAGTTTCCCACGGAGGGACTTCGGTCAAAAAGTTGGGACGAGTTTGCGGGTGCCGAGGCTCCGCAATTCGATTTTATCTTTACGGTCTGCGACAACGCTGCTGGCGAATCCTGCCCGGTCTGGCCGGGAAAACCAATGACCGCCCATTGGGGTATCGAGGATCCTGCTGCAGTGGAGGGTACCGAGGCGGAAAAGCGCATCGCCTTCACCAGAGCGCTTCGCTACATGAAGCTGCGTATCGCAGCTTTCGCCGCGCTGCCTTTGGAAAGCCTCGAAAGGATAAGCTTGACCGCCAAGCTTCAGGAAATCGGTCAGCTTGAAGGATCGACAAACAAAAGGCCTGACGTCGCATGACTTACCCCATCGATATCGTCATCTACCACAACCCGGACTGCGGGACCTCGCGCAACACGCTTGCGATGATCCGCAACGCCGGCATCGAACCCCATGTGGTCGAGTATCTCAAAACCCCGCCAGCGCGCGCGCTGCTTAAGCAGTTGATCGACCGGATGGGAATTTCCGCGCGCGATCTTCTTCGCGAAAAGGGAACGCCATTTTTCGAACTCGGTTTGGGCGACCCTTCCTTGTCCGATGAGCAACTGGTCGATGCCATGATGGACCATCCCATCCTGATCAACCGCCCGATCGTCGTCACGCCTGCCGGTGTCAGGCTGTGCCGACCATCGGAAGCGGTGTTGGATATTCTCCCAGCTGGCCAGCAGGCTGCGTTTGCCAAGGAAGACGGCGAAGTCGTCGTCGACCAGACCGGCCGTCGCGTCGTCTGACGCACGCCATTCAAGCCGAACCCGTGCGGCCCCAGTCTTCATGGCAAGGCTGCGGACGATGTCTATCTGCCAAGGAGGCCGCAAATGCGTCCCGAAGAACCAACACTGCGTCTGTCGTTCCTCGACCGCTATCTGACCGTCTGGATTTTTGCCGCCATGGCACTGGGTGTGCTGCTCGGAACTGTCTTTACCGGCCTGCCCGCAGCGCTCGACAGCCTGTCCATCGGCACCACCAATATTCCGATTGCCATCGGCCTCATCCTGATGATGTATCCGCCTCTGGCGAAAGTGCGCTTCGAGGAACTGCCGCAGGTGTTTGCCGACAAGCGGGTTCTGGCGATCTCTCTCCTGCAGAACTGGATTATCGGTCCGGTGCTGATGTTCGCGCTGGCGGTGATCTTCCTGCGGGACTATCCGGAATACATGACCGGCCTCATCCTGATCGGTCTTGCCCGCTGCATTGCAATGGTTCTCGTCTGGAACCAGCTTGCCCGGGGCGACAACCAGTATGTCGCGGGTCTCGTTGCCTTCAATTCGATTTTCCAGATCCTGTTTTTCAGCGTCTATGCGTGGTTCTTCCTGTCCGTCATGCCTCCGCTGTTTGGTCTTGAAGGCAGTGTGATTGACGTCTCGTTCTGGACGATTGCGGAAGCGGTGTTGATCTATCTCGGTATTCCGTTCCTCGCGGGATATCTGTCGCGCCGCTTGCTGACCGCGAGCAAGGGCAGGGACTGGTACGAGAATGTCTTCCTCCCGAAGATCAGCCCGATGACTCTGGCCGCCCTTCTGTTCACGATCGTCGCCATGTTCAGCCTGAAGGGCGGAGACGTGGTCCGCCTGCCGGGCGATGTGGTGATGATCGCCATTCCGCTGACGATCTACTTTCTCATCATGTTTCTTGTCAGTTTCTGGATGGCGAGGTCGGTGGGGACAGATTATCCGCGCACGACAGCGGTTGCCTTTACTGCGGCCGGCAACAACTTCGAGCTGGCCATCGCGGTTGCCATTGCCGCGTTCGGCCTGGCGTCCCCGGTCGCATTTGCGGCCGTCATCGGCCCGCTCGTCGAGGTTCCTGTGCTGATCCTTTTGGTACAGATGGCACTGTGGATGGGCCGCAGATATTTTGCCAAATCGGCAGGAAGCCCGGCCGTGTAGCGCTCCCAGCGGGCACCCAAGGACGCACGGATCCCAGCGTACTGGTTCAGGCCGGACGGCTCGCGAGATGATCGCCAGACTTGTGGCGGCGCTCCAGTCGCGCAATCCCGACGAAGGCGACAATCGCACAGGCCCCGAGCGCTGTTGTGATGGTCAGTGACCACAGCGTACCGATATGGGCCATGGCAAACGCCAGCGCAAACGGTGCGGTCGCGGACAGGATCAATCGTGCGGCCATGACCTTGCCCTGCAGCCTGCCGTAGCCAGCGCTGCCAAACAGCATCAGCGGCAGGGTGCCGGTGACGATGCTGAAAAGACCGTTGCCCAAACCGAAGACAACGGCAAACGCCATGGCGCCTGCCACCGACGGAGCGGTAAGGGTGAGGATCAATACACCCCCAGGGATCAACGTGGCGGCAATCGTTGCCAAAGCCAGCGGCGGCAGATTGCCGCCGAGCATCATATTGGCAAACCGGCTCAGCACTTGTGACGGACCAAACAGCGTGCCGACAATGGCGGCCGTGGCCCCAAGGCCAAGACCCGACAGCAGCGGCACCATATGCACCAGGATCGCCGCACTGACGAGAGATTGCAAAGAGAACCCCACCACCATCAGCTTGAACCCGAACTGCCGGACGTCCGGGCTGAGGCACCCTTCGACGACTTGCGCCGTGCCGTTCTGTTTCTGCGACTTCCCCTGGGCAAGGCCGTAGGACAGCCAGGCGTGCAGAGGCAGGCAGACGAGCAGATTGAGCCCGGCAAACACCAGGTAGACATTCTGCCAGGACAGATGGGCGTGCAGAGCCGTTGTGATGGGCCAGAAGATCGTCGAGGCGAAGCCGGCGATGAGGGTCAGATAGGTGATGCTGCGCTGGGCGGTGCGGGGGCTTGCCTGCACCAGCAGCGCAAAGGCCGCGCCATATTGTACGAGATTGGCGGCGATCTCGATCACGATCAAAGCGGCGACGAAGCCGCTCTTGCCCGGCGCATAGGCACAAGCGACCAGCGCTGCCGCGGCAATCGCGGATCCGGCCGTCATCACCCGTCCTGCGCCAAAATGATCAATGGCCCGGCCGAGCCAGGGACCGGTCAAGCCGCCCAGAAGAAGTGCCGCCGAAAGTGCGGCAAATATCCACTCCGTCGACCAGTTCAGGTCTCGCGCCATATCGGGTGCAAGAATGCTGAAGCTGTAATAGAGAGTTCCATAGCCGATGATCTGGGTGAGGCCCAGGGCAAGGATAGTGCCGATCGGCGGCCGCTCGCTCATATCGACTTCAGATCCACGCGCTGTTCGAGCTTTGCGGCCTCTTCCTTCCTCTCGCTATAGCGGTCTGTGAGGTAGTCGGACGCATCGCGGGTCAGCAGTGTGAATTTGACCAGTTCCTCGCAGACATCGACGACGCGATCATAGTAGGCCGAGGGTTTCATGCGGCCATCCGTGTCGAACTCCTGCCATGCCTTGGCAACCGACGACTGGTTCGGAATGGTGATCATCCGCATCCAGCGACCGAGAGTGCGCAACTGATTGACCGCGTTGAAGGACTGCGAGCCACCGGAGACCTGCATGACGGCGAGCGTCTTGCCCTGCGTCGGTCGCACCGAACCGGTCGTGAGGGGGATCCAGTCGATCTGCGCTTTGATAATGCCGGTCATCGCACCGTGCCGCTCGGGGCTGACCCAGACATGGCCTTCCGACCAGAGAGAAAGCGCGCGCAATTCCTGAACCTTCGGATCCGTATCCGGTGCGCCATCTGGAAGGGGCAGACCTTCGGGATTGAAGATCTTCACCTCGCATCCAAGGTGCTCGAGGAGCCGTGCTGCCTCTTCCGCCAAAAGACGGCTGAACGAAATCTTCCGCAGCGATCCATAGAGGATCAGGATCCGCGGCTTGTGCTGCGAATAGGGTGGTCGAAGTGCCTCAAGGTCGGCCTGGGGAATGAGATCAAGCGAGGCGGCTGGCAGATCAGCCATTTGGATACTCCATCGGATGAGATTGAAACGTTCGCATTTGAGTCTGCTATGACCCAGACCCGGCGAGTTCTGTAGGCCCGCAACCGGCGTCGGATTGGCCCGAACAACAGTTCTCCATCAGGAAATGGGCGAGGCCGTTGAGGGTCTCGAAATTCGCGCTGTAGACGATGGAGCGTGACTCCCGCTGAGCGCTGATCAGGCCCGCATGTTCCAGTTCTTTGAGATGAAAGGAAATGTTGGAAGGCGACACGTTCACAGCTTCGGCAATCATACCCGCCGCCAGTCCGCCGTGGCCGGCGACGACGAGCTTGCGAATGACCTGCAGTCGGGTCTGCTGTGACAGTGCGCCGAACGCATCAAGGACCTGTCGCTCGTTCACCAGTTCATTCCTTGTCCAATAGTGACCAGGCGCGGGCGCTTGCCCGGCCTTCAAAGCCCTGTAAAGGCTATAGAACAACAATTATTCAAGACTTCAAGGATTATTGAAATATTGGTCGAAAACAATCTCCGTTACGAAGTCCGCGCGCTCGATCCCATAGCTCCATTCGGTCTCTCAAGCTGGTCGCAGGGTAGGGGCCGAGCTTTATAAAACCAAGGCTTGAAGCCGCAATGAAGCTCGCGTTCCGAACGGCTGTCCTGTCGCGTGGACGCCAAACCGTTCGGACGCTTTCCAATCAGCCTAGCGGGCTGGCGGAAATTCCAGCTTCTTTACGTCGTAGCCGAGTTCGCTCGCCTTGCGCACCATGCGGTTGAGCTTGGATTTCGATGGTACGGTTCGCGAATAGATCCACAGGTCCGACATCGACGGGTTGGCGCTGATGAACCAGGATTTATCCGGCGATTTGTAGAGCACGCGGTAGGTGAAGGTGATGAGCAGTGGATAGCGGACGCGCATCGTTGCGTTCGTCGTTCCGTAATCCTGAATCTTCCCGGTTCCATTGATTGTTTTAAGGCGCCCGGTTGGAGTATCGACACGACAACCGTCTTCGACCATGACCGTGTCAGGCGTTTTGCCCTTGCGGTAGGTGGAATAACCGGCAACACAGCCGTCGGTCAGGAACATCGGGGTCCTCCCGATTTCCAGCCATGTCCCCTGGTAGTGATCCGGCCCGACTTTGACGACATCGGGAGCGGCGAGGGCCTGCGATACGACGCCGATCGCGAAAAGGCATGTGATAAAGTGCAAGCTGAGATGTCTGATAAGATTGTGCATATGCTCATCCTGTCGGTTGCCGATCCCGCGTGATCTCGAGGCAACCGTACTCCCCGCGGAAGTACTCGCTGTTGCCAAACGGAACCACACATCAGCCGCATCCAGGGTCGCCGAGACATGCGCCACAGGCACAACCAGTTTGTTTGCTGGCCAACGATGTGGATCTATGGCTGCGACGGGCAAAATCAAGCGCGTTGCCACGCGCGAACAACTGCTCGGCTGGTCTCGATCCAATGGCGCGGCTTATCGGGTTGGCCCTATCGCTTGGTAAGCAAGATTGCTGCAAAGGGCTCCGAGTTGACGTTCGTGAGAGGTTGACTTAGGAGGGGCCGCCGTGACGCTTGATGTCCTCGTCTTGCCCCTGTCACAGCGTTGCTGCGATCAGACCTGCCTCGTGGACATCCTGTGGCCAGACCATCATAAAGCCGCGCCAGTGCAGGCGTTTGACAAGCCGGATTTTACACCATGAGTGCCCAACCCGAAGTCGCTGGTTTTTACGACGCGCGTAGCGGCAGCATCCAGTATGTCGTAAGCTGCAAGGCCACGAAGAAATGCGCCATCATCGATCCGGTTCTCGACTACGACGAGAAATCCGGAAGCACGGCCACGCGTCACGCCGATGCGCTCCTTTCACATATCCAGATGCAGGGACTGGACGTCGCGTGGATCCTCGACACGCATCCCCATGCAGACCATCTCACCGCAGCAGCATACCTCAAGTCGAAGACCGGCGCGCCGACCGCGATCGGCGCCGACGTGGTCAAGGTCCAGGCGCTATGGAAGGACATCTACAATGCGCCGGCGATGCCAACCGACGGATCCCAGTGGGACCGGCTGTTTTCGGATGGCGACCGGTTCATGATCGGTGAGATCGAGGGCCGCGTCATGTATTCGCCCGGCCACACACTGGCATCGATCACGTATCTGGTCGGTGATGCGACCTTCATCCACGACACGCTGTTCATGCCCGACAGCGGTTCGGCCCGCGCCGATTTTCCCGGAGGCAGCGCTGAAGATCTGTGGTCGTCGATCGAGGCAATCCTGAACTTGCCCGACGACACCCGGCTGTTCACCGGCCACGATTATCGTCATGGCGGGCGGGAAGCGCTCTGGGAGAGCACCGTCGCGCAACAGAAGGCGCAGAACATTCACCTCCGGTCAGGGCGTGACGAGTTTATCCAGTCCCGCATCAGCCGTGACAAAACGTTGCCGTTTCCGAAACTGATGCTGCATGCCCTGCAGGTCAATCTGATGGCAGGAGAGCTGCCGCCAAAGGAGGCGAACGGCGTGAGGTACCTGAAGATCCCGATCGACGCCTTCCCTGTGGCGGCCTGGTAAGACATTTTGTCGGCGCCAAGCGCAACCTCACGAAATAGTGCGGCCGTAGGCGGTTTGATGCTTTTCAGAAGGGGATAATGTTTGCATATTGTCTCGGCAGACGACGATACAGTCGTCGGCAACCCTCGGTATAGCTTGGAGGAGCGATTACATGAAGCGGACGTGGCCTGAGGAATTTGACTTCATACTGGATGGGGCTGAGGAGGTTTCGCTGGAGGTTCCAGTGGCCCGCAAGGGAGATGTTTCGCAGGGCGAAACGGTAACGCGCCATGCTCTTAAGGTCCGTCTCACGCAACAGGATTACGAACGTGTCTGGCCGTTGGCGGAAACACGCTATCGTCTTGGCGGTAGCCGTACTGGCAAAGCGATCACGCTGATCGCCAACAATCCGCACTACCAGCAATGGCACCCGGCCGACGGAGGTTCGGACGCAGGCGATGCCGAGGGCGGCCGATCCTATGCGACCCGCTATGTGGTCGTGTTCTTCCTGCTCGACGAAGTGCGAGAGACTGCAGACGCCTGACCTCTTGAGATCGCAGCCGGCCTAGAAACCCGACTGCACATGAGAGAAAATCTCGACAACGAGAAGATTGAGTTGGCCGCCTATGAACGGGGCGGCCACTGCCAGCGCTACAAAGACAGCAACAATTTTTGGCGCAAAGCTCAGCGTGCTTTCCTGGACCTGCGTGAGAGCCTGGAAAAGGCTGATAACCAGGCCGACTGCCATCGCGGTGAAAACCGCGGGCGCTGAAGCAAGGAGCATTGCCCAGACAGAGATCCGCAGGATCTCCAACGCGTCTGCTTCTGTCATTTCACACCAGCATTGAATGTATATTGGGCGGCGAGACCGCGTTTCGTATCTGCCTTAATACAGATTCGGCGGTTATCAGAGTTAAGTATTGTTAAGATGCGTAAAACGTCTGGACTGCGATAAAATAACGTACAATTTGCGTATTGAAGCAGAGACGTAATGCGGAGATGCTTAGCCACCGCAGCTTATATCTTGCTTGTATTACTTCTCGCTTATGTGGCGCCGGACTCGGTTCGGTCCATGAAGATACGCGATTTTATTCAATGGTGGTTGGAGGCGTTATGGACATCGGTCTGTCGGGAGAAGTTCTTCCCTTCGATGAGGGCGACGCCGCCGATCTACTGAAGGTTATGGGGCACCCCGCACGGTTCAAAGTCCTCTGTCTGGTGCAGGATCGGGAGCGCGACGTGCGTTCACTCGCAAAGGCGGTGAATCTCAGCCAATCGGCACTCTCTCAACATCTGAAGATTCTCAGGGACGCGAACCTCGTCTCGGCGCGTCGACAAGCGCAGACGGTTTTCTATCGCTCCCACGAGGAAGGTGTCCGCCAGGTTCTTGACTGTATGCAAAGCATATTCTGTCCAGTCGCAGAGACTCGCGATGCTGTGGCGGTTGCCTACGCTTAGACCCTACGAAATGACCTCGACGATGTCCCAGCTCTCTTCTGTCAATGTCGACCGCTGTCTGAGAATGCCATGAGCACGCTGCCGGTGATAGCAGCGCTCACAGACGGCACGAATTTTAAGGCAAAAACTCGTATTTTTTGCTCTATGCTTGACGATTGCCAGATATAGCCTCGGTCAAACGATGGCGCTGCTTAGATCAAGTTCTGCTACTATAGCATAGGGCGAACTATTAACGGTTTTTTATCCCCTGAATCCTAGATTTGTGGTGCCAGATAGGCGCCGTGGCGCCGCATACCCATGAGGGTTTTATGGCCGTGAAGATCAGGAACAGCCGCCACCTGACAGTCTAACACCTGTTCGGTAGACATCTGGGTTTTTGAGCCCCCTTGCTTGCCCCGCGATGGCTTCGAAGCACGCGCGCCGGTGATGGACTGCGTTCCCGTCAGCAACAGATCGCACTCGCTTTAGCGGGCAGACCAACCATGCCTTGTTACCAAGGGACCGCAGCAGGGGACATACATGAGTACGCAGAAATCAGCACAGGCAACGCTTAACGACCGACTGGACTTCGCTGGTCTTGGTGATCCACAGCGCAGGACACTCGCAGCATTGGCGCCCATCATTAACGGGTCGCTCGATAGCGCGCTCGATGTGTTTTACGCCAAGGTCCGTCATCACCCGGAAACCTCCAAATACTTTTCCGGTGAAAATCACATCACCCAGGCAAAAGGACGACAGGCTCGACACTGGGAAACGATTTCCTCGGCAAAGTTCGACGAAGCCTATGTTGATGAAGTCACCATGATCGGCAAAGCCCATGCAAGGCTTGGGCTTCAACCGCGCTGGTACATTGGCGGCTATGCGTTGATGATCGAGAACATCGTGCGCGCCGTCATCGATAACGAGCTCGGTAGTTTCCTGGTGCGCGGCAAACGCCAGAAGATCGGAGACGACGTAACGACGGTTGTCAAAGCGGCCCTCGTGGACATGGATTATGCGATCTCGGTCTATCTCGACGTCCTTGCGGAAGATAGAGCCAAGGCTGAAGCGGAGCAGGCGACGCTGAAAGCGGAACAAGACGCAGCGCTCTCAGCCCTCGAAAGTGCGTTGAGATCTCTCTCCGGCGGTGATCTGACCCGGCCCTTGGAACAGCCCCTCGCGGTCAGTTTCGACGGGCTCAAGCATAATTTCAACGATTCCGTATCGAGCCTCAACGGTGCTCTTTCCGAGATCTCAAGCACGGTCGGCTTCGTTCTCTCGCAGTCGGCCGAAATCGCCACTGCGACCGACGAAATGGCAAAGCGCACCGAACGGCAGGCCACGGCGCTTGAAGAAACAGCGGCAGCGCTAGAGCAGATCAGTTCAATCGCGCGGCAGTCTCAAACCCGGACGACAGAAGTCCAGGCGGTCGTAACGGCCTCTGCAACAGAGGCAGCAACGTCCGGAGAAATCGTAGAGCAGGCCGTCAAGGCGATGAGCGACATTGTCGAGTCATCCAAACAAATGAACGACATCATTAGTGTCATCGACGAAATCGCGTTCCAGACGAACCTCCTCGCACTCAATGCGGGGGTCGAAGCAGCCCGTGCCGGTGACCAGGGGAAAGGCTTTGCGGTGGTGGCGCAGGAGGTGCGGGAGCTCGCGCAACGCTCAGCCCGGGCCGCCAAGGAAATCAAGGATCTCATCTCGAGATCTTCTCAGGATGTCGCGCGCGGCGTCGATCTTGTGAACACAACGGGCAAGGCATTGAGAAGCATCGGCAGACAGGTGCAGACGATCGACGAACACATGGTATCGATTGCCATGTCGTCGCGCGAACAGGCGACTGGGATAGCTGAAATCAACTCTGCCGTGGGCAGCATGGATACGATCACGCAGCAAAACGCTGCCATGGTGGAAGAGACGTCTGCGGCGACGATAAAACTCTCCAACGAGGCCGAGAGACTTTCCGAGCTTGTCGCCGGGTTCAAAACGACGCCAAGCGCGGTAGGGCAAAGCAACGGTCGGGCGCATGCGCCTGCAGCTTCGCCTACGCGACAAATGATCCAGTCGCTTCCTGGCAAACTACAGCGGTCGAAGGCGGCCAATGAAGGCTGGTCGGAATTCTGAGCATGGCGACCCGGTACGCCACATCATGAGGGTAGTTTTGTGAAAATGCTGATCGCAATACCACTCGCACTGCTGGCTGCCGGGCTCTCCACCGCACAAGCGCTCGATAAACTGATCCTTTTGGTCAGGAGGAATCTTGGGCACCTGGACATCGGCAATACGGCGCAGTTCGATCTGGTATTGCTCACGTTGATTGCGGGTCGTCGAGGGTATCGGTCAAGACAGCAAGCAGCCGGGGCCGAATGGACAGAGATGACGGAAGTCGTCGAGTTTGTGACTCGTATTGTGGACGCAAACCTAGCTGGAGGTTCTTCATCCGCGAACCTCTCCATCGGGCGAGGTTGAGGCGAGGGAATGATGACAGACAGAAACTGCGACATGCAATATCGGGTGGATCTGCGGTTCTTGCCGTCACCGGCCGTCCTGCTGTGGCAATCCCCTATAGTGAATAAGGGTTAGGCCGATGCTCTCGGATGAACGGGCGGCAGCCTCACTCTTTTCCAGTGTGACACAGGGCGGAGATGGGCTGGACGGAATGTTGCAGACGCTGTTTCACATCTCTCCGCTTGCCTATGCCATTTCGACGGCCGGGCCAAACTCCGTTTATGTGCGGGTCAACCAGGCTTACATGGACCTCGTCGGGATGAACGAAACGGCACTGGTTGGTCGCAAACTGACAGATGTCGGCCTGATCGTCGATGGCTCAGACCGTGTTGCCAGGATCAAACTCCTTGACGAGGTTGGGTATTACTCCGCGCAGTCGGGCAAGATCCGGCATCGTGACGGGCGGGAAATTTCCGTGATGATCTCCGCACGCCGGATCAAGATTGGAAACGACCTCTACGATCTCGAGGCGCTGACCGATGTCACCGAACAGACGAGCGCGCAAATCAGACAGGATGAGGCGTTGCGAGCCGCGGCCGTCACCGATAGCCTGACCGGGCTTCCGAACCGTCTTGGGTTCGAGCAACGGATCGCTCACTTTATCGAAGATCGCGCCAACCATGAGGAGTTCGGGCTCGCAATCTTCGATCTCAACGGCTTCAAGATCGTCAATGACATGCACGGTCACCCGGTCGGGGACGAGTTGCTTGCGGTTATCGGGAAAAGGCTGTTGTCGTCCCTGAGAGCGGGCGAATTCGTCTCGCGGCTGGGCGGTGACGAGTTTGCCCTCCTGTTCCAGTCAGACATGGGAGACAGTGAAATGCAGGAGCAGAGGCTCGCCGTGATGATGGACACTGTGCTGGCCGCCGTCACGATCGGAAGCAAAACGCTGAGCGTCGGTGCGGCGCTGGGTTTTGGCTTTGCAAGCGAGGTCAAGTGGTCGAGAACGGCTCTTGTCGCTCTCGTAGATCGGCGCATGTATCACGCCAAACTGACGCGGCGAAGTATTGCGATCCTCGGGCCGCCGGAGGCCTTGGCAACGGCCAACGGCTGATGCCACTCATGGCGACGTGTAAAGACCCTGCCAGTTACGAACCGGCAGGGTCTGATGTCGTGGTCTAGCGGCGGACAGCCTTGACGTCTTCCGCAGTGACCGGCGGAGCGTCGTTATGCCAGGCCTGGCGCAGGAAGGTGGCAAGTGCTGCCGCTTCTTCGTCGTTCAGGCGGTCGTTATAGCCCTGCATGCGCACGCGCATGGGACGGTCCTTGGTCGAAGGCAGTTCCGCTCCGTGCAGCATGACATCCAACAGGCCCTTTGAAGACTTCGCGGTAACCAGCGAATTTTCGTCAAGCTCCGGGAAGATTTCCGCGGCACCCTTGCCGTTGACAAAGTGGCAGCCACCGCAATTGTCGAGATAGAGGCGGGGACCGAGCGGCATATCCGCTTTGGCTTCCGTCAGCATTTTCTCGGTGTCGGTAACCTCGGCCTTTTCAGGCGCCGCCGAAGGCGTTGCCGGTGCCGTGGAACCGCCAGTGCTGCCGATCTTCTTGAGGTAGGTTGCGATCGCCAGATTGTCCTCGGGCGTCATGTATTGCAGCGAATCGCGCACCACCAGCATCATCTCGCCGGTTGCCGTGGAATGCGCGTTGCGGGCAGTCGTAAGATAGGCCGCCAGCTCTTGGGTAGACCATTTCTGCGGTGCGCTTTGCGGGCCGCGCAGGTCAGGTGCCGTATAGCCGTCGATCTCGCCGCCGGTCAGGAAGGCAGCGCTGCTCTCGTCGGTACCGTCCTGCGCCATCAGCAGGTTGCGCGGGCTGTGGCAGGCGGCGCAGTGTCCGGCGCCCTGCACGAGATAGGCACCACGGTTGAACTGCTCGTCCTGCGAAACAGGTTCAAAGCCAGGCTTGCCCAGCGCCAGCCAGTTCCAGGCGCGAATGCCCCAGCGCTGGTTGAACGGGAAGGACAGTGCCGTTTCCTCGACCTTGTTGGAAACTGCAGGCACCTCGGTCATGAAATACTGGTAGAGTGCCTGGATGTCCTGTTCCGTCAGCTTGCGATAGTTTTCGTAAGGCATGGCCGGGTAGAGATGCGCACCGTCGTTGCGAACGCCGTCGTAGAGCGCCGCGCGGAAATCATCGAGCGTGTAATTGCCGATGCCGGTTTCCTTGTCCGGTGTGATGTTGGTGGCCCAGATCGTGCCCATCGGGCTGTGGATAGGCCGGCCGCCGGCGAAGGGCTTGCCGCCCTCCGCGGTATGACAGGCCATGCAGTCACCGGCCCGCATGGCGTATTCGCCACTGCCCGCCGGTGCTTTGTAATCAGCCGGGAGCTGGGCAACCGCGGCAGTGCGCTGGACCGGCACGAAGATGAAGGCGAGAAGGCCGACGACGCCGAGAACGGCGAGGATAAGAATGACGCGAAGAAAGGTTTTCATCGTTGCGCTCCTCACACCAGTGGCCGCGGATTGGACAGGTACTGCGTCCGGATCGCATGCGCCGCCCAATAGGCCAGGCCGCCGACCATGCCGGTCGGGTTGTACTGGGTGTTCTGCGGGAAGGCGCCGGCGCCCATCACGAAGATGTTGTGCTTGTCCCAGGCCTGCAGATATCGATTGATTGCCGAGGTCTTCGGATTGTCACCCATCACAGTGCCGCCCACATTGTGCGTCGTCTGGTAAGGACGCACGTCGTACATGGCGCCGTCCTTCTTGAAGCCTTCCTGCATTGAGGTCGGGTTCATCGACTTGGCGATCGGCTCCATCTTCGACTTCATGAACTGGGTCATGCGGATGTCGTTCGGCTGCCAGTTAAACGTCATGCGCATCAGCGGACGACCGTGGCGATCCTTGTAGGTCGGGTCGAGGTCGAGATAATTGCCGCGATAGGACATGTGTGAACCGTGCGAGCCGATCGACATCGAGTGGCCGTACCACTCGCCGATGCCCTTCTTCCAGCCGGCACCCCAGGTCGGCGTGCCCGCGGGGAGCGCCATGGAGCGGATCGGCTGACCGTTGGACTGGCCGGCACGCCAGTAGGCACCGCCGATAAAGCCTTCACGACCGAAGTCGATATTGTCCATGCCGAAATCATCGATCGACATGCCGTTGGCACCGGTGCCGATGAACGGATTGAACACCTCGTCCTTGAAGAACATCGTGTAGCCGCCGTTCATCTGGTAGGCATAGCTGCGACCGGTGACGCCTTCGTTCGTTGCGGGATCAAACGGCTGACCGATGCCCGAGAGCAGCATCAGATGGACGTTGTGCAACTGGTAGGCGGCCAGGATTACCAGATCCGCGGGCTGGAACACCTCTTCGCCGGCCTTTTCGTCAAAATAGGTCACGCCGGTCGCGGTTTTGCCGTCGGGCGCCATTTCGATTTTCAACACTTCCGCATGGGTGCGGTATTCGAAGTTCGGCTTGCGCTTCAACGCGTCGAGAATCGCCGTCTGCGGCGAGGATTTCGAATAGTTGTAGCAGCCGTAGCGCTCGCAGAAACCGCAGTGGTTGCAAGGGCCCATCTGCATTCCGTATTCGTTGACATAGGCCTGCGAGGCAATGCCGCCCGGGCTTGGGAACGGGTGACAGCCGGCAGCTTTCGCGGCTTCGGCAAATTTGGCTCCGTCCCAGGTCACCGGCATAGGCGGCATCGGGTATTCGCGCGAGCGCGGTGCCTCGAACGGATTGCCGCCCTCGATTTTCTTGCCATTGAGATTGCCGGCCTTGCCGGAAATCCCCGCGACATGCTCGAACCGATCGAAAAACGGCTCCAGCTCTTCGTAGCTGACGGGGTAATCCTGCAGGTTCATGTCTTCCGGAATGATGCCGGCGCCCCAGCGCTCTTCCACATGCGAGCGCAGACGGTATTCCGAGAGCTGCGGACGCCAGTTCAGGCCGTTCCAGTGCGTCCCTGCACCGCCGACACCGATGCCCGGCAGGAACGAGCCGAGGCTGCGATAGGGCAGGGCAGCTTCATCGACGTTGCGACGGATCGTCAGGGTCGAATTGCGCGGCTTTTGCATCATGCCGAGACGAACGCCGTATTTCAGCTCGTCGATCATGTTCGGATACTGAAAGTCCGGAACGGTGTTCTGGTCATGGCCGCGTTCGAGCGCAACGATCTCCAGACCCTCGTTGGCGAGTTCCATGCCGAGGATCGAGCCGGTCCAGCCGAGACCGACGATGACGACGTCCTTCTTCTTTGCAGTGCGTGCCATCGTTATGCCCTCTCACCGGAAATCGAAACGGGACCGAGCGGGTAGGCGACGTTGTGCTTCAACACCCACTCCTTGTAGCTGCCGCGGGCACCTGGGAAACCGATATATTTCCAGGCCTGCATGCCGTGATTGCCACCATACATCGGGTCTGCGAAGTAGCCCTCCTTGGTGTTCTGCAAGAGGATCGTGAAGAAGTCGCGCAGTTCGGGCTTGATCTTCATCTCGTCTTTCTGGAGGGAGGTCAGGGCCTTGTCCTGAGTTGCGGCGTCAAGCTCGGCAAATATCTTGCCGTGCGTCTGCTGACACCATGCGTCGAACACCGGGATACCCTGCTGATAGATTTGCAGCGGCGTCAAAGGCGATTGCCAGCCGCGGAACGGATGGGCTGCGGCATCGTGCGGACCTTCCATGTACCAGTCTGCCGCCTCACCGAATCCACCGGCCAGTTCCTTGTCGATAAAGACGGGGACGCGGGCCTCGATGGCACCGGGACCTTCGCCTTCGGAGGGAATGAGCCGCGCCGTGGCAGCCATAACGAAGGCCCACTCAGTGGGCTTGAGACAGACCGGCTGGTATTCTTCGATCGGTGGCGGGGCCGGCGGGGTCTCCGCCTTCGCCTGCATCACCACGCCGACGACGGCCGCACTTGCCGCCGAAGCTTTCAAAAAGCTACGGCGGGACGGTAACCCCGGGACATCTCTCATTGTATCGCTCCTTGGTGTCCCGACAGGGGGCCGGAACCGAATAGGCTGGAAACGTGAGGCACCCGTCGCTGCGACATATGGCCTCATTCGTTGCTGACCTTTAAACCCGCAAGGTTTGAGTATGCAATGCTTATGAGGTACGATTTATGAGAAAAATTTTGCGCTAATTAGCGATGATGCCATGCGTGCGCACAAATGCCTACCTCTGCGGGAAGTTCGTGGCTTGCTCGACTTCATCGAGTATTATTATCAATTGTCAATTTGCCGGCGGATCGCTGTCGGCGTTCGAAATTCAGGTGGCGGGATCCGCAGGACCGGTCCGATAAAAAAGGTGGGAGGGACACGGCCGGTTGCCGACGTCAGTGGATTGTCGGTGTTTTGCCGGAATACGCGTCCTGGAGGATCACGATCAGCCGCGAGGCAATAGCCCGTATTTCAGCTTGCTCCGATATCGAGAGATCGGCCTCGCTGCGAGCAAGAGTTTCCAGCGCTGCCGTCGTGTCGTTGACCATCCGGGCGACACCCATCCGGCTGAGCGGGCTGAGGCGCCAGTTCAGATGCCGGATGATACCGGCGAGATCGCCAAGCCGCTGAGCGCTGAAACGCATGTTCCTATCCCGTACTCACTACAATTCAGGACAAGGATGAGCGCTAACCCGTCAAAATTTGGTTACAGCGACTTGGTTACCGCGACGGCGCCAGTACGACCGGAAACGGACGCATAACGACGCGGGCTCTAATTTAGCATTAATCCTTCATTAGTTAGTTGCCTCTAAAATTCGGGTATCAGACCGTCGCGGTCGTGCCGTTGCTTCAGATGGAGGGGGTTCGTGATGAAATTCGAAGTTTGCCTGGTTACCGAAAGTGCTCTCCCATGACTTTAAAGTCTTCTGTCAGCACCCTTTCGGACCTCAACGAGATCGCCGTTCTGCGCAACAAGGCACGCGCAATCGACCGTGCGCAAGCGGTCATCGAATTTGATCTAACCGGCACGGTAAAGAACGCTAACGAGAACTTCCTTTCCCTCATGGGCTATTCGCTGGCCGAGGTGCGTGGCCGACATCACTCCATGTTCTGCGAGCCGGAGATCGTCGAAGCTCCCGAATATGCCACGTTTTGGAGTGATCTGGCGGAGGGCAAGCTCCACGACGGAGAGTTCAAGCGCATCGGACGCGGCGGACGCGAGGTGTGGATCCGGGCGAGCTACAATCCGATCCTCGACGACAACGGCGTGACCATCGGGGTGGTCAAGTACGCGATGGATGTCACAGCGACCAAGTCGGTAGAGGCGGAACTCCTGGGAAAAGTAGCGGCGATCGACCGCGCAATGGCCGTGATCGAATTCGACCTCGAAGGCCACGTCCTCGCAGTGAACGAAAATTTCCTCACCCTGATGGGATATGCTCGGGAAGAAGTCATCGGTCAGCATCACCGGATGCTGTGCGGAGCCGACCAAACCCGAACACCCGCCTACAAGGCATTCTGGCAGAGGTTGGGGCGCGGCGACTATGAGAGCGGAGAGTACCGTCGTCTCGCCAAGGGCGGAAAGGATGTCTGGATCCAGGCGACCTACAATCCCATCTTCGATCTCAACGGCAACCCCTGCAAGGTGGTCAAGTATGCCTATGACGTGACTGCCAGCAAGATCCGGAACGCCGAGTTCGAAGGCAAGGTCAACGCGATCGGCCGGGCCCAGGCCGTCATCGAGTTCGACTTGCACGGCAATATCCTTGACGCGAACGAGAATTTTCTTGCCGCCGTCGGCTACTCACTGGAGGAAGTCCGGGGCAAGCACCACCGGATGTTCTGCGACCCTGCCTTCACGCAGACAGCGGAATACGCTTCCTTCTGGGACCGGCTTGGACGTGGCCAGTTCGAAGGAGGGGAATACCGGCGCCTCACCAGAAGCGGTAACGACATATGGCTTCAGGCGACTTACAATCCGATCCTCGACCTCGCAGGCCGCCCGATCAAGATCGTAAAGTTCGCCTCTGACATCACGCAGGCGAAACTGCGCAACATCGAGTTCGAGGGAAGGGTCGACGCGATCTCGCGGGGGCAGGCGGTCGTCGAATTCGATCTCGACGGACATGTCGTTTCCGCCAACGAGAACTTCCTACGGGTCATGGGATACTCACTTCGCGAAATCATGGGGCAGCACCACAGCATGTTCTGCAGCCAGGATTACATCGTCTCGGAAGACTACCGGGATTTCTGGCTGCGTCTCAACAAGGGTGAATTCTTTTCGGGGCGTTTTGCCCGCGTTGGAAAGTATGGCCGGGAAGTGCACATTCAGGGGATCTACAGCCCGATCGTCAATCTGCGGGGCGAGACGGTGCGCGTGGTGAAGTATGCCAGCGACATCACCGATCAGGTCAAGCTCGAGCATGACATCCGTTCGAAATCGCAGCAAATGACCAGCATTGTCGGAGAACTGTCCGGATCGATCGCGGAAATCACCGCTAACACCCGCACGGCCACCACGCTTGCGTCCGAGACGCAGGGCAATGCGGAACAGGGTTCAGAAGCGCTGGGCAGCGCGATCGCGGCAATCGATCTCATCCAGAAGTCCTCCACGGAAATCTCCGATATCGTCAAGGTGATTGGCGAGATCGCCAGTCAGACCAACCTTCTCGCCTTCAACGCGGCAATCGAAGCCGCAAGGGCAGGGGAACATGGGGTCGGGTTCTCGGTCGTCGCGGGCGAGGTCAGGAAACTCGCCGAGAGAAGTTCGGAAGCTGCGCACGAGATATCCAAGCTCATCCAGGAATCGACCATGCGCGTCAACCAGGGAACGGACCGGTCGCAGCATGCGAGACTGGCTTTCGAACGGATCGTCGGCAGCGTGAACAAGACCGGCGAGTCCATCCGGGAGATTGCGCAATCGACGGATGCTCAGCAGCGTGTCTCAAGGACTGTTGTCGAGCTCATCAATGACCTGACGTCATCGACGGCGCAACAGCGCAAAGTGGGTTAACCCATGAACCAGATGGTCAGATCTCTCGCGATGCCGGAAGTGCTGAGAGGCAGTCGCCCTGCAACGCAGCAGTTCGGCCTCCTGCGCATTGGCGAGGCGATGCTTGCCATCAATGTCGAGAATATCCGAGAAGTCGTTCCGGCGCCCGGTGGGCTATCGAATGCAGGCATCGCGGCAACCGGCTTGTGCGGGTTGTTCGAATTGAGAGGCAGCACCATCCCGGTTATGGATATCCGACCGATGCTCGGCCTGCCGGCGACGGAGGCCTACGGCGCCGTGATTCTGGTCCTGCGGGTAAGACAGAGGCTGATATGCATTTTTGCTGACGAAGTGCGCGGCATCGCGACAGAAGACGTCGCGGCACTCGATGAACTGGGCGTGTCGCGACCCGCTGTACAGGGACCTTTGGTCACGCATTCATTCTTCCACAGCGGAAAGGTAATCTCGGTCCTGGCAGCGGAGCGCATCTTGGCGTTGCCGGGAATTCCGTCGGTGCAAGAGCCAGTCGCGGAGGCGGTCGCAAAGACGAGCTCGAATGCGAAGCCGCTTCTGCTGTTCACGTGCGGCGCGTTTTCTTTCGGCGTTGCGGCCGGGGTGGTCGAGGCCACCGCGCCGACCGCGCAGTTGAAGGATTCGCCGATGAAGACGGAGACCTGCCTCGGTGTCATCGATCATCATGGCACCCAGGTGCCGGTTCTTGATACGCTTCGGGTGCTTGGCATGGGCGTCCTGTCGGAACGCAAGCAGTCGTCCGTCCTCGTCCTGCGTTACCCCGACGACCGGCTGCTGGGCTTTGCGCTCGATACCGTCGTCGATATACGGCCGATACCGTTGGGCGACATTATGGCGATGCCTGATAATGCCGTAGAGACCGGGTCTGTTCTCAGCGGTGTCTATTCCGTCGACGGACGGACATTGTTTCTCGTCCTCGACGAGCGCACAATGATGAGTGACGATGTCCTGCTGATGTTTTCGCGACTTTCATCCACCAAGCCCAAGACAGCGGCGGCCGGTCGAGCGCCGGGGCAGCGCGGAGACGCGTTGCTGCCATACTTGGTCTTCAGAGCAGGGGGAGACATGGCAACGCCGGTTGCCGATGTCCGGGAGATCGTCGAGATGCCGGAAGACTACGTTTCGTTGAACAATGTCGGACGCGGCACGATGGGCCTGTTTGTCCACCGTGGCACAGCTATCCCTCTCATCTCCCTTGCCAGACGGCTCCGGTTGCCTGCAGTTCCTCCCGGCCAAGAAGGTCGCGTTCTGCTCGTGTCGGACGGCCTCAAGACGACTGGCCTGGTGGTCGACAGTCTGGCACGGATCGAAATGGCCTCGAAATGTGCGACAGGACCGGACGCTACGGACTCCAGCGGGTTCGAGCACCGGATCCTGGGAGACTTCATGGTTCGGTCAGCGGACGGGCGGCTCCTCCCATATATCGACCTCAGAAAAGCCCTCGCTTGAAAGAGCCCGACTGTTGGTTGCAAAATCCAAGGTTGAGTCTTTACCTTTTGTTAACGCTGAGACGCCAAAACTCGTGTTGTCGATCTTCCAACGGATTCTGATATGCCCGTCAGCGCGCTTTCCATTCTTGATCCAAACGCTCTCGACGACTATTGCGACCTGCGTTCGGTGCCGAAGCATCGTCATTTCGGAAAAAACGACATCGTTGACCGCCTGCGGTTGGCGGTTCCATTTGACTACATCTCCATCAGCGGTCTCGACGTCGACCACTACAGGTTCGGTCAGGGTTTTTCGATCGACACCGACATGCCTCCTGCATTCCTCGACGCCTATGACGCGGATCGCCTCTATCTGACCGACCCGTTCGTGCTAGCCGCGAAGGCCTCGAACGTGATCGTGGTCGAGAGCGAGGTCTACGCGGAAACTCCGCCGCCGCAGAGGCTCGTTTACCTCCAACGAACCTTCGGCCTGCACAACCGAACGCTTATCCCGATCCTCAGGAACGATGTCATTTACGGAGCGATCTGTTTTTCCCGCTCGACACCGTTTGACGAAAAAGAGTTGATCTTCCTTTCGCTGGTAGCGGAATCCATTCACACGGCTGTCACCAAGCCGCTGATGGATCGCTTCGCTGCCCACCAGCTTCGGCTTTCCAAGGGTGAAATTGCCTGCCTGACCCAGGCCAGTCTTGGGCTTACGAGCGAGGCGATTGCGGTCGCGACCGGATACCAGAACGATACGGTCAACAGTTACATAAAGTCGGCCGTGAAGAAGATCGGCGCGACCAACCGAACGCAGGCCATTGCCGAAGCCATACGCCGCCGGCTCATCGCCTGATCGCATCGCCGTAGCTAAAAAGCGATCTGCCACAGGGCGCGGTCATCTTTCCGACCGTAAGCGCCTGAGGCAACAGCAAAGAAGTAAGAATTGAGCGATACGTCTCGTAACGTCTCTTTCTACTCCAATTCTCATTTCAAGATTCACCTAATATAAATGCCTCCGCCCTAGAATTAAGGCGTCCACAGCGTTGAACACGCAATCGGCATGACGCCGATCTGGGAGGAGCGCAGGGTGTATTCCACCACGCATGCCCCGATGGGACGCTGGCCAATAGGCACCCCCCGTTTTGACAGCTTGTCGCGCGCGCCGCGAGTCTACTTCGTATCTTGGAGTTTCAAGTGATAAACCGCATCATGATCGCAGCCGTCATTGTCGCCGGCGCGCTGCTTCCTCTTCAGGCGACGGCGCTTGACTTGCCGAAAGGCAAGGTGGTGCTTACGGTGACTGGCACCAAGCTCGATCATCCCAACGTCGGTGGCAAAGCCCAGTTCGACATGCCTATGCTCGAAGCCCTTGCGGGCCGCACGGGTGAAATGGAGACCCCCTGGACCGAAGGCGTGGTCAAGTTCTCCGGCCCGCTTCTGCGGTCTGTACTCGAGGCAGCGGGGGCCCATGGCAACAAGCTCAAGGTCATTGCGCTCAACGATTATGCCGCTGACCTGCCGATGGAAGATGCAACCTCGCTCGACACAATGCTCGCCACGCGCATGGACGGCAAGCTGATGTCTGTCCGCGACAAGGGCCCGCTCTTCCTCGTGTATCCTTTCGATAAGGACCAAGGTCTGTTCAACGAGAAATACTTCTCCCGGTCGGTCTGGCAGATCAAGGATATCGAGGTCGCTGAATGATCACTGCCGCCCAGCAGAGTGGCGATATCATCCGGAAAGCCAGCAAGGCGACCGTCGTGCTGCAGTGCTTTGCCGTGTTGCTGTTGCTGGGCCTCGTTTTTCTGTTTGCCGATATCTCAAGGAAATACTCCGCCCTGCAGGACGGCATTCGCGAGAATGCTTTGTGGTCCGTCTACCAGCTCGACCGGGAAGCGCGCCGGTTGCACGAGACCCTGCACATCATGCTCGTTGAAAACGACCTGACTCCGGAGCGCATCAAGGCTCTCGGGACGCGCTACGACATTCTGTACTCGCGAATGAACATTCTCGACAAAACCTCGTTCGAGACAAAGTTCAAGCTGGATGCGGCTGTTGCCGAGCAGGTCACTGCCATTCGCGACGCGGTGTTCGGTCGCAGCGCAGTTTTCGACAGACTGGCCGCAGGCGACCCCGTGGATCCGGTGCAGCTAGAGACAGCAGATTCAGAGTTTGAGAGGCTGGTAGAGAATACGGAAAAACTGCTTCTCTATACGAACAGCACCGTCAGCATCGAACGGGCTGAGGCTCGGGACGCAGTCCTTGACCTTCAGATGAAATCGGCGGGTCTCGTCGCACTTCTTGTCTGCTGCGTGGTATTCCTCATTCTTACGCTGCGACGTCAGCTCAAGTCAGTTCAGCTTGCCGGTCTCAGCCTGGAGGCGATTTCGAACCAGCTGAAGGAGTCATATCTCGCGGCGGAAGCCGGGAACCGCGCCAAGTCCCAGTTCATGGCGACGATGGGACACGAGATCCGCACACCTTTGAACGCCATTCTCGGAACTGCGGAACTACTGGAGTTGTCTCCCCTACCGCCGTCAGTTGCCCCTGGCCTGCAGACCATCAGGCGTTCTGGTCAGGCTCTTCTCGAAATCATCAACGAAATCCTCGACTTCGCAAAGATCGAACACGGAAAACTGGACGTCGAGACCCGCGCGGTTGACGTTCGGGCCGTCGTCACAGCCACGGTCGAAATGGTACGAGACAGGGCAACTGAACATGGAAATCGCATTGCGCTGGAACTGCCGACCTCGTTCACCACGCCGGTCATATCATCGGACCCCACCCGTCTGCGTCAGGTTCTTCTCAACCTGTTGAGCAACGCCATCAAATTCACGAGCGAGGGCACCGTCACGTTGCGCGTGCTGGAGATTGGCGAGCCGCAAGACGCACAGCTGAGGTTTGAGATTGAAGATACAGGCATCGGGATCGACGGTGAAGGTCTTGGCAAGCTATTCCAGCCGTTCTCGCAGGTCGATGCGTCTATCAGCCGGAAATACGGTGGTACGGGACTGGGACTGACCATCTGCAAGCAGATCGTAGAGGCGCTGTCGGGAACAATAGGTGTCAACAGCCGCAAAGGCGAGGGCAGCATCTTTTGGTTCGTAATCCCTGCCAACCCGGCCGAGAAGGGTCTTGTCGACGCCTTGGCGGCAAAGGCTGCGCCCCAACAGTTTCAGGCATGGAATATCCTTCTTGTCGAGGACAACGTGATCAATCAGCAGGTCGCGGCCGGGTTTCTCGCCCATCTCGGCCAGTTGGTCACGATCGCGAACGACGGGCTGGAAGCCGTCAAACTGGCGGAGACGACCCGCTTCGATCTCGTCCTCATGGACATGCAGATGCCGAGGCTGGACGGCATAGAGGCTACCAAGCAAATTCGCGCTTCCAACGGCCTTAGCCGGAATGCTCCCATCATCGCCATGACCGCGAATGCTTCTGACGACGACAGGCGGCTTTGCGAGGAGGCGGGGATGACGGGGTTCCAGTCGAAGCCGGTCTCGATGCATCAGCTTCGGGGTATCATCGGGTCTCTGGAGGCGGCTGCGGAAACTGCTGTGGAGCCTGTCCAAAGTCCGAGCATCGATAACGCGTTCGAAACCCGGCGGTTGGAGATCGTGGAAGCACTGGGCGAAGAGACGTTCGACGAACTCCTGTCGAGCTTTTTCGAAGACGCAAGCCTACTCCTCACAGATCTTCACTCCGCCTTGGCCGTCAATGACCACCGTCATACCGATCATCTGCTGCACACTCTGAAGGGCGCAGCAAGCAGCGTCGGTCTTCAAGACGTGGCTGACCGGTCTCAGGACCTCCGTCATGCATCAATCACCCAAACCGTACTTGCAGACCTTGAAGACACAGTCACCCGCTACAGGCAGCTCCTTGTCGCATAAGGGACGTTCACATGCGCATTCTACTTGTCGACGACAATAAAACGAACCTCTCTCTCCTGACGAGACTCGTCGAGAAACTGCCGGACTGCGTCGCCATTCCCTATCTTCATCCCGAAGACGTGCTGGCAGATGCCCCGGCGCTCGAATTCGACATCGCGGTCATCGATTTCCAGATGCCTGTCTATAGCGGCATCGAGCTGTTGACCGAACTCGTTCGCTTCGAGACTTACCGCGACAAGCCCGTGGTATTTGTCACGGCTGATACCGATACGGCGACGCGCATGGCGGCGCTCAATGCAGGCGCGATCGACTTTTTGACGAAACCCGTGAACCCGCTGGAGTTCCAGGCCCGGATCAAGAACCTGGTCGCTCTCGTGGACGCGCGCAACAAGCTTGCCGACAAGGCCGAGTGGCTTCGTATCGAGGTCGAGAAAGCGGTCGTTGAGCTGCGTGCCCGCGAGGAGGAAATCATTGACCGCTTGACGATTGCAGCAAGCTACAAGGACTTCGAGACGGCCCGGCACACGCGGCGCGTAGGCCTTTATTCCGAAGCAATCGCGCGGGCCTACGGCATGGAGGCGCGGGCTTGTTCCGACATCAGGCTTGCCTCGCCGATGCACGATATCGGAAAGGTCGCCATTCCCGATGCCGTCCTCCTGAAGAACGGCAAGCTGACCGAACAGGAGTTCGCGGCCATGCAGCGACATACGGTCGTCGGCTGCGATATTCTCCGGGAATCGAAGTCGAGTCTTCTGCAGCTTGCTGCCGAAATTGCTGGCAGTCATCATGAACGCTGGGACGGGCAGGGGTACCCGTTCCGTCTTTCGGGTGAGACCATTCCGGTTTCCGGCCGCATCGTCGCCATTGCCGATAATTTCGATGCGTTGACGAGTGCAAGGCCCTACAAAGAGGCGTGGAGCGTGGATCGCGCCGTAGCACACATACGTGAAAGATCGGGGAGCCACTTCGACCCCCGCTGCGTCGCTGCCTTCGACAAGGCATTGTCCGTCATTCTCGAAATCATGGAGACCGATCGCAGGGAAAGCCTGCTTTCAGTGCCTACAAGCTGCATCCCGGTTCACGCTGGGTGCTCGCAGTCGAAGGAATCCTTTGAACGCTGCCGCCGCGCAATCAGCGATGCCCGCGTGGAGAAAAATGACGGTCCACTGACTGTTGCAATGATGACGTCACCAACAACACAGAACTACGAACTCGAAAATCAACCGACCGCTTTGCAAGGACGATGAAATGAACACTTTGCATCCTTCCAATTCTGCACGTTCCGGTGAGACCCTGGAAATCATCGCGTTCCGCCTTCACGACCAGGAGTTCTGCGTCAGGACGGTGGCGATCCGCGAAATCCGCGGCTGGGGCCCCGCGACGCCGATCCCGCATTCACCCAGAGAGGTTCTGGGAGTGATGAACCTCCGCGGTGCAGTGATTCCGATCATCGACCTCGCCTGCAAGCTCGGTATGCGGAGTACCGAACCCAATGAGCGGAGTGCGATCGTCGTGGCGGAAGTCCACGGAATGGCCTTTGGTCTTGTTGTCGACCGGGTCTCGGACATCCTCACGATTCCCGTCGAAAACATGCAGCCTGTGCCTGACATGAACGCGGGTGCCGCGACGAGCTATTCCGACGGCATCATCGTCCAGCCCACAGGAATGATCTGTTTTCTGAACCTGGAACGAATGTTCGAAGGTTTGAATACTGCCGGCCTCATCGCCGCCTGATAGCTGCGCCGTTCGCACTCATCCGCCTGGACGCTCCGTGACTGTCAGATGACGGTTCGGTGCACGACCAAACTTGGCTTGCGGAAGCAGGTACAACCTGAAACGCAACTTACGCCTCAATCGCACAACGTATGAGTATTTGATTAAGACGAATTGCTGATTTTCGCATCGTAACCACAGTTTAACGAATCTGCCCTACAAATCGAGGGAGTGGGTAGGCGCTCGTCTTTTGTCAGCGCGAGACCGATTTCAGGATTTGCACTGCCCGGTAAACGGCAACAATTTTAGTTTGGGCCAATCGTCTAGAATTCCTTTTCCGATCGACCCCTGCGGTACCGGCGAGCAAGACGCCGTGCCACTGCATACGGTCAGTTTTTCCAAAATCCACAATCTGCGACCATACTGACTTCCGGCCCGTTGTGCCGGTGGCAGGTCGATGCCCGATGAGAGGTTGAAAATGTTGATACGAACAAAGCTTCTAGCCTGTCTTTTCGTCCTCGCTACGGCGCTACTGTCGATGGCTGGTTTTGCTTTCTATGCACTCGATGAAGAAGGCAAGCTTGCCAATTCCATCGTTGAAGATCGCGTCATCCCCTTGGCGCAGTTGAAGCAGGTCGCCGACAGTTACGCGGTAAACATCGTCGATACGGTCCACAAGGCCCGCGCGAGAACGTTGACAGCCCGGCAGGCGACCGAAAACATCGAGACCGCCATGAAGGTCATCGACCTGCGATGGCGCGAATATCGCAACACGAAGATGACAGCCGATGAGTCGGCGATCGCTACGACCTTCGAGGCGTCTCGCTCAGCGGCCGATGCAAAGCTGAAAGGCCTGCTGACCCTGATTGCATCCGGCGATCTGGATGCCTTGGGACGCTTCGCCGACGCCGATCTTTATCCGACAATCGATCCGCTTGGTGGTCCCATCGACGAACTGGTGAAGCTTCAGCTTCGTGTCGCAGCCGAAACGCTCGCGACAGGAAAGGAGATGAAGGCTGGCCTGACATTGGTCATGGCGATCATTGCCTTCGCGGGTCTTACCGTCGTGGTGATTTCGGTTTGGACGGTTCGTTCTGCGGTTATCCGGCCGTTGACCGAGATGACGAGGGCCATGACCGAGTTGGCGGGCGGCAAACTTGACGTGCGCATCTTCGGCGAGGGCCGCCGCGACGAGATCGGCACAATGGCAGGCGCCGTTGGTGTCTTCAGGCAAAGTGCGAAAGATCGAGCTCGTCTGGAGGCCGAGGCCGATGCAAACCGCAGCGTTTCGGAGCGGGAGCGTATTGAACGCGACCGGATCAGAGCCGCCGAAGCCGAAGCGATGGAGTTCGCTGTCGATAACCTGAAACATGGTCTCGATCAGCTTGCGAATGGGAACCTCGTGCATCGGATCGATGCAGCATTCGTTGCGCAGCTTGATGTGTTGAGGACGAACTTCAACAGCTCCATGGAACGCCTCGAGCAGACCTTGCGCACTGTCGGCCAGAACGCGCAGACGATCGCGGCGGGTTCCAACCAGATCATGTCGGCCGCCAATGATCTTTCGAAGCGCACCGAGCAACAGGCTGCCTCTGTTGAAGAAACGGCTGCGGCCCTTGAGCAGATCACGACCACCGTTGCCGGATCGAGCAAGCGTGCCGAAGCCGCTGGTCGCCTTGTCACCGAGACAAAGGACAGTGCCGAAAAGTCTGGCGACGTCGTGCGAAAAGCGATTTCGGCAATGGGCGAAATCGAGCGCTCGTCGAACGAGATCGTCAATATCATAGGGGTCATCGATGATATCGCTTTCCAGACAAATCTGCTGGCATTGAATGCCGGCGTCGAGGCGGCGCGCGCCGGGGAGGCCGGAAAGGGATTTGCCGTCGTCGCGCAGGAGGTCCGTGAACTTGCTCAACGCTCTGCAAAGGCGGCGAAGGAGATCAAAACCCTGATCAACACCTCAGGCGAGCAGGTTCGAAACGGAGTTCAGCTCGTAGCAGAAACCGGAAAATCGCTCACTGAGATCGTCTCCCGCGTCCAGGACGTCAGCGTCAATGTCACCGCCATCGTCGAGGCGGCCAAGGAGCAGGCGGTCGGGCTCAAGGAAATCAATATGGCGGTCAATACGATGGACCAGGGCACGCAACAGAATGCGGCCATGGTCGAACAATCGACTGCAGCCAGCAACAGCCTTGCCCGCGAAGCAGATAACCTTTTCACCATGATTGGTCAGTTCACGTTGAGCAAAGGACATGACCTTCAACCTCGAACCGGAAACGCCAATGGCGCGCCCCATATGCCGTCCCCAGCCAGAACGCTGATGGCGAGAGTGAACAGCTCTTTTCCAACAAGTGCAGCTGTCGCCGAGGCGTGGGAGGAGTTTTAGCCGCGGTCTGGTAAGGCTCCCAGGTCGGCCGGGATTACAAGCTACCGATGGTCGCGGCTGAACTAGGATTTGCATTTTTTAAACCCGCGGCCACTGCTTCTCACGCTTCGTCTCTCACGCGTCGGCAAAGATAGCCGGAAATGGCGTGCTGATATCGGCGCTTCAGAGGCGGCACGTTGAAACGTAGCGGACGTATCTACCGTCTCAGCCAAGGCCGCTAAGCCTGCTACACGCCATCAATATCCATTGGTTCCATAATGCATATTATCTGATAACTGGGTGATGCTCTCTGTCGGGTGGCTCAGGTTTTCCACGTCGCTGAAACTGCATCTCCCCTTGGCTTTGACGACAGCGCACGGTATCGCTACAGCGCGCTGTCGATGTCATTCGAAGTTGCTCTAATGACCGTAATAAGGTTCACTTGAACCCCGACCACCCCGCAGCCCGCTTGTGACTAGTTTCGCTTGGCGCGCCCGGGCTGTGCATTGCTGTCTTGCAGCAAGGTCGCCTGATCGGCGACAATCGCAGACGCTTCGTTTTTCAGGACGTCCTTGGCATTCTTGCGCGCATCCTCAAGAGCGATCTCCGCACTCAAGCTACGTTCGTTTGCTTGCAGACCATCGTCTTCGCTGCCGACCAGGCCATTGTTGATCTGCTCGCGAGCCTTCAGACGACTAGCGACGGCTGCGAGTTCTGCCCGGCGTTCGGCCTCGTTGAGCGAGATGACCTTTTTCTCGCGCTGCTGCTTCAGTTCGGCAGCGTCCTCGATGAACCGCTGGAAGTCCGGGTCATCCTTGATTCGGGCTTCGTGCTGGGTCTGCAGTTGTGGCAGAACCGAAGCGACATTTCCGACTGCGGCATATTTGGCAGGCTTGATACGTGTCCATGGCAGCGCATTGTCATAGCTCGCCTCACCCAGCGTCTTCGGGTCAGAAAGGCCCGGGAGGTTGATATCCGGCGTCACACCGCGAAGCTGGGTCGTACCGCCATCGACGCGGAAGAACTGGGCGATGGTCAGTTTCAATTCGCCGTATTTCGATTCGCTGCTGCGCGTCGCCTGATCGAGATCCACGACGGTCTGCACGGTTCCCTTGCCGAAGCTGGGCTCGCCGATCACAACGCCGCGACCATAATCCTGGATAGCTGCAGCAAAGATCTCGGAGGCCGAAGCCGAACCGCGGTTGATGAGCACGCCGACCGGGCCCGCCCAAGCGGGAGCAGACCGATCGTCCTTCAGGATTTCAACCTTACCCTTGGCATCGCGCTGCTGCACGACCGGTCCCTTGCCGACAAAGAGCCCGGTGAGTTCAATCGCTTCAGACAGGGATCCGCCGCCGTTGTCGCGCAGGTCAATCAGGACGCCATCAACGTTTTCCTGTTTGAGTTCAACGAGCAGCTTGGCGACATCGCGGCTGGCGCTCTTGTAGTTCTTCTCGCCTTTGCGTCTCGCTTCGAAGTCCTCGTAAAAGGCAGGCAGAGTGATCACGCCGATGCGGCGGGCGACACCTTTGTCCTCGACCGGAATAATGCTTTTCTGGGCTGCCTGTTTTTCGAGACTAACCCGGTCGCGCACGAGGCTGATAACCCGGTGGCTTCCGGTCTCACCGGTATCTGCAGGCAGCACGTCCAGACGGACGACAGAATCCTTCGCGCCACGGATCATCTGCACAATTTCGTCGAGGCGCGTACCCACGACGTCCTTCATCGGGCCATCTTCACCTTGCGCAACGCCTGCGATGCGATCGCCGACAGCAAGCTTGCCGGAGAGCTGCGCCGGGCCGCCAGGCACGAGCTCACGGATCGTGGTGTAACCGTCACGCTCTTGCAGAACCGCACCGATACCGACGAGAGACAGGCTCATGGAGATGTCAAATTCAGCCGCTGCCCTCGCCCCGAAATAGTCCGTGTGCGGGTCGACCGACGTCGTGTAGGCAGCCATGAAAGACTGGAATACATCGTCGCTCTTATAACGGTAGGTCCGATCAAGGACGTTCTGGTAGCGCTTGTCGAGCGTCTCGCGGATCGTCGCGTCCTGGGAGCCTGCCAGTTTCAGGCGCAGCCAGTCGCTTTTCACACGCTTGCGCCACAGGTCGTTGCTTTCCTGTTGCGACTGCGGCCACGGCGCGTCGTCTCGCAGCACGGAATACTCTTCCCGCTGGGTGAAGTCGAAACCCTGCTTCAGCAACTCACGTGCATAAGTCAGGCGCTCTGAAACGCGCTGCGAATAAACGTTGAAAATCGAGAAGGGAAGCTTCAGATCCTCGTCCTCGATCGCATCGTCGATCTTCTTGCTGTTCGCGGCAAAGCTGTCGATATCGGATTTGAGAAAAAAGCTCCGGTCCGGATCCAGCGACTTGATGAAGCTGTTCATGATCTTGACCGACAGCGCGTCGTCCAGCGGTACGGGCTTGTAGCTGTAGCGGCCGAGAAACTGTGCGCTGATATTGGCCGCCTGTGCCTGCCGATCGAGCGGAGCGAGGACGGGGGGTGTGCCCGGTTCCAAGGCATAGGCTGCTGGTGCGATGGCAAGAAGTAGACCAAGGAAAGAATATCTCAGACGCATTCCGCTATGTTCCAATTGCGATGTCGGTTCGTTTTGCGCAATGGTGGTGCAACAATGATCGAGTTTTGGCAACTGTCTGGGTGTGCAATATTGCGTGTCCATCGCAAGAACCAGGACGAACGGCGTGCGCGGAGGGCCCCTGATTTCTGAAGAATGCCGTTCGCGGGCGTTCGGTCGTCAGGCTTCAATGCATGATCTTCTGAAGACCGCGCGGCAATCTATTCATGCATTCCGTGCTGTCAGAGGTCACAAGGAACTGGTCCTCGATCATCAGGGCACCAAAGCCATTCCCGTAGAAAGGCGTCTCGAGCGCCACCACCATGCCCGGCTGGATCAGTTCCTCATTTCCCATCGAGAAAAATGGCCATTCCTCGATGCCGGCGCTGCCGCCGACCGAGTGCCCGAAATGCCCACGATGATATTCGCTCAAACCCCCACGACGGATGGCGGCCGTGACAACCCGATGCACCGCGCCGAATGTATTGCCGGGCCGGATCTGCTCGAGGCCCGCTTCAAATGCCTCGAGGAGGATCTTGTCGAGATCGTTCGCGAGCGGCGACGCCTCGCCGTAGACGAAGGTTCGTGCGCTATCGGAAGAATATCCCTCCACCAGCGTTCCTACATCTGCCTTGATGAGCGCACCCGGAACAACCGTCGCGTTCGCGTCTGAAAGATCCGGGCCAACGGAGATGTAGTCCCATGACCCGGACAGGCTGACGCCCTTCCCGATTGCGAACGCCTTCGCGCCGGATTTCCAAGCGTCGGAGAGCGATTGGACAGAGGCGCCGGGCCGTATGGCCTCGACCATTCTGACAATGCCTGCCTCTGCCGCATTGGCCGCAAGACGCAATCGAGCGATCTCGACCGGCGTCTTCACCGAGCGCAGGCGGCGCAGAACCGCAGATCCATCTGTCAACAAGGCGCGGGGCAGATGGTGCTTCAGCGCGGCAAAATCGGCGGCGGGCATGAACTCCATGTCAACGCCAAGACGAGCCTCAGATAGACCGCGCTCGCGAAGCAGTTCTCCCAGCAGGCCGAAGGACACTTCGCGATCAAAGGTTTCAGGCCTTTCCCCCGTCGCCCCACCTCGGCGATAGCACTGGTCGATTTGCGCGATGGAGCCGGCGTCCGATGTATCGACGGTGTCGATCCAGATCCGATGACTGCGCAACTCGACATCATGTGCGGATTTGCGGATGCTTGGCAGGGCGTGATCGCTGACGACGGCGGCAAGCGCGAGCCCCGCATCCGCGGGGACAAAAGCGATTGCTGCCCCTGCCCTGCCCCACATCGTTGCGACGCCAGCGGGTGCGCCGATTGCGTAGCGGAATGCCTCGGGTTGGAATAGCAGCAGGCCGTCAAGATCGGCCTCTTGCATCAATCGCTCTGCCCTGTCCCGATCGATATCGCCCACTGCCTGTCCCCGTCGTCCGTAAAGATGCACCCCATGACATGGCGCACCGGACATCGGCCGGTCAAGATGCGGTGGCTCAACCCGTCGGCATATGTGTTTGTCGAACGTTCGATCCCGGTAGCGTCTGGGGATTGCGAACGTGCCGGGGATCGCGCAGCAGCGAGATCGAGCAAACGATCAGTACGAATATGCCCACGAAAATTAGACCGGGCCGAAGACGAAAACTGTTCACCGAGTATAGGCCTTGTTGCTTCTCACTCAGGCAATGATGACGAACGAAGCTGACTCCCAGCTGAAGGGTGGCCGTTGGTCTAGGGCATTCAGGTGCGTGTCAGGATCCGATGCAAATCCGTGGCAATCGAGTTCGCCGAGGATCAACCAGTGCCGATCTACAGTCTGTCCAGAACCGCACCTCCTTTCTTCCGCCCGCGGATGGGTAGCGTTACCCTGGCTGTGACAGGTGCGCTCTATCTGGCGGCCTTTACCAACCGGATGTTTCTCACGCGGGCTTTCGCCTATTTCGACAGTCACCTCGCCTTTGCTGCCTTCATACTCGGTCTCGCATGCCTTTTCGCAGCGTTGATCGTATCGTTGTCGCTCAAGTATGTCCTGAAGCCGGTTCTGGTCTTTCTTTTCGTGAGCGCTGCTGCGGGCTCCTGGTTCATGGACAGGTTCGGAACGATCATCGACGTCGACATGATCCGCAACGCCGTCCAGACGACGTCGTCCGAAGCCGGGCATCTGTTGACACCGGCCTTCGTGCTGCACATGGCTGTTTTCGGTATCCTGCCATCGCTTCTGGTCTGCTGGGTCAAGATCGAACACAGGCCGTTCTTCGGCAAAGTTTTGTGGAACAGCGCGGCAATCGTTCCACTTCTGCTGGTCGCGCTCGCCTGCGGAATGAGCAGCGCTCGCAGCATTGCCTCCGTCACGCGGCTCCACAAAGACCTGATGATGACACTCAACCCCTTCGTGCCGATCGGCAATGCCATCGGCTTTGCCATGGCGACCGGCGAGGACGAAACCGTCGTCGTGAAATCGCTCGGGACCGATGCCCGCGTCATTGCCCCGACATCCTCCGGCCGACCGCGCGTCGTGGTGATCGTTGTCGGCGAGACGGCCCGTGCCGAGAATTTTTCGCTTGGTGGCTACGGCCGCGACACCAATCCGGAGCTCGCCCGCCGAGACATTACCTACTTCAAGGAAACATCAAGCTGCGGCACGGCAACAGCGGTTTCCGTGCCCTGCATGTTTTCCAACCTGACACGGCGCGGCTATTCCCATCGTGCCGGCCTCGCGAATGAAAATCTGCTCGACGTCCTCGGTCACGCGGGTATCAAAACGGAATGGTGGGACGACAACACCGGCAGCAAGAACGTTGCAAGCCGTACCGCCTACCACTCGTTTTCCGATGCCAACGATCCCCGCTACTGCAAAGACAGGGAGTGCCTCGACGAGGGAATGGTCGCGGCACTCGATGGCTGGCTCTCGACAGTCAAGGGCGACAGCGTCCTGGTCCTCCATCAGATGGGAAGTCATGGCCCCGCCTATTCTGAGCGCTATCCCACGTCCTTTGCCCGCTTCAAGCCGGAATGCCGCAATGCTGAACTGGGCAATTGCAAAACCGATGAGATCGTCAACGCCTATGACAACACGATCCTTTACACCGACCACATCCTCGCGTCGGTTATCGACAGTCTGAAGGCGCGTCAGGACGTCATCGCTCCAGCCATGATCTACATGTCCGATCACGGCGAGTCGCTCGGTGAGCATGGCCTTTATCTGCACGGCGCTCCGTATGTCGTTGCGCCATCGCAGCAGACCCACGTGCCCTTTGTGCTGTGGCAAGGGTCGGAGTTGAAAACCACGACCGATCCGCAATGCCTCTCTTCCCGAGCGGCTGCACCCGCCTCACATGACAATCTGTTTCACACCGTACTCGGAATGATGTCCGTTCGGACTTCGAGCTACAAGCCGGACCTTGACGTAATGGCATCATGCCGGCGGGTGAGAGACAGTAGCGGCGTTGCCAGCGCGCGTGCAGACTTCTGACCCGTTCGACACTGGTGGTAGTCCGGTCAGACAGTTCTTCTCGACATCGCTTGCTGGGTTGGCAACAGGGCTTTCGTGCTTCGCTTGTGTGCGCACGATTGTCGCTCCACTTCCTGAGATTTCCGGCTATTCTCGCCTCCGGATCGCCGAAGCGAAATGGCAAAGGGATGGAGCAGACTGCTTGAGAGTTCTTCTGGTCGAGGATGACGTGACACTTGGGGAAGCAGTGCGCGACCATGTGGCGAGCGCCGACCATGCCGTCGACTGGACCAAGACGCTTGACGCTGCAGAGAGCGCCCTCTCGACGACCGGCTACGGTCTTGTCCTTCTGGATCTGCGCCTGCCGGATGGCAGCGGCATCGCGCTTTTGAAACGCCTGCGCGCCAAGGGTATCACCACGCCGGTAATCATTCTGACGGCACATGACCAGATTTCAGATCGCATCGAAGGATTGAACAGCGGTGCAGACGACTACCTCGTGAAGCCTTTCAACCTGGGTGAGCTGACGGCGCGCATGTTGGCGGTCAGTCGCCGTTACAGCGGCCGTCCGGTTTCGCTTCTTCGCGTGGGCGATCTCGAGATCGATGCGACCGACCGCCGCGTTACCGCAACGGGCACCGTCATCGAACTTTCCAGCCGAGAATGGGCCGTGCTTGACGCGCTGTCGTCTCGTGTCGGCGCGGTCGTTTCCAAATCACAGATCGAGGAAGCGCTCTACGCCTTCGGCTCGGAAATCGAGAGCAATACCGTCGAAGTCTATGTCAGCCGCTTGCGCAAGAAGCTTGGCCGCGACCACATCACAACACTGCGCGGAATTGGATATCGGCTAGGGTAGATCGATGAGCATGCTTCTTTCCAAGACGGCGCCTTCCATGACCCGGCGTTTGATTTTGTGGCTGACCGTGGTGATGGCGTTTCTCTGGCTGCTTGCCGTGGGCCTCGGCCTCGTTGTGATGGAAGAGGAGCTCGCCGAAATTTTCGATGGCACTCTGCAGGATACGGCCGAAAGACTGGTTCCCCTTGCCGTCGACGACCTCGAACATCGCAGCCTCGTCGGCGCCTCCCCCCAACAACTACAGACCGCGAGTTCGAGCGGCGAACGGGAGTACCTGATCTATCAGGTGAGAGACACGGCCGGGCGGATCCTGATCCGGTCCCATGATGCGCCGGCAGAACCTTTCGAGGCGCCGCTGAAGGCAGGGCTGTGGCGAAACGACACCTATCAATTTTATACCGCGGCGAATGGCGATCGGAGTGTCTTCGTGCAGGTCGCCGACGCTTTCGAAAACAGAGAAGAAGCGCTTCGCGAAGGCGCCATGGCACTGTTTCTGCCACTCCTGCTGCTTATTCCCGTCTGCGGAATGGCGATCTGGTTCGTGGTGCGTCGAGCTGTCCGTCCCGTCGGTGCGTTGCGCGAGGAGATCGAAACCAAGGACGGCGGCAACACCGAGCCGATCGACGCGACGGCGCTTCCGAAAGAGTTGATGCCGATTGCCGCATCGGTCAATCGGCTGATGCAGCGCCTGCGCACAGCACTTGATGCGGAGCGTGAATTTACCGCCAACAGCGCCCACGAGCTGAGAACGCCGATTGCGGGCGCGCTGGCGCAGACTCAGATGCTGGTCGCCGAACTTGTGGGAAACCCTCATCGCCGGCGTGCCGACCAGGTTGAAGCCTCACTGACGCGACTGAGCCACCTTGCGGAAAAGATGCTGCAACTGTCTCGCGCGGAAGCGGGCATCGGCCTCGCCGACCACGCCGTCGATCTCGGTCGTGTTCTGGACATGGTGGTGACCGATTTTCAGCGCGGCATGGCCGATCCCGACCGGCTGGTCCTCCGCCATCCAACCGGCGCGCGCCTGACGGCGCCGGTGAGCGAAGACGGGTTCGCGATCGTGCTGCGCAATCTGATCGAAAACGCACTCATTCACGGGACACCGGATAAACCGGTCGAGGTGTTTCTTGAGGATGGTGGCCCAGTGCGCATTACCAACGGATCGCCGGTTATGAGTGCGATTGAACTTGCCGCCATTCGCAAGCGCTTCGGGCGTGGCCGGACCGAAGCCGAAGGCTCCGGTCTCGGTCTTTCAATTGTGGACCGACTACTCGGTCAGATGAACGGACAGTTGATCCTCGCATCTCCGGCGACAGGACGCTCCGACGGTTTCGAAGCGCGGATAGAACTGCGCCATCTCTAGGCGATCGACGAGCTCGTTCACATCGGAGGCACGACGCCGTTGGTGCCAACAACGACCCGACCGCTCGACATGGAGCCATCGGCCGCCTTTTCCGATGGCACAAACACAGTCGCGCCTGCCTTGATATCCGCTTCGACTGCTGACGCGAACGTCACGATCGGCGTGCCCTCAGGGATCGAGATCTTTTTCTCCTGGCCATTGTAGGTCACGGTGACCGTGTGGCCATCGACGGACTTGACCGCATCGGCAACCGTCGCATTTGTCATCGAGCTGTTCGGCTTCAGATCCCAGGCGTAGCTGCCTTCACCGGTGCCTTTCATCGCCGCCGGGAAGATCAGAACTTCAAGAGCGCCGTCACCGCCATCGGCAGTCGGCAACGAGGCGATCCCTACAAAGTCACCAGGCTTGATGTCATCGATAGAGGCCTTGGCAACGCTCGACACCTTCCAGTCATCCTTGAGCATGATCTTGGCATTCGTGCCTTCGCGGGTTTTGACAGACAGGGTCTTGCCTTGGAGGCTCTCGACTTTCCCGCGGACCCGGACGGTGTCTGCCGCAAAGGCCGAAACACCGAGCGTGACGGCGATCAGTGCGCCTGAGAGTATCGTAAAGCCGGTTCTGGAAATGGAGGACATGGTCTCTTCCTTTTTGAAACCCTTAAGGTCGTGTCGTGCTGCCGGTGGATTCGGGTTGGAAATCCTCCGACCTTCGCCGAGCGCGGCACGATGCCGGCGCGGAATTGTTGTCGCGCAGAGGCGACAGATCAGTCTCTCGCCCTCATCGGCCACCTGACGATGCCCGCCGCAAACAGGGCGATCCAGATCAGAACAGGCTGTAACGGCAATCGGACCATGTGATAAAGCCACTGCCACTGCGAGGCGTCTGGCGCAGTCAGGCTGGTAACTGCGTGCTTGATATTGGCAGGAAACACGCAGGCTGCGTAAAGCGCCAGGCCAATGCCCGCATACCGACGCGACCACGGAACAAGCAATCCGATCGCGCCTGCGATCTCGCAGAGGCCCGTTACAAGAATCACCTCCGGTGCGTCAGGGACCCAGCTGGGTGTGATGCTGAGAAACGGCCGCGGCACGGTAATATGCAGGACGCCCGCTGCGGCATAGAACAGGAAGAGGCCCAACCGGCACCGACGGCGCCAGACGGTCAGGTCCTGTCCCTCCCGTTCCCTGGCGGGTTCAATCCTTTGCATCTGCCGCTATCCGTCGCTCCACCGACCTTGCAATGGAGGCTAAGTCCCTGCGTCGGCCCGCAACGCTTTCCATGGCAGCCACCGCCAGATCCCTTGCGACGTAGTCGGACTTGTGCCCGAGCTTGTGGACGACGATCAGTTTTGCGCCGCGGATATCGCGCGCCAGATGTTTGGCATGGATTTCGGGAGACACGATCTCATCGGCATCACCGATGATGATCACGGTCGGCGCCTTGATCTTCGGATATTGTCGCGAGGCGGTACGTGCCCAGTCGCTGAGCGCCGAGATTTCCCGCGCATTATGGCGAAATGCGGTTGGGCTCAGCGCCTGAAACGCATTGGTCTCGGCAATATAGCCGGCTGGGACAGGATTGGGAGAGAAGACTGCGCTGGCCGCCCCCTTGATCGCCAGCAGCCCCACCGGTGGAACGACGAGCGCGCTGAAGACCTGGCCCGTGACAGGGGCTGTGGCTGCAGAATAATACCATGCGACGCTTCCGTCCCAGGGGTAGACCGCCGGCGACAGGAAGACGAGACCGGACACCATGTCCGGATGCCGAACTGCAAATGCTGCGGCGATGGCGCCCCCGAAGGAATGGCCGACGATAATGGCCTTGCCGATCCCCCGCTTCCTCATCAGTTGCGCGACGGCATCAGCCTGGCCATCCGGAAGGATATTCTGTTCGCCTCCGATATCGGAACTGCCATGTCCCGGTCGGTCGACGAACAGCAGTCGCGCCCTGCCCTGCAACGTCTTCCTGAACGAAAAGAGGGGATCTTTCAGGCTCGTGCTCGCACCATGGAGAAAAACGATCGGGGGAAGATCCGCTTTTTTGTCCGGCTCGATCAGAACGCTGTTGAGTTTGTAACCGCCGACATCGATCCGGACCGCTTGTGCCGCATGGTCATCGGCCGTCACCTGCCGCGCGCCGACGATGCCGAACGCCGCGAGCGCAAACCCCAGAAGCAAGACAATCTTTTGCATTAGTCCTCAATGCGTTTCGCCGAAATGAGCATTTCGCTCCTACTACGCGCGCGGGACAAGGAAAGTTTCAGTCCGGAATGATCAAAGGCGCAAGAGGCGCCCATAGTCGCAACACGCCGCGTTTGACAGCGGCGACGACGGGCGCGTTGCGGCGGATCGCATCTTCAGCCGTTTCTGCGGCAACAAGAATGAATTCGGCCTTCGCCCCCACAGCGATCGGTGGCGCCAGCATCCCCGTGATCTTCTCCGCATCTGTCGACACCATCTCGAAAACGCTGTGCATATCAGCTGCCGTCGAGAGCTGATCAAGATTGGCGTAGAGGCCTGCCATCCGAAGCAGTGAGGCGTCGCCATACGGTGTGAACGGGTTTTGCACATTGTTGGTGGCGAGCGCGACATCCACCCCGAAGCGCTTCATCTGGGCTGCCGGAGCGATCCCGCGCGGCCGCATCGGGTTGTCGCGCGATCCGTTCAAAAACGCGTCTGTCGCGGGCAAGACGACGAGAGCGATACCGGCCTCGGCCATGCTCCGCGCCATCCTCTCACGCTCGTCAGGGTCGAAGGCTGCAAGCTTCGTTGCATGGCCGACAGTGACACGCCCGCCCCAGCCGAAGGCTTCGGTCTGCCTGATGATCTCGGGCAAAATGGAATTTCCGGGATCGAGATCGAAGTCGGCGTGGAAGTCGACATCAACGTTGTAACGACGGGCAAGGCCGAAGATGAGCTCGACATGGGCAACGGGATCAGGGTCCGTATAAGGACATCCGCCAATCAGATCCGCACCCATCCTCATGGCTTCGTGAAGAAGGTCGATGGTTTCAGGCTCGTTGGTCAGGCCTTCCTGCACGAAGGCGCAAAGCTGGACGTCGATGAGACCCGACCATCTGCGCTTCAGCCGCAGCAGACCTTCCAGACTTCGAAGACCTGCGCGTGGATCCACCTCGACGAAGCTGCGCATGCGCTGCGTACCCGCACGCACAGCCAATTCCAAGACTTGCGCGCCGCGCGCTTCGACATCCTCTGCGGTAAAGCTGCGTTTCGCTTGCGCCGTCAGCCGAACGGCTTCAGCAAGGGTCCCCTCGCACAGCGGGCAGCGGCCAAGGATCATCGCCTTGTCGAGATGGACATGCGCATCCGTCAGTCCCGGCAGGATCAGCACCCCTCCAGCATCGAGACGCGGCGACGATAGCTGTGCGGTCTGCTCCCCGATCGCGACTATCACGCCGTTCGAAACACTCAGCGACATGCCTTGGCGACCGTCCGCCAATCTCAGATTGTCGATGATAAAAGTACTCTGCCCGACAACGCTCATGAGACCACGCTGAGTAAACCGCTTCACAAAGACCAGACGTCGTTACTCGCCCATCACCCAACAATGCAAATATCCCATGTCGCATGGCAACGCGAGTGTTTCTCAGAGCGGCTGCGGGGAGTTCCGTTGGCTGGCTAACGGTCGGGAAATCGGCTTGTTGGGACGATTGCGCGGCGGAGTGTAGCTCACCGGCTCACAAGTCTGGACCTTCGCAATCTGGGCTAGAGCAAGATTTTCATTGTTTCACGGTTTCGTGATGGCCGGTCTGAAATCCGGGTTCGATAGGGCGAGATGCTCGTTGATGCAGTGGATCTGCGATGGATGAGCCTGCTTCGGGAGATTTTCCGGCCCATGCAAATTGGATTTTTTGATGGACATCCACATCTCCCGCTCTACAAACAGGTCATGGACGGGCTGCAGATGCGCATAACGAATGTGCGTCTGAGCGCGCTTTTAGTGCGTGACGTCTGACTTGATACAATCCTCGCGATACGCTGATCGGATTGGTTCTTCGCCGGCGATGGCTATATCGCCCAAATAAAATACACGGACGACCTTTGGCCGGAAAGCCTATGCTTCCGCCGTAGAGTAGATCCGACTGTCTAGGAGAATGCCCGCGCTACCGAGCCCGGGCCAAATTTTTAATGGCTTATGAAACTGAAAATGACGCGCCGCTTGAAGCGACATCGACCAAGATCAGTCTAAACAATGTCTACAAAATCTTCGGCGAGCGGCCTGACAAGGCCTTGGACATGATCCGCGCCGGCAAGACAAAATCCGAAATCCATTCAGCGACCGGTTGCTCCGTCGGTGTCAACGATGCGAGCTTCGAGATCAAGGCTGGCGAGATTTTCGTGATCATGGGCCTGTCCGGCTCCGGAAAATCCACCCTCCTTCGTCTGCTGAACAGGCTCATCGAGCCGACAGCCGGTGCGATAAAAATCGACGGGCGTGACATCACCCAGATGTCGCGCAAGGAACTGATCGATCTGCGGCGCCGCGATATCAGCATGGTGTTCCAGTCCTTCGCGCTTCTGCCCAACCGTACCGTGCTCAACAACGCTTCCTTCGGTCTCGAGGTCGCAGGCGTCAACGAAGCCGAGCGTCGGCAGAAGGCTCTCGTTGCTTTGAAGGCCGTGGGCCTCGACGGTTACGAGGACAGCCTTCCGGATCAGCTGTCCGGCGGCATGAAGCAGCGCGTCGGCCTTGCCCGTGCTTTGGCCAGTGAACCGACCATTCTTCTTATGGACGAAGCCTTCTCGGCACTTGACCCGCTCATCCGGACCGAGATGCAGGACGAGTTGGTCCGTCTTCAGTCCGAACAAAGCCGCACGATCGTCTTCGTCAGCCACGATCTCGACGAAGCCATGCGGATCGGCGACCGTATCTGCATCATGCAGAACGGCAGCGTCATTCAGGTCGGCACGCCGGACGAAATCGTCATGAGCCCTGCCAATGATTACGTCCGCTCCTTCTTCCGCAATGTTGATGTCAGCCATGTCTTCAAGGCCGGCGATGTTGCTCGCAAGACCCAGGTCACGATCATCGACCGTCAGGGTGTATCGGCCGCCGCCGCACTCGAACGCATGAAGCACTTCGACCGCGAATACGCGATCATTCTTGGTCGCGACAAGACCTACCAGGGAATGGTCAGCCAGACATCGCTTGTCGAAAAGCTGCGCGCCAAGGCGGATGATCCCTACCGCGGAGCGTTTCTCACCGGGATCGAGACAATCGCAGCCGACGAACCGCTGTCGAACGTTCTCGGCACGGTCGCCGCCAGCGCCTGGCCGGTCCCCGTCATCGATGACGCCAAGCGCTATCTCGGATCGATCAGCAAAACGACGCTGCTTGAAACGCTCGACCGCGCCAGCTGATTTCCATTCACGACCTTAGAATTGTTGCAGCGCCCTGCCGGCCCATGATGCAGGCGGCGCTGTAGCCGGCCAGAAACCGGAGACAGACATGAATTTCAACATCGGCGACGGCATCGATACAGCCGTCAACTACATCCTCGACAACTTCTCCCCCTTTCTCGATCTGATCGCGTCGGCGATCGGCTTTGTAACCGGGACGATCCAGGATGCGCTGCTTGCGCTCCCGATGCCCGTCGGCATTGCCATCTTTGTCGCGCTATCCCTCTGGCGGGTCGGCCTCGGCTTCGGCCTGCTGACCGGCATCGCACTTTGGCTGGTGGACCACATGGGTCTTTGGAGCGCCATGATGGAGACGCTTTCCCTGGTGATCGCGTCGACGCTGATGGCGATGATCATCGGCCTGCCGCTCGGCATTGCCATGGCGCGCAAGGATAGTGTCGCAGCCATCGTCCGGCCCATCCTCGATCTGATGCAGACCATGCCGGCGTTCGTCTACCTCATTCCGGCAGCGATGTTCTTCGGGCTTGGAGCAGTACCGGGTGCCATCGCCACGGTGATCTTTGCAATGCCGCCTGTCGTGCGACTGACCAATCTTGGCATCCGCCAGGTACATCACGAGTTTATCGAGGCAGGCAACGCGTTTGGCTGCACCTCGACGCAGCTTCTGTTCAAGATCCAGCTTCCCAATGCCCTGCCCTCGATCATGGCCGGTATCAACCAGACGATCATGCTGTCGCTGTCGATGGTCGTCATCGCTTCGATGATCGGCGCCGGCGGGCTCGGCAACACGGTCCTGACCGGTATCCAGCGCCTGGATGTGGGCACGGGTTTCGAGGGCGGTCTTGCCGTCGTCATCCTGGCCGTCATTCTCGACCGGATCACCCAGAGCCTCGGCCAGAAATCCAGAAAGCCGAACGCCCTCTGGCGCGCGCTTTTCAAGAGAAACGAGCGTGAGGATATGGTGACGGCAACCGCCTGATCCAGTCCTTCGCCGAACCGTGCGGGTGATGAACCCGCAATTGCAAACCTCCCAAAAAGGAGACTACATGTTCAAGACCCTCGCAACCCTCGGGCTCGCCGCCACCCTCATCGGTGGATCTGTGACCGCAACGATGGCGCAGGACGCCAAGCCGGTAAAGATCGGCTGGTCCGCTTGGTCCGATGCTGAATTTGTCACCAAGCTCGCCGCCAAGCTCATCAAAGATGAACTCGGCACGGAAGTCGAGCTGGTACAGTCCGATGTCGCTCCGCTGTACCAGGGTGTCAGCCGCGGCGATCTCGACGCGATGATGATGGCCTGGCTGCCGCAGACCCATGCGGACTACTACGAGAAGGTGAAGGACAAGGTCGAAACGCTCGGTACCGTCTATGACGGCGCAAAGCTGGGCTGGGTCGTTCCGGCCTATATCCCGGAAAGCGAGATCGCTTCGATCGAGGATCTGAAGAAGCCTGAAGTGCAGAAGAAGCTTTCCGGCATCGTGCAGGGCATAGATCCGGGAGCAGGTCTCACACGGTTGTCAGAAAAGGCCGTTAAGGATTACGGTCTCGACGACTACAAGCTGCAGATCTCCAGTGAGGCGGGCATGCTGACGACTGTCGATCGCGCCATGCGCAGCGAAAAGTGGTTCGTCGCCACGTCCTGGAGCCCCCATTGGATGTTCGGCAAGTACAAGCTTCGTTACCTGACCGACCCCAAGAAGTCGCTGGGTGAAGCAGAACACGTCGACGTCCTTGCCCGCAAGGATTTCAAGACCGAAAATCCGAAGGTTGCCGGCTTCCTCTCGCGCATGAAGCTGCCGATCGCTGATCTCGAAGCGGGGATGTTTACCGCGCAGGAGACGTCCTACGACGAAGCGGTCGCAAAATACATCAAGGACCATCCGGATCAGGTCAAGGCCTGGGTTGGAGAAGACGGCTGACATAGGCCTCGGGCTTCGCGGGTATCCGCGGAGCCCTTTTGCTACTTGATGCCAGCGTCCAGTTGTTAGGAGCAGACGATGTTTATTGACGGAACGGATCTCGACCAGGCTACCGGCGATACGCTCGGCGGGCGTATCTCGCTGGCACGCGATGCGACTGATCTTTCGGTAGATGATGCTGCCCACATGTCCGGTGTTGACCGGAGTGTCTGGGAGGCCTGGGAGAACGACCGTGACGCACCGATCGCAACCGATCTCGAGATCGTCGCACGCTCCCTGCAGGTAAGCCTCGGCTGGTTGATTACCGGCCGCGGTGTCGGGCCGAAGTGGGACAGCTAGACTGTCAGCGTTGAAGCTCTACCAGAAGCGGAATTACCGCACGTTCAGGCCCGTACGACGAGCTGCAACCCGCTCGACGGCGGACAGCGTGTCGTAGATGAGGATCGCAAGAGCGCCGACGATCAGGCCGCCTTGCAGGATAAAGGCGAGGTTGTTGGCCTGCAGGCCGGCGATGATGACTTCGCCCAGGGTTTTTGCGGCAACGGTCGAACCGATCGTGGCCGTGGCGAGACTGATCACGACCGACAGACGGATACCGGCGAGGATGACGGGTGTGGCGAGCGGCAGCTCGACCTTGAACAGCCGCTGCAACCCGGTCATTCCTGTCCCGCGCGCCGCCTCCATGACAGACGGCGGAAGGGTCGTCAGCCCCGTCAGTGTGTTTTCGAAAATCGGCAGCAAACCGTAGAGAAAGAGCGCGACCAGCGTCGGTTTTTCACCAAACCCCAGCGTTGGAACCGCGAGCGCCAGCACCGCTACTGGCGGGAAGGTTTGCCCGATATTCACGAGGCCCCGCGAGAGCGGCAAAAACTCGGCGCCGATCGGCCGCGTCACGAGAATTGCCATGGGAACAGCCACAAGAATCGCCGCTGTCGTGGCGATGGCGACCGTCCTCAGATGCAGAAGCGTGAGTGTCAGAAGACTTCCCTGATTGTAGATCGCGGGCGCATTCTGCTGAACCAGCGGGCGCAGGATGGGATCGAACGATTCGGGCATCAGCAGGAACGTCAGCAGAAGAACGAGCAGTAACGCCCGCAGCATGAGAGGAAGCCACGCTCTCATGCCAGACCCGCCGCGCGCTTCGAAAGTCCTTCGACCGAAACAGAGCCGATGATCCGCCCATCGGATGCGCGAACAGGCAATGCCTGCTGTCCCGTCCACAAAAGCTTTGATAGCGCTTCTCGCTGGCTCATGTCTTCGGACAGTGGTTCCCCTGTCGCTTGATTGGGCTCGACGGCCTCACCGATAGTCTGCATCGACAGGAGCCGGAACGGCCGCTCCGTATCACCGATCAGGGTCTCGACGAACGGGGTCGCAGGCTGTCGAACCAGCTCGACGGGCGCGCCGTATTGAACGACCTTGCCCTTGTCCATCACCGCAATCCGGTCCGCCAGATGAAAGGCCTCGTCCATATCGTGCGTGACGAGAACGATGGTCGTGCCGAGCACTTTTTGAATGCTGATAAGGTCCTGCTGCGCCTTGGCGCGAATGATCGGGTCGAGAGCGCCGAACGGCTCATCCATCAGGAGCACGTTGGGTTCAGCCGCAAGTGCGCGTGCCACGCCGACGCGCTGTTGCTGCCCGCCGGAGAGTTCATGCGGAAAACGCGACGCGAAATCGGCGGGGTCGAGCTGGAAGAGTTCGAGCAGCTCTTTTACTTTGGCGTCAATGCGGGGCCGGTCCCAGCCAAGCAGACCCGGAACAGTGGCGATATTCTGCGCGACGGTTCGATGCGGAAAAAGCCCGTGTCCCTGGATCGCGTAGCCGATCCTGCGCCGCAGTTCAAACCCCGGCAGGTCGCGATTGTCGACGCCGTCGAGCTTGATGGTTCCGGAGGTCGGTTCCACGAGCCGGTTGATCATCCGCAGAAGCGTGGTCTTGCCGGAGCCGGACGTTCCGACAATGACCGTTACCGTGCGCGGTTGGATCGTCATAGTCACTGTCTCGACAACCGTATTGTCGCCGTAACGCTTGGTGAGGGTCTCGATTTCGATCATGCGGCTTTGCCTCGAGTGCCAACAGGGGCGTTCAGTTCGACGAGTGCGTCCAATACGGTGGCTGCGGTGAAGGCAAGCACGACGGTGGGTACGGCGCCCAGGAGCACAAGATCCATTGCCGTCTGGCCGACGCCCTGGAAGACGAAGACGCCGAACCCGCCGCCGCCGATCAGGGCCGCAATGGTCGCAAGCCCGATATTCTGAACCAGAACGATGCGGATACCGGTCAGGATGACGGGCATGGCGAGCGGCAGTTCGATGCCGAACAGGCGTTGGCGCCCGGTCATGCCGACTCCGCGGGCCGCCTCGTTTGCTTCCCGGGGCACGCCTTCGAGTCCCACGACGGTGTTGGCGACAACAGGCAACAGGGAGTAGAGGAACAGCGCCACGAACGCGGGTGCAGCGCCAATGCCGCGTATGCCGATCGCGGCCGCACCCGGCACGTTGATGGCGATCCAGCCGAGCGGCGCGATGAGAATGCCGAACAGGGCAATCGACGGGATCGTCTGGACGAAGTTCAGCGTATTGAGAATGCCGGCACGCAAGGAAGTGACTCGGTGGGCAAGAACGCCGAGGGGAAGACCGACGACGACGGCTGCAATCAGCGATCCGATCGCCAATGTCACGTGTTTTCCCGCTTCCTGCCAGAAGACGTCGGCGCGGCCCGCATATTCCCTGATGATGGAAAGTCCGTCCCAGAGACCCGAAGACAGGACGAGCGCGATGCCCGCTAGGCTGACCGCCAGCAAGGCGATCCGAACGACGGGTGTTGGCCGCAGTCTGGCGATCGCATCGGCGGCGAGCAGAGCGAAGGCAAGCATCAACAGCCAGGCACCGGAGGCCGGCGAAACACGAGCATAGGTATTGCCGTCCGGCGTCAGAAACGACGCGGCGGAACCGACGGAGATGGCAAGTCCCGCGAGAACGGCCGCCGCAGCCGACAGCCTCAGATAAAGAGGTGTTTTGAAGAGTGTGATGAGGATCGCGACGCCGATAACGACGACGAAGGCGATCGACGTGGAGGGCGGCAGGGATTCCCATAGAGACTTCCCCTGCCCCGGCACGATCCGGTTGGGACGGAAAATCATGAGGGGCGCGAAGAAGGCAGCGTAGACCGCCAGCAGCGCCACGACGACACCCAGCTTATCGAGGCGAAGCTTCAATCCGATCCTCCTTGGCCCCCTGGTGATGCATCCCGCCCCTGAGGGTGGAATGCATCATACAGCCAGCTTTACTTCAGAAATCCGTTCTTCTTCAGGAAGTCTTCGGCAACGGCCTTCGGCGGTTCGCCACCGAGCTGCACGCGACCGTTCAACTCTTGGAGCGTCACAAGATCGAGCTTTTCGAAGACAGGCTTCAGAAGCGTTTCGATCTGCGGATGCTCCTTCAGAACTGCTTCACGGATGATCGGAGCCGGCTGGTAGACCGGCTGAACGCCCTTGTCGTCTTCCAGAACGACGAGACCTGATGGCGCAATGCCACCGTCCGTGCCGTAGACCATCGCCGCATTGGCCCCGTTGGTCTGGTTTGCAGCTGCCGCGATCGTGGCAGCGGTGTCGCCGCCGGACAGCGTGATCAGCTGGTCGGACTTCAGCGTGAAGCCGTAGGTCTTCTGGAAGGCCGGAAGAGCTGCAGCCGAATTGACGAATTCCGAGGAGGCAGCCAAAACGACCTTACCGCCGCCAGCAACATACGAGCCGAATTCGCTGAAGGTCTTGATCTTGCCTTCGTCCGCGACTTCCTTGCGGATGGCGACCGCCCAGGTGTTGTTTGCCGGAGACGGGGTCAGCCAGACGATCTTGTTTGCATCGTAATCCAGCTTCTTGGCCTCAGTATAGGCCTTTGCCGCATCCTTCCAGGCCGGGTCTTCGGCTTTTTCGAAGAAGAACGCCGCATTGCCGGTATATTCCGGATAGATGTCGATTTCGCCAGCGGTGATCGCCTTGCGCACGACAGGTGTGGCACCGAGCTGAACGCGATCCGTCGTCTTGATGTCGTTTGCGTTCAGGATGGACAAAATGATGTTGCCGAGGACGCCGCCCTCGGTATCGATCTTTGATGATACGACGACTTGCGCCGATGCCGTGGCCGCAGATGCGGCAATGGCGAATATGGTTCCGATCACGATCTTGGGCAGGTGCACGGCCGGTATCTCCCTGTTTACAACTAGTCTTGCCTCTCGCGCCCAACCGCAATCGTCCGGACGCAAACGCCTATATATGCCGCCAGTCCAAGAAGAATAGTGGAGCAACGTCACGTCAGTCATTTGCGGTATGCCTCGTTCTGAAACCGAGGCCGTATGCCGTCTCCGGATCCGACAGCCGCTCGGAAACGACTGCCCGGCGGGAGGAACGATCGCGCCTTCTTCGAGTTATGTCGATGCCGCTCCTAGCATCCCTTTCAGCGAACATTTCGGAGGCCCACCCATGGCAGACAACATCAGCAATCCTGAAGGCAAAGGCCCTGCAGGTGGTTGGGGCTCGGTAAAGTCGATCTTCCGGATCTACGGCGAGAGTTCGCCTCCACCAGCGTTTCTCGAAACGTTGTCTCGCCAAAACAAGCCGGGCGGATTCATGTGCGTCTCCTGCGCCTGGCCAAAGCCCAAGAACTATCACCCCTTCGAGTTTTGCGAGAATGGTGCCAAGGCCACCATGTGGGACCTGACCAACTCCCGCTGCGGACCTGATTTCTTCAAGAAGCACACGGTGGAGGAGCTGAAGGGCTGGAAAGACCACGATCTGGAGATGACAGGTCGCCTGACCCATCCTCTCCGCTTCGATCACGCGACCGGACAATACGTGGAGGCCACCTGGAACGAGGCGTTCCAGAAGATCGGCGCAACGCTAAAGCGCCTGGAGAAGAAGAGCGTAGTCTTCTATTCGTCGGGCCATGCCGGACTGGAAGCATCCTACCTTTATGCCTTGCTGGCACGCGCCTACGGCAACAACAACCTGCCGCAGAGCTCGAACATGTGCCACGAGACGACGTCCGTCGGCCTCACCAAGGTCATCGGCTCGCCGGTCGGTACCATCGTCTGGGAAGATTTGGAAAAGACCGACGCCTTCTTCTTCTTCGGCCAGAACCCGGGCACCAACAGTCCACGTTTCCTGCATCCGCTGCAGGAAGCCAAAAAGCGCGGCGCGAAGATCGTCACATTCAACCCTGTCATCGAGCAGGGTCTCGTGTCGTTCGTGAACCCGCAAAATCCGCTCGACATGGTCACGGGCAACGAGACCAAGATATCCGATCAGTATCTGCAGGTGCAGGCCGGCGGTGACGTCGCTGCCATGCTGGGTCTATGTAAGACCGTCGTCGAGACCGATGATGCGGCGGTTGCCGCTGGCCGGGCGCGCGTTCTCGATGTCGATTTCATCGCCGAGCACACGACGGGCTTCGACAAGTTCATCGAATGCGTGCGCGACACGCCTTGGTCGGACATTGTGCGCGAAAGCGGGCTCACGGAGGCTGATCTGCGCGAGGCAGGCGCGACTTATATTGCCGCCAAGCGCGTCATCGGCGTCTACGGAATGGGACTGACCCAGCACTCGCAGGGCGGCCTTAACATCGCGATGCTAGTCAACCTTCTCCTCCTGCGCGGCAATATCGGCCGTGAGGGCGCTGGTTGCTGTCCGGTGCGTGGCCACTCGAACGTTCAGGGCCAGCGGACCGTCGGCATCGCCGAAAAGACCAAGCTCATCCCGATGGACAAACTGAAGGAACTGTTCGATTTCGATCCTCCGACCGAGGACGGAACGCACATCGTCGATGCGGTCAAAGGCATGATGGCGGGAACCATCCGCGCCACAATCTCACTCGGCGGCAATCTGCTTCGCGCCGTGCCGGATCAGGTCGATATGGAGCGGGTCTGGGCCGAGCAGGAGCTGACGGTCATGGTCTCGACCAAGCTCAACCGCAGCCATCTGTTTCCGGGCAAGGAGGCCTGGATCTTGCCATGTCTCAGCAGAACCGAGATCGACATGCAGGCGACCGGAAATCAGTCCGTCACGACGGAAGACAGCTTCTCCCACATTTCCGGTTCGATCGGAAAGCGGACGCCGGCATCCAAGCAACTCCAGAGCGAACTTGCGATCGTGACCGGCATCGCCAAGGCAACCCTCGACCATAACCCGAAGCTGAAATGGGACGAATGGACGCGGGACTACAGCCTCGTTCGCAATCTCATCGAGGCAACCTACCCCGACGACTTCAAGCATTACAACCAGCGCATGTTCGAGCCCGGCGGCTTTTATCGCGGCAATGATGCACACGAACGGAAGTGGAATACTGAGGAAAAGAAAGCGGTCTTTACAACGCCGCATCAGCTCAACGCGTTGTCGTTCGAGGATGCGCCTGGTCGGTTCCGGCTGATCACGATGCGATCCAACGACCAGTTTAACACAACGATCTATGGCTATTCGGATCGATTCCGCGGCATCGAGGGTACGCGAGACGTGCTTCTCATGTGTCCGGAAGACATCGCTGCAGCAGGACTTCGGGAAGGTCAGGTCGTATCGCTCGTCAGTGACTTCGAAGACGGCAAACACCGCGAACTCAGCGGGCTGACGGTCAGAGCGCACAAGCTTCCGCGCGGCACGATCGGCGGGTACTATCCCGAATGCAATGTGCTGAACGCAATCGACCATCACGACGAGATGTCCAAGACGCCGGCGTCCAAGGCAATCCCGGTAAAAATCGTCAGCCACTGATTCCGAAAGCGAGTACCTTCCGGTACAGTGCCCGCCACGCCAGGTAAACCCGGTTTGGCGGGCACACTTCGTTCTGCTTAGGCGCTTTCAATTTCGCCAAGAAACGCATCTCGATTGTTCTGCACGACCGCCAAAAGGTAGTCGGCGACGGCACGTACACGGGGAATGCGGCTCATGTCGCGGTGACGGACCAGGTAGTAGTGCCGGGTCAACTGCACCTCGCGGGGCAGCACCAGCTCGAGATCCGGCTGACGGCGCGCAATGAAATGCGGCAGGATGCAGAGACCCTGACCCTGAAGCGTCGCCGTCAGTTGCGCCGAGATGCTTGAGCTCTGAAACCGCGGCCGGATTCCCGGATGGACGTCGCCAAGATAGTCCAGTCCCGGCGCAAAGATCATATCCTGGATGTAGCCGATGAACGGGTGTAGCAGCAGGTCGTCGCGGCTTTTAATCTCCGGTCGCTCGGACAGGTAGGATTTTGCGCCGTAGATGTTCAGCCGATAGTCGGTGATCTTCTCGATTTCGTAGGGTCCGCCCTTCGGCGGATCGAGCGAGATGGCAATGTCGGCCTCCTTGCGCGACAAGGACATGATCTGCTGGATCGTCACCAGCTCGAGCGAGAGATTGGGATGCTGGACGGTGAAATCGCCGATCTGATGCGCGAGGAAGAAGTTCGCAATTCCTTCCGGAGCACTGAGACGGACGACGCCCTGGTGAGCAGCGCTCCCCGAGAAGATATCCATCTGCAACCGGTCCGCTTCCGCCTCCATGCGTTCCGCCGCTTCGATGAAGCGTTGTCCAATTCCGGTTAGGACATAGCCGCGCGGATTGCGCTCGAAAAGCTTGATCCGGAGACTGAATTCCAGCCGGTCGATGCGGCGCGATACGGTGGCATGGCTGGTGCGCAACTGCCGGGCCGCGACGGAAAGCTGCCCGGTTCGGGCGACGGCCAGGAAATATTGAAGGTCGTCCCAGGTGAAGTTCGGGCTGGCTGTCATGTCGGCGGTTAGCGCTCCAATGTCCCTATCTGTTCAAACGCTGTCACCTGTCTGTTCAAAATTGAACAGAGGCTGTTTGCAATTAATAGCGCGCTCCTCCTTGCGTCAACGTTCGTTTTACTCGACCATACCCACAGGAGGGGCTGCTTTGAGGAGGGTGGTCCGCCAAATTTGAACAGATTCGCGCGCTGTTATCTCTGGGAGGAGACCTTATGCGAAAGACGTTTGTGGCGTCCGTTGTTACACCGCTGGCCGTATTGCTCGCCAGCAGCACTGCATTTTCCCAAACGGCATCCGACGGCAAGGTCAGGATCGGTATCCTGAACGACCAGTCCGGCGTGTATTCCGATTTCGGCGGCAAGTCGTCCGTTGAGGCTGCAAAGATGGCGGTCGAGGATTTTGGCGGCAAGGTTCTGGATGTGCCGATCGAGGTCATCGACGCCGACCATCAGAACAAGCCCGACATCGCCTCCAACATCGCCCGCCAGTGGTACGATACCCAGCAGGTCGATACGATCATGGACCTGACAACGTCGTCGGTCGGTCTCGCGGTCCAGGCGCTGTCCAAGGACAAGAAGAAGATCACCATCAACACCGGTGCGGCGACCACGGATCTCACCGGCAAGGCCTGCACGCCCTACGGCTTCCACTGGGCATACGACACCCATGCGCTTGCGGTCGGCACGGGCGGCGCCATGGTCAAGCAGGGCGGCGACAGCTGGTTCTTCCTGACCGCCGATTATGCCTTCGGCTACTCCCTGGAGCAGCAGACCAGCAACTACGTGAAGGCCAATGGCGGCTCGGTCGTCGGTTCCGTGCGGCATCCGCTGGCAAGCCAGGATTTCTCGTCCTTCCTGCTACAGGCGCAATCATCAGGCGCAAAGGTCATCGGACTTGCCAATGCCGGCCTCGACACGGCCAACTCTATCAAGCAGGCATCCGAATTCGGCATCGTCCAAGGTGGACAGAAACTGGCGGCACTGCTGTTCACGTTGGCTGAAGTGCACGGGCTTGGACTTGAGGCAGCGCAGGGTCTGACACTGACGGAAGGCTATTACTGGAACCTCGACGACAAGAGCCGCGAGTTCGCCAAGAAGTTCTTCGCCCGCACAAAGAAGATGCCGAACATGGTTCATGCCGGCACCTATTCGGCCGTGACGCAGTATCTCAAGGCCGTGCAGAAGGCTGGTACGGACGAGAGCGACGCGGTGGCCAAAGCGCTGCATGAAATGCCGGTCGACGACTTCTTCGCGCGCGGCGGCACGGTCGGTGCCAACGGCCGAATGATCCACGACATGTACCTGCTGCAGGTGAAGAAGCCTGACGAAAGCAAGGAGCCGTGGGACTATTACAACGTGCTTGCCACCATTCCCGGCAAGGAAGCCTATATCGATCCGGCCAAGGCCGGTTGCGAGCTGGTGAAGTGAGCGATGGCAGTCGCATCGATCTCGACTAACGATCAGCCACGGGTGGTCTTGTCCGCCCGTGGCCTCTGTAAGAGCTTTGGAGCATTCGCAGCGGTCAAGAATGTCGATCTCGATGTTCTCGATGCCAGCGTCCATGCATTGATCGGTCCGAACGGCGCAGGCAAGACCACGGTGTTCAATCTGCTCACCAAGTTCCTGCAGCCGACATCAGGTTCGATCACGCTGATGGGCGCCGACATCACGAAACTGCCGCCGGACAAGGTGGCGCGCATGGGCTTGGTTCGCTCTTTCCAGATCTCGGCTGTGTTTCCGCATCTGACCGTGCGTGACAATGTCCGCGTGGCATTGCAGCGTCCGAGCGGGTTGTCGACACAGTTTTGGCTACCCCTCTCTTCGCTCGACCGGCTAAACGCTCGCGCCGACGAGCTGATCGAAACCGTCGGGTTGAAACGCGAGCGTGACGCCTTGGCTGCCGATCTCTCCTACGGCCGCAAGCGTGTGCTGGAGATCGCAACGACGTTGGCGCTCGATCCGAAAGTCCTGCTGCTCGATGAACCGATGGCCGGCATGGGCCAGGAGGATATCGGCACCGTGTCTGCCATTATCCGCGAGGTGGCGAAAACCCGCGCGGTGCTGATGGTGGAGCACAATCTCTCCGTCGTCGCCGATATCTGCCACCACGTCACGGTGCTGCAGCGCGGCGAAATCCTGGCCGAGGGCGATTACGCGACGGTGAGCCAGGATCCGCGCGTCCGCACCGCCTACATGGGCACGGAGGAAGCATGATGGCGCAACCGTTGCTTCAGGTTTCCAATCTCAATGCCTGGTATGGTGAAAGCCACGTCCTGCACGGCGTCGACATGACGGTGCATGAGGGCGAAACGATCACCATTCTCGGTCGCAACGGCGTCGGCAAGACCACGACGCTTCGCACGATCATGGGCATCATCCGCGAACGCCGCGGCGAAATCCTCTTTTCGGGCCAGGACATGTCGCGCGTTCCGCTGCATAGAACCGCCCATGCGGGTCTCGGCTTTGTGCCTGAGGAGCGTGGTATCTTCTCGACGCTGACCGTCGAGGAAAACCTCATGCTGCCGCCGGTCGTTGCGCAAGGGGGAATGCCACTCAGCGAGATCTACGAGCTATTCCCGAACCTTCACGAACGCCGCTCCAGCCCGGGCACGAAGCTCTCCGGTGGCGAACAGCAGATGCTGGCGATCGCCCGCATCCTGCGCACCGGGGTAAAACTGCTCATCCTCGACGAGCCGACCGAAGGGCTTGCGCCTGTCATCGTGCAGCGCATCGGCGAAGTGCTGAAGACGCTCAAGGACCGCGGCATGACGGTGTTGATGGTCGAACAGAATTTTCGCTTCGCAAGCCGCGTCGCTGACCGGTTCTACCTGATGGACCACGGAAAAATGGTGGCAAATTTCCCGGTCGGCGAACTGCCGGAGAGGATGGACATGCTGCACAAGGTTCTGGGGGTTTGAGCATGGTCGTAATGCAAACGGATCACCGCACGGACGACCTGGCAACGCGCTCGCGTCCAGTTTCGGTAAAATCAGACGACGCCAGGAGCGCCGCACCATGACCATGATTTTCGGCATTCCGCTCCAGGCTTTCCTCGGACAGCTCCTGATCGGCCTGATCAACGGCTCTTTCTACGCACTTTTAAGCCTCGGTCTTGCGGTCATCTTCGGGTTGCTGCGGGTCATCAACTTTGCCCACGGCGCGCAGTATATGCTCGGCGCTTTCGTTGCCATGCTGATGCTGCAGTATTTCGGCATCAACTACTGGTTCGCGCTCGTTCTCGCACCTCTCGTCGTCGGCCTGTTCGGAGCAATTACCGAACGCTTCCTGCTGTCACGGCTTTACAAACTGGACCACCTCTACGGCCTGCTCTTCACCTTCGGATTGGCGCTCACCATCGAGGGCACGTTCCGGTATCTCTACGGTTCGTCGGGCCAGCCCTATTCGGTTCCGACGCAGCTTGCCGGCGGCACCAATCTCGGCTTCATGTTCCTACCCATCTATCGCGGCTGGGTGGTGGTCGTCTCCCTGGTCGCCTGTATCGGCACCTGGCTTTTGATCGAAAAGACCAAGCTCGGCGCCTATTTGCGGGCAGCCACGGAAAACCCGATCCTGGTGCAGGCGTTTGGCGTCAACGTGCCGGTGCTTTTGACACTGACCTACGGGCTCGGCGCGGGCCTTGCCGCCTTTGCCGGCGTTCTGGCGGCGCCGATCTACCAGGTCTCGCCGCTGATGGGGTCCAACATCATCATCGTGGTCTTTGCGGTCGTCGTCGTCGGCGGCATGGGATCGATCATGGGTGCGATCCTGACCGGCTACATGCTCGGAATCGCCGAGGGCCTGACGAAAGTGTTTTATCCGGAAGCATCGAGCATCGTGATCTTCGTGATCATGGCGATCGTGCTGCTTCTGCGGCCAGCCGGTCTTTTCGGCCGGGATGTTTAGGGAAGGATGCCAGAGATGAGCGACATCATCCACACCGCTGCCCCGCCGCGCATCGAGAGATCGGCAACAGCCACGAAAACCTACGCGATCTTCATCGGGTTGGGACTGGTGCTGCTCCTTGTTGCACCGCTGTTCTTCTACCCGATCTTTCTGATGAAGCTTTTGTGCTTTGCGCTATTTGCCTGCGCGTTCAACCTGCTGTTGGGTTACACGGGCCTGTTGTCCTTCGGCCATGCGACGTTCTTCGGCGGAGCCGCCTATTTTACTGCCCATGTCGTAAAGGTCTGGGGTCTGTCGCCGGAACTCGGCATTCTCGTCGGCGCATTCGGAGCGGCCGTGCTTGGCCTGATCATGGGCTTCTTTGCCATTCGACGGCAGGGCATCTACTTTGCGATGATCACGCTTGCGCTTTCGCAGATGTTCTTCTTCTTCTGCCTGCAGGCGGAATTCACGCATGGCGAAGACGGCATCCAGTCCGTGCCGCGCGGCCACCTTTTCGGCTTCATCGATCTCAGCGAAACGACGAACATGTACTATTTCGTGCTGGCCGTATTCCTGATCGGCATGGCGATCATCTGGCGGTTCATCAACTCGCCCTTCGGCATGATCCTCAAATCGATCCGCGAAAACGAGCAGCGCGCCATCTCGCTCGGCTATTCCGTATCCCGCTACAAGCTCGGCGCCTTCGTCATGTCGGCGGCGCTTGCCGGGCTTGCCGGCGGAACCAAGGCGCTCGTCTTCCAGTTCGCGACGCTGACCGATGTCGGCTGGCAGATGTCCGGCGAGGTGATCCTGATGACGCTGCTTGGGGGCATCGGCACGCTGATCGGACCGATCTTTGGCGCCGGGCTTGTCGTTGCGTTGCAGAACTACCTCGCGACCTCGGAATTTCCCGTCACGATCATCACCGGCGTGGTCTTCATGGTCTGCGTCCTCCTCTTCCGGCGCGGCCTGATCGGGGAATTCTACGCCTCGCGGCTTGGCCGAAAACTGGGCTTCGAGCATCGCCGCTGATTGGCTGAAGATCATGGAAACCTACGACTACATCATCATCGGTGCCGGAAGCGCCGGCTGCGTTCTTGCGAACCGCCTTTCGGCCGATAGCCGCAACAGCGTGCTGCTGCTGGAAGCCGGCGGGACCGACAACTATCACTGGGTGCATATCCCGGTCGGCTATCTCTATTGCATCAACAACCCGCGCACCGACTGGTGTTTTGCCACCGAAAAGGAGGAAGGCCTCAACGGCCGCTCCCTGTTTTATCCGCGCGGAAAGCTGCTCGGTGGCTGCTCTTCGATCAACGGCATGATCTATATGCGCGGCCAGGCGCGCGATTACGACCTATGGCGGCAGATGGGATGTGCCGGCTGGGGCTGGGACGACGTGCTGCCGCTGTTTCGCAAGAGCCAGGACTTCTACAAGGGCGGCGACGATCTGCATGGCGAAGGCGGCGAATGGCGGGTCGAAAAGCAGCGTCTGCACTGGGCGGTGCTCGACAGTTTCCGCAAGGCGGCGGAACAGGCGGGCATCCCGATGATCGAGGATTTCAACCGCGGCGACAACGAAGGCTCGAGCTATTTCGACGTCAATCAGCGTTCGGGCATTCGCTGGAACACATCGAAGGCCTTTCTGCGGCCCGCGATGAAGCGGCCGAACCTACGCGTCCTCACCAAGGCGCATGTCCGCCGCCTGATCATCGAAACCGGTGAGGTGAAAGGCGTCGAGTTTCAGCAGAATGGCGTGTCGCAGTTGGCTCATGCCCGTCGCGAGACGGTGCTTTCGGCCGGCGCGATCGGGACGCCGCATGTGCTCGAACTCTCAGGCGTCGGACGCGGCGAAGTTCTGGCGGACGCCGGGGTCGAGATGGTCAAGGAGGTGCGACAGGTCGGCGAAAACCTGCAGGATCACCTGCAGCTACGGCTGGTCTACAAGGTCACCGGCGTGCCGACGCTGAACGAGAAAGCCTCTCGCTGGCTCGGCAAGGCTGCGATCGGGCTGGAATATGCGCTGAAACGCTCAGGACCTATGTCCATGGCTCCAAGCCAGCTCGGGATTTTTACCCGGTCGGGTCCAGACAAGGAAACGGCTGATCTCGAATACCATGTCCAACCGGTCTCGCTCGACCGCTTCGGGGATCCGGTTCACGCCTTTCCGGCAATTACCGCAAGTGTGTGCAATCTTCGCCCCGAAAGCCGCGGTTCCGTGCATCTGAAAGGCCCGGATTTTGCAGCAGCGCCGGCGATCCGGCCGAACTATCTTTCGACGGCGGGCGACCGCAGTGTCGCGGCAAGTTCGATCCGGCTGACTCGCAACATCGTCGCGCAGCCTGCTTTCGCCCGCTACCAGCCGGAAGAATACAAGCCGGGACCGGCATACGACACGGATGCAGATCTGGAGCGCGCTGCCGGCGAAATAGGAACGACGATTTTCCATCCTGTGGGCACGGCCCGGATGGGGTCTGACCCCGATAGCGTCGTCGATCCGCGACTGAAGATGAGAGCACTCGGCCGGTTGAGAATTGCCGATGCGTCGGTCATGCCGGCCATCACATCGGGCAACACCAATTCTCCGACGATCATGATTGCCGAAAAGGCGGCGGCGATGATCTTGGCGGACAATCGATAAGGGGGGACTATGAGCAAGGTTGCATTCGTTGGACTTGGGAACATGGGCGGGCCGATGGCAGCCAATCTCGTCAAGGCGGGACATGACGTCTGGGGCTTCGATCTTTCGGAGGCGAGCAGGAATGCCGCAAGCGCGCATGGCGTCAACGCGGCAAGCACCCTCCCCCAGGCTGTGCTGAATGCAGACTGCATTATCACCATGCTGCCCAAGGGCCAGCATGTCCTCGCCGTCTGGTCGGATCTGGCATCCGTGATCCCCGAGGGAACGCTGCTCATCGATTGTTCGACCGTGGACGTGGAGAGCGCCCGCAAGGCGCATGCTCTGGGAAGCGCGATGGGTTGCCTCTCTCTCGATGCTCCGGTGTCCGGCGGAACGACCGGCGCGGAAGCGGGCACGCTGACATTCATGGTGGGCGGCGCCGACAGTGCGTTTGCGTCGGGTAAGGCTATCCTCGAAGCCATGGGCCGCAAGATTGTCCACTGCGGCGGCGATGGTGCGGGTCAGGCTGCAAAGATCTGCAACAACATGATCCTCGGTATCTCGATGGTCGGCGTCTGCGAAGCGTTCGGTCTGGCTGAAAAGCTGGGCCTCTCGCATCAGGCGCTGTTCGATGTCGCCTCGACCTCATCGGGCCAGTGCTGGTCGCTGACGACCTACTGCCCGGTGCCCGGCCCGGTACCGACATCGCCTGCCAACAACGACTACCGTCCCGGTTTTGCCACGGCGCTGATGCTGAAGGACTTGCTGCTGTCGCAAGAAGCAGCACAACAATCCGGCGCCGCGACACCGCTCGGAGCCCACGCGGCTGAGCTCTACGCGCAGTTCGAGGCGGCCGGCCACGGCGGCGAGGATTTTTCCGCCATCATTCGGATGCTGCAGGGGACACCGACGGAATAAGAGGGTTGCTCAGTTGGAACGCCGGCATATGCCGCCAATTCAACCCGATATGCCGGTCAGCTCCTTCTGAACTTTAAGCAGTGACGGAACGTAACGGTCAGCAACAGCCTGCATCGGCTCCTCTGACGCGGCTAGCCCGATGTTCAGCGCGGCGACAACCTGGCCGCGGGGGCCGAATAGCGGGACGGCCAGAGAGCGGAGGCCGATTTCGACCTCCTGATCGATGCAGGCATAGCCGCGATCACGGATGCGGAGCAGTTCGCCCTTGAGTGTTTCGATGTCGGTCACGGTCTTTGCGGTCCTCGCCACGAGCGGCTTTGATGAAAGAAGATCTTCTGCCTGCTCGAAAGGAAGTGCTGCCAGCATCACCCGCCCCATAGAGGTGCAGTAGGCTGGAAGGCGTGAGCCCGGCATCAGCGAAATCGACATGACCCTGCGCTGCGCGGCCCGCGCGACGTAGACGATGTCACTCGCATCAAGAATGGAAACGGATGTGCTTTGGCCTGTCTGTTCGGACAGGTCATCGAGCCAGGGCTGCACGATCTTCGGCAATGGCATCGCTGCCAGGCATCCCGTTCCCAGTCGCAAGACGCGGGGGGTGACGGTGAAGAATTTTCCGTCATAGGCGCAATAGCCGAGTTCGGAGAGCGTCAGGAGGCATCGTCTCACCGTCGCGCGATCATAACCGGTGAGCTGTGAGGCTTCGGCGATGCTGAGACGCGGTCGCTCGGCAGAGAAGGCTTCTATGACCTTGAGGCCCTTTGCCAGCCCGCCCATCATGTCTCTCGTCTTGACGTCCACCAGAGCCTCATTTTGTGCGATAATCGTACAAAGAGACGATATCGCACAAATGGTTTGCCGTCCATCCTTATGGGATTTAGTTGTTTCTGCAGCGGGAGCGGTTTGCGGAGGATACTGATGGATAAAACAATTCGGACTTTGGCTGATGCCGTGTCCAAGATCACCGACGGTGCCACGGTGATGATCGGTGGTTTCGGAGGCTCCGGTGCGCCGATCGAACTCATCCACGCGCTGATCGACAGCGGTCCTAAAAACCTGACCGTGATCAATAACAACGCCGGGAACGGACGCATCGGTATTGCGGCGATGATCGATGCTGGCATGATCGCGAAGATGATCTGCTCCTTCCCTCGCTCGTCCGATCCGCGCGCCTTCACCGATACCTATCTGGCCGGAAAGATCGAGTTGGAACTCGTCCCCCAGGGCACGCTTGCCGAGCGGATCCGCGCAGGTGGCGCCGGCATACCGGCCTTCTACACTCCGACGGGTTATGCAACGGAACTGGCCGAGGGCAAGCCGGTCGCCGAGTTCGATGGACGACATTATGTGCAGGAGCGCTGGCTCAAGGCCGACTTTGCCATCGTCAAGGCGCATCTCGGCGACACCCATGGCAACCTCACCTATCGCAAGGCCGGCCGGAACTTCAATCCTCTGATGTGCATGGCGGCGACCACCACCATCGCCCAGGTCTCGCAGATCGTTGAACCCGGCGACATCGACCCCGAACACGTGATCACGCCCGGCATCTTTGTCGATGCGGTGGTTGAGGTCTCAAACCCTCAGCAAGAGGAAGAACTCATCCGGGCCGGAGTGGCCTATGCCGGAGGAATGAGCGCATGAGCGGCGAAACTCAGACACTGGACACCCGCGAAGACATCAAACTGTCGAACACGCAGATCGCCTGGCGTGCCGCGCAGGACATCGAAGATGGCGCCTATATCAATCTCGGGATCGGTTTTCCGGAAATGGTCGCCCGCTATCAGCCGCCCGGCAGACAGGCGATCTTCCACACGGAAAACGGCATCCTCGATTTCGGTGAGCCTCCGGCAGCCGGTGAGGAAGACTGGGATCTGATCAACGCGGGCAAAAAGGCCGTCACGGTCAAGCCCGGCGCGGCTTTCTTTCATCATGCGGACAGCTTCGCCATGGTGCGGGGCGGCCATCTCGACGTTGCAATCCTCGGCGCCTACCAGGTGGCGGAAAATGGCGACCTCGCCAACTGGCGTGTTGGCTCCAAGGGCGTGCCGGCGGTCGGCGGCGCCATGGATCTGGTGCATGGTGCCAAGCAGGTTTTTGTCATCACCGAGCATGTGACGAAGGACGGCAAGCCGAAGCTTGTCTCCAAATGCACCTTCCCTCTAACGGGCGTCGGCTGCATTACGAGGGTCTATACGAGCCATGCGGTAATCGATATCGCGGACGGTCGTTTTGTCCTGCGTGAGAAGCTTGCCGCAATGACCATTGAAGAATTGCAGGCGATGACCGGCGCGCAGTTGCATGTCGACGGCGCTGTTGCCGATCTTGTCGTACCGGCGCTTTGAGGAGAGATCGATGACCGAAGCATTTATCTGCGATTATATCCGTACCCCGATCGGTCGTTTCGGCGGCGCGCTGTCATCGGTCCGTGCGGACGATCTGGGCGCTGTACCTCTTAGGGCATTGATGGAGCGAAACGCTGCCGTCGACTGGGAAGCGGTCGGCGACGTGGTCTTTGGCTGCGCCAACCAGGCGGGCGAAGATAACCGGAATGTCGCGCGCATGTCGCTGCTGCTTGCCGGCCTGCCTGTTTCCGTATCCGGCACGACGATCAACCGTCTCTGCGGATCGGGCATGGATGCCGTGATCACCGCTGCCCGCGCCATCAAGGCCGGCGAAGCCGACATCATGATTGCCGGTGGCGTGGAAAGCATGAGCCGCGCTCCGTTCGTGATGCCGAAGGCCGAGACCGCGTTTTCACGCAACGCGGAGATATACGACACCACCATTGGGTGGCGTTTCGTCAATCCGCTCATGAAGAAGCAGTACGGCGTCGATTCCATGCCGGAAACCGGCGACAATGTCGCGATCGATTACCATGTCTCTCGCGAGGATCAGGACGCGTTTGCAGTGCGCAGCCAGAACAAGGCGTCTGCCGCCCAGCAGAACGGCAGGCTAGCAAGAGAAATCAAAGCCGTCAGCGTTCCGCAAAAGAAGGGCGATAGCATCATCGTCGACAAGGACGAGCATCCCCGCGCAACCAGCTTGGAGGCATTGGCTAAACTCCGGCCGGTGAACAAAATGGAAGGCGGCACGGTCACTGCCGGCAACGCATCCGGCGTCAATGACGGGGCAGCGGCACTCATCATCGCCTCGCAGGAGGCGGCCCGGAAATATGGCCTGACGCCGATTGCACGCATCATCGGCGGCGCTGCGGCTGGCGTTCCGCCACGGGTGATGGGCATCGGGCCTGCGCCAGCGACGCAGAAACTCTGCGCACGCCTCGGCCTGTCGCCGCAGGATTTCGGGATTGTCGAGCTAAACGAAGCCTTCGCCTCTCAGGGCATCGCCGTTTTGCGCGAGCTCGGAATCCCCGATGATGCAGAGCATGTCAACGCGAATGGCGGTGCCATCGCGCTGGGTCACCCGCTCGGCATGTCCGGAGCACGCATTGCCGGAACCGCGGCACTGGAGCTATCGCTGGGGAGTACGCGATACGCGCTTGCCACGATGTGCATCGGCGTTGGCCAGGGGATAGCTCTGGCTTTGGAACGAGTTTAGGGGGATTGCAGCCGGAGCTCGAAGACAATTCGACGCCTCCGGCAACCATTGGCGGCGGTGACTGTTGATAAGCGAGGCGCACGGCAAGAACACAAGCCGGATAGCGTCTCCCCCTCGAAAACTCGTAAGGATCGGCAGCATGAACGAACCGCAGGAGTTTGCGCACAGCACCAATGGAGATCGGTGGTTTATCGATCCTGCTTCCGAGAACCATCGCGCAACGGTCACGCACCGTGGCAACTTGCCGTCCGGTGGCCACGAAACGCGGATTCCAGTGGACGTGTTCTTAAGTCAACACCCACGTGGCCCCGAGCACGACGCGCTTGAGCGGATGCTATCTGCACTTCCCGTTAGAAACTCCACGATTGAGACTGGGACTGCGTCCGGCCTGCCGATGCTGGCCCATCAGTATATGCGTCTCGGTGGCCGTCGCAGCGCTACGCGTGCATGGGGAACCGATACCAAAGAAGCTGAGGATTTCTGGAACGAGAATATCGCTGTGCTCGACGCCGTGGGAAGGCGTGAAGTCGAGACGTATCTGCCTACGATCGGAGGTCCTTGATCTCTGGTCGACTATAGCAGTAGTCGTAGCCACGGGCATCAAACAAGATCGGCCGCGCAGGCTGCGGGCCGAGTTCATTCGATGTCGGGCTGGTGTCAGGCCTTCTTGGCGCGCTTGGCAATCAGGGCAGCAGTCGCAGAGGCGCGGTCTTCAATTTCTTTTGCAAGGCGCGCAGCCTTGAGCCGAGCCGTCTTTGAGTCACGTTCGGCGACGTGTGCGTTTAATTCTGCGACCGCTTCGACGCGGGAGAAAAACTGGGTCTGGGTCTGAGCAAATGCGGCTTCCGCACGCTCGCGCGACTTCGACATTGTTTCCGTCATTTCTTATCCAATCCTGGCGGTAGACGCCAAATAAGAAGGCCGAGCACGTATGCTCGGCCCTCACCAACTGCTACTTCGACAGTGCCAGTACATCCGTGGTCAAAGCGAAGCAAAAATCGAATTAAGCAGCCTGAAGGTTGCAGGCCGACATCTTGCCCGACTTTGCGTCGCGCTCAAGTTCGTAGCCCAGCTTCTGGCCTTCGACGATTTCGCGCATTCCGGCGCGCTCGACTGCGGAGATGTGAACGAACGCATCAGCGCCGCCATCGTCAGGCTGAATGAAGCCGAAGCCCTTAGTGGAATTAAACCATTTTACTGTGCCGGTGGTCATAGTGAACCCTTTCAAAGCATAGAGAAGATATCTGCAAAACGAGATCTTGCAGAAGGTGATAGCGATTTGTTTTGAAGAGGAAGTTCGCTCAGGCGCTTCGTTCGAAGCGCAATAACCAAAGATCAGCAAGCAAAATATCGATAAACCACAAATAGCGGCTACGCTCCCGAAAGTCAACTTTTAGTTTCCCCGGCCCGACTGGAGCGCTTTCGAAGAGGCTGAGTGAGCGACAACGGAACCGATTGTGGATCAGCTTGTTTCTGCTCAGAACGCTAGACTGGAGATCAAACCATGCAAGAAACACGTCGCCCGACACCTCCCCATCCCGCCCAGCATCAGGACCCGCCAGGCCAGACCGCATTGATGGATCCGGCGCCGGATCATGGCGAACACTCCTACAAGGGCAATGGTCGTCTTGAGGGCAAGGTCGCGCTGATCACCGGTGCCGATTCAGGCATCGGCAAAGCTGTGGCGATCGCATTCGCCCGCGAAGGCGCGGATATCCTGATTTCGTACCTCAGCGAACACGAAGACGCTGAAGACACGGCGAAGTGGGTGCGCGAGGCAGGCCGCAAGGCAGTGGTCGTTCCCGGAGACATCAAGTCGGAAGAGCATTGCAACGCGCTCGTGAAGCGCACGGCCGATGAGCTCGGAAAAATTGACATCCTCGTCAACAATGCCGCCTTCCAGCGCACCTATGCCACCATTACCGATATCACTGCGGAAGAGTGGGACGAGACGTTCCGGACCAACATCTACGCACCATTCTTCCTATCGAAGGCGGCTGTCCCTCTGATGAAGCCGGGTAGCTCGATCATCAACACGACGTCGATCCAGTCGCGTCAACCTTCGCCACAGCTTCTCGCCTACGCCTCGACCAAGGGTGCCATCTCCAACTTCACGGCTGGTCTTGCCGAAATGTTGGCAGAACATGGGATCCGGGTGAATGCCGTCGCGCCGGGCCCGATCTGGACGCCTCTCATTCCCTCGACCATGCCGGCTGAAAAGGCGGCGAAGTTCGGCGAGCAGACCCTGCTCGGTCGTGCGGGCCAGCCAGCCGAATTGGCAGGTGCCTATGTTCTCTTGGCGTCCGACCTTGGCAGCTACATGACTGGCGCCGTCATTCCGGTGACCGGCGGCGAGATCATGATCTGATCCGTTCATTGTCGTTCGGTTTCGGGAAGGCTCGCTCCTCTCCCGAAACCGCTCTCGAAGAGCGAGTTTCGGTACCCAAAGAAACACGAGCCGGATCAGAGGATGTCTCGATCCCCACACAAACAAGCAAGGAAAACCCAATGGCCGATCATTCCCAGTCGCCTGCTGCCGCTTCTCTTCTTCGCGAACAGGCAGCACAACGCGCCCGCACTCCAGACGAAGTCCTGCAACAGGGCCTCGAGGAGACCTTCCCGGGTTCCGATCCTGTTTCATCTTCGTCCACTGCCACAGGCTTTGGCGGCCCGAGCACGAGTTCAGACGAACCGCTTGTCGATGAATTGCTGGCATCGGTCCACGACCGCGACAACTCGGCAACTGCCAAAGCACGAGATACGCTGACAGCCCTCCGCGCAGAGCTGGTAAGTTTGAAGGACAGAGCCGTAGAGCCGGCAACCTACCGCGAGTACGCGAACGAACCCCGCCTTATTGTGGACGACATCAAGCGCGGTATCCAAAGATCGCCAATCGGAACCGTTGGGCTTGCGGCGGCTATCGGATTTCTGTGGGGCATCACGCGATAACCACGCTCAACCATAAGTATTTGTGACGAAAACTGGAACACCCAGCATTTCCGCCCGTTCGTTCACTAAGAGATTACGCAAAAGTGTTCATGAACGGAGAATGGAAATGGCTTTCAATGTTCTGATTGTCGAAGATCAGCCGATTATTGCAATGGGTCTGGAAGACGCTGTCGAAGCGTTGGGGCACCATTCGATTGGCGTGGCGAGAAACAGAGCGGAAGCTACGTTGCTTGCTGCCACGGCGGATATGGCATTGGTCGATGTCAACCTCGATGACGGTCCAACCGGGCCGGGCATCGGGCGCGACCTCGCAATCGCCGACATCACCGTCTTGTTCATGACGAGCGATCTGGGCGCGTTGGGGGCGGGAGTGAAGGGAACGCTTGGCGTCATGGAGAAGCCGATCCTCGATCTCGAGGTAGTGAAAGCAATCCAGTACGTAGCGGACAGACGCGCCGGGATCGAGGGCACGTGCCCGCCGGACCGCCTCAGAACGTTTCCCGTCACAAAGCAGTAAGACTGGCGTCGTCCCGATATAGTGTCGGGACGACCATTAGCCGCTCGCAGCGCGCTTCCACCTTTCAATCGAACAGTCGTCTATCGATTATCCGTCGTGTGCCCGAATAATATCGAGGAACGCGTCGCCATAACGCTCAAGTTTCGCTTGCCCGACGCCGGATACACCGAGGAGCGCATCGTGGGTTGTCGGCCTCTGCGTTGCAAACGCGATCAGCGTCGCATCGGCGAATACGACGTAGGGAGGGATCGCCAGATCCTTCGCAATCGTCATTCTCATTTTGCGCAATGCCTCAAACAAGACCGCATCGGTCTCTCCCAACTGCGACCTTGGGTTTTTCGAGCCTGCCGTTTGCCCTCGTGCCGTCTTGCGGCCGGTCACCGGGTCCTTGCGGAAACGGACGGTCCGCTCGTGGCGGAAGACATCGCGTGCCGAAGGCTCCAGTTTCAAAGCCCCGAAAGCCTGGTGATCGACGCGCACCAGGCCTGCGGCAAGAAGCTGGCGATAGACAGACTGCCACGTCTTTTGTGCCAGATCCTTTCCCGCACCGAAGACCGGCATGTCCACATGGCCAAAGCGACGTGTCTTTTCGTTGTCATTGCCGAGCAGGACATCGATCAAATGGCCGGTACCGAACCGTTCCTCTGTTCGATACACAGCAGCGAGCGCCTTGATGGCGGCCTCGGTTCCGTCCCAGGTGTCCACGGGCTTGATGCAGGTATCGCAGTTTCCGCAATGCCCCGCATGCTTTTCTCCAAAATGTGCGAGGATCGCCTGTCGTCGGCAGCCGGCCGTCTCGCAGATAGCAAGCAACGCATTGAGCTTGGCGCGCTCGACCCGCTTGACGTCGTCGCCGGACGTGCCGTTGTCGATCATCCTGCCGCGCTGAATGACGTCGGCCATCCCGTAGGCCATCCAAACTTCGGACGGCAGACCGTCACGACCGGCACGGCCCGTCTCCTGATAATAGGCTTCGACTGAGCTCGGCAAATCCAGGTGCGCGACGTAGCGTACATCGGGTTTGTCGATGCCCATCCCGAAGGCGACGGTCGCGACGAGGCAGAGGTCTTCCTCTTTCAAGAAGGCGTCCTGATTGGCATCGCGAACCTCCCGGTCCATACCCGCATGGTAGGGCAACGCGCGGATGCCTTGCGCACTCAGCCACTCCGCAATTTCCTCGACCTTCGCGCGCGACAGGCAGTAGACGATACCGCTCGATCCCTTGTGATTCTCCAGGAAGCGCAGCAACTGCTGGCGCGGCTGATCCCGCTCGACGATCTCGTAGGCAATATTGGGGCGATCGAACGATGCGGTGAAGACCCGGGCATTGCGCAGGGTGAGCCTGTCGATGAGATCTTCCCGCGTATGCGGGTCGGCGGTCGCGGTCAGCGCCATACGCGGCACGCCCGGGTAAAGGTCGGCGAGTTCACCGAGCTGCCGATACTCCGGGCGAAAATCATGCCCCCATTGCGAGACGCAATGCGCTTCATCGATTGCAAACAGCGCGACCTTGGCGTCTCCGATCAACTCACGAAACCCTGACGTCACGATCCTCTCGGGGGTCACGTACAGCATGTCGAGCCTGCCGGCCGCCAGCGCGCGTTTGACCTCGCCGAACGTTTCCCGCGGCATGGAGGAATTGATCGAGGCGGCACGGACGCCAATCTGCTTCAACGCTTCGACCTGATCGCGCATCAGCGCAATCAGCGGCGAAACAACGATGCCGACGCCGTCGCGGCAGAGAGCCGGGATCTGAAAGCACAGAGATTTTCCAGCGCCCGTCGGAAACAGCACAACCGCGTCTCCGCCCGAAACAACATGGCGAACGACAGCCTCCTGGTCGCCGCGAAAGGAAGGGTAGCCGTAAACCTTCTGCAAAACCCCGACCGGATCCGCCTGCACACCGCTTTTGCGTTCACCATCTTGGCTGGTTGATTTCGCTTGCATGAGCTCGTTCCGCCTCCATCCTTGCTCGCGAGCCATCTCACACGGCACGACCTTTGCAAAGCCCGCCGACGCAGATATCGCCACTATCCATCAAGCGGTTCGTGCCCGAATGACATTGAGGCACGAAACAAATGACCTGATAGAAAATGTCAATCGACACACCCCTAGATTTAAGGGGGCAGCGGGATCGCGACCGCGTTGCAAAATTAGCAAACGATAATATTAGATACCGATAATTTGAACACTTTCGGAACATTCTAAAAACCTGTCGGCACCGTTCAAAACGGATTGCCAGACGGTCATAGAGAATATCTATCATATTCTGGTCGAAGCAGTCACCATACAGCTACTCTGAAACCGTTTGCAAAAACTGCGGATAAGCCGGCTCTCATGGGCCAGCTTTCTCAGGCCTCTCCGAAACAAAATGCCCGGCTCGCGATTGCATCGCAACATCGTGATGAAACACCACCGTACGATTTGCCGCCTTCCGCGTTACCTGCCGAGCAACTCATCTCGGCAGCGACGGAACAGGCCAAATTACGATGATCCCCACACAGTTCTCCTACCCGAAGAAGGGGTTGCTGCCGCGGCTTGCAGCCATCGGCTGTGCCGTTGCACTTGCCGGCTGCAATCTGCAGGCAGAGGAGGAAGCAAAGCCACCGCGTCAGCCAACGGAAGTTGGGATTGTGACGGCGATGACAGAAGACGTGCCGCTCGTGAACGAGCTTGCAGGTCGCACATCCCCGTTCGAGACTTCTGAGGTCAGGCCCCAGGTGTCAGGGATCATCGAGGCTCGCTCGTTTACCGAGGGTGCTTTCGTCAAGAAGGGCGACACGCTTTACCAGATCGATGCAAGCCTGTTCGAAGCCTCGGTTGCGGAGGCACGCGCCAATCTCGAAAGCGCACGGGCGGGCGAAGACAACGCGCGGATCGAATTCGAACGTTTAAAGCCCCTGGCGCAAAAGGGAGCGGTTAGCGAGCAGGCGTTTACGGATGCCACTGCAGCGCTCCGGTCTGCCACTGCGGCCGTCGCGCAGAACAATGCGAAGCTTCAGACCGCGGAGATCAACCTGCGCTACAGCAAGGTGACCGCGCCGATCAGCGGCAGGATCGGCCGTTCGCTGGTAACGACAGGTGCGCTCGTGTCGGCACAGCAGACGCAGGCCTTGGCGACCATCCAGCGCCTCGACCCAATCTTCGTCGATATTCAGCAATCCTCGACCGCGCTTTTAAAGCTGCGAGATGCGATGGCCTCGAGCGAATTGTCCAAGGACACGGCCGAGGTGCGTTTGAAACTGGAAGACGGGCAGGAATATCCGCTTCCGGGCAAACTCCAGTTTACCGATGTCACCGTCAATCCGTCGACCGGGTCTGTCACACTTCGCGCCGAGTTTCCGAACCCCGACGCCATCCTCCTGCCAGGCATGTATGTCCGCGCAGTTCTCTCACAGACTCAGGCGAAGGATGCGATCCTCGTGCCGCAGCAGAGCGTGACGAGGAGCCCTACGGGAGAGGCAAGCGCGCTCGTGGTCGGCGACGGAGATACCGTCCAGCGGCGAGCGCTCCAGGTCGCTCAGGCTGTCGGCAATCGCTGGCTCGTAACCGAAGGCCTTGCTCCTGGAGACCGGGTCATCGTTGAAGGCGTCTCCAAGGTCAAACCCGACGACAAGGTCAAGATTGTCGACGTGGGTAAGAAGCAGACCGCAGAAGCAACAGAGAACAAGGCGGTCCCCGCGCTATGATCAGCCGTATCTTTGTCGATCGTCCAATCTTTGCCTGGGTGATCGCGATCGTGATCATGTTGGGTGGTATCGGCTCCATCCTGACGCTTCCGGTCGAGCAGTATCCGGATATCGCGCCGCCGCAGGTGAACATCCGCGCCAATTACACTGGGGCTTCTGCTGCAACGCTTGAAACCAGCGTGACACAGGTGATCGAGCAGCAGCTTACCGGCATCGACGGCCTCATCTACTTCACGTCGACCTCCAGCGCCGAAGGCCAGGTCACGATCGCGGTAACATTCGACAAGGGCACCGATCCCGATATCGCACAGGTTCAGGTTCAAAACAGAGTGCAGCAGGCTCTCTCTCGTCTGCCCCAGCAGGTGCAGCAGCAAGGTCTCACCGTTACGAAGTCCAACAGTGACTTTTTGCTTGTCGCCGCAGTTTACGATGAAACCGATAAGGCGAAGGATTCCGACATTTCGGACTACATTGCCGCCAATCTCCAGGAGCGGATCGGTCGCCTTCCCGGCGTCGGCGATACCAACCTTTTCGGCTCGCAATACGCGATGCGCATCTGGCTCGACCCGGGTCGTTTGTTTTCATACGGGATGATGCCGTCGGACGTCATCACCGCGATCGAGGCGCAGAATACGCAGGTTGCGGCCGGCCAGATCGGCGCCCAACCCTCCCCCGACACGCAGATGCTGAATGCGATCGTGACCGCCCGTTCGCGCCTGACGACACCGGAGGAGTTCCAGCGGATCGTCATCCGCACGGACGAAAGCGGCGCACGTGTCACCTTGGCGGATGTCGCCCGCGTCGAACTCGGACAGGAAAGCTATACGCGCTTCACCCGTTTCAACCGTCATCCGGCATCCGGCATTGCCGTTCAGCTTGCCCCCGGCGCGGACGCGCTTGAAACGGCCGAGCTGGTGAAAGCGGCTATCGATGGCGAAGCGGCAAACATGCCGGATGGCTACCGCGTCACCTACCCTCGTGACTCCACCGAGTTCATCCGGCTTTCGATCGAGGAAGTGGTGAAGACACTGATCGAGGCGATCGTTCTTGTCGTCATCGTCATGTTCGTCTTCCTGCGCAGCTGGCGCGCGACGCTTATTCCAGCACTTGCCGTCCCGGTCGTCGTGCTCGGCACGTTCGGCGTGCTCGCACTGTTCGGATATTCGATCAACACGCTCACCCTATTCGGACTGGTCCTTTCGATCGGTCTTCTGGTCGATGACGCGATCGTCGTCGTCGAGAATGTCGAACGAGTCATGGAGGAGGAGCCGGACTTAAGCCCCCGAGACGCGACGCTTCGCTCGATGGGTGAAATCCAGACGGCGTTGATTGCGATCGCGCTGGTCCTGTCGGCGGTGTTTGTTCCGATGGCATTCTTCGGCGGCTCAACCGGGGTCATTTACCGGCAGTTCTCGGTTACTGTTATCTCCGCAATGGTTCTGTCGGTCGTGGTGGCGCTGGTGCTGACTCCGGCCCTGACCGCAACGCTGATGAAACCACGCGGCAAAGAGGATGCGCCAAAGCGAACTGGCGGCCTGATCCGGCGGTTTGGGACGATGTTCGACCGCGGTTACGGCTGGGTTCAAAAGACATATCTCGCGGCCGTCACGATCGCCATCCGCAGGATCTGGCTTTCGATCATCGCTTTTTGTGCGCTGGTCGGCGCCGTCGTGTTTCTCTTCCTCCAACTTCCCGGCGGCTTTCTTCCGGTTGAGGATCAAGGTTACGGCGTCGTTCAATACACGCTTCCGCCCGGCGCAACACGCGTTCGCACCGTCGAGACCGCAGCCGCGATCGAAGACCACTTCCTCGGACCGGAACAGGCGAATATTGCTGGCCTGTTTACGATTTCGGGTTTCCGTTTCAGCGGCTCCGGCCAGAACGTCGGTCAGGGTTTTGTGCAGTTCAAGCCATGGGACGAACGAGTGGGCGAAGAGAACGCGGCCGCCTCGATTGTGGCGCGTGCCACAGCCGCGCTCGGGCGCTCCTTGCGCGACGCCCAGTTCTTTGCGCTGACACCGCCATCGGTGCAGGGACTGGGTCAGTCCAACGGCTTCACCATGCAACTTTTGAACAATGGCGATCTCAGCCTGACGGAATTCAAGCAGCGGCGCGACCAGCTTCTCGCTGCGGCGACTGCGGATCCGACACTTGCGCGCGTACGTCCGAGCGGACTTGAAGACGTCCCGACGTTACAGATCGACATAGACGACGAAAAGGTCGGCGCACTCGGGATCCAGCAGTCCGATGTCGATGCAACCCTGAGCGCAGCCTGGGGTGGCGTCTATGTCAACGATTTTGTGGATCGTGGGCGCGTGAAGCGGGTCTACGTCCAGGGTGACGCCGCCCACCGCGGCGCTGTCGAGGATCTCGATGGCTGGTATGTGCGCACGGCAAGCGGCGAAATGGCACCGTTCTCTTCGTTTGCCAAGACGAGCTGGTCGCAGGCGCCGACAACGCTCACGCGGTTCAACGGGTTGCAGTCCTATGAAATCCAGGGACAAGCGGGACCGGGCCTAAGCTCCGGTCAGGCAATGGACCGTATGACGGAACTGGCCGCGGACCTGCCCGGGACGTCGGTGGCCTGGAGCAGTCTCTCGTACCAGGAAAGACTGTCCGCCGGACAAGCGCCCATCCTCTACGGGCTGTCGCTTCTCGTCATCTTCTTATGTCTTGCAGCACTTTACGAAAGCTGGTCGATCCCGTTCTCGGTCATGCTCATCATCCCGCTTGGCATCATCGGAGCGGTCTGTGCTGTCACGTTGCGCGGACTGGAGAACGACGTTTACTTCCAGATCGGCCTTCTGACCACGATGGGCCTTTCTGCAAAGAATGCGATTCTGATCGTCGAGTTCGCGGAACAGGCGGAACGGTCCGGCAAGAGCGCTTACGATTCGGCCATGGAAGCCGCCCGCCTGCGGCTAAGACCGATCCTGATGACCAGTCTTGCCTTCATCTTCGGCGTTTTGCCGCTTGCAATTTCGTCCGGCGCGGGTGCACAGAGCCGCATCGCGATCGGTACGGCGGTCATCGGCGGCATGATCACGGCGACGATCCTTGCAACGCTTTACGTCCCGCTGTTTTTCGTGCTCGTACGGCGCATCTTCAGCGGTCGCAAAGCTAAGGCAGAAAATCTGGAGGCCAAGACAGAGACCGCATAGCACCAGCATGTCCGTTATAGATGCGGCTGTCCTTCTCGCGCGGTCCGGTTAAAACCACATGATCTACTTCACAAGCGACACCCATTTTGCCGATACTCGCGTGTTGCGCATCGACCGGCGACCGTTCCTGGACATCGTCGCGCACGACGAGGCACTCATTCAATACTGGAATGATATAGTCGGCGCTGACGACGATGTCTGGCATCTCGGCGATTTCATGTCGGTACGCGGTGGCGATTGCGATGGGCTACTGGAGAAGCTCAACGGCCGCAAACACCTGATCATCGGCAATAACGACCCGGAGACCACGACGTCGGCCAGTGGCTGGACGTCCGTGCAGCACTATCATGAGCTTCATATCGACGATGTCCATCTGATCCTCTGCCACTACGCGTTTCGCACCTGGAACAAGATGGGCAAGAAATCGATCAACCTCCACGGCCACTCGCATGGCCGGCTCAAACCGCTGCCACGGCAGTTTGATGTTGGCGTCGATGCGCAGGGGCTTCGGCCGGTAACGCTGGAGGATGTCGTCAAGAAGAAGGCTGCGCCAAAGATCGCCTCTGTCGTGACACTGGGCGGCGGACATGCAAGCGGATAGAAGAGAGCGGGTTTTGTTGAAGAGGGAATTCCAACTTCTGAGCGCTGGCGCTTTGATGGTCGCGGCTGCCTTTGCCGACCCCGTCGCTGCCGAGACCGCACCTCCGGAACCAACCAAAGAGACGGAGTGCCTCTACGAGCGGCGCGACGGCGACGAAGCGCTCTGCATCGCCAAGGAGACGTACAACGTCGATCTCTGTCACGCAATCGAACATTTCGCGACAGAACAGAAGATCCCGCCCGCCTTTTTCGCCCGCCTGATATGGCGCGAGAGCCTTTTTCGGCCTGAAGCAGTCAGCCCGAAAGGCGCACAGGGCATCGCGCAATTCATGCCGGATACGGCCCGTCTACGCGGTTTGAACAACAGCTTCAACGTTCTCGAAGCGCTTGATGCCTCCGCGACATATCTCGCTGAAATGAGAGGTAAGTTCGGCAATTTCGGTCTCTCGGCGGCCGCTTACAATGCCGGCGAAGCACGGCTGCAGAGGTTCCTCACCTCGGGAAGCCTGCCGATGGAGACGCGGGACTACGTCTTCGCGATTACAGGCTATCCCGCGGAAGTCTGGAGAGACAATGCTCCGGCGGTTGCCGCACCCGATCTGGACCCTCAAAAACCGTTTAAGGACGCCTGCGTCGCGCTGGCGGACACTCGTCGCATCAACGATCCGGTTCTCGGTGCGTCAGCCGACTGGGCGCCTTGGGGTGTCCAGCTCGCCGCGCATTATAACCCTGGCGTTGCCGGCCGGCTATTTGCCGCCTCGGTTGCGAAACTGCCCTCGCCGCTTAATGCCGAACGGGCACTTATCGTGCGCCAGCGCGGCGGAAATTTCGGTCGTCGTCCGCGATACGCAGCCCGCATCGGTGAGGAAAGCCGGGCCGCTGCAGTCAAGCTTTGCAATGAAATCAAAGCCCACGGCGTTTCCTGCACGGTTCTCAAGAACCGCTGAACCGTTGACCCTGTATGTGGACGTCGACACCGTTTCCTGAGAAATCGTCGGCGGGCCTTACTCGAATTCCATGATCAGTTCATCAACCGCGAGGCTCTGGCCGGGCAATGCTGTCACCCGCTTCACCACGCCACGACGTTCCGCCTTCAGGACATTTTCCATCTTCATCGCCTCGACAGTCGCCAGCGTCTGACCTGCTTCGACCTGATCGCCCACGCCGACCGTGACCGAGGTGATGACACCGGGCATCGGGCAGAGCAGCATTCGCGACATATCCGGCGGGACCTTGACCGGCATCAGTCGGGCAAGCTGCGCAACACGCGGTGAACGCACCCGCGCCCTGACATCCATACCGCGCCAACGTAGCCGGATGGCCGATCCGATCAGATCGATTTTCATTTCGGCAACTCTGTCACCGATGGTAAAACTGGCAAGTCGCTTGCCGGGCAGCCAGTCCGAAGAGATCGCGAAGCGACTGCCATCTGCAAATACGACGGCGCTTTGTGCCGAACCGGTCTCGATCGTGACCGTTTCCTCAGCGTCTGCCAGTGCCACGATCCAGTCCTTTGCCGTCACGCGGCCAGCGGTCGCAAGCGTTCCTGAGATCTGCAGCGCCCGCTGCCTGATCACCTGATGCGCAAACGCCGCAATCACTGCCAGCGTCCGCAACGCATCCGCATCGGGATGCACACCGGAAAAGCCATCGGGAAACTCCTCGGCGATATAGGCGGTCGTTAAGTTGCCGGAGCGGAAACGCTCCTGGCTCATAACCGCCGAGAGGAAGGGTAGGTTGTGGCCGATGCCCTCGACCTCAAAACCGTCGAGCGCTGTCGCCATCGCATCGATCGCAGCCGTCCTGTCTTTCGCCCAGGTGCAGAGCTTGGCGACCATCGGGTCGTAGTACATCGAGATCTCGCCACCCTCGAAGACGCCGGTATCGTTGCGCACGATCGTGCCATCGTGCTTGACGCCCTCGACCGGTGGACGGTAGCGGCTGAGCCTGCCGATCGACGGCAGGAAATTGCGATAGGGATCTTCGGCATAGAGCCGGCTTTCGATCGCCCAGCCTTCAAGCTTCACGTCGTCCTGGCTGAGGGCCAGCTTTTCACCGGCCGCGATCCGGATCATCTGTTCGACGAGATCGACGCCGGTAATTAGCTCCGTCACGGGATGCTCGACCTGCAGCCGGGTGTTCATTTCGAGGAAGTAGAAATTCCTGTTGCCGTCGACGATGAATTCGACTGTTCCTGCGGAGAAATAACCAACGGCCTTTGCGAGCAAGACGGCCTGCTCGCCCATCGCTTTCCGGGTCTGCTCATCGAGGAAGGGAGACGGCGCTTCCTCGATAACCTTCTGGTTTCGCCTCTGGATCGAGCATTCGCGCTCCCCGAGATAGAGCGTGGTCCCGTGCTGGTCGCCGAGTACCTGGATCTCGATGTGACGCGGTTGCGTCACGAATTTTTCGATGAAGATGCGATCGTCGCCAAAGGAAGACTTCGCCTCGTTTTTGGATGACTGGAAACCTTCCCGGGCTTCGGCATCGTTCCAGGCGATCCGCATGCCCTTGCCGCCACCGCCGGCAGACGCCTTGATCATGACCGGATAGCCGATCGAGGAGGAAATCTTTACGGCCTCATCGGCATCCGCAATGAGATCCATGTGACCCGGCACGGTCGAAACGCCCGCTTCGGCGGCGATCTTCTTGGACGTGATCTTGTCGCCCATCGCTTCGATCGCCCTGACCGGCGGACCGATGAAGATGATGCCGGCTTTCTCGAGCGCTGCTGCGAACAGGGCGTTTTCCGACAGAAACCCGTATCCAGGGTGGACGGCATCTGCGCCTGTTTTCGCGACGGCATCGAGAATACGGTCGATGACGATATAGGACTGGTCGGAAGGTGCTGGACCGATATGAACCGCCTCATCCGCCATCCTCACATGCAGCGCATCACGATCAGCGTCCGAGTAGACGGCGACGGTTGCGATACCCATCCGCTTGGCGGTCCGGATGACCCGGCAGGCAATTTCGCCGCGATTGGCGATCAGGATTTTCTTGATCATGCTTAGAGCCTCACAGCGGGATTGTGTCGTGCTTTTTCCAGTGGGTCTGCACCTGCTTGTTTCGCAGTGAAGCAAATGCCCTTGCGATACGACGGCGCGACGAATGCGGCATGATCACATCGTCGATAAAGCCACGCTCTGCCGCGATAAACGGGTTGGCGAACCGTTCCTCGTATTCCCGGGTGCGGGCTGCGATCTTGTCCGGATCGTCAAGCTCCGACCTATACAGGATCTCGGTCGCACCTTTAGCGCCCATCACGGCGATCTCAGCCGTCGGCCAGGCATAGTTGATATCGGCGCCGATATGTTTGGACGCCATCACGTCATACGCGCCCCCATATGCCTTGCGGGTTATCAGCGTCACCATCGGCACGGTGGCCTGCGAATAGGCAAACAGCAGCTTTGCGCCGTGCTTGATGACGCCGCCATATTCCTGCGCCGTGCCCGGAAGGAAGCCCGGCACATCGACCAGCGTCAGCAGCGGAATGGAAAACGCATCGCAGAACCGCACGAACCGCGCCGCCTTGCGCGACGAATCGATATCGAGGCAGCCGGCCAGCACCATCGGCTGGTTGGCAACGACGCCGATCGTCTGTCCTTCCATGCGAATGAAACCGGTGATGATGTTTTTCGCAAAGGCTTCCTGGATCTCGAAGAAGTCGCCTTCATCGGCAAGTGCCGTGATCAGTTCCTTCATGTCATAGGGCTTGGCCGCGCTATCTGGGATCAGCGTATCGAGCCGCATCTCCAGCCGCGACGGGTCGTCATGGACAGGGCGAACCGGGGGCTTCTGGCGATTGTTGAGAGGCAGAAAGTCGAACAGCTGCCTGACCGCTTCCAGCGCTTCCACGTCGTTTTCGAATGCGGCATCCGCGACCGAGGATTTCTGGGTATGGGTCGTGGCGCCCCCCAGTTCTTCGGCTGTCACGATCTCGTTCGTCACGGTCTTCACCACGTCCGGGCCCGTCACGAACATATAGGACGTGTCGCGCACCATGAAGATGAAGTCGGTCATGGCAGGCGAATAGACGGCGCCGCCGGCGCATGGTCCCATGATCACCGAGATCTGCGGGATGACGCCGGAAACCTCGGCATTGCGGCGAAACACTTCCGCATAGCCGCCGAGCGAGGCGACGCCTTCCTGGATGCGAGCACCGCCGGAATCGTTGAGGCCTATGACCGGAGCTCCGACCTTTACCGCCATATCCATGATCTTGCAGATCTTCTGGGCATGGGTCTCGGACAGAGACCCGCCGAGCACGGTAAAATCCTGGCTGAAGACATAGACCTGGCGCCCGTTGATGGTGCCCCAGCCGGTCACGACACCGTCGCCGGCCACCTTCTGGGTCTCCATGCCGAAATCCGTGCAGCGATGGGTGACATACATGTCGAACTCCTCGAAGGAGCCCTCGTCCAGCAGGACCTCTATCCGCTCGCGCGCCGTCAGCTTGCCCTTCGCGTGCTGGGCGTCGATCCGTCTTTGGCCCCCTCCGAGACGCGCCTCAGCCCTGCGTTGTTCCAGCTGTTCGATTATCTGCAGCATGCGTTGTCGTCTCCCATGCCCTCGTCCCCGTGCCCCAGCTAAGGCTGATGCGACAGCGGCGCGCCTTATGCCTTCGCGATCAAAGATGAAGCTGCGGCTTCGTCTAGAACTATTGCTAACCGCTTGCCGGAGATGACGCCAGCCCCTCCGATAGGCTGACGTCCGCATCCATTTCAAGTTCCCCCGCCCTCGCGGAAGCGGACAATCTGGCAGCTCAGCGAAGCATATATCGCCGCCAGGGATGCTCTTCGCGGAAGCCTAAAACTTCGCGGGCCTTGCGGTTCGAGAGCGGCGCTTCATCCCGACCCATCTCGCGCCAGACCGGCGTATCCGGACAATATTTTGCGAGGAATTCGGCGGTTGGGAGCTCGGCGGTGATCGTGTCGTTGACTGCGTTGAAGACCTGATAGCCAAGCCCGTCTTTCTCCACGCAGAGATGGACGATCTGACCAAGGTCGCGCGCGTCGATGTAGCTCCACGCATTACGTTTTCGCGACATCGGCTGTTCAAGAAAATCTGCGAAATTGTCGTATTCGTCAGGCTCGATCACATTTCCGATGCGCAGAGCATAGACGTCGGCCCCGTAGCGCATGGCAAAAGCGCGAGCGGTCTTTTCGTTGACGACTTTCGACAATCCGTAGCTGTCCATCGGATCGCTGTCGTAATCTTCTTCCAGCGGAAACGCGTGGAAATTCTTGTCACCTTCGGCAAAGCAGACGCCGTAGGTCGTCTCGCTTGAAGCAATCACGACTTTGCGTACGCCGAGCTTCATGGCGGCTTCCAGCACGTTATAGGTGCCCATGACATTGGCTTCGAATGTTTTGTTATCAGGCTCGATCAGCACGCGTGGAACCGCTGCGAAATGGACGACCGCATCGGGTGCTGATGGCGGTGCGCCGTCTTCGAAGCCGGAGAACCCGAAATGCGTCGTCAACGCATTGAAGACCTGGCCGCTGTCGGTGATATCCGTGATCAGCGTATTCACGCCGGTCATATCGAGCGGTTTCAGATCGACATTCAGGACCGAGTATCCCTTCGCCAGAAGATACGATACCGCATGCTTGCCGGCTTTTCCGGTGCCGCCAGTGAAAACGATCCGCTTTGTCATGTTTCTGTTCCCTTCCCGTATGTGAGCCATAACCGCCATGCCGGGCGGTTATGGTAGTCCGCGGCAACGTGATCGTCACGCCCCTCCGCGCAGCCTTACGTCGCAGCCGGCCAATCGTTGGCGGGTTCCTCGACAACAGCCTTGTCGCTGGCGCGATCAGGCTCATCGGTTTTCGGAAGCCGCAGATCGACCCCTGTCTTTGCTACGACATCGAGCACATCGCTCTGGGATGCTCCAGCTGCAACGTATTCGTCGACGAGTGCCTCAACCTTCTGGCGAAGTTCGTTTGTCCAATGGCCTTCCATCACTCAGCTCCTTTTTTAAGATCGTCTAACAACTCTATCCATACAGGTGCATGGTCGCTCGTGTGGGCCCAGCCCCGAACATGCTTGTCGACCTCGGCTCGCGAGAGGTCGTCTGCGAGACCTGGGCTCAACAGGAAATGGTCGAGGCGAAGTCCTGCGTTTCGCCCATACGCATTCCGGATGTAGTCCCAGAAGGTGTAGATGCGCTCGTCGGCATGTAACCTGCGAATGGCATCCGTCCAGCCCTGCGCGAGAAGCTCCCTGAATTCATTGCGAACTTCGGCCCGGAACAACGCATCATCTGCCCATCGCTCAGGCTTATAGACGTCGAGTTCGGTCGGTATGATGTTGTAATCACCCGCGATGACGACCGGAACGTCTAATTCTATCAGCTCGGCGGCATAGTCCTGCAGTCGCGAAAGCCACGCGAGCTTGTAATCGAATTTCGGGCCGGGTGAAGGATTACCATTCGGAAGATAGACGTTGCCGATGAGGATACCGTCCACTAGGGCTTCGATATAGCGGCTTTGGACATCGTCAGGATCGCCAGGGAGGCCCTTTCGAGTCAGCAGCGGCTCTTCGCCGCGCGCTAGAATCGCCACGCCATTCCAGGATTTCTGCCCGTGCCACACGGCGCCGTAACCGGCTGCTTCAATGGCTTTGATGGGAAACTTTTGATCAGGCGCTTTGAGCTCCTGCAGACACACGACATCAGGCTGCGATTCCTCCAGCCACTGGAGGAGGATATCGATCCGCCCGTTGATGCCGTTGACGTTGTAGCTGGCTATTTTCACGCGAATTGTACCCGAGTGCTACTATCGAGTTCGCGGCCCAGCCAAAATTTGCGGTGCTGCGTGTTGGTTTTGACAAAGCACAAGTTGACAGATCGATGCCGCCTTGCGGAGTCGCCGGCAGTTGCCCGGCATAGAGAAAGGGCGGCCATGAAGACCGCCCTTTCAGAATATGGATCAGATCGGAGTGTTGGTGCGGTAGCGACCGCGCTCGGCATCGATCTGGTCCTGTGTGTAAGGATCAGCGTTGTCGTCGAACTGCGACCAGCCATCATTGGTGTAGGCTGTACGACGCTCGTTGAGATCGACAGAACGCGAACGGGTCAGGATCGCTTCAGAAGCCACTGCCTTGTCGTCATCGACCTTGGCGACGACCAGCGAACCGCCGCGGCGTACGCCTTCGGCATAAAGGTGGGCGTCCTTCTCCGACACACCGGATTCGATCATTGCACCGACGATACCGCCTGCTGCGCCACCGGCCACTGCGCCAGCGACAGCACCGGCTGCCGTTGCTGCAAGCCAGCCAGCTGCTACAACCGGGCCAACGCCTGGAATTGCGAGCATTCCGAGACCGGCCAGAAGACCACCGGCGCCACCAGCGACGGCACCGATGCCAGCGCCTGTGCCCGCGCCTTCAGCAGCGTTGCTGCCCTGGCCTTCGATATCTTCTTTGCCGTTCTTGTGCGACACGATGCTGATGTCGTCGGATGACACGCCAGCATCTTCGAGAGCCTTCACCGCGGCGCGGGCGTCATCGTAGCTGTCGTAAAGTCCAGTAATGGTACGCATGGGAATTTCCTCTTCGTATTCGTTATTGTTGTTGGGACGATCAGGCTTACTTCGCCATCACCACATTGCCCTGGAAGTCCAGCGCCACGTTGCCGTGCTTGCCGTCCTTGGTACCCATGGCGCGCCAGATGCCCTGGTCGTCCAGCTTGAGACCGGAGACTTCCGCGTAACCGGCTTCTTCGATTCTCGATTTTGCCTGCGCCTCTGTGAAGCTGTTCTTGCCAGCAACCGGTGCGGCCGGATTTGTTTCGCCGGAGGTGCTCACCGCTGGTGTCGTCTCGGTCGTCTTAGGCTCTGTCTGAGCCAGAACGGCGGATGCCGAAAGAAGGACTGCAGCGAGGCCAAAGCTAAGTTTTTTCATGGTGTTCCTCCAAGTTCTGCATTCACTTTCGAATGCGCGGAGGACAACCCGCGGAGCCGGATTTTGTTCCGTTGAGATTAGGCACGGCGGATCAACCAAGGACGCGCATCCGCGTTCACCCACGATACGAACACGGTTGGTCCCGATCTCACCAGTTGGTGAAAGAGCCGTCATCGCGGCGCAGGTGCGGCGGCTCGCTGTATTCGAAGCTCGACGCCTGAAGAAGCGATTCATTGACATCGACACCGAGACCCGGCTCGTCCGGCACGCGGTAGAAGGCTCCATCCATCCCGATCTGTTTCGGGTAGGTTGCGGGGTCACCGAAACCCAGCTGCTCTGTCGGTGAGTTGCGGCATTCCAGCCAAGCGAAGTTGGCGACGGCTGCGGCAAGGTGGACGGAGGCCGCCGTGCATACGGCGCCAAGCGGCGCATGCGGCATGAGGTCGACGTAATGCGCCTCGCACCAACCGGCAATCTTCATCGCTTCGGTGAAACCGCCGACATTGCAGATGTCGATGCGGCAGAACTGCAGGAGGTCACGTTCGACATAGGGAAGGAATTGCCATTTCGACGAAAACTCCTCGCCGATAGCAAACGGTATCTCCGTCATTCTGCGCAGTGCTCCGTAGGCACCGGGCGTCTCGTCGCGGATCGGTTCCTCGATGAAATCCAGAGTGCCCCGCGGCAGCTTTTGACAGAACGAGGCGGCCTCGGCGACGCTGAGGCGATGATGGTACTCGACGCCAAGCGTTATCTCATGACCCACGGCCTCGCGCACCCGCGTGACCCACTCGGCCGTCGTCGCGATCGACTCGCGCGGTTCGAAACGATCGCTATTTTCCTGGCCGGTGGCGATCATCCGGATGCACCGCCATCCCTGGTCTTTCAAAAGCAGCGCCTGCTCCACCATCTCTGGTCCCGGTTCGGCAGAGGTTGTCGCGAAGGCCGGCACCCGGTCGCGCTGCCGGCCTCCGAGCAACTGGTAGACGGGCACTCCGAGAGCCTTGCCCTTGATATCGTGAAAGGCGATGTCGAGGGCAGAGATCGCCGCCGTCAACACCCGGCCGCCCTCAAAATACTGGCTTCGATACATCTCCTGCCACAGCGCGCCGCAATGCATCGGATCGCGACCCATCAGAAACCGGCTGTAGTGATCGATCGCCCCGAGAACCGCCTTCTCTCGATATGACAGGCCCGACTCGCCCCAACCATAAATCCCCTCCTCCGTTTCCACCTTGAGAAGCAGTTGGTTGCGAACACCGAGTTTGGTGACATAGGGCTTTATCGCCGAGATTTTCATGAGAGCCGAGCCATGCTTGTCGGAGATCGGGTGGACTGAGCGTCAGGCAACCATCAGCGCGCCGCCCAGTTTGCACCACGTCTGAAGATCGTCTTCATCTGCGGCACGTCGAATTCCTTCGCCACATGGCCAAGCGACGAATAGAAGACGCGCCCTTTGCCGTATTTGCGCTTCCAGACGACAGGCATGACAACGCCGTCGATCCAGTAGGCGTGATCGCCATTGAACGTGGTCGTCGCAAGCACCTCGTTCGAAGGGTCCACGTGCATGTAGTATTGCTCGGACGTGTATGGGAAATCACTGATGCCCTGCATCAACTCGTCGTCCGGGCGGGTCACATTGACGGTGTAGTCGATGATGTTGCCGGGGTGGGCCACCCACTGGCCGCCAATGATGAACTGGTATTCGACGCATTCGCGAAACGCGTCACCGGCGCCACCGTGGTAACCGGCGATGCCGACGCCGTTTTCGACGGCAGACGCGAGGTTTTTCGCCTCTTCCTTCTCGATCTTCGACATGGTCATGATCGGCACAATCAGGGACAGGTCGTGAATGGAAGGATCTGCAAACGCTTCCGTCGTGTTTTCAAGATAGACCTTGAAACCATCTTCCTGAAGAATGTCCCTTATGACATGAGCGCATTCCTGCGGTTCATGCCCGCTCCAGCCACCCCATACGATCAAAGCTTCGCGCATATCAGTCTCCTCCAGTGTGGTGTCAGCGGGCGATCTGCCCGTCTATCAAGGATTGCGAAAGCGGTGCCGGCCGCTCGGGCTTGGTAGTGATGTCAACGGTCTGCCCTGTGTCTGCCGCGGTGCCGAAGGCTTCCATGACCTCAAGGACATGCAGAGCCAGGTCGCCGCTTGCCCGATGCGGGCGGTCGGACAGGATGGCATGAGCCATGTCCGCAACGCCGAGCGACCGGTAATTGCCATCCGCATAGGGTTCCGTCGTCGGCTGCAGCTCGAAGCTGCCGCCTTTCTTCAGCAGCTGAATGTCGCCGCCGAAGTGGTTCGGATCGGGGACAATCAGCGTTCCCTCGGCACCGTAGACCTCGAGCGGCACATGCTTGTGACCCGCGACGTCGAAGCTCATGCTGATCTGCACCACGGCTCCGTTTTCAAACGCCATGACGCTCGAAACATGCGTGGGAATATGCACCGGGATCTTCTGGCCGTTGCGAGGTTCGCTGGTGATCGTGCGCTCGTTGCGCGGAGTGACCGCAAAGCCCGCGACTTTGGCAACCGGACCCAGAAGGTTGACGAGGTCGGTGATGTAGTAAGGCCCCATATCGAGCATCGGGCCGCCGCCGGCCTCATAGTAGAAATCCGGGTTTGGATGCCAACGTTCGTGGCCGGGGCACATGAAGGTGGCGGTTCCGCCAACCGGCGTTCCCAGCACGCCCGTATCGATGATCGACCGCGCCGTCTGGTGCGAGCCGCCGAGGAACGTATCGGGTGCCGCGCCGATCCGAAGACCAGTCGTCTTCGCGGTCTCTGCCAGCTTCTTGCCTTCCGCAAAGGTAATCCCGAGCGGCTTTTCGGAATAGGTATGCTTGCCATGAGCAAGGGCGCGAAGACCGACCTCCACATGCGCCTTGGGCACGGTGAGGTTGACGATCAGCTGGATCTCCGGATCGCCGAGCAACTCATCGATGCTCTTGGCCGAAAGGTTGAATTCTCCGGCGCGCTGCTCCGCCAGACCGTGATTGAGGTCGGCGATGCCGCGGATGTCGAGGACCGGGAAAGACGCCATCGCTTTCAGATAGGCTGACGATATGTTGCCGCATCCGATGATGCCGATGCCGAGTTTTTGCATAGTCTCCTCCCAAAGTTGCAAATATGTGGTTCGCCTGCGCTAGAGGCTCGAAGCGGGACCTGTCGTTCCCCAGGGCGACTCGTAAAGCTCCCGCAGAGCGACGACCGCCGCTCCCTGCGCCCAGGCTTCATCGGTCGACTGGTCGAAAACCAGTTCGGCGACTTCGCTGATCGAGCTCGGGATCGCGCGGGAATAGGATTGCTGCAGGCTGTCGGTAAACACCGCGCCGAGCCCCAGCGTCGAGCCGACGATGATGACGCGGGGCGGACCGAACAGCGTGACGATGTTGGCAATCGCCAGCCCGACAGCTTCGCCGGCCCTAATAGCGGCGCCCGACAAGGGATTGTTCTCGGAGGCGATCAGCGCCTGCGCATGCGCCATACCGCGCCCGAGCCGCACGGCTTCGGCGAAATGCCCCACCAGCTGCTGCTCGCCGAAAATGGCTGTCTCGCCGGCAACCGCCGAAAGCCTGAGCGTCTCCTCGGATGTCGCGCCGAGCACCAGGTCGCCGAGATTATGACTGAGACCGCCAGCTCCACGGAACACCTGCCCGTTGTGAAGAAGGGCGAGCCCCAACGTCTGCTCAAGCGAGACGATGACGAAATCGTCGAGGTCCCGGGCTTGACCGAACCAGTGATGCGACAAAGCGATCGCGTGCGCATCGCTTTCGACGATGGTCGGAAGGCCGAGCCGGCTCGTCATTTCCTCGGCGAAATTGATATCCGTCTCGCGAAAGATAGGGCTGGAGCGCACCTTTCCGGTGCGATGTTCGACAACCCCTGGCAGGCCTAAGCAGACTGTGTCGATGTCGCTCAACGAAAGACCGGCATCGACGATGCACCGCCGCACGCCGTCTTCGACGAGATCGCTGATCACGCCGATCGGCAGCCTGTCGACGCGGACAGGGATGGTGAGCTGCGACAGAACCTCGCCGCAGAAATTCGTCAGCGCGAAAACGAGGCGGTTATTGGCGATCTTTGCGCCGACGACGCGTGCCGCATCCGGGTTGAGCTCCAGCATCACCCGCGGCCTGCCCCGTGCCGCCGTATTTCTGATATCGCCCTCGTGCCTCGTCAGGATCAGTCCGTCGTCGAGCAGAGAGGCAGTGATAGCCGAAACGGTCGTGGTCGACAGCTGCGAACGTTCGCTGATCTCGACCCGGGAAATCGGGCCGCGCCTGCGGATCTTGTCCAGCACCGTGAAACGATTGATCGCCCGCATCAATTCTGGATCTGCAGTCTTCATGGAAAGCCGGATGCCCGTATCGCTATGACGTTTGATTCCGATATTTATGTCGGATCGCGAATTAAATAGCGTCGACGAACTGCCTCTTGTCAAGCCAATGTGAGCAAAACTTCAGCGAGTGTGGTTGACAATGATGCAAATGTCGTTTGAATTAATCCGCATAAGGGAAAAATTGAGGATGGTTGTTTCCCTTTGGAGGAGGAAGAATGACCTATCACCACAAGGCAACGTCCTATACGGGCGTTCGGATCACTGCGCTCGCCGCAGCCACTGCACTTTCGACGCTGTTCGGGACCCATACGGCAACTGCTGCACAAACGGTCGTCAAGTGGATGCACGTCGAAACCGTACCCGCCTATATCAAGACGTGGGAAGACATCGCCAAGAAATATGAAACGCAGCATCCGGATGTCGATATCCAGCTGCAGTTTCTCGAAAACGAAGCGTTCAAGGCCAAGTTGCCGACGCTTCTGCAGTCCGACGCGGCGCCTGACTTCTTCTACAGCTGGGGTGGCGGCGTTCTTCGTCAGCAGTCCCAGACGGGCGCCCTGATGAACCTGACAGAGGCCATGAACGCAAACGGCGGCGAATGGGCCAAGACCTACAAGCCAGCCGCCGTCGCCGGCCTGACATTCGATGACAAGATCTATGCCGTCCCTTACCGCATGGGGACCGTCAGCTTCTTCTACAACAAGGAGTTGTTCGCCAAGGCAGGCGTCAAGGCCGAAGACATCAAGACCTGGGACGATTTCCTGGGAGCGGTCAAGACGTTGAAAGGTGCCGGCATTGCACCGATCGCAGGTGGCGGTGGCGATAAGTGGCCGCTGCATTTCTACTGGAGCTTCCTCGTCATGCGCAATGGCGGCGAAGCGGTGTTCGAAGCCGCCAAGAACAAGGAAGGCGAAGGCTTCATGCACCCTGCGGTGATCAAGGCCGGCGAGCAACTGGCAGAGCTCGGGAAGCTTCAGCCTTTCCAGAACGGCTATCTTGGCGCCAACTGGCCGCAGACGCTTGGTGCGTTCGGCGATGGACGGGCTGCAATGCTTCTCGGCTTTGAAAATACCGAGCCAAACCAGCGCAAGAATGCCGGCGACGGCAAGGGGCTTGCTGCCGACAACATCGGCCGCTTCGGGTTCCCGATTGTCGAAGGCGGCGCCGGCAAAGCCACCGATACGCTGGGCGGGCTGAACGGCTGGGGCGTCAGCAAGAACGCTTCGCCGGCGGCTGTCGATTTCCTTCGCTTCCTGACCAGTCAGGAGATGGAGCGGCAGATGGCCTCCGAAGGGATGATCATTCCTGCGGCTGTCGATGCCGAGGAAGGCTTGAAAAACCCGCTGATGCGGGAATCTGCCGACCAGCTCGCCGCATCCACCTGGCACCAGAACTTCTTCGACCAGGATCTCGGTCCATCGGTTGGCCGCGTCGTCAATGATGTCTCGGTCGAAATTCTCGCCGGGCAGATGACCGCCGAAGAGGGAGCGCAGGCAATCCAGGACGCGACCGAACTGGAGTAAGCCGACAAGCCGGTGGCGGCAGCGCCGTCACCGGCAACGGCACTTCTGAATTGGTGCGACAAGGATAGACCGGATGAACAACATGACCGCGAAGATCAGCGGCGCCTCCGTCATGGGTGTGCCGGAAAAGGTCCGCTACAAAAGCCCGACCGCGCGTGGCCGATTGCCGGCGCTGATCATCTTCCTGCCGCCTGCCCTGCTTCTGTTCACGCTCTTTGTGATCCTGCCCATGGGCGAAGCCGCGTGGTACAGTTTCTATCGCTGGAACGGCTACGGCACGCCGACTGAATTTGTGGGCGTTCGCAATTTCGAGGTGCTGTTCAACAACGCCGCCTTTTCGACGGCTTTGATCAACAATGGCCTGATCATCGTCGTGTCCCTGCTGCTGCAGGTGCCGCTGGCAATCTGGCTCGCTGTGATGCTCGGCAAGAAAATCAGGGGCGTCGTCGCATTCCGGCTGATCTTCTTTCTACCTTATGTTCTGGCCGACGTGGCCGCCGGTCTCATCTGGCGCTTCGTCTATGACGGTGACTATGGATTGTTTGCCGCAATCGCAGGGTTTCTCGGCGTCGCGACGCCCTATGTTCTGGCCGACAGGGATCTTGCGATCTACGCGGTGCTGGCGGTCGTCATCTGGAAATATTTCGGCTTTCACATGATGCTGTTCATCGCCGGCCTCCAGTCGATCGACAAGAGCGTCATGGAAGCGGCCGAAATCGACGGTGCCACTGGCTGGCAGAAATTCCGCTACGTCACCCTGCCCTTGCTCGGTTCGACCGTGCGCCTGTCCGTCTTCTTTGCCATCATCGGATCGCTGCAACTGTTCGACCTGATCATGCCGCTGACCGGCGGCGGTCCGTCGAACTCGACGCAGACCATGGTCACCTTTCTCTACACCTACGGCGTCACGCGCATGCAGGTCGGATTGGGAAGCGCCGTCGGCGTCGTCCTGTTCGTCATTTGTGTAACGATCGCATTCGGTTACAAAAGGATATTCATGCGCAATGACTGACACATCGTCCACAGTCCGCGTGTCCACAGCAACGCGCCTCTATGTCTATGTTTCGCTGTCGCTGGTCGCTGCCATCGTGCTCGTTCCGCTTGTGACCACGGCATTAGGCGGCTTCAAGACGCTTGGCGACCTCCGGCTCAATCCGTTCGGACTGCCCAGCGAATGGGTCTGGTCCAACTATGTCGATATCCTGTTTGGCGAGCGCTACTGGCGCCAGATGATGAACTCGCTGATCATCGCGGGTGTTACCGTGTTCCTGACACTGGTGGTCTCATCGATGGCGGCCTTCTGTTTTGCGCATATCCGCTTCTTCGGCTCAAACCAGCTGCTCAACTACTTCCTGATTGGGCTGATGTTTCCGGCAGCAACGGCAATTCTCCCGCTGTTCATCCGTATTCGCGATCTTGGCCTGCTCGACTCCTATTGGGGCGTGATCCTGCCGCAGGTCGCATTCGGGCTCGGTATGAGCATCCTTCTGTTCCGCAACTATTTCCGCAACCTGCCGGAAGAGCTGTTCCAGGCGGCCTTTGTCGATGGCTGCGGCTATATCCGCTTTTTCTGGTACATATCGCTGCCGCTATCGCGGCCGATCGTTGCCACGGTCGGCATCGTCACCTTCGTTAGCAGCTGGAACAGCTACATCCTGCCGCTGATCATGCTGAATACCGAAAGCAAATATCCGTGGCCTCTCGGCATCATGGTCTATCGCGGGGAGTTCGGCACCGACTGGCAACTGGTGCTTGCCTTTATCACGCTCACCATCCTGCCGACGATCATCGTCTTCTTCCTGGCCCAGAAACACATCATCGCAGGCCTCACCGCCGGCGCCGTAAAGTCTTGAATTGAAGGATTAGCATCATGGCATCGGTTGGCCTTACAAACGTTCGCAAGAGCTACGGCGCGCTCCAAGTGGTCCACGATATCTCGCTGTCGGTCGATGACGGCGAATTCATCGCCCTGGTTGGGCCGTCGGGCTGCGGAAAGTCGACGCTGCTGCGCATGATCGCGGGGCTTGAAGACATCAGCGACGGCGAAGTCACGATCGGCGGCACGGTGGTCAATGCCATGACGCCGCGGGAGCGCAACATCGCGATGGTCTTCCAGTCCTACGCACTCTACCCGCACATGACGGTCGGCGAGAACATGGGCTTCAACCTCAAGCTTGCCGGTGTCACCAAGCCTGACATCGCCACCCGCGTAGGAGAAGCAGCCCGCATGCTGGCGCTCGAAGATCTTCTGGACCGCAAGCCCAGCCAGCTTTCCGGCGGGCAACGGCAGCGCGTCGCGATGGGACGGGCAATCGTGCGCGATCCAGCCGTTTTTCTGTTCGACGAACCCTTGTCCAATCTCGACGCCAAACTGCGCGTGCAGATGCGCACCGAGATCAAGGCGCTGCACCAGAAGGTCGGGACGACGTCCATCTATGTGACGCATGACCAGATCGAAGCGATGACCCTTGCCGACCGGATCGTGGTCCTCAATTCCGGCCGCATCGAGCAGGTCGGCACGCCGATGGAGCTCTACCGGACACCCGCCAACCTCTTCGTCGCGGGCTTCATCGGCTCACCCGCGATGAACCTTCTCGACGGCACGATCGACGGCGAAAACGACAGGCCGGTCGTTCGTCTGGCAGAAGGATCCGCAATCGACATTTCACCGCTGCGCAAGGTGCGACACGGCCAGAGCGTCAAGCTCGGGCTCCGCCCCGAACACCTGACGGCCGGCGGCGACAATATCGGTGGAGAAACGCTGCTCGTCGAACCGACGGGCGCCCAGACGCATGTGCTGTTTGAATTTGCCGGCCAGCAGATGACCGCCATCGTCGATGGAGACTATCCCGTGCGACACGGAACGCAGTTTCGCGCCGGCATCGACAAAAACCTTGTCTACGTCTTCGACCGGGAAAGCGGCGTGAGCCTCTGACGCCAATTCAGCGCTGCACGTGATCGGGCGGGTCGTCTGCCCGCGCGGCTCATCTGCGTCACAATGTCCTCGTGGTTGCAACGCATTGCATGGGTTGCCGTAACTCATTATGACCTTGGGCTGCATGATAAGCTGATAGGCGAGATGATCCGGCGTTTTGGGCAGATTAGACAGGTAGGGTTGCGCATTCTCTGCAGCCTTGCGTTTCTGTTGCTCGGATTTGCCAATTCCCATCCGACCGCCAATGCGCGCTCGATCGAGACCATCGCGATTGCGTCCTACATCCTCCCGGACGGAAGTCTGCCTGATCTTTGCCTTCCCTCGGAAGCCGGGAAAACGCATCACCATAAAGGTGAAAGCAAGATCTCCTGCGACGCCTGCCGGCATGTGACGGCATCAATACTGCCACTGCCGACAGATACGTTGGGTGCGCCGATCCTGCGCGAGATCGTTCACGCCCATTCCGGAACCGACGAAAGCCCTCCTCGCTTCGTCCTGCTGACCGGCACCTCGGCCAGAGGGCCCCCTCTTCGTAGCTGATCAGAAAGAAAACCAATTCTGCTACGTCAAAGGCGAGTACCCATGTCGACAATCCGAGCGAAATTTCTTCTAGCGGCCGTGGCATTAATGCTGCCTGGCACCGCATCTTCCCAGCACATGCATGCACACGGGACCGGCAATATCACGATCGAATCCGCCTATTCCCGCGCCATGCTGCCGGTAGCAAAGGTCGGAGGGGGTTACCTGACGATCAACAACGCCGGCGCGGCCGATCTGCTTGTCGGAGCAAAGTCGGATCGTGCCGAAGAAGTCCAGATCCACGAGATGAAGATGACCGGCGCCGTGATGGAAATGCGGGAACTGGACAAGGGCATCCCCGTGCCGGCCAAGTCTACCGTCAAGCTGGAACCCGGTGGCTATCATCTCATGTTCACGAATGTCTCTAGACCTTTCAAGGAGGGCGAGACGCTGGCGGTCACGCTCATCTTTGAAAAGGCCGGGCCGATCGAGGTCGATTTTGCCGTCGGACCGTTTGCCGGTGCGCAAAGGCCTCACGCCGCTCATGAGGGTCACCACTGATGACGAAGAACCCGTTCATGCTGGTTGCCACAACGATCTCGGCAATCTTCATCACTGTCCTCGTCGGAATCCTCTTCTTCACGTTCAAGGATGAGCCAAGAAACACCACATTCAATACCGCATTCTCCCTGATCAACGATCGGGGAGAAGCGGTCGATCAGTCGATCTTCAAGGGCAACCCGTCACTGGTCTATTTCGGCTACACGCATTGCCCGGAAGCCTGCCCGACGACGCTTTATGAAGTTGCTGGATACCTCAAGGAACTGGGTGAAGATGGCCTGCCGATCAAAAGCTACCTGTTCACGGTCGACCCGGAGCGAGACACCCCTGACATCATGAACGGCTATGTCACGGCGTTTTCCGACCGGATCACGGGGGTGACCGGAACGCCTGAGGAGATCCGGCGGGTGGTGGCCGGATGGCGCGCATTTGCGGAAAAGAAGCCGAACAAGAGTGGTGGCTATTCCATGAGCCACACGATGGACCTGTTCCTGATCGGTGCGGATGGCAGGTTGAAGGGGCTCATTCCCTATGGCTCGGATCCCGACGCCGCCATCAGCAAGATCCGCAGCGCGCTCCTGTAGTCTCACGAGCGCGGTCATAGCTCATGGCGGCCATCGAACCAATGTAGATGCCGACAGATACGCATCGTTTCTTAAATTAAGCCATGCTAATCTATTCTTAAGCGGTCTCTGACATTGCTTTTCCGCAAGTGTGGAAAGTGCCATGATCTCTGGTCGACATATCGGTCCGGCAAATCGGAAATCTGCACCGCAGGTTTCGACAAAAAGACCCGCGTCCGCCAAGGACGGCATCTTGTCGAAGCGACGACTTTCCGAAGCCCTCTCAACCGATGCGATCTGGCCGGCATTTCAGCCGCTTGTCGATCTGCAGAGCGGTGCGATCATCGGCTTTGAGGTTCTTGCGCGTTGGACCGATTCCGAAGCAGGTGCCATCGCACCTTCAGATTTCATTCCGTTCGCCGAAACCACCAATCTGATCGGCGCTTTGACGCAAAAGATCGTCCAGGATGCCTGTCGCAAAGCTGCAAGCTGGAGGGGAGGCTTTGTCCTCGCGATCAACCTGTCGCCGACGCAGTTTCAGGACCCAGACCTCTTCCACTTTCTGGCTTCGATGATCTCGGAAACCGGGTTTCCGATGAACCGGATCCATATCGAAATGACGGAAAGCGCACTGCTCGATGACGATACAGTCGTCAGGGAAAACATTGCATCGCTCAAGTCTGCCGGAATGGGCATCTCCCTCGACGACTTCGGGACCGGCTTTGCCAGCCTGACGCGGCTTCACGCGTTCCCCTTCGACAAACTGAAGATCGACACAAGCTTCGTGCGCTCCATGCAGCATGACAGCGGCAGCCGGAAAATCGTCGCCTCGGTCATTGGGCTGGGGCAAAGCCTTGGCATGACGGTTGTTGCCGAGGGCGTTGAAACCGAAGAACAGGCAGAAATGCTGAAGCGCCTTGGTTGCGACGTTGGACAGGGGTGGCTGTTTGGCAGACCTGTCGACGGTGATGCGACAGAACGGCTTCTCGCTGTCAGCAAGCAGAAGCCACTCACGGAACGCCGCGGAACCGGCTCGCTGTTCCAGCGGGTCCATCAACTGGAAACGCTCTATGAGGCGGCACCGGTCGGTCTCTGCTTTCTCGATTCAGACTTGCGCCATGTCAGTGTAAACAATCGGTTCGCTGCAATGCTGGGATTAACGCCCGAGCAGATGATCGGGCTCACCGTTCACAGTTTCATGCCGGCACGAGAGGCGCGCCGGGTCACCAAAGATCTTCAGCGAGTCCTTGCGGGCGAGCCTTTGATTGTGGACGAATATCGTCCGCCCGGAAGTGAGAACATTCTCCTCGTGGTGAACCAGCGGGTCGATGACGACGCCGGCGAGCCGATCGGCATTTCGGTCACGGCGATCGATGTTACCGGTCACAAGTCGATGGAAAAGGCGCTGACCGAGACGGAAGACCACGCACGATGGTCGATCGAACTCAGCCCCAACATTCCCTGGTCGAGCGATGCCGAAGGCATTGTCAATTTCATGGGGCCAACGCCAGACCCGACGATGTCCAGGATGCGTGACCGGATCGCGGACTGGTACGGTCGGATGCATCCGGACGACAGTTTGCGGGTTCGACGGGAATGGCTTGGATGGCTGCCATCCGGCGACCCATTCGAAACCAGGTTTCGCATGCGTCTGCACGACGACAGCTGGCGATGGATGGTCAGTCGGGCAAAGCCTCATCGCGATGCGACCGGCAAGATCGTGAAATGGTACGGCACCATCACCGAGATCGTGCCCACGGAGGTCCCGCTGGACGGGAAAGTATCCGTGAAGGCTCCTCATGTCTGGCATGATCCGGACCAGGCTGATGTCCTGCCGACGCAACACTTGATCTCGATGCTGATGAGGATGTTTGAGTCCGCGCCCATTGCCATGGCCATCACGACGAGCGACACGAAAACCTCGAGCTACGTCAAAGTCAACGATGCCTATCTGAAGCTCACCGGCCTGAAATGGGACGAGATCAACGGAAAGAAGCTGATTTCCGAGGGTGCCGCGATCGACAATCCCGCCCGCGACAGACGGCACCGGCTATTGCGCGAGGACGGCGCCTACGAGCTCGAAGATGTTGAAATTGCGCATTCGGATGGTACGATCATCCCAACCCTGATTTCCGCGCAACGCACGATCGTCGATGGCGTTTCATTCGATGTGGAGGTCATTGTCGATGTGTCTGCCCGCGTCAGGCAGCAGCGCGCTATCGAAAGCGCTCTGAAAACCTCCGCGCAGACCGATGCCCTGTCAGGACTCCCAAACCGAGCCTGTTTCGATGAGGTTGTTGCGGGAGAGGTTGCCCGCAACCTGCTCAATGACAGAAAGCTCGCCATCGCCTACATCGATCTCAACGGCTTCAAGATCGTCAACGACAGTCTGGGGCATTCCGCAGGCGACGAAGTCCTGCGAACGATCTCGGCGAGACTTCGCGAAAGTTTCCGAGCGACGGATTTCATCGCCAGGGTCGGAGGAGACGAGTTTGCTATTCTTCTCGACATGGATCGCAAGTTTGCGGGCGATATGCAGACCCATATTCAGGAAACGATGGAAAGGGTGTTCAAGCCGATCCCCATCGATGGCCAGGTGACATTCACGGGTGCCGCGGTCGGCGTTACGTTCCTAAAGGCCGAAGACACGCCGCAAACTTATGTCAAACGCGCTGACGACTATATGTATCTGGCGAAAGCCACCGGAAAACGGGTGGCCGTCGTGTGTTTCGGTCAGGTTCTCGATCCCCCGACGACGCATAAAGTGGACCGGACGAACGGTGTTCGCGACGGCTGAAGTGTGTCGACGGCCGAACTATCGGCAGCCGATATTTCGAGGTGTTGTGCCAAGCCCTTTCGTGCAGGGCAGGTCTGATACCTATCCAGACTGCCGCTGGTCGTCGTCAGTCCGGCGCGACTGACGACGGAGGCCGGATTGTGGCGGCATCGTCGGCCGCTGCATCGTTCTCTCCACCAAACGCGGCATCAGCCTGCTGGTTGACCTTGGTCACATCGTCGCTTTCCTGATCCGACATGTCGGCTGGATGCTCGGAACGCTTCCAGTGATCGTCATGGGACCCTTCAGGACGGCCTTCTTCCTCCCACAGTCTGTAGGCCCGTTCGCGCTGTTCCTGTTCTCTATCGGTCATGGTTGCTCCTCCTAAGTTGCGAAGACATAACCAGCGGACGGGCCCCGGGTTTCCGGGAGGCGGATGACATACAATAAAATTTTTGTCAGCTCGCCGCGCAGGCTCTGCCGGACAGCGATCGTAAGCGATTGACAAAGGCCGTTTCTTTGTCCAACCTTGGCGTCATTCCGAGGGGAGCATCGAACGGTGCTGAGATGGCGGTGAGCCGGACCCTTGAACCTGATCCGGGTCATACCGGCGTAGGAACGGAAACGGCGCAATACCGCACCTCTTTCTTATTCTCCGCTCGCCTGGATCTCCATGATGTCAAGGTCAGGAGATCAGCCATGCTTACGCTCTCGAGAAATCCCCGAATAGGACGAATGCGGTTCGACGGTTTGAACCCGCGTCGCTGACATGCAGTCCCGGTTCGCAGCCCTCGGGCTTTTTCTGCTGCTGGTAGGCTGGCAGCTTGCCGTTCAGGTTTTTTCACCGCCGCGCTATCTTCTGCCGTCACCACTCGCGGTGGTGCAGGCATTGGTGGGTCAGAGCGGCTTCCTCGCCCACCACACGCTCGTCACCCTGAGCGAAATCCTTGCAGGTCTCATCGCAGGCAGCATTTTCGGTGCGGCGGTTGCGTTTCTCGTTGTGGCATTCCCGCGGGCCGGCAGGCTTGCCTGGCCGATCATCCTTATCCTGCAGACCTTTCCGGTCTTCGTGCTGGCACCCATACTGGTGCTCTGGCTCGGTTTCGGCATGGCGTCGAAAGTGATGATGACGACGCTCGTCATCTTCTTCCCGGTCGCCTCCGCCTTCGCAGATGGCCTGAGGCGGACGGAACCAGCGATTCTGGAAGCCGCCGCGCTGACAAGAGCGACGCCCTGGCAGATCCTTGTGAGGCTCAGAACACCGCTTGCGCTGCCGGCGCTCGTGTCCGGTCTGCGCGTCGCCGTGCCGCTCGCGCCGCTGGGTGCCGTGATCGGCGAATGGGTCGGGGCTTCAGCCGGGCTCGGCTTCGTCATGGTTCAGGCGAACGCCCGCATGCAGACCGACACCGTTTTCGCAGCCATGACCATCCTGGCCCTGACCAGCGTCGCGCTGCGCCTCGGTTTCGACCGTCTCGTAAAGGGACGCCCCCATTGGGCGACCGAGACCGAACAACAGACACAGTTATCATCGTGAGGAGAGACGACCACCCATGAAACGCATGCTTCTGGCCTTTGCCATCGCCCTATCCGCCAGCATGAATGCATCCGCAACGCATGCCGCAGAAAAGCTCACCGTCATGCTTGAATGGTTTGTGAACCCGGACCATGCGCCGCTCGTGATTGCCGCCGAAAACGGCTATTTCGAAGACGCCGGCCTCGATGTCGAGCTGGTGCCTCCCGCCGACCCGTCGACGGTGCCACGCCTCGTTGCCGCCGGTCAGGCCGATATCGGCATCCACTACCAACCGAACCTGTATCTCGATCGTGCAGCCGGCCTGCCGCTCAAGCGGATCGGTACCCTCGTCGAAACGCCCTTGAATACGGTGACGGTTCTCGCCGATGGCCCGATCAAGAGCCTCAAGGACCTGCGCGGCAAGAAGGTCGGCTTCTCCGTCACCGGTTTCGAAGACGCGATGCTGAAGCGCATGCTCGAGGGAGAAGGCGTTGCACTTACCGAGGTCCAACTGATCAACGTCAATTTCGCCCTCTCGCCGTCGCTGATCGGCGGCAAGGTCGATGCCACGCTTGGCGGTTTTAGAAACTTCGAACTGACGCAGATGCGGATCGAAGGGCACGAGGGTCGTTCCTTCTTTCCGGAAGAACACGGCGTCCCTGTTTATGACGAGCTGATCTTCGTGACGCGCGACGCGCTTGCGACAGATCCCCGCCTCCCCCGCTTTCTCGAATCCGTCGAGAAGGCTGCGATCTTCCTGACCAATCACCCGGACAATGCCTGGAAGCTGTTCATCAAGGCCTATCCCAACCTCGACGACCAGCTCAATCGGCAGGCGCTCACCGATACGCTGCCACGTTTCGCCAAACGGCCTGCAGCGCTTGATCGCGGCAGATACCAGCGTTTCGGTGAGTTCATGGCAGCGAGCGGCCTCATTCCGCAGGCGCCGCCGGTCGAAGACGTGGCGATCGAAATCCGGTGATGACAATGAACAATTACCCGACGCCGCAACAGGCCGGCGATCTTCTGGCACGTGTGCGGGCCCGGCGCCCACGCGTCCATTGTCTGATGAACACGGTGGTGCAGAAATTCGTCGCCGATGGTCTCACCGCGATCGGCGCCATTCCGTCGATGACCTCCTCCCCGGATGAAATCGTCGGTTTCGTCTCGAAAGCGGATGTCCTCGTCGTCAATCTCGGTACACTGGATGCAGACCGTCGCAAGGTCATCGACCTGGCCGTCGATGTTGCAATTGATCAGGGGAAACCATGGATCCTCGATCCCGTGCATAGCGATTATTCCCCGGTCCGGCTTGAGTTTGCAAAGACATTGATCGCCCGCGGGCCGACGGCCCTTCGCGGCAATAGCGCAGAGATGGCGCTGTTCGGAGACATAGGCGAAAAACTGACAATCGAGACCGGTGCTCACGACCGGCTGACCGATGGCACACGCACCGTCACTGTCCGCAACGGCCATAGATGGATGGCGGATGTCACCGGGACCGGGTGCCTTTCAGGCGGCATCATCGCTGCCTTTCTTGCCATCGAACCGGATGCACTGGCTGCGGCCGCTGCGGCCTTGGCGACGACCGGTGTTGCAGCCGAACAGGCCGCCGAGCACGCGCGCGGCCCCGGCAGTTTCGCCGTTGCTTTCCTGGATGCGCTGTCAGCGCTCACGGCCGAAGAGCTCAGTTTGCACGGAAGGATCGACCATGAAACTTGACTACCGACTGAACCCGATCGTCGATGCCGGTCTTTCCGATATCGGCGATCTCGTGGATCTCGCAGCAATCGCCGCTCGAAACGGCGCGACGCTGATCCAGTACCGCGACAAGACCGCCTCCACCCGGCAGATGATCGACATGGCGATAAGCATCAAGGCTGCCCTCGAAGGCACCGGCGTGCCGCTGGTGGTCAACGACCGTGTCGATGTGGCGCTCGCTTCAGGCGCTGACGGCGTGCATCTGGGTGCTGACGACATGGATGCGGGGACTGCACGGCGGCTGCTCGGCCCCGACGCCATCATCGGTCTCACCGTCAAGACACGTGCCGATGCGGAACGCGCCGGACGAGCGCAGGCCAGCTATGCCTGTATCGGCGGAGTGTTCGAGACCCTGTCGAAACAGAACCCCGATCCTCCGGTCGGCTTTGAGGGCTTTCGGGATCTGCGGGAGCGGTTGCGACAACTAGATCCGACCCTCCCGGTCGGCGCCATCGCGGGCATCGGGCTGGAGCAGGTGCGAAGCGTCATCGACGCCGGTGCTGACGGTGTCGCGGTCATTTCGGCAATCTTCCAGGCACCGGACCCTGCAGACGCCTGCCGCAGTTTTCGGCGCCTTGTCGATGATGCCTTGAGCGAGGGTAAGCAATGACATCAGTTGCCATGACGATTGCCGGTTCCGACAGCGGTGGCGGCGCCGGCGTTCAGGCCGATATCAAGACATTCTCCGCCCTCGACGTCTTCGCCACCAGCGTCATCACGGCGGTGACCGCCCAGAACACGCGGGGCGTAAGCGCCGTCGAGGACATCTCGCCGACAATGATCCGGGAGCAGATGCGCGCAGTGCTTGCCGATATCGGGGTGCATGCGATCAAGATCGGCATGGTGTCCCGCTGCGAAACAATCCTCGCGGTTGCCGAGGGTCTGGCGGACTATCGCGGTCCCGTCGTCCTCGATCCCGTCATGGTCGCGACCTCTGGAGACCGGCTGCTGCGCAAGGATGCAATCTCCGCCCTGATTGCCAGCCTCGTTCCGAAAGCGACGATCGTGACGCCGAACCTGCCTGAAGCTGCACTGCTGACCGGCATGCCCGTTGCCGAAACGCGGTCGGATATGATCCGTCAGGCGGAGGTGATCCTGAACGCCGGGGCCAGCGCCGTGCTGATCAAGGGAGGGCATGGAACCGGCCGCGACAGCATCGATCTCCTCTTCGACCAGTCAGGCGTGACGGAGTTCTCGGCCCCCCGTGTCGATACGAAAAACGACCATGGCACGGGCTGCACGCTTGCCGCAGCCATCACCGCCGGCCTCGCCCGCGGCCTGACGCTGCACGAGGCCGTGGGAGCGGCGAAGACGTACCTCCAGGACGCTCTCATCGCCGGAAAAGCCCTTTCGATCGGCGGCGGGCATGGTCCGGTCCACCACTTCCACAGGTGGTGGCCGGCATGAGCTTGGGAATCGAGGGGCCTGCGAGGGCCGGACGCATGACGCAATTCGCGTCGCGACTGGCCTCGCCGGTTGCCCTCCTCGTCATCTGGCAGATCGCCAGCATGACGGGACTGCTGTCGCCGCGCATTCTTGCCGGACCGAGCAACATCATCGCAACGGCCGGACGCCTCATCGCGTCCGGCGAACTGATCAGCGGTCTGATCGTATCGTCCCTGCGGGTGCTTGCCGGCTTTTCGATAGCGCTCGTCGCCGGGATTGTTCTGGCGCTGATCTCCGGTCTGTCGCGTCTTGGAGAAACGATCATCGACCCACCGATCCAGATGCTGAAGGCCATGCCGTTCCTGGGTCTTCTGCCGCTGTTCATCCTCTGGTTCGGAATCGGCGAGATGCCGAAGATCGGGCTCGTCGCCTTCGGCGCCATCTTTCCGATCTATCTCACCCTTTATGGCGGCATTCGCGGCATTGACAGGAAGCTGATCGAGGCGGGGCAGATGATGGACCTCGGCACGACAAGCATCATTCGCCATATCGTCATTCCTGGCGCCCTGCCCTCGCTGCTCGTGGGCGTCCGATACGGCCTCAGCGTCGCCTGGCTCAGCCTCGTCGTCGGCGAACAGATCAATGCCTCCAGTGGTATCGGATACACGATTTCCTATGCCCGCGACTTTATGCAGACAGATGTCATCGTCGTCTGCCTTCTAGTCTACGCCATCTTAGGCCTGCTGACCGATGGTCTCGTACGCATGATCGAGGCTTATGCGCTGCGCTGGCGTCCGGTGGTGTTCGGTTGATCCCCCTCGTCGACATCAGGCAACTCACCCGCTCGTTTGGCGGCGCGGCCGTTCTCGACGGCATCGACCTCGCCATGGCGCCCGGCGAATTCGTCGCCCTGCTCGGCCGCAGTGGTTCCGGAAAAACCACGCTGCTGCGCATTCTGGCAGGGCTCGATACCTCTCCAGCCGAAAAGCTTCAGCTGACCACCCGCCGTTCAGTGGTTTTCCAGGAACCGCGCCTGCTGCCGTGGAAAAGCGTCATCGACAACGTCGCGCTCGGTCTGCTCCACCCGGATGCGCGAGCGCTGGCGACCCAGGCACTGGAGGAAGTCGGCCTGTCGCACCGGCTCGATGCCTGGCCGCTGACGCTCTCGGGCGGCGAGGCGCAGCGATCGGCGCTTGCGCGGGCGCTGGTCCGCGAACCTCAACTGCTGCTGCTGGACGAACCGTTTGCCTCCCTCGACGCGCTGACCCGGTTGCGAATGCATGAGCTCGTCCTCGCGTTGTGGCGCAAGCATTGCCCGGCCGTGCTGCTCGTCACCCATGATGTCTGGGAAGCCGTCGCCCTTGCCGACCGTATCCTGGTGCTCGACCAGGGACGTTTCGTGCTCGAAATCAAGGTCGATATCGACCGCCCCCGCCGCCGCGACGACCCCAGAACAGGCCGTATCGAAGCGGCGCTTCTGGAGGAGCTCGGCGTCCTTCCCACGCAAGACTGACTTCCGTACCCAAATAGCAGATCGGACTAAGCCATGATCACCAAGCGTATTCTCCTTGCCGCTGTCACCCTCGTCGCTGCCGCAGCCGTGTTCGCCCCCTCTGTGCAGGCAGCCGATCCGGTGGTGCGGATCGGCTGGTTGCGGGGACCCAACGACATCACGCTCGCCAAGTCGCGGGGCACGCTGGAAAAGGCGCTGTCCGAAAAGGGCATCAAGGTCGAGTGGGCCGGCCCCTTCCCGGCGGCGGCACCCGCTTTCGAAGCGCTCAACGCCGGCAGCATCGATATCACGGCCGGCAGCTCGACATCGGCGATTGCAGCCCTTTCCGCAAAAATCCCGCTGGTAATCTTTGCCTATCAGAAGATGGCGCCAGGCTCTGAGGGCATCGTGGCGACGAAGGGTTCCGGCATCGCCGCCATCAAGGACCTCGCCGGCAAAAAGGTGGCAGTGAACCGCGGGGGAACGGGGGAATATCTGCTGATGCGCGGACTGGAGACGAACGGGATTGATCAGACGAGCGTCGAACGCGTCTATCTCAGCCCCAGCGACAGCGGCCCGAGCTTCAGCCAGGGCCATGTCGACGCCTGGGCGACCTGGGATCCGTTCCTGACCATCGCGGAAAAGGCCTATGACGGCACGGTCATCGCCGATGGCGCCGCCATCAGGTCCGACAACGCTGTCGTTCTTGTCGCGAGCCGCGAATTCGCCAAGGACAAGGCCGATCAGCTGCAGCTCGTCTTCGATGTCATCAAAGCGGAAAACGCCTGGGCAGTTGCCAACAAGCCGGAGGCCGGGGCGATCTGGGCGAAGGAAATGATTGTACCGGCAGAACTCGGGGCGAAGATCGGCGAAAACAATGCGGTGCCGACGACAGCCGTTTCGCAATCGGCCGTAAAGCAGATCAACGCCGTCGCTGAGTGGTACGCCAAAAGCGGAATCATTCCGGCAGTGCCCGACATTGCTGACGGCGTCGTTGAGCTGAAGTAAGTCTCGACGGGCTCGCCCGGCCCCTGCGTCGCTCGGGGTCGATTGCCGGCAAAATCGTTGCTGCCCCGTGCGCGATGAAGCCATGCATCGAAAGTCCGTATCAGATGGGAAGATGGCCTCCCGGGAGAAGGCGATATTGCGATCGTTTCACCCGGGAGACCAGGTTTCAGGCCACTTCGCAAATATCGAGGATGGTCAGCATGTAGACGCGGATCATGTCGAGGAAATCGACGATGTCGACACGCTCGTCCGGCATGGTGTTGTAGCGACCACCCGGGCCGCAGACGATGCCTTCCATGCCAAGCTCGTGGTAGAGATGGCCGGCATCTGTGCCATAGAAACGCGTCGGCGTGATCGCGCCGGTCGGCTGCTTCTCCCCGCGGACAGCCTCATAGGCCGCATTGATCGATTTGACGATGCGGCTATCCGGCGAAACTTCGAAGGGCGGCATCAGCGGGCGGCCCTCGATCATTTCTGGAACCAGCTTTGCCTTCAGGCCCGGGAAACGGCCTTCGAGTGCATTCAACTCATCGGCCAGATCGGCGAGAACGCCTTCCTGCGTCTGGCCCGGTGCATAACGGCACGACCCTTTGAGGCGAACGAAATCGGCCACTTGCGGCGGACGCCATTCCTCGAGGTCGCGACCGAGCGCGCCGTGGACGACGCCCACATGGCCGCGGTTGATCGAGCGATGCACATCGCTTCTGGCGCCGCTGAAGGTCATCGCATTGATGCGCGGAATGATATCGCAGGCGGCGGCAATCGCGTCGACGGATTCCTCGCGCTTCGACAGGTGGCGGGTGTCGCCGGTCAGCTCGATGACATAGCTCAGTGCTGCCGCATGCATGGTGACGGCAACGAGATCGCTCGGTTCGCTGTTGATGAAATAGTCGGCCTTCACGCCGCTTTTGATGGCAGCAAGTGTGCCAACGCCGCCCTGCAATTCGCCGACGACGAAGGTCAGGATCACGTCGCCCTTGAGCTTGACGCCCGCCTCGAGCAGCGTCTTCACCGCGCAGAAATAGGCGGCATCGCCGGCCTTCATGTTGGAAACGCCGATACCGTAGATGAATTTGTCGTCGACGAGCCCGGCATAGGGATCGACCGTCCAGCCTTCGGTGACCGGATTGGTATCGAGATGGCCGTTGAACAGCAGGCTCTTGCCGCCGCCTTGGCCTTTCAGGCGACCGATCGTGTTGAACCGCCGACCGTCGTCGAAGGGCTGCAGCTCGGCTTCGACGCCGATCTTTGCAAGCTCAGCCGCCATCCAGCGCGCCAGAACCTTCTCGCCTTCGGTTTCCGAATGGCTCTTGTGCTGAACCATCTTCGACAGAAAATCGAGGCAGGCCTTTTCGTCGATCCGATCCACGAGGGACTTCGGGTCCATTGTCATGCTCCTTGATGCGGTATTACTGGTATTGAGCGGCGGCGCGCGGCACCGCCTCGATCAGGCGGCGGGTGTATTCCGCCCGGTCGGGACTATCGATCTCGGACGCCTTCACCACCTCGATCAGGTCGCCGCGATACATGACGGCGATCCGGTGAGCGATCTGGCGGATCAGGTTGAGATCGTGAGTGATGAACAGGTATGCGGTACCGCTGGCCTTCTGCAGTTCCAGCAGAAGCTCCACGACCGACGCCTGCACCGAGACGTCAAGCGCAGAGGTGATCTCGTCGCAGATGACCAGCTTCGGTTTGGAGGCAAAGGCACGGGCAATCGCCACGCGCTGCTTCTCGCCGCCCGAGAGCTGATGCGGATAGCGGTGTGCGTGGGTGCGCGGCAGGCGCACCTGCTCCAGCATGTCCCCGACCTGTCTCTCAAGATCGCTGGCATCGCCGAACAGTTTCAGCGGACGCGAGAGGATCTCGAAAATCTTCTGTCGCGGATTGAGCGAGGCATCCGGGTGCTGGAAGATGATCTGCACGTCCTTGCGATAGGCATTGTCCATATCGCCGAGATTGCGGATTTCGCGTCCTTCGAACCGGATCTTCCCCTCGAACCGGTTGAGGCCGGTCATGGCCTTTGCAAGCGTCGATTTGCCCGAGCCGGATTCACCGACAATGCCGAGGATTTCTCCAGGACTGATGCTGAGGCTGATCGCATTGTTGCCGGTCACCCGCTCGGTCTTCCTGCCGGTCAGGGCGGAAAGAAACGGCTTGCGACCGAAATGGACGCTGACATTCTCGACCTCGACCAGCGGCTTTTCGGTTGGCGCAAAATCATCGTTCACCAGCCGGCGGGCCGGATCGGGAACCGCGTTGATCAGCTCGCGGGTATAGTCCTGCTGCGGATTGGTGAAGATGTCACGCACCGTGCCCTGCTCGACGATCTCGCCGCGTTTGATGACCGCGACGCGGCCAGCGGTGCGGGCGACAAGCGCAAGGTCGTGGGAGATGTAGAGCGAGGCGACGCCGGTTTCGGCCTGCAGCTCGACGAAGAGATCGAGGATCTGTCGCGAGGTGATGACGTCGAGTGCGGTGGTCGGCTCGTCGAAGATGATGCATTCGGGATTGCAGGCAAACGCCGAGGCGATGACGACGCGCTGCTTTTCGCCACCGGATGCCTCATGCGGCATGCGGTGCATCATCTGGGCCGGCGTCTTCAGGCCGACATGGGCAAGCCGCGCCTCGCCTTCCGTCCACGCCTGCTGCCAGGACAGGCCGCGGTGGCGAACAAGAACCTCGGCCAGCTGTTTGCCGAGCGAGAGGGTCGGATTGAGCGATGTGCTCGGATCCTGGAACACCATGCTGATACGGCGTCCGCGAAACGTTTCCATTTCACGCTCCGCCTTTTCCATCAGATTGTCGGAGCCCAGCAAGATACGTCCGCCGGGCTCGCGGGCGTTCTTCGGAAGGTAGCGCATGATCGACCATGCGAGCGACGTCTTGCCAGACCCGGACTCTCCGACGAGGCCGAGGATCTCGCCACGGTTGATGGCAAGATCGACAGTCTTCAGCGCGTGAAACGGCCCGTTGGCGGTTTCGTAATCGAGCGAATAGTTCTCGATTGTGAGAACAGGGGCGGCGGGCGAAGGGTGTTCGGTATTGGTCATGATTCTCACTTCAGGCCCGCGGATTGAGGGCATCGCGGAGACCGTCGCCCAGAAGGTTGAAACCGACGGCGACGATCGCGATCGCCACGCTCGGCCAGATCAGGATGCCAGCGGAAAGATGCATGTAGCGGCGGGCTTCCGATACCATCAGGCCCCATTCGGCAGCCGGTGGCTGGGCGCCGAGGCCGAGGAAGCTGAGCGTCGCAAACAGCATTACTGCAAAGGACACGCGAATGGTCATCTCGACGATGATCGGCGCAATCACGTTCGGCAGCATTTCGCGGCGGATGATGTAGCCGGCACTTTCGCCCCGCGCGACGGCCGCATTGACATAGTCCTGCTTTCGCACCGACAGCGCAACGCTGCGGGTGATGCGGGCCATGCCCGGCGCAAACGCAATCGCGACAGCGACCAGCGCATTGACGGTGCTGGAGCCGAGAAGATTGACCACCAGAAGTGCAAACAGCAAGCTCGGTATCGACATGACCGCATCGATGGTGCGCATGATCAACTCGTCCGCACGACCGCCGAGGAAGGCGGATGCGGTTCCGATCAGCGCCCCGATCAGGGTACCGACGATGGTGGCGAGAACGGCCATGACGACGGTTGCCCGCGCTCCGATCAGAAGCCTGCTGAAAATGTCGCGACCATACTGATCGGTGCCGAGCCAGTAGGTGAGGCTCGGACCTTTATAGCGGGCAAGAGGCGACAGCTTTTCCGGATCGTGCGGCGCGACCAGAGGACCGAAGACGACGACTAGCAGCACGAACACGACGAGGAAAATTCCGATCGCGCCCTGCGGCGTCTTCAACAGACGTTTCGTGAAATCAATCATACTGGATCCTCTTGTCGAGCCAGGCATAGAGGATGTCGGCGATGAAATTGACGATCGAATAGGTGGCAGCCATGATCAGTACGCCGGCCTGGATCGCCGGCAAGTCGCGGGCCTGGATGGCGACGATCAGCTGGCGTCCGATGCCCGGAATGGCAAAGATCTCTTCCACGACGATGACGCCGCCCAGAAGATAACCGACATCGAGCGCGACAATGGTGATGGTGGGAAGAAGCGCGTTGCGCAGCGCATGGCGGCGCAGAACCTGTCCACGGGAAATGCCCTTCAGCCGGGCGGCGCGGATATAGTCGGTATGCAGCACGTCCACCAGTTCGGACCGAACCATGCGCGAAACATGGGCAATTAGGATGATCGAGATGACGCAGACGGGCAGGACGAGATGGGCGATCCCGCGGGAAAAGTCCTCGGTCAGCGGCACGTAACCGGTCGGCGGCAGCCACTTCAGCCAGTCGGCGAAGAACAGCACGGCGACAGTTGCCGTCACGAATTCCGGAAGTGCGACGCCCGCATAGGAGATCAGGCTCACCACCATGTCGGCGACCTTGCCGCGGCGGATGGCGGCGATAATGCCGAGCGGGATCGCGAGAACCAGCATCAGGCCGATCGACAGGAAGGCCAGAAGCAGCGAACGACCGAGCGCTTCGAACATGACCGGACCCACCGGCTGGCCGGTGCGCAGCGAAGTTCCGAGATCCCCCTGAACCACGTGCCACAGCCAGGTAAGATACTGCTGCCAGATCGGCGCGTTCAGGCCCATGGTTGCGCGCAGCGCGTCGAGCGCTTCCTGGGTCGCGTTTTCGCCCAACATCATGACGGCCGCGTCGGCCGGCAGGACCTGGGTTATGGCAAAGACGATCAGCGACACGACGAACAGCGTGTAGACGATCATCACCAGCCGCTTGGCTATGTAATTCGGAGACAGGGTCGTGTTCCTCGTACAAGAGAGGCGGACGCCCGGTGGCGTCCGGCAGGTTTTAAGATCAGCCGCGCTTCGGTGCGTCTGCTGTCAGCGAGACATAGTCGAGACGGAAAACGGATGCGCGCGGATGCGCCTCGTAACCGGAAACCCAGCTGCGCTTGGCCGACAGCACGTCGAAGAAGGACGGGATGATCGAGGGAACCTCCTCGTTCATGATCTCCTGCGCCTTTGTGTAGAGCTCGGTCCGCTTGTCGGTGTCGATCGTTCCGCGCGCTTCGTTGACCAGGGCATCGAAGGCCTTGTTGTTCCAGCGCGTCTCGTTCCAGGAGGCATCCGACGTGTAGAGCAGCTTGAAGATGCCGTCAGGGGTGGGCTGCATGTTGTAGAAGCCGACGTAGAACGCACCCTTTTTCCAGACCTGCTCGAGGTAGGTCGCATGCGGCATCGTCTGCACGTTGATGGTGATGCCGACTTCCTTGGCCATTTCCTTCAGCGCGACGGCAAGCTGCGTGCGGACCGCGGGGCGGTCGGAGGCGACAAGGGTGGCTTCGAAACCGTTCGGGAACCCGGCTTCTGCAAGCAGCTTCTTGGCTTCCTCGATGTTCTGCTCGCGCTGCTTCACGCCCTTGAAGAACTGGTAGGAGCCGTTGAGCGGCGTGTCGTTACCCTGCGTTCCGAAACCTTCGGTGACGAAACCGACCATTGCTTCCCGGTCGACAGTCAGTGCGATGGCGCGGCGAACGCGAGGATCATTGAACGGCGCCGTATCGCAACCGAAGTTGATGTTGCAGAACTGGCCGGACGGCGTGCGCAGCACATCGACGCCATCGCTGCCGTCGAGGCGCAGATATTCGGTCGGCTGGATGGTGGAGACGATGTCGACATCGCCAGACATCATCGCGGAACCTTCAGCGGAAATGTCCGGGAAGACCTGCACTTCGACGCGGTCGAGATAGGGGCGAGCCGGGTCGTAATATTTCTCGTTGCGCTCGACGACGATCAGGCGATCGGGCTCATAGGAGACCAGCTTGAACGGACCCGTACCGACGGCCTTGGTCGACAGACTCTTGAGGTCGCCGGTGGCGATCGATGCCGGAATGATGCGGGCGCTTGTATAGGCCATGGAGACGGGAAGGTCGGCATAGGCGCCGGTCAGCTTGAACATGACGGTTGCGTCGTCGACGGCGACGATATCGGCGATCGGGCCAACATTGTTGCGGCCGGGGGATGCTGTCGCCGGATCAAGGATTGCCTTGAAGGTTGCGACGACGTCCTTGGCCGTGAACGGCGAGCCATCATGGAAGGTAACGCCGGTGCGCAGCTTGAACGTCCACTCGGTGAGCGCCTCGTTCGGTGTCCAGCTTTCGGCCAGATCCGGCTCGACCGACATGTCGACCTTGAGACGGGTGAGGTTGCTGTAGAGCAGCTCGGTCACCAGGTATTCCGGGTTGACGCGGGTCAGAAGCGGGTGGATGACGCTGACGGCCTGGTCGACGGAGATCTTCAGCGTACCGCCCTTGGCCGGTGCTGCGGCTTGGGCAAAGCCCAGCGATGGCGTTGCGAGAATGGCGGCGGTGCCGGCCAGGAAGAAGCGGCGTTTCATTTCCAGCATGTTTATCGTTCCCTTTATGCTTCGATGCTGCTTGGTATGGTTATATGCGACTTTCGGGCATGGCCTCGGCAGCGAAATCCGCCGCGAGATAGGCGAGAATGCTTTTTGCGAGTGCGATGATGTCCTGTCGGGTCGTGTGCTCTTCCGGGCTGTGGATGCAGCTTTCCGGGCGGCCGAGGCCACCGAGCAATACTTCAGGGCCAAAGCCGGCCTTCTGGACATAGCCGAAGTCCGAACAGCTGGCGGCGCCCCATTTCTGAAAATCGTTCGGCTTGTATCCGAAGCCGAGCGAAAGCGCCTGTTGCCAGCGCGGCCAGTGCGGGCCATCGGGATCGTCGGTCGGGATCAGATGACCGACAAGATCGACTTTGAGCCCGAGCTCTGTCCCTTCGATGCAATTTCGGATCGTCGCTTCGATCTCGGCGCGTGCGTCCTCATAGCTTTCCTCCGGGGCATATCGACGGCTGACGAGGATCTTCACCTCGGCCGGAACCTGCCCGCCCGCTGTGCCGCCGTTGACGGCGGATATGGTCAGCTGTGGCCGCAGCGGCCCGGTTGCATGCGGCGGCGGCGCGAGCTTGGATGCGCGTTTGGCCACGTCAGGCTTTAGCGCTGCGAGCGCATTCAGAACTGGCAGGGCGCCCTCGATGGCATTCACACCCGCGCCGGTGCGATTGCCCTCGCCGGCATGGACCGCATGGCCCGTAATCGTGACCTGCAGGTTGAAGATCCCGAAGCAGCCCGCCCAGATGCGTGGCGCGGCCGTTCCGTTGAAATTGAGGATATGCCCCTTGAGCATGCCCTGTTCCGCGAGATAGCGGATGCCGGGATAGAGACCGCCTTCTTCATCCGTACACAGGAGCAGCATCGGATCGTAAGCGAGAGAAACGCCGCATTCGCGTGCCGCCCGAAGCGCCAGAAGCGTCGCAGCGATCGTGCCCTTCATGTCGGCAGCACCAAGCCCGAAAAGGTCATCGCCTTCAACCGTCAGCTTCAGCGGATCGCGGCTCCAGCCCGGAGCAACCGGAACCGTATCGACATGATAGTAGAGACCGCAGACAGGCCTGTCCGTTTCGCGGCTTGCAACGAGATTGATGCGTTCGCCTGAAGCCGGCCCGCCCTCGACATGCCAGAGGTCGTGAGGCACCGTCACGCGCTCGAATTCGAAGCCGAGCGGCATCAGCAACTCGGTCATCAGATCGGCAAACGCGCCATAGCCTTCGCCCGGCGGAAAGGTGGTGTCGACCGCAACCATCCGTGCAAGATCCTGCACGGCCATCTCGACATCGCGGTCAATCGCTGCCATGGCAGACGTCAGGGGCTCAGAAGTGGTGCCTGGTTGCTGTAGGCTCATCTCGGTCGTCCTCCGCATTCCGGCAGCCTTCACAACTCGGCCCATTAATATAAACTATATAGTAATACAGCGTAGATCGGCATCACGTGTCAACTCCAAAGAAGAGGCAATTCATTGCCTGATAATTCAGCAAATGCCGCCCGACTGAGCGACCTGTCTCTGCCTCTCTATGAGGTCGTGAAACGACAGATCACCGAGGCGATCATGATCGGCGCCCTGGAACCCGGCTCCGTGCTGCCGAGCGAGATCGCCCTGGCGCAAACCTATGGCGTTGCTGTCGGAACGATTCGACGCGCCCTGATGGATCTCACCAACGACGGACTTTTGAGCCGACGCCGCAAGACCGGGACCGTCGTGACCGGACGCAAACCGCAGCACGGATTGCGCCTGTTCTTCCAGTATTTTCGTCTTCACGGGCTGGACGGCTCGCTGAGCAAATCCGTTACCAAGGTCACGTCGCTGGAATTGGGTGAGGCTTCGGACGAAACAGCTGCGAAGCTGCAGATTGAAACGGGCCGGCCGATCGTGCATTTCCACCGCGTCCGCTATATCGACGACCGGCCAATCATGCACGAAACATTGACGCTGCCGCGCGAGCGCGTCCCCGGCTTTCCGCAGAAGCAGGAGGACATCCCGCCGCTCTTCTATCTGCATCTCCTGGAAAACTACGGGATCCGGATTTCGGCGATCCGTGAACAGATCGGCGCGGACCTGGCATCGGAGGATGATGCACGCTGGCTGAACCTGACGCTTCCAGCCGCAGTCATGACGATCGACGAAGTGGCCTACGACCAGATGGCCGTGCCGGTGCTCATCTCTGCGCACCGGGCGACGACTGCGGACCACCGCTACGTCAACGAGATACAGTAAGCGCGCGATCAAGCTTCAACACTGAAGCGATGAGCTTCGCTACATTAGCGCAACGTCTAGCAAACCAAAACGAGATGGCGAAACCGCCGCGAGCGTGATCCAGGCTCGCGGCGGTAACAGCTTATTTTCAACGGCTTGGAGCCTATTGTTAACTCAGAATTCTTCCCAGTCCGCAACCGCCAGAGCAGCGGAAGACGAGGCGTTAGCGATCTTGCGCGGCATTGCGACGGCTGCAGGGCGATCCGAAATGGGCTGTGCGACCGGTCTTGAAGCGACGGGGCGATGGGCGATCGGATTGCGCTTCTGCAATGTCTGGGCCGGGGCCCGATCGTTGTCGAAATTGAACTGTTCGAGCAACTGGAACAGCGCGGCCGCTTCCCTTGCCATTTCATGGCTCGCAGCTGTCTGCTGCTCGACCATCGCGGCGTTTTGCTGTGTGCCCTGATCGACCGTGTTGATCGCACGGTTGATTTCGGTCAGCGCGGTGGACTGTTCGCGTGACGTTTCGACGATCGCGGTGATGTCGCCGTTGATACCTTCGACATGGGTCGCGATCTCGCGAAGGGCGGCGCCTGCCTTCGTGACAAGCGAGACGCCGTTTCCGACATGCGTGCTGGAGGCCGTGATGAGTGTCTTGATTTCCTTCGCCGCTGTCGCAGAGCGCTGCGCGAGTTCCCGCACTTCCTGCGCAACGACGGCAAAGCCTTTTCCGGCCTCCCCTGCGCGCGCCGCTTCAACACCGGCGTTCAGCGCCAACAGGTTGGTCTGGAAGGCGATTTCGTCGATCACGCCGATGATGTTCGAGATTGCCTTCGACGACGCTTCGATCTGGTCCATGGCACCAATCGCTTCACGCACCACGTCACCGGAATGGTTGGCATGCTCCTTCGTGCGGGCAACCAGTTGGCCGGCTTCCTCGGCACGTCGGCTGGAATCCTTCACGGTCGTGGTGATCTCTTCCAGAGCAGCTGCGGTCTGCTCGACCGATGCGGCTTGCTGTTCGGTCCGCTTCGCCAGATCGTCCGCCGATGTGCGAACCTCATTGGAACCGGCCGAAATAGCCTTCGCGTTTTCGGCAACCATCACCATGGCCTGCTTCAGCTTCTGCGACGCCGCATTGAAGTCGGTCCGCAAGCGCTCCAGTGATGGAATAAACGGCTTTGCAATTTGCTGCGAAAGGTCACCGTCGGCGAAACGCGTCAGGCCTTCTGCGAGGCGCTCGACGTTCTCGACCCGGCCGGTAACATCGGTGGCAAACTTGGCGACCTTGATGACCTTGCCACTGGGATCGAAAACGGGGTTGTAGGAAGCCTGGATGTAAACGCTACGGCCGTCCTTGCTGATGCGGCGGAACTCGTCGGCAACATATTCGCCGCCGCGCAGGCGCTCCCATAACTGCGTGTATTGCGGGGATGCCGCTTCGGTCGGGTCCATAAAAATCCGGTGATGCTTACCCACGATCTCGTTCAAGGAATATCCGAGCGCCGACAGGAAGTTGTCGTTGGCGGTGAGGATTTCACCATGGGGCGTGAATTCGATGGTTGCCTGCGCGCGGGAAACAGCTGAAAGTTTGGCCGCGCTGTCGAGCCCATTCATCTTTGTTTCGCTGATGTCGTTAGCAAACTTGATGATCTTCAAGACCTTGCCGCTGGCATTCTTCACCGGATTATAATTGCCGCGGATCCAGATTTCCTGGCCGTTTTTCGCAATGCGCTTGAATTCGCTGCACTCGAACGTGCCGCCCTTAAGCTTGCTCCAGAAGGCTTTGTATTCCGGCGTTGCAGCGTAATCTCCGTCGACAAAGATCCGGTGATGCTGACCGATAATCTCCTGCTCGCTATATCCCATCAGATCGCAGAAGTTTGTATTGGCTCGCAATATGCGTCCTTCGGTATCGAACTCGATGATCGCGAAGGACAGGTCTAAGGCTGAAAGGATTTGATTAGAGTTTGCGCCGAAAAAATCGAACATTACGAAGCCTTGCAATACAGGTGATTGGTCAACCTTCATCGCAAACAATTGTTAAATTAGTAATTAAGACTTGGCAAAAAACAAGAATAAGCCTTTGTAAAAATACATTCAAGCGTTGCTCAATAATATATTCCTATTACCTAATCTAGGTTGGGTAGTCTCACGTTCAGGTTGCCGGAAGTAGAAGCGAGCATCCTGCGCGGCATGCCCTTCCTGCCGCCATCAGTCCATCTTTAGCAATCGATAACCCTCTCTCGACAAACAGTCATGTTCCGGGGCTTGGCATCCATTGCCTGGAAACGTTTGCGGATTACCTCTCGGTCAAATCCGAACGGTAACCGACCATGAACGCTGTGACGTCTATCCTCCATACCTTGGAACCTCATCCGTTTCAGCTTCGCAACACCGAGAAAATACTAGAGATGTTGCCGCGCCCGGTCTTGGTTGTCGGTTCCGATGGTCTCGTCGTCTACGCCAACAAGGCGAGCGAAGTCTCATTCGGCGCATTTCCCGGGGGCGCCGTCCACGCGCTTTTTACGGGCTTGGGCACAGACCTGCCCGACAACAGCTGCGCCCCGCTTTCAGTCACGTCCATCCATAGCGGTGAGAGCTTCGATGCCGCGTTCGTCTCTTTCGACGATGGGCAGTATCTCGTTGACCTGCGACCTGCATCGCAGAACCAGGGCATCGCCATCAAGACCGATGTCGACGAACTGACGGGCCTTGCCAAGCGGAACGCCTTGCTGTCGCACCTGTCGTCCGCTTTGAGCAACGGTTCTAAATCTTCATCGATCGCCGTCCACTGCCTCGATCTTGACCGCTTCAAGATGGTCAACGACACGCTGGGACATGCAACAGGCGACCTTCTTTTGAAAAAGGTGGCCGACCGCCTCAAGGCCGCGTGCCGCAAAAGCGATGTCGTTGCGCGTCTTGGCGGGGACGAGTTCGTGATCCTCCAGCATGATGTCGACGATCTTGCAGCGGCCGAGAAACTCGCTTCGCGGATCGTGGACCTTGTCGGCCGCACCTATGTTCTCAACGGTCATACAATCAATATCGGCGCAAGCGTCGGCGTCGCCTTTGGCGGTGATGCGCTCCAGCCAGACGACCTGCTCCGCAACGGTGATCTTGCTCTCTACGAGGCAAAGAAGGCCGGGCGCGGACGTTACCGCATGTTCGAAAGCGGGATGGACGCTCTACTCCTCGGACGTCGGGAAATGGAGATCGATCTCCGCCGCGCGCTGGCCCTGAAGCAGTTCAAGCTGAACTATCAGCCGTTCCTCGATGTCTCGACCAAACGGGTGGATGGCTTCGAGGCCCTGCTCCGGTGGGAACATCCCGTCAAAGGCAACATCCCGCCTCTTTCCTTTATCTCGCTTGCGGAGGAAAACGGCCTGATCGTCAAGATCGGCGAATGGGTTTTGCGTACAGCCTGCCTGGAGGCAATGTCCTGGCCGAATGATATGATTGTCGCCGTCAACGTCTCGCCGCTTCAGTTCAAGGCGGACACACTGCTGGAAACGGTCGCATCGGCGCTAAGGCACTCGGGATTGCCAGCCCATCGCCTGGAAATCGAAATTACCGAGGGCGCCCTGCTCGATGACACGGATAACGTCATCCAGACGCTGAATGCCATGCGCGCGCTTGGCGTCAGAATCTCCATGGACGATTTCGGCACTGGCTATTCGTCCTTGAGCTACCTGCAGAAGTTTCCGTTCAACAAACTGAAGATCGATCGCTCGTTTGTCGCCTGTGAAGACGCAGACAGCGAGGCGATCCTGCGATCAATCGCAAGTCTCGGGACGAGCCTCGGGATGTCGATCACGGCTGAAGGCGTCGAGACGGCGGAACAGTTGGCGCGCATTCGTGGCGAACGCTGCACCCATGTGCAGGGCTATCTGACGGGACGGCCCATGGGCACGGACCAGATTCCGGCGTTCCTGGCACAACACATTTTATAGAGGGGAACTGATAATGGATAACAGCTTGTATCGCCTGGTCTACTACAGCCGCAACCAGATCGGCGACGATGGTGCGGCGTTTAGCTCAAACGTCGACGAGATCCTGGCGAAAAGTCGGGTGAACAATCTGCGTGACGAGATCACCGGGGCGCTTCTGTTCAACGCGGGCTGCTTCGCCCAGGTTCTGGAAGGTCCGCTCGAGCGGGTGGAAGCCGCATTCGAGCGCATCCAGCAGGACGAACGCCATGGCGAAGTTTCGCTGCTGGCCGTGGACCCGATCAGCCATCGGTATTTCCCAAACTGGGCAATGGGTTTTATCGGGACATCCGAAACCAACGCAAAGCGCTTCGCCGACGTCGGCTCGTCAAGCGGTTTCGATCCGTCGCGGCTGAGCGGCGAGCAGATCCACACCCTGTTGCGAGACCTCGCAATCGAAGAAGAGGCCGCCTGATTCCAGTACGGCCTCCTCCTCCAAAAAACATCGTCTACTGCTGAGCGTTGCAGCGGGGCGTGATTGGACGAAGCCTTACTTCTTCGGAGGATCGACCTTCTGCTGGTAGCGACCCACGATCTCACCCTTGCCGATCACATGACCGGCCACTGCGGCGAGAAGATCATCCCGGTCGGATGTCGGGGGAAGATCCAGCATCTTGTCGAGCGCAAGCACCTGGAAGTGATAGTGATGCGCCGGGTCGCCGGCCGGCGGCTTTGGTCCGAAATAGCCGTGACTGCCGGACGTGTTGCGACCCTGAAGGACGCCTTCCGGTTCAACGAGGCGGAGCTGTTCCTGCAACCCTTCCGGCAGGGACGTCACTGTTGCCGGGATATTCCATGCCAGCCAGTGAACAAACGGCTTGGTTGGTGAGGAGCCTGGATCCTCTACGATGATCGCGTAGGACGCGGCCTTCGGGACGGTCTTCCAGCTGATCGCCGGTGAGACACTCTCGGCATATTCGCTATGACGCTGCGGCATGAGTTCGTCGTTGTCAAAAGACGAGGATGAGACGGATACGCTGCCTTCCGTCTTTGTCTCCGGGCGATCCATGGCAAGTGGCACATCGATACCTTTGGCGGCCTGCGCCTTCATAGGTTCAGCGGGCGCAGCGGGCTGCGCTTGTGCCTTTTGCGCGTCGCCGGTGTAAGCCACCCTGTAGATGACACCGTTTGCATCGTCGGCCATCAGCAAGGCGCCATCCTTGGCGACGGCCAGTCCGACCGGTCGTGCGAAATGCGTCTTGCCACCATCGCTGAGGAAGCCGGTGACGAAAGGTTCGAAGGATTTCGGCTTGCCATTTTCGAAGTGAATGCGAACAATCTCGTATCCGGATGCCGGGTTACGGTTCCAGGATCCTCGCATGGTCGCAAACGCATCGCCCGAGAACTCGGCCGGAAACGACGTTCCGCTGTAGAACTTCATCTGCATGGGGGCTGCGTGTGCCGTGTAGCCGAGTTTCATCGGATCGCTCTGCGCCTTCCACTCCTCCTTGGTCACCCCGCCGACCGGTGTCGACTGCGGATAGATGTCGCCTGCTCCGTAAACATGCGGCCAGCCATATTGCTTTCCCTGTTCGATGAGGTTGAGCTCTTCTGCCTGCACCTCATCACCGAGGAGATCGATGCCATGGTCGAGCCCCCAAAGTTCACCGGTCTCGCGGTTCCAGTCGTAGCCGATCGTGTTGCGAAGGCCGGACGCGAAGATGGTGCGGCTCTTGCCATCAGGGGTCGCCCGGAGCACCGTTGCGTTTTCGGCATTGCTTTCGTTGCAGGCGTTACAGGTGGAACCGACGCTGATGTAGAGCATGCCATCAGGACCGAACTCCATGACGCGGTTGGGATGCTGTCCGGAATCCGGCAGATCGCCAATGATCATTTCAAGTGGCCCGAGCGTGCCGTCGTCCTTGATGTCCGCGACGAACACCTCTTTGACCGTGACGAGATACAGCCTGTTATCCTTGATTGCCAGACCGTGGGCCTGCGCACGCGCTGCCACTTTCACCGGAGCGCCGTCGGCCTTGCCGTCGCCGTTCTCGTCCTTCAGCAGCAGCACGTCGCCTTCCTCGCGGCGGCTGACATAGATATAGCCCTTATCCGACACGGCGATGATGCGGCTGTTTCCGAGACCCTGGGCGAAAGGCTCAACGGTGAAACCTTCCGGCGCCTTCAAGGTGGCGATCCGTTCCGCGGTTGCCGGGATCTTGTTTGGCTTGAACACGTTGGTCGTGATCTGGACTTCGGTTCCATCGCCCTGCTGTGCATAGGCTGCGCTGCTCAAGAATACCGCGGTCGCGACCGACGCGACGCCAAGAAGTCCAAATTTCATCACTGTATCCCTCTCGTTGACACGCCCCGTAACCAGCAACCGGAGCCATAGTTCCTCCACCGAGACGCGAAGCGAGAGCACAGCGGTGGTTTAAGACGTCAAATCGAACGAGAACGGAGCGTCACCCTTTCGTTGGCTTTGGCAAAGGGTTGCCAAACAGATCAACCGGATCGGGAACCGCCGACGCGCTCCCCTTCTGGTCGTCGGATAGTCTGCCACCAAAGGAGCGCGAACTGTTCGGCCTTCCGGCCCACAGCACCATTTCGATCTTTTCTCCGACCTTGATATCTCTGTGAGCGATGAAATAGCCGCGGTGGTCCGGTGCGCGCTCGTGGCCGGCTTTTTCATTTTCGAATAGGCTGACATCGCCGGGCTTTGCCTCGTAGCGCATCGTGACGTCCCTCTTGTCTTGTCGTTACCGGTCCCATGGCGGGATAAATCTGCGGTCGTTATAGGCGGACAGGAAACCGGAATGGATGGGGTCGAGCCAGTTCTCGTCTTTCAGAAAGACAAGGGCATCATGAACGAGACCGCCGCCCGATGCCTGAACCTTGAGCATTGCCCGGAAACTTCCCTCTTCACCAACGTCTTCCAGCTTATCCAGAACCGGCAGATCGTCTTCAGGGACTTCAAACAACTCCCCTGTCACCTGCAAACCGATTCCCGGTTGTTCGAGCATCATCGGCCCGTAGAATGGTGCTGCTATCAACAGGGGGTAGGGCTCGACCGTCACTACATCCCCGATATATTCCGAATTCCCAAGCCCCTTATCATGAAGCGCAAAGCCTCTTTTCAGGGTGCCGTAAATGAACACTTTCACATGGTTCTCCTATCCGTGAGGTCGAATAACCCGCTCGACATCGACCTGTTCCGTGCACGGCAACGCGGCATCCGGTCGCTGATGTCTCACCGCCATAGCGGCCTGACCGTGTGAAGAGAAAACGCAAAGTTCGAAGGGAACAGGGCGCGACAAACTAAGTTCTTGCAGCCTGATAAAATTGCTGACGCGAGAATGGCAGGTTCATGTGAGTATCGTTGAGTCCCGAAATGAAAACGCCCCCTCTCCCCTCCCCGCATCCGAACAGACCCCGCATCTGAAACTGCCGCCGGGTTTGGTGGCAACCCGGCTTGAGGCATCGCTCCGGAGCTCCGGTCGTTCGCTCTGCTACGTGGCATTGAGCGAAAATGCTGCGCAAAAAATAGCGGATGCCATGGCAGCGCTCTTTCCCTCGGTCCAATTCATTGTTCTGCCGCCTTGGGACTGCCTTCCCTATGATCGGGTTCCGCCCTCGCGGCACTGCATGGGTCGACGCATGGACGCATTGCGGATATGGGCCAGGCCAAGCGACACGCCGCGACTGCTGCTGACATCGATCGACGCGACGCTGCAGCGCATTCCGCCGGCGGGGGTCATCGCAGATGGCCAGATCGAACTGGTGGTCGGCCATCCATTCGATCGCGAGGCATTCCTGAATTTCGTCAGACGATCAGGCTATGTGGAAGAGGGCGTTGCCGACGATCCCGGCGAACTGGCGGTGCGCGACGGGATGATCGACATCTATCCCGCCGGCGCCCCGGGCCCAATGCGCATCGTCCTGTCGGAAGACGATCACGTGACCGAATTGCGTGGGTTTGACCGCGTCTCGCAGCGAACCGAGAGCTACCTTGAACGGTTGAGCTTCGGTCCGGCATCCGAAGCCATACTCGCAGACCTCATTCCGGAAGCCCCTGCTCCAAAATCTGAGACGATGGAGCGCCAGCTTTCCCGCCTTTACCCGGACATGGTGACGGTTTTCGATATCCTCGGCAATGCCGCTTTGACTGCGGCTCCGGGCGCAGCAGACCGGGTCGTACGGAATCTGGAAATCATCGACGACGCCCGCCAGTCCCGCACGGAATTCGGTAAGACCGGAACATCCTCTCCTTGCTCGTTCTATCTTGACAGCGAGGAGTGGGAACAGCGCTTCACCGGCGTGCAGACCAGCGCACTGGATCTCGAACAAGGGGGTGACCTGCCTTCCGGGGCGTCGGATGCGGACCCGCGCAAGGCACTGGTCAAATTTGCACAGGAACGCCTGGGCGATGGAATGAAGGTTGTAATTTCCGGGCATGGCAAGGCATCAGAGGCGCTTTGCCGCCGTGTCGCGAAAGCAACTGGTGTATCGCCTCGGTTCGTCGACAGCTGGACGCAGGTGATGGACGCCGAATCCGGCGCGCTTTTGAAGCTCGCCTGCGCCCTCGATCACGGGTTCCTCGACGTCGCGCAAAATGTTGCTGTGATCGCCGCAGGCGACGAAGACCGACATGTTTCAAGTGCAACTTCCTTTCTTGGCGAACCAGATCTTCGGATCGGCGACGTCGTCGTCCACGAAGATCACGGCATTGGAATTTTGAAAGATCTGGAAAGCATCGCCGTTGCAGGCGTCGCGCGTGACGCTGCCCGTCTGGAATATCGCGAAGGTGCTTCCGTGCTTGTTCCGATGGAAGAATTCGGAAAGCTGTGGCGCTACGGTTCCGAACCCGAGGCGGTCTCGCTCGATCGTCTTCACACCGACGCCTGGCAAAAGAAGCACGAGAAGATTGTCGCGGACATCAAATCGACGGCGCGTCATTTCTCGACCATCGCAAAGCACAGGCAGGCCTCGCCGGCCGAGACGTTCATTCCTCCCCGTGCCGAATTTTCAGCCTTCATCCGACGGTTCCCTTTCGCCGAAACACCAGATCAGGCCGAAGCCATCAAGGCCACGCTTTCCGATCTCGCGTCCGGGCATGCCATGAACCGCCTTGTCTGCGGCGATGTCGGCTTCGGCAAGACAGAAATCGCACTGCGCGCCGCAGCAGCGGTAGCACTAGCGGGCGGCCAGGTGGTCGTCATCGCCCCAACGACTGTTCTCACACGTCAGCATTTCGCCACCTTCAAGCGACGCTTCGAAGGAACAGGCATCTCTGTCGGAATGTTGTCACGGCTCGTCAAGCCAAGCGAGGCGAAGCAGGTCAAGGCGGCGTTGGCCGAGGGTGAAATCGACGTTATCGTCGCGACCCATGCGATCCTTGCAAAAGACGTGCGCTTTGCGCATCTCGGGCTTTTGATCGTGGATGAGGAACATCGGTTCGGGCTCAAGGATAAACGGGCCATGAGCGCGCTCGCGCCGACCCTCCACACGCTCGCCATGTCGGCAACACCAATCCCGCGCACCTTGCAGTCGGCAATGGTCGGAGTTCAGGAGGTCAGCCTCCTGACGACTCCGCCCGCCCGGCGCCGACCCGTTCGCACATCGCTTGCAGCATTCGACAACGCATCGATGCGCACCGGATTGATGCGCGAATACCGCCGGGGCGGACAAAGCTTCGTCGTGGTGCCGCGCATAGAGGATATCGAAGCCGTCGAGGCGATCCTGCGCAAGATTGTTCCCGAGCTCTTGGTTAAGGTCGCGCATGGCAAGATGCCGGCGGCGACGATCGACGAAGCGATCGTCGGTTTCGCGGACGGCGATGGCGATGTCCTTCTCGCCACCAACATTATTGAAAACGGCCTCGATGTGCCGCGCGCCAATACGATGTTCATCTGGAATGCGGAGCGGTTCGGTTTGGCCCAGCTGCACCAGTTGCGTGGACGGGTCGGCCGTGGAGGCGCGCAGGGCATGACCACGCTTCTGACGGAAGAAGGTGCAGAACTGCCCGAGGAAACGCGCTTGCGGCTTTTGACACTCGTAGAGAACGACCGCCTGGGCGCCGGGCTTGCGATCAGTCTGCGCGATCTCGATCTGCGCGGCGGGGGCGACATCGCCGGCGAGGATCAGGCTGGGCATATGAAGGTCATCGGCATTGGCCTTTACCAGAAGCTCCTCGCGCGTGCCGTCGCGAAACTGGGAAAACGACTTTCGGCCAACAGAAAGCGCGCAATCCTGCATCTCGACGTCGCGGGCACGATACCGGCGGATTACGTGCCGGATCCGGCTGTCAGGCTCAATCTCTATGCCAGACTTCTGCGGGCATCCTCACAGCGCGACGTGAATGATCTGGAAGAAGAGTTCGAGGATCGCTTCGGCGAATTGCCGCAGGAGACGCTGCTGTTGTTGCGCACAACCAGGCTGCAGCTTGCAGCAGGCCATCTCGGTATCGCCAAACTCGAAGCCGGACCGAAGGCGATTGCGATGACCATTGCCAAGATGCCGGCAAGGGTGATTTCGGCCCTGACGAAGAAGATTGCGGCAATCCGGCGGGAAGACCGGCTGATATTTGAGACGGTCGCCCAGACCTGCGACGAGCAGCTGAAGTTCTTCGAGCGGCTCATTCTGGCGGCGCGAAGGCCTTGAGGCTTTACGGTTTGACTTGATCGACGATAGCGCGGGCCCGTACTGTGGGCCCGCGAATTTTTGTCAGAACCCCGCGTCGGAGGCTGACGATCTGTCAGTCTCGCGGAGCGCCTCCTGTCCCCGCATATCGCGCCTCTGATGCCTCAACGTGCTCGTCACGTTTGTTGTCCGCATACGCCGTGCTTTCACCGGTGTTGCCAAACTTGTCCCTTATCCCGTCGGACATTACGTACCTTTCTAGTTGCTGATTGACGGAACACCCCGAACAAGCCAAGAACAAGCAACGCCGCGGGAACCCACTTGGAATGAAGCCCTTACGTATGCAATTGTTCGAGATGAGCGACCACGTCCGCGCTTCCCCGGGAAAGCGCTGGGGAGTGGCGGTTGCAGCGTTCGGGCTTGCGCTCTACGCGCGGTTTCTATGCGACCATCTCCTGCCGCCGGGCTTCCCGTATCTGACCTTCTTCCCCGCGGTAATCCTGACGACGTTTCTGGCGGGCGTCTGGCCCGGGGCCGTTTGCGCCGTGGCCTGTGGCGTGGCTGCCTGGTACTGGTTTATACCGCCGTTTGCGATGTTCGAGATCAACGGGTCGGTCCTCGTTGCTCTGACCTTCTACGCGTGCGTGGTCATCGTGGACATCCTGCTGATCCAGGTCATGCACAAGGCGGTCGACGATCTTCAGGAAGAACGCCTGCGCAGCGAAGACCTGGTGCGCGAACAGCAGCGCCTTCTTGCCGAGCAAAAGGAACGGGAGCGCCAACAGCGTGTGTTGCAGCGCGAATTGTCCCACCGAATGAAGAACACGCTGGCGATGGTTCAAGCCGTCGTATCCCAGAGCCTGCGCAATGCGACAGACGTGAAGCTTGCCGGTGAAATGGCGTCGGCCCGCATCGACGCACTTGCCCGGGCACAGGATACGCTGACGGCAACGAACTGGTCCGCAGCAGATGTCGAGACGATTGTACGGACATCCGTCGAACCGCACCAGGACAGTCCCGACCGCTTCGATATCTTCGGGCCTCCGATGGTGCTCGAAGCACAACCTTCCATGGGTTTGGCACTGGCAATCCATGAACTTGCGACAAATGCCACCAAATATGGCGCGCTCAGTACGGCCGACGGCAAGGTCGAGATCCGCTGGACGGCGCCCGGCGAAAACGGCTTTGCCTTCACATGGATCGAAAGCAAGGGGCCGGCCGTGAGCGAACCGACGCGGCGCGGCTTTGGCTCCCGCCTGATGGAGCGCGTTGTGCCGACCTATTTCAACGGCGTCGCCAACGTGGACTACCGCACGGATGGTTTGCACTACCGCATCGAAGGCGAACTTCTTCCGAAAGAGCCTCAGCCTCTTCAGAGCTGACGCAATATGCGCCATTGGCCGGTTGCGACAACGACGACGATCGACCCAATCACTATTCGACAATCATATAATTCTAGTTCGATTATAATAATCAATTATATTGCAGCGCAGCAGGTTCGGTGGAACACTGGCTATAACAAGGGCCGCAAAGGCCTGGAGCCGCCAGTAGGAGAACATCGATGAAACCATCTATCAGGGCCGGCTTTGTCGGCTTAGCTACTCTGCTTGCCTGCACGCCAGCCTACGCACTCGGAGACACGATCAAGACCGCGATCGACGCGACATTCGCGCCGCACGCGATGCCAACCCTCGACGGCAAGATCGAGGGTTTCAACGTCGATATGGCAAACCTGATCGGCGAACGGTTGGGCAAGAAAGTCGATCTGACCGGAGCGCAGTTCTCCGGCCTCATCCCAGCACTTCAGGCCGGCACCTATGACTTCCTGGTAGCGCCCGTCACCGTGAACAAGGAGCGTGCCGCGAACCTTCTCTTCACCGAAGGCTTCATGGACACCAATTTCGGCTTCGTCGTGCCGGCCAATGCGCCTGAATACAAGACGCTGGAAGACTTCAAGGGCAAGACGATCGCCGTCAACAAGGGGTCTGCCTATGACAGCTTCCTGCGGGAGAAGGAAAAGGAATTCGGCTGGAAGGTCGAAAGCTACGGCACCAATACCGACGCCGTGGCAGCCGTCATTGCGGGACGCGCCGATGCCAACCTTGCCGGCAATACTGCCGCTGCATGGGCGGTCAAGAAGAACCCGCGCCTGAAACTCTCCTTCGAATACGAAACCGGCCTCGTCTGGGCCCTTTCCTTCCGAAAGGGAGACGAGCAGAACCGCGATCTCGTCGATCGTGCGATGGAATGCCTGAAGCTCGACGGCTCGATGGCGAAGCTTTCGGTCAAATGGTTCGGCGTCACGCCAGAAGCTGGCACGACGATCGTCACCCCGACCAAGGGTTTCGGGACGCCAGGCTTCGATGGTTACAAGGATGATGACCACAAAGCCTCCTGCGATAACCTGAAGTAACGATCTGCAGCACGGGCAGGCGCGTCAGTCGCCTGCCCTCCCCCTTGATCAGACAGGATGCGGCAGCCGGCCGCCAATCGTCTCTCCCATCGGAGATAGCGGTTGGCCGGCAATCTGCCCGCATCGTGCCTGCCGGAGGTCCCACAATGGCCAATCGCCCAATGCTCGAAGTCGTCGCGCTGGAAAAGCGCTTCGGGACCACTACCGTCCTCAAGAAGATCGACCTGAGGGTCGCCGAGGGCGAACTCGTGTTCGTCATCGGTCCATCCGGTTCCGGTAAAAGCACGATGCTGCGCTGTTGCAACCGGCTCGAGGAACCAACGTCGGGCGATATCATCGTCAATGGCCGCAACATCATGGCCGGTACCCGCCGCGATCTCGACCGTATGCGGCTGCAGATCGGCATGGTCTTTCAGGGGTTCCACCTATACCCGCATATGAGTGTCCTCAAGAACGTAACTCTTGCCCAGCGCAAGGCGCTGAAGCGCTCGAAGGCAGAAGCCGATGCGCGGGCGATGGATATGCTCGAACAGGTTGGCCTCGCGCACAAGGCCGACGCCTATCCCGGTGAGTTGTCGGGCGGCCAGCAGCAGCGCGTGGCGATCGCCCGCTCGCTGGCGCTCGATCCGAAGGTCATGCTGTTCGACGAACCGACCTCGGCACTTGATCCCGAACTGGTCGGCTCCGTCCTCAAAGTGATGAAGGACCTGAAATCCAAGGGCATGACGATGGTCGTCGTCAGCCACGAGATGGGCTTTGCCCGCGAAACCGCCGATCGGGTTATCTTCATGGATGGCGGTCTCGTCGTTGAAGAAGGCACGCCGGACGAGCTATTCGGCAACCCGAAGGCCGATCGCACCCGCGCGTTCCTTTCGCGCGTTTCCGGGTAGGGCGATGGACCGGTTCCTCGAAACCTTCTTCAACCCGGTGGTGATGGCGAAATATACGCCTGACATCATTGCCGGAATCTGGGTCACCCTGCAGATTGCCTCGGCGGTGATCGTGGCTGGCATCCTGGCCGGCCTCGCGCTCGCCTGCCTGCGCAGCTATGGCGTCAAGACGCTCAATTTCTTCATCATCTGCTATGCCGATATCTTTCGCGCACTGCCGCCTCTGGTCGTCATCCTGATCCTCTATTTCGGGTTCCCGTCGATCGGCATCCAGCTGTCCGGACCAATGGTTCTGTTCCTCGTTCTGGCGGCGACCCTTGCAGCTTTTGCCGAAGAGGTATTCTGGGCGGGCTTTTCGTCCGTCGAGAAAGGCCAATGGGAGGCCGGCATCGCAACCGGGCTCGGTTTTACCCGCACGCTTGCCTATGTCGCGCTGCCCCAGGCCGTCCGCCTTGCCATACCGCCGCTCGTCAACCGCGTGCTCGCCATCACCAAAATGACCGCGCTCGGCTCGGCCATTGGCGTGTCGGAAATCCTGTCGAGCGCCACGACGGCGCAGAGTTTTTCCGGCAGTGCCACGCCGCTCACTATGTCGGTCGCCGCCTATCTGGTGATTTTCCTGCCGATGGTGGTCTTCGCCCGCTGGCTGGAAAGCCGGACCGCCTGGAAGAAGCGATAGGAGGCTGACATGGATATCTTCATCGACCAGTTCTTCAATATCGACATCATGCGCCAGTCGGTGCCGTTGATGATATCCGGCCTCTGGATGACGCTCAAATTGTGCAGCGCCGTGATCCTGCTCGGCCTGATCGGCGGCCTGTTCGTCGCGCTCGGCAATATGAGCGAGCGCCGCTGGCTGCGCTGGATCTCCATCGCCTATACCGATCTCTTCCGCGCCCTGCCGCCGCTGGTGCTGCTCATCTTCATCTATGCCGGCCTGCCCTTTGCGGGGGTCAACATCTCGCCGTTCTACGCCGTCGTCATCGCCTTCCTGCTCAACAACTCCTCCTATTACGCCGAGGTCTATCGCGCCGGGCTCATCTCGGTTGCCAAGGGACAGTGGGAAGCTGCGCAGTCGACGGGCCTCAGCACGGTACAGACGCTTGCCCATGTCGTCCTGCCGCAGGCCATCCGCAACGTGCTGCCGGACCTGCTGTCCAACACCGTAGAAGTCGTCAAGCTCACCTCGCTTGCCTCCGTCATCTCGCTGTCCGAGCTTCTCTACAATGCCGGCATGGCGCGGTCGGTCACCTACAATGCCTCGCCGCTTGTGCTGGCTGCTCTCATCTATCTCGTGCTGCTGTGGCCGCTGGTGCGCCTCGTCAGTCATTTCCAGCGGCGCCTTGCCGCCTGATCGCTTTCGAAAGGAAACTCCGATGACCATCATGAAGATCGCAGGTGCCCAGCTCGGCGCCATCCAGAAAGACGACAGCCGCGAAAGCGTCGTCATCCGCATGATTGCGCTTCTCGATGAAGCCGCATCCAAGGGCGCAGACATGGTCGTCTACCCGGAGCTGGCGCTCACGACCTTCTTTCCCCGCTGGTACATGGAAGAACAGGCCGAAATCGATTTCTGGTTCGAGACGGAAATGCCGAACGCCGCCACGCAGCCGCTGTTCGATCGCGCCCGCGAGCTCAACATGGCCATCACCTTCGGTTACGGCGAGAAGACGCCGGACGGACACTATTACAACACCTCTGTTGTTACCGACCGTCAGGCCAATATCGTCGGAAAGTATCGCAAGGTGCACCTCCCCGGTCATTCCGAATATGATACCGAGCGCGCCTTCCAGCATCTCGAGAAGCGCTACTTCGAACCCGGTGATCTCGGCTTCAACGTCTGGCGCAACGAAGGCGTCATCATGGGCATGGCGATCTGCAACGACCGCCGCTGGCCGGAAACCTTCCGTTGCCTGGGCCTGCAGGGCGTAGAGCTGGTGACGATCGGCTACAACACGCCGTCGGTGAACAGCCAGATGAGCGCCGAAGGTTTGGAGAAGCGGCTTTTCCATTCCGACCTTTCCATGCAGTCCGGCGCCTACCAGAACTCGACCTATGTCGTCGGCGTCGCCAAGGCGGGCAACGAGGACGGTCACCCGCTGATGGGCGGCTCGATCATCGTCGACCCTGACGGCTTCGTTCTTGCCCGCGCCGTCACCGAGGAAGACGAGCTCATCATCGCCGAATGCGATTTCTCCAAATGCGACTTCGGCAAGAAGACGATCTTTGATTTCGAGCGCCATCGTCGTATCGAGCACTACGGTCGTTTGACGAGCCAGACCGGCGTGATCATCGAAGTGTAAGGAAAGACCGACATGACAGCGTTTGATACGGTCATCCATGGCGGTCGCATCGTCACCGCATCCGACATATTCGATGGCGATATCGGCATTACCGACGGTCGAATTGCGGCGATCGGCGAGAAGATCGCTGGAGGAAGCCGCCGGATCGATGCCGGCGGCAAGCTGGTCGTTCCCGGCGGCATCGAGGCGCATGCCCATATCGCCCAGGAAAGCTCCGCGGGCGTGATGACCGCCGACGACTACTATTCGGCCTCGGTCTCCGCCGCCTTCGGTGGCAATTCCTCATTCATCCCGTTCGCGGCTCAGCATCGCGGCCAGTCGATTGCCGAAGTCATCGCCACCTATGACGGCCGCGCCGCGCCGCACTCGGTGCTCGACTATTCCTATCATCTGATCATTTCCGACCCTTCGGCGTCAGTTCTTGCAGAGCTGCCGGGCGTGTTTGCCAAGGGCATCACGTCGTTCAAGGTGTTCATGACCTACGACCTGATGAATATTGGCGACGGCGGCATGCTCGATATCCTGACCGTTGCCAAAACCCATGGGGCGCTCACCATGGTCCATGCCGAAAACAACGACATGGTGAAGTGGATGAACAAGCGGATGGCGGCGGCAGGGCTGACAGAGCCGAAATATCACGCGATCAGCCGTCCTGAGCTTGCCGAGGAAGAAGCAATCAACCGGGCCGTCTCTCTGGCAAAACTCGTCGATGCAGCCCTCTTCATCGTCCATGTCTCGACGGCGGGCGGCGCTGCGATCGTCCAGCGCGAAAAGCTGGCCGGCACGAAACTGTTTGCCGAAACCTGCCCGCAATATCTGGCTCTGACACGCGATGATCTCGACCGGCCCGGCATGGAAGGGGCGAAATTCATCTGCTCGCCGCCGCTCCGCGATTCGGCAACACAGGAAGCGCTCTGGCGGCACGTACAATCAGGCACGTTCGAGAGCGTGTCCTCCGACCACGCGCCCTACCGTTTCGATGCCAGCGGAAAATTTGCCAATGGTGCCGATGCGCACTACCCGAAGATCTCCAACGGCATGCCCGGCATCGCCATGCGCCTGCCCTATCTGTTTTCGGAGGGCGTCGCTAAAGGCCGCATCACGCTGCAGCAGTTCGTTGCACTCTCAAGCACCAATGCGGCCAAGACATTCGGTATGACTAAAAAGGGATCGATCGCACCCGGCTACGAAGCCGATATCTGCATCTGGGACCCGGAAGCCCGCCGCAAGGCAACGCTTGCCGATCAGCACGACAATATGGACTACACACCGTTTGAGGGCATGGAGATCGAAGGCTGGCCGGTCCTCACCATGAACCGCGGTGATGTCATCGTCGAGAACGGCGAGTTGAAGGCGGACCGTGGTCGTGGCCGTTTCATTGCCCGCAGCCCCATCGACCTGACCGGCAAGCCCGGCTACCGTGCCAAGGAATTCGATCCGGCGCAGAATTTCGGCGTGGAGATCGCCCCATGAGAAAAGTCGGCCGGATCCTCGTCATCAACCCGAACAGTTCGGAAAGCGTCACCGAAGGCCTGCGCGAGGCGCTCTCCGGAATGCAGTTTCCGGCTGGTCCCGTTATCGAATGCGTCACGATCGATGAGGGTCCGCCCGGCGTCGTCAGCCAGCGCCATGTGGATGAAGCGTCACTGCGCACCGCCGACCTGATAGAAACCCGACCGGATGCATCAGCCTATGTGCTCGCCTGCTATTCGCAGCCCGGGCTGGACCTTGCCCGGTCGATCACCAAAAAGCCGGTCTACGGCATCCAGGATGCGGGCGTGCTGAGCGCGCTGGCGCTTGCGGATCTCTTCGGCGTCATCGCAGTCGCCGAAGGTTCGATCCCCCGTCACATGCGCAACCTTCGCCGCCTCGGCGTCGATGGCAGGCTTGCCGGCGAGGTCGCGCTTGAAGGCGCGATCAGCGTCGCCGATAGCGGCCATGGGGAGGAAAGCTACGCGGCACTCGTGAAGGCCGGGCTGAAATTGCGCCAGATGGGCGCCGGCGCCATCGTGCTGGGCTGTGCCGGCATGTCCGGCCATCGCCGCAGACTGGAAGAGGAGCTCGGCATCCGCGTGATCGACCCGACCCAGGCCGCCGTCGCGATGGCGCTTGGCGCAGTTCTCACCTGAACGCCATGACCGAAATCGAGCAGAAACCGGATATCTCCCTGCGCCTCCTCGAGATCTTCGGGGCCATGATGCGCTGCGAAACGACCGTCGAGGCCGCCGAGCAGTTGGGCATTTCCCAGCCCGCCGTTTCGAACGGCATCCGCCAGCTGGAAAACCAGCTCGGCATAACGCTGTTCGAGCGCCTGCACCGGCGGCTTGAGCCAACCGAGGAAGCGACGCTTCTGTTTGAAGAGGTGCGTCCGGTCTTCAGCATGTTGCGCAGCTTTTCCGCCCGCGCCCGCTCCATCAGGCACGGCACATCGGGACGGCTGCGCGTCATGTCGACGCCGCCGCTTGGCAATACGGTCGCACCGGTGGCGCTCGCACGGTTCCTGAAGGACCGTCCGGATGTGTCTGTCGCCTACGATGTTCGCCGGCTCGAACACGTCATCGAAGCTGTGCAGAGCGGCGCCGCCGATGTCGGTCTGGCGATCGCGCTGGAACGGCATCCGTCTGTGAACGTAGAGATCCTGTCGCGCACCCATATGGTCGCGCTCGTGCCGAAGGACCACCCGGTCGCTAGTCGGCAGGAGCTGATGGTCAGTGATTTGTCCGAACACGGTTTTATCGGCCTCGAAGCGGAATCGCGCATGGGCCAGATGCTGCGCGATGCCTTCGATCGCGAGGGCATCGATTACGAGCCGCGGGTCGAGGTGCGCTATTGCGCAACGGCTGCGGTTCTGGCCGGAGCTGGCGTCGGGGCAGCGGTTGTCGATCCCTATAGTGCAGCCCACCAGTCATTGCAGGGGTTGGTGCAACTGCCCTTCCAGCCACCCCGCGAAGTCGCGGCCGTCCTGATTACCCGCAAGGGCATACCGCGCTCGCGCCTGCTGCACGGTTTCATCGCCGAACTCAAGCGAGCCGCCGGCGATGTGTTTTGAATTCCCGACATACTGAAGGAGATTGTCTTGTCCCGTATCGTTTATTTGAATGGCGAATGGCTGCCCGAAGCCGATGCAAAGGTCTCCGTCTTTGACCGCGGCTTTCTATTCGCAGACGCCATCTACGAAGTGACCGGCGTCATTGACGGCAAGCTTCTCGAATACGAGGGCCATGCCTCCCGCCTGAAGCGCTCGATCGGGGAACTGGGTCTGGACCTGCCGATTTCGGCCAGCGAACTTCTGGAGGTTCATCGCGAGATCATCCGCCGCAATGAACTCAAGGAAGGCTTGATCTACCTCCAGCTGTCGCGCGGCCCCGCCGATCGCGACTTCGCCTTCCCGAAGGCGCCGACGCCGACTCTGGTTCTCTTTACCCAGGCGAAGTCTGTGATCGAAAACCCCAAGCTCGCCACCGGCCTGTCCGTTGCTTTGATGCCCGACTGGCGCTGGGAGCGCCGCGACATCAAGACCGTGCAGCTGCTCTATCCCTCGATGGCCAAGATGCAGGCGATGGAGAAAGGCGCTGATGACGCCTGGCTGGTGGAGGACGGCTTCGTCACGGAGGCAAGCTCGGCGACCGCCCATATCATCGACAAGAGTGGCAGGCTGATCACCCGCCCGCTGTCGAACGCCATCCTGCACGGCATTACGCGCGCAAGCGTGCTTGATCTCGCGGAAAAGGCCGGCATTGGCTACGAGGAACGCGCCTTTACACCCGATGAAGCGATGAATGCCGCGGAAGCCTTCATCACCTCGGCCACGAACTTCGTCATGCCCGTCACGCGTATTGACGGTAAACCCGTCGGCGACGGCAAACCGGGGCCTCTGACTCTCAAGCTGCGCGAACTTTATATCGCCGACAAGATCGCAAGCGCAATCTAAGCGCCGCGAGGCCGCGTTGCAGCGGCCTCCGCAGCCTTCGGGTCGCGTCAATCCATCCTGAACACCACGTCGTGGGTGGCAACGTAGAATTCGCCCTCCGGCGTGACCCAGCCGCGAAACATGCCGTCGGTGTTGTAGGGTGCGGAGATCGATCCATCCGCTCCGACGGCCACAAGACCGGCGCCGATATCATGCGGCTTCAAGTCTTCCATGATCACCTTCGACGCCGCTTGCTCCACCGTTTCGCCGAGATAGCCGATGCGGCTTGCGACCTCATGGCCGACGGCATAGCGGATAAAGAACTCGCCCTTGCCGGTGCCTGAGACTGCGCAGAGACCGTCACGGGCATAGGTGCCGGCGCCGACGATCGGGGTGTCGCCGATCCGACCGACAGGCTTGTTGTTATAGCCGCCGGTGGAGGTTGCAGCAGCCAGATGTCCGGCACTATCTAGCGCGACGGCACCCACCGTGCCGTGCTTTTCGGATTCGCTTGCCGCTGCTGCGGTGCCGGCCGCCGCATGCGCCTTCATCGCAGCCAGCGCTTTCACGCGTTTCTCGGTGGTGAAATAATTGGGTTCGACGACGTCCAGCCCCTCGACCTTCGCAAATTCGTCGGCCGCGTGGCCGCCCATCAGCACCGCTTCGCCCTTTTCCATCACCCGCCGCGCCGCCTTGACGGGATTGCGGATGCGCCGCACCAGCGTCACTGCGCCTGCTTCGAGGGTCGCGCCATCCATGATTGAGGCGTCGAGTTCGTGCTCGCCGGCGGCATTGAGGGCTGCGCCATAGCCGGCATTGAAATGGGGGCTGTCTTCCAGCACCACGACCGACGCCTGCACGGCGTCAAGCGCCGAGCCGCCGGTGTTCAGCACCGCCCATCCGGCTTTCAACGCATGACCGAGATCGACGCGCGCCGCTTCCCATTCCGCTTCACTAAGGCCGAGCTTTGCCATCACGCCGCAGCCGCCATGGATCGCCAGTGCAATCTTGCTCATGATCTTCTCCTTCCCATGAATAAAAAAGCCGGGCAGCAGAACTGCCCGGCCAAGTTTACCTCCGGTTGGCGTGGAGGCTATTTCGCAGGCCTGATGTTCATGGCCAGTGTGTCTTCGTCCGAACGCGGCACGATGGTGATGGTCTTTTTCATGCCCCAAGCGGATACGATCGAAGCGATCGACAGATTGGGACGATCGGAAGCGACCAGCGCGTTGGCGTCCTTCAGGTACTGTTCGCGCTTGCCCGCATCCATCTCGACACCGGCCGCCTCGATCAGCTTGTCCATCTCAGGGTTGGAGTAACCGCGGATGTTGAAGGCGCCGAGCTTCTTCGTCGGATCGTTGGTATGGACCAGCGACGAGAGCGTGTAGTTCGCCTCACCCGTCAGCGTGCCCCAGCCGGACATGGTCAGCGAATAATCGCCGCGTGTGTTGGCCGGGAAATAGACGGCGCCGGGCTGTGCGTTGGCTTCCACCTGGATGCCGATCGCAGTCAGCATCTGGGCGATCGTCGTGCCGGTGTCCTTGTCTCCCGGCAGGCGGTCGTTGGTGAAGGAGAACGTCACCTTGAAACCATCGGGATAACCGGCGTCGGCAAGCAGCTTCTTTGCCTTCTCGACATCGGAAGGTGCCGGCTTCACATCCGGATTGTAGCCGAAGATGTTGGGCGTCACGAGCTGCGACTGGACGGTGCCCATGCCTTCCATGGCGATCTCGGTGATGGTTTCGCGATCGATCGCAAGATCGAAGGCTTCACGCACACGGGGATCGATGAAGGGGTTCTTCGGCAGCGGCGAACCGTTCTTGGCGCTCACCTGCGGCGACTTTTCGCGGAAGTCGAAAGCCATGTTGAACAGGTAGACGCTGTCCTGGCGAACGATCGTCAGCTTCGAATCCGTTTCCAGCGTCGGCACGTCGGATGCGGGAATACGGGCGATCAGATCGACCTGGCCGGCCTTCAGCTGCGCAACGCGGGCGGCGTCGTTGGGAAGCTCCTTACGGATCACCTTGTCCCACGGCTCCTTGCCGCCCCAGTAACCGTCGAAGCTCTGAAGAACCAGCTGCTCCTTCGGCGTCCAGGACACGAACTTGTAAGGACCGGTCCCGATCGCGGCCTTGCCGGAATTGAAACCTTGCGAGGCCTTTTCCGCGCTGTCGGAATAATCCTTGGCAGCGATATGGGACACCACGAACAGACGAATGAAATCGTTGGGCAGGGTTGGCGCCGGTCCGTCGGTCTTGACGCGGATCGTCAGCGGATCGACGATTTCGACGCCCTTGACGCGGCGGACGTAGATGGTTGTCGGGTTCGGGCCGGCGACTTTCGGAATACGCTCGATCGAGAACTTGACGTCCTCGGCGGTGAAGTCCGAACCGTCATGGAATTTGACGTTCGGGCGCAGCTTGAATTCCCAGGTCGTGTCGTCGATCGCGGTCCAGCTGGTGGCAAGGCCCGGCTCGAGTTCCAGATTGTTGCCCGACTTGATCAGCGAGTCGTAGATGTGCTTCATCGCCTCGGCATGGGTGCCGGCAGCGGTGAAATCTGGATCGATCGACAGCGGACCGGCGCGCACGCCGATGGTGAGATCGGCAGCAAGGGCTGCGCCCGAAACGCCGCCGAGCAAGCCGGTGGCGAGCACGATGGTGCGGAATGTCTTGGAAGCCGTCATTCTTCGTTCTCCTCTATTGTTGTCATTGGTGGCCAGTTGGGTGAATCGACGACGACCTTGGCGAGCAGTTCCGACAACATCAGCTGTTCGGCAGGCGTCAGCGACGAGATCATGGCTCTCTCGCGCTCCACCATCGGCTGCATGGCCTGATCGACGATGCGTCTGCCCTCCTCGGTGATGTAGAGGACAAAACTTCTGAGGTCCGCCTGGTCGATTTCGCGACGGACGATGTTCTTGTCGATCAGCTTCTGGATCGCCCGGCTGATCGTGTTCTTCGGAAAGCCCGAGGAATTGCAGATGGCACTGGCCGTCAGTCCGTCGGACAGGCCGAGCGAATAGATGACGACGAATTCCGGCCGCGCCAGGCCGTGTTCCTTTTCGATCAGTCGGTAGATCGGCTCGTTGAACTGCAGCGCCAGAAAGTTGAACCGGAACGACAACCAGCAGGGGTTCTTCCACAGTTTCACGAATACCAGGTCCTCGACGCCATGCGTGCCGGCGGCGGCTTTTCCGCCCTCCCGCAGCAGGGTCTCCAGTGTCGGTCCACGCGTCTGTCGCACTCTTCGGTCGCTTTCGAGCTTCGTGAGGTTTAGTCCCGTATGGAACTTGACGATCGTTTAAATGGCTGTCAATTTCTTTTTTTAGTCCCGTATGGAACTTTGCTTCATGCGACACAAAGCATCGGAAAGCACAAATATTGTGCGTCCGTGCGAAAAACAGAACGTTCTTTGCGCAGTTGCACGAAGTTTGAGAACGAGGGTAGCGAATTGAAGATTGCCGACATGAACTGGATGCAGGTTGAGGAGCGCGTCGCAAAAGATGATCGCTGTATTTTACCGATCGGCAGCGTCGAGCAGCACGCCTATCTCAGTCTCGCGACCGATATGATCCTGGCTGAAAAGGTCTCGGTCGATGCTGCCGAGCCGCTCGGCATCCCGGTCTTTCCGGTCGTGCCTTATGGCCTTGCCTCCTCGTTCGCAACGTTTCCGGGAACGCTGACGCTATCGCTCGCCACCTATATTGGCGTCATCGAAGATCTGCTCGACAGCATCTACCGCTCCGGTTTCAGGCGTGTCCTGATCGTCAACGGACATGGCGGCAACACGCCGGCAACGGTGGTGATTTCCGAATGGCTGAATGCCCACCCCGACGCATCGGTCAAATTCCACGACTGGTGGCGGGCGCCCCAGACGCTCGCCAAGGTGCAGCAGACCGACCCCGCCGCATCGCACGCGTCATGGATGGAGAATTTCCCCTGGACGCGCACCACCGACGCGCGTCAGCCGACGACTGCCAAGCCACAGATCGACTACGCAGCGCTTGCACGCGTCGGCGCTGCGCAGAAGCGTGAACTGCTCGGCGACGGCAATTATCACGGTCTCTACCAACGTCCCGATGAAGACATGGCAGCGATCTGGGAGGTCGCCGTGTCCGAAACCCGCGCGCTGCTGGAAGGCGACTGGCACTGACCACCGCCTGACACACGACGCATTTTCGAACCCCGCACGAGACGGGAGAACAGGGAACGAATGTTTGGATTCATCCTGCAAAGGCTGTGGCAGGCGCTGATCGTGGTCCTTGCCATGTCGGCACTGGTATTCTGCGGCGTCTATGCCGTGGGCAACCCGATCGACGTGCTGATCTCGCCGGATGCGACGCAAGACATCCGCGCCGCCGTCATCGCTCAATACGGTCTCGACCAGCCGCTCTGGCAGCAATATTTCACCTTTGTCGGGCGCATCCTGCACGGCGATTTCGGCCGCTCCTTTGTCTACAACATGCCGGTCAGCGAACTGATCCTGACCCGGCTTCCGGCAACGCTCGAACTGACACTAGCGGCCGTGCTGTTTGCCAGCCTCGTCGGCATTCCGATCGGCATGTATGCCGGCTACAAGCCACACAGCCCCATCTCGCGTGCCATCATGGCACTTTCCATCCTCGGCTTTTCCGTCCCCACCTTCTGGTTCGGCCTGATGCTGATCATGGTGTTTGCCGTGCAATGCGGCTGCATGCCGGCCGGCGGACGCGGCGAGACCGCCAGCCTGTTCGGCGTCGACTTCAGTTTCCTGACCGGTGATGGCCTTTCCCACATGATCCTGCCGGCGTTGAACCTCTCACTGTTCAAGTTCTCGCTGATGATCCGTCTTGCCCGCGCCGGCACTCGCGAACTGATGCTGAGCGACACGGTGAAATTCGCCCGCGCTGCCGGGCTTTCGGAGTTCACGGTGCTGAGCCGCCATGTGCTGCGGCTGATCTCCATTCCGCTGGTCACCGTGTTCGGGCTCGAACTCGGCTCGACGCTCGCCTTTGCCGTCGTCACCGAAACGATCTTTTCCTGGCCGGGCCTCGGCAAGCTGATCATCGACAGCATCACCTCGCTCGATCGACCGGTCATGGTTGCCTACCTGATGTTTGTCGCCCTCCTGTTCATCGTCATCAATTTCGTGGTCGATCTTACCTATGCGCTGCTCGATCCGCGTCTGAGAAAGGGGCGTGCCTGATGCGCGACACTCCACTCTCCCGTTTTCTAAATGAATTCCGCCGCAACAAGGTTGCCACGGGCGCTGCGGTCTTCGTGTTCGTCATCGTGTTCATCGCCCTGATTGCGCCGCTGGTGACGCCTCAGGATCCTTACGACCTCGCGCATCTGGTGCTGCGAGACGCACGGCGCCCGCCGGGCTATGTCGGGACCGGCGGCTACACCCACTGGCTTGGAACGGACTCGCAAGGCCGCGACCTTCTGTCCGCCATCATCTACGGCCTGCGGATCTCGCTGCAGATGGGCATCATCGCCAGCGGAACCGCTTTCGTGATCGGCGCCGTGGTCGGCTGTGCCGCAGCCTATATCGGCGGTCGCTTCGAAAGCCTCGTAATGCGTATTGTCGACTTGCAGCTTTCGTTCCCGGCCATTCTGCTCGCCTTCGTCATCGCCGCAATCCTCGGCCAGGGTCGCTACCAGCTGATCCTCGCACTGATCTTTGCCCAATACGCCTACTTCGCACGCACCGCCCATGGTGCCGCGGCGGCCGAACGGCAGAAGGATTATGTCGAGGCAGCGCTCTCCATCCCGCTGTCGCCCTGGCGCGTGGTGCTGCGGCATATCCTGCCCAACTCGCTGCCACCACTGATCGTGGTCGCCACCGTGCAGATCGCCAGCGCGATTTCGCTTGAAGCGACGCTGTCGTTCCTGGGCGTCGGCCTGCCGCCGACCGAACCGTCGCTCGGCATGCTGATTGCCAACGGTTTCCAGTATCTGCTCTCTGGTCGCTACTGGATCTCGATCTACCCCGGCCTGGCACTGATCATCTTCATCGTCTCACTCAATCTCGTCGGCGACCAGATCCGCGACCAGCTCAACCCGAGGCTCCGCCGATGACCGATACCGTGACAACACCGGCGACGCCGCTTCTCGAAGTCACCAATCTCAAGACCTGGTTCCCAAGCGGGCGCAGCGAAGTCAAAGCCGTCGACGGCGTCTCCTTCTCGATCGCGCCGGGAGAGGTGCTGGGTCTCGTCGGTGAATCCGGTTCCGGCAAGTCGATCACCGGCTTTTCCATCATCGGCCTGATCGACGAACCCGGCCGCATTGTCGAGGGATCGATCAAGCTCGAAGGTCGCGAACTGGTAGGCCTGCCGTCCCACGAGTTGCGCGCCATCCGCGGCAAGACCATTTCGATGGTCTTCCAGGACCCGATGATGACACTCAACCCGGTCCTGAGCATCGGCATGCAGATCAAGCTCGCGCTGGAAGCTCACGAAAGTATCGGCAGTGCCGAGGCCCGTGAGCGGGCGATCAAGGCGCTGGCCCAGGTTCGCATCAGCGATCCGGAACGCAAGGTGGATTTCTTTCCGCACCAGTTTTCCGGCGGCATGCGCCAGCGCGTGGCGATTGCGATAGCGCTTCTGCACCGGCCAAAACTGATCATCTGCGACGAGCCGACGACCGCGCTCGACGTATCGATCCAGGCGGAAATCCTCGCCGAGATGAAGGAGCTTGTCTCCGAGCTCGGCACGGCGCTGATCTGGATCAGCCACGACCTTGCCATCGTCTCCTCGATCGCCGACCGCGTCGCGGTCATGAAATCCGGCAACATCGTCGAGATCGGCCCGGCACTCGGCGTGCTGACGAAACCGCAGCACGACTATACGCGCGCACTGCTCGATGCCCTGCCCTCGCGCGCCAAACCCGGCGAACTTCTGTTGCGCGGCAGCGGTATCGCAGACGCGGCACCACCGCCGCGCAAATCGGCAACCGCCAACCTGCCGCCCCTCGGAAGTCCCTATCTGGTCATCGACGATGTCGTGAAACGCTTCGAAAAGCCGGCCGGGTTGTTCAGGAACCTCGCGATCAAGTCCGGTCTGTCACAGCCGCTCAATGTCGTCCACGCCGTCGCCGGTGTCTCGCTGACGGTCAAGCGTGGCGAAGTTCTGGGCCTCGTCGGCGAATCCGGATCCGGTAAATCGACGCTCGGTCGTATGGCAGCCGGCATCACCGTGCCGACATCGGGCACGATCCGCTTGAACGGCCAGCCCGTCATGAGCATCGGCCGCGCGCCAAAAAAGATCACGACCCGCATCCAAACGATCTTCCAGGATCCGTTTGCCTCGCTCAACGGCCGCATGCGCATCGGCGACATCATCGCCGAGGGGCCGCTCGCACACCGTCTGGTGAGCCGTGCCGAGGCGGCGGTTTATGTCGGACAATGGCTGGCGGCCGTCGGTCTCGATCCGAGCTTTTCCAACCGCTTTCCGCACCAGTTTTCTGGCGGCCAGCGACAACGCATCGCCATTGCCCGAGCGCTCGCCATGCAGCCGGACGTGATCGTCTGCGACGAGCCGGTCGCCTCGCTCGACGTGTCGATCCAGGCGCAGATCATCAACCTTCTGATCCGCCTTCGCGCCGAACTCGACCTGTCGCTGGTCTTCATCAGCCACGACCTGTCGGTGGTGCGCCACCTCTGCGACCGCGTCGCCATCATGTACCAGGGCCGGATCGTCGAGGAGGGCGAAGCCGCCGCCATCTATGCCGATCCGCAGCAAGCCTACACGCAACGACTGCTGGCGGCCGTACCGGTGCTGCCGCAGGCAGCCGAATGACTTAAACGGAGGACGGGATATGGAACCCTGGGAATGGGACGAAGCGACCTGGCGCGGCAAGGTCGACAAGGTGCGGGCCGGCCGTTCGCTGAAGCCGAAGACCTGGAAGAATGGCGCCCGCTGCGCCGTCGCACTCTCTTTCGACAGCGACCATGAGACCAACGAGTTGCGCGACGGCGGCGAATCCATCGGTCGCCTGTCATGGGGCCAATATGGCAATCGCCGCGGTGTACCGCGCATTTTGGAAACGCTGAAGGCTGCCGACGTGCCCGCCACATTCTTCGTGCCGGCCGTTGCAGCCCTCCTTCATCCGGGCGAGCAGAAACGAGTCATCGCCGAGGGCCACGAGATCGGCCTGCATGGCTGGATCCACGAGGTGAACACCAAGGTCCCGCCGGAGAAGGAACGCGAACTGCATTTGCGCGCCGCCGACACGCTGGAAAAGATCACCGGCGTACGGGCCGTCGGCATGCGCACCCCGTCCTGGGATTTCTCTGACGTAACGCTGGAGATCGAACGCGAACTGGGCCTGATCTACGATTCATCCTTGATGGCCGACGACGATCCCTACGAGCTGGTCGAGAACGGCGAACCGACGGGAATGGTAGAACTGCCCGTCGAATGGATCCGCGACGATGCCGTCTACTTCAACATGAACCGGTTTACCGCCCACCGCCCCTACACGCCGCCGCCGGCCGTGCTCGATATCTTCAAGCGCGAGTTCGACCGTGCCTATCAGGAAGGCGGCCTGTTTCTCCTGACCATGCATCCGCATGTCTCCGGTTACCGCTCGCGCATCTTCATCCTCGAAGAGCTGATCCAGCACATCAAGCAGCACGACGACGTATGGTTCGGCACCCATGCCGACATTGCCCGCTTTGCCAAGGAGAATGCCGATGGCTGAAACGACTGACACGACACCCAAAGTGGCTCTCGTCACCGGCGGCGGCCGCGGCATCGGTCGCGCCTGCGCGGTGGATCTGGCAAAGCACGGTTTCGATATCGTTCTGGTCGACCTGATCGAGGACGATCTGGCTCGAACCGCCGGCGAAATTGCCGAACTCGGCCGCCAGGCACTGACCTTCGTCGCCGACGTGCGCGACTACCGACGCGCCGCTCAGATCGTCGCCGAAGTCGATGCGCACTGGGGCCGCATCGACGTGCTGTTCAACAATGCCGGAAAGCCGATGCCAAAGGGCATCGAGGAGATCACCGAGGACGAGTTCGACACCACGATCGATATCAATCTCAAGGGTGCCTTCAATTATATCCAGCCGACCGTACCCCTTATGCGCCGCAACGGCGGCGGCCGGATCATCAATATGTCGTCGATGAACGCCCACACCGGTGGCGTGACCAGCGCTGTCAGCAAATTCGCCTATACATCAGCCAAGGCCGGTATTCTCGGCATGACCCGGGCGCTGGCCAAGGAACTCGCCCCCGAAATCGTCGTCAACGCCATCTGCCCGGGTGTGATCAAGACGGAACGCTCGAACGCCATGATCGACGCCCGAGAAGCCCAACTTGCCGCCGGCATTGCTATGAAGCGCGTCGGCACGCCACAGGATGTCGCAAGCGTAGTCACCTTCCTCGCGACATCGGAGCCGAACTTCCTCACGGGACAAGACATCCAGATTGACGGGATGCAGTGGGTACGGTGAGGTAGACACGCGTAGCGGCGGCTCGACTGGCCAGTAGGGTGGTGATTGTTTCTGGTCGCAGGATCGACCATCATCCGCCCTGCAAAAAGCTGGGCAGAGGCCTTTAAAGTTCCGCTATCGCATCGAACATCGAATGACGGCGTCTACCTTCAATCAACTGTCAACCTGTCAGCACTTGATCGACACAGCAGATAGCGGAGGTGGCCTTGATCGCCGAATGTAACCGCTTGCCGGTCGCGAGGCGCCGTGTAATGGTTTGTTTCGAAAGCAATACAGAGGTTTCCTATGGAAGTCAGATGGTTAGAGGACTTCCTGTCTCTCGGCCATTTCTTGAACTTTACGGCCGCAGCCAAGGACAGGAATATCACACAGTCAGCCCTCAGCCGCCGCATCATGCAGCTTGAGCAATGGGCGGGACTGACGCTGGTCGATCGCTCGACCTATCCGGTGCGGCTTACACCGGCCGGCGAAATCTTTCTGCCGCGGGCTCGCAAGGCAGTCGATACAATTTCCTCGCTGCGCGAGGATACGCTGCGAACTCACAGCGCTCCTGAAGAAGTAATTTCCTTCGCAACGATGAGTACTCTGGTCCTAACATTCTTCCCGCTCTGGATGGAGAAGGTCGAGGCACTGGGGGAGCCGTTCCGGACGCGGTTTTCGGAAGCCTATTCCTCATTTTCCGGAAATGTCTCCAAGCTGCTCCGCAACGAATGCGATTTCCTTCTGACCTATGCGCATGAAAGCGTGCCGGCGATCCGCGATCTCGCGGAGCACCCCTATCTGACGCTGGGCTCGGAACGCGTGATTGCCATTTCCGCCCCGGACGAGGCAGGGCAGCCGATCCACCCACTCACGATCGGCGGGGCGCCGGTGAATTATCTCAGCTACCGGGATAGTTCCTTCTTCGCGCAGGCACTGCCACAAGCGATCTTTGAAAGAGCACCTTTCCAGCTCAACACCGTTTACGAGAACGCCATGTCTGCTGCCCTGAAAGCAATGGCCGTCGCGGGCCACGGGGTTGCGTGGATACCCGAAAGCCTTGCCGTCAACGAGCTCAAGAACAAGCAACTCGTGAGAGCTGCCGACTCCGCCTATGACATGATCGTGGAGATTAGGCTCTACCGCTCCTTCCGGCTGAGATGCAAAAGCGTCGGCCGGTTCTGGAGCCGTGCGGAAGAGGTCGGCATGCTCGCCGACCGGGTTGCCCTGCCGTAAACTGCCTCAAGCAGCAGCGGCACGGCCATCGAAAAGCACATCCAGGAAATGCAGGTCGGGTTGGTCGTCCAACTGGTTCAGCTTGGTCTGGATGAGCTCGACATCCTCCATATCATCGAGGCAATTGCTGATCTTTGCGCGACGCGCATCATCCTGGAAGGGATTGGCGAGGCCGCCGCGGGCCGCTGCGCGTTGCGTTTCCAGAATCCTTCCATCAGAAAGCGTTATTGTCAGCCTGTGCGGCAGATTGGATTTGGCGGCAGCCTCTTCCTCAGCGCTGTAATGTGTCATGGAGATCTTCGTTAGCAGCGGATCGCTTGCAAAACTCTCGATCGCGGCAGGCGTGAAATCCGACAGGACAAGCGTCTTCCTGCGAAGCGCAAGGCTTAGGCAATACTGCATGGAAAACCGCGCCTGCATCTCGTCCCTCGGCTCCGGATAGGCAAGGTTTCGATAGTTTGCGATTCCGACATGGCATTCGGCCGAGACGATCGCGTCGATATCGAATTGCTCCATCTGCATCAGGTCGAGGGCTGCATCGACGATCATGTGGGTGGAACCGCAGCATGGGTGCATTTTCGGCATCACGCCCGCCGTTTCGATCGTGTGTTCTCGGGTCTGAGCGATAGTATTGATGTCGTAGCCTAGAGGACCGATACCACCAAACATTTCGAGAAACCCCTGCTCCCCCTCGAGAATATCGAGGCGGCCGCTCAGGCCCTGCGCAGCGAGCAAAGCTGCCTCCACGGCATTTCGGGCTGCCATGCCGGCGTGGAAGGGTTTGACCGGCGTGCCGAACTGACCCTTTGTGCCAGATGCCATGCTGGCGCCGAGCGAAAGAGAGCGCGCGATACCGGCGGCATCGAGCCCCAGCAGCGTGGCAACGCCCGCAGCCGTGCCGATACTGCCGACGGTCGAGGTCCCGTGCCAGCCGGCGGTGTAGTGGGAACCGGCAACACCGCTCCCCACAAATGCCTGCGCCTGCAGGGCAACGAGATAGGCATCCACCAGCATGCAGCCGCTTGCACTCGCGCGATTGGCAACGGCCAGCAGTGCCGGCAAGATGACCGCCGAAGCGTGGCTCATCCCGGGGCGAAAATTATCGTCGTAGTCGAGTGCGTGTGCCGCCGTCCCATTGACCAGAGCCGCGACGGATTGCGAATGCCGCCCACCGGTGACGAGCGCTGCCTCTCCGTCTGCTTGGCGGCCGAACGCATCGGCAACGGCACGGGTGCTCATGTCGTTGCGACCAGCGTAAAGGCAGGCAACGGTATCGGCGATCGCCTCGCGCGCCAGACGGCGGGCCGTGTCGCTGCTGGTCGGTGGTGCCCAGCACCAGTTCGCTATGGTTTCGATGACGGTCATGTTGAAAGGTCCGTTGCTGGAAATGGAAAAGCAGTCCTTGCCGCGCCGAGGAGCGCGTTTCAGGACGAGGTATCGTGGGGCGGTGTGGGGCGGCTATCAGGACGTATCGTTCATGGCTGCAAGAAGCAGACGCAACAATTTCCCCATGCCGAAACGCGTGACCTCACGGCCTTGTATTTCGGTGTCGACGCGATGGACGACCACCATGTCGAGTGCCGGGATGACGAGGCAATAGTGGCCGCCAGCACCCATTGCCGCGTAACTCCCTCTCGGCGTCACAACGCCCGGCAGAAAGACGCCTTCCCGCCCCAGCCACCACATATAGCCGTAGCCGCCATGCGTGCCTGCATGCGAATAGGGCATGACGCATTGCTGGGCCCAACCGGGCGGCAGAACCGAAGCGCCGTTCCAGACGCCCTGCTGCAGATACAGCTGTCCGAAGCGTGCGAGATCTCTGCTCGACATGCGAAACGGATAGGCGCGGTGCTCGCTGATATCGAAGCTTTCGTGCCAGCCATCCGGCTGATCGCCTGCAAGGGAGAAATCCTGCATACCGATTGGTCCAGCGATACGTCGCGTAAAGGCTTGATGCACGGTCTCGCCCGTCAACGTCTCGAAGATCGTGCCGAGGGCGTTGAAATCCCAGTTGTTGTAGCACCAGAACGTGCCCGGCGCATGCGAGTGGCGCGGCTCCTTGATCCGCCGCATCCAGGGTGTCTCGTATCCCGCGGCGTGGTAGATGCCGGAGCGTGCCGTCAGGAGGTCGTAGACCGTTGCCTGCCTTTCTATATCGCTCAGCCCTTCGCGATCGTTCATGCCGAGATGTTCGAGCGTCGCAGAAAGATCGATCCGCCCCTCCTCGACCTCAAAGCCGATCAGGGCTGCGAGAAAGCTCTTGCGCATCGAATGGCAGAGGAATTTGCGGTCCGGTTCGCCAAGCGATAACACCACCTTTCCTTGCCTGACAACGTGAAGCATGTCGGTCGCCTGGGTCGCCGCAAAGGCACGCAACACATCGAGACCATCGCCATCAAATCCCGCCTCGGTCTCGCTCCCGTGCCATTCCCAATCTTTTGACGGATTGGCAACGGATGAGGCAGCGGTCATGCCGCCACCTCCGGAGAGCGAGCAACGGCCTCGACACTCGCCTGAAGAAACTCCCGCGTGTAGTCTTCCTTCGCGTCCGATTGCCGGATCTGCTGCGATGTCAGCTCCTCGAGAATACGCCCCTTGTACATCATGCCGGCCCGCTCGCAGATATGAGCGATGACAGCGAGGTCGTGGCTGACCATCAGATAGGTAAGGTTTCGCTCCGTCCGTAGACGCTTCAGGAGATTGAGGATTTCCGCCTGCACCGATACGTCGAGCGCGGAAGTTGGTTCGTCGAGGAGCAGGATTTCCGGTTCAACGATCAGCGCCCGCGCGATCGCCACACGCTGGCGCTGGCCACCCGATAGCTCGTGCGGATAACGATACCGGAAGGACGCACCAAGGCCGACGGCGTCTAGCGTCTCAGCGATGCGTTCAGAATGTCGATCGAAGCCGTGGATGCGCAACGGTTCCGACAAAACCTTCTCGACGATCTTGCGCGGATGCAGCGAGCCATAGGGATCCTGAAAAACCATTTGCGCGCGGCGGAAGAAATCCTTGCTGCGCTTCTTCGGCAGCTCGCGATCGGCAAGCGTCAAAGCGCCGTGGTAATCGCTGTTGAGGCCCGACAATGCCCTCAGAATGGTCGACTTGCCGCAGCCGGATTCACCGATCAGGCCATAGGCTTCGCCTTTTGCGATCCGGAACGAAACGTCGTCGACAACGCGGTTGCGCGCATGGTGCGGGCCGAAGCTGATGGAGAGACCGATCGCCTCGATAAGGGGTCTTGCTGCGATCATGCCAGAACTCCGTTGCGATAAACAGGACCATCGAGCCAGTCAGGGTCTCGCACCGGCACCGTCAGTTCGTCGGCCTCGACATCGAGCCGCGGAAGGCTCTTGAGCAGGGCCTGCGTGTAGGGGTGCTGCGCCTTGTGCAAATCCTTCGCCGGCAGGTCTTCCATGATGCGACCGGCATACATGACCAGGACCCGATCGCAGAAATCCGCCACGAGGTTGAGGTCGTGGCTGATGAACATCAGGCCGGTACCGCGGCGTGTCACCAGTTCATCGAGAATGGTAAGCACCTGACGGCGCACCGTGACGTCGAGGGCGGAGGTCGGTTCGTCGGCGATGATCAGGTCCGGCTCGGGGATCAGCATCATGGCAATCATGACGCGCTGGCCCATGCCGCCGGACACTTCATGCGGATAGAGCTTGAAGACGCGTTCCGGATCCCGGATCTGCACGGATTCGAGCATGGCAAGCGCCTTGGCCTTCGCTTCCGCTCTCGGGGAATTGTGATGAAGGCGATAGGCTTCGACGATCTGCTGGCCGATGCGCATCAACGGGTTCAGCGAATATTTCGGGTCCTGCAGGATCATCGAAATGCGGTTGCCACGGATCTTTCGCATGTCCCTTTCGCTGGCTGCAAGCAGATCGGTATCCTTGAAGCGCATATGACTGGCGGTGATCTTAGCAACCTTGGGCGTCAGCTTCAGAAGGGCGCGACCGGTCTGCGACTTGCCGGATCCGGACTCGCCGACGATGCCGACCTTTTCACGGCCGATGGTGAAGGACAGCCCGCGCACCGCATCGAAGCTGCGTTGCGGGGTCTCGAAGCGGATCGTCAGATCCTTGACGTCGATCAGCGGCTTATCCATTGCGGGGATCCAATACGTCGCGCAGGCCATCGCCCAACAGGTTGAAGGCAAGGCTGGTGATGAGGATGGCGGTGCCGGGAATGGCGGCGATCCACCAGCTGGTCATCACGAATTCGCGGCCGGATGACAGCATCGTGCCCCATTCGGGGCTCGGTGGCTGGGCGCCGAGACCGAGAAAGCCAAGGCCCGCCGCCGTCAGGATGATCGCTGCCATGTTGAGGGTGACGCGCACCACGACCGAAGGAATGCACATCGGCATAATGTGGCTGAAGATGATGCGAAGGCTGGATGCGCCCTGAAGGCGTACGGCGGCGATATAGTCCGAGTGCCGAACGGTAAGCGTTTCGGCACGGGCAAGGCGGGCGATCGGCGGCCATGAGGCGAGCGAAATGGCAATGATCGCATTCTCGATGCCAGGACCAAGCGCTGCGACGAAGGCAAGCGCGAGGATGAGGTTGGGGAAAGCGAGAAACACATCGACGATGCGCATCAGGACCGTATCCACCCAGCCGCCGAGATAGCCCGCGGTGGTGCCGACGATAAGCCCGATTGGTGCGACGATGACAGTGGTCAAAAGCGCGATATAGAGGGTGATGCGGGCGCCGAACAAAAGCCGGCTGTAGACGTCGCGGCCGAGTTCGTCCGTTCCCAGCCAATGCTGCGCGGATGGTGCGAGCAAGCGTGCCGCGAGGTTCTGATCATAGATGTCGTGCGTCGCGAGAAGCGGTGCAAACGTCGCTGCGATCAGCAGGAAGACGATAACGCACAATCCGAACAGGGCGGAACCATTGGCGCGCAACCGCCTCCATTGCAGCCACAGTTGCTGCATGCGGGCATGCGAGGGCGAGGTCGGAACCGGTGCGCGCAGCCAGGCGCCAAGTCCCGTTCGGGCATTGGCGGGCAGCGCGGTCGAAGGGGTGATGGCTTTGTCAGTCATGGCGGCCTCAGCGGGTTCTGGGGTCGAAGACGCGATAGAGAAGATCGCAGATCAGGTTGAGCGTCACGAAGATGACACCGACGAGAAGCGAGCAGCCAACCACGGCATTCATATCACCGACGAGAAGTGCGTTGGTGAGGTAACGGCCGAAGCCCGGCCAGGCGAACACCGTTTCTGTGAGCACCGCACCCTCGAGTAGAAAGGCGTAAGAGAGCGCAACGACGGTCATCACCTGAACCGCGACATTGCGGAAGGCATGGATCCAGACGGTTCTCGCCCAGGACAGGCCTTTGACACGCGCGGTAACGATATATTCCTGGCTGAGCTGCTCGATCATGAAACTGCGCGTCATGCGGCTGATATAGGCGAGCGCGCCGAAGCCGAGGATCGAAGCCGGCAGGATGATGTGGCCGAAGACGTTGCGAAACACTTCCCAATTGCCGACGAGCGCCGTGTCGATCAGGTAGAAGCCCGTGATCGGCTCGATATCGAATTCGTAGATGAAATCGATACGACCGGGCCCGCCGATCCAGCCGAGCGTCGCGTAAAACAGCACCAATCCCATAAGGCCGAGCCAGAAATTCGGTGCCGAATAACCGATCAGTCCCGTGAAGCGGATGACGTTGTCGAGCCAGGAATTACGGTACATGGCAGACAGGACACCAGCCGGAATCCCGAGGCCTGTCCCGAGGATGATAGACAGCGTGGCAAGCTCGATCGTTGCCGGGAAGACGCGGGCGATATCGTCGATCACAGGCTTACCCGTCGTCAGCGCATCGCCGAAGTCGAGGACGACGATGCCCTTGAGATAGACACCGAACTGGTACCAGAGCGGTTTGTCCATGCCGAGCGCCGCCGACATTTTCTCATAGGCCTCCTGCGTGGCATTATCCCCGAGGATGGAGGCAACCGGATCGATCGGCAGCATTCTGCCGATGAAAAATGTGAGCGCCGCGAGGCCGAAAAGGGTGACGAAGACCGGCAGCAGCGTCTTGCCGAGAATACTCAACACGACGAGGACCGGATTGGGCTTCGTACCGTTCCCCGCATCGCTGCGGGGAACCGAATGGGTGATATCCGCCATGGTGGCCCGCCTTACTTGGAGGCCATATCGTAGTAGACGCGGAAACCGTTCCAGGTCCAGTTCTGAACCTTATCGCTGATGCCGAGGATGTTATACATCTGGAACATGATCGCCGACGGCCCCTGCTGCATCGTGTCCTTCTGCAGCTGGTAGTAGATCTGGTTGCGCTTTTCCGGATCGCCTTCGAGAAGCGCCTCCTTGATCCGCTTGTTGAAGTCTTCGTTCTGGTAGGCTGAGCGCCAGGCCGGAATCTGCGTCAGCTTGGCTTCCGGGCGGTTGTCCGGATTGTAGATCAGGCGCGAGGCGTTGCCGTGCGCATCCGGTACACTGGTCTGCCAGGCGAGCATTCCAGTCTGGAATTCGCGGCCACGAATACGGGCAAACAACTGAGAATTGGCCATGCGCTCAAGGTTCAGTTTAACCCCGACCTTGGAGGCGTTCTGCTGGATGCTCTGCGCGATCGGCGCCGAGTGCGGCAGCGTGCCGATCAGCACGTTTGCCTCGAAGCCATTGGGATAGCCGGCTTCAGTCAGAAGCGCCTTGGCCTTTTCGATATCGAGCTTGAAGGGCTGGCCTTGTTCGGCATCGAGCGCACCGGTGGCGCCGAGCTGTGCAAAGCTTGCACGCGGCACGCCGAGATATTTCATCACCGACTTGCCAAGGCCGTCATAGTCGATCAGGTACCGCATCGCGAGGCGCACCTTCTCGTCCTTGAAAACCGGATCGAGCGCATTGAAAGTCCAGAAAAACAGCTGCGGCTTCAGGACACGTTCGACCTTCAGGCCGGGCTTGCCGTCGAGATCGGCCAGATCGTCCGGCGACAGGTCACGGGCGATATCGACGTCACCCTTCTGGAGCAGCAGGCGCTGGGTGCCCGGCTCGGCGACGTGGCGAATGAGCACGCGCTTGAGCTTGGCCGCCTTGCCGTAATAATCGTCGTTGGCTTGGAGTACGATAGATTCACCGGCATTCCATTGCACGAGTTTGTAAGGCCCGACGCAGGCGGTGTTGGTGGCAAGATACTTGTTGCCGAAATCGCCGTTGACTTCGTTCTTGGTCAGCGTCGCCTGATCCAGCAGCGCCGAAACGCGGTTCGCACCGATCGCCTGCAGGATGAGGTTGGTCGGATAGGGGTTGTCGAGCGTCAGGACAAGCGTGTTGTCATCCTTGGCAACGATACGGTCCTTCACCGTGTCCTTGGTGAAGCCGTATTCGGTCAGCGTCGCGGCGTTGCCGTAACCCAGCATCACGACGCGCTGCATTGACCAGGCGAGCTCCTTCGCAGTGGCGGCTTCGCCGCTCGGGAACTTCATGCCTTCATTGAGGTGGAAGGTGATCTGCTTGCGATCCTCAGACACGTCCCAGCTTTTCGCAAGCAGCGGCATGACCTTGGATTCATCCTTGGGATCGAAGTCGACAAGCGAGTCGCACGTGTTCTGCAGAAGCTCGTTGGTGACGACCTCGCCGACCTGAGCCGGATCGAACGTGCTGATCGCATCGACATTCCATGCCATGACAAGTGCCGAAGCCGGCGTCGCAGCGTGGGCAGGCAGAGCAATCGAGGTGAGCAATGCAGCGGCAGTGGCGGCAATCGCCCTCTTATGCTTGGCAAAGTGTTTCGTCATCATGCTTTCAGTTCCCCTGTTTTTGAATCTTGAACGCTGATTTCAGGCCGATGGCTTTTCCGCCCCCGGCAGTTGGATCTCAGGCAGCCTCTTTCGGGCGTGGCTGAAGCGGCGGATTGACGTCTTCCGGGATCGGGCAGACGTATGCCGTCTTGCCCAGGCGCGCCTGATGGTCGGCCTTGGCGGCTGCCAGCAGTTCCGCGTCTTCCAGAAGATCGATCGCCGTGCCGGCCATCACCTTGGCGGCATGGGTCATGCCCTTGTGCGCGGCCGGCGTCTTGCCCTGCGCCGTCACCTGCCAGGAATGACCCGGCGTGCCGATGGCAATCGTCGCCGTATGGGCTTGGACGGTCGGCATGATCCAGCTGACATCGCCGACATCGGTAGAACCGATCATCGGCTCGCCTTGGACATCGAGCGGCACGATGAAATCACAAAGCGGCGTTTCCTCGCGGCGCGGCAGGCCGGTGCGCAGATAGGCGTTGTCGATATCATCATCGCTCAACGTCGCCTGGATTTCAGCGGCAAACGCTTTGTCGGCGGCGTCGAAAGGCACAGGGCCAAGCCGTTCGAGAATGCGCTGCATCGCCTCTTCCAGCGGCCGGTTGCCGAGCAGATTGGAGACCGCGCTCATGATGGAGATTTCGACCGTCGTGTCGGTCATCATCGCCGCACCATGTGCCACGCGCTTCACGCGTTCGTTGAGGTCGAGCATGCCCTTGAGGTCACGGGACCGGATGGCGTAACGCACGGCTGACTTCGCCTGCACGACGTTCGGCGCGATGCCGCCGGAATCGAGCATGGCATAGTGGATACGGCTGGATTCCGGCACGTGTTCGCGCAGGTAGTTGACGCCGACATTCATCAGTTCGACGGCATCGAGCGCCGATCGGCCGAGGTGAGGTGCTGCGGCGGCGTGCGAGGCGCGGCCGGTAAAGCGGAAATCCATGCGCGTATTGGCAAGCGACTGCGCGCGGGCGACTTCGGTGAAGGCACTCGGGTGCCAGGTGATCGCCGCGTCGACGCCATCGAAAGCACCTTCGCGTGCCATGAAAGACTTTGCCGCACCGCCTTCTTCAGCCGGGCAGCCGTAATACCGGACACGGCCCGGCGTGCCGGATTTCTCCAGCCAATCCTTGATCGCCGTCGCGGCAAGCATGGCGGCAGAGCCGAGGAGATTGTGACCGCAGCCATGGCCGTGACCGTTACCCGGCAGGGGTTTCGGCTCGGCGATCCCTGCTTCCTGGCTGAGGCCCGGAAGCGCATCGTATTCGCCGAGGATGGCGATGATCGGTCCACCCTCCCCCGCTTCGCCCATCACGGCCGTCGGAATGCCAGCGACATTCTCGGTGACCCGGAATCCCTGCTCGCGCAGCATGGCTGCGTGCTCGGCAACAGACGCATATTCGGTATAGGCGATTTCAGGCATTCCCCAGACGCGGTCGCTGAGCGCTTCGAATTCCGCCTTGTGTTCGTCGACGAGATCCCAGATCGGCTCACTGTTCTGCATGGTAAAAATTCTCCAAGAAGGCTGCTGTTAAAGGTGTTTCTGTAGAAAACGGGCGAAAGCGGAAAACACGGTGCGGCGGTTCTCGAGCCGGGCGAAACCATGCCCCTCGTGATCGATCCGCAGATAGTCGCAGTCATGTCCAAGGCCGCTCAGGCAGGAATAGACGTCTTCGCTCTGGCCCATCGGCACGCGCGGATCGCGGTTGGCATGGACGATCAGCAAGGGTGCCTTCATCCGGTCGATGCGGTTGATCGGCGAGAACCGCTCCAGTGTTTCGCGCATCACAGTCGGATCGCCATACTCGGCAACCCGCTGCTGCCGTCCCCAGGGGCCGGTTGCGCGCAGATGGGTGAGGAAGTTGCCGACGCCGTAAAAATCCACGCCGAGCGACCAGAGGTCCGGATCTTCCGTCAACGCCGAAAGCACCATGAACCCGCCATAGGAGCGGCCGAACACGCCGATGCGATCGTCATCGACGTCCTCGCGGGCGCCGATCGCCAGCCTGATCGCCCGCAGGTCGGACACGGTATCCATCCGGTTTTCGCGATCGTCGAGTTGATGGAAGATGCGGCCATAACCGGTGCTGCCGCGAATGTTTGGGGCAACGACCATGACGCCCTGGCTCAGCAAGAACTGGACGTCAGCGCGAAAATCTGGACGCCACTGCATCTCCGGGCCGCCATGCACGATGAACAGCACGGGGTATCCCAGCAACGGAGGCGGCGACGCCGGAACGTAGACACACGCCGGGATCAAGCGGCCATCGAAGCTCTCGAACCGCTCGACAACCGGTTCGATAAAGGCGCCGCCATCGAAGCCGTTCGTCTGCGGCGCCACCAGTTGGTCGAACTGGCCAGTCGCGAGGTCGACCTTCCAGAGAGATGAGGGCTTCGACGCACTTTCCAGGGGGAAGACGAGCGACCGACCATCAGGCGTAAAGGCGACAGAGGTAATGACGCCGGTGGGTTGGTGGTCGAAACGGATCAGATTGCCACCATCGCGATCTGCAATACCGATCCGGCTCCAGCCATCCTCGTTGACCACTAAAGCGATGCGGTCCTGGCCGGGAGACAATGCCATCGCCTCTATATCGCGCCCCGCGAACTCCAGCACCGGCGTGATCTCGCCGCCATCGGCCGAAAAACGAGAGATGGCCATGAAGTCGCGGTTCTGATCGCTGATTGTCAGTCCACCGGTGCCATCCTTGAAAAGCCGGGCGGCAAGATAGCGAGCCTTGCCGTCATGCGGCATCAGCGGCGCAAGAGAGCCGGTGGTGATATCGAGACGATAAATGTCCTGGTCGTTGCCGGAGCGCAGGGATTCGCGCAGCAGGAGCGACTGTCCGTCAGGCATAAACGCAAGAACTTCTCGCATGCCACTGCCGACATGGACAACCTTCGTTTCGCGGCTCGCGATGTCGGTGACGTGGACGTCCATGTCATAGGGTGAACGAGCGTTGGAAGTATACGCAATACGCGTTCCCTCAGGCGACCAGGCTCCCCAAAGATGCACCACGGTCGTGGCGGATGTCAGCGCAACAGGCTCTGCCGTCAGGTCCGTGAGCAGCCAGAGCTGATGACGCTCATCGCCGCCACAATCCATTGTGAAGAGGATTTGCGGTCCCTTCGGGTTGAAGGCAAAAGCCCCGATGGGTTCCGGCATTTCAGTCAGCTGACGTGCCTGCCCTCCCGCAAATGGACGGATCCAGATCTGGTGAAACCCGGTGGCGTCCGATAGGTATGCAAGCCACTGCCCATCAGGTGATACCGCCGGCGATTTGACGGAGCCGATCCCGATGAATGGCAGGATCGCGGATGCGTCGATCGTTCTCGTCATCGATGGTTATGCTCCAGATTGAGGTCTCGGTTGTCGGCCAGCTGGTGCGACAGCCTCTCGGATGCGGCCTTGAGCTCGTCGAAGAGCGGGCCTTTGGTCGACTGGTGGTTGGCTTCCGTAACGATGGTGAAGCCGGCTTCGGGCCAGGCTCGATGCAGCCGCCACGCTGAAAGCATCGGCGTCACCGTGTCGTAGCGGCCATGCACGATCTGGCAGGGAAGATGCCGGATGCGGTCGATATCGACGAGCAGCTGCCCCGGCTTCAGAAACGCACCGTTGACGCAGTAGTGGGTGAAGATGCGGGCGACGGTGAGGGCCGCCTTGGGATCCATTAGGGCGGCGACATGGGCAGGATCCGGCAGGAACGTCTGCGTCTTCGCTGAAAAGCCGCGGAGGCTCAGTGCGGCGGCGGCTTCCACCTGCGGGTTTCCGCTCGTCAGGCGGCGGTGGTATGCCGATAGCAGGTCACCGCGTTCGTTTTCCGGAATGAAGTCCGCGAACTCCTCCCATTCCTCGGGAAAGATCGAGCGGACACCGTTAAACCACCAGTCGATATCGTCCGGGCCGGCCAGGAAAATTCCGTGCAGGCGAAAGCCGAGGCACCGTTGCGGATACGCCTGTCCATAGGCAAGTGCCAGGCAGCTGCCCCAGGAACCGCCGGCGACCACCCACCGTTCGATACCGAGCGCCGTGCGGACACCCTCAATATCTTCGATCAGCGCATCGGTCGTGTTTCCGGTAAGCTCGGCATGAGGGGTAGATTTCCCTGCGCCCCGCTGATCGAAAGTGATGATGCGGAACGCAGAGGCATCGAATGTCTTGATCTGCTGTGGCGAGATGCCGGCACCTGGCCCTCCATGCAGGATGACGACCGGAACACCGTCTTTGCTCCCGAATTCCTCGACATGCAGGACATGCATTTCGTCAGCTTGCACGAGGTAGGTAAGGGGCTGTTGGCTTTGAGGCATTTCGATAAGCACCACGACAACGTCCACTATGCATAAAATTTATGCATGTATAAGATTTAATCATGATGTCGCGGAGAGACAGACACGTCCAATGAAAATTGGTGATGGGCCATTCCAAAGCGGAATAGTTTTACCTCGTAAGTCTCGTGAGAAGGTGTCCTTCAACTGCGAGCACTAACGGAATTGGTCCCGTTGTGGCTGCCTCGGCCGCTACCCGCCACTCATCGTATCAACAGGATGGGTTCATCGCGCACGGCATTTGATAACTTCGAAAAATTTCGAAGACCTGTGGAAAACAAAAACCAGTCGGGCTTCGATACACCGACGGTCTTCACACAAAATCACCGCTTCACTTCCTCTGATGCAGCACCACCCCGAGTTCATGCCACTCACGACCGTCTTTGCGGATAAGGTCATCGGCTGAGGCTGGGCCCATGCTGCCGGGGGCGTAGGGTTCTGGAACCGAGCCGTCTTCTGCCCAGGCATCCAGGAAAGGCTGGACGGCAGCCCATCCGGATTCGATGCTGTCGGCGCGTTGAAACAGCGCCTGATCGCCGATGAACAGGTCGTAGATCAGGGATTCGTAGCCCGTCGTGTTGCCGATGTCGAACCTGTCGGAATAGCGGAAATCCAGTGTCACCGGCACTGTCTCGACGGATTGGCCGGGGCGTTTGATCGAGATTTCCATGCTCATCCCTTCATCCGGCTGAACCTGGATGACGAGCCGGTTGGGCGGCAGACGACGCGTCACGTCCGTTTCGCGAAACTGGGCAAATGGGACCTTGTTGAACGTGATGACGATTTCAGTGTCGCGGGCGGTCAAAGCCTTACCCGTCCTCAAGTAGAACGGTACACCGGCCCAGCGCCAGGTGTCGGCATAAAGCTTGAGGGCCACATAGGTTTCGGTCCGACTGTCGGGCGCGACATCCTTGGTGTCCCGGTAGGCTGACAACGACTTGCCGCCGAGATCGCCCGAACCATAGGCGCCGCGCACGCTGTTTGCGGCAGCCTCTTCAGCCGAATAGACACGCAGCGCTTTCAGCACCTTGCCCTTCTCGTTTCTAATAGCCTCGGCATCGAAACTGTTCGGCGGTTCCATCGCGATCATGGCCAGCAACTGGAACAGGTGGTTCGGAACCATGTCGCGGAGAGCACCTGTCGCATCGTAGAACTTGCCGCGACTGCCGACATCGACAACCTCCGCCGCCGTGATCTGAACATGGTCGATATAGGTGTTGCTCCACAGGCCCTCGATGATCATGTTGGCAAAACGGGCCGTCATCAGGTTCTGCACAGTCTCCTTGCCGAGAAAATGATCCAGCCGGTAGACCTGGGTTTCCTCGACATTCGACAATATACGGGCATTGAGAGCCTTCGCCGAGGCGAGATCGGTCCCGAAGGGTTTCTCGATCGCGACGCGCCGGAAGCATGTCTCGGTTTCCTGCATCAGGCCATGTACTGCCAGCTTCTCGACGATCGGTCCGAACAGAACGGGCGGGACGGCGAGGTAGAAAGCAGCATTTGCCGACGATCCAAGCCGCGTTTCAATCGCCTGATAGATATCGTCCCTGGTGAAATCGCCGCTCATATAGGAAATGCGGGATCGCAGACTGAACCAGGCGTCGTCTTTGCGGGTCGGCTCTTCGCCGTCTGGGCTGAGATGGGTGAGGAACTCATCGAGCCGACCGCGCAGAAATTCGTCGTCGCCTTCATCGATCCCGACGCCGAGGATAGCGAGATCGTCTCCGACCAGGCCGCTGCGTGTCAGGTTGATGATCGCCGGAATGAGCAGGCGACGCGTCAGGTCGCCGGTGGCGCCGAAGATGACGAGAGTAACGGGCGGTGCTTTTTTCGGAATCACGCGCAGCTCCTTCCATGAGGTCCTCACGGGGATATAGGCTTCTCGGTGCAACCAGCAATTCTCGAAAGGGAAATAGAGGCGAGTTGCGAGAAGGGTCGGCGCCGCGACGACTTGGCATCCGCGCCCCGATGAATACTCACACCGGACCCGCATACCCAAGCCACCTTCCGCATCCGACAAACGCAGAATGCAAAGGAACATCGGCGAAACGGCGTTGTTTGTGAGGCGGCGAGCAATTTGGAGACCGGCATGGATCAGGCAAGCGCTTTCAACAGACGCAATCTTCTGAAACTTGGAGCCGCAGGCGCAACGGGGGTGGTGTTGTCCACGACGGTTGCCGGCGCTCAGAGCTACCCCGCACCGACGCAGGTGGACACCGGCATGGTCGAGGACGGCAAGGTCAAGTTCCCGGAATGGCGCGGGCCCGATGAGACCCCGAGCGGAAACCCGTCAGCGCCGCTTCCTCTGGAAGATAGGGTCGGCTTTGCGGTCGTAGCTCTCGGTCGTCTCAGCCTCGAAGAAATACTTCCCGCCTTTGGCGAAACGAAAAAATCGAAACTCGTGGCGCTCGTGTCCGGAATGCCGGAGAAGCTATCGGCGGTCGCGCGGCAATACGGCATCGCCGAGGATGCCTGTTACGATTACGAGAGCTTCGACGCCATCAAGGCCAATCCGGACATCAAGGCCGTCTACATCGTTCTGCCCAACAGCATGCACCGCGAATATGTCGAACGGGCAGCGCGGGCAGGCAAGCATGTCCTTTGCGAGAAGCCCATGTCGATCAGCTCGGCGGACGGGCAGGAAATGGTCAAGGTTTGCGAAGAGCAGAACGTCAAGCTGATGGTGGCCTACCGCATCCAGTACGAAGCCGCCAATCTCTACCTCGCCGAAAAAGTCCGCAGCAAAGCCTATGGCCGTCTTGTCGGCATGTCCGCGATCAACGTTCAGACGGTTGCCGAAAACGGTGCCGAGCAATGGCGGCACAAGAAGGCTCTTGCCGGTGGCGGATCACTCCCTGACATTGGGCTTTACTGCCTGAACACCGCACGCTTCCTCACAGGTGAGGAACCGGTCGAAGTCATGGCGACGCAATACAGCCCCGAAGGTGACCCTCGCTATGCCGAGGTCGAGGAAACGGTCTCGTTCACCTTGCGCTTCCCATCCAATTTCATCGCCAACTGCTTCACCAGCTATGGCGCGCGAGACGACAAGCATCAGCGGCTCAATTTCGAAAAGGCCACCGTGGATATGGCGAACGCCTACAAATACGACGGCCAGAGCCTGACTGTCACCGAACTGGACGGCGAAAAATCCGTGCAGAAAAAGGTCGAGATCGCGCTCAACAACCAGTTCGCGGCCGAGATCGACCACATGGCGACCTGCATCATCGAGGACCGCAAGCCACGAACGCCCGGCGAGGAAGGTGTGCAGGATCATGTTGTGATGGAAGCAATCTACGAGTCAGCGCGATCGGGAGCGCCCGTGAGGCTCCAGGCCCCGGACCGACTCGACGCCTTCCGCGGACCACCAGCTGCGGTCGAACTCTGACGCCGGTGTTTGCGCAAGCGCTTGTGTCGTGGACGTGTTCACAAGTTCAACCAGCGCTCTACCCATACGGGAGATTCGCCCTATCTCCGTTTTACAACAATGAAAGAGACAGATGAAAAAGCTCGCAATTATAATCATTTCGATGATGACCGCGTTTACCGGATACGTGCCCGCGCAGGCCATGCCGAAGGCAGCGATTACCGCGGCTGCACCGGCGGCTGACGTCCAGCAGGTCCAGTACCGCAACGACAACCGCCGTTACGTCCCGCGTGGCGAGCGTCGATACAACAATCGATACGATCGTCGTGACCGCTATGATCGCCGCAACCGTTACAGCAACCACCGCCGCCATGACCGTCGCTACGACAACCGTCGTCGCAACAACACTGGCGCCATCATCGGCGGCTTGGCTGCAGGTGCCCTCATCGGTGGTGCGATCGCTTCGCAGAACCGCAACGGCAGCAGCAGCTGTGCAGCGCGTTACCGCTCGTATCGCGCTTCGGACAACACCTACCAGCCGAACTCGGGCCCACGCCGGGTTTGCCGCTAACATCTTCACCGGTGCGTAAATGAGAGACCCCGCCAGCAATGGCGGGGTTTTCGTTTTTTTGGGCTACGGCAGTGGATTGGAGGCCGCATCAACTCACCTTAGGAGTTGTTCCGAACCGCCCCGAACCCTCTCCCCGCAGCAAATGTTAGGCCAACGGGTGCCCGTGCAGGAACCTCGCCGCCGACTGGTCGTTTGCTTTGCATGAAGCCTTAACGCCATCCCGGCTATGGCTGCGAAATCGAGGAGAACACCATGGCAAGCGGTCAATTGAAAGCACTGCTCGGCGTACTTGCCGTTGCTGGATTTCAGAACAGGGACAAAATTGCGGAGCTCCTACGGGGCGTGAACAAGACCCAACCGGCTGGAGCGAACACCGCTCCGGAGACCAGTCCCCGGCAGACAAGTGGTCTTGAGGATCTGCTCGGCAAGCTTACGGGCGGCAAGGAAGCAGGCGGCCTTGGCGGAATTCTGGGAGGACTTGCGTCCGGCGGTGTCTTGAGTGGTGGTCTGGGTGACCTCCTGAAAACCTTCCAGCAGAACGGATATGGTCAGAAGGCCGAATCTTGGGTCAAGCCCGGATCCAACGAGGATATCGATGGGGATCAGCTTGCCGAAGCGATCGGACCCGAAGTTCTCGATGAACTGGCAGCGAAAACAGGACTGTCGCGAGATGAGATACTTGCGCGGCTGAGCAAGGATCTTCCCCGCGCGGTCGATGAGCTGACCCCGGATGGCAAGGTCCCCGCAGACGACCCAACATCGACAGTGTGATTGGAAGGGGGCACCATCCCTTCATCCTCAAGCAAAACGGTAGATCCCTATGAAACTTTCAGACGATGCGCGTTCCATCCTGGTGTTTGCGGCCTATCATCAACTCCTCAGCGGTGACCCCGTAAAGGAAGTCGTTCTGGACGATGGTGCTGGTCATCACGCAAGCTCGAAGGGCCAGGCAGAACTCGAAGACGGCGGCCTCATCCGTATCGACGGAAAAAGAGCGGAGATTACCGACGAAGGTCAAAGCGTTCTCGCAACTGTCATCGACGCCATTCGAAACGCCACGGCGGGCTGAAGCAGAGATTAAGCTCAGCGTTTGAGGGCCTGGTTTTCTTCGACCAGCCTACTTCTACTTCAAGAAACAAGCCTCTGCTCTCAGGAATGAGACAGAGGCTTCGTTGCGCTCCCCTTCGGTCAGTCCTGAAGGTTTCTCGTCCGACACGCATCTCAGGGGAGCCCTGCCGCTCGTCATCCGCAGGTCCAGTCACAGCCGAGAGATTGCCGGCCACGCTGACGCCGGTCAGCGCGATCGTGCTGTTATGATGCTTCGGTTCGTCATTGCTCAAGGTTGTAAGCGTGCCTCTCCGCTGCCGCCAAGCTAGAGTGGTTTCAGTTGGCATTATCAAAAACCCCACACCGTCAGCGAGAACCGCGTATGGTCGAGGTGAGCAGGCATTGAAAAAGAAATCCCGCCTCAAGAGGCGGGATTATCACTTCAGTCCACCAACGCTCACCGGCACGCAGATCCTACGCCGCGATCTCAGCCGGCGCCTGTGTACGAGCGGATGACCTGACGCGGCGGCTGCGGACCGGTCTTGTCACCTCGGCAATGATGGAGGCTGCAACGATCTGTCCGAGTTCGGCAGCACTTGTGATGCCCTGGATGAACGGACGTTTGTGGAGAAGATATGAGACAGCCGGGACGTACAGTCGCCTCACCGGTCGCACGCCCGCGATCAGCGGTCGGCACTGGTCGTCCACGTCAATCCCGCCCGTACGGCGGTGATTGCCAATGGCTGTCATCGTCTTTGCCTCGGATATCAGCCCTCGTTCGATAAGGGATGGGAATGGCAGGTCGGTCGCCGACAGAGTTTTCTGGCCCGTGGCGTCGATAAACGTATCGAAGCGCATGGTGGTACCGGCGATTTCGACAGTAGCGCCCCGTTCAAGACCTTCTTTCACGATCTCCGAGTCATCGCCAAGGGCAACGATACCAAGACAACCGCTCCGATGAAGCGCAAGTAGGCGCTCGATCGACAGGTGCGGAACGGTCGCATAGTCGTCGGCGAAAATGCTCTTGAAGTTCCGGTTGAACCGGCCAAGGTCGTCAGCGTTCATAAAGCCGACCGCCGTCTCGATGATCTCATGGGTAATGAGAATGGCGTAGCGCCACGGAACGGTGTGCTTCTGGGCATAGTTCCGCTTGGCTTCGGCAAGGTTGGACGCCGCCCATTCGAACGGGTCTTCCTTGTCGCGAACCCCGTAATATGCAACGGCGAACTTGTCGACAGTCAAGCCGTCTAGACCGATGGCCTTGGAATAGTCCGGATCGGCAACAGCAAGTTCCTGGCGAAACAGCTCGAAAATGTCATCGAGCAGTCCGCTGCTGCCAAGCGCGATGCGGTCATCGACCGCCTGCTGCGTGCAGATCTTCGGCTCAAGATAGGGGATCGGAAAATAGAAATCGGCTTCGGGAAGAAGACCCTTGCGCGACATCATCACGATATCAAGAGCCTGGCCGTCCGCGTTGACGGAGTACTTAAGTTCGCCACCCTTGCTTTTGGTGAATTCACCGAACTTGGTTGCGACCGTCATGACGGCATCGATCGCACTCAGCGAAGTCCCCAAAATTCCGATCTTGCCGCTCGGGATGCTCTGCAATGCGGTCGCGGGCCATGGCGCCTCGAAGTAGCCGGGCGACGTCTCAGGTTCGGACGGAAAGCTATGTCCGGTCGCAATGACGACGTAATCGAACAGCGCCTCTGCGCCGCCGTGTTCAGGGCTCAGGCACAATTTGAACTGATCACCGACAGGCTGAACGTCGTCGACGGATGCGTTCTCAAACACGTCGACCGTATGCCTGGAGGCCCGCGATGCGTCGATGATCGCGTCGAACTGAGATCTGAAATAATCGCCAACCACGACACGCGGATAGAATGCACGGTCTGTGATTTCCGAGCGAGCAACACCAATCTCGTTCAGGTACTCGTCGGACTGGAGTGCCAGCCAGTCGTGGAGCATCACCGGCAGAGCCGGCACCTCGATGCTCGGTATATTCGAAAGCATCGCGAGGTCGTTGATGCCCCGCTGGTAGGGTGTTCCCTTGCCGGCGACGTCGGTTCGCTCGAAAATTGCAATATCCAGAGAGGCGCTGCATTTCACAAGGTCCTGCAGTGCGAATATGGCTGTCGGACCCGATCCAATAATGGCTACGCGTTTACGCATCTAAATCTCCTGCCCCGCGGAAAGCGGCGCACATTGACAGAACAACCGACATCGAAAGATGTTCCCCATCTGTCCAGAGTGAGCAAACAGCAACGAGCCGGGTTTCACCTTGCTGATATGGGGATTCCTCCGCGATCTGCGATGTCCCGCGTGCCTTCGTGTCGTGTCGGTCCGCTACCGTACAGGCGCAACATGTTGATGAGGCGCTCAACGAGTCCCATGTATCGGGGAAGCAATCACAGAGATGGATACGATGGTTTCAAGGATCAGGAGAACGCTGACCATGGGCGAACGCGCGGCCGCCTTCGAGCACACCAACGCCGTTGCGCGCGAGACTGCAGATGACGAACGGCGACGTCGGGAGGAAAAAAGCGAGCGCCTCCGGAAACTTCGACTGGCGGCAGAGCAAGGTGACAAGTCGAAGTGTTCGGCTGGATGAAACTTTTCATGCCAACCGTCATTAACGCTCCTCCACATCAAGAAAAGTGAGGAAACACGATGACCCTTCAAGGCAAAAAAATCGCCATTCTTATCGCTCCGCGCGGCACTGAAGAGCCCGAGTTCAAGCAGCCGAAAGACGCGGTCGAGGCAGCCGGTGCCACGGTCACTGTCATCGGCCTTGAAAGCGGCGAGGCCCAGACGAACAACAACGACCTCGACGCCGGGAGCAGCTATACCGTTGACAAGACGGTCAGTGATGTCTCGGCTGACGAGTTCGACGGCCTCGTCATTCCGGGCGGATGCGTGGGCTCCGACAAGCTGAGAGCCGACAAGGCGACGATCGCCTTCGTGCACGCATTCTTCCAGCAGGCAAAACCCGTGGGCGTCATCTGTCACGCACCGTGGCTTCTCGTCGAAGCAGACGTCCTGAATGGCCGGACGGTGACATCGTATCCGACAGTTCGCAAGGACATTGAGAACGCTGGTGGCATCTGGGTCGACAAGGAAGTTGTTGTCGACAAGGGGCTCGTGACGAGCCGCACCCCGAAGGATTTGCCGGCTTTCTGTGCGAAGATCGTCGAGGAATTCGAAGAGGGCAAACACCCACAGCAGGCCCGTAGCGCCTGAGCGACTACTCAGGATGCGGCTCCCCGATGGGCCGCATCCTCAGCCGGCGAGCATATTAGCTTGCGCTGGAACCAGAAGCACTATTCTGGCGTTTTTCGATTTTGAAGGAGCGCCAGATGATTGCAGCCACGCCCGTCCGTTATTCCCCAGACCTCGAAACAGTCAAACCTGATGAGCGCGAGACGATCTCGGGTCTGATCGATCAGTTCGACATCATTCTTGAAAAGACTGCCGAGGATTACGGCCATGCCGTTCGGTCCGTGCACGCAAAAGCACACGGCATTCTTGAGGGTACAATGACCGTCAAGGACGGGCTGCCGCCCGAGTTTGCGCAAGGTTTGTTTGCCAAACCGGGCGAACATCCGGTCTACATGCGTCTTTCCACAAACGCCGGCGACATCTTGCCCGACGCTGTTGCTCTTCCACGCGGGTTGGCGATCAAGGTTGTCGGCGTCGAGGGTACTCGCCTGCCGGGCGCGGACGGCACTAACCAGGACTTCGTGATGGTCAACGGCCCGGTCTTCCAGACGCCGGATCCCAAGAAGTTTCTTTCCAGCCTCAAGCTCCTTGCCAAGACCACGGACAAGATGGAAGGCACAAAGACCGTGATGTCCAGCGTGCTTCAGACCGTCAACAAGGGCCTCGAAGCCGTCGGCGTGACGAGCCCCACCATTCAGTCGCTCGGCGGCGCGCCGAATGTCGATCCGCTCGGCGAGACCTATTTCAGTGTCACGCCGTTCCGCTATGGTGACTACGTCGCGAAGTTCCGCGTGAAGCCGATCTCACCGGATCTGACCAAGCGCACCGGAACCGAAATCGATGCCAGCGTCCGCGAGAACGCCATCCGTGAGACGGTCCAGGCGGAAATGCAGGAAACGTGGGGCCTGTGGGAATTCCAGGTCCAGCTCTGTCGCGATATCGAAGCGCAACCGATCGAGGATCCGACCGTAGAATGGAAGGAAGACGAAGCTCCGTTCGTGACCGTTGCAACTTTGAGCGCTGCTCCGCAGGATAGCTGGAGCGACGCCAAGGTGCAGAAGGTCGACGAGGAAATGCGGTTCAGCGTCTGGACCGGCCTTGCAGATCACCAGCCTCTCGGCGGCATCAACCGCGCACGTAACGAAACCTACCGCCACTCTGCCGACTTCAGAGCCAAGTTCAACGGCTGTCCGTTCCACGAACCGCAGCAGTAAACGCAGGGCAAACACCGGATTTCGGCGAGATCGACGTCTCGCCGAAATTTTGCGTTTAAATTTCAAAAGAAGACGGCACTGGTGGATAGGCCGCACGGATTGTCCTCACATTCTGCTGCGCCTCGAAACGGCTGGAACTATGCTGCTCGCGGACTGTTCGCCTCCTTGAATGAAAGGAAATGCGATGAAGCCCGAAGATGAACCCAGTATCGACAAAATGAGAGACCCGCCTGAAGTCCGAAAGAAGAAGGGACTGTTAGGGCGCGGAGTGATCGTCGTGCTTGGCATATACGTGCTCGGCGCCTTCAGCCTGTATATCGCAATCGTCATCTACGGGCTCATGAGCTCGTCGTGACAGGACTGGAAGGAATGACCGTGAAGAATCCACCGGTTACCGAGGACGCCGACAAAACGCTTATCGAAAGCGATGGGCACCAGCGCTTTAAGGAAAGCGTCGACACGACGCGAACTCCGGAGCAGGAACGCAAAGACGCCTCGGAGAAAACAGGTACGCCCGGATACGGCACAACCAAGTGAAAGGGCGCTGATGTCACAGAGCGGAAATCAAGGCCCGGACTGGTGGTTTGCCTGGCTGGGCCGGGACAACACAGGCACTGGCATGCTGCGGTTTCTGGCGCTGCCGCTGTCGTTCATCGTGGTGGTCGGAATTATGTTCTGGACCATCTGGCCATCGTGAATCTCTGACCAGAAGGAGAATAAAATGAGTGACGACAAAAAGACCGGAAGCGATGCGGATCGCACGAGCGAGAATGCCGACAAGGACCGTGAGGATTTGCTGAAGAAGGCTGAAAAAGGCCTTGAAGACGCCAAGGGCGAAAAGCCCGAGGGCGAGATCTGAAACGTCTCAAGCAGAATAGGTCTGGCCGGTCGCGAAACCGGCCAGACCCTCAGATCAGAACTGGCGGCGCAGGCCGAATGTCACAGCATGGCTGCGGAAATCGGTGCTCGATGTGGATCCGTCGCGGGCCTCGAAGTTGAAATCGTCGGCAGCTGTGAAACGATACCCGATATCGAACGTCGTGTTGTCGAACAGCGAAGTGTTCGTGAACAGACCGATAGCCTGCAGATTGATGCCAACGCCGGCATCAAGGTGGTAGGCGAACTGGGTGTCGGAATCATCCATCAGCGTGCCGGTACCGGTTCCGCTGACGCCCTGCTTGCGCAGTTCCAGGTTCATGAAACCTGCACCGCCGCCAACGTAAGGCGTGATCGCGCTGACTGCGCCTTCAGCTGCAAGCGGGATATCGAGATAGCCATTGACATAGCCTTGGAACGAGCGAGCGTCGCCGTAGGAGTCGATACCACCAACGCCGGGAAATCCGGAAACGCTGTGTTCGTCGACAGACGCGCTGCCGTAACCAAGTTCAAGCTCGAGGCGCGGCGAAACGAAGCCCATCGATCCGAAGTTATAGCCGGCGCGCAGTGCGCTGTAGTAGCCGACATCATAATCGGTGGACACCGACGCGGCGCCGAAATCAAAGCCTGTATCGTCAAGGAAGTTTACGGAGCTCAGCGAACCAAAGTAAAAACCTGACGTCGCCGGTGCGGCAAGCGGAGTTTCCGTGGGCGCGAGATCTGCGGCAGACACCGGGACTGCGATTGCCGAGGCGAGGAGAACGGTGGCCAGGGCTTTTGAGAGAGTGTTCATGACATATCCTTTAGTGGTCCGATGCCTGATCGGTGATTCAATCCACTATCAGAGTCGCGCTGTTTGCTAACGGAAAGAGCTAATAAAGATGATCTTGCAGTAGCGACTGCACAATCACAGTTGCAAGTCCGCCACATGACTTCTGTCAAGTTTAGCAGGTCTTTCGCGCTCGGGAGCCGGCAACGTGCCTTATCCCAGACCCAAGGCGGATCTCGCTGCCGCATCGGCCTGTTCATTTCCGGAGATTCCGGAATGCCCTTTGCACAATTGAATTGCTATAAGCGGGTTGTGCTCCAGGAGAGTGTCCAATTCGCGCCAGACATCTGCATCCGGGATTGGCCGACGACGTTCGTGCGGGTTTGATCTTACCCGCTTCCAGCCGTTGCCGCGCCACATGAACCGCCATCGACGACACCCTTCGACGACGTGGGCGGAATCGGTCCAGATCACCGCAGCCATTCCCGTCGCTTCGGCTTCAAGCCAAGACGCCGCGCGCATGACAGACAGCACCTCGAACGAATTGTTCGAGCTGCCGATCGTCGTCCCCGAGGCGACATGGATCTGCACGTCACCTTTGAAAGCGACGATCGCCCAGCCGCCAGATCGGGAAGTGGCGTCGAACGAACCGTCGGTATAGACCTGGAAGATATCGGTCATCGGGGAAAGCATAGCATCGACAGATCCGGCGACAATGTCCACTTGCTTGACCGAGCCTGCCGATTTCTCCCCATCCATCACGATCAGCGCCTGAAGGTCGCGAACAGCTTTCGGACGCTGTCTCCGCCCAAGATGACGAGGTCGAACTTCCGGCCAAACAGCAGCCACTCCCAACAGATACCCTTCATCTGCCAGTGCACGGCGCGGCTGCACGCGGCAGGAGTCCACAAGGGTGACAGCTGTCCCTTGTCTTCAGCCTTGGCAAAGATGCGCTCCATGTTTTTAGTGTGCTCAGCGCTGAGGGCGTCCATCTCCTGCAGGACAGGTTCGAACTCATGTTCGAAGTTCGTTCTCAGAAGGATCGTGAGGAGCCGCTGACGCTGGACGTCGCTTGCGAGCATCCCAAACCAGTCGAGAGCAATGGTTTCCACCGCCGAGATCGGATCAGTATCCTCGCAACCCGAGCCGGCAGCGTCGCTCATGTCGACCCGGGGAAGCTGCGCCGCGTTGTAGAGTTGGAGGAACAGGTCGCTCTTGCTGGCAAAGTGCCAGTAGACCGCTCCACGTGTGACACCCGCGGCAGCCGCGATTTCGTCCAGAGTACTGTTGGCGACGCCTTTTTCGAAAAAAAGCTGCTCGGCTGCGGTCAGGACGGCACAGCGCGTCTCGGCCGCTTCGGCTTTCGTTCGTCTCATCCTTGTCCTCCTCTTCCCGCTCTCCCCTACTCCGCCGGTTTGGGAGCTGCCTTTTCTGCTTCGTGGTTCGGCTCCTTCACGCGGAAGACTTTCATCACGAAGACGAAGAACACGGGAACGAAGAAGATGGCCAGCAAGGTCGCCGAGATCATCCCGCCGAGCACGCCGGTGCCGATCGCATTCTGACTGGCAGCACTGGCACCGGTGGCAATTGCCATCGGAACGACGCCGAGGGTGAACGCAAGCGACGTCATCAGGATCGGGCGGAAGCGCAGATGCGCTGCCTCGACCGTCGCATCAAACGTGGAGCGGCCTTCGGCGCGGAGGTCCTTGGCGAACTCGATGATCAGAATGGCGTTCTTCGCCGACAGACCGATAATGGCGATCAGCCCCACGAGGAAGTAGACGTCATTCGACATTCCCCGAAGCATGACGGCCGCAACCGAACCGATGACCCCGAGCGGCACGACGAGCATGACCGAGATCGGGATCGACCAGCTTTCGTACAAGGCTGCCAGCAGCAGGAACACGAAGAGCACGCTGAGCGCGATCAGGGCGGGTGCCTGCGACCCCGACTGGATTTCCTGCAGCGACTGGCCGGTCCATTCGTAACCGAAACCGTTCGGCAGTTCGCCGGCAAGCCGTTCCATCTCGGTGATGGCGTCACCGGAGGAGAAGCCCCGTGCTGCCTGGCCGGCGATGCGGATCGACGGGTAGCCGTTATAGCCAACAACCTGCGACGGGCCCCGGACCCATTCGACCGACGCGAATGAGGCCATCGGCCCCATGCCGCCATTGGCGTTGCGGACGTTGAGCCGCAGCAGGTCTTCTGTCTTCATGCGCTGCTTGCCGTCGGCCTGAACCTGCACGCGCTGCATGCGTCCCGCATTCGGGAAGTCGTTCACATAGGACGAGCCGAGGTTTGCGGTGATCGTCGAGTTGATGTCACCGAATGTGACACCGAACGTGTTGGCTTTCTCACGGTCGATGAGGAGGTTCACCTGCGCCGCATCCGGCATGCCTTCGATGCGAACGCCTGCGAGAACCGGGCTCTTGGCAATTGCGGCCATCAACTGGTCGCGCGCCGCGCCAAGTGCCGTCTGGCCGTTGCCGGCACGATCCTGCAATCGGAAGGTAAAGCCGGACGAGTTGCCGAGACCCTGGATCGGCGGCGGCGATAGAGAGAACGCGATCGCATCGCGGATGCCGAAGATCTGGCCGTTGATCCTCTTTGCGATCGCATCAGCCGAATCCTCGGGACCGCGATCCGACCAGTCCTTCAGGGTGATGAAGGCGAGCGCGGCATTCTGGCCGCTGCCGGAGAAGGAATAGCCGTTGATGGCGATAATGCGCTCGACGGCCTTTTCACTGAGCGCGATCTTTTCGATCTGCGCGACGACCTCGGTGGTGCGGTCGGTGCTTGCCTCGGCCGGTGCCTGAACGTCGACGATCAGGAAGCCTTGGTCTTCGTTGGGCAGGAACGAGCTCGGCAGCTGCAGATAGGCCCAGCCGAGGCCGACGAGAAGCGCGACGTAGATGACCATGAAGCGACCGGATCGCTTGATGATGCCACCGACCGTGCGGGAATAGCCATGCGAAGCCTTGTCGAAACCGCGGTTGAAAATGCCGAAGACGCCCTTTTTCTCGTGGTGATCGCCTTTGATCGGCTTGAGGAACGAACCGCACAGTGCGGGCGTGAGCGACAGGGCAAGGAAACCCGAGAACAGGATCGAGACCACCATGGTCAGCGAGAACTGCTGATAGATGATTCCGACCGCACCGGGGAAGAAGGCCATCGGGATGAACACCGCACTCAGGACGAGCGTGATACCGATGATGGCGCCCGAAATCTGGCCCATCGCCTTGCGGGTCGCTTCCTTCGGCGACAGCTTTTCCTGCGCCATGATGCGCTCGACGTTTTCGACGACGACGATGGCGTCGTCGACGAGAATGCCGATCGCGAGCACCATCGCAAACATGGTGAGCACATTGATGGAGAAGCCGGAGACATACATCACCGCACAGGTGCCAAGCAGCGCCACCGGGACGACCAGTGTCGGGATCAGCGTGTAGCGGATGTTCTGAAGGAAGACGTACATCACCACGAAGACGAGGATCATCGCCTCGATCAGCGTATGGATGACCTTCTCGATCGAGACTTCCACGAACGGGCTGGTATCGTACGGGATCTCGTATTCGATGCCGGACGGGAAATACTGCTGCAGCTCGGTCATGACCGCGCGCACGCCTTTCGCCGTGTCGAGTGCATTGGCGGTCGGCGACAGCTGGACGCCGATGGCAGCGCTTGGCTTGCCGTTGAGGCGGCTGGAAAAGTTGTAGCTTTCGCCGCCGACCTCGATGCGGGCGACATCGCGCAACCGCACCGACGAACCATCGGGATTGGCACGCAACACGATCGCTCCGAACGCTTCAGGGTTGGTCAGCTGGCCCTGGACGTTGATGGTTGCGGAAATCTGCTGGCCGATCGGGTTCGGCGTCGCGCCGATACGACCGGCGGCGACCTGCGCGTTCTGGGCGCTGATCGCAGCCGTAACATCGGAGGCCGTCAGCTTGAGGCCGACCATCTTGTCGGGATCCATCCAGATCCGCATGGAGCGCTGGGTCGCGAACAACTGAGCACTGCCGACGCCGGGCACGCGGCGGATCTCGCCAAGCACGTTGCGGTTCAGGTAGTCGCCGAGACCAATGACGTCAGTATTGCCGTCCGTGGAGGTCAGCGACACGACCATCAAGAACGATGTGCCTGCCTGCTCGACGCGCACGCCCTGCGATGTGACGGCGCCCGGCAGGCGGGGTTCGGCGCGGGCGATGCGGTTCTGCACCTCGACCTGCGCTTCGCCGATATTCGTACCGGGTGCGAAGGTGACGTTGATGGACACGCGGCCCGACGATTCAGACGTCGATTCGAAATAGATCAGCCCGGGAACGCCGTTCAGTTCTTCTTCGATCGGACGCGTCACGCCTTGGTAGATATCGTCTGGCGAAGCGCCGGGATAGTTGGTGGAGACGGTGATCTGCGGCGGCGCGACATTCGGATACTGCGCGATCGGCAGCATCGGAATTGTCAGCACGCCTGCGAGCATGATGAAGATTGCGACGACCCAGGCGAAGATCGGCCGGTCGATGAAGAAACTTGCCATGTAACCTGGTCCTTACTTCTTCGCCGGCTCGGCAGGAGCCGCATTGGCGTCGCCTTGCGCCGACTGCTCCGTCGCCGGCTTGTCCGCGGACCAGGGCTCAGGCTTGACGGTGGCGCCGGGAGCCGTCTTCTGGAACCCCTCCGCAATCACGCGGTCGCCGGCCTTAAGGCCCTGCGAGATGACCCAGCGTTCGCCAAGCGCACGACCGACGGTGACGCGGCGCTGCTCGACCTTGTCTTCGGCGCCGACCACGAGCACGCTCGCCTGGCCGCCGGAATCGCGCTGCAGGGCCTGCTGCGGCACGGCGAAGGCGTCGCGCTCCAGACCTTCCTCGATCTGCACGCGGACATACATGCCCGGGAGGAGATCCCCATTGGTATTGGGGAATTCACCGCGCAGGGTCACCTGCCCAGTGGTTTCATCGACCGCTGCTTCCGAAAACAGCAAACGGCCCGTTTCCGGGTATTTGGTGCCGTCGTCGAGCATGAGATAGGCGTTCGCCTCGTTCGGTCCCGTCATCAGCTTGCCGTCCTGCAGCGCCTTGCGCAGGCGGATCAGATCGGCGGCCGGTTGGGTGAAGTCCGCATAGATCGGGTCGAGCTGCTGGATGGTCGCGAGGTTTTCAGAGCCAGTCGAGCTGACCAGGGCGCCTTCCGTGATCAGCGCACGGCCGATGCGGCCGCTGATCGGTGCCGTGACATTGGCGTATTGCAGGCTGAGCTCGGCCTGGGCAAGGCCGGCCTGGGCGACGGCGACTTGAGCGTCCGCCTGCGCCAGTGCAGAGATCGCGGTATCGAGGTCCTGGCGAGTGGCGACGTTCGATTTGCTGAGCTGGGTCTGACGATCGGCGGTCTGGCGAGCCTGCATCTGCGCTGCCTGCGCACTCCGAAGCGTGGCCTGTGCGCTGTCGACCTGAACCTGGAACGGTGCCGGGTCGATGCGGTAAAGCACGTCGCCCGCTTTGACGATGGAGCCCTGTTCGAAGACGCGCTCGACGATAATCCCGGAGATACGCGGGCGCACCTCGGCGAGACGGGTCGGAGCGATACGGCCCGGCAGATCGCTGGTAATCGGCAAGGTCTCGGGCTGCACCGTCACCACGCCAACGGGCGATGGAGGCGGCGCCGGAGGTGCTGCGGCTTCTTCCTTCTGGCACCCGACGAGGGCGAGGAGGCAAGTGATGGTCAGGATAGATCGCAACGCCTTAGGCATCGAGTGCTCCGCACAAGGATAGTTTACATACAGTCGGGCACGTATATAACCGGCGTCTAGTTTTGTGCAATGCACATAATCGGTGTTTCACGAAGGATTTACGGATGCTGTCAGGATTTTTCGGAGCGGTTGGAGATACACCTGTTCCTCCGTCGAAAGCCGTCGTCGTTGCAATTTCGAGCGACGGCATGGCTGACGTCGCGACGGCTGAGGACGGGCGATGAATACCGTGACCTGCCATGGACACACCATCCGGATGCTGAACATCAGCGGCACTCTTTGGATCGCGGCACCTGACGCGCTTCGTGCGTTGGGCGTCGATATTGCGCGTAAGGGTGCAAGTGTTCACCTGCAGAAGCTGCCGCGAACGGAAGTGAGACTTGTCACGTCATCCCAGTATCCGGACCTTTTCGCGGGGCGCCGCGGAAACCCGAGGATGAACCTCGTGACAGAGCAAGGGCTTGCTTTGCTACGAGAGCAATCGGGAAAGTTTTGCGCGGGTTAGGCATCTCTCCCAGCCGACTGGCCTCACCGCAGCGCCTCCTCGAACGCCGGTCCGGACACGAATGCAGGCACAGCGGACTACGAGACACCTTTACTGACCACTCTCGGGAGCTCTGCCCACAGCCAACTCCGGTGCCTGACCTGCAGCTTTGAAAGCAATCCCTTGGATAATCTCTCCGACAGGCGCTTGCCGCAGCGTCGCGCGGGCATATCTGTTGCTGGATTGAATTCGAGCAAAGGACCATTCAATGGCTGACCCGACGACATACGATACGGACCGCGGTGAAGGCGGCGAGACCCACCAGCATGTTCCGTCCGATGGCTCGCATCCTGCTCAGGCCCACCTGACGACAAACCACGGCGTTCGGATCTCCGACAATCAGAACAGTCTGAAATCCGGCAATCGCGGTCCGAGCCTGCTTGAGGACTTCGTTCTCCGCGAGAAAATCTTTCATTTCGACCACGAACGCATCCCTGAGCGCATCGTGCATGCCAGAGGCTCTGCCGCACACGGTTACTTCGAGCTCACGGAATCCCTCAGCGACGTGACAAAAGCCGACGTGTTTCAGCGTGTAGGGGACAAGGTTCCGGTTTTCGTCCGCTTCTCGACCGTTGCAGGCGGCGCTGGCTCTGTCGATACCCCTCGCGACGTTCGCGGCTTCGCCGTCAAATTCTACACGCAGGAAGGCAACTGGGATCTGGTCGGCAACAACATTCCGGTCTTCTTTATCCAGGATGCAATCAAGTTTCCCGATCTCATTCACTCGGTGAAAATGGAAGCTGACCGCGCCTATCCGCAGGCCGGTAGCGCGCACGGTACCTTCTGGGATTTCGCGTCGCTGATGCCTGAGACCACCCACATGCTTCTATGGGCCATGTCGGACCGTGGCATTCCGCGCTCGCTGCGCATGATGCAGGGCTTTGGCATTCATACGTTCCGCTTCGTCAACGAAGAGGGCAAGTCGACCTTCGTGAAGTTCCACTGGAAGCCGAAGCTCGGCGTTCAGTCGACGATCTGGGATGAGGCGCTCAAGCTTCAGGCCGCCGACAACGACTACCACCGTCGCGATCTCTGGGAAGCCATCGACAGTGGTGATTTTCCGGAATGGGAGCTCGGCGTTCAGCTTTTCGACGAGGAATTCGCAAGCAAGCTCCCCTACGACGTGCTCGACTCCACCAAGATCATCCCGGAAGAGATTTTGCCGGTCAAGATCGTCGGTCGGCTTGTGCTTGATCGCAACCCCGATAACTTCTTCGCCGAAACGGAACAGGTGGCTTTCCTGCCGTCGAACGTCGTCCCGGGAATCGACTTCTCCAACGATCCGCTGTTGCAGGGCCGGTTGTTCTCCTATCTGGATACCCAGAAATCGCGTCTCGGCACGGCCAATTTCCATCAGCTGCCGATCAACGCGCCGAAGTGCCCCATGCAGAACTTCCAGCGTGACGGCATGATGCAGATGAGCGTTCCGAAGGGTCGTGCCAATTACGAACCCAACAGCCTCTCAATGGCTGGAGAAGAAGGCGGCCCACGCGAGTGTCCCGCAACTGGCTTCAGGTCGTTTGAACGGGCGACAGGTGATCAGGAACAGGGCGACAAGCTGCGGGTCCGCGCCGAGCTTTTTGCCGACCATTACAGCCAGGCACGGATGTTCTGGAAGTCTCAGACAGCGTCCGAGCAGGCGCATATCGCGTCGTCTTTCGTGTTCGAGCTTTCCAAGGTCGAGTTCGATCACGTTCCGCCGCGCGTTCTTGGCAATCTTCTGAACGTTGACGAGGAGTTGGCGCAGCGGGTCGCCGATGGTCTTGGAATCGACCTTCCGGCTGCCAATCCGGCTGCACGGGAACCGGTCGATCTCGATCCGTCGCCAGCCCTGTCGATCCAGAAGAACATGGTCGAGACGGTCAAGGGTCGAAAGATCGGCATCCTTATTGCTGATGGCACCGATGCGAAGGCATTGAGTGATCTGAAGAACGCCATCAGCCAAGCTGGCGCCACCGCATTCGTCGTTGCGCCTAAAATCGGAAAGGCAAAACTGTCCGACGGCAACGTAACGAAAGCCGATGGTCAGCTCGCCGGTTCGCCGTCACAGCTCTTCGACGCGGTCGCGGTTCTCCTCTCGAAGGAAGGCAGCGACATGCTGACCCGAGAAGCAGCAGCGGTCCAGTGGGTGATGGATGCGTTCGGCCACCTCAAGGCTATCGGCCATACGAACGAGGCCCAGCCACTGCTGCAGAAAGCCGGCGTCGAAACCGATGACGGTGTTGTCGGGATGGACGGCTTCCTGAAGGCCGCTGCAAAGCGGTACTGGGATCGCGAACCCAAGGTGCGCATGCTCGCCTAACGCAATAAATAGCCCGGCGTGTCACTGCTTCGTGGCATGCCGGATATAGCAAATGAGGGGGTGGGAACGGACCGTTCCCACCCCCTCACGCGTTTATGATGGTCGCGATTTCGATGACCAGCTGAGTGCAGGATCCCAGTCAACGGTCCCGATCGGCTAGTTGAAGGGCCGGCTGACAGTGCGCTTGACGTCTGCCATGGAGGGGCCACGGACTGTCCGGTATCTTGCGGCGACAAGGTTATAGATACCGAACGCTGCGAGCCCGGCTGCGATGACGATGAAGATGGTCGCACCGCCCGGCAGCTCGCTCAACCAGTCCATCGCGTCAGCCATGCCGCCAGCTTGATCAGGATCGACCTTGAAGCCGGCATAGGCAAACAGGATGCCGACAACGGCAAAGACGACACCGCGGGCGACGAGACCGTATACACAGACATAAGTAAGCCAACTGGCATTGCTCGGGATGCTGATATACTTCTCGAATTTCCGGGTCACGCCCTTTATCATGGTAACGACGCCGCCTGCGAACAGGCCAATGCCGGCGATGATGGCGAGGTAGGAGCCGAAAGGTTGGGACATGATCCATGTCGCCAGGCCCTTCTCTCCAGAACCACCGCCTCCGCCGCCCGAAAAGACCGAAAGCCCGATTGCGTAGATCCCGAGACCGACATAGGTCACGGCGCTGCCGAGAAGGCTTGCTCGAATGATCATTCCTTTGGCATCGCTGCCATGTCCGTCACTGTCGGCCAGAGCCTGAGCAAGCCGCCAGGCCACAAAACAGAAAAGCCCGATGCCGATTATCCCGACCCAAACCTTGCCGAACGGCTGATCCAGCAACGACGATATGGCCGACTTGCTTTCGGGGCGACCGCCGCCGAAGCTCGAAAACAGCGCCAACGCCGCAACCAGAAGAAAAACGACACCTCGCGCGGCATAGCCGAACTTAGCTAGCATCTCGAAACGAAATTCCTGCGGCACGCGCTTCTCCCTGGACGACGTCGGTAAAGGATCGAAACGCTCGGTACGGCATAAGGTTGTCGAAAACTACAGGTGAACCTCAAAGAAGAACCGCATCGCCTTCGTTCACATCCCTGTTTGCCACAAAGCGCAACCTGCAGCGCCAAAGCGCAGGCCGGTCGAGCGCGCCTTATGGCTCGCCCAAAACGAAAAAGCCTGCCGCGGGAGGAGGTGCGGCAGGCTTTTCGAAAAGATCGAACAACGGCTGGGAGGAGGAGTGCCGCTGTTCTGCCAGACGCCCATTGGGAGGAGTGGTCGCCTGGAACACGAAGCTCTGCGGGAGAAGGTGCATTGCTTCGTTGGAAGACTGGATATTCCATTTATCCGAATGTAGAAAGGCAGCATGTTGCAGTGCAGCTATGCACAATAAGCGGCACTACCTCGTTGACGGCTTGAGGATGAGTGCCCATGAGCCGCGTTCTCTCCTAGAATTTTCTGACCGGTGACGGAGCTTTGTCCGATCGGCCTGGTTTTTTCTTTGGAGCCTCTGACGCGAATGCTGCGGGCGGGTACCAGTAGCCGTCGCTGTGGCGCCGGTAGCCCTGACGGCGTTCCTTCATACCGCGGTGGCCCTTGAGCATATGCTGTTTGCCCTGTTGCTTCTGGACAAGCTGAACGTCACCCCTGGAAAGCGGCTTCGCCCCCATCATCTGGGCATTGGCAGTGGAGATCCCGGTCAGCACGAGTATGCCGACCAATCCTGTCGCGAGGTATGCAGAGTATTTCAATGTCAGCTCCTTTGATAGCAAGCGAACAACAGCAAAAGCTCCATGCGGTTCCTATCAGGGATCTGACATTTACGTTTATTTACAGTTATTTACACTTACTGAAAATCGCCTGATCAGCAAGCGAGAGGCGCTCAGGAATATCGGCGCGAACCGATCATATGAAGTGGTTGTCAGCCGAGTGCTCGTTTCCGCTGCATCGGTCTTTGGTGTTGTCCCGGTAATATCCCGCACGACGATCAAGATCTGTGCGCTGTTTAGATGCGGCGTCTGAAGCGGCCGCGTGACACAAAGCACCCAAACCGTCGTGTGGCTTTACCGCGCGGAACATTTAGCCAAGAGCACGCGTTGGAAAGAAAATTGTAAATTAGGCATGCTCATGAACGACTCGATCTCGGCGAAAAGGGGGGCACAGGACGCCGGGGACAAGCTTCTTGCAGAGCATTCTTCCAAGGATCCCTTCTCCGCAGCATTCAAAGCAACCCGGATGCCGATGATCATCACGGATCCGCGCCAGTACGACAATCCGATCATCTTTTCCAACAAGGCCTTTAGTGACCTGACCGGATATCCGGCGGACGAACTGGTGGGACGCAACTGCCGTTTTTTGCAAGGACCCGAGACCGACCCAGCGTCAGTTCAGAAGATAAGGGAAGCAATCAGGGATCAGAGGTCGATCGCGATTGATATCGTCAACCACCGGAAAGACGGCTCGACGTTCTGGAACGCTCTTTTCATCAGCCCTGTGTTCGACGATCAGGGCGATCCGCTCTACTACTTCGCGTCGCAGCTTGATTTCACAGATGACAAGACGTTGGAGATGCAGTCCGCTTCGGCGCGTCGGAGAGCCGAGGCGGAGGTCGCTGCCCGAACAGCAGAACTCACCCAGGCCCTCGATGCAAAGACGACCCTCGTGCACGAGGTCGACCACCGCGTCAAGAACAACCTGCTGACCATCGCTTCGATCGTGAAACTCAAGGCCAGGAAAACACGGGACGAAACGGTCCGGCATACGCTTTTGTCGGTTCTCAACCGTGTCGAGGCCCTCAGCACGGTGCAACGCAAGCTCTTCATGTCGAACGACGTCGGTCGCTTCGATGTCGCCGACTTTGCCCGCGATCACGTTGTCGACCTTGTGGGATCGCTCGGGCGCGACGATATCCGGATCACCATGGATCTGTCACCGGTTCTTGTGCCCGCCGCCAAGGCCTCCCCACTGTCTCTGATCGTCAATGAACTCATTGGCGATGCGGTCCGACGCGGATTGAGCGTGGGCGGTGGAGAGATCCACCTCGTGGTCAATCGTCCAAACGGGCATTTCATCATCGAAGTCCGCGATACGGCCGATCCGGTTGACGTCGACGAAGAGGATAACGAATTCGGACGGCTGATGCTGGAGACGTGCTGCCGTCAGGTCGAGGCCGAGATCGAACGTGAGGTAGAGGGTCGGCGAACCACTGTCCGCATCATCTTGCCGCTAGATAGCTGATATGGAGCATAGCTTGAAAATCATGATCGTTGAAGACGAGGCCCTTCTGGCGCTTGAGCTCGAAGAAGAAGTCGAGGCGGCGGGCCATTCTGTAATCGGTCAGGCCATGAACCGGAAAAAGGCGCTGGCCATTCTGGAAGGCCAGATACCGGAATTTGCCTTTGTCGATGTGCATCTGACCGATGGCCCGACCGGGCTCGAGGTCGGGCGGCACCTTGCCGACCGGGGGATCCCGTACGTATTCATCACCGGAAACCTGAAGCGCATTCCGGAAGATTTCGTGGGTGCAATCGGTGTAATCGAAAAGCCGTATACGATGAACGGCTTGAAGAATGCTCTCGAATACATCGCGCGACTTCTGCGCGGCGACATCGGGTTGAGCGTTCCACCCAGCATTATCGTCGCGCCGCCTGCACCGTGATTGAGACTGATTGAACTACCGGGAACTCCCCGCAACATTCGCCCACTGCCGTCTCGCGGCTACCTTGCACTCGCAGTTCAGAAACGGCCGACAATGACTTCGACACGGATATCCATACGCTTGCGATCGGATACACAATGAACACGGTATCCCAGCGACCGCACGAAGTCGCATTGGCAAACACGATGGACGTTGCTCTCATGGCGGAAATCCTGTCCGCAAGCGACGACTGTATCAAGGTTATCGACCTCGCCGGCAACATTACGTTCATGAGCGCTGGCGGCATGCGCGTCATGGAAATCGACGATTTCGAAACCATCCGCAACTGTCCTTGGCCTGATTTTTGGAAAGACGACGGGAACGCGGCAGCGCGCGAAGCGCTTGAGGCTGCGCGCTCCGGACGTAGCTGTAGCTTTGTCGGGACGGCGGAAACGGCCAAAGGAAACTCGCGGTGGTGGGAAGTGAAAGTTTCCCCAATCCTTGGAGGAGACGGCAAGCCCGATCGGATCCTGTCCATCTCCCGCGACATCACAGGAACGAAAAAAGCGGAACAGGCAGCCATTCGCTCCGAGCGCCGGATGAAGGAAACTCTCGAGGCTGGAAGCCTCGGGTATTGGGAGCTCGACCTCGCGACGATGGCACTCCAGACCTCTGACGTGTGCCGGGAAAACTTCGGTCGTCACAGGGACCAGTCCCTCAGCTATGACGATCTGCAGAGCGCTATCCATCGCGACGACTTGCCCCGCATGCAAGCCGCGGTGGAGGAAACCCTGGCAGGAAGCTCGGACTACGATGTCCAGTACCGCGTCATCCGTCCCGACGGTGTTGTGGCCTGGGTGCTCGCGCGTGGCCAGCTCGTCCACGATGACCGGGGGCAGGCCGTCGCGATGTGCGGCGTATCGCTCGATATCACCGAGCTCAAATCCATGCAGGACAAGCTTTCACGAAGCGAAGAGCGCCTGCAGCTTGCTCTCGGCGCATCGACAATGGTCGGCATCTGGGATTGGGATCTGAAGACGAACCTGATCTATGCCGACCCCAACTTCGCCGAGATCTATACGGTAGAACCGGGTCGCGCAGCCGCTGGCGCGCCGCTTGAGGAATACACCCGGAATTTCCATCCCGACGACATGCCAGCGTTCGAAGCGGAACTGGGGCGGTTGTTCGAGGGACAGTCGACCTTCGATAACGAATACCGCATCATCCAGCCAGGTGGCGGTGTTCGCTGGGTCCACGCAAAGGGCCGTCTTATCCGCGACTCCTCCGGCGAGCCCGTGCGTTTTTCGGGTGCATCTGTCGAAATCACCGAGCGTAAGCAGGCCGAAGAAACACAAAAGCTGCTGATGCACGAACTCGCGCACCGGGTCAAAAACACGCTTGCCGTAGTGCAGGCCATCACCACCCAGTCTTTGCGCAATGCCCAGACGGTGGACGATGCGCGCGACAAGATCCAGTCGCGCCTCTCCGCTCTTTCCAAAGCGCATGACATGCTGACGCAAGAGGATTGGCGCGGAGCCGAATTGCGCGATGTGGTGGCCAACACTGTCTGCAATATCGGGATGCAGGACAGCGACCGCATCAAGGTTCGTGGGACGACCGTCATGCTCGGACCCCAGGCTGCCATGTCCTTCGGCCTGGTACTTCACGAGTTGATGACCAACGCCGTCAAATACGGTGCGCTTTCCAACGAGGTTGGCCATATCGATATCGAGTGGTCTGTCGTGCCACAGGGTGGCGAGAACAGGCTTCAGTTTAGCTGGATCGAAGTGGACGGACCAATCGTCGCCGTTCCAGAGCACAAGGGTTTCGGATCAAAACTGATCAAGTCGAGCCTGGGCTCGATGGGATCTGTTGATGTCGCTTATAATTCCACAGGACTTGTGCTGAAGATGGATGCGTCAATGGCTCAAATCGGGGCGGTGCTCACAGTCTGAGGTGGCAGCAGCCAACACTTCCCGACAGTGCTAGCTGTTCAGCCATGCGTCCTTGACGTCGGCCGTCGCGTTGTCGGGCTTGGAATCCCCAATGAAGATCAGTACCGGTCCGCTGTTCTTGCGAACCGGATCGTAGAAATCGAGTAGATCAGGATACTCGTTTTGGATGAAGCCCGGGAACGGTTGCTGGTCGCGTAGGAAATGGTCGACCACGACCTGGTCGCCGTGCACGGAGTTGGGAACGGTTCCGCAACTGCCCGGCGCAATCCAGTGATCCGGATCGCGTTTGAACCGCTCGTACAGAAACGAGAAATCGTCTTTGTTCCAGCGCATCAACGCGGTCGACGCTCGAGACTTCAGGAAATGATCCTCCATCACAACGGCATCGCCTTTTGATGCAAGCTCGCTGGCCGAGGACATGAAGATCGTGTCCAGGTCGCAGAGTATGTTGACATCGTCGGAGAGCTCGGGACGGAAAGCCTCGAATTTCGACCACCACTTCGGCCAGTCATGGCGAAATTTGACGGTCTCGACACCGTCCATTGCCTCATCGAAATCCGTGACACAGACGATGCGATCAAGGCCTGCAATATGCCGCCTCGCCCCGCGGGCAAGGCGTTCCACCCAGATCGGCTCGTAGCGCCCCCCGGAGCGCAGGACGGTCGTCAACGTGACCATGATCAGACGACCTTGAGCAACGGGCTTGCAATACGCCGCGCACCACCCATCCAGAGCTGGTCGCAGAGCTCTTCCAGCCAGTTTGCGGCCCTGGCCGCAGCGGCCGGCTCGTGCAGAGTTGCAAGTGCTTCCGTGTCGAGCTCTTCGGCACGCTGCAGAAGCCCCCGCCATCCCTCGTAATCTCCCGGCCAGTATGGAGCGGAAACCGCTGCGCCAAGTCGGACGAGCTCGGATGCCTTGCGATGCTGTTCGGAAAAATACCGCCATTCGGGCATCACCACGAATTTCCGGGCCGCACGCGCAATCTCATGAACCGTGTTGTCGCCAGCGGAGGCCACAACGATATCGGCCGCTGCGATATGGTCCGTGACGTTGTCGACCCAGCCGAGTTCCTTCAAATTGGGGAAATCCGTCTCATGGCCTTCCCGCAGAACAGGACCGGCGACGAGCCACAGCGCATCCGGGACGGCCCGTGCGGCAATCGTCAGCGGCGCATAGGGCGTGCCGCTGCCGCCGCCACCTGTCATGACCAGCACGATCTTCTGATCCGAGGGCAGCCCAAGTCTCTGGCGTGCCTCTGCACGGGACAGAACCTGATCGCGGGTGGTGCAAAGACCACCCGTATAGAACGTCTTGTCGCGAAGATGGCGCGGATAGTCCTGCTGCTCCATACGCTCGTCGAACGGCGCCAGAATGCCGACCATCGCTTCGTAGGATCCGATATGACCGACGTCGTTGCGGTCGCCGTGGAGGCGCATCTGAACTGTTGGGGTGGAGCAGATCCGACCCAACATTCCGATCTCCGACGACACGTCCACGACAAACAGACCAATATCGCGGTCGTCGAGATGCTCGACGATGGTGCGCATCGTTTTCCGCATCGACGGCAGGCCCAAGGGAACGCAGTGCATGACCGATGGTGTAGGCTCATCGAACAACCGCGCGGTCGGGACCGTTTCGCCGATCATGTTCGGCAGCGCGACGACTTCGACGCTTGAGCTTACGGACTCGAAATAGTCCGGCCCGGCCGTCAGAACAGAGACCTGCCTGTCCTGGCTGAAATGCTCGGCAATGGCCATGATCCGGTTGGCATGCCCGCGGCCCTGATGATGGGCGAAAAACGCGATTGGCTTTTTCATACTCGATAATTCCTATGAATACAGAACGGTACCGGGCTGTCGCGCGGCCTCAATTTCAGTCGGGTCCGGAAAGCGCAGGACGTCCAGCGCATCGCCATCCTCCTCCCATCGAATCAGCCCCGCCTCGCGGAACTGGCCAAGCCAGTAGCCCATGCACCAGCGGCCATGCTTTTCCTGAAAGAGGCGGGCATTGCGAAGGATCGGGTCGAAGTTGTGCAGAGGCGGTATGAGGACCGGGTGATGCTGGTGGTAGACGCGCGCGCCACCCACCCGGTAGGTCTTCACTCCGGCCTGCTCTGCCGATGCGGCGAAGTCGGTTTCTTCCCCGCCATAACCGACGAAGCGCTCATCCATACCGCCGATCGCTTGCCACGTGCTTTTTCGCAGCGCGAAGGACAGGCCCCAAAGCTGGCCGCCATCCGGTTCCTGCTCGACACGGCCGAATTCAGGAAACCGAGGCTTGGAGACATGCGGTTTGCCGAGCTCGTCGAGCACACCGTAGTCTCCCCGGAAATCGGTCACTTCTGCCGGCAGATACAGAACTTCGCTCAGACAGATACCGTCATGCTCGTTCAAGGCGGCAGAGTAGGATTCAACAACCGTTGGCGACGCGATGCAGTCAACATCGAGAAACATGAGTGTGTCCCCCGACGCCGCGTTTGCCGCCGCGTTCCGCGCCTTAGCAAGCGGCAAGTCCTCTCCCTCGACGAACACGTGCTTGACCGGAAACGGCAGGCTCGGCAGATCCTCGAAAGGCTCCGGCTGCATCCAGGCGATCACGAGTTCCGTCGGAAGGCACGACTGCTCCCCAAGGCTGCGCATCAGGTTGGCGAGATGTCGCTCGCGGCCACGAACCAGGGTCAGGACACTGAGAGACATTCAGCCTCCGCCTGTCTGCGGAAGTGGAGAACGCCTTCGATGATGCCTGCCGCATGGGTTTCTGAGGCGATATAGGAATGGCTGAGTGCAGGAAGCGTGGCCAGTCCATCCGAGTAGTTGGCGACGATGATCGACTGCGGGATGGCCTGAAGCATCTCGATATCGTTGCCGGAATCGCCGGCGACGAACACCATGTTTTCAGACAGTCCAGCACCACGACGGACGTAGTCAACGGCCGTACCCTTCGATGCCTTGAGCGGCAGGACGTCGAGGTACCGTCGATGGCTGTGGATCACCGACGCGCGCAAACCTGCCTTTTCCAGCAGTTCCTTGATGCGTGCCACGACGCCGCTCGAGCCGTCACTGAAATAGCTGAGCTTGAAATCGCGCTGTTCGAGTGACGCCTGCGGGGTGAGGAAGCCTGCCTTGCGCAGAACTCTCTCGATGCCGCTTCGGTCCCAGTTCTCGGCGATGCGCTCGGCCCAATGCCGGTCATACTCGTAGGAGACGCCGTTCTCGCTCAGGTGATAGATCTCGGATCCGACCGAGGTGATCATGACTTCCGGCCTCGGCACATCCTCCTGTTCGAGAATGGCCATGGCGCTGTGGAAGGAACGACCGGTCGCGACCCCGAAAGACAATCCACTCTGCTGTCGCCGCCAATTGCCAAAGGCATGAAGATGCGGAACCGATCCCACCAGAGTGTTGTCGATGTCGCTGATCAGTAGCTGCGAGGGCTTTTCCGTCTTGGCTGCGGGCTTGTCGATCAGCTCCGAGAGCAGGCCGTGATACCGTTCGGTATGTCGTGCCCAGTCATAACAGGCGACAGCACGTTCGCCGGCCTTGGAGTAAGTCTGCCACGTTTCCGAGCAGGCCAGGATTTTCAGCGCGGCGGAAGCAAGACCGTCCTCGTCGCGCGGGTCTATCAAGACACCGTTGCCGCAGGTCTCGACGATATCATTGGGGCCGCCGCTGTCTGTCGCGATCAAAGGCAGACCAACGGCCGAGGCTTCCAGGAGCGTCAATCCGAACGGTTCGTTGAGTGCCGGATTGACGAAAATGCCACCGCGATCGCGAGCATAGGCATAATAGGCTGGCACCAAATCCGGTTGATGCATCTTCGGATAGGCGATCTTGCCGTACAGATCGTAGGTATCGACGAGATGAAGGATTTCGCGCAGGTTGTCCGCGAGATCCGGTTCGAGCTCGTCGATTTCGCAGCGGTTGCCGGCGAGGATCACAAGGTTCGCAGCTTCCTGGAGCGCTGGCGATTTTCCGTAGGCCCGTACAAGCCCGATCAAGTTCTTTTTGGTGACCGGGCGCGCGATGGCAAGCAAGACAGGCTTTTCCGGTTCAGCGAGGAAACGAGAGAGCTGGACCTCGACAGTTTCCGATGACTGGGCGCCCTGAAAAGCATCTAGGTCGCTGCCGGGCGGAAGCACGCGGATTTTGCCGGCGTCGTAGTTGTCATATCCTTTGTACTGCAGCTCAGCCTCGTCGCGCGAGGACGCAATGATCAGGGACGCCTCTTCAAGCGCGCATTCTTCCGCCGCAAGACGATGCGTCATGGATGCATCCGATGCGATTTCCGGCATGGCCGAAATTTTCACCCTGCCGAGCGAATGCCCCGTGAAAACGAAAGGGATGCCCAACTCCTTTTTGATCCGCGCAGCGACGACCGCAGCATCCGCGTAATGCGCATGGACAATGTCAGGAAGCCCATGTTCGCGAAGGTGCGCGATCAGCGCGTCGTTGAAGGATGCAACCTCTGCATGCATATCCTCTTTGCTGACATAATCGGGGCGGTTGGTACGCAACCGTACAATCGAAATCTGGGGGCTCACGGCCTCGGAAGGCCGCTGATAGTCCTCGCCGTGGCCTTCGAAGGCACGCGTTGCGATCACTATTTTGGAGTCGGTGTCAGAGGCTTCACAGGCGCCGACAAGATCCATCAAGTAGCGGATATGCCCGCCGGTATCGGCCGTTAGCCCATACTCGACATTATTTCCGCGCAGACACCCTTGAAGTGCGACATGAAGAACGAACATACACAACCTTTCTGAGCAACAAGGATACAAAATGCTAGAATGCGCACCGCAACTCCCGAAGCCGATAAGGGTTGCGCAGGTTGCACCAAGTATCTTCCCCGTTCCTCCCCGCGATCATGGCGGAACGGAGCGTGTGATCCACGATCTCTGCGTAGCGATGCAACGCCAGGGTTGTGAGGTTACCCTGTTTGCGGCATCCGACAGCACCACGCCGGTCACCCGTATCGGGTCCCTGCCGAGCCTGCAGTTTCTGGAGAGCGAACACGGCACCGTGCCGCCTTCGATACCGGCAGTGCTCGAAAGCGTGACGTTGGATGAGGTTCGCCAGCGGCTCGACGAGTTCGACATCCTGCATTTCCACGGCGAGTTCTTTCACGCGACCCTGCTGGGCGATCAGCGCTCGAAATCGCTGACAACGATCCATTGGCGCGTCGACGAGCTTGACCGGAAGCTGTTCTTCAATGCCTTCCCCGACCTGCCGGTCGCGGCCATTTCAGCGTCCCAGCAACGTGGGATCCCAGAAGCCAACCGCGCCGGCGTCGTCCTTCACGGCGTCGACGGAGACCGCTTTGAGCCCTCCTTTGAGCCCGGGTCCTATCTCGCCTTCATCGGGCGCATGACCGACCAGAAGCGGCCGGACAAGGCAATCGACGTTGCGGTCGAGTGCGGTCACCCCATCAAGCTCGCCGGTACGGTTGACGTCGGCAATCCTCTCTATTTCGACACCTATGTCCGGCCGAAGCTTGGCGATGGTGTCGAGTATGTCGGGCCGGTCGGTGATGCGGCCAAGAGCGAGCTGCTCCGCGGTGCGACAGCGCTGCTGTTTCCGATCGACTGGCCGGAACCGTTCGGTCTGGTCATGATCGAGGCGATGGCCTGCGGTACGCCTGTTATTGCATGGAACAAGGGTTCGGTCTCCGAAGTGGTCGAAGACGGTGTCACCGGCTTTATCGTCGAGAACGAAGCGCAGGCAGTCGAGGCCGTCAACAAGGTGGGAAGCCTCGATCGCCGCCGCATCAGCGCCCGGTTCGAGGAGCGCTTTACCGCAGACCGCATGGCGCGGGACTATATCGAGATGTACAAGAGGATGCTGAAGTCGTGATGCGGACAGCGCTTCTCGCCTGGGACTACCCGCCGTCTCCAAGCGGACTTTCGACGGCGGCCAGGGAGATCGCTATGGCGCTCTCTGGCGAGGGCTGCGACGTGACTGTCTTTACGCTCGATCGCTCGGGAGCCGAGGACATAGACGGCGTTCGCGTCGTCGGTTGTGATATCCCGGATCAATCCCGTATCGGCCGCCTGCGCAAATGGGCTGCGATCGGTCACGCCGCCGCACCGCTGCGGTTCCGCCAGGCCGTTTTGCGTGATCATGCGGCAAAGCCCTTCGACGTGGTGGAAGCAACCAACTGGTACGCGCCAGCGAGTTTGCTGACGGGTCGCCACGGATTTGCGCTTGTGACGCGCAATTCGACGCCCGCTGCCTGGAGCAGGATGGCTGAGCTGCCGGTTCGAGACAAGCTGGACGCGGCTGCTGCGGACTTGCTGGAGAAGAAGCAGGCAGGGTCGAGCGCCGGGCTGATCTCCAATACGGACGAACACGGTCGACGGATCGTCGACCTCTATAAGATCAACAGCCAAATACCGCATCGGACGATCGGTCTTTCGCTGCCGCCTGAATTGCTGAAGACGGCACAGTCATCGCCCTACCCGGCTGGAGAGGAACCTGTCAGAATCCTGTTCGTCGGACGTGCGGAACAGCGCAAGGGTTTTGCAGAGCTGATGGGCGCGGTAGAGCTCCTGGCCGCCGAAGTCGCTTCCGGAACACTTCCTCCGTTTCACGTCAATCTGCTCGGCGTGCCGTCCGTCGATCTGCCGTCGCAGATGAGCGCTGTTGCGCGCGAACGGGTAACCGCCCTGGGCCGCCAACCCGACGAAATGCTCCACGACCTCTATCGGCAGGCTCATATCGTTGCGGCACCGTCGCGATACGAAAGCTTCGGACTGGTTTACCAGGAGGCGATTGCGTTCGGGCGGCCCGTGGTCGCATCGGCTGAAGATCCGAGCGCGCGGGAATTCGTCGGAGCGACCGGAGCCGGGCTACTCGCGGAACGAACGCTTCCCCAGGACATCGCAGCCTCATTGCGATCCCTTATCCAGTCGCCACAGTTGCGCGAACAACTGCATCACCGCGCCGTGCTGGCCGCCGGCCGTTTCGATAGACCCTATCTCGGTCGCGAGACCATGGCGCTCTACCGGCAGGCAATAGCCAAGTCCGGAAAGGCAAGATCTTGAAGGACGAGACAAACATCCGAGACGAAAGCCATATCGCGATCATCGGCAACTGCCCTGACTTCGTCGATGCCGGGCAGATGACTGATCGCTGTGACTGGGTCACGCGATTTAACAATACCGCTGGGTTCATGGACGTCTCGGGGACGGCGATCTCCGAACTGGTTCTCGTCAGCCGCGGCGGACAGGCGACCGAATGGCTGGCCGACCCGGAGTTCACCAATCGCCCCGCGGTGCGGAAAGCCGCACTGATTACATTGGTTTTTCCGCCGAGTTCGGATCCCGGCGACGAATGCGGCGCCTTGGAGCTGACGTCGTTGCTGGAGGGCATCGGAAAACGCGTGCGCTATATCGAGCAATCCGTTCACGATCAGGCCCGACAGGAGCTGGAGGCGCTGGGCGCGCCGCCGGACGCAGCCTTGAGCTCGGGTTTCGTCTATGCGTTCGAAACCCTCCTCGATCGACCGGAAGATGCGCCGCCTGTGATCGTGGCGGGCTTTTCGTTCGAAGGCTGGGACGGTCATGCCTGGGGCGCCGAAAAGCGCTGGTTCGGAGACATGCAACAGTCGGGACGGCTCGATATTCGCGGGCTGTAAACCCGTCGTCAGGATAACGGCTGGCGCGTTCTGTGGCTGCCTGAGCCGCTTGCCCGACCAGAATTTCTAAATGGACGGAACTTCGGTCGGACTCACGCCTTCTAACGCCATGAAAAACAAAATCCTGCTCGTCTCGCTTCTATCCTCAATCACATTCGGAGCCGCGCAAGCGCAGGAATTGACCGCTGAGGTGGTCAATAACGCGGATATTGCTTCTGTTCCGCCAGAGCCAGTCCAGCAGCAGGAGAAGCCTGCCCCGGATCCCGCGATCATTCACCTTCAGGTTCTCCTCGATCGCGCCGGCGCTTCCCCGGGCGTGATCGACGGCCTGGACGGAAACAATGTTCGCAAGGCTGTCGCGGGTTTCGAAGCTCTCCAGAGCCTTCCCGTCGACGGGAAAGTCGACCCCGACGTGGTTACGCGTCTGGCAGACGATCAGCATGTCGTCGGTCCATACCAGATCGATCCCGATGATGCTGCAGACATCGTCGCCGAGATTCCGAAGGACTATGCCGAACAGGCCAAGATGGAGCATCTTGGCTTTACCAGCGTCGCTGAAAAGCTCGCCGAGCGGTTCCATATGGACGTGGACCTCGTGCATGCACTGAACCCATCGGCGAAATTCGAGGCCGGCGAAACCATCTTGGTCGCCAACATCGGTGCGCCCCGCGCCGGCGTCGTCAAACGGATAGAAGCTCGTCGCAAGGAAGGACAACTGGTCGCTTACGACGACCAGAATGCTATCATCGCGGTTTATCCGGCAACGATCGGGAGCGAGGATAATCCGTCGCCCTCCGGCAAGCACAAGGTCAACGGCGTCGCCCGTAACCCGACCTATGAATACAATCCGAAAATCAACTTCCAGCAGGGACAAAACAAGTCCAAGCTCACACTCCCGAGCGGTGCCAACAATCCTGTCGGAACGGTCTGGATCGATCTGTCGGAGCCGACCTATGGCATTCACGGAACGCCGGAGCCGTCGCTGATCGATAAGGCGGGCTCGCACGGTTGTGTGCGTCTCACGAACTGGGACGCCGAGGAACTGGCCAGCATGGTGAAGCCCGGCGTGATGGTCGAATTCGAAGACTAAAGCGTTACTTCGTCACGCGCGCATAGGCGCCCAGAATGAGCCGTTCGGCGCGCAGAAGGTAGGCCTCGAGCATGATGGATGCTTCCTGCGCGCGACCCGCTTCCAGTTCGGTGAGGATCTCGAGGTTCTGGTCGATGAACGGACCATGCAGCAGCTCCGGATCGCGCAGTAGGCCGAAGACGAGGCGCAGTTCCAGGGATATCTGTGCGTAGAAGGCCGAAAGGCGTGAGCTGTCGGCGAGTTCCACGACGGCTGAATGGAATGCGATATCGGCAGTACCGACGCTCAACCAGTCCTTCGTCTCCCGCGAGAGTGCCGCCGCCTCGACGGCCGCCCGCATTTTCGCAACGCCCGGATGGCGCGGATGCGCATTGGCAATTGCCGAGCATTCGATAACCCGCCGGACGCGGTAGATATCGATGATTGTTGCCATGCTGGGCGTCGAAACGAAAACGCCCCGATTGGCTTCGTATCGCAGCAGCCCTTCCTTGGTCAGAATGCGGAATACTTCGCGCAACGTGTTGCGTGATACCTGCATCTCGTCGCTGAGCGTCAGTTCGGAAAGATGGCTGCCGGGGGTAAGCCTGCCGGAGATAACCTGATCGCGGATACGACTGGCAACGCTTTCGGCAAGCGTCTGCACCGGCTCGCCCGGACGCGCAATCACTGGACCGTTGCCGTCTGGAACAGAAAGCACGCCTTTATCAGCGCCTTGCAGTTTGCGTTCAGCCAAGCCTTTGCCCCTCGCTCCGGATCTCGTCTCAATTTTCGGTAAAGCGCTTCGATCCCCGTCACAAGCGAAATGAGCCGGACCCGAACCCGCATGGTCCACTAAACCGTGCAAAACACGGGTGACGCATCATTATTGCGCATTTGCCTAACTGTAGAGCAACATATAAAAATTGTTCAACACTCTGGACAGCATTGTTCGCCTTTGTTAGCGTCTAGTCAACGAGGATGAGGGCGCGCGGACAGTATGCTGACCATCGACATCAACAGTGACTTGGGCGAGAGCTTCGGCGCCTGGAAGATGGGTGACGATTCTGCCATGCTCGACGTGGTGAGCAGCGCCAACGTCGCCTGTGGTTTCCACGCCGGCGATCCGGCAGGGATCCTTAAGACAGTGAAGGCCGCCGCAGAACGTGGCGTGGCGATTGGTGCGCATGTCGGCTATCGCGATCTGGCAGGCTTTGGCCGTCGCAACATGGATCCTTCGAGCGAAGAACTGATTGGCGACGTGATCTATCAGATCGGCGCCTTGCAGGGCCTGGCCAAGGCTGCCGGCACCCGCGTTACCTATGTGAAGCCGCATGGCGCGCTCTACAATACGATCGCCATCGACGCGCGGCAGGCAGCCGATGTGATCGCCGCAATCCGGGCCATCGATCCTTCGCTGGTGCTGATGGCGCTGGCCGGTTCACAGCTGGTTGAGCAGGCCCGTAGTGCCGGCCTGACCGTCGTTGCCGAGGCCTTTGCCGATCGCGCCTATACGCCGGAAGGCAACCTTGTCTCCCGCCGCGAAAAAGGCTCGGTCCTGCATGATCCCGAACTCGTGGCCCAGCGGATGCTGCGCATGGTCCGCGACGGTGCGATCGAAGCGATCGACGGCACGATGACGAAGATCGATGCGCAGTCCATCTGCGTGCATGGCGACAGCCCAGGCGCAGTCGCGATCGCGCAGCGGCTGCGCGCGCTTCTGGAAGAATCCGGCCATGCCGTCCAGCCCTTCGCGCCGGCCGTATAACCCGGCATGCATATCGCTCCCCCGTCCATGCCTCGTGATACATCCATGCGCTTTCTGCCCGTGCGTGACGACAGCATTCTGGTCGAACTCGCCGATCTGGCCGAGGCGCTGGCGCTGTTCGATGCGCTGGAAACCAACCCAGTCGACGGTATCCGCGAGATCATCCCGGCAGCACGCACGCTGCTGATTGCGTTCGATCCTAGTATGATTTCAAACGATGCGCTGACGGATGCGGTTGCCGCACTCGCGGGTGGCGAGCGCAAGGCGGCGTCTGGTCCGCTGGTCGAAATCCCAGTTCGTTACGATGGCGAGGATCTTGGCGAAGTTGCCACCATCCTCGGCATGAGCGTCGCGGACGTTATTCGCCTGCACGGCGAAAGCGAGTATGTCGCAGCCTTTACCGGTTTCGCGCCCGGTTTCGCCTATCTCTCCGGCGGCGATCAGCGGCTTAACGTACCCCGACGCAAATCGCCCCGGACCCGGGTTCCGGCCGGCGCTGTCGGCCTTGCCGGAGAATTCAGCGGCATCTATCCCAAGACCAGCCCAGGCGGCTGGCAGCTGATCGGCACGACGCCGCTTGCCATGTTCGATATCGATCGCGCACCCGCCTCGCTTCTCCAGCCGGGAAGTCGCGTGCGTTTTCGCGATATGGCGGCCGACAAAGCCTACGAAGTTTCGGCCCCTGCGAAAACTGCGACTGCTCCGGTTGCGGCAAGCTATTCAAACTGCGCAATCGAGGTTCTGGCCGTCGGCCTGCCGGTCCTGTTTCAGGATCTCGGCCGCGCAGGCCAAGCAAACCAGGGCATCAGCGTATCTGGCGCAGTCGATCGCAGCAGTTTCAAGGCCGCCAACCGCCTCGTCGGCAATCCGGTCGGCACGCCGGCGCTGGAGATCTCCCTTGGCGGCTTCCGTTTTCGCATGCGCGGCCGCGGCGTGATGGCTGTGACGGGTGCACTGGCGCCGATCACCATCGCCACCACCGCGGGCAAAAAGCTGACGGCAGCGCATGGCGAAGCAATCGCGCTTGATGACGGCGACATCGTTTCGCTCGGACAGCCGACGGCCGGCATGCGCTCCTATCTGGCACTGCGCGGCGGCTTTGACGTGACCCCGGTTCTCGGCAGCGCGGCGACGGATACCCTGGCGCAGATCGGGCCTGCAGCACTTGGCGCGGGCGCCGTTATCGGAATTCACCCGCCGGTGCTAGGATCGACCGTTGCTGCGCCAGAACTACCGGCGTTCGACATGCCGGACACTGTGGAGACCGTCGTTCTCGACGTAGTGATGGGGCCGCGCACCGACTGGTTCACACAAAGCGCCGTCGAGAATTTCCTGTCCCAGGAATGGTCGGTGACACCGCAATCAAGCCGGGTCGGCATCCGTCTTTCAGGCGAAGCGCTGGAGCGCCAGAACCACGCAGAGTTGCCGAGCGAGGCGACCGTGCGCGGCGCGCTTCAGGTGCCGGCGAGCGGTCAGCCGGTGCTGTTCCTTGCCGATCATCCGCTGACCGGCGGTTATCCGGTCATTGCCAATGTCGCCCGCCATCATCTCGATCTCGCAGGCCAGATCCCTGTCGGAGCGAAGATCCGTTTCAACGCGATCAGCGCCTTCGCTCCCCGGTCCATCTTAGGAAAATACCCATGAAGAAGGTTCTGATAGCTAACCGCGGCGAGATCGCGGTGCGGATCATTCGGGCCTGCAAGGATTACGGCCTGACCTCGGTTGCCGTCTACGCGGACGCCGATGCCGATGCGATGTTCGCGGCGCAGGCCGATGAGGCCTATTCCCTGAACGGTGCCACGGCCCGGGAAACCTACCTCGACATCGACAAGCTGATCGCCGTCGCAAAGCGCTCCGGCGCCGACGCCGTGCATCCGGGATATGGCTTTCTCTCCGAGCGCGCGGAATTCGCAAAGGCTGTCATCGATGCCGGGCTGATCTGGATCGGCCCTGCCCCTCACGTGATCGAGGCGCTCGGCGACAAGCTCCAGGCCCGCGCGATCGCCCAAAAGGTCGGCGCACCGCTGGTTGCCGGTAGCGACGGCGCAATCACCTCGCCTGCCGAGGCCCTGGCTTTCGCACGCCAATTCGGCATGCCGATCGCCATCAAGGCGGCGCATGGCGGTGGCGGACGCGGAATGAAGATCGCGCGCGATCTCGATGAGGTCGAAGAACTGTTCTCATCGGCTACGCGCGAAGCGGTCGCGGCCTTCGGTCGTGGTGAGTGCTACGTCGAGCAGTTCCTGGACCGCCCAAGACATATCGAAGCTCAGGTTCTGGCCGACAGCCACGGCAATGTGGTTGTCGTCGGTACCCGCGATTGCTCGCTGCAGCGTCGTAACCAGAAGCTCGTCGAGGAAGCGCCAGCCCCCTTCCTCTCGGACGAGCAGCGCGAAAAGATCCACGCGGCCTCGCGCGATATCTGCGCGGAGGCCGGCTATACCGGTGCCGGCACGGTCGAATTCCTGCTCAGCGCCGATGGCGTCATCTCCTTCCTCGAGGTGAATACCCGCCTGCAGGTGGAACATCCGGTCACCGAAGAGACGACTGGTCTCGACCTCGTCATCGAACAGTTCCGCATTGCCGAAGGCCTGCCGATCAGCGTGACCAGCATGCCGGAGCCGCGCGGCCACGCGATCGAGTTCCGCATCAATATGGAAGATCCGGGCCGCGGCTTCCTGCCGTCCGCCGGCGAGATCTCGAATTTCACGGCGCCATCGGGGCCGGGCGTACGTCTCGATAGCGGCGTCACGACAGGTTCGGTCATTCCGCCGATGTTCGACTCGCTGGCTGCAAAGCTCGTCGTCTGGGGTGCGACGCGCGAACGGGCCATTGCCCGTGCCCGCCGCGCGCTCAGCGAATTCACGATCGAGGGCGTGCCGTCCGTCCTGCCGTTCCACCGTGCGGTGCTCGATCATGCGGATTTCTCAGGCGCGGACTTCCGCGTCCACACGCGCTGGATCGAAACGGATTTCGCCGAGACGCTCGAAGACGCTGCCCGCCCTGCCCCGGCAACTCGTGGCGGTCTTCTACGCGGCCATGTCGAGATCGACGGCAAACGGATCGAGATCGGCATCCCCGATACGTTTCTGCGCCTGTTGGGCCAGATGCGTGCGACGGCATCGAGCGCCGGACCGGACGCTGCCGAGAATGATGCCGGCGCTGTTCGCGCCTCCGTTCCCGGCCTGCTCGTGCAATGGAATGTCGAGGATGGCGCAGCCGTCCGTGAAGGCGAGGTTCTTGCCATGATGGACGTGATGAAGATGGAAACCGCCGTCACCGCACCCGTTAACGGTATCGTCAGCCTACTGGCAAAGGCCGGATCCTCCCAGACTGCCGGCGCAGTCATTGCCCGTATCGCCCCTGATGATGCCGGAACCATTAGCCCGACGGAGACGCGGACATGAGCATGACCGAAAACAGCAAGCCGCTCCTGTCGGTCGAACGCCTGAGCGTCGAATTCGGCGAAAGCCGCGTCGTCGACGACCTGTCCTTTACCGTCGAGGCCGGCCAGACGGTCGCCGTGGTCGGCGAGTCCGGTTCGGGCAAATCGGTGACCTCGCTGTCGACCATGCGTCTCGCCGACATGATGGGTGCGAATTATGCATCCGGTCGCATCATGTTCAACGGCCGCGACCTGTTGAAGGCGAGCCAGAAAGAGATGCGGTCGGTCCGCGGCAAGGAGATCGCCATGATCTTCCAGGAGCCGATGACCTCGCTCAACCCGGTCTTCACCATCGGCGACCAGATCTGCGAAGTGCTTGTCCTGCACGAGAAGATGAGCAAGAGCGCGGCCCTGGCCGAAGCCGGTCGGCTGCTCGATATGGTGCGCCTGCCCGACTCCGAAGAACTTCTGACCCGCTATCCGCACCAACTGTCCGGCGGCATGCGTCAGCGCGTGATGATCGCGATGGCGCTTGCGTGCCGCCCCAAGCTGCTGATTGCCGACGAGCCGACGACTGCGCTCGATGTCACCATCCAGGCGCAGATCCTCAATATCATGCGCGACCTGCAGAAGACGCTCGGCATGGGCATGGTGTTCATCACCCATGACATGGGCGTCGTTGCCGAAATGGCAGACCATGTCGTCGTCATGTGGAAGGGTAAGAAAGTCGAGGAAGGCCCGGTTCGCGAGATCTTCGCCAACCCGCAGCACCCCTATACCCAGGCCCTGCTTTCCGCCGTGCCGAAGCTCGGCAGCATGACGGGAGAGGCTTTCCCCAAGCGTCTGCCGCTGACCATTTTGCAGGATGGCAAGCCGACCGTCGTCGGCGAGGAGCGCATCCAGGACACGGTCAAGACTGGCGCAACGCCGCTCCTGTCGGTCAAGGATCTCTACGTCCGCTTCGACATCAAGAAAAACCTGTTCGGCAAGGCCACCCATCGCTTGAGCGCCGTGCAGAAGGTGAGCTTCGACATCCATCCCGGCGAGACGCTGGCACTGGTTGGCGAAAGCGGTTCGGGCAAGTCGACCATCGGCCGGACGATCCAGCAGCTTCAGTCTGCCATGTCCGGCGACATCGCCTTCAACGGCCGAACCTTCTCGTCCATGTCGGCTGCCGAACGCTTCCGCCTGCGCCAGGATGTCCAGTACATCTTCCAGGACCCGTTCGCCTCGCTCGATCCGCGCAAGACCGTCGGCTTCTCGATCGCAGAGCCGATCAACACCCACAGCCTGATCTCCGATGCCAAGGCCGTCCGCCGCCGCGTCGACGAACTGCTGGAGCGTGTCGGCCTAACTTCCGATGTCGCAACCCGCTATCCGCACGAGTTTTCCGGCGGCCAGCGGCAGCGCGTCTGCATTGCCCGCGCGCTTGCCTCCGATCCGAAGCTGATCATTGCCGACGAGGCGCTGTCGGCGCTCGACGTGTCGATCCAGGCACAGATCATCAATCTGTTCATGGACCTGCAGGCCGAACGCGGTCTCGCCTACCTGTTCATCAGCCATGACATGGCCGTGGTCGAGAAGATGAGCCATCGCGTCGCGGTTCTGTTCCTCGGCCAGATCATGGAACTTGGCTCACGACGCCAGGTTTTCGAAACGCCTGCCCACGATTACACCCGTCGCCTTCTGTCCGCGGTACCGGTCGCCGATCCGACCGTTGCCCGCCAGTCGGCGATGATCGAGGGCGAAATTCCCAATCCGGTGAGGCGCGTCGGTGACGAGCCCGCCATCCTCGTGCACGAGGAAATCAATCCAGGCCACTTCGTCGCGAAGAGCGCCTGAAACCAGCGACACAATCGCAACCATCTGAAGAGGAACAGATCAATGACAATAATCAAACGGGGACTGAAGGCGACCGCAGTGGCGCTTGCGCTCTCGACAGCCTTTGCGTCGGCGCCTGCCTTCGCGGCCGGAAAGCTGACCATCTCGAGCCCACAGGATCCGGGCAGCTGGGATCCGATCGATACGTTTCTCGTCCAATGGGCAGCCGTTGCCACCAACATCTTCGACGGCCTCACCTATCGTGGTCCCGACCTGAAGCTCGTTCCGGGTCTGGCTGAATCCTGGGAAGAACTCGACGAAGGCAAGCGCATCCGCTTCAAGCTGCGCCAGAACGTGAAGTTCCACAACGGCGAGCCCTTCAATGCAGCCGCCGTCAAGTTCACCTTCGAGCGCCTTCTCGGCGAACAGGGTGCCAAGGGACCGCAGCGTTCGAACTACATCTCGATCGAGAGCATCGACGTCATCGACGACTATACGGTCGACCTGAAGCTCAAGGCTGCCGATCCGGTTCTTCTGACCAAGCTCGCCGGTTACGGCGCGATGATCGTTCCGCCGAAATACATCCAGGAAAAGGGTGAGGACAATTTCAACCTCAACCCGGTCGGCACGGGCGCGTTCAAGTTCGTATCCTACCAGCCCAAGGTCGATATCAAGCTCGAAGCCAATGCCGACTATTGGGGCGGCGCGCCGAAACTGTCGGAACTCCAGTTCCGCTTTATCGCTGAGCCAGCAACCGCTGTTGCCGAACTGCAGGCTGGCCGCGTCGATCTGGTGATCCCGCCGACCATTCCGATCGGCATGCTGCCGGTCATCGAAGGCGACAACAAGCTGGAAATCGTTTCCGTTCCTGGCCCGACCGTCGATGCGCTGCGCTTCAACACCCGCGACGGCATCACCGCCGACCCGAAGGTGCGCAAGGCGATTATCATGGCTGTCGATCGCGGCACGATCGTCAAGTCGATCCTCGCCGGCCAGGCCTCCGAGATCACCAGCTTCCAGAGCGCATTGTCCTTCGGCTTCGATCCGGACTTGAAGGCGATCCCTTACGATCCGGCCGGCGCGAAGAAGCTGCTTGCCGAAGCCGGCGTGAAGACCGGTGCGACGCTGCAGATCGATATCCGCGGCAATGATGCGACGATGAACGAAGTGGCGCAGGTCATTTCCAGCTACCTGTCGATGGTCGGCATCACCGCCACTATCAAGCCCTATGAGACCAACGTGTTGCTGAACGACATCATTCCGCAAGGCAAGACCGGCGCGATGTTCCAGCAGAAGTGGGGCGGCTGGACCTTCGACTACGACAACACCGCCTATTCGATGTACCACTCGGGCGAAAAGTGGAACCCGTACGACAAGGACGAAAAGCTGGACAAGCTGCTGGAATCGCAGCGTCCGCTGACCGACCGTGCGGCCCGCGAAAAGATCCTGCGGGAAGTCGGCGCCTATGCGTCGGAACGCGCGCTGGAGCTGCCGCTCTACAACAGCAACGCCATCTTCGGCATCAACAAGCGGGTCAAGGGCTTCATCGCGCCCCCGGACAACCGCCTGAAGCTGACCGACGTCACCGTCGAGTAGTCATCTGAAAAGCCACCCCGCCCGGGCCAACCCGGGCGGGGCCGAACTTCTCCTTAAGGACAACACAGTGGCCGGTTTCCTCATCAAGCGATTGCTACAGGCGATTTTCGTCGTCATCGCCATCACGCTCATCGTCTCGTTCGCCATTCGCCTGACCGGTGATCCGGCCGTCACGATGTTCCAGGGCGGCGGCAGCATGACGGAAGACGATCTGGCGCGCATTCGCGCAGCGCTCGGAACCGACCAGCCGTTCCTCGTCCAGTACTGGACGTTCATGAAGGGGCTGGTCACGCTCGATTTCGGCCGCAGCTTTTCCGGCGGCACGTCGGTCTCGATGCTGATCGGCAATGCCCTGCCGGCGACCCTGCTGCTCGCCTTTATCTCGATGTTCGTGTCGATCGCGCTTTCGATCCCGCTCGGCATCAAGGCTGCCACCTCGCGCGGCAAGGCTGCCGACCAGGCCATCCGCATCTTCTCGCTGATCGGCCTGTCGTTTCCGAATTTCTGGCTCGCCACCATGCTGGTCCTCTTGTTCTCCATCACGCTCGGCTGGCTGCCGCCAAGCGGCATGTCGGGCTTTTCGAGCTATGTCATGCCGGCCGTCACCATGGGCGTGATCCTGACCGCGACGAATGTGCGTCTTGTCCGCACCTCGATGCTGGAAACGCTGCAGTCGCAATACATCATGGTCGCGCGCGCCAAAGGCTTGAGCGAGAGCAAGGTTCTCTACAAGCACGCGCTGCGCAACTGCGCCATTCCGCTGATCACCTATTTCGGCCTGCAGTTCGGTGGCCTGCTCGGCGGCATCGTCGTCATCGAGCGTGTGTTCAACTGGCCGGGACTGGGCACGCTTGCCTTCGACGCCGTCGGCGCCCGCGACTTTCCCGTGCTTCAGGCCGTCATCACCGTTCTGTCGCTGATGATCGTCGGCATCAACCTTCTGGTCGACATCGCCTATGGCCTCGTCGATCCCCGCATCCGCACGGAGTAACCGGCAATGGCAACCAAAACCTCTAGCCGCTGGCGCTTCGCGAGCCTTGAATTCATCCTTGGCATGTCCCTCACCGTCGTCGTCTGCCTCGCAGTGCTGTTTTCCGACCTGCTGTTTCCAGGCGGTGCCGACAAGATCGACCTGATGGCGCGGCTCGCCAAACCCTTTGCGACGGCCGCTCACCCGTTCGGAACCGATCCGCTGGGCCGCGACGTGCTGGCGCGTGTCGTTGCCGGCGGAAAGATCTCGCTCCTGGTCGGCTTCACCTCCGTCATCGGCGCCGTCATCTTCGGCGTGCTGATGGGCCTGATTGCCGGTTACTACCGCGGTTTCTGGGACATGCTGGTGATGCGTTTCGCCGATCTGCAGCTTGCCATGCCGTTCATCCTGCTTGCGATCACCTTCATCGCCATCGTCGGCGGAAGCCTGACCAACACGATCATCCTTCTGATTGTGTCGCAATGGGTGCAGTATGCCCGTCTGGTGCGCGGCTCGGTGCTGACGCTGAGGGAGCGTGAGTTCGTCCTGTCGGCCCGCGCGATCGGGGTGAAGGACTGGCGCATCATCATCCAGCACCTGCTGCCGAACCTGATCGGACCGGTGATCGTTCTGATGACGCTCAATGTCGCCAACAACATTCTGCTCGAAAGCAGCCTGACCTTCCTCGGCCTCGGCGTCGATCCCACCATTCCAAGCTGGGGCGGCATGCTGGCCGATGGCCGAACCTATCTGCAGACCGCATGGTGGGTCAGCGTCTTCCCGGGCCTTGCGATCCTGCTGACGGTGCTCGGTCTCAACCTGCTCGGAGACTGGCTGCGCGACAGCCTCGATCCGACCGGCCGCACGTCCCGATAACCAGCACGGCATTCAACAAGGGTTAAGCGTCATGACTTCGATCTTTGAAACCAAACTGGAGCGTACGCTCGACACTCTGGTGGCGAGTGCTGCGCCCGGCCAGTCGATCGAGGCCTGGACGTTCGACGATACGAAGAGCCGTCGTGCCGCCGAACAGGCGTTGAAGGAGAGAGGTGTCACCGCCCGGATCCGCAGCGCCTACAAGCCGCTTCTGTTTGCGTTTCTGGAAGAGATCGACCTTGAAGGCGTGACCTCGATCGAGGTGTCTTACCCGGTTCATGCCGACGCTCCGGCAAACCGTTTCCGGCTAGAAGCCTATCCGCTCGCGGCACTCGTGGGAGATGCCAGGATCGACTTCATTGCCCGCGACGATGACGAACTTGTCTACGACGTCACGCTCACCCGTAACGGTAAGACGGAAACGCTGAAGATCAAGGCGCCGAACCGCGTGCATACGGATGTGGTCGGCGAAACCAATCTCTCTCCCACCGGCTGGATCAGCCGCGACGGCGCGATCGGCGAGAGGCTGGAAACGGATTACGAGCGTCTGTTCAGCCTCGCAATCGACGCGATCGCAAACCACGACTGGGGCAACGAAGAACCCTATTTCGAAGAACTCAACATCGCCGTTTCCCATCCGGCGGAAGACATGCCGCTGGCGGTTGGCGACGAGGTCGTCAGCCTCCGCGAGGCCCTGCACGAGGACTTCTATTTCTCGCTGCTGGAATTCTTCCAGAAGAAGTCCGGACGCCCGCTCGGCGACCGTGGTCTGAAGCCCGGCCAGATCGTGCCGGAAATCGTGCGCAGCAATGGTGAGATCAGCGTGCGTGTCGAAACCCGGCCGCTGAGCACAGGTTTTAGGGATGGCCCCGAACAGGAAATCGATACGGCCAGCGAACCACCGGCCGTTGCGCAGATGTCGAGACTGCTGTCGGACATCGGCGGAGAGGAATTCGATGCCCGGTCGCGCTCCGGCCGCGTTCTCTCGGCGCACTATGTGCGTGGCAGCGACACGGCGGTCATGATCAGCGGCGGCCAGCATCCGAACGAGACGACCGGAATTGTCGGCGCGATCCGCGCTGCCCGTGCGCTCAAGCAGCGTGCCGGCGCCCATTTCACCATCTCGCCGATCGAGAACCCGGATGGCTACGCGCTGCACCAGCGCCTGCGTGTCGATAACCCGCGCCACATGCACCACGCCGCCCGCTACACCGCGCTCGGCGACGATCTTGAATACCGGACGGCGGAAAATTCCGGCCAGCATCTCAACGAGAAAGCCATCCGTTTCACAGCGCAGGAATTGAGCGGCGCACAGCTGCATATCAACCTGCACGGCTATCCGTCGCATGAATGGACGCGGCCGCTATCCGGCTACGTGCCGCGCGGTTTTGGCATGTGGACGCTGCCGAAGGGTTTCTTCCTGATCATGCGCCACCACGCCGGCTGGACGCAGCAGGCGGAAGCCATCCTCGACCACGTCACCCGGCATCTCGGCGCAATTCCAGGCATTCTCGACTACAACAATCGCCAGATCGCACTCTACGAAACCCATGCCGGCGAGACGGGTTTCCGCATCATCAACGGCTTCCCGTGCCTGTCGTCGATTGACGATCGCCATACCGTACCGCTGACGCTGATCACCGAATATCCTGACGAGACTATCTACGGCGACGATTTCGTCACGGGCCATACGGCGCAGATGGAGACGGTGATCTCGGCCTATGATGTCTGGCAGACGCTTAACGCCTATACGTCGTAAGGTGACAGGCTCCCGGTAGCTGCGCCTAGTTCGTTGCAGGCGGTTCGGTTACCCGATCTCGCCTGATCGCCTCTGAAAAGTCCTCGGACATGCCCGCCGTCTTGGCTTTCTCGGCAATATGGGACTGTTGCCTGAGCACCGCCATCGGGGACCCAGTGTCGAGGATGCCCTGATCATAGGCGTATTCCGGTAAATAGCCGTTCACATACAGCCGCCAGTCGAGAGGGACCGTGCCTCCAAGCGTTCTGACGATGGCCACAACCGCAGTCGTGCAGTTCGTCATCAGCGAGTTGTACCACTGCGGCTGGCGGGACAGCCTGTTTGCATCCTCGACATAGGCGACCAGGAGGTTGCGTGCTGTCTGCGGCAAGACGTTCACCCGGTATAGCTGGACGTCCTCGCCGCGCACGATCGTACGAACCCCGATAATATCCCGCTCCTCTGCCGCGACGATCACAAGCGGATTGCTCTTGAAGAGATCCGCGATCGGCGAAAACGCGCCTCCGCGCTTGCGGCGGACCTCGACGGACCAGGCGACGTGCTCGCCATTCGAGAAGCCGAAGCTGACCAGCATGTGGCCCATCAGCGGTCCCGACCAGTAGGACATGAAGAGATCAACCGACGTCAGCGTCTTTAGATCATACGTCTTGGTCTTCCAGTTTTCGGTATAGTCGGTATCGCTTCTCCAGGTGAAGTCTCGCACACCGTTCAGGGTCAACGTGTCGCCCGAAATCGTTCCGGTGACCTGTCGCGCAACGTCCGGCGACCAGTCTCCTACCGCTGGGGGCGCGAGCGTGAACCACCACGAAAGCACGATCGCGAAGGCCACCGAGAACACGCCCGTCGGAGCCCGCCATCGGTGGCGGATCACAGAGACGATGGTCCAGACACCGAGAGCGGCAAACAGCGCAGCGAACACCGCTCTTGCCGGGAGCGGCAATGGCAGACGGTACCACAGTGCCAGCGATGACCACGCCGAGACGAGTAGAATGACGATGAAAACGCCCGTCAGGGCGAGGAAGTGGAATGCTCGGCGCAAATCGGTGTCTCTCGGTTCAACACACGCAACATAGGGTGACAATCGACAAGTGCGACCACGCACGGACACAAGAATGAGAGAGAAGGATCAAGCATTCTTCCCTGGTCTTTCGCCAGAAACCGCAAGCTCAGCGCCCGCCGACGACCGCGCCTGCCAATCTGAACGGACTTGAAATGACCGATGCCGCGACGTCGAAGACGAAGGCGCCCGCCTCCGGCACCGAAACCGCCCCGCCACCCGCCTGCGCAAGCTGCGGACCCAGTTGTGCGAGATTGGCGTACCGGTCGTGCCCGACCCCATCTGCTGCCTTGACCGACGAGATGTCGATGATCCGCAGACCATAGCGCAAGGCTGCGTCGCGCACCGAAGGGCTATCGACATTGAGCGATCCCGCGCGCGGTTTCTCGCCGCTGATGAAACTGGAGATCTTGAGCGCCTTGTCGTCCTTGGAAACAAACAGCGTGATGGGGGTACGCATCCGCCCAACGACCTCCAGCTGCGACCTGAACAGATCGTCGTCAATGTCTGGAGCCGCGAGCACGACGACCAACTTGTCGAGGACGTCGCCGCGGCCTTCAAGCTTCAGCTGGCGAAGCGTTTCCATGATCAGGAACCCGCCGATGCTGTGCCCGAACAGGATGACCCGTTTCACATCGCGTTTTGCTGCCATCGATTTGACGAGCCAGACCAGGGTGTCACGCGAAGCCAGGGCCGCGTCACGATCCGCGAGATATCCGGCAAGGGATCCCTGCGACGGCCAGGAGAAAAGGACCGGCTTTCCATCCGTCTTGGAATCGGCGGCGACCTGCGCGAGCCGGTACAATCCCTCCTGGAACGTATAGTTATACCCGTGGACAAAGATGCCAACCGCCCCATCCTTGTTGGGCGCGTCCGCCAAAGCCAGAAACTGTTTTTGGTCGAGAGAGCGTCTTTCGGAAACAACCATGTCCGTCGACGCGTCGGGTTTACCGACAGGCCATTCGATCTTCGGCGGGCGGTGCGAGGGCGGGATTGCGACCGTGAACGTTTCGAAGGCCGGATCTGCGTTACGGCGGGACGAGTATCCGTCGCCGTCCCGCGACCGGTTCGTCGCAGTAAGGACGGTAAGCTGACGGCTGGATGCCGGGTTGACCGCGACCGGATCGAGAACAGAGGCCGAAGGCCTGTTGGCACAGGCAACGAGCTGAGCGGACACGATCGCGACAATCGCAGCCGAGATCCATCGCCGCGTCAATACGGAATACTGCATCGTAACCAGCGACTTTCGAAAGGTGAATGGGGCCGGTAGATGCCACGAAATGTTGCCGAACTCAACTGGCTGAAACCCACGTCAAATTCGCCTGCACCACCTGGCCAGTCGACCGGAACGCGAGTGCATCATTCAAGCGGAGAGATCCGAGGCAGGCCAGGATTTGCAGGCCCCGGACGGTGCTGCCACGGTCCGGGGTCTGGTCTTTGTTACACACGGCGAATTCATGGCCGGATTAGGCTGCTTGAGCCAGTCAGTCAGCGATCTTCACGATCAGCTTTCCGAAATTGCCGCCGGTGAGCATACCGATGAAAGCCTCGGGCGCACGTTCGAGGCCGTCAACGATATCTTCCCGATACTTTATGTCGCCGGAGGCGACGCGCGGGCCGACCTCATCGAGGAAGTCTTCAAAGTGGCTGATGAATTCAGTCTGGATGAAGCCGCGGATGAAAAGGCTGCGCCTCAGAACTGCCGACATGGTGATCGGAAGCCGGTCGGTTTCCGCAGATCCGGCGCCATTGTAGTGCGCGACAAGCCCGCAGACGGGGACACGGGCAAACTGGTTCAGCAGCGGCAGGACGGCGTCCCAAACGTGCCCGCCGACATTTTCGAAATAGACATCGACGCCGTCAGGGCATGCAGCAGCGAGATCGGACGCAAAATCTTTCGAGCGGTGATCGACAACGGCGTCAAAGCCGAGGCCATCTTTCACATACGCACATTTGTCCGGTCCACCGGCAATCCCGACTGCCCTCGCCCCGGCAAGTTTCGCAAGCTGGCCGACCAGCGAACCGACAGGCCCGGAGGCAGCGGCGACAACGACGGTCTCGCCTTGCTTCGGCTTCCCGATGAACTTCATTCCGCTCCAGGCGGTCGAGCCGGGCATTCCCAGTACGCCAAGTGCCGTCGTCAGCGGTGCACCGTGCGTTTCGACGCGCGTCAGGGTATCTCCGTGGACAACTGCATTGGTCGTCCATCCGGTCCGAGCACGAACGATATCGCCGGGCGAAAAGGCTGTGTGGCGCGACTTCACCACTTCGCAGATCGTTTCGCCTTCCATAACGCCATCAATGGGAACGGGCGCTGCATAAGACTTTGCGTCGCTCATGCGACCGCGCATGTAAGGGTCGAGCGAAAGATAGAGGCATCGCAAGGTGACCTCTCCTTCTGCTGCTTCCGGGAGTTCGAAATTCTCGATGCGGAAATTCTCAGCCTCGGGCTGACCAGTCGGTCGGCTTGCCAAGACGATGCGGCGAATGGCGGTCATCCTGTGTCTCCTTGTCGTTGTCGACTTACGGGTGAAGTAGTCGGCGACACCGATTTGCCAAGGCCGAACCGCGATGGGCGATTAATTTGCTGCCACAAGCTTCCGTGCGACAGCACAGGTGGGAATTGTGATTTGGACCGACAGACCACCGGCCGGTCTGTTTTCTGCCTTTGCGCCCCCGCCGTGCCATTCCGCCGCACGCCGGGTAATGGCAAGCCCAAGGCCGAAGCCGGAACGGGTGGTGACGGTTGAACTTTGCGAAAACGGCTTGAAGATCGCCTCCAGTTCCGTCTCCGGCACACCCTCGCCGTCGTCCTCGACGGTCACGATCAGCTTCCGGTCCAAGACCTTGGACGTCACACGGACAGCGGTGCTTGGTCCCGTGTGGGTAATGGCGTTGCGGATCACATTTTCCAGCGCGCGGTAGATCAGCTCGCCGTTGACGGAAGCCACGAATGTGTCGACGCCCTCATACTGGACGGTTACCCCGCGTGCCTGTCCCTCGAAGCCGGCATCGTCCACAATCTCACGCAGGAGATCGACAAGATCGAGCGTCTGCCGCTCGAACCTCGGTGTATCGCGATCCGACAGCCGGGCGAGAGTGAGGATTTCGCCGACCAGTTCGTCGAGCCGCTCGACCTCGCGGCTCATCCGCTCGATCATCACCACCAGCCGTACGGGGTTCTGTTGCAAAACGCCGATAGCAGCTTGCAGACGCGATAAAGGCGAGCGCAGTTCGTGCGAAATATCGTGGAACAGCTGCTGCTGAGCCATCTGGAGCTCCTGCAACCGGGCAGCGGTGATATCCAGATCGTGCGCCAACGACGCGATCTCGTCGCGTTTGGCGCCGATCTTGTGGGCGATCCGCACGTCCAGTTCTCCCCTGGCAAGCGAGCGCAGCCCATAGCGCAGCTGCTCGACCGGGGTAATGAAATAGCGGGCGAGCCAATAGGCCGCAGCTGCTGCCGCCAGAAGGGCTGCCAGCCACGGAACAGCCCGAGGCCAGGTTTTAGCCATCATGCTCGGCGCTGCGCCGGCAATTTCCAGGCGATAACACTCTCCGTCGCGCACGGCGGTTCGAACGAGCGCCTCCTCGTTTTGCTCGGCACAATCGATCGCCGGCCCGTCGGTCGTGACGGTGACCGGGATGTCGCGACCGGTCCGCCGAACCGCCGCCACCAGCCTGGCCGTCGCCTCCAGGCCATCCGACTGGAGCACCTGGGCTGCGGTCTCCAGCGTCAGGCTAAGTTCCCGGCCAGCAACCTCCTCCTCGAACGGTGATTGGAACAGCGTGCTGATCGCAAACAGGATCGCAATCGAGCCGGCCATGGCCAACCAGACGACGGTGAAGAATTTCCAGAACAGGCGATGCATGGTCAGCCTTCCAGCAACTGGTAGCCGCGGCCGCGCACAGCCTGGATCCAGGGCTGCCCATCCGGGCGGGCGCCGAGTTTCTGCCGGATGCTGCTGATGTGGACGTCGATCCGGCGATCGAACGCGGTGAGCGGCTTGGCAAACGCTCGCAACGATATCTCCTGCTTGGAGACAAGCTGGCCGGAGGAGCGGGCAAGCACTTCCAGCAGGCTGAACTCGGTTCCGGTCAGTTCCAGGGGTGCCGCCCGCCACATCGCCCTGCGGTTCGACGGATAAAGCACCAGTTCGCCCGTCCTGATCTCGTTGACGGTGCCGTCCCGCTCGGTTCGGCCCGAGCGGCGCAGGATGGCGCGAATGCGCGCGGCCAGTTCCCCCGGCGAACAGGGCTTGGAGACGTAATCATCGGCTCCGAGATTGAGGCCGGCGATGCGGTCGATATCGTCTCCCCTTGCCGTCAGCATCAGCACCGGCACGTCGCTCACCTGCCGGATCTTGCGCAGAACTTCGATGCCGTTCATCCGCGGCATCATGATGTCGAGCACGATCAGATCCGTCGAGGAGGACATGGCCTCGGCCACGCCGACGCGACCATCCGCGGTCGTTTCGACCGCGAAGCCTTCCTCTGTCAGATACTCGCCCAGCAGGTTGGTCAGCTCGGCATCGTCATCGATCAATAGTAGCTTGGTCATGCCCTGCTCTTGCTCCTTCGATAACTTCAGCTTTACGACCTTGAGGCTGCGAAGACAGCAGTTTTACCTAACTTAACCTGCTCTTGACCGACATTAACATGGCGATCCCTATACTGCGGCCTTCAGTTAAGGCGGTGTCCAATCGATGCGCAGCACTCTTTCTTCAGTTCTACCAGTCCTGGCCGTCGCGGCCTTGCTTACCGGCTGCACGAGCCTTGGCACTCTCAAGCAGGCGACGCCAGCTGTTGCCGCCTTCTGGCACGCGACGCTTCCGCATGGCGGTCGAACAGCCGATCTCGTGACTTGGTGGGCAAGCTTCAAGGATCCCTCGCTGGACGCCTTGTTGTACATGGCGGACCGCGAAAACCCGACCATCGAGCAAGCGGTGGCGAATATCGACAAGGCGCGCGCCACGCTCGACAGCACCGCGTCAGGGCTTTTCCCATCGCTCGACGGCTCTGCATCGGCAAGCCGCGAGGGCAATAAGGGTAACGACAATAACAGGCTGACTGCCGGGACGACAAAAAGCGGCGGGCTTGATTCCGCCTGGGAAGTCGATCTGTTCGGTAAGACCAAGAAGCAGGTCCGAGCCGCTGCATCGCGGGCCGATGGCGAGGTCTGGTCCTGGCACGATGCCCGCGTTTCGATCGCCGCCGAAGTCGGCGACGACTACGTCCAGTACCGCGCCTGCCGCGAATTGGAGCGCCTCTACCGCGACGAGCTCGCATCTCAGACAGCGACCATCCGCGCCACTGAACGGTCGGCGCAGTCGGGGTTTACGTCGACGGGCGATCTGGCGCTGGCGCGGGCAAGCGCCGCTGCCTCCTCGTCAAGCCTGACGGCCCAGCGCGGCGAGTGCGAGATCCTGATCAAATCGCTCACCCAACTGACGGGCGGCGACGAACCGGCGGTCCGCAGGCTGCTCGACCAGGGCAGAAGGCGTATTCCGCAGCCATCTGCGGTGCGGATCACCTCCGTGCCCGCCGACGTCCTGCGACAGAGACCCGATGTCAACGCGCTGGAGGCCGAAGTCGCGGCAACGATTTCCGACGTCGGGGCGGCGAAAGCCGATCTTTACCCCAGCCTCAGCCTCAGCGGATCAATCTCGATCAGCCAGTCCACCGTGACCGGCCGATCCGTTCCCTGGTCCTTCGGACCGGCGCTGTCGGTGCCGTTGCTGGATGGCGGTGCACGACGGGCGGCTGTGCGCAGTGCGGTTGCCGACTACGATATCGCGGTTGCGAACTATAAGTCTGGCGTGCTTGGCGCCGTTGCCGAAGTCGAGACGGCGCTGTTGCGGGTCGACACGGCGCTGCGGCGGATCGCCGACGCAAAAAGCGCTGCCGACAACTATCAGCGCTATTTCCGCGCGGTGGACCAGAACTGGGCGTCCGGGGGCGTCAGCATTCTCGACCGCGAAGAAGCTCGCCGATCGGCGCAATCGGCGGCCATCACTCTCATCGAAATCAGGCGCGACGCCGTCCAATACTGGATAGCCCTCTACAAAGCGCTTGGCGGAGGCTGGTCCATTCCGACCGCCGCTGCCTCTTCTGCACGGGAACTCAACTAATGCTTAAAACATCACACCCGCTCACGACGATGGCGCTTGCCTGCGTCGTCTGTCTTGCTTTCACCCCGGCAGGCCGGGCACAGGACGCGACGCAGACGACCGCCGGCGCGGCCGCCCTCACGGTCAGCGTGACGAAACCGGAGGTTTCCCAGTGGCCGGTGCTCATTCCGGCAAGCGGGCGCCTTGCGGCTTGGCATGAAGCGGTGATCTCCGCCGAAGTCAGCGGATTGCGGATCATCGGCATCAACGCGGATGTGGGAGAGACGGTAAAAAAAGGCGAGTTGCTGGTGCAATTCGACGCCGAAACCGCGCAGGCCGAGCTCGAGCAACAGCAGGCAAGCGTCGAGCAGGCAAAGGCCGATCTCGATCAGGCGGTCGCAAATGCCGACCGCGCCCGTGGGCTGACCGGCTCCGGTGCGATCTCTGCGCAGCAGACGACGGAATATCTGATCACGGAGCGCAAGTCGAAAGCGGCGCTCTCATCGTCAAAGGCCGCTCTGGCATCCGCGCAGCTGACCGTTGACCGCACAAAGGTCTACGCGAACGACGATGGCGTGATCTCGGAACGGTCCGCGTCGCTTGGCAAGGTGGTGACGGCCGGCGACGAACTGTTCAAGCTGATCCGCCAGAACCGCATCGAGTGGCAGGCGGAGCTGCCGGTCAAGCGGCTGGCCGATGTCAAGGAAGGCACCAAAGCGGTCATCCCGACGCCGCTCGGCGATGTCCGTGGCGAGGTGCGGCTTGTCTCGCCGACGAGCTCGACCGCCAGCGGTCGGGTCACGGTCTATGTGGCCCTGCAGCCGGCAGAAGGAATGCCGCAACCAAAGACCGGCATTCTTGTCAGCGGCAATTTCGAATTCAGCGCCACCGATGCGCTGACGGTCCCAGCAACGGCGGTCACTCTGAGGGACGGCTTCTCCTACGCTTTCGTTCTAAAGCCTGCAGATCAGCCGACGGTGACGCGCAAGCGTGTGGAAACCGGCCGGCGGCAGGGCGACCGGGTCGAGATCGTGTCCGGAATTGACAAGACAGAGGAAGTCGTTGTCTCCGGCGGCGCGTTCCTCGCTGATGGTTCCGTGGTGCGGGTGGTCGATGCCGTTGCAGCGGCCGGGACGGAGGCAGCGAAGTGAATTTCTCCTCCTGGTCCATCCGCAATCCCGTTCCGCCAATCCTGCTGTTCGTCCTACTGACGGCCTGCGGCCTGTGGGCGTTCAACCGTCTCGACATCCAGAACTTTCCCGACATGGATCTTCCGACGATCGAGATCAGTGCGTCGCTCGACGGGGCCGCAGCCTCACAGCTTGAGACCGAGGTCGCCCGCAAGATCGAAGACGAACTGACGGGACTGACGCGGCTCGATTCCGTGACCACGACGGTCACCGATGGTTCCGTCAGCATTTCCGTCGCCTTCGAAGTTGGAAAGAACACGCAAGAGGCACTCGACGAGGTAAAGAGCGCCGTCGATCAGGCGCAGGACGACTTACCTGAAGAAATGAACGCACCGACGGTTTCCAAACAGTCGCTGAATGCATCGCCGCTGATTACCTATGTGGTGCGGTCAGACACGCTGGATGCGGCGGAACTCTCCTGGTTCATCGACAACAATATGTCGCGTGCCCTGATGGCTGTCGAAGGCGTCGGCGAAGTCGGGCGCCTGGGTGGCGTCGACCGGGAGGTCCGCGTCGAACTCAACGCCAATCTGCTCGATGGCCTCGGTCTGTCTGCAAACGACGTCAACGGGCAGCTCGATTCAGTGCAGTCTGACCTGTCGGGCGGCAAGGGGCGGATCGGCGGCGAAAGCCAGTCTGTCCGAACGCTGGCGGCCGTCGGCAGCGTTGAACAGCTCCGCGCACTGCCGATACCATTGCCGGCGGGAAACTGGGTTCGGCTGGACGAACTCGGCACGGTCACCGATTCCCACAGCGATCTCAGCTCGCTTGCCTATATCAACGGCAAGCCGGTCATTGCCGCGCAGATCAAGCGGTCCAAGGGCTACTCGGACGTCGCCGTCACGGACAGTATCCGCGAACAGATGAAGTCGTTCGCGGCTGAAAATCCGCAAGTGACGATCGAAGAGGCCTACAACACGATCGTCCCGATCGAGCAGAACTACGAATCGTCGATGCATATGGTCTATGAGGGCGCGCTGATTGCGATCTTCGTGGTCTGGCTCTTCCTGCGTGACTGGCGGGCGACGCTTTTGGCCGCTGTTGCCTTGCCCTTGTCGATCATCCCGACGTTCCTCGTGATGTATCTCCTCGACTATACACTGAACACGATCACGCTTCTGGCGCTGTCTCTTGTGGTCGGGATCCTGGTCGACGATGCGATCGTCGAGATCGAGAATATCGAACGACATCTCAACATGGGGAAAAGCCCCATGGATGCAGCCATGGAAGCGGCCGATGAGATCGGCCTCGCCGTGATCGCCACCACCTTCACCCTGGTCGCCGTGTTCCTGCCGACAGCCTTTATGGGCGGTATTCCCGGCATCATCTTCAAGCAGTTCGGCATCACGGCCTCCGTCGCCGTCCTCGCCTCGCTTCTCGTCGCGCGTCTGGTGACGCCGATGATGGCGGCCTACATCATGAAGCCGAGCGGCAAGATACACGAAGGCGACGGTCGCCTGATGCGGTCCTACCTCTGGGCCGTCAAAGGCGCGCTTCGTCGGCGCTGGATACCGGTCCTCGGCACGGTCGGCTTTCTGGCCTTCACGATCCTGCTGCTCAGCCATCTGTCGACCGGGTTCTTTCCGGCTTCCGATAGCAGCCAGACCCAGGTCACGATCACGACGCCTCCAAGCTCGACCATTGAATCGACCGACGAAGCGGCGCGAAAGGCGTCCGCGGTCATTGCCGGCGTCGACCACGTTACCTCGGTTTTCCAGGCAACGGGCACGGCCTCCACGGGCGGGATGAACAGCACCTCGAATGCCAGCACCAACAGTGCGACGCTCGTCGTCAACCTCACGTCGATCGACGACCGTGACGTCAAGCAATCTCAGATCGAAGCGGATTTGCGCAAGGCGCTGGAAACCTTGCCCGGCGTCCGTCTTGAGATCGGATCCGGCGGCAATGGTACGCAGCTGACGCTGACGCTGGCCGGCGACGATTCCGACCTTCTGGAAAAAGCGGCCGCCAGCCTCGAGTCCGACCTGCGCACGCTGCCCGGCATCGGCAACGTGACCTCGTCGGCCGCGACCCAATCGCCGGAGATCACCATCCGCCCTAATCTCGCGGAAGCCGCATCTCTGGGTGTGACCTCGAAGGCGATCGCCGACGCCATTCGGGTCGCAACGGCCGGCGCCTATGATGCGGCCCTGTCGAAGCTCAACCTGCCGGAACGCCAGGTCCCCATCCGGGTCATGCTCGACACGGCGAGCCGGCAATCGCTGGATGCGCTGTCGCTCATCCCGGTCGAGGGCAAGGACGGCAATGTCGCGCTCGGCGCCATCGCCGACATATCGCTAGGCTCCAGCCCCAGCCAGATCGACCGGCTCGACCGGTCGCGCAACGTCTCGCTCACGATCGAGCTCAACGGCCGGAGCCTTTCGGAAGTGACGAACGAGGCAGCGCAGCTTCCCGGCTACAAGAACCTGCCGCAGGGCGTGAAATTCGTCGAGCAGGGAGAGTTGAAGCGCCAGAGCGAGCTGTTCAGCAGTTTCGGATTGGCGATGGCGATCGGCATCTTCTGCGTCTACGCGGTGCTGGTCCTGCTTTTCCATGACTTCCTGCAGCCGGTCACGATCCTGATGGCCTTGCCGCTGGCTCTCGGCGGCGCGCTCTTGCCACTGGTGCTGACAGGAACAAGCTTCTCGATGCCTGCGGTCATCGGCCTGCTGCTTCTGATGGGCATCGTGTCGAAAAACTCGATCCTGCTCGTCGAATACGCGATCGAGGCGCGGCGCGCCGGTATGTCACGCTATGACGCGCTGGTGGATGCCTGCCACAAGCGGGCGCGGCCGATCGTGATGACGACGATCGCCATGGCGGGCGGCATGCTGCCCGCCGCACTCAGCCTCGTATCCGGCGATTCAAGCTTCCGCCAGCCGATGGGCATCGTGGTGATCGGCGGCCTGATCACCTCGACCTTCCTGAGCTTGCTGGTCATCCCGGTCGTGTTCACATTCCTGGATGATCTGTTGGTCTGGCTGAAGGGACGGTTCCACTCGCGCAAGCCGCACGCCACGGAGTAGCGGGTGAAAGTCTGGCGGCAGTTGAAGTCTCCAGGCTTTGACGTAGCCCGGCTGGCGAGTGGCATGGTGATACTTCGGTGGCAGCGAGATGATGTCATCCATCAATGTGGATGCATGCCGGACACACGTCCGGTTTCGGTCGGGAGATAGGCCTCTCTCCCCGAGACGCTTTCGATCCGAATTCCATAGTAGACGGGTTTGTTTTGCACCCCGGCCGCTGCTGTTTTCAGTCCTCCAGGCAACCAATAGGTTGCGTTGCTGGACTGCAGAAGAGACCATGCACGCGCATACTTCGCCCATTCGGCAGCCTGATCGAATTCCTTGAACTGCCCATTCGCGATAACGGTCCGCCATTGTTGCGGACTGGAGATTTCGTCTGCCAGAATGCAGACGGAGTTATTCTCGCGCATCCACGAGATCTTCTTGCCCTCGAGCGAGAAGCTGTAGAACCAGTCGTCCTCAATGATGAAAGAAATCGGAACCGTGTACGGGCGGCCTTCGAGGACGCAGGACAATCTCCCCATCCGGGTTTTTGAAAGGAATGCCATGCACTCCTGATAATCAAGTTCTCTTATATTCATCCCGTCTGCCTTTCGTGAGGGCGCGCTTTCCGCTCCTCAAGCCGAAATCCTCAAATTCATTATGTCAGTGATGACGTTCAGTGGTGACGTTCATACGCTCGGGCTGAACAGATTTTGCCCCTGGCTTCTGAACCGGTCAAAGATCGCCGAAACAGTGCGAACATAGGGTCTCCCCTTTGCCGTCATCGAGATGCGGTTCGCCCGCACCGTCAACAGACCGCTCAGAGCGAACGGTCGCAGCAAGGCCAGTTCGTCGGCATAACCGGCGGCAGTCTGTCCCAGATCGACGGAGAAATCGCACATCAGGCGTTCGATGATTGTCGCGCGTTCATGATCGTCCTCGACAAAGGCGTGGCCGCGTCGCGTGGGTAGAGACCCCTCCGCGATATGGCGTTTGTAAGCCTCGATCCCGGATTCCGACTGCGTGTAGCCACCGGGGAGCCGCGAGATGGAAGAGCACCCGAACCCCAGCAGGGTCGGGCGATCGTCGTCCGTGTAGCCTTGAAAATTGCGGTGGAGCCGACCTTCTCTTGCGGCAGCCGCCAATCGATCGGAAGGCTTGGCAAAATGATCGATGCCGATCGCCTGATAGCCCTCGCGGATGAAGAAAGACGCGATCGCGCTTGCCTGCTGCAAACGCTCGATGGGTCCAGGAAGCGATGCGCTATCGATCAGGCGCTGGTTGGCCCTTCGTGATGGTAGATGGGCGTATCCATAAAAGGCGATGCGATCCGGATTAAGGTCCACGACGGAACGGCAGGTCGTCAGCAAGCTTTCCTGGGTTTGGTTCGGTAGACCATAGATCAAATCGAAATTGATGCGTGAAATGCCGGCGTCGCGCAGATCACGGACAGCGGCGGCCACCTTTTGTTCCGGCTGCTCCCGCCCGATCGCCTGTTGCACAACGGTGTCGAGATCCTGGACGCCGAGACTGGCGCGGTTGATCCCGAGCCGGCCGAGCGCTTGGCAGAGATCGCGCCCGAGCATCCGCGGGTCGAGTTCGATCGAATGCTCGTAGTCGTCTTCCAGGTCGAAATGCTTCTTGAGCATACCGAGAACGGATCTCAAGCCTGCCTCGCCCAGAATGGAGGGCGTGCCGCCGCCCCAGGCGATGCGGCCGATCTTCAGCCGGGCTGGCAGGTGAGCGGCAACCAGCGCGATCTCTGCCTCCAGCGTGGTCCGGTAGTCCTCGACCGGCTCGGCCTTCCGAACCGCCTTGGCATGGCAACCGCAGTAGTGGCAAAGCTGCCGGCAATAGGGAACGTGCAGATAGACAGAGACCGGTTCGGCCGGATCAAGTTGGCCGAGCCAGGCGGCCTGTTCCTTGGGTCCCACCGCCTCGCTGAAATCCGCGGCGGTGGGGTAGGATGTGTATCGTGGAACCGGCATTTCCGCGAGACGCTCGACCAAATCCGGTTTCATGCGGCCGGATCTCCGACGGCGCTGCGTTTTGGCCTGTTTGAGGGGTCCGGAAGCGCCGAGAGGCGCCGGTCTTCCTTCATCTCGAACCACATGGCGTTGAGGATGGCAAAGACGCAGGCGAGGCCGACGCCGAGGATCCAGGAAAAATACCACATAAATGATCTCCTTCAGTAAGCGTTCGGATTGCGACCGATCGAGGCCGCGTTCACTGGACCGCGCATCACGTGGTAGACCCAGGCTGTGTAGGCGATCACGATCGGCAGGAAGACGACGGTCGCCAGCAGCATGATGAACAGGGTGAGGTGGCTGGATGACGCGTCCCAGACCGTCAGGCTCACGGCCGGATCGATCGACGACGGCAGAAGAAAGGGAAACAGCGACAGGCCGGCGGTCGAGATGATGCCGAAGATGGCAAGGCTCGATCCAGCGAGTGCGATCTTGAACCGGCGGCTGCCAAGTCCTGCCAGGGCGACGAGCGACCCGACGAAACCGAGAACCGGCGCGGTGATCATCCAGGGATATGCATGGTAGTTGTTCAGCCATGCTCCAGCCTGCGTGACGACGGTTTTCGCCAGCGGATTGGATGGACCGGCAGCTTCCTGAACACTGGTGACGACATAGCCGTCCATACCGAAGGCGACCCACAAGCCGGCGAGCGCGAACAGAGCAACGGTGGCTGCGGCCGCCATCCGGCCAAAGCGCGTTGCACGTTCGGCGACCGGTCCGGCGCAGCGCATGGCGATGACGACAGCCCCGTGCATGACCAGCATCGACAGGCTGGTGAGGCCCGCGACCAGGGCAAAGGGACGAAGAAGCCCGAAGAAATTGCCGTCATAATGGGCCCTCATCGTACCGTCGAGGCCAAAGGGCACACCGAGCAGCACGTTACCGACCGCTACACCGAAGATCAGCGCCGGCACGAAACCGCCGATGAACAGCGCCCAGTCCCAGGTGCTTCTCCAGCGCGGATCCTTGACCTTGCCGCGGAACTTGAAACCGACCGGCCGGAGGATGAGGGCCAGCAGGATGGCGATCATGGCAAGGTAGAAGCCGGAGAAAGAAGCCGCGTATAGCGCCGGCCAAGCGGCAAAGATGGCGCCGCCGCCCAGAACGAGCCAGACCTGGTTCCCTTCCCAGGTCGGCCCAATCAGGTTGAGCAGGATGCGCCGCTCCTCGTCCGTCTTGGCCGCAAATGGCAGGAGGGCGCCAACGCCGAGATCGTAGCCGTCGGCGATGGCAAAGCCGATCAGGAGGACGCCGAGCAGCAGCCACCAGATGATCCGCAATGTTTCATAATCGAGAGGTAAATGGGACATGGACCTTGCTTTCGAATGAGAGGGTCAGCGTTGCGGCGCAGCGGCGGCGCGTTCGGGAACCACTGCCGATCCGCGAATGCCGTCGATCAGCACGTATCTTTCGCTCGGACCTGCCTTGATGATTTTGAGCATCAGCAGAACCATGATGACGGCAAGCGTCGTGTAGACCGTGAGGAAGAAGCCGAGGCTGATCGCCAGATCCACGAGGGTTAGGCCCGACGCGGCATAAAAGGTCGGCAGCACTCCCTCGACCACCCAGGGCTGACGCCCGTATTCGGCAACGAGCCAGCCGAATTCGATGGCAACCCATGGCAGCGGCAGGCTGAACAGGGCGATCCACAGAAGCACGCGGTTTTCACCAAGCCTGTGGCGGGAGGCCAGATAGAAAGCCACCGCGAAGAAGACGATCAGGTAGAGGCCGATCGCGACCATGAACCGGAAGCTCCAGAACAGCGTCGGCACGTCCGGCACGGTATCCCAGGCGGCCTTTTCGATCTGCTCGTCGGTCGCCGCCGGCACGTCATCGACGTAACGCTTCAACAGGAGTGCGTAACCGAGGTCACGCCACGTATCGGCAAAGGTCTGGCGGGCAGCGGCATTGTTGCGGTCGGCGCGGATCTGGTCCAGCGCCGCATAGGCGGTCATGCCGTTGCGGATGCGGACTTCCGCACGCTCGACCAAGGGCAGAATGCCGGGAACCTCGGTGGAGAGTGATCGCGTGGTGATGAGGCCGAGAACGTAGGGGATTTTCACCTCATAGCTGTTCTCGCGGACGCCCGGGATGGCAAAGACATTGAGGCCGGCAGGGGCCGGTTCTGTTTCCCACATGCTTTCCATCGCAGCGATCTTCATCTGCTGGTGCTCGGTCGCGACATAGCCGCTCTCGTCACCAAGGACGACGACGGAAAGAGCCGAGGCGAGGCCGAAGCTCGCAGCGACCGCCATCGACCGCTTGGCTAGATCCAGATGGCGTCCCCGCAGCAGGAACCAGGCGCTGATCGCCATGACGAACATGGAGCCGGTGACATAGCCGGCGCTGACCGTGTGGACGAACTTTGCCTGCGCCACGGGATTAAAGATGACAGCGGCGAAATCGGTGATTTCCATGCGCATGGTATCGGGATTGAAGGTCGAGCCGACGGGGTTCTGCATCCAGCCGTTGGCGATCAGGATCCACAGGGCCGAGAAGTTGGCGCCGAGCGCCACGAGCCAGGTCACGGCCAGATGGCCGACTTTGGAAAGCCTGTCCCAGCCAAAGAAGAAGATGCCGATAAACGTGGCTTCCAGGAAGAAGGCCATCAGGCCCTCGATCGCCAGGGGCGCCCCGAAGATATCGCCGACATAGTGGCTGTAATAGCTCCAGTTCATGCCGAACTGGAACTCCATGACGATGCCGGTTGCGACGCCCAGCGCAAAGTTGATGCCGAACAGCGTGCCCCAGAAGAGCGTCATGCGCCGCCAGATTTCGCGCCCGGTCATCACATAGACGCTTTCCATGATGGCCATCAGAAACGACAGCCCTAAGGTCAGCGGAACAAAGAGGAAGTGGTACATTGCCGTCGCCGCGAACTGCAGTCGCGAAAGGTCGACAACCGTAAAGTCGATCATGTGTCTACCCGCCTGTTTTCAGGTTTTCCGGTTCGAAATCCCCGGTCTGAAAGCGGCATAATCCACCGCACGGGCCCCCTGCATTGATTGCAATCAATGAGCCCTCCTGCATGCCGGATTAGATAGTCCCACGACGATCAGGGCAGTGCGGAAACCGATGACCACAAGCACAGACGAGCAGGAAATGGGTGAAGATGGCGGCGACCGGAAAGCGCTTTCCGCCCTGCGCCGACACGGCGGCATCGCCCTCGGCATCGCGGTCGCACTCCCTATACTCTCCGGCCTGCTGCTGATCGGGCAGGTGCTGCTTTTGTCGCAGGTGCTTGGCCGGGCGATCGAGGATGGCGTTCCCTTAGACCAGCTCTGGCCGCAGATCTTCGGTTTCGCCTCCCTCCTTGCTCTCCGTACCGCCCTTGCCTTTGCTGCCGAAGTGGCGGGATCGTTCGCTGCCGAAAAGATCAAGCGAACGGTGCGCGACAGCCTGACCACGCGGCTGCTTGCCCCTGGTCCGGACTGGAGACAAGACCGGTCGTCCGGCGCGCTTGCCAGCACGGTCGTCGATCAGGTCGAGGCTCTGGAGGGATTCTTTTCGCGGTTCCTGCCCGCAACCATCCAGGCCGCGCTGCTCCCTATCATCTTTGCCGCGGCCGTCATGCCGTTCGACTGGGTGGTCGGGTTGCTGTTTCTGTTCACTGCGCCGTTGATCCCGCTGTTCATGGCACTGGTCGGCTTCGGGGCACAGGCCGCAAGCGATGCACAGGCCAATGCGCTGTCGCGGCTGTCGGAGTATTTCGCCGACCGTCTCGGCGGTCTCCTCACGCTGAAGCTGTTCGGACGAATGGAGATCGAGGCTGGAGCCATGCACGAGGCGACAGACCAGCTTCGCCGGCGGACGCTGCGCGTGCTGCGCATCGCGTTCCTGTCATCGGCAGTGCTCGAATTTTTCGCAGCGCTTGGCGTTGCCGGCGTCGCACTTTACGTCGGCCTCAGCTATCTCGGCATGGTCGACCTGCCGGGTACGCAGTTGTCGCTCCAATCCGGGCTCTTCTGTCTGCTGCTGGCTCCGGAAGTTTATCTTCCGCTTAGATCGCTCGCCGCACATTACCACGACCGCGCCCATGCCAAGGGGGCGGTCGCAGAGATCGTGCGGCAATTCGGCGAGCTTCCCATGCCCGTGGCTGTGATCATCCCTCCGGCACCGGTGCGGCTTGTCTCCTCCGCGGTCCCGATCCTCACCACCAATTTCAGCATCAAAACGCCGGACGGTTGCTCCATTCTGCTCACATCGAGCAGACTCTCCATCCCGGCTGGCCAGCATATCGCCCTCGTCGGCCGCAGTGGCATCGGCAAGTCGACGCTGCTGAATGTGCTGGCAAGGCTTGCGCGCACTGAGGGCACAATCGAGTTCAGCAATCGCCGGCTTGACGACATCGATGAGCGCGAGCTCCGCCGGATGCTGACCTTCGTCAGTCAGAAACCGCATCTCTTTCACGGCACGATCGCCGACAATATCCGCCTTGCTGATCCCGGGGCCAGTGACGACGCAGTGCGCCGCGCGGCCGATCTGGCCCTGGTCACCGCGTTCAGCGATGGACTTCCGGACGGCCTTGCCACCAGCATCGGAGAAGGTGGGCTCGGCCTGTCGGGCGGCGAGGCGCATCGCGTCGGCCTGGCCCGCCTCTATCTCACGGATCCGTCCATCATCCTGCTTGACGAGCCGACCGCGCATCTCGATCCCGAGACGGAAGCGACCGTGCTCGATCGCCTCCAGGGGTTCGCCCAAGGGCGGACGATGATCATTGCCACGCATTCGATGACGGTCGCTTCCCGCATGGACGCGACAATGCGGTTCGAGAACGGACATCTCTTGCCAATGAGGCCGACCCTGTCTGTCGTTTCCTCTGGTCGGGAGTTTGCCGCATGAGAGCGCTCCTGTCTTTCCACCCGCTGTTTCGGCGCCATCTGGCAGGCTTCGCTATTGCCTTGGGCCTTTCGCTTGCGACACTTCTCGCGGGCGTTGCTCTGCTGGGCATTTCCGGCTGGTTCCTGACCGCGGCATTCCTGACCACCGCTACCATGAGCTTCAATCTTTTCGGTCCGTCGGCTGCCGTCCGAGGCCTGTCGATGCTGCGCATCCTGTCGCGCTACGGCGAAAAGCTCGTCGGTCACGACACGACGCTTCGAGTACTGGCCGACATCAGAGAATGGCTGTTCAGACGCCTCGGTCCTGGCGTGCATCAAGCCAACCAAGCGCTCCGCAAAGGCGATGCGGTTTCCCGTCTGACGGCAGACGTGGATGCGCTCGACAGTGTGTTCATCGTCGCAGCCGGTCCGCTCGTGACGGGTGTACTCACAGCAACGGCAGTGACCGTTTTCCTGTCCGTCATGCTGCCGGCAGCTGCCATCCTCTACGCGGTCGTCATGGCGACAGCGCTGTTTGTCGTTCCGATAATGCTTTCAAGCGGAACGCGCCGGCTGGGCGCCCGGATCATAGACCTCTCGACCGAACTGCGTGTAGCGGCGTTCGACATGGTCGACGGCCACGCCGATCTGATTGCATTCGGTGCTGCCGATCGGATGCGGGCACGCTCCGATGCAATCGCTGCAGATCTTTCAAGGACGAGGCTGCGTCTCGCCCGTGCCTCGGCATCGGCGTCAGCAGCAATCGCCGTCCTCGGAGGACTTGCAGTCGTCGGCACATTGCTGACCGGGCTGACGGCTCTGGAACGTGGCCTGATCAGCGGCCCTATTCTCGTCGGCCTTCTTCTCGCCTCGCTCGGGAGCTTCGAGGCAACGGCGGCCGTCACCCGTCAGGTCGCAAAGTTCGGTAGCGCGATCGCCGCGGCGGAGCGACTGAGGAGACTGGCGGAGACACCACCTGTTGTCGTCGATACGCTCCACCCGGCAGCCCTTCCCGCCGGGGGAAGTATCTCAATCGAAGGCCTGACCTTCGGCTACGATCCGCGGCGGCCTGTCCTACGGAACCTCGATCTGACGGTGGACGCCGGAAGCAGCGTCGCCATCATGGGGGAAAGCGGCGCCGGAAAATCCACACTCGCCGTCCTTCTCCTGCGCCTCGCTGATCCCATCGCGGGAGCCGTGCGCGTTGCGGGTACGGATATCCGCGACATCGCGCAGTCCGATCTTCACGCCAGGATCGCCCTTCTCGAACAGAACGCGCCGGTCTTCATCGGCACGATCGGTGACAATCTGCGGATCGGCTGCAACGGAGCGAGCGATGACGAATGCTGGTTCGCTCTCGGCAAGGCGCGTCTCGCCGACTTTGTGCGCAGTCTGCCTGCCGGTCTGGAAACGCCGGTCGGAGAAGCCGGTCATACACTCTCCGTCGGACAGGCACGGCGGCTTTGCCTCGCCCGAACACTTCTGTCCAAGGCGGAGATCCTAGTTCTCGATGAGCCGACCAGCGGTCTCGACAGGGAAACCGAACTCTCGTTCTTCAGTGATCTCAGGAACGCGACGGTGGGACGAACCGTCCTCCTCATCAGCCATGCGCACTTGCCGTTCGGGATCGTCGACCGCATCCTCCATCTGACGGACGGACGTCTGCGCGAAGATCAGTGAACGTTGATGCCTGCAACGGCCTCCAACGCAGACATGTCGATCAGTTCGACGGTCTGCGGATCGGGCAGCCGGATCATGCCAGTATTGCGAAGCTTGGTGAAGGAGCGGCTGACGGTTTCGATCGTCAGCCCAAGATAGTCCGCTATGTCGGTCCGCGACATTGGCAGGGACAGAGGATTGGCGGAAAGCTTATGCTTCGCAGCCCTTGCAGACAGCGCCAGAAGAAAGCTCGCAAGCTTTTCGACCGGCGCCAGGCGCCCGAGGATCATCTGATTGTCACGGGCTTGGCGAAGCGCCGAGCGGGTAAACGAATGCAGCCGGTCCTTCAGCTTGGGGTAGCGTTCCATCAGCGCATGCATTTCGCGCGTCGAGAACGAACAGAGCTGGACTGAACCAATCGCTTCCGCCGTGGAGGAATGGACGTCCTCATCCGCCAGGCCAAGATAGTCGCCCGGCAGCAGAAAGCCGGTGATCTGGCGGCGTCCATCGGGGAGCGCGATCGATAGTCGCAACATGCCTGCAGTAAGGCTGTAGGTCCGATGCAAAGGGTCGCCTTCACTCACAAGCATCTCGTTGGGAGCAAGATGCCGAGAGGTCATGATCTTGTCGAGTTCGGAAAGTTCCTCGTCAGCCAACGCAGCACAAACAGCCATTGTGCGCACATCGCAGTTGGCACAAGCGCTGCACGCTTTCCGCCGATGTACCGATTTCTGAGTGGTGAAAGGACTGTCGTGCGTATCTACCAATCGATCGTTCTCGTCTGCTGTCACTTCAACATAAAATATTCAGTGGGACACACAACCGATATTGCGGATGCCGACGATCAGGAACGCCCAACCATCCTGCCAAGTGTATGACGCATGTCGACGAATACAACATATTATCACGTTTGCGATGAGCAATGATCGCGATCGGCGTGTATGGCGGCCGCTCCGCAGCTTCGGCCTACAACTCTTTCCGACGGAGCCTAATAGGGCATGCCGACATAGTTTTCGGCGAGTGCTGCTGCTGCAGCCTTCGAGCCTACGAGGTAATTGAGTTCCGCTTCCTGGATTTTCCGGTCGAACTCGCCGGCTTCGGGAAAGCGGTGCATCATCGTCGTCATCGACCAGGAGAAGCGCACGGCGCCCCATACGCGCTTGAGGGCTCGCATCGAATAGGCGTCGATTGCCGCGGCTGATTTCTCTAAGAAATACTCTTGCAGACCTTCGAACAGGTAGAACACGTCACTGGTTGCAAGGTTCAGCCCCTTGGCGCCGGTCGGGGGCACGATATGGGCGGCATCGCCGACCAGGAACAGGCGGCCGATCCGCATCGGCTCGGCAACGAAGGACCGCAACGGCGCGATCGATTTTTCGAATGAGGGGCCGACGACCATGCTTTCCGCATGCTCCGCCGGCAACCGCCGACGCAGTTCGTCGTAGAAGCGCTCATCCGACCAATCCTCGATCTTCTCGTCCAGTCCGCACTGGATATAGTAGCGGCTGCGGCTGGCCGAGCGCATCGAACACAGTGCGAAACCGCGGCTGTGATTGGCGTAGATCAGTTCGTGGCTGACCGGCGGCACATCCGCCAGGATCCCGAGCCAGCCGAACGGATAGACCCGTTCGAACGTCGTGAGACTGTGCTCCGGCACCGATTTACGGCTGATGCCGTGGTAACCGTCGCAGCCGGCGATGAAATCGCAGTCGATCCGGTGGCTGACGCCCTCTCTTTCGAATGTCACGTACGGGTTCGTTCCATCGAAGTCATGCGGCGCTACGTTTTCGGTACTATAGATCGTGGTTGCGCCGGAGGCTTCGCGCTGATCCATCAGGTCGCGGGTGACTTCGGTCTGGCCGTAAACCAGCACGCGTTTTCCTGTTAGCCCGAACAGGTCTATGCGGTGGTCGCGGCCGTCGAAGGCAAGCGAGAACCCGTCATGTGGGAGGCCGTCCCTGTGCATCCTGTCCGCCGCACCGGCACGCTCCATCATGCTGACCATGCCTTCCTCCAGCACGCCCGCCCGCACCCGGCCAAGGATGTAGTCCTTGCTCACCCTGTCGAGAATGACGTTTTCGATACCGGCATTGGTCAGCAGTTGGCCAAGCAAGAGACCCGAAGGGCCAGAACCGATGATGGCGACTTGGGTGCGCATGAAATCCTCCGTAGATCTTGGGGTCTCTTTAAGCGCACCCGCAGGCGTTTGAACAATGGACTATACGGCCAATCTATAGGACTGATGCCGGTCCGCCTTCACGGAGAAAAGCAACGCTCGCCGGACACGGAGAGCCGTAGGATGACGTCCAGACGTATCATACCAGGCCGTCGCGACGACGGCCTGCCCGATCGACGCCTTCACTTCAGCGGCGAGAAGGGCAGCGGCATGGCGATCTGGCTGGTCATTTCAGGTGTCAGCCAGTCCGGCCCACCCTTCGGTGGCCATCTTCCGTCGGTGACCGATTTCCCGCGTGCCTCTGTGCGGGCGGCAAGGCTGGCATAGGGCCAGATCTGGGTGAGCCGCGGCCTGCCGTCGAGCCCGTACATGGCAACGGTGAGCTTCGAATAGGCCTCGCGCGCGGGCACCGCATCGGCCCATTTCTCCGCGGTCGGCGTGATGCCGTTGATCCGGGTGTGATAGGTGCGGAACTCATAGATCGGGCCGAACGTGCCCGCCTCGACGGGAGCCAGGAATTCCAGCGCCCGGTAGCTTTCCATGCTGAGCGAAACCAGTTGCTCGACGCAGCCGAAGGGGTTGTCGCTACGCAACGCCCGCTCGCGCTCACCGTAGAGATCATCGAGACTGTCGAAGGCGCGCAGCAGGAAGATTCGGTTCAGCGAACCGATATCGGTGCCCCAGGCTCCACAAAGGCGCCCCACGCCTGATGCCACCCAGGCTTCGATCCCGGGCGTTGCCTTGCCGGCGCCGAAGATCACCGTGTCGAGCGTCGCGAGTTCATAAAGGCTCATTCCATTTCCTCCTGTGAAAGTGTCTCGGATACCGTGACGGACTGGCCGGACAGAACGCGACCGGCGATGTATCCGAACGTCATGCCCGGACCGAGCGTGATGCCGCCGGACGGGTAATTGCCGCCCATGATCGACGTCATGTCGTTGCCGACGGCAAACAGACCGGGGATCGCTTCGCCGCCCGCGTCCAGAACCCGCGCCTGCGGATCGGTGCGCAGGCCGGCGAAGCTTCCGAGCGATCCCGGCACGATCTTCACCGCGTAAAACGGCCCATGGGCAAGCGGTGCAAGCGATGGATTGGGCCCGTGGTCGGCATCGCCCTGGACCCGGTTGTAGGCGGACCGGCCACGCCCGAATTCGGGGTCTTCGCCACGCTCGGCATGTCGATTGAAAGTCGCGACCGTTTCAGCGAGTGCCGCTTCGGGAATGCCGCAGACCGCGGCAAGCTCGGCCAGCGTTCGACCTTTTTTGAGGTAGCCGGAACGGATCGCCGGGCCGAGAGGAAACGGGAACGGTTTCGACCAGCCAAGACCCCAGCGCCGTTGCGCCTTGTGGTCGGCGATCAGCCAGGCAACGGGCGGGCTTGCCTGCGGCGTCGCATCGAGCAGCGCCTTGGTAAAGTCGTGATAACTGTCCGCCTCGTTGACGAACCGCCTGCCCGACGTTGTAACCGCGATGATGCCGGGTTTGGCGCGTTCGATCAGATGCGGGAAATGGGCAACGCTGCCATCCGGCCGTGTCACCAGCGACACCGGCGCCAACGCCATGGCCGATGCGAGATCTGCGGAAACGGTGGCGCCGACGGTTTCCCCCAGCCGCAATCCGTCGCCCGTATTGCTGCTGGGTGCGGCCGAAAAATGCCCCTCGCCGCCGCCGGCCGATCCGGCGAGCGCAGTCAGACGGTCGCGGTCATGCGGAAAACCACCGGTCGCCAGCACGACGCCGCGCGCCGCATGAACGATCGTATCGCCACCTTCGGTATCCAGCCGCGCGCCGACGACCCGACCGCCATTTCGCAACAGCTCTTTCGCCGGCGTCTGTTCCATCATCGACACGCCGAGATCGAGCGCCGAGCGCAGCAGACGGGCAACAAGAGCATTGCCGTTGACGAGATGCATGCCGCGGCGGTGCAATGCAAGATCGCGAAAATGCCGGACGAGCCGGCCCGCTGCATAGAGCCCCGAACGCGGCTTGCGGGTTGCCTTGAAGAAATGTCCGATGTCGGCACCGCTTGCGAGCCCCATGCCCCAGAGGCTGGCGACGTCGAGCGGCGGGCGGAGCTTGTCGATCCATGGCCCGAGCCGCCGCCCGTCATACGGAGCTGCCGTCACCGACCGGCCACCCTTCAGAGCACCGGGCGTGTCGTGGAAATCCGGCACGCGATTGCCGTCCACCCAGCGGACCTCGGTATGATCCTGAAAGAAGGAAACCATTTCCGGACCATTGGCCAGGAAGGCCGCGACGCGCGGATCACCGTAACGGTTGCCGAGTTCGCTGCGCAGGTATTCGCGAGGTCCGTCCGGTGGTTCGTCTATTCCGGCAGCCCGCGCCAGAGGATTGCGGGGTATCCAGAGCCAGCCGCCCGACCAAGCCGATGTACCGCCGAAAACAGAAGCCTTTTCAGCGACGATGACCTTGCAGCCGTAGTGCGCTGCCGTCACCGCCGCCGCGAGCCCGGCAGCGCCGGAACCGATGACGAGAACATCACAGGTCATGGTGTTCACAGATTGCCGTTCCATCCATCTCCGCCTTACGTGCATGCCCGGACAAGACAGTGGAACGGCGCGTTGCTACGCGGTCTTTCGTTCCATTCCGCTGGCCGGCTCAACCGCCTTCACGACTGCCTGAAAATATTGCGATCCCGAGGCTGCCTCGCCAAGTTCGATGGCCGCGGCCTGAAGACGAGGTGCGAGCACCGCCATCCGCTCCGCGGTCATCCGCACGGCCGGGCCGGCGATCGAGAGACATCCGAGCACCTGACCATGGCCGTGATACCGGACCGGAACGGCCATAGCCGCCATGCCGGCGATATAGCTATCCACCGCCGTCGCGTAACCGAGGGCGCGGGCCTCAGCCAGTTGTTCCAACAGCAGCGTAAGGCTGCGCGGGGCGTTCGGTCCCGTGCCTTCCGCCTGTCGCAAAAGCCCTTGGCCGGAGACAAGCGACAGCGCCTCTTCATCACTCATCGACGAAAGCCACGCCTTACCCCCGGCGGAACTCGCCAGATGCACGACCACGCCCTGTTCCTGGCCCGGATCGTAACGGAGGCCACGTGTTGCCCCCTGCGCCACCGCCACCCAGGTCAGACGGTCGCCATCGATGACGGAAAGCCGGATCAACTCGCCGGAATGCGCCGCCAGTTCGTCGAGCACCGGCTGCGCCACATCCGTAATGCCGGCACGGCCGAGAAACCCGACGCCCATGGCCGGCAGCTTGATGGTCAGGGCGTAATCGCCCTGCGCCTGCGCCTGGCGCACATAACCTAGCCGCGCGAGCTCCTGCAAAGTCCGGTGTACGCCGCTTGCCGGCTGATCGATTTCGCTGGCGATCGCCGACACGGTGAGGCCGGCCGGATGATTGACCAGCAGTTCGATGATGGCGAGGGATTTTCCGAGAACGCTGCTCATGGACCCATTCCGTTGTTGAACACGGTTCCACTAAGGCTTTCGAGCGGTGAAAGGTCAACTGTGACGGACTGTCCGGTATCGGCTGCCGTGCGGATCGCATCGAGCACGATCAGGTTGGCCGTCGCGTCCCGTACTGACACGATCGGCGTGCCTGACCCGTCCATCAGATCGGCAAAATGGGAAAGCTGGCGCTCGTAGGGGTCGGCCTGGATGACATCGAGTACTGTCGGTCGCAACTTCTCAGTCCAGTCCGGCTCGCCCTTCGGTTCCCAGAGCGTCAGATCGGGCAGCGAGAGGCCAGCTTTGCTGCCGGCATAATGATGGGCGGTTACCGGATGAGCTGGAAAGCGTGCCGGATTTTCCGCCGCTGTCAGGTCCCAGGCCCAGGGGCCGACCGCTGCATCGGATATGCACAGGGTCGCGATCCCGCCATTGACGAAGGAGAGATTGACCGCCGCCGTATCCTCGACGGCAAAACTGCGGCGCGCATGGCTGGCGATCGCCTGGACGTGCGCAATCTCACCGAAGAAATGCCGCAGCAGATCGATTTCGTGGACCATGTTGATCAGCAACGGCCCGCCGGCGCCCGGAGTTCTTCGCCACGCGGCCTCGAAATATCCGGCTGGCTTTGCAAGCGAACAGGTCACGGTCGCCATCACCAGATCGCCAATCCGACCGGCATGAATCGCCGCATGGGCTGCGCGGATGATCGGGTTATGGCGACGGTGATGGCCGATCAGAAGCGGCAGACCGATCTCGTCGGCAATCGGGATCAGCCTCAGGGCCGAAGCCAGGCTTTCGGCGACCGGCTTTTCCAGAAGCACGGGTATGCCGGCCCGCAACAAAGCTTCGGATACGGGGAGATGCGTCTCGTTCGGCGTAGCAACGATCGCCGCGTGAGCGAGACCCGAATCGATCAACGCCTCTGCGGAAGGAAGACAGGGAATGCCGAGCGAGGCAGCGAGAACAGCTCCCGCCGGCATCGGGTCGACGATCGAGGTCAGGCGAAAACGGGGCATTCCGGCCAGCGTATCGATATGCGTGCGGCCGATGGCACCGGCTCCAATTACCGCAATGTCGATTACACGTCCCATCCAGATCCTCCCCGATCGAATGTGAGGTATCAGACGAATAACAAAAATGGAACTGGTTTTTATTCTTGAATGTCATTCCATAATTTGTGATGGTGACCACAGAAGACTAGCCTGTCTCGTCTTTTGGGAGGATTGTCACATGCAACATGCACTGACGAAAGTCGGGCCAGATTACGATGTCGTCGTACTGGGAGCTGGCGCAGGAGGCATGTCTGCCGCCATCTTTGCCGCGATGGAAGGCGCACGTGTCCTTTTGGTCGAGCGCACCGAATATCTCGGCGGCACGACCTCCTATTCCGCCGCGACCACGTGGATCCCGCTTACCCGTCACGCGCAGGCCATGGGTGCCGACGACAGTCGCGATAAGGTTTCAGGCTTTCTCGATCGCGCTGTCGGCAACCACAGCTCCAAATCCGTGCGCGATGCGTTTGTTGCAGCCGGGAAAGGTGTGGTCGATGCGCTGGAAGACAAAACGGACGTCAAATTCCGTGCGCGCCCTTTTCACCCCGACTATCTTTACGAGCTGGAGGGCGCCACGTCCTTCGGGCGGGCTCTCGAACCTTTGCCGTTCGATGCATCGGCGCTCGGGAAAGACCTGCATCTCATCCGTCCGCCCATCCCGGAATTTACTATTCTCGGCGGCCTCATGGTGGACCGTGACGACATCGCCCATCTGATGAAAATCGGCAAATCGGCGAAGTCGACCGCTTACTCGGCTCGACTGATCGGACATTACTACCTGGACAAGATCCGCCATGGCCGCGGAACGCGGCTGGTGATGGGCAATGCTCTCATCGGCAGGATGCTGCTTGCCGCGCGAAAGCTCGGGGTCACCATCCTCACCGAAACCGAGGCATTGGCGTTCACGACCGGGCCTCACGGCGTAACAGGCGTGACACTCCGTCAGAAGGATACCGAACGGCAGATTCACGTCACGGGCGGTTTGATCCTCGCCTCCGGCGGCTTTGCCCGTCACCCGACCATGCGTGCAGACAAGTTGCCGCAACCACTGCCCGAATTCAGCCCGTCGGCGCCTGGTCATACGGGCACGCTGCATGATCTCGCCTTTACCGCGGGCGCCTATCACGGCGACACGGCGGCGCAGCCGTGCTTCTGGGCGCCGGTCTCGCATCGCAAGCGCGCCGATGGCTCGATGGCGGTTTTTCCGCATTTCGTCTTCGACCGTTCCAAACCCGGCATCATCTCGGTTGGCCGAGACGGTCGTCGCTTTGTCAACGAAAGCACCAGCTACCACCTGTTCGTGTCGGCCATGTATGCGGCGAACAAGGACGGCAGCCATGTGCCCACCTATCTGATCGCCGACGCTGCGGCGCTGAAGAAATACGGCATGGGGATGATCCGGCCCGGTGGTGCCAACATTGCCCCCTATCTTGCCGATGGCTACCTGACCGAGGCTGCGACGCTCGACGAACTCGCCAGAAAGCTCGGCATCGACGCTGCCGGCCTGAACGACAGCGTGGCCAGGATGAACGCCTATGCAAGGACCGGCACGGACGCCGACTTCGCCCGCGGCACCACCGTCTACGAAAAGGCCAATGGCGATCCGACGCATGGGCCCAATCCGACACTCGGGCCGCTCGAGACGGCTCCCTATTATGCCGTCAAACTCTGGCCTGGCGATATCGGCTCGGCCATAGGACTGGTCGGCGACGAAAATGCCCAGCTTCTGCGGCGCGACGGATCGGCGATCTCAGGCCTTTACGCCTGCGGCAACGATTTGCAGTCGATCATGGGCGGGGTCTATCCCGGCCCAGGCATCACTGTTGGCCCGGCGATCGTGTTCGGGGCCATCGCCGCCCGTCATGCAGCCCGCCGCGCCGTCGCTGCTCGCAAGGGAGAGGCTGCATGAGCCTCGTCCTTGTGACCGGCGGAACCGGCTTCGTCGGCCTGCGAACCGTCAGGGCATTGCAGGCGGCCGGGCACCGGGTCCGGATCTTCGACCTGGCTCCGAAGCCGGAACGACTATCTGTCACGGATGGCGTCGAGATCGTCTCGGGCGACATCACCGATGCCGCCGCGGTGGCGAAAGCTGCCGATGGATGCAACGGAATTGTCCATCTCGTCGGCCTGATGACGGTCGATTGTGCCCGCAGCCCGGCGCTCGGCACGCGCGTCAATCTTCTAGGCAGCATCAACGTGTTCGAGGCGGCAAAGGCAAAGCGCCTACCGATTGCCTATCTGAGTTCGGCCGGCGTGTTCGGACTCGACGATGCCGTCAATCCAAGGCCGATGACGGTCTATGGGGCGACAAAGCTTGCGGTCGAAGGCATGGCGCGGGCCTATCTGCTCGACCACGGCATCCCGAGCCTCGGCCTTCGCCCCTACATCGTCTACGGTCCCGGCGAAAGCGCTGGCATCGCGGCTGGTCCGTCGATCGCGCTTGGAGCCGCCGTGCGCCACGAACCGGCTGAAATCCGTTTTTCCGGCCGCGTCGGCTTCGTCTACGTGGACGACGTGGCACAGATGTTGTCGACCGCGATGACAGTGCCGCTGGAAGGAGCGACCGTTCTGACCATGGCCGGCGATACGGTGGAGATGACCGATTTTGTCGCCGAACTCAGGCACCAGTCCGGCTGGAACGAGATCCGGATCAGCGGGCCGCCCTTGCGTATTCCCGCCGATTTGGCGTCGGACCCGGTGCCGCACATCCTCGGCAATCAGCCTGTCACGACCGTCGGCAACGGCATCGCCCGGGCCTTGGCCGAACTGAAGGAGACCGCCGGTGTTGAATAGTCCAACGTTTCGCCCCCATCGTCCATTTGCCGATGACGGGGCCTGTGTTTTTGTCGAGCTTGAGAACGACCGGACAAGGGTCGGATCGCATGCCGAGGGGAGGAAGGCGTGAGTATACATATAAAGGTCGATGGGGAGACCAAGCTCTTCCCGATCATCGGCCATCCGATCGGACAGGTGAAATCGCCCGCTTCGCTCAGCCAGATCATGGCCGATCGCGGCTTTAACGGCATCGTCGCACCGGTCCATATTCTCCCCGAAGACCTGGCCGGCTGGCTGTCGCAGGCAAAGAGCATGCGCAATGTCGCGGGCATCATTGTCACGGTACCGCACAAAGTCCCCTGCCTCGAATTCTGCGCCCGCATATCGGCCCGCGCAAAGGCATCCGGCGCCGTCAACATCATGATCCGCGATGGCGACGACTGGGTGGGCGACGCAACCGACGGACACGGCTGCCTTGACGGTGTCGCGGCCCAAGGCTTCGAGATCGCCGGCAAGTCTGCGCTTCTGGTGGGTACTGGCGGCGCCGGAGCGGCCATCGCCTACGAAATCCTGGCACGCGGCGCCTCGGAACTGGCCCTCCACGATCTCGACACGCACAAACGCGATGCGTTGATCGCGCAGTTGAACAAGGCATTTCCGGGTCGTGCGCGGATAGGCTCAACAGATCCACGCGGTTTTGCACTGGTCGCCAATGCCACGCCACTTGGCATGCGTGAGACCGATCCCCTGCCGGTGCAGACGGATCTTCTGACCGCAGACCAGTTCGTCTCGGACGTCGTGACGCGGCCGGCCGTGCCGCCACTGATTGCTGCTGCCCGCGACAAGGGCTGCGGCACCATGTCGGGGTCAGGCATGTTCGACGCCCAGGCCGTGCTGCTGGCCGATCTCTTGATGGGGACACGCACGATCGACGCCTAGGCGATCGAGACGGAGACACCGCAGGCCCGGGTCTACGCCCGGGCATGAGGATACGGCGACAAGGGAGGAGACCTGGCCGCCGGGACGGAAATATCGATCAGCCAAGGAGGAAGGTCATGATCAGACAACTTATCACCACGACTGCAATGGTACTGGCGCTCGGCGCAATGCCGGCGCTTGCTGAACTGAAGGTCGGCTCGATCGTCGAGTTGTCCGGACCCGGCGCCGCGGCCGGCACCAACTTCCGCGATGGCGTGAAGATGGGCTTTGAGGAAATCAATGCCCAGGGCGGCATTCTCAAGGAGCCGGTCAAGGTTCTGGAATATGACAGCCAGACCGACCCACAGGTTTCGCGCGCCATGGTCCAGAAGGGAATTGACGACGGTATCTACGCGATCATGGGAACGGTGTTCTCGTCATCAACCGTGGTCAACATGCTGGTCGCGCGTCAGGCCGGCATTCCGCAGTTCACCGGCTCCGAGGCCCCGTCCATCGTCGCCATGAAAAACCCCTACATCTTCCGCACCGCCTTCGGCTCCCAAAAGGGCGTGCCGAAACTTGCCAAATACATGTCCGAGACGATGGGTCTGAAAAAGGTCGGCGTCGCCTGGGCCAATACCGAATTCGGCAAGGGCGGCCACAAGGCTTTCGTCGATGCGATGAAGGCTGCCAATATCGAGATCGTCGTCGATGTGCCGTCCGAACAGGCGCAGGCTGACTTCTCCGCCGACGTGCTGAAGCTGAAGGGCTCCACGGCCGAAGCCTTCTTCATCTATTACACTGAAGAAGAAAGCGCCCGCTTCCTGCGCGAAGCCCGCAAGCAAGGCCTGAACAAACCGCTTCTCGGCGAAACTACTCTGATCGGCCACAAGGTCATCGAACTTGCCGGCGATGCGGCCAACGGCGCTATGGGCCATGTCGGCCTGACGCCCGATGCCGATATCCCCGCCGTCAAGGAAATGGTCGAGCGCTTCAAGACGAAGTTCAAGTACACGCCCGACCACAATGCCATCAAAGGCTACACCGCCGCCTGGACGCTGAAATACGTTACGGAAATGGTCGGCAAGCCGGACAGCAAGGCCATCGCGGAAAAGCTGCACGGTCTCAAGCTGACCGCCAAGGAGCACCCCGGCGTCCTGATGGATGTGAGTTGGGACGACACGGGCGAGATGTCGCGCGAAAGCTTTGTCGTGAAAGTCGAGAACGGCAAACAGGTGGTCCAGGCGGTGCTGCCGCCGAACTGATGCCGATCGCATGACGAGACAAGTGCCGGCGGTTCGCGCCGCCGACACGTCGTCATCAATCCTGCACGTCACGCCGATTACCAGCCCGTGAGGACGACCCCATGGCCGAGTTTATGCAGATTATTGTCTCCGGTCTCGCCGCCGGCTCCATCTACGCCCTTGCGGCAGTCGGCTTCACCCTGTTGTGGCAGGCATCGCAAACCATCAACTTTGCCCAAGGCGAGTTCGTCATGCTGCCAGCGTTTTTCGTGCTGGTTGGTATGACAGTGTTTGGCCTGCCGCTATGGCCCTCCGTGGCGCTGGCGCTCGCGCTGTCGCTTCTTATCCTCGGCGTGGCCTTCAAGCGGCTGATCGTCGAACCGATGCTGCCGCACGGAACGCTGCCGCTGGTCATCGCCACCATTTCGCTCGGCCTCCTGATGAAGGAAAGCGTCAAGGAATTTTACGGCGCGACCGCCCAGCCCTTCCCTGCGATCTTTCCGCAGACGGTCTACGAGATCGCCGGCGCCAGCGTTTCTATGCAGGATATCGGCAATCTCGTTGTCTCGATGCTCGCAATCGGCAGCCTGCAGCTGTTTCTCAATCGAACACGGACCGGCCGCTGCATGCAGGCCAGCGCCCAGAATCCGGCGGTTGCCGAAATCCTCGGCGTCAACGTCAAGCGCATGGTGCTCTATACATTTCTGATCAATGCCGGCCTTGCCACCGTCGCCTCGGTACTGATCTCGCCGATCTATCTTGCCAAGTTTTCCAATGGTGAAACGCTCGGTCTCGTCGCTTTCATCGCCGCTATCGTGGGCGGGTTTAACCAGATCCGCGGCGCGCTGGTCGGCGGCCTGCTGATCGGCGTGATCGACAATCTGTCAGCCGTCTACATCTCCGCCCAGTACCGCTCGGCCATGCCGCTTCTGCTGCTGATCGCCATCATCCTCTTGCGTCCGCAGGGCCTGCTCGGCACCTCGGAAGGGAGAACCGTATGATCCGCCTGAAACCGTTTCTGCTTCTGCTGGGTATTGCTGCCCTCGTCGCCGCTCCGATCGGCCAGGGCAACTACATTGTCTACACGCTGGCCTCGTGGCTGATTTTCTCGATCACTGCCATGGGCCTCAACCTGACGCTCGGTTATGCCGGACAAGTCAGCCTGGCGCAGGCCGCCTTCATGGGCATCGGCGCTTACATCACCGCGCTGATGACGCTCAACGGCATTCACTGGGGACTGGCCGTGATCGTGTCGATCGCAGCAAGCTTCGCGGTCGGCTTGCTGCTCGGCTACCCCGCGCTGCGGGTTCAGCACCACTTCCTCGCCTTCGTCACGCTTGCCTTCAACACACTGTTGTTCCTCGTGCTGCGCAACGAGGAAGAGATAACCGGCGGGTCGTTCGGCCTTGTCGGCATGCCTCGACCGTCGTTTTTCGGCATCACCACCGACGGCAACATCGCCTTTTACTATTTCACGCTGGTCTGCTTCGTCGTGTCCGCTAGCGCCATGTGGTGGATCCTGCGCTCCCCCTGGGGGCGAGCCTTCAAGGCGCTGCGCGAAAATCCGATCCGTGCCGAAAGCCTTGGCCTCAAGGTTCGCCGCCAGACACTGCTCGCCTTTGCCATCGGCTCAGCGTTCGGTGGTCTTGCAGGCGCGCTGCAGGCACCGCTGGTGCAGTTCATCGAGCCCAGCAGCTTCGGCTTGATCCATTCGCTGAAAATCCTGCTGATGGTGGTGGTCGGGGGTTCCGGCTTCTTCTTCGGCCCAATGCTGGGTGCCGCCGTGGTCATCCTCCTGCCAGAACTGCTGCGCTTCACGGAAGGCTATTACCTGATCATATACTCGACGCTGGTGATCGTCCTGATGGTGTTTTCGCCAACAGGCCTGATCGGCGCCGGTCACAAATTGATCGAGAAGTTCCGGCCCAAGCATGAAGCCCGCCGGGATCTCAAACAGGGAGTCCAGCTATGAACGCGGCGGCCCAGGAGGTCATTCTTTCGGTTCACAACATCTCGAAACGGTTCGGTGGCATCCGCGCCGTCCACCAGGTCAGCTTCGATGTGCATAAAGGCGAGATCCTCGGATTGATCGGCCCGAACGGATCGGGCAAATCGACGCTGTTCAACTGCATTCTTGGCCAGTCGAAGCCGACCGAGGGTCACTGCAAGATCAACGGCAAGTCCACCGACGGCGTAAGGCCTGCCGACCTGTCGCTGATGGGTGTCGGCCGCACCTTCCAGCAGCTCTCGGTCTTCCCCAACATGACGGTGCTCGACAATATCATCGTTGCCGGCCAGGAGCATGGAGGCTCGATGCTGTCGCGCCTGTTCGGCAAATCGGACGCCGGACTGACGGAAAAAGCCGAACAGCTGATCGAGTTCTTCCGGTTGACGCCTTACCGCGATACGCCGGCGGGCTCGCTCTCCTATGGCCAGCAAAAGCTGGTGGATGCCGCCATGGCCTTCATGGCGGGACCCGGCATCGTACTTCTCGACGAGCCGGCCGGCGGCGTTAACCTGACCATGCTCGGGCACCTCAAGGACCGGCTGATCACCTACAACCGCGAACACGGCACAACCTTCGTGGTCATCGAGCACAATATGGAGTTCGTCATGTCGCTCTGCACCCGCGTCATCGTGCTGGCGCAGGGCGAGATCATCGCCGAGGGGACACCGGATGAAATTCGGGCGAACCAATTGGTCATCGACGCGTATCTCGGAGGCTGACATGCTGGAAGTGAAAAACCTCAATGGCGGTTACGGCCGCATCACAATCCTCAACGGGACGTCTTTCAGCATACCGAAAGCGTCCATCACCACGGTGATCGGTCCGAACGGCGCTGGCAAATCCACGGTGTTCAAGGCGATCTTCGGGTTGCTCAACATCAATTCCGGCTCCATCCACCTGGAAGGCGAGGACGTGACGCGTAAGCGCCCGGCCGAGATGATTGCCCGTGGCGTTACCTACGTGCCACAGGGCCGCAATGTCGTGCCGCAACTGTCCGTGCTGCACAATCTCGAACTCGGCGGCATTACCGCCAAGGATCAGGCGCGGGTGAAAATGCGGATGGAACAGGTGATGGACCAGTTCCCGATGCTGCGCCAGCGCAAGGACCAGAAGGCGATCGAGCTCTCCGGCGGCCAGCAGAAACAGCTTGAGATCGCCCGCGCGCTGCTGCTCGATCCGAAGCTGATCCTGATCGACGAACCGTCGATCGGCCTGTCGCCCAATCTCGTGCAGGAGGTGTTCCAGACGCTGACCCGCCTGCGCGACCAGGGCGTAACGATCCTGATGGTCGAACAGAATGCCAAGGCAGCGCTCGCCATGTCCGATTATGGTCTGGTCCTGGAACTCGGCCAGACGCGGATGTTCGACAGGTCGGACAAGCTGCTCAATGACCCGCGTGTGGGCCAGCTCTTCCTCGGCGGTCACATCGAGGATGCCGCCTGATTGATCCTCGCGATCGCATAACCTTTTCGGCGAAGCGTTCTCAAGGGGACGCGTCGCCGAAATCACCGAACGCGGTCCAGCCGCCGTCGACCGGCAGCACCACGCCGGTGATCGCCGATGCCGCTGGAGAGGCTAGAAAATTGACGGCGGCCGCCACCTCCTCGGCCATGATCAGTCGCCCGATCGGCGTGCGGCGGCGAAGCGTTGGCAGATCGATCCGGCCTGCGGCCGCCAGCTTTTCCACCAGCGCCGTCTGCACGAAAGCCGGCGCAACGGCATTGACCCGCACACCACGCCCAGCCCACTCGCAGGCCATCGCCCGCGTCATGGCAACGATCCCGGCCTTGGCAGCACCATAGGCATTGCGCTTGGGAAGACCCGTCAATCCCGCGATCGAGGACAAATTGACGATTGCGCCATCGCTACGCGCGACCATGCCACGCGCCACTTCCCGCGACATCAGAAACGTGCCGGCCAAATGCACGTCGAGGACGCGACGGAACGCCTCTATCCCCTGCTCCAGCGTTGGCAGGTGGCTGTCGCCGATCCCGGCATTGTTGACCAGCACATCGAACGGCGCTGAACCCGCGACCGCTTCCACCTGCGCCTCGTCGGTCACATCGCAGGCCATGCCGCGATGGACATCGCCCAATTCGGCCGCCCGCTCAGCAGCCTTATCGCCGTCGATATCGGCGATGGTGATGCGGTGGCCGCTTTGAGCAAGCGCTCGGGCAATTGCCAGGCCGATCCCGTCGGCGCCGCCGGTGACGAGGGCTTCACGCATAACCAGGCCTCGGTACCAGTCCCATCAGCGACTGCGACAGTCCCCCATCGACGAGGATGTCCTGTCCCGTGATGTAGGATGCGCGCGGCGAGGCGAGGAACAAAGCCGCGTTTGCCACATCTTCGGGGCTTGCGATACGGCGGATGGGGACCATGGCTTCGCGCCGCGCTTTGACCTGCGGATCGGCGTAGAAGGTTTCGGAAAGCGTCGTGCGCACCAGTCCCGGGCTCAACGTGTTCGAGCGGATGCCCTTCGGTCCCCATTCATAGGCAAGCTGTCGCGACAGCATCAGGATCGCCGCCTTCGATGCGGAATAGGCGCCGCTTGCGGGTTGAGGGTGGCTGCCCGAGATGCTTGCCACATGCACCAATGCGCCCCGCCCACGGGACATCATGCCGCGACCGAACGCCTGCGCGGTCACGAGATAACCCGTGAGGTTGACGGAGAGCATCGCCGACCAGTCGGCCTCGGAGACGCTTTCGAGCGGGCCGGGCCGCAGGATTCCGGCGTTGTTGATGAGGATATCAGCGCCTCCCTGCGCCTCGACCGCCTCCGCCGCTGCGGCAACGTCGTCTGCCCGCGACACATCACACTTGAGCGAGAAACTACCCATACCCAGTTCGGCAGCGAGCGACGCCGTCTGCGCCTCGTCACGGTCGAGCAGCACGACCCGCACACCTTCCGCAGCGAAGGCGCGCGCCAGCCCCTGACCGATGCCGCCTCCGGCGCCGGTGATGACGGCCGTCTTTCCCTCCAGTCCAAGCCAGCTCATGTCTCCCTCCCCCGTCGCCCCCGGTGCGATCCCTGCGAGATAGCGCCCGGTGATCCAGCCGAATGTCATTGCCGGGCCGAGCGTGATGCCGGCCCCGGGATAATTTCCGCCCATGATCGAGGCCCGGTCGTTGCCGACCGCAAACAGGCCATCGATCACCCGGCCATCCCGATCGACGACCGCGCCCTCCACTGTGGTTTTCAGTCCGTCGAACGTTCCGAGGTCGCCGATTTCCAGCCGGACGGCGTAGAACGGCCCATGCTCGAGAGGCGCAACCGAAGGGTTGGGCTTGTGGTCGGGATCGGCAAGGTATCGGTTGAAGGTGGTCTCGCCGCGATGGAACTGTTCGTCCCGTCCGTGCCTGGCGCCCCGGTTGAATTCGGCGACGGTCGCATCCAGACCCGTCGCGTCGATCGCGCAGGCCGCGGCAAGATCGGCAAGTGTCTTTCCCTTCTTGAGGTAGCCGTTTCGCAGCCACGGCAGAAGCGGCACCGGCGCCGGCTTTGCGTGACCAAGACCATACTTGCGGATCGCCCGATGATCGCAGATCAGCCACGCGCCCCCCTCGCCCGCCGCAACCATGGCAGCGCCGACATCGTGGTAGCTCTCACTCTCATTGGTAAATCGCCGGCCATTGGACAGAACGGCGATCATGCCCGGCTTGTAGCGATCGAGCAGATGCGGAAACAGGCCTTTGCCGGGCACACGGCTGATCGGCATCCACGCGGCCGGCTGGGCGAATTCGGCATCGAATGCGCCGCCTGCCTCCTCGCCGAGACGGATGCCGTCACCTTTATTGCCCTCCGGTACCGGCGAAAAATGCTCACCGCCTGCCTTGAGATGGGCGTAGATCCCGGCTCGCCTCGCGAGATCCTGCGCATATCCTCCGCAGGCAAGGACTACGCCCCGCCGGGCGATGATAAGGCCGGGTGACGCGCCACCGACCTCGACGCCGGTGATACGACCACCGTCCTTGGTCAGCCGCAGCGCCGGCGTCTCGGTCAGGATCGGAATGTCGAGATCGAGACAGGCCGCGGCCAGCCGCGCTGCCAGCGCGTTGCCGCTCGTGACCTGGACGCCGCGGCCGTGACGCATAACCTCGCCGGCATGCGCGACAAGGCGTTTCATCACGTAGGAAAACGAGGTCAGCGATTTGGTGGCGTTGAAGAAATGCCGGATATCGGCATTGGACGAGTTGAACATCATGCCCATGAACGTGATCGAGCCGAGCGGCGGCCGCAGCCGCGCAAGATCGCTGCCGAGCACGCTGCTGTCGAAAGGCGCCGCCAGCACCGAGCGCCCGACATCGACGCCGCCATCCACCGTCGGGTGATAGTCCGGGTAAAGCGTGGGGACGAATTTCACCACCGTCTCGCGTTCGAACCAGTCGAGCATTTTCGGACCGGCCTCGAGAAACGCGTCGATCGTTTGCGCGTCGAACCAGTTCCCGGTCTCGGCCTTGAGGTAACGGCGCGCCGCGTCGCGCGTATCGCTCGGGTTGTTCGATTTCCCGTGCCGGTTTCCAGGTATCCACAGCACGCCACCCGAAAACGCCGTCGTGCCTCCGAACATAGGCTCCTTCTCGATCACGATCACGGAAAGGCCGTGTTTCCTCGCCGTGATCGCGGTGGCAAGCCCTCCCGCGCCCGATCCGACGACCAGCACGTCACAGACGTGCCCCTCCTCCCTCTTCGGCTCCATCCGCTTCTCCCGGTCGCGTTTGATGGAGATCTTGCTAACCCGCATACCGGGGATGACCAATGGACGCCGTCGCGCAATTGTTGCACTATTTGCCAGGGAGATAATGAGGAGGACACATGGGAAGCTTGGCCGCAGGCGGCATTCCGCTTTACTATCTCTATGGCGATCAGGGTGCCGACGTCGATCTGGACTTCCTGCATATTGAACCCCTGCGTGACCGCAGCGGGCCAAACGATTGGAGAATTCGTCCGCATGCCCATCCGGACCATATGCAGGTTCTGCTGGTCAGAGAGGGGGGTGGAACGATCCGCATGGAGGATCAGATCTCATTCATACCCGCGCCTGCGATCATGGTTGTTCCAGCCGGTATCGTGCACCAGATCGATTTTGATCCGGGGACTGACGGCTACGTGGTGACGGCCGCACTCGGTTGCCTGAAGGCAGCGTCGAGCTCGGACCCGCGGCTCGAAACGGCTGCATCGAGACCGGCAGTCTACCCGATCGAAGGAACCGGCGTCAGCATTCCGGCCGTCGTCGATACGTTTCACTGGCTGCATCGGGAATTCATCTGGTCGGCACCCGGCCGGCGCATATCGATGATGGCACACTACATGCGGCTGCTCGTGATCGTGCTGAGGCTTAACATCACCCATGACGAGACCGGTATATCCACGCCAGACCGGGGTTATGATCTGCTTTTGCGCTACAGGGCCCTTTTGGAGCGCCACTTCCGGACGGAGCGATCCTTGACCTTCTACGCGAAAGAGCTGGCGGCGACGCAGGCGCGGCTCAATGCTGCCTGCAAGGCGCGCGCCGGCAAGACCGCGTCGGACCTGCTCTACGAGCGGCTGTTGATGGAAGCCAAGCGCTACCTCGTCTATACCGAGAGCAGCGTCGCGCAGGTGGCACATATGACCGGTTTCGACGACCCCGCCTATTTCAACCGCTTCTTTACCCAGCGTGTCGGGATCTCTCCGGGGACCTATCGCAAACAGGCGGCACGACACGACAACTGATAGGCTCAATTGTCCAATCTCTTGCAGACCTTATCCATGTTCGCGGCCGGTCCGGCGTGCCAGACTGACGCGATGGGAGACGGTGATGATCCACGAATGGCGAACCTATCAGCTAAAGCCGGGCGCAACCGGCGAGTACCTCGCGCTGCTTGCAGACCTCGGGCTTCCACTTGTGACACGGCACCTGCCACTTCTCGGCTACTGGCAGGCGGAAACCGGCCCTCTGAACGTGATCCACCATCTCTGGACCTATGCGGACTGGGCTGAACGCGAAGCATGCCGCGCCGCCCTCTCGAATGAAGAGGCTTGGGTAAACGGCTTCATCCCCCAGGCTTTCCCGATGGTGTTGCAGCAGCATAACTCTCTGGCGACGCTTGGGCGCGGATCACCCGTTTTCGACACGGCCGTCGCCGACCGTCACCGGCAGCATGGCCCACGGCCCGCAGGCACGCCCTTGTTTGCCCCTGACTGTGCAGGATTGGTGACCGCCCATGCGCCGCCTGATGCGGTCGCGCTGCTCGAGCCGTTTTCCGGTTTGACAGAAGGTCCTCTTGCCCTGCTTCCACGTCACGCTGATCCGTTGAGGTTCGTCGGTGGGTATGAAGGACAGCACACCGTACTGCGCCCCTTGTCGTTTTCGCCGCTTTGAACGCTGTGCAAATTGCCGCTACACCTGCGCAAATGTCTCTTTCAGTTTCAAGCCGAGCGTTACCGCACGCGCTATCATCAGGACCATCATCGCTGTCCACAACCCTTCATTTCCCCAGACCTGCTGCAGACCATAAGCGGTGGCGATGAAGATGCAGGTGGAGATGATCATGCTGTTGCGCATATCGCGGGCACGCATGGCTCCGATCATGATGCCATCAAGCATGAAGCTGGTCACGGAAACGAGCGGCAACGCGATCAGGAAGGGAAGCAGGGCAATCGCGGCGGTACGGACATCTTCCTGATCGGTGAGGAGCGAGATGATCGATGGGCCACCGAAGGCGTAAACGACCGAAAACAGAAACGCCACCAGACCCGACCACACAAACGCGGCCTTGATCACCTGGGCAAGCGCCTTTTTTTGCCGCGCGCCGATGACTGAACCGACCAGGGTTTCAGTGGCGTTCGCAAACCCGTCCAACCCATAGGATGTAAAGCCGTGGAGGTTGAGAAGGATGGCATTGGCGGCGAGGATCGTGTCGCCTTCCTTGGCACCGCTGCGGGCAAACCAGCCGAAACAGAGCAGAAGGAAGAAGCTTCGCAGAAAGATGTCCCGGTTTACCGCGACCAGCCGTCGAAGCGCCAACCCGTCCAGCAGCTCTTTCATCCGCACTGCGGGATGCGCACCGAATGGCTTGATGATGAAGAGGCCTGCGATCAAGGCCACCCATTCGGCAAGGGCGGTCCCCGCCCCTATCCCGGCGACACCCCAGTCGAAAACAAGAACCAGCGTGAGAGTTGCGAGCAAGTTGACGATATTAAGGGCGACTTGTAGCGCCAGTGAGATCATCACGCGCTGGCAACCGAGAAGGTAGCCGAGAAGGACAAAATTTCCGAGCGTCGCAGGCGCTGACCAGATTCTGGCGAATGCATAATCCGACGCGCTCCGGTAGACCGCTTCACTGCCGCCGAGGAATCCGAGTCCGATCTCGATGATCGGCTTTTGCAGCAGGATGATCACGGCACCGCCGGCAGCGGCGATAAGCAGCGCCCGAAACAGATGCATGCGCATGAGCGTGCTATCTTTGGCACCCCACGCCTGAGAGACCAGACCGGTCGTTGCCATGCGCAGAAAACTGAAACTCCAGAAAAGGAAATTGAACAGCACGCCGCTCAGCGCGACCCCGCCGAGAAAGAAAGACCCCGAAAGATGTCCCGCCACCATCGTATCGACAAGTGACAGGATCGGCTGAGCCAGATTTGCGAGAATGATGGGAAGCGCCAGAAAGACCATCCGACGGTTCCAGTTTTCATTTGCTCCCTGTTCCGGCAAGATGGTCATAAGCCGAAAGGGCCTGAGCAGAAGAGCTTCGCCTGCCCTATAGTCTTGATCGACATCGTATTGCCCCCATCGGTCGGCTTTTTGTTGGACCTCATGTTGGCTTCACCAGTCCATGACGACCTTTCCGGAATTGCCGGAGCGCATGGCCTCGAACCCGTCTCTGAAGGAGTCGATGCCAATGCGATGGGTAATAAGAGGCGAAAGGTCGAGGCCGCCCTGCACGAAGGCGATCATCTTGTACCAGGTCTCGAACATTTCCCGCCCGTAGATGCCTTTGAGATTGAGCATCTTGAAGATCACTTTGTTCCAGTCGATCTCGAACCCGGTCGGCGCGATGCCGAGAATGGCAATCTTGCCGCCATTGTTCATCTTGTCGATCATGTCGCGGAAGGCGGGGGCCGCGCCCGACATTTCCAAACCGACATCGAAGCCCTCGGTCATACCGATGCGCTTCATCACGTCCGACAGGTTTTCCTTGGACGCATCGACGACGTGGTCGATGCCGAGCTTTTCGGCAAGTGCCAGACGTACCGGGTTGATGTCGGTGATCACGACCTTGCGCGCGCCCGAGCGCTTGGCAACCATCGCACCCATGATGCCGATCGGACCGGCTCCGGTCACCAGGACGTCCTCGCCGACCAAATCGAAGGAGAGAGCGGTGTGCACGGCGTTGCCGAACGGATCGAAGATCGCGGCAATCTCGTCCGGCACATCATCCGGGATCGGCACGACATTGTCTTCGGGAATGCAGACGAATTCGGCAAAAGATCCGGGCCGGTGGACACCCACGCCCAACGTGTTGCGGCAAAGGTGTCCGCGCCCCGCGCGGCAGTTGCGGCACTTGCCGCAAACGATATGCCCCTCGCCGGAGACGCGCGCGCCGACCTGGACCTTGGTGACCGCAGAGCCCACCTGCGCGATCTCACCGCAGAACTCGTGGCCGACGACCATCGGCACCGGAATGGTTTTTTGGGCCCAACTGTCCCAGTTCCAGATNCCCAACTGTCCCAGTTCCAGATATGAACGTCGGTGCCGCATATCGCGGACTTCTTCACCCGGATCAGCACGTCGTTGGGGCCGGGGTCCGGAACAGGGATATGCTCCATCCAGAGACCGGTTTCGGCTTTCGACTTGACGAGGGCGCGCATCATGTTGGTCATCGAAAAATTCCTGTCAATGAGTTGGATCGGTTCGGGCCGGGCGTCTACTCGATCACGCGCAGTTCCCTGCCGACCTCTTCGAACGCCGCAATGGCCCGGCGCACATCGTCCTCACTATGCGCCGCAGACATCTGGGTGCGGATACGGGCCTGGCCTTTCGGTACGACCGGGAAGGCGAAGCCGACGACGTAGACACCCTTTTCCAGCATCCTCGCCGCCATGTCCTGCGCCAGCGACGCATCGCCGAGCATGACGGGAATGATCGGATGCCCCTCGCCCGCCAACGTGAACCCAAGCTTGCTCATTTCATCGCGGAAGAGGCGGGAATTGGCTTCTAGCCGGGCGCGCAATGCGTCACCATTGTCGATCAGGTCAAACACCTTCAGCGAGGCGCTCGCAATCACCGGAGCGAGGGTGTTGGAAAACAGATAGGGACGCGAGCGCTGGCGCAGCCAGTCGACCACTTCCTTCTTGCCGGACGTGTAGCCGCCCGATGCACCGCCAAGCGCCTTGCCGAGCGTGCCGGTGATGATATCCACCCTGCCCTCGACGCCGCAATGTTCCGCCGAGCCGCGACCGTGCTTGCCGACGAAGCCAACGGCGTGGCTGTCATCGACCATGACCATGGCGCCATATTTCTCGGCAAGGTCGCAGACGCCCGCAAGATTGGCGATGATGCCGTCCATCGAAAATACGCCGTCTGTGGCGATCATCTTGAACCGGCTGCCTTCGGCCTTTTTCAGTTCCTCCTCCAGCGCCGCCATGTCGTTATTGGCGTAGCGGAAGCGTTTTGCCTTGGAGAGGCGCACCCCGTCGATGATCGAAGCGTGGTTGAGTGCGTCCGATATGATCGCGTCCTCCTCGCCGAGAAGCGTCTCGAACAATCCACCATTGGCATCAAAGCAGGACGAATAGAGGATCGTATCCTCCAATCCCAGAAACTTCGAAATCCGGTCTTCGAGCTGCTTGTGCTCTTCCTGCGTCCCGCAGATGAAACGCACAGATGCCATGCCGTAGCCGTAACGATCCAGCGCGTTCTTGCCGGCCTCCACCAGTTCGGCGTTGTCGGCAAGGCCCAGATAATTGTTGGCGCAAAAATTCAAAACCTTGCGACCAGATGCGACTTCGATCTCGCCGGCCTGTTTGGAAACGATCACCCGCTCGGTCTTGTAGAGACCCGAAGACCTCAGACCCGCAAGTTCGGTGGAGAGATGTGCGAGGAATGCGTTGCTCATTGTGAATGCAACCTTGTTTGCCTCCGACGCATCCGCGTCGCGGCTTGGAGAAATTCGGGTATGGGACAGGAGAAGCGCGTTGACGCTCCTACCTCCCCTGCCTCGACCTTAAGCTGCTCGGTCCGTTTGCCGGACGATGAAGCAATGATCGAAGGCTTACGATGGTCACGCGGCCGAGGGTGCAAACCCGTTTTGGCAAAGGGTCTTTAATTCATCCAATGACATTACGTCTAGATCAAGCGCGTTGAGAAGATCGTTCTCAGCCGCGAATTCACGTCCGTACATGGCCGAGAAGATCCGGACACCGGCTTCGTGGAGCCGGTACCGGTCTCGTGACATGGATCCTGCGCGTTGCAGCAAGGCGCGCGACGTACGTGCGCCGAACCACGCCGCACATCTGAATACAACCGTGTGTTCAGATGTCCGGTAGGGTGCATTCCTGTCTTGTGGTCGGCGGCTGGCAGCGCAATGACCAACATGTTTGCGCCGTACCCCTGGGCGGCCGCTTCGGTCACAGCCGTGGTGTTGAAAGCGCCGCCGATAGCCCATCGGCTACAAGAAGATTGTCCCCACACCCGAAGCAGACCAAAGGATACTGCCATCTCCTTGCTACTCACCGAAAGCTGCCACTGCCACTGCAATTGAACGCATTAGCCGGAAAGGCCAATGCAGTTGTCTGATACCCACTGCGTTTTTTGGAACGATAACCGCGTCGGTCTGTTGTAGGGCCACATGCAGGGAGTGGGACATGCGCAAAGTACTCGTGGTGGACGACGAGGTGTTGATCCGGATGACGGTCACAGACGCCCTGGAGGATGCGGGGTTCGAGGTCATAGAAGCCGGCACGGTGGACGAGGCCCTGGACAAGATTGACGACGGGACCATTCACTTCCTGTTCACGGATATCCAGATGCCAGGCCTTCTGACGGGTGTAGACCTTGCCCACGAAGTCGCGGCTCGCTTCCCCCACGCAGGGATCGTGGTTGCCTCCGGTCGCATCACGCCCGGTGAGATCGACTTGCCGTCTTCGGCACAATTCTTCTCGAAGCCGTATGACCTTGATCTGATCGTTGCACGCTTCGAGTCGATGTCGAAAAGCGCTGATCAGCGCGCTTCATCTACCCATGTTTCCGGTACAAGCGGACGCTAACTTATTCACCGGCAAAAGAGCGACCGCGCAGACGTTCAACGACAACACGGCTGCGCGTCAGCCCGTAGGAGTTTCCGGCGCGGGCTTGCGGCCGAGGCCTTCTCTAAGCGGTCAAGAGGCAAGCCGGCTCGTGTTGATGATAAGCGTGACCAGCGCTCCGTCCGGTGTCCAGTTATAGGAGATCGTTCCTCCAAGGTGAGCGGACATGGTACGGTCCAGCATTCTGCTACCGTAGCCGGCCGGGCCCTGTGGGAAGACAACCTCGGGCCCGCCCTGCTCGATCCAGGTCACCATCAGATTGTTCTCCTCGACCGATCCGGACACATCCAGTGTTCCGGTGCCGACTGACAGGGCGCCGTATCTCAGTGAATTCGTGGCGAGTTCGTGGATCACCAGCGAGAGGCCTGTGGCTGCCGCCTCTCCCACGCCCATCCTTGGAACTGCTACCCGAATACGGCCAGCAAACGCCGCCGTCTCGTCATAGGGGGAGAGCAAGATCGTGATCAGGTCACCGAGAAGAGCGGCCTTGCCCTGCCCGCCAGGTAAAGGCCGGACAAGGTCGTGAGCACGGCCGAGAGCGGTTAGCCTTAGAGTGAGCTGTGAGGTCATATCGGCGATCGAACTCGAGGACCGGGATGTCATCTGCGTCAGCCCTGACGCGATGGCGAGCAGGTTCTTGACCCGGTGGCTCATTTCTCCGGCGAGAAGCTCATGCCCTTCTTCAGCCTGCTTGCGGCCTGTGACATCGAGAAAGATGCCGGTCATCTGCCGAGCCAGAATATCCTCATCGCTCCCCTGACCGCGTGCTGAGATCCAGCGAACTTCAACATCGCTCATGATCCTGAAGTCGATCTCGTAAGGTCCAACGACGGCACGTGTTGCCGAGAACGCTGCCCTCACACGATCGCGGTCGGCCGGATGGACCTTGGCCGACAGGTCCTCAAAGGACAGGACGCCATCGACCTCCAAATCCCATAGTGCATATCCACGCTGGTCCATCGTGAACGCGTCCGTATCGACGTTCCAGGTCCACAGCGCCACGCCTGCCGCCTTGATCGCGCGTCGCAGCTGACCGGATGTCCACTCGGTGTTCTGGTCCATCAAGATGGCATCCTTAAAGGTCGGACTTGCGGGCGCGCATTGCGATCAGGCCTGCGGATGCCCTGGCGATGTCGTCGGCATCCTTCGCGAGGCGTGCCTGCCGCAGCCTTTGTGTTTTCGTCTCGCGCGCCGCAACGAGGGAGTCCATTTCCGCGACGGCGTGATTTCGGGAAAAGAACTGCGTCTGCGTGTTGCCGAAGGCAATCTCGGCCTGCTGTCTGGATTTCGAATGGGTCTGTGTCATGGATTTTCCTGTGGTTGAGCCTGCTTTGAGCGAGCCAACAAAAAAGGCCAGGCTATAAGCCCGGCCTCTCAGATAACTTGGTGTCGTCGGTGCCGGTACATCCGTGGTCAAGGACGAAACCAGGTACGATTAGGCAGCCTGAAGGTTGCAGGCCGACATCTTGCCCGACTTCGCGTCGCGCTCGAGTTCGTAGCCAAGCTTCTGGCCTTCTACGATTTCGCGCATTCCCGCGCGCTCGACGGCAGAGATGTGGACGAACGCGTCAGCGCCGCCGTTGTCAGGCTCGATGAAGCCGAAACCCTTGGTGGAATTAAACCATTTTACTGTGCCTGTGGTCATGATGAACCCTTTCAAAGCAATGTTGAGTGACCGTAGGACCGAAGCCGAACGGATGAGTGTAACGATTGATTTTGAGAGGGAAGTTCGTTCAGAGCGCGGTGCCAATCGCGCGGTAACCAAAGTTCAGCAAGCAAAAGATCGATAAACCAAAGATAGAGACGAAGGGCCGCCAAGTCAACCTTTAGTTTTGACCTGCTCTGCAGACCCGTCCCGCACGACGAGGTTCGTTAGGGCTTGTCCGCCAACCGCCCCGCGCATACAGTCTGAAGAGGATGGTTGTGTATGCCAGCGTCCAAAAGAACTTGCCTCCGTCCGCGACGCACCAACGCTCATAGACTCTTTTCGGCCAAACTTCTCGCGCAGCCAAGGGAAACCGAAGCCAACAGGCCCCGTCCAACCCTAACAGCTCCAAAGATTGCGACCTTCCTTTGATCGACTCCCTTCACATGACAGCGCTTAAACGACTTGGCTGGTCGGACTTCTTTTCGGATCAGCTCACATCCGATGAAGACGAACTCGCGCCGCGGCGCATTGCCTCCGTCCACCGGTCGCGCGTGGAGGCTATTGATGCCGGTGGTCCGGCCGCCCTCGAGCTCCCAGCCAACGCCAACACAGCCGATTTCGCGGTCGGCGATTGGATCCTCGCCGACCCGATCAGCGGCATGCTGGTTCGCCGTCTCGAACGGAAAACTCTCTTTCAACGACGTGCGGGGAACGACACGATCCCGCAACTGGTTGCTGCCAACGTCGATACCCTGTTCATCGTGACGTCCTGCAACGCCGAATTCAACCTTTCAAGGTTGGAACGGTATCTGATCCTCGCCGAACAAGCCGGGAGCAACCCGGTGATCGTCCTGACAAAGGCGGACACGACCGAAGACGCTGACGTCTTCCGGGTCCAGGCGCAGGGACTGCAGCCTGGCCTGCCCGTTATCCTCCTGAACGGACGCTCGGTAGAGGCACGCGAACTCCTGGCGCCGTGGTGCGGCGAGGGACAGACCTGCGCGCTCGTGGGATCGTCGGGCGTTGGGAAATCAACCCTGGTCAACTCGCTCGTCGGGTCTCAGTCGGACACACAGAAGACCGGCACGATCCGGGAATACGACTCGCAGGGCAGACACACCACGACGGCACGATCGCTGCACGCGCTACCGGGTGGCGGATGGGTGATCGATACACCCGGGATCCGGACGCTGTATGTAAGTGATGTTGCCGACGGTATCGATGTCTTCTTTTCCGATATCGCCGAACTGGCATCGCAGTGCCGGTTTCGCGATTGCAGCCATGTCCACGAACCCGGATGTGCCGTTCAGGCTGCAGTCGCAAGCGGAGAACTTGCAGGCGATCGTCTCTACCGGTGGCGAACCCTGGTCACCGAAAATCGGGACAGGACGCCGGTCGTCAGCGGTCCACACGGCAACAAGATCTACAGAAGAAAGCGCCACTAGGCGCGACCTGCCGCATGCTTGGCCAAAGCGCTTTGTTGAAGGGATGAGCCGCGGAGCGTGCAGATTCGTGACGCTTTACCTCATCGGCTCGTTGCCCGTGATAGCCGACGCTACACCGTCCCCGATGTTTGAGAGCCGCTGATGGGGTGCCGGATCGTCATATCGCGAGAGGCGCATATGGCAGTCCGATGGTGCCCAGCCATGCCCTCCCTGATTGTATCGAGATGGATCGGTGGAAACCGCTTTCATTTGTGCTCCTGCAATAAAATTACTCCAGGCACCCTGATCGCGACACCATGGTATTCGCTGCTCGGTTTACCTGAACGTGAAATGTCGCTGCTCTCTCGATTCACGGTCTGGCGCGGATGCCAGGTCAGGATACCCGGGCTATCGCCCCTGCAGGACCCTGCAATTATGAGGTTAGTCGAGGCGCGCGGATATACACTCCGCATTTGAGTCGAAAGCAAAAAAGCCTTGCGGTTCCGGTATTTCTGGCATTCACTCGCCCAATCGGACGGAAAACCAGGAGGATAACGGTATGTCATCTCGTCTCATGCGTGCGGCAGCGGTCGCTTTGCTCGGATCAACTCTGCTGGCTGGGGCACCGGCATTTGCTGAAACGGTGCTTCATCGTGGCAATTCCGGCGAACCGCAAACGCTCGATCAGGCCCAGACCTCGATCAATATCGAAGCCTTCATTCTGAAGGATCTTTATGAAGGTCTGACGATCTACGACGCGGCGGGCAAGATTGTACCGGGTGCAGCGGAGTCGTGGAAAGTCTCCGACGACGGACTGACATACACGTTTAAGCTGCGTGAGAATGCCAAGTGGTCCGATGGCTCGCCCGTCACGGCGCAGGATTTCGAATTCTCGTTCAAGCGCGTGGAAGATCCGAAGACCGCCGCGAAATATGCGAACATCCTCTACCCGATCAAGAACGCGGAAATGGTCAACACCGGCAAGGCCGATCCGAAGGAACTCGGCATCAAGGCCGTTGATGACAAGACGTTCGAGATCACCCTCGAGCGCCCGACCCCCTTCTTCCTTGAACTTCTTGCTCACCAGACTGCCCTGCCTGTCTCCAAGGCAAGCCTTGAGAAGAACGGCGCCGATTTCGTCAAGCCAGGCACGATGGTGTCTAACGGGGCCTTCCAGCTCGTCAGCCACGTGCCGAACGACAGCCTCGTTGTCCAAAAGAACCCCAATTTCTGGGATGCCGCCAACGTCAAGCTCGACAAGGTGATCTTCTACCCGATCGACGACCAGGCCGCATCCGTCCGCCGCTTCGAGGCGAAGGAAATGGATCTCGTCTATAACTTCTCCGCTGACCAGATCGAGCGGCTGCGCTCGGCCTACAAGGACCAGGTGCACGTGTCTCCGACGCTTGCGACATATTATTACGTCTTCGATGGCCGCGAGGCGCCCTTCAACGACGTTCGTGTCCGCCAGGCCCTGTCCATGGCCGTCGACCGCGATTTCCTGGCCAAGAAGATCTATAGCGGGTCGCAGCTTCCCGCCTATTCGCTGGTGCCGCCGGGCATGGCGAACTATGGCGAACCCGCCAAGGCCGATTTCGCAGAACTTTCCCAGCTCGACCGCGAAGACAAGGCGATCGAACTGATGAAGGAAGCCGGTTACGGTGAAGGCGGCAAGCCGCTCAATATCGAGGTCCGCTACAACACCAACCCGAACCACGAACGTGTCGCCACCGCCGTTGCCGACATGTGGAAAAACACGTTCGGTGCCAAGGTGACGATGAGCAATCTCGATGTCTCCTCGCACTACGCCTATCTCCAGGAAGGCGGCAAGTTCAACGTGGCACGTGCCGGCTGGGTTGCCGATTATGCCGACCCGGAAAACTTCCTCGCCCTGAACCTCTCGACCAACAAGACCTTCAATTACGGGCATTACGAGAGCAAGGAATTCGACGATCTGATGAAGAAGTCGTATGCGGAAACGGATCCGGCTGCGCGATCGAAGATCATGCATGAGGCGGAAACAATCCTGATGCGCGACCAGCCGATTGCTCCCTTCCTGACCCAGGCCGATCTGTGGCTTGTTTCGGACCGCATCAAGGGCTGGCAGGACAATGCTGCCAATGAGCACCTGAGCCGCTTCCTGAGCGTTTCCGAATAATCGACACGGGATGGCGTCCGACAGCGTTTCGGACGCCATCCCGCAGGAGACTACTGCATGCTGTCTTTTATCCTGCGCCGCCTTGCGAGCGCCGTCCCGACGCTTTTCATCGTCGTGACGATCTCCTTCTTCCTGATGCGTTTTGCTCCGGGCGGTCCCTTTAACCTGGAACGTCCGCTGCCACCCGCAACGATGGAAAACATCATGCGGACCTACCAGCTAGACCAGCCGTTATGGCGTCAATATCTCACCTATATCGGCAATGCCGTGCAGGGTGATTTCGGTCCAAGCTATATCTACAAGGACAACACCGTCGCGGAACTGATCGGAAAAGGCCTTCCCTACTCCATTGAACTCGGTTTCTACGCTCTGCTTCTTGCCCTGATTGGCGGCGTGACGCTCGGCACGATCGCGGCCCTGCGCCAGAACAGCGTGCTCGATTTTTCCATCATGACGCTCGCGACGATGGGTACGACGATCCCGAATTTCGTCGTCGGCCCGGTTTTGACGCTGATTTTCGCAATTCTTCTTGCGCTGTTGCCGGCCGGTGGCTGGGGAGATGGTTCGTTCTCGTTCCTGCTCCTGCCGATGATCGCACTGGCGCTGCCGCAGCTTGCCGTTTTCGCCAGGCTGACGCGCGGCTCCATGATCGAGGCGCTGCATGCCGACCATATCCGCACCGCGCGCGCTTATGGCCTGCCGGCGCGGATCGTCGTCATCACGCATGCCATGCGCGGCGCCATGCTGCCGGTCGTCTCCTATCTCGCACCCTGTGCCGCCGCATTGATGACCGGCTCGGCCGTCGTCGAGACCATCTTCACCATTCCGGGCGTCGGCCGTTATTTCGTGCTCGGAGCGCTGAATCGTGACTATACGCTGGTCATGGGCACCGTCGTTCTGATCGCCATCTTTGTTATCGTCTTTAATCTCCTGGTCGACCTTCTCTACGGCCTGCTCGATCCGAGGGTCCGTCATGACTGATATCGCCACCGATCCGGCTTCCACCCCGCCCCAGAGCACAAGCCGCAGTCTTTTCCAGCTTGCCGCCATCCGCTTCCGTCGCAACAAGGCGGCGATGGGCGGCTGCGTGATGCTCGTTCTGATCGCGCTCTTTTCCTATCTCGGCCCACTTTTTGTGCCTCATAGCTATGACCAGGTCTTTTCTTCCTATGTGACGGTGGCGCCAAGTCTCGAGCCGCGGCCAGACGAGGCATCGCTGGAGGGCGCCATGCAAGGCGTCGCGACTCGCGCCCGCGTCAACCTCGACGCGTTCGAGGTGACGGGCCAGATCTTTTCCGCGACCATCAGCGCCGAGGATCCGATCGACCCACGCACGACGCGTTATTTCGACCGTGCCAACGAGTTCGACGACACCAAGGTAGTGGCGACCGAAAAAGACGGGCGCGTTCTCAAGGTCGAAGGGAATGTCAGCCGGGAATACTTCCTGTTCGGCACGGATCCGAACGGCCGCGACCTGCTTGCCCGTGTCATGCTCGGCGGCCAGATCTCGATTGCCGTCGGCGTGCTGGCCAGCCTCGTCTCGCTTGGCATTGGCGTGCTCTACGGCGCGACCGCGGGTTATCTTGGCGGCCGTGTCGACAATGTCATGATGCGCTTCGTCGAAATCCTCTACTCTCTCCCCTTCGTCTTTCTCGTCGTCGTCCTGGTCGTCTTCTTTGGTCGTTCCTTCATCCTGATCTTCCTGGTGATCGGTGCTGTGGAATGGCTCGACATGGCGCGCATCGTGCGAGGCCAGACGCTGGCGCTGAAGCGCCGGGAATTCGTGGGCGCTGCCCAAGCGCTCGGCCTGAGCGACTGGCAAATCATCCGCCGGCATATCATCCCGAACACGATCGGACCGGTGATCGTCTTCGTCACCGTCGTGGTTCCGAAGGTAATCCTCCTGGAAAGCTTTCTGTCTTTCCTCGGGCTCGGGGTTCAGGCGCCACTGACCAGCTGGGGCGCTCTGATTTCGGAAGGCGCCAACAATATCCAGTCGGCACCCTGGCTCCTGATCTTTCCCTCCATCTTCTTCGTGGCAACGCTGTTTTCGTTAAACTTTATCGGCGACGGCCTGCGCGACGCGCTCGACCCGAAGGATCGCTGACATGACCGATCAAAAAGACACCATTCTCTCTATCCGCGACCTGAGAGTGAATTTCACGACGCCGGATGGCATGGTCAATGCGGTCAAGGGCATCGGCTTCGATGTCCGTGCCGGCGAGACGCTCGCCGTCGTCGGCGAGAGCGGCTCCGGCAAGAGCCAGACAATGATGGGCATTATGGGCCTGCTCGCTGGAAACGGCACCGTCACTGGCTCCGCCGCCTATCGGGGCAAGGAACTGGTCGGACTGCGAAATAACGAGCTCAACAAGATCCGCGGTGCCAAGATCACGATGATCTTTCAGGAACCGATGACCTCGCTCGATCCGCTTTACACGATCGGCCGCCAGATCGCCGAACCGATCGTCTACCACCGCGGCGGCAGCCGGAAAGCGGCCCGCAGCCGCGTGCTGGAACTCTTGGAACTGGTCGGCATTCCTGATCCCGCCCGCCGCATTGACAGTTACCCGCATGAACTGTCCGGCGGCCAGCGGCAGCGCGTCATGATCGCCATGGCGCTTGCCAACGAACCCGACGTCCTGATCGCCGACGAGCCGACGACGGCGCTTGATGTGACGGTCCAGGCGCAGATATTGAAACTGCTGCGCTCGCTCCAGAAGCGTTTCGGCATGGCGATTGTGCTGATCACCCACGATCTCGGCATTGTCCGGCATTTTGCCGAACGTGTCGTCGTCATGCGGCGCGGCGAAGTGGTGGAACAGGGAGCCACATCACAGATCTTCGAGGCTCCGACTTCCGCCTATACCCGCATGCTGATCGATGCCGAACCGCAGGGTCGCAAGCAACCGCCGGCGGAAAACGCGCCGATCATCCTGGAGGGACGCGATGTCACGGTCGATTTTCCGATCGGCCGCGGACTTTTTTCAAAGGGTCCAAAGAGTTTCCGGGCCGTTGACGGCGTCACCGTCAAGCTCAGGCAGGGCCAGACGATCGGCATCGTTGGTGAGTCCGGCTCGGGGAAATCGACGCTTGGGCGCGCGCTGCTCCGGCTTCTCCACAGCGATGGTCATTACCGCTTCGACAAGACCGACATCTCCGGCTTCGACCGTCGGCAGATGCGGTCCCTGCGCAAGGAGATGCAGCTCGTCTTCCAGGATCCCTTTGGGTCTCTCTCGCCGCGTCAGACAGTCGGCGAGATCATCACCGAAGGTCTGCTCGTCCACGAGCCTTCGCTGAACAAGGCGGATCGAGACCGGCGTGCGATCGCCGCCCTGACCGAAGTCGGGCTCGATCCCCAGGCGCGCAACCGCTACCCGCACGAATTTTCCGGCGGTCAGCGCCAGCGCATCGCGATTGCCCGCGCGATGATCCTCAAGCCGCGTGTGGTTATCCTCGACGAACCGACCTCGGCACTCGACCGGTCCGTGCAGGGACAGGTGATCGACCTGTTGCGCAAGCTGCAGTCCGACCACAACCTTTCCTACGTCTTCATCAGCCACGACCTTGCCGTGGTCAGGGCCATCGCGGATCATGTGATCGTCATGAACAACGGAAAGATCGTTGAGGAAGGCGATACGGACGCGATCTTTGACGCCCCGAAGGCCGATTACACTAGGGCGTTGATCGGAGCCGCTTTCAGCATCTGAGTCGCCACTATCAGCAATATGCCCACCGTCGTTGTCTTCGAACCGCGGCGCAGTGTGGAGAACGACACGTATCCGCTGATCGCCGTCGGGGCGCCATGGACGGCTGCCCGGATCATGGGTTGGTTCCGTCGTGTGAGTTGCCGGCATGAAAGGGCACGGCTGCAGCCGCCCATCACGTCCCCACAAGAAGGCGTGAATTATTCAATCAAGAGGTCATTGCTTCCGGTTATCTTCTTGCGTCACCGGCCCAATATTTCTAGGAAAATTGTCGGACGCACGGAGAAGCTCACTATGGCCACGCGCGGACCGGACGCGCCCTCCCTCTTCCACCAGTCATGGCATTGCCGACGGTTTGAGCGGGTTCGGCGCACGATTAGCACGCGGGTCGGGAGGTCCGCATCCCAGGAGACTGACATGACATTGAAGACAATCACTGCGGCACTCGCTGCCACACTCGCATTCGCCCCGCTTGCCTACGCCGACATCACGGTCGGCCTCATCGCGCCGCTGACCGGCCCGGTTGCTGCGATCGGCGCGCAGATCAAGAACGGCGCGGAAACCGCGGTCGAGGAAATCAACAAGAAGGGCGGCGTCAACGGCGAGAAGATCGTGCTGAAAATTGTCGACGATGCCGGCGAACCGAAGCAGGGCGTCTCTGCCGCCAATCAGCTGATCGCCGACGATATCCGTTTCGTGGTCGGCCCTGTCACATCGGGCGTCTCTATCCCCGCCTCGGTCGCGTTTGCCGAAAACGGTGCGCTGATGGTTACCCCGACAGCCACTTCGCCGGAACTGACCGCGCGTGGCCTTTCCACCGTGTTTCGCACCTGCGGCCGGGACGACCAGCAGGCGGACGTTGCAGCAAAATTCGTGGTCGAGAAATTCAAGGACAAGAAGATCGCCATCCTCAACGACAAGGGGCAGTATGGCAAGGGTCTCGCCGATGCCTTCAAGGCGTCGCTGAATGCGTCCGGCATCACGGAAGTCTTCAACGATGCGCTGACGGCGGGCGACAAGGATTTTAGCGCGCTAGTGACACGCCTGAAGTCGGAAGGCACCGAAGTCCTCTATTTCGGCGGCTATCACCCGGAAGCAGGCCTTCTGGTGCGCCAGATGAAGGATGCCGGCATGAATGTGCAGCTGATCGCGGGTGACGGCCTTTCCAACAGCGAGTTCATCACCACCGGCGGCGACGCAGCCAACGGCACGATCTTCACCAACGCTGCCGACGCGCTGAAGAATACCGACAGCAAGGCCGCGGCCGATGCGCTCATTGCAAAAAAGATCCCCGCCGAAGCCTTTACCCTCAACGCCTATGCAGCCGTCGAGGTCATCGCCGCCGGCATCGCCAAGGCTGGCAGCACCGACGACGCTGAGGCAGTTGCTGCCGCGCTCAAGGATGGCACCGGTATCAAGACTGCCATTGGCGAACTGACCTACGGTGAAACCGGCGATCTCAGCTCGCAGAGCTTTTCCGTCTACAAGTGGGAAGGCGGAAAGACGGTTGTGGCCGAATAAGGCCGCTCCGGATCTGTATTGCGACGGGCGCCCTAGGCGCCCGTTTGCTTGCCGTCGGTGCGCTAGCCTTCAATTATCGCCTGAAGCGACGGCGGCTGAAACCAGACCTATTTTCTCAAAGACACTGATTTGACGACAGAAATCTCTCGTCATGCGCGTCACGCGTTCATGCTGGATGCGAAAAGAACAAGCGTCGAAATAGAGAATCAGCGGGGACGTTTGCGCTCCCTACGTCATGGTCTGTTCCAGCCCATAGCAACGTGTATCGAAGCCTTTTCCCAGACCGCGAGATTGACCTCTTGTCATAATGCTCTTGTCGCGTGTGATTTGCGGCGATAGTAGTGCATGGGACAGCTGCCTTCGGGCAGCTTGCCTGGGAGGGTTTGTAATGTCTGGTCTACTCGCCGTGTCGCGCGCTATCGACGCGATGAACACGCTTTTCGGTAAAGCCGTTTCATGGCTTTTGTTGGCGGCAGTGCTGATCAGCGCCATCAACGCAGTGACCCGAAAAGTCTTCAATCTGAGCTCAAATGCCTGGCTCGAGGCGCAATGGTACCTTTTCTCCGCAGCCTTCCTGTTGGCGGCGGCCTGGACATTGCTGAGCAGCGAGCACGTCAAGGTCGATCTGGTCTATGGCCAGCTCCCCAGACGGGCGCAGCTTTGGATCGAGGTGTTCGGGACAATCTTCTTCCTGATGCCGTTCTGCCTCGTCACCATCTACCTGTCCTGGCCGATCGTCATCGCCAAATATGTGAGCGGAGAGGTCTCCAACAATACCGGTGGGCTGGTGCTGTGGCCAGTCTGGGCCATGATCCCGATTGGTTTCGGCCTGCTGGCACTCCAGGGACTGTCGGAACTCATCAAACGGCTAGCGATCCTCAGCGGTGCGATGCCCGACGCCGTCGCTCTCGCCGACGCCGAAGCGCAAGCGCTCTAATTCGTAGCAGGATACGCTCATATGTTTGCATTCTTTGCGGAAAATCTCGCGCCGATCATGTTTCTATCACTGATCGTCGTGTTGCTGCTTGGTTATCCGGTTGCCTTCGCACTCGCCTTTGTCGGCTTTGTCTTCGGTTTCATCGGCATCGAAATGGGCCTTTTGCCCATCAACCTGTTCGGAGCGATCCCTGACCGCATCTTCGGGCAGATGTCGAACGAGACACTGCTCGCCATTCCGTTCTTCACCTTCATGGGGCTGATTCTCGAGCGAAGCGGAATGGCCGAGGATCTGCTCGATACGATCGGCCAGCTGTTCGGCCCGATCCGCGGCGGGCTCGCCTTCGCGGTCATCTTCGTGGGCGCCATCCTTGCAGCCACCACAGGCGTCGTTGCGGCCTCCGTCATCTCGATGGGCCTGATCTCCCTGCCGATCATGCTGCGATATGGTTACGACCGACGGGTCGCGGCCGGCACGATCGCAGCGTCGGGAACGCTTGCCCAGATTATTCCGCCCAGCCTCGTGCTGATCATTCTGGCCGACCAGCTCGGCCGGTCGGTCGGCGACATGTACAAGGGCGCACTCGTGCCCGGTCTCATGCTGGTTGCTGCCTATACCGGCTACATCATCCTGATGTCCTTTCTGCGTCCGGCAAGCGTGCCGGCTCTTCCCATCGAGGCGCGATCGCTTCGTGGCTGGAAGCTTGTGGCCAAGGTCATCACCTCGCTCGTGCCGCCGCTCGTGCTGATCTTCCTCGTTCTCGGCACAATCTTTATCGGCCTTGCGACGCCGACCGAAGGCGGCGCGATGGGCGCAGTCGGTGCTCTGCTTCTTGCAGCCTTCAATCGCAAGCTTACGCTGGCGATGGTCAAGTCGGCCCTTTACGCGACGGCGAAACTGTCCTCCTTCGTGATCTTCATCTTGCTCGGCGCGCGCGTGTTTTCGCTGACCTTCTACGGTGTCGACGGTCACGTCTGGGTAGAGCACCTGATGACGTCGATCCCGGGCGGCGAGATCGGCTTCCTGATCGTTGCCAATCTGCTCGTATTCTTCCTGGCCTTCTTTCTCGATTATTTCGAGCTGGCCTTCATCATCATCCCGCTGCTGGCACCGGTTGCCGATGCGCTCGGCATCGACCTGATCTGGTTCGGCGTGATGCTGGCGATCAACATGCAGACGTCGTTCATGCATCCGCCGTTCGGGTTCTCGCTGTTTTACCTGCGCTCCGTCGCTCCGACACGGGCCTACAAGGATCGCATCACCGGTGCGACAATCCAGCCGGTCACATCCGGCCAGATCTACATGGGCTCCCTGCCCTACCTGGCGATCCAGCTCGTCATGGTCGTCGTCGTCATCGTCTTTCCGGGTCTCGTGACCCACTACAAATCAGGATCTGCCGTCGTCGATCCATCGACGATTGAGCTCAACGTACCGATGCCGGGTGCCGATGGCGCTAACCCGTTTGGAACACCGACCCAGCCTTTCGGCGCACCGGAGCAGTCTTCCGGCGATCCCGCCGCCCCGGCCGTCGATATCCCTGCACCAGATTTCGGTTCCCCGACGCCAAGCTTCGGCGCACCGAAAAACTAGACACACGCTTTGATCGCACAGCGTGCGTTCGATACTGCCGAACCTGAGGAGGAGGAAACGCAATGACGGAAACCATCAACAGACGCAATTTCCTGACGAAAGGCGCAGTCGGAGGGGCGGCAACAGTCGCCGCGACCGCACTCGCCGCACCGGCGGTTGCCCAAGAACTGCCGAGCATCAAATGGCGCCTGACTTCGGGCTTCCCGAACAACCTCGACACGATTTACGGCGGCGCAACCGTCATGGCGGAGACACTGTCGAAGATCACCGACGGGAAATTCCAAATTCAGGTGTTTCAGGCCGGCGAACTCGTACCCGGACCGCAGGCGATCGATGCGGTGAAAGCGAACACCGTCGAGATCGCTCATACCTGCGGATACTATTTCACCGGCAAGGATCCGACATTTGCGATCGGCTCGACCATCCCCTTCGGTCTCAATGGTCGTCAGCAGAACGCCTGGCTTTACCACGGCGGCGGCAATGAGGCTTATAACGAGTTTCTCTCTGCCTATGGCGTGGTTGGCATCCCCGGCGGGGCCACCGGTGCCCAGATGGGTGGATGGTTCCGCAAGGAGATCAAGGGCGTCGCCGACCTCAAGGGCGTCAAGATGCGCATCGCCGGTGTCGCCGGCGAAGTGATGTCTCGGCTCGGCGTGGTGCCGCAGCAGCTACCGGGGGGCGATATCTATCCGGCTCTCGAGCGCGGAACGATCGACGCGGCCGAATGGATCGGTCCCTATGACGACGAACGCCTCGGCTTCTACCAGATTGCGCCGAACTACTACTATCCGGCCTATTGGGAAGGTGGCCTCACAATCCACTTCTTCATCAACAAGGCACAGTATGAGGGTCTGCCTCCCGCCTACAAGGCCGCACTCGATGCCGCCTGCAAGGCGGCGAACATCAACATGCAGGCACTCTACGATGTGAAGAACACCGCGGCGATCCGTTCGCTCGTCGGCAAGGGCGTCAAACTGCGACCGCTGCCACGCGATGTCATGGATGCCGCCTACAAGACGACGTTCGAACTCTACGCGGAATATAGCGCCAAGCACCCGGCATGGGCAAAGATCTATCCGGGCTGGAAGAAGTTCAGGGACGAGTCCTTCGAGTGGTTCCGCGTCGCCGAATACAGCTATGACAGCTACATGTACTCCGCCCAGGCCTCGGGCAAGTAACAAAACCGGAGGTCGGCTTTAAGGCCGGCCTCCGCACTCACGATCAATTGGCACCGAAGAGACAGGTCTATCGTTGGGATGTCCAGGTGGTCCTACCGTCACATCGCAAAAGCCGCGGCCGGGACGGCATGATCTCGCGTGACGATCCCATGCTTTCCCGGCCACCGGCCTTCAGAACTGATCGGATTTTCCTAAACCGCGGCGTCACCCAGAAGGATCTGCAGCTTGACGTCTGACGGGTTGCCGGCTGCTGCCCTCTCAAAGGCCTCAATGCTCTTGTCGAAAGGGAAAGTCTCGGTAATCAGCGGATTAAGGTCCACCTTGCCGGATGCAATCAGCTGCAGCGCCCGGTCGAAGATATTGGCGTAGCGGAAGACCGTCTCTATTCGGATTTCCTTCGAGATCGCGCCTGCAACGTCGAACGAAACCTTGTCCACCGGCAGGCCGACCATCACGATAGCTCCACCCGGGCGAACGAGGTCGAATATCTCGTCATAGGCCTTCGGGCTGCCGCTGGCTTCGAAAACAACATCGGCGCCCCAGCCGTCGGTTTCCCGTGCGATGACCTCGGCGAAGCTTTCCTCCCCGATATTGACAGGGGTGATACCGGAATACTGGGCAGCGATTGCGAGTTTCGGTGCGCTGAAATCGGAAATGAACACGCGGCTGCACCCACCAGCGAGCGCCGCCAGAGCGACCATGATCCCGATCGGGCCGCTTCCGATCACCGCCGCAACATCGCCGGGGGCGATGCGGGCACGCGCTGCAGCCTGCATGCCAATGGCAAATGGCTCCACCATCGCGCCTTCGGCGAAGGACACGTTGTCGGGAAGCTTGTAGGTGAACGCCGCGGGATGGACGACTTCGGATGTCAAAACGCCGTGGATCGGCGGCGTTGCCCAGAACCGGACGCTGGGATCGACGTTATAGATGCCGAGCTTGGATGCGCGCGACGAGAGGTCCGGTATTCCCGGTTCCATGCACACCCGGTCTCCAACCTTGAAACCGGAAACGGCCGAGCCAACCTCGATCACCGTCCCGGCCGCCTCATGTCCCAGAACCATTGGCTCACGCAGCACGTACGGTCCGATTGCGCCATGCGTGTAGTAGTGTACGTCGCTGCCGCAGACGCCAACCGTGTGAATCTTGATCTTCAGTTCCGAAGCTCCGACCGCCAGCGGCAGGTCAATGTCTCGAAGGGCGAGAACGCCCTTTTCTTCCAGTACCAAGGCTTTCATCATCGGATCCTTTTGCTCGATGGGCGCCAAATTCGGCGCATCGGTTGACCTAGGAATAGCGACCGGTTTGAAAAAGAAAAGTGCTGTTTGGTGAGATTTTCAGCAGCTATCGCTTCTTTCTTGCGCGTATCGCCCCTTCGCCCCCAAGGTCTCGCTCTCCCCACCAAGCAGTCCATCCGTCTGTTTTAAAACGATAAAAACAGGATTTTTGCTCACCATAGGGACACCTTCAGCCTACAATGAAGGCATGTTGACATTTGTCGAAAACTATCTGACAAATGTCACGTGCTGGCCGCTGGAGGGCGGTTAACCCAGACAGTGATTGGTCCGACGCTCATCGAGCGGAAGGATCATCGGAGGAAATTAGCGTGGAATATCTGCTTGAGGTGGAAGGACTGAAGAAGTCCTTCGGCGGCGTTGCCGCATTGCGTGAGGGTCGCTTTCAGCTGAAGCCGGGCTCGGTGCACGCGCTGTGTGGCGGCAACGGCGCCGGAAAGTCGACCTTCCTCAAAATCCTCATGGGCATTTACAAGCGCGATGCCGGCTCCATTCGCCGTCGCGGTCAGGACGTCGATTTTTCAGGCCCAGCCGAAGCGCTCGCCTCTGGCATCGCGATCATCGAACAGGAACTGAGCCCTGTCCCTCATATGACCGTGGCGGAAAACATCTATCTTGGTCGCGAACCCTCCGGGCGCTTCGGCGGCGTCGACTTCAAGACGATGAACCGTAACGCCCAGCGGTTGCTGGATCAGCTCGAATTCCAGATCCGTCCCACTCAGTTCATGATGAACCTTTCGGTTGCGCAGATGCAACTGGTCGAGATCGCCAAGGCGCTCAGCCACGATGCGGAAGTCATCTTCATGGACGAGCCGACATCGGCAATCGGCGAAAAGGAAGCGCAGCAGCTCTTCAAAACGATCGAACGGCTGAAGGCCGCCGGCAAGGGTATCGTCTACGTCTCGCACCGCCTGTCAGAAATCTTCCAGATCGCGGATGCCTACACGGTGTTCCGCGACGGCTCCTATATCGGCTCGGGTGACTTGGCTGATATCGACAGGCCGAGCCTGATCAAGATGATCGTCGGTCGGGAACTGGGCGAGGAATATATCAAGACCAACACGCCGACGGAAACGGATGGCCTACAGGTTACGGGGCTGACAGCCGCCGGCAAGATCGACGACATTTCGTTTTCGGTTTGCAAGGGTGAGATCTTCGGGATCTACGGACTTATGGGATCCGGCCGGTCGGAAATTTTCAACTGCATCTTTGGTCTCGATCGTCTCGATAGCGGCGAAATCAGGATCGATGGCGCGCCGGTCAAGGTCAGCAAGCCGGCTGACGCGATGGAGCACGGGCTCGCTTTCGTTACCGAGGACCGCAAGCTGACCGGGCTCAATCTGACCGATAGCGTCAGAGGCAACATTGCGCTTGCCAGCCTGCCGGAACTCAGCCCCAATTTCGTCATGCGTCGCCGCGGCGAGCAGGCTGCCAGCCGGAACATGATCGAAAGATTTGCGATCAAGGCGGCCCGCGACACGATGCCGGTCTCGGGCCTGTCAGGCGGCAATCAGCAAAAGGTCGTCCTGGGCAAGTGGTTCCTGCGCAATCCCAAGGTGCTTCTGCTCGATGAACCGACGCGTGGCGTCGATGTCGGCGCCAAGCGCGAGATCTATCGCATCATCTGCGAATTCGCCGAGGCTGGTGGAACCGTAGTGATGATTTCATCGGAAATCGACGAAGTGCTGGGCATGTCCGACCGCATCCTCGTCATGCGCAACGGTCGCTCGACTGGCATCTATCCGCGCGCGGAGACAGACGCGCAGGCGTTGGTGCACCTTTCTACGTGACGGGCCCGGGTCACTGGGCCAGACGCGCATTTTCAAGATTCGATCGGCATGGGAAGAGGTAAGAACAGTGTCCGCCACAGAAAACAAGCCGGCAGCCGCATGGTTCGGTTCGGATAACCGCAAGTTGCTCATCCAGGAATACGGCATCTTTCTCGCCTTCCTGCTCCTGGCATTCATCCTGTCGGTCTCCAACGAGTACTTCCTCACCGCCGGCAATATCTCGAACGTGCTTCTACAGACATCTATCAATGGGGTGCTGGCGATCGGCATGACATTCGTCATCCTGACCCGGGGCATCGACCTCTCCGTCGGCTCGGTCGTAGCGCTCGCTGGTATGGTGGCCGCGAGCCTTGCGACGACTTCAGCGACCGCCGGCGTTGCGGGCGGCCCCTATCCGGCATTCGTCGCGTTCGCGGCGGGCATTCTCGTCGGTCTCGCATGCGGCATGGTCGTCGGTGTAATCGTCTCGCGCTTCTCCGTCCCCGCCTTCGTTGCCACCCTCGGCATGCTGTCGGCGGCACGCGGCATGACGCTGATCTATGGCGGCGGCAGACCTGTCCCGGCGCTTATCCCGGATTTTCGCTGGCTTGGAACCGGCAACTTTATCGGCATCCCGATGCCGGTCGTCGTTCTCGCCGTCGTCTTCATTGCCTCTTGGTGGGTTCTCAACCGCACGCGCTTTGGCCGCTATATCTACGCCGTCGGCGGCAACCCGCATGCCGCCGTGACTTCAGGCATCAACGTCACCCGCATCAAGTTCGCCGTGTACTGCATCTCGGGAGCACTTGCGGGTCTTGCCGGTATGATCCTTGCCGCTCGCACGGGCTCCGGCCTGCCGCAGGCCGGTGTTGCCTACGAGCTCGACGCCATCGCGGCCGTGGTCATCGGCGGTACCAGCCTCTCGGGTGGTGTCGGTCGCGTCACGGGAACCCTGATCGGCGCGCTCATTATCGGCGTCATGAACAACGGTCTCGATCTGCTCGGCATCGAATCTTACTACCAGCAGGTCCTCAAAGGGGCGCTGATCGTCGGTGCGGTCATGCTGGATCAAAAACGCAATCAAGGGGCCTGACCCCAGAACAATTCGGATCGCGAAACGGTCCGACATGTACCGCGCGTCAAAACGGCGACCGGACATTCCGTGGAGGAGAAGAAAATGAAGAAACTTTTGCTTGCTCTCGTCGCCAGTGCGGCGATGCTTTCGGCACCCGCAATGGCGCAGGACAAGAAGCTCAAGATTGGCGCGACCACCTATGGTCTCAATGCTGAATTCATGCAGATCTGGTCGGCGGCTCTGAAGGAACATCCGGCCGTCAAGAGCGGCAAGGTCGATGTCACGGTGTTCGATGGCCGATATGACGCGCTGGTCCAGCAGGAACAGTTCAACACGATGATCACACAGAAATTCGACGCGATCATCTTCGTGCCGATGGATATCGAGGCCGGCGCGACCGCTGTGCAGATGGCCCATGATGCCGGCATCCCCGTTGTCGGCTCCAATGCCCGCGTCAATTCCGATCTCCTCACATCCTATGTCGGCTCGAACGACGTGGAAGCCGGCGAGCTCGAAGCCAAGGCAGTCTTGGACAAGATGGGCTGCAAGGGCAATCTCGTCATCATCGAAGGCCCGATCGGCCAGTCCGGCCAGATCCAGCGCCTGGAAGGCAATGAAAAGGCACTCGCTGCCTGCCCGGACGTAAAGGTTCTCGAAAAGCAGACCGGCAACTGGTCGCGCGCCGAAGCTCAGACCCTGATGGAAAACTGGCTGACATCCCATCCGGGCCAGATCAATGGCATCATCGGCCAGAACGACGAAATGGCACTCGGTGCGATCGAGGCAATCAAGGCTGCAGGTCTGAAGGTTGAAGACTTCGCGATTGCCGGCGTCGATGGCGTGACGGATGCGATCAACTCGGTGAAGCGCGGCGAGATGGCTTCCATCCTGCAGGACGCCAACGCCCAGGCTCAGGGCGCTCTCGACGTCGCCATCAAGGCCGCCAACAAGGACTACAAGCCCGAATCGAAGATCTGGACCCAGTATCCGGACATGAAGTGGGCGGATGGCGCCGAGAAGGACTACCTCGTGCCTTGGACGCCTGTCACGAAAGAAAACGCCGACAAGCTGCTCGAGTCCCGTAACTGATACTTTTCGTTTTCGATCCAAGGGAGGGGCGGTGACCGCCGCCCCTCCCGTCTCCGTCGCAAAGGCTTGAAGACATGAGTGATACCGCTCCCCAGATCGACCTGAATTTCCCCCTGAACGGCAAGATTGCCGTCGTCACCGGCGCCGCATCCGGCATCGGCGCTGCCGTCTGCGACGCGCTGACCGAAAAGGGCGCGACCGTCGCCGTGCTTGACCTCAATGCCGAACTGGCCGCAGCAAAAGCGGCCGAACTCGGTGGCGCATCGAAATCCTTCGTCTGCGATGTCTCGCAGGCATCTTCCGTCGAGAAGGCGATCGCGGGCGTCCTCGACACCTTCGGCCACATCGATATAGCCGTCAGCAGCGCGGGGGTCGTCTTCCTCGCTCCGGCCGAGGATCTGTCGCTCGATTACTGGGATAAGACGATCGACATCAACCTGAAGGGCACTTTTCTCTTCACGCAGGCAGTCGGAAGGGCGATGATCGCCGCTGGCAAGGGCGGCAAGATCGTCAATCTCGCCTCGCAGGCGGGCACCGTCGCAATCGAGGAGCACGTCGCCTACTGCGCCTCCAAATTCGGCGTCATCGGCATGTCGAAGACCTTCGCGGCCGAGTGGGGAAAATACGGTATCTGCGTGAATACCATTTCGCCAACAGTCGTGCTGACGGAACTCGGAAAGAAGGCTTGGGCCGGCGAAAAGGGTGAAAATGCGAAGAAGCGTATCCCGACCGGCCGTTTCGCCTACCCGCAGGAAATCGCCGCAGCGGCAGTCTTTCTTGTCTCCAATGGTGCGGACATGATCAACGGCGCCGATCTCCTGATCGACGGCGGTTACACAATTCTCTGAGGACAAACCATGCAGCGTTTCGTCAATAATCCTGATCTTGTCGTCGAAGATACGGTCAAGGGCTTCGTCAAGGCCCATTCCGATATCGTCCGGCTTGCGGAAAACCCACGTGTCGTCGTGGCGAAGAATGCCCCCGTCAAAGGCAAGGTCGGCATCGTCACCGGCGGCGGTTCAGGTCATGAACCCGCCTTCATGGGCTACACCGGCAAGAACATGCTGGATGCGGTCGCCGTTGGCGAACTTTTCTCCTCGCCGACAGCCAAGAGCTTCTCTGACGCATTCCGCGAGGCAAATGGAGGCGCCGGAGTGGTGTGCCTTTACGGCAATTATGCCGGCGACAACATGAACGTGAAGATGGCAACCAAGCTTGCCACCAAGGAAGGAATCGAGGTTTTGACGGTCGTCGCCAACGACGACGTCTGCTCGGCTCCCCTGTCCGAGCGGGAGAAGCGCCGCGGGGTCGCCGGTGAGATCTTCATGTGGAAGATCGGCAGCGCCAAGGCCAGCCAGGGCGGTTCGCTCGAGGAGGTTCGCGCCGTCGCGCAGAAGGCGATCGACAACTGCCGGTCGATCGGGGTCGGCCTTGGCCCCTGCACACTTCCCGCCGTCGGCCATCCCAATTTCCAGATCGAGCCCGGCACGATGGAAGTCGGCATCGGCCACCATGGCGAGCCTGGGGTGCGGGTCGAACCGCTCAAAAAAGCCGAAGACGTTGCAAGGGACATGGTGAAGATCGTGCTCGACGATCATGACCTGCCGGCCGGCGTCGAAGTCGCCGTGCTCGTGTCAGGCCTCGGCGCGACGCCGCTCAACGAACTCTACATCCTCAACGATACGATCGAAACCGAGATTTCCGCACGTGGCCTGAAGGTCTACAAGACCTTCATCGGCAACTATTTCACGTCGCTCGAAATGGTGGGAGCGACCCTGACGGTCATGGCGCTCGACGACGAAACTAAGCCGCTTCTCGATCTCGAGACGCGCTGCACCATGCTGCTTTAAGGACCTGGCGATGCAGACTTTCCTCAATGCCCACGCGGGCGATATCGTGATTGCGATCGCCGACCGCATCATCGAAAACCGCGCCTATCTCAGTGAGATCGACGGCAAGATCGGTGATGGTGACCACGGCGTCAACATGGCCAAGGGCTTCGGCATGACGTCCGAGCGCCTCAAGACCCAAGACGTGTCGCTGGCCGAAGCCTTCGATACGCTCGGCACTGTGTTGATGACGGAGATTGGCGGCTCTATGGGTCCGCTTTACGGCGTGATGTTCACCGAGTTCGCAGAAACGCTCGAAGGCAAGGATGTCGTTGACGCTCGCCTCTTCTCGACAATGCTTCATATGGGCCTTGCCGGCATTCAGTCGATCGGTTCTGCCAAGGTTGGCGACAAGACGCTGATCGACGCGTTCGTGCCGGCCATCGAAGCGTTCGACAGCACGGTCGCAGGCGGACAGTCCTTTGCTGACGCGCTGGCGGCGATGACCGAAGCCGCCGACAAGGGACGTGATTCCACCATCGACCTCGTCGCGAAGATCGGGCGCGCCAGCCGTCTCGGCGAACGCTCGCTTGGCGTTCTCGATGCCGGTGCCACGTCATGCGCCTTGATCCTCAAGGAAATCGCGAAGGGCGTGTCAGGCAAGTTGCAGGCGCCCTGAACTCAGCAAACTTCCCCCAGGACCGGGCGACCTGCCTTTTCGGGCAGGTCGCCGCCGAATTCCAGAAATAAGAAGCCAACGTCGATAAATTGTCCTAAAAAATTCCGGCGGTCCGGATAGCTCGGCCCCGTATCGACTGTCGGAGCACGTTTCGGATTGACACCAGTGAAGACACAGCAGTCCGGCAAGGCGATGATCGGCACCAACGATGTCGAACACGCCCGCGAGGGCATGTCTCTGAGATATGGCGACGACCCCCTCGTCTGGGCCTGCTGGCTCTATTACGAGGATGGTCTTACCCAAGGCGATATTGCTGCCACGATGGGTGTGTCGCGCGCCACGGTGAACAACTATCTCGCAGAGGCGCGTGAGCGCGGCATCGTCAACATCGCCATCGAACCCGCCCGGCTTGCGTCACTGACCATCGCGCGCGAACTCAAGCGGCATTTCGGGCTCGTCGACTGTCTTGTCGTCCCCAGCGAAGAAACCGGCAAATCGCTGATCGAACGGATCGGTGCTGCCGGCGGCCAGGCATTGCAGCGTCTGATCAAGTCGGGCGATACGGTCGCCGTTTCCTGGGGGCGCACAATGCTTGCGATCGGCGAAGCTGCCCATGTTCCCGGATTGCAGGATGTCACGGTCATTCAGGCGGCGGGCGGAACACGGGCAAGCTTTTCCTATACGCCGGAGCTCTGCGCAGCGGCTGTCGCCGGGGCCGTTGGGGGGAGGCTCGTCAACATATCAGCCCCCGCCATCCTCTCGTCTCGAACGATGCGTGACGCTCTGTTGGAAGAGCCGCTGGTGGCCGATCAGTTCGGCATGCTGTCGCGTGCCAACAAGGCGCTTTTTGGCATCTCGTCACTGAGGCCGAATTCGACCATTCACACAAGCGGCTTTTTCGAAGACGTGGCGCTGCAGGATTATCTCGCCAAGGGCGCCGTCGGCGCCGTCTCGGGCCGCTTCATCGACGGCCAGGGGCGTCCGGTGGCAGGGCCGCTGGACGAGCGCCTGATCGGCATGTCACTCGACATGCTCAAATCGGTCGGCCTCCGCGTTGCTGCGGCCGGAGGATTCGACAAGGTGCCGGCGATCCTCGCTGCCCTGCGCGGCGGCTATGTCAACGTGCTGATCACCGATGCGGCGACCGGACGGGGTATTCTGAATGCCGACGGCGTGACCGTGATCGACCAGATGCTTGCGCAGCGCCCTCGCCTGGAAAGCCCGTCTACCCAAGGGGCCGGGACGCGGACCCGCAATCGCGTGAAGAAGTTCCTCAATGATCCGGATCATGTGGTTGAGGAAATGCTGGAAGGCGTCGTGCGGGCGCATCAGAAACATCTGATGCCCGCCGGAAAATCCAACCGGGCGTTGATAGCCAGGGAAGGTCCGCGGCCCGGCAAGGTCGGTCTTGTCATCGGCGGCGGCTCCGGTCATGAACCCTGCTTTCTCGGCTATGTGGGAAAGGGGTTGGCGGATGCGGTCGCCGTCGGCAATGTCTTTTCCTCCCCGCCGCCGATGCCGATCCTGCATTGCGCCCGGGCGGCTTCGGGTGATGCCGGTGTGCTTTTCGTCTACGGCAACTATGCCGGGGACGTCATGAACTTTGAGATGGCGGCAGAAATGGCCGAGGCCGAGGGCATCGCGGTGCGCACGGTCCTGACCACCGATGATGTCGCCTCGTCCTCCATCGAAGACCGGGACGGCCGACGCGGTGTCGCCGGCAATTTCTTTACCTTCAAGATCGCCGGTGCAGCCTGCGACCGCGGTCACTCGCTCGACGCGTGCGAAGCACTGACACGCAAGGCCAACTCCCGCACATTCACGCTGGGTGTCGCACTCGAAGCCGGCTCTATGCCGCAGACGCGCCGTCCGAGTTTCGAGATCGGGGAAGACGAGATGGAGTTCGGCATCGGCATCCATGGCGAACGGGGTGTCAGTCGCGAGAAGATCGAGAATGCCGACGCGATTGCGGACAAGATTATCGATCGCATATTTCACGAGATGGGGGCAGTCGCAGGCAGCCGTGTCGCCGTGCTGGTCAACTCCTTCGGTGCAACGCCATTGATGGAGCTCTATATTCTGTTCAGGCGTGTCGAGCAGAGGCTGAAGGCCAAGGGCATCGAGATCGAAGCAAACTGGATTGGCCACTACTGCACATCACTGGATATGGTCGGCGCCTCGATCTCAATCCTTCATCTCGATGACGATCTGTCTACTCTGCTCCATCATCCCTGCGACACTGCGGCGTTGAAAATAGGGTAAGGCAGGGCTTTCAATGGCACAGTGCAACAGTTGGAGGGACATGGTGCACGGAAACGATGCGCGCTTACTCAGCCGAATGTTCAACAAGATCTCCGATGCGATGGCCAAGGAGAAGGATTACCTGACCGAGCTTGATGAGGCGATCGGAGACGCCGATCACGGCATCACGATGTCGCTTGGCTTCAGCGCTGTTGCGAGTGAATTGTCGCGGAGCGATCTCGACAGCATGACTGCCGCCGAAGTCATGACGGCTGCTGCGACCACGTTTCTCGATGCGGTAGGCGCATCCACGGGCCCGCTCTATGCGACCGGCTTTCTCCATGCATCCGATCGTATGAACGCACATCGACCTCTCGATGCCGCTGGCCAGGTCGCGATGCTGAGAGCCATCACAACCGGCATTCAGCAGCGGGGCAAAGGAATGCGCGGAGACAAGACCATGCTCGATGCCTGGATGCCGGCAGCCGATGCGGCGGAGGCGAGATCCGGCGAACCCGGACACATTTGGTCCTCGGCCTGCGAAGCGGGAGAATTGGGCGCCAAAGCAACGCAATCCATGATCGCGCTTCGTGGTCGCGCCGCAAGACTGGGCGAACGCTCGCTTGGCCATATCGACCCGGGCGCTGCCTCCGCGGTCGTGATCCTCAAGGCGATGCGAGAAACCTTCGACGGGACGGCATCTCGCTGAAGATTGGGGACGTTGGCCGAAATCTTGCGCGAGCATGAGAAGATGTTTGAGGAACGCGTCTCTCACTGTCACTTCGTCCATCGCGGCCACGATGACACGAGCACGTGGCTGGGGGTGTCTTGGCGGCTGCAGATCAAGCGAAAGATGTCGTGACAGCTGGAAGCTTCTTTTCACCAACCAGCACGGATCAGCCTCATACAAAAGCCGCCGAAAGGATTTCTTCGGCGGCTTTTACGGTTCACTCTCTGCGTGTGCTTTGGGAGGTTAGCCGGGATGCCGTGAAGCTTATGCCACGCGTCTGGAGAAGGACGAGGTCACTCGGGTCATCAACCGGTTCGAAGGAGCTGGAGCGTCGCCGGGTTGATGCGAGTGGTCAATGCCACCTGCCACTGATCCTGTCTCGAACATACCAACGAGCTGGAAGAGCGTTCCGGCTTCTCTCGCGAGAGAATGGCTCGCTGCGGTGGATTCTTCCACCATAGCGGCATTCTGCTGCGTCCCCTGATCCATCAACGAGACGGCATGGTTGATTTCCTTGATACCCGTAGACTGTTCGCGCGAAGCTTCCACGATCGAGAGGACGTTCACGCTGATTGCCTTGACCTGATCGACGATCTGCCCAAGCGCCTCGCCCGTTTCGCCGACAAGGGAAACGCCGCTTCTGACATGTTCACCGGATTTGGCGATCAGGCTCTTGATGTCCTTGGCGGCGCTTGCGGACCGTTGCGCAAGTTCGCGAACTTCCTGCGCGACGACTGCAAAGCCCTTGCCGGCGTCACCTGCCCGGGCCGCTTCCACGCCCGCATTCAGTGCCAGAAGATTGGTCTGGAACGCGATTTCGTCGATGACGCCGATGATGGTGGAGATCTCGTTGGATGACGCTTCGATCGCATTCATTGCGTTGATTGCGTTCGTCACCACGAGGCCCGAGTGCTCGGCGTTCTTGCGCGTTTCACTGACCAGGCGACCTGCTTCTTCTGCGCGACGCGTCGTGTCGGCAACCGTGGTGGTGATCTGCTCAAGGGCTGCTGCGGTCTCCTCGACAGATGCTGCCTGCTGTTCGGTGCGCCTTGCAAGGTCGTCAGCCGCGGAGCGGATCTGGTTCGAACCGGCCGAGATCGCCTGCGCGTTGCCGCTGACGTCCACGATCGCATCTTCGAGACGCTCGATCGCACCGTTAAAGTCGACGCGGATCTTGTCGAGGCGTTCTGCAAACGCCTGGTCGATCCGATGGTTCAGCTTGCCATTCGCCATGGCACCGAGGCCAACGGCGAGCGTATCGACTGCGAACTGCACTTCGGCTGCTTCTTCCGCCTGACGCTCGTGCTGCTCGAGGCGCTGACGTTCGGACATCGAACGGTTAGCCTGCGCTTCCGCTTCCATGCGCAAGGTGTCCTGCGCGTTCTGCTTGAAGACGGCAACAGACTTGACCATGTCGCCGATTTCGCTTCGATCTGCAATGGCATCGATTTCAGCCTGTGCGTTGCCGGCCGCGAGCTCACGCATCGTCTGCACGATCCGCGTGACGGGACGGGTGATGGAGCGGGTGACGATGGTCGCGAGAACAGCAACGACCGCCAGAACGCCCAGCGAGGTGAAGACCGAAATCAGGAAATTCCTGTGCTGAACCGCAGCCGAAGCGGACGCATAATCCTTTAGCTCCAGACCGGTCTGGTCTTCCACTGTCTTCAGCGCGTTGATGCGGTTGGTCGAAGCCTTATACCAGTCTTCACCGGAAATTCCACCCATCTGTCCGCCGAACGGAGCCTTCAGCGCGACGCTGCGCTGCTTCTCGACAAGCTGACCGGCATCACTCGCAAGGGCCGTCTGAAGCGCGGCACGCTGCGGTGCGCCTGCATAGCTGTTGAAATCCGCAAAGTAGACGTTCTGCATGACGCCAAACTTCACGAACTGCTGATATCCTTCCGGCGAGAAACTACCGGCCGCGAATGCTGCAGTGCCGATCATGCGTTCCTGACCAGCGCGTTCCTTACCCTGCAGAAGAGCCGAGTAGGCAACAATCCGGTTTGAGATCGTGCTGTCGCTGGTGAGCGAACTCATGGATCCGATCAGTTTGATGAGGCTACCTATCGTATCCTCGAAATAGGACGCAATATCAGGCACGCCTGCCTTTAACGCCGTAACCTCGTCACGCATTGTCTTGAGCTGGTCGAGCTTGGCTTGGGCCGAGAGCGCAAGCTGCTGCAATTCAGGGCCACCCGGAGCTTCGCTCGTCGTCAGGTTCAAGGCCTTGAAACTGGCGAGTGCTGCATCCGCTGCGAGACGCTGCTTCTCCAGGAGCGACCCGAACTCACCGAGGCCCTTGGCACCGACGAAACCAGCGGAAGCACCGCGCTCCTTCTGGATTTCATGGATGGCTGAGCCAATAACGGGCGCCATCGAAGAAATTTCGGCGACAGATTGCGCTTCCGAAGCCTGCTCAAGGCGCTTCATATTGTCCTGTACGACAGCAGCGATCAACGCAATGGTCGGGATCGACGCTACGAGAACGACCTGCGTCCTTATTTTCAAATTTCCAAAAAACCTCACGTAGGCCTCGATATCTTGCTGAATGAGCTGCAGGAAAACTGCCAAGGCTCAAAGGTAGGACGATACCGAACCTGATAGAGAAAACGTATTGAGGCTTGGTTACCGTGCCTAGAATCTCATCGATGACAATTGATATCAAAGGCAAATGCCTAAAATAGCGATTAGTCGATTGTCAGCTGGTATTTGCCGCCACCGGCATTCAGTACGTCACCATCGCTGATGTGCGGGACGTTGAACGGAACCAGCCACCGCTCGCGGTACCCGACAAGCGAGCCCGGTTATCGAGCTGCAGTGTCATTCGGTGGGTGTTATCGGGATACGCATACCCAGCTTGATATCTATCGTCGTCGAAAACGAGGTCCAGTTTGGAAAAGGCATTTCAGGCCTCCGGCTCTGGCCTGATCGTTAGCTCTGCGCCATACGCCTGTCGCAGATCGTTCTGACCAGGCTGACGGTCGGTCGCCTGGTGCAACAGCGTCGAGGTGTATCCCATTTCGCGCGTTCCCTCGATCAGAGTGATGTCAGCATTCCCGGGATTGTCCGAACGTT
>NZ_JACYUU010000005.1:0-379257 GCF_014841925.1 Rhizobium sp. CFBP 13726
AAGAAGTCCGTCGCTAGCAGCGCCGCCGCCCTCGTTCAGTGAGCGGGTTATAGATCCGAGGCCCCGAACAAGTCAACAGGGGTCGTCGCAAAAACTTCAAGAAAAATTCAAGTCGTTGGATTAACATGATAATTCGCCGTTTCACGCGCAAGGATGCTGTCGTGACCCTTTCACGCTCATGATTCACGCGCGGCGGTGAATCGATTGACCGGCATGGAGAGACCAAGGTTCTCGCGCAGCGTCCTTCCTTCGTACTCGTCACGGAAGAGACCGCGGCGGCGCAGTTCCGGGAGCACCAGTCTGACGAAATCATCGAGGCTGGACGGCAGGGTCGGGAACATCAGGATAAAGCCGTCGGCTGCCCGGGTCTCGAACCATTCCTCCATGAAGTCGGCAATCTGGGTGGGCGTCCCGGTGATACCATTGCCGGTGTGCTTTTCCGCATAGTGACGGATCAGCTCGCCGACCGTCCGGCCGCTTTTGACGAAATCCACAAGCTCGTCGAACAGCGCCCGCGAACCGCGTGGCGCCTCGGGCAGACGGTCCATGGGGAACGGCTGGTCGAGAGGAACGCCTGCGAGATCCGCCTCAAGAAATTCCGACAGCATCAGCCGACCGACATCGGGATGCAGCTTGTCGATCATGAAATCGACCTTGGCCTGCGCTTCGGCTTCGGTCTCTCCGACGTTGATGACAATGCCCGGCATGATCTTGAGATCGTCAGGATCCCGACCGTATGCGGGCATGCGATCCTTGACGTTCTTATAGAAGGCCCGGTTGCGATCGATGTTGGAGGCGAGACTGAAGACGATCTCCGAGGTGCGCGCGGCAAGATCCATGCCGGGCTCCGACCCACCGGCCTGAGCAATCACCGGGCGGCCCTGGGGCGACCGGGCGATATTGAGGGGACCCCGGACCTGAAAATGCTTGCCCACATGGTTGAGCGTATGCAGCTTATCCTTGTCATAATAGATCCCGGTCTCGCGATCGAGCTTGAGCGCGTCCGCCTCGAAACTGTCCCACAAACCGAAAACGACATCGACGAATTCCGCACCCCGCTCGTAGCGCAGGGCGTGGGGATCGAGTCCGTCGCGGTTGAAGTTATAGCCCGTCTCGTTGTGATCTGATGTCACGACATTCCAGCAGGCGCGGCCGCCGCTCAAATGATCGATCGAGGCAAAGATGCGCGCGACGTTGTAGGGTTCGTAATAACTGGTCGAAACGGTCGCGACCAGACCGAGCTTTTCGGTGGAAACCGCGAGCGCCGAGAGAAGCGAAAGCGGCTCGAAACGGTTCATCTTGGTCGGCTGTCGCGCCAGCGCTGCTGGATCGCCGACAGCGGCCGCGGGAGAATCCGCCATGAACATGAAATCGAACTTGGCCGCCTCGGACTGTTTCGCGACGTTCAGGAGATGAGCGAAATCATTGGCGCCGTTCACATCGCTATCAGGATGCAGCCATGAAGCGGGATGAAAGCCGAAGGTATAGACGAATGTGCCAAGCTTGAGTTTGTCGCGACGCGCCATGCTGTTATTTCGAACTCCCGATTGATGCCGATCGGTGCGCGGTATCGATCCGCTCTGCGCACACTTGCCCGAAGCTTAGCAGCAGCCTCCCGGTCGGCAAGAACCGACCGGTTGTTTTCGCGCAAATACCGCACGCAATCTGGGGGCAAGGGGATCAGCCCGCTCGATATCCCGGCCGACAACGGTAAAACATCGGCAAGGGTCCTGCCCGTCAGGACGGTGCGAAGGGTTGAACCGCCTGACCGCCGAACAATGTTTCCCGTGGGATTTGGAAGATGAAATACGGATTGAGGAGCGGCAGCATCGTTGCCTGTTCCAGCCGTTGCAAATGATCATCACTCAGTGTGATCCCGAGCGACGCGACGTTCTCCGTGAGTTGGGCGACTCGGCTCGCACCGATCAGAACCGAGGACACGCCGGGTCGGTTGACAACCCAGGCAAGCGCAACTTCCGCCGGGGAACGGCCGATCTCGTCTGCGACCGTCTTCACCACATCGACCACGTCGAAGTTGCGCTCGGTAAACAACATGCCCCCAAACGGATTGTCCCCGTTCAACCGGCCGTCGCTGTCTCCCTCGCTCGTCGGTGCACCGCTATCGGGCATCGCTGTGGCGCGCCCCGCATCGGCAATCTTGTCGCGACCATACTTGCCGGACAGCAAGCCGGCAGCGAGCGGGCTCCATGGAACGAGCCCCAAGCCGAACTCGGCACCTGCCGGGATAACATCGAGCTCGACGCCTCTGTCGATGAGCGAATAACTGTACTGCAGGCCGATCGGCTTCGGAAGGCCGTGCGCTTCCGCAAGTGTTGCAATCTTGGCGACATACCAGGCCGGCGTGTTGGAAAAGCCGTAATGCAGGATCTTTCCGGCGTGCACCGCGTCCGCCAGGGTCTGCAGCACCTCCTCGGCGGGCGTCGTACGATCCCAGACATGGATCCAGTACATGTCGATATAATCGGTTTTCATCCGCCGCAGCGAACCCTCCATCCCGAGCCGGATGTTTTTCGCGCCATTCCCACCCCAGAGCGGCGTGCCCCGCGCGCGGGGAAAACCGGACTTGGTGGCGATCACCAGACGATCCCGGTTGCCGTTGTCCTTCATGAACGTGCCGAGCATGGTTTCGCTTTCGCCACCCGAATAGATGTCGGCGGTATCGACGAAGTTGCCGCCGGCGTCGGTATAGGTATCGAACAAATCACGCGACGTCTTTTCACCGGCGCCCCACCGACCGGCGCCGAACGTCATCGTTCCGAGCGCGAGCGGGCTGACGATCAGTCCGGATTTGCCGAGTGTGCGGTAATGCGTGAGATCCATGCGTCTTCTCCATGCTGGTGATGACGAAGAACCTAGCAACACCTGCTCCTGCCGATTAGAGGTTGCGGGCGGCATGAACTTGTGAGCAGCTTGCAGCAATGGAGCGCAACCACCTCAATGATCTCATGGCGTTCGCGACGGTCGCAAGAGAGTGCAGCTTTACCCGTGCGGCCGCGATCCTCGCCATGTCGCCATCGGCACTCAGCCATGCGATGCGCGGGTTGGAAGAAAGGCTGGGCGTTCGGCTTCTGGCGCGCACGACACGCAGCGTGTCTCCGACGGAAGCGGGCGAGCGGCTGCTTCGATCACTGAACCCGGCGCTGACGGAGATAGAAGACGGCCTGCAGGCAATGGCTGAATGGCGCGACAACCCGTCTGGCACAGTGCGGATCACCACCTTTGCCTATGCGGCCAGGATCGTGCTTCTCCCGAAACTGCCGGGTTTCCTGCTTGCAAACCCGGATGTGCGCGTGGAGGTCAACATTGACGACGGTTTGACCGACATCGTCGCGGCTGGTTTCGATGCGGGCATCCGGCTGGGAGAAACGGTCGACAAGGACATGATCGCAGTCAAGATCGGCCCGGACCTGAGGACGGTGGTCGTCGGCACGCCCTCCTATTTCGAGAGATACCCGCCTCCCCTGACACCCTATGATCTCGACCGTCATGCCTGCATCGGTTATCGGCTGAAGACATCGGGCGGACTTCTTCCCTGGGAATTCCAGAGGGGTGACAAGGAAATCAAGATCCGCACCCGCGGGCCTCTGGTCGCCAACGACGGCGATCTTCCGGCTGCAGCCGTACGAGCGGGCGCCGGACTCGGTTACATTATGGAGCATGACGTGGCGGAGGATATTGCGTCGGGCAAGCTCGTCCAGGTCCTCGCCGACTGGTGCCCAAGATTCCCAGGTTTTCATCTTTATCACCCGAGCCGGCGACAATCCCCGCCGGCGTTGCGGGCGCTGATCGCTGCCTTGAAAACCAGTTGAGCAAGGGCTCCGCAATTTGCTACTGGCGCGGTCAGCAACGTGTTTTTGTGCGTACGCTTGATGACATCTCCTTTCGATCTATCTGGACCTCATGAAAATTGTCGAAAAAAGAAGCGACCGGATCAAGTTCAGGGACTGCGTGCGGTTGCTTGAGCGGCCTACGGGTCGGAACGCCATCGCCATGCAGGCAGCATTTGCGGTCGTCGATCTGGCGATCTTGGCATTCTTCCTGCTCGGCCCGTATCTTCGGTCCAGCCCGTCCTATCTGATCGTCGATTACATCATCGCAGCCTGGATCGGCTTGGAGCTCATGGTCCGCGCCGTCGCAGCGCCGTCACTGCGACATTGGCTCGCAAGGCCGTTGACCTGGATCGATCTCGTTCTCCTGGTGACGCTGCTTTTCCCCGGCGCGCTGTTCAACTTTGCCTTTCTTCGCGTCATGCGCCTTTGGGCCATCGGACAAAGCCCCTTGCTGAAGGAGGTTCTGCGGCGTGCGGGCTGCGTGTCCTATCTGGACGTCGTGCGCGCCGTGCTGAACTTTCTGGTGTTCCTGTTTCTGATGACCGGGTTCGTTTACACCACGTTCTTCTACAATCGTGAAGGAAGCGAAGGTTTCATCGACGCGCTCTACTTCACGGTGGCAACGGTCACCACGACCGGTTTCGGCGATATCACGCTTCCGGGAACGGTCGGCAAGCTGACATCCGTCTTCACCATGATCATCGGCATCTCGCTGTTCGTCCGGCTGGCGCAGGCGATCGTCAGGCCGCACAAGGTCACGTTTCCCTGCCCGCGCTGCGCTCTGCAACGCCATGACGCAGACGCGGTGCATTGCAAGGCCTGTGGAGAGGTGTTGAACATTCCGGATGAGGGCAGCTGAACGAATGACCGGCGAGGTCTCTAACCGCCGTCGACCCTGAGGGGCAGGCGTAGCACCCACCAGTCCACCTCCCGCCCTCCTCCTCCGTTACATAACCTTCTCAAAACTGTCGCAACACAGTCATGTCGCGGCTGCATAGCCCCTTCGAAAAGGAGCTCAGAATGCAGCCTCAATCGCTTAACATCACCGGCATCGGGAAAGGCTTCGGAGCCGACGACGTCCTGAAGGGCATCGACCTTTCCATTCGTCCTGGCGAGTTTCTATCGCTCGTGGGCATGTCCGGCTGCGGCAAATCCACGTTGCTCCGGATCATCGCAGGCCTTGAGACCGCGGATCGCGGAACGGTGTCGATCGGCAGCCGCGACGTCACCGATGTGGATCCGTCCGACCGCAATCTGGCGATGGTCTTCCAGTCCTACGCGCTCTATCCTCATATGACCGTGCGCGACAATATCGCGACGCCGCTGCGCATGCGCCGCCTTTCGGTCTGGTCGAGGTTGCCGCTGATCGGGCGCATGATCGCGAATGCCGAAACGCTCCGCGAGATCGACGCTTCGGTGAAAGAAGCAGCCGACGTGCTGCAGATCGGCCACCTGCTCGATCGCAGGCCGGCGCAGCTTTCCGGCGGTCAGCGCCAGCGTGTGGCGCTTGCCCGCGCCCTGGTCCGTTCGCCCTCTGCCTTCCTGATGGATGAGCCGCTGTCCAATCTCGACGCAAAATTGCGCGCTCATATGCGTGGCGAACTGACCAACCTGCACAGCCGCCTCGGCGCCACCTTCATCTATGTCACCCATGACCAGATCGAAGCGATGACCATGTCGGACCGCATTGCCCTGATGTCGGAAGGCCGCATCGAGCAGCTCGGCACGCCGGACGAACTTTATCGGCGGCCGTCGACCCTGACAGTGGCACGTTTCATCGGAACGCCATCGATCAACCTCCTGCCCGTCGAATTGGACGCATCGGGAGAGATCGTTCTGTTCGGACAAAAGCTCGGTATCACCGCGCGCAACGCATGGCCGGGACCTGCGACACTCGGCATTCGCGCTGAAGATGTCTTTCCCGCAGAAGACGGCATCGAGGCACGCCTAGTACGCACCGAAACTCAGGGCGCAGACCGTTTTGTCACCTTCAATCTCAACTGCGATCCTTCCATTTCCATCGTCATGCGGCAGCGGGTCGGTGACGATCTTGGCGCGGATGCGGATGGAAATGTTCGGCTGGCGTTTTCAAAGGAAGGCGTCCATCTTTTCGGGTCCGACGAGAAGCGCCGCGAGATCACCGTTCACGAACAGGTGCCGGCGTGAGTATGGCGGCTTCAACGGTAGAGGCAATTTCAGAGGCCCGGCCACGCAAATCCTCGACAGCACGCCGCATGGCACGCCGGGGGCTTTTCTTCGTTGCTCCGGCTGTGCTGCTGATGCTCGCCATCTACATCATTCCGATGCTTGTTCTCGCCGTCTTCTCGGTCACGGACTATCAGCTCGGCGCCATGTCCACCAGCTTCGTTGGCCTCGACAACTTTCGCAAGGCGTTCAGCGATCCGGTATTCTTGCGGGCATTGTGGAACACGGTGCTTTACGCGCTCATCGTTATTCCGGCGGGCGTCATCCTGGCGCTCGGGGTGGCCCTTCTCGTCTATAACAGAAAGCGCAGCCGCGGCTTCTGGGAGATCGCCTATTTCCTGCCGGTGACGGCAACGCTCGTTGCGATGGCAACCGTGTTCCAGTTTCTGCTGCACCCCTCGCTCGGACCGGTCAATGCGGCAATCAAGTGGTTCGGCTTCGAGCCGGTCGGCTTTCTGTCCAACCCGTCGCTGCTCATCCCGACCATGGCGATCATCGGCATCTGGCAGGTGCTGGGCTTTAACATGGTGCTCTTTCTGGCCGGCCTGACCGCGATCCCGAAGGATCTGCATGAGGCCGTCCGGCTCGACGGCGCGAAGAATCCGATCGACCGCTTCCTGACGGTCACATTGCCGATGCTGGGGCCGACGATGATGTTCGTCATCGTCACCACGTCGATATCCGCATTCAAGGTTTTCGAAACCGTCGCGGTTCTGACCAAAGGTCGCTCAGGCTCGGAAGTGCTGCTGTTCGCGCTTTACCTTGAAGGCTTCGAATATTCCAACACCGGCTATGCGGCCGCCCTCACCCTGATTTTTCTTGCCATCGTGCTGGTGCTCTCGATCGGCCAGACGGTGCATATGGACCGGAAGGTACATTACTGATGGTCGCGCTTCGCAGATATTTGCCGCATGCCGTTCTGGCCGCCGGGGCCTTCGTGATGCTGCTGCCGTTCTACTGGATGTTTCTGACCTCCATCCGTTCGCCGGCCGAGATCTTCAGCGTCTCGCTCTGGCCGATCCCGGAGAAATTTGCAGCCGTCGATAACTATTCGCGGGCCGCCAGTCAGGTACCGATGCTCCGCTTCATGTTGAACGGCGTGATCGTCTGCTTCGGCATCTTGATCGTGCAGGTGCTGACAGCGGTTCCCGCTGCCTACGCGCTCGCGAAACTCCGCTTTCCCGGACGCAAACTGCTGCTGACGCTCGTCATCGCCGCACTGACCGTGCCAATTCAGGCACTGGCACTACCGCTTTTCGTGGGGCTCGCGAAAGCGCAGCTGCTCAACACCTATTTCGCAATGATGATGCCGTTTCTTCTTTCGGTCTTTGCGATCTTCCTCTTCAACCAGTCGTTCCGCAGCTATCCCGACGAGATCATCGAAGCCGCACGCATGGATGGATTTTCGGAACTCGAGATCTGCTTCCGGCTGGTGCTGCGCGGCTCTCTGCCTTCGCTTGCGGCCTTCTCGGTGTTCTCGCTGGTCGCCCACTGGAACGACCTCTACTGGCCGATGATCGTTGTCACCGACACCAATCTGGCGCCGCCGCCGCTCGGCATGCTGTTTTTCGCGGACGTAGAGTCCGGCGCGAACTACGGCGCACTGATGGCGGGTGCGACGATTATCACGGCCCCGATGGTTGTCTGCTTCCTTCTTGCCAGAAAACATTTCATCGCCGGCATCACCATGACCGGCGTGAAGTAACTGCTCTCCTCCTCCCTCCCCCAACCGAACTCTTCGGAGACCAAAATGCATATCACCAGACGGACCGCGCTTGGCGGACTGGCTCTCGGCCTCGCGCTGACAGGCTTTTCCACGCAAGCATCTGCAGCGGATGTCACTTTGAACGTGCTCTACAACCTGCCGGGCTTCACGAAATTCCATCAGCCGCTGGCCGATGAGTTCATGAAGAACAATCCGGACGTCAAGATCAACTTCCTGGCGCCAGCGCCCGGCTATAACGACGGCCAGCAGCAGGTGCTTCGCGCAGCGGTCACCGGCAACCTGCCGGACGTCTATTTCTCCGGCTACAATCTGACGGCAGAACTGGTCCACACACTCGCACCGCGCAAGCAGATCACCGATCTCGCGCCGTTCATCGAAAAGGACGGCGGCCAGGCCTTCCTAGACAAGAACTATTCGCCGAAGATGTCAGCGCTGGGCATGGTCGACGGCAAGCAGTACGGCCTGCCGGTCAACGCATCCTCGCCGATCATCTATGTCAACGCCGAACTGGTGCGCAAAGCAGGCGGCGATCCGGACAACATGCCGAAGACTTTCGACGGCCTGATCCAGCTTGCCAACAAGATCCACGCGCAGGACGCCAAGGTGTCCGGCATCGGTTACGATATCAACCTGTGGCCGGATGACTGGTTGTGGCAGGCGCTTATCACCAACCAGGGTGGCAAGCTGGTCGATGAGACCACCAAGACTGTCGGCTTCGACAACGAGATCGGCCTCAACGCTCTGAAGCTCGCCCGTCGCTTCGTCACCGAAGGCGGCCAGAACCTGCTTGACTGGGACCAGTCGCGTCAGCAGTTCGGCGCAGGCCTGACCGGCTTTATCTTCTCGACGCCTGCCCATGTGCAGACGATCGAAGCCTTGGTCGGTGACCGCTTCAAGCTGGTCACCTCGACCTTCCCGCTGGATAACCCTGAAAAGGGCGGCGTACCGACCGGCGGAAACTCGGCCGTGATGCTGACCCAGGACAAGGAAAAGCAGGACGCTGCCTGGAAGTATATGAAGTGGGTGACAGGCCCGGAAGCGCAGAACGTCATCGTTCGCATCACCGGCTACCTGCCGACCAACAAGCTCGCCACCGGTCCGGAATTCCTGGCGCCTTACTATGCCGAGCATCCGAACGTCAAAACCGCTTCGCTCCAGGCTGAACGCTCGCTGCCATGGGCCGGTTATCCGGGTGGCGATTCCGTGCGCATCTGGCGCACCCAGCGCGACATCATCGGCACCGTCATGCGCGGCGAAGTCACGCCCGAGGCCGGTCTGAAACAGATCGTCGAGCAGACCAACGCGTTGATGAAGTAATCACTGACCAATGCCTACGGCCGCGGGGAGCCTCTCCGCGGCCTCTTCATTCTTGAGAGAACGACGATGAAAATCCTGCAGATCACCGATACGCACCTGATGCTGTCAGGCCAGTCCGTGAACGGTGTCGACCCCGAGAAACAGCTGCGCGCAGCCGTGGCTGATGTCCTTGAGAAGCATGCCGATGCGGACCTGTTGGTGATGACCGGCGACCTTTGCAATCACGGTGATCCCGAAGCCTACGACATCCTCAAGGATATCGTGGCGCCCGTGCCGTTCGAAGTGCGCCTGATGCTCGGCAACCATGACGACCGGCCGAATTTTAGGGCGGCCTTCCCTGCCCATCCCCTCGATGCAAACGGATATGTCCAGTCCTTCCTCGATACGGAGTTCGGAAGGCTTGTCTTTCTCGACAGCCATGAGGCGGGTGTCATCGGCGGTATCTTTGGCGAAGAACGGATGGCGTTTTTGGATGAGGCGCTCGAAACTGCCGGCAAGCACCCGGTGACGGTCTTTATCCACCACCCGCCGATCGACTGCGGCATTGCCCATTTCGACCACATCGGCATGCATGACGACGGGCGGATCATGCGCCGGCTTGCCAGCCACAAAGCGGGCATCCGCCATATCGTGTTCGGCCATATCCACGTTCCGATGTCGGGAACGAGCGCCGAGGGCATCGCCTACAGCTCCGGTCAGGCCTGCGCCCATCGGTTCGTCACCGACCTTGCCAATCCGAAGCCGTTCTGGACCGGAGGCAATCCTTGCTACCGGATCATCAACCTAGACCAGCAGGGTCTGCGCGCCTATGCCGTGGAAGTGGGCGAGACGATCACCGGCCAGGCGCCAGTCTGCGAAGGCCCATGATTTCGGGGTGGTCGAGGCGAAGTCGTGCGCCTCAACCAAAGCCTGCGTCTTGCAGAGCCTGAAAGCAGGCGATGCGCCTTTTCCACCACAGACATCAGCCGTCGATCAGACTGCAACCGAAATACCCCCGGCGAGGCTCTTTTATCGGCCTTGGATGAACTTGACGCCTATCAAGTTTTCGCGGATGGAGGTCGTCCACATGCGCGGATGAGGACGACGCGCTCTACGGGAGGAAAACACGTGTTTCATGCGTTGAACAGACGGACTTTTGCTGGCGTCGTTGCGGCTGCCACCCTTGCAGCGACCTGGGCAACCGGTGCCTTGGCACAGGCAACCGAGGTGAAGATCGCCTACGCGCTGGCGCGCGATTCCCATTACGGTGCCGCCGCCGATGGCTGGGACAAATACGTTACCGAAACCAGCCAGGGCAAATTCAAGTTCACGCATTTCCCGTCCTCCGCACAGGGTGGCGAGCGCGAAGTCATCGAAGGCCTGCAGCTTGGAACCGGTGTCCAGGCCGTCGTGGTCTCCTCCGGGGCACTTTCCAACTTCGTACCCGAGATTGGCGTCACTGATATTCCGTTCCTGTTTCGCGACCTGACGCATGCGCGCGCCGTGCTGGACGGACCGATCGGTGAAGGCATCCTTGAAAAGTTCCGCGATCGCGAGCTGATCGCCCTTGCCTGGGGCGAGCAGGGCTTTCGCCACATCACCAACAACCGCCAGCCGATCGAAAAGCCGGAGGATCTGGCCGGGCTGAAGATCCGCACCATGGAAAATCCGGTCCATATCGCGGCCTTCAAGACGGCTGGTGCCGCACCGACGCCAATGTCCTGGCCGGAAGTCATTCCAGCCCTGCAGCAGGGCGCGATCGACGGACAGGAAAACCCGCTTTCGGTCATCGTCTCCGCCAAGCTCTGGGAAGTTCAGAAGTATCTGACGGTGTCCGGACACGTCTATTCGCCGGCAATGCTGATCGTGGCGCCATCGTTCTGGGAAAGCCTTTCCGAGGACGAGCAGAAGATTTTCGCGGACGGTGCGCTGAAGGGCAAGGAAGCCATGCGCGCCTTTGTCGACGCCTCCGAAAAGAACGGCGTGGAAAAGGCGAAGGCTTCAGGCATGCAGGTCAACGTGCTCAGTGACGAGCAGAAGGCCGCGTTCCAGAAGTCGATCCAGTCCGCCTATGACGGATATTACAAGACCTACACCAAGGAACTTGTCGACCAGATCATCGCGACGAAATAAGCACGACCAGACTGTGATGGGCGTCCGCTTCAGGTGGACGCCCGTCCACGGATCGATCCGAGGGGCGGTGCTTCGAGCGCCGGGGATGCAATGCAGAAATTCGAACGTATTTTCGTCGATCTCAATCGCTGGCTGCTGATCGCTATACTGTCTGCGATGGCGATCCTGGTGTTTCTCAACGTCTGCCTTCGGTTTCTCACCAATCAGTCGATCACCTGGTCGGACGAAGTGGCCCGCCACCTGATGATCTGGCTGACCTTTATCGGCGCCGGCATCACGCTCAGGCACGGTTCGTTGACGGCGATCGACAACGTCCAGATCGCGGTCGGAGATCGCAAGGCGCGCATCCTGCGGATCATCTCCGCGCTGATCATGTTCGCTTTCTTTGCTGTAATGATCTGGGCCGGCAAAACCTACGTTGGCCGCACGATGCTGCAGACGACGCCGTCCACGCAGATCCCCTTCGGCTATATCTATCTCGCGATCCCGATCGGCTTCACCCTTTTGACCATCCATCTTCTCCTGGTTCTGCGCACCTACGTCATCGGCGGCATGAGCGCGCTGCAGGGCGAAGACGACCTCCCGCCGGTTGCTGCCTGACCATGATGATTTCCATTCTCTTCGTTTCGTTTTTCATCTTGATGGCCGTCGGCGTGCCGATCGCCTTCACATTGGCGATTTCGACGTGGCTCGCCGTCATTCTCGGCAGCCGCTATCCGCAGATCGTCGTCATCAAGGAAATGTTCTCAGGGGTGGACAGCTTCCCTCTGCTCGCCGTCCCGTTTTTTATCCTGGCGGCTGAACTGATGACGGGCGGCGCGCTCACCCATCATCTCCTGCGCCTTGCTGCCCAGTTCGTCGGCCGTGCCCGCGGCGGGCTCGGTTATGCCAGCATCATTTCGACGACACTGTTTGCCGGCATTTCCGGCTCGGCCCTTGCAGCGGCCGCTGGACCGGGCGCCATGACGATCCGGATGATGGAGAAAAGCGGTTACGAGAAGCGCTATGCGTCCGCGCTGGCCGCGGCTGTGGCGATCGTCGATCCGATCATCCCGCCGTCGATCACCATGATCATCTATGCCCTGCAGGACAATCGCGTTTCTGTCGGCGGCCTGTTCGTTGCGGGCGTCATTCCCGGTCTCCTGATCTCCGCCGCGATGTGCCTCGTGAATTTCTACATTTCCCGCAAGCGCAACTACCGCTCGATGGATCTGCGGCCGACGCTTGCCGAGATGGTGAGGACGACGGTCTACGCGATGCCGGCGGTTGCCCTGATCGTCATCGTCGTCGGCGGCATCCGGGCCGGGTATTTCACCCCGACCGAAGCATCCGTCATCGCGGTGTTCTACTCGCTGTTCTGCGGCATGTTCATCTACCGCTCTCTGCACGTACGGGATCTGCCTGATATCATCTTCCGTTCGGCGATGATCACCGTCGGCATTCTGCTCATCCTTGCTGCCGCGCGCGCCTTTGCCTGGGTGCTGATCATTGAAGGCGTGCCGCAATATATGGCGGACCTGATCATATCGTGGAACCTCAGCCCGATCATGTTCCTTCTCGCCGTCAACGTGCTGTTGCTGCTTTTCGGCACATTCATGGATCCGCTTCCCGGCGTCATGATCCTGGTGCCGATCCTTGCGCCCATCGCCTTCAGCCTGGGGATCGATCCGATCCATTTTGCGATGATCGTCATTCTCAACCTGACGATCGGCCTCATAACGCCGCCAGTCGGCCAGCTTCTCTATGTCGTTTCGGCCGCGGTCAGGATCAGGGTCAGCGAGATCTCGAGGGAGATGACACCGTTCCTCGTCGCCTATGTCGTGATCCTGCTTGTGATCACCTTCATTCCGGCGCTGTCGACTTGGCTGCCCCGTCTCACCGGTTTTTGATCAGGTAACCCCGAGATAGCTGCGGCGATGCTCGGTAACCCAGGCCGGATATCGCCGCCAAAAGCACAGTTGTTTTCCGAAAAACACGGATAAATGTGGAACGCAGGTTCGCCGCTTGCCGAGATCGCAGCTTGCCGCCATATAGACGCCTATGACAGTCGATTCGAAGATATTTGTGGGCCTGAAGTCCATCCGCAAGAAGCCTGCGCCGCAAAGCGACACATCCGGGCCGAGATGCCAGTGGGATGGCTGCGAGAAAAAGGGTTCGCACCGCGCGCCAGTCGGCCAGGGCGGCGAAGGCCTGTATCTTCTATTCTGTCTCGAGCACATCAAGGATTATAACAAGGGCTATAACTTTTCGCACGCCCAGTCCGATCCCGTGGTCGCCCGCTACCAGAAGGAAGCGGTCGCTGGCCAGCGCTCAACGATGGGAACCGGTGTCAAGCAGCCAACCGAAATTCCGATGCCGCTGACGACCCGCTCCGGATCGGCAAAGGCGCTCAACGCGCGAAAGAGCGCGGAGCAGCGCAAGGCGCAAAAGGCGGAACAGCAGGCAAGAAAGCTCAAGGTTCTCGAAGCAAAGGCGTTCGAGACACTCGGACTTCCGCAAGACGCAACGCCCGCGCAGATCAGGCTCCGCTATAAAGAACGCCTCAAGATGCACCATCCCGATGCAAACCAGGGCAGCCGGACATCGGAAGACGAGCTTCGCGCATCGATCGAGGCGCACAAGATCCTCAAGCTGAACGGCTTCTGCTGAGGCTCGTTCATCGCTTCAGCTGCGGGTATGGAAGTTCGCCGCGATAGCTTTGTTCTATCGCGTAACCGATCTGTACTATTGACCAAAAATTTTCAGATGAGACACTTTCCTGCAGCGTGAAGCTGGGTCCGCCCATCTTGCACGTGTTTTGACCCCGTTGGCTGTCGTGGAGGGCGGCTTGCGGGATCAGCGGGGAGGCCGCTCATATGAACATGCATATTTCCGCCGGTGAATTCACCGCGCGGTCGCTGAGCATTATCGCAAGCCTGAAGCATTTCGAAGGGCCGATGCTGCCCATCCTGCATGCCATTCAGGCGGAGTTCGGTTACGTGCCGGATGAGGTCAAGCAGGTGATCGCGACCGAACTCAACCTGTCTCGCGCCGAGGTGCACGGCGTCGTCACCTTCTATCACGAATTCCGCGATCATCCGGCGGGCCGTCATGTGCTGAAGCTCTGTCGGGCCGAGGCCTGCCAGTCGATGGGCGGCGACCATATCGCGGATCGCGCCCGGCAAGTTCTCGGGATCGACTTTCACCAGACGACGCTCGATGGCGCGGTGACGCTGGAACCGGTCTACTGTCTCGGCCTCTGCGCCTGCGCACCGGCCGCGATGATGGACGGCGAACTCTATGGTCGGGTCGACGAGCAGTGTCTCGGCGACATGGTACGGGAGGCAAGGCGATGACGGTTACGATCTTCGTTCCGCGCGATGCCGCAGCTCTGGCGCTTGGCGCAGACAGGGTGGCAAAGGCCATCGCGGAGGAAATCGACAGCCGCGGGCTGGATGTAAGACTGGTGCGCAACGGCTCGCGCGGCATGGTCTGGCTGGAGCCGCTGGTCGAAGTGGAGACGGAACGCGGGCGCATCGCCTACGGGCCCGTCAAGGCCGGCGACGTGGCCGGGTTGTTCGATGCCGGGCTGCTGCATGGCGGAAGTCACGACCTCTGTCTCGGGCTGACGGAGGAAATTCCTTTCCTTCGTCAGCAGACCCGGCTGACCTTTGCCCGCTGCGGCATCACCGATCCCCTGTCTCTCGACGATTATCGTGGGCACAACGGACTTGTGGGCCTTCGGAACGCCATCGCAATGTCGCAGGCCGAGATCGTCGCTCAGGTGACCGACAGCGGACTTCGCGGCCGCGGCGGTGCCGGTTTTCCGACCGGCATCAAGTGGAAGACGGTGATGGACGCGCCGGGCCCTCAGAAATACATCGTCTGCAACGCCGACGAGGGCGACAGCGGCACGTTCGCCGACCGTATGATCATGGAGGGTGATCCCTTCGTGCTGATCGAAGGCATGGCGATCGCAGGCATCGCGACCGGCGCCACGAAGGGTTATGTCTATACCCGCTCGGAATATCCGCATGCCATCGCCACGATGAGCGAGGCCGTCGAGATCGCTCGCGCGGCTGGCATCCTCGGGCCTTCGGTGATGGGCTCGGCGCATGCCTTCGAGATCGAGATCCGCTCAGGCGCCGGCGCCTATGTCTGCGGCGAGGAAACGTCGCTTTTGAACTCGCTGGAAGGAAAGCGCGGCACCGTCCGGGCTAAACCGCCGCTGCCGGCTTTGCAGGGCTTTCTCGGGCGGCCGACCGTGGTCAACAACGTCATCTCGCTTGCCTCGGTGCCTGTTATCATGGAGCGAGGCGCCGAATTTTACAGGGACTTCGGCATGGGCCGCTCGCGCGGCACGATCCCGATCCAGATCGCCGGCAACGTCAAGCATGGCGGCCTGTTCGAGACGGCTTTCGGGCTGACCCTCGGCCAGATCATCGATGATATCGGTGGCGGCACGGCAACCGGGCGGCCGGTCAAGGCGGTGCAGGTGGGCGGCCCGCTCGGCGCTTACTTCCCACGCGAGCTGTTCGATACGCCCTTCGACTACGAGGCATTTGCCGAAAGAGGCGGGCTGATCGGCCATGCCGGCATCAGCGTTTTCGATGACAGTGCCGACATGCTGAAACAGGCCCGTTTCGCGATGGAGTTCTGCGCCATCGAAAGCTGCGGCAAGTGCACCCCCTGCCGGATCGGCTCCACCCGCGGCGTCGAGACGGTCGACAAGATCCGCGCCGGCATCGAGCCTGACAAGAACAAGGTGCTGCTGGAGGATCTCTGCAACACGATGAAGTTCGGCTCGCTCTGCGCGCTCGGCGGCTTCACGCCATATCCTGTGATGAGCGCGATGAACCACTTTCCTGAGGACTTTGCGCCGGCACCGATGGTGGAGGCGGCGGAATGATGAGGAGTGCTCTGCGTAGCAGACGAAAAGCCAACGATTTGGCTTTTCGAATGACGAATGCCCGCAGCTATAGCGAAGGGCGGGCAACAAGACCCCTCCCGCTCGCTGTGCTCGCCGCCCTCCCCACAGGTGGGAGGGCTCAACCTGCCGCGCGGCTTGCTTCACTATTGGGCATTGTCGCCCCGGCATCTGTTCGCCCCCCTTGTGGCGGAGATGGCCGGCAGGCCAGAGGGGATCTTTCTCCACGCCGCCCAGTCCACACCCCCATTTTCAAACAGGAGACGCATCATGTCCCTCGTTCATGAAATCGACTACGGCACACCCGTTTCTAAATCCACCGAGACGGTGACGCTGACTATCGATGGTCGCCAGATCACCGTTCCCGCCGGCACCTCGATTATGCGCGCCTCGATGGAGGCCGGCATCCAGGTGCCCAAGCTCTGCGCGACCGACATGGTGGATGCCTTCGGGTCCTGCCGGCTCTGTCTGATCGAGGTCGAGGGCCGCAACGGCACGCCGGCCTCCTGCACCACGCCGGTCGCGCCCGGGATCGTCGTCCACACGCAGACGGAGCGGCTGAAGCAGATCCGCAAGGGCGTGATGGAGCTCTACATCTCCGACCACCCGCTCGATTGCCTCACCTGCGCCGCCAATGGCGACTGCGAGCTGCAGGACATGGCGGGTGCCGTCGGGCTTCGCGACGTTCGCTATGGCTACGAGGGCGAAAACCACGTCAGGGCCCGCAGCGACGGCGCGATCAATTCAAAGTGGATGCCGAAGGACGAGTCGAACCCTTACTTTACCTATGACCCTTCCAAATGCATCGTCTGCTCGCGCTGCGTGCGCGCCTGCGAGGAAGTGCAGGGCACGTTCGCGCTGACGATCGAAGGCCGCGGTTTCGAAAGCCGCGTATCCCCCGGCGCGCACGAACATTTTCTCGAGTCCGAATGCGTTTCCTGCGGTGCCTGCGTGCAGGCATGCCCGACCGCGACACTGACCGAGAAGTCGGTGATCGCAATCGGCCAGCCAGAGCATTCGACGGTGACGACCTGCGCCTATTGCGGCGTCGGCTGTTCGTTCAAGGCTGAAATGCGCGGCGAAGAACTGGTACGGATGGTACCGTGGAAGGACGGCCAGGCCAATCGCGGCCATTCCTGCGTCAAGGGACGGTTTGCCTATGGCTATGCGAGCCACAAGGACCGCATCCTCAATCCGATGATCCGCGAGAAGATCTCCGATCCGTGGCGGGAAGTCAGCTGGGAAGAAGCGTTCAGCCATGTCGCCTCGGAGTTCCGGCGCATCCAGTATCAGTATGGCCGCGAATCGATCGGCGGCATCACCTCGTCGCGTTGCACCAACGAAGAGACATTCCTCGTCCAGAAGCTGATCCGGGCCGGTTTCGGCAACAACAATGTCGATACCTGTGCCCGCGTCTGCCATTCGCCGACCGGTTATGGGCTCGGCCAGGCTTTCGGAACCTCGGCCGGAACGCAGAATTTCGACAGCGTCGAGCACACCGACGTGGTCATGATCATCGGCGCCAACCCGACCGACGGTCATCCGGTATTCGGGTCGCGGCTGAAGAAGCGGTTGCGGCAGGGTGCGAAACTCATCGTCATCGATCCGCGCCGCACCGATATCGTCCGCTCGCCCCATGTCGAGGCAGCGTTTCACCTCCCCCTGAAGCCAGGCACCAATGTGGCTGTCCTGACCGCGCTGGCGCATGTCATCGTCACCGAGGGACTGTTTGCCGAAGCCTTTATCCGCGAGCGCTGCGACTGGTCGGAATTCGAGGATTGGGCGGCGTTTGTTTCGGAAGACGCGCATAGCGCGGAAGAGACGGAGGCCTATACCGGCGTTCCCGCCGATCTGCTGCGCGGTGCAGCCCGGCTGTTTGCGACCGGCGGCAATGGCTCGATCTATTACGGTCTCGGCGTCACCGAGCACAGCCAGGGCTCGACGACGGTGATGGCGATCGCCAATCTGGCCATGGTCACGGGCAATCTCGGCCGGCCCGGCGTCGGCGTCAATCCGCTGCGGGGCCAGAACAACGTCCAGGGCGCCTGCGACATGGGCTCCTTCCCGCACGAACTGCCGGGCTATCGCCACATCTCCGATGATGCAACCCGCGAGACGTTCGAAAAGCTGTGGGGCGTGACGCTCAACAACGAGCCGGGCCTGCGCATCCCAAACATGCTGGATGCGGCGGTCGAAGGCACGTTCAGGGGCATCTACATCCAGGGCGAGGATATCCTGCAGTCCGACCCGGATACCAAGCATGTCTCCGCCGGTCTCGAAGCGATGGAATGCGTCGTCGTGCACGACCTGTTCCTCAACGAAACCGCCAATTACGCGCATGTTTTCCTCCCCGGCTCGACCTTCCTCGAAAAGGACGGCACGTTCACCAATGCGGAGCGGCGCATCAACCGGGTTCGCAAGGTGATGAGCCCGAAGAACGGCTTGGCCGACTGGGAAGTGACGCAGAAACTGGCGCAGGCCATGGGTCTGCCGTGGAACTACACCCATCCGTCGCAGGTGATGGACGAGATCGCCGCAACGACCCCGAGCTTTGCCACGGTCTCCTACGACTATCTGGAAGAGATGGGCTCGGTGCAGTGGCCCTGCAACGAAGCGCATCCGCTCGGTTCGCCGATCATGCATGTCGATGGCTTCGTGCGCGGCAAGGGCAAGTTCATCCGCACCGAATATGTCGCGACCGACGAACGCACCGGGCCGCGCTTCCCGCTGCTGCTTACCACCGGCCGTATCCTGTCGCAGTACAATGTCGGGGCGCAGACGCGGCGGACCGACAACGTCGTCTGGCATGCGGAGGACCGTCTGGAGATCCATCCGCATGACGCCGAACAGCGTGGTATCAAGGACGGCGACTGGATCAAGCTTGCGAGCCGAGCCGGCGATACGACGCTGCGGACATTGATCACGGACCGCGTGGCGCCGGGTGTCGTCTACACCACCTTCCACCATCCCGATACGCAGGCGAACGTGATCACGACCGACTATTCCGACTGGGCCACCAACTGCCCGGAATACAAGGTCACGGCGGTGCAGGTTTCACCGTCGAATGGCCCGACGGAGTGGCAGCAGGACTACGGCGACCTGTCGCGCAGATCGCGACGCATCGCAGGTCGAATGGAGGCTGCGGAGTAATCGGAATTATCAATTGCAAATAGGCAATCGGTGAGGCCGTAGGGCTCTTGCAAACAGGTCAAGAACCAGATTAAGGGGGAGTGCCAATTTGTCGCAGAGTCCTATGACGCCACTGTTCGTCGCAAGTGCAGTTCTCGAAACTAGCCGTCGTAACGGAAACAGCGCAACTCGCTCAAACTCGGCACCTGCCAATCATACGATAGGTTTCAGCTATCATAGCCGGAGAAATTCGGTTGCGCGGATCGGCGGGACTTATCGCGCTCCGTCCATGAAGGGTCGCTTCATCGCCGTCGGAGTTTCCATCGATGTCGCATGATCAGTTGGACACGAGCGTGCCTGATGAACATCACGGCCACGAAAAGCTGGTCCGAATGGCAAACCAGATCGCAACATTTTTCCTGTCGCAGCCGGAAGGCGTGCGGATGGACGGCGTTGCCACGCATATCAATAAATTCTGGGAGCCGCGCATGCGCCGGCACCTTTTCGAGCATCTCGATGCCGGCGGCGCAGGACTGCTGCCGCTTGTGATCGAGGCTTCGACACTGATCCGCCGACCGAAAGAAACGGACGGTATGGGTACGGGAACCAAAGAGGGAACGGCCGGGGGTACTTTCGGACGTTAGGGAACGGGGCCAGACGAAACCGCTTCCGGCAGATCACACCGGAAAGCATCACGTGCGCTCGCCTTCAGCTGGAGGGCAGTGGTGAGTTCACGTTGAAAGCCATTACTCAGAGAGGGATCTTCTTTTATGGCAATTGCAGGAACAGCAGGAGGCCGCGCCGAAAGCGCCGGTCTACTGGAGAAGGAACGTATTATCGCAAAACCGGGCTTCAACCGCTGGCTTGTGCCGCCGGCAGCCCTCGCTATCCACCTTTGCATCGGCATGGCCTACGGCTTCAGCGTCTTCTGGCTGCCGCTTTCGCGCGCCATTCCAGGTGCAGCCGACCCGTCATGCACCGGAATGAGCCTGCTGACGGCCCTGGTTACAACAAGCTGCAACTGGCGCGTTGCCGATCTCGGCTGGATCTACACGCTGTTCTTCGTGTTGCTGGGCTGCTCGGCTGCCATTTGGGGCGGCTGGCTTGAAAAGGTCGGTCCACGCAAGGCTGGTTTCGTCTCCGCCTGCTGCTGGTGCGGTGGCATTCTCGTCGCAGCCATGGGCGTCATGACCCATCAGCTGTGGATGATGTGGGTCGGCGCCGGCGTTATCGGCGGCATCGGTCTCGGTCTCGGCTATATCTCGCCGGTGTCAACGCTGATCAAGTGGTTCCCGGACCGTCGCGGCATGGCGACAGGCATGGCGATCATGGGCTTCGGCGGCGGCGCAATGATTGGCGCTCCGCTCGCAAACCTTCTGATGAACTTCTTCAAGACCGACGTGTCTGTCGGTGTGTGGCAGACTTTCATCGCCATGGCTGCGATCTATTTCTGCTTCATGATGGGCGGCGCCTTTGGCTACCGCATCCCGCCGGCAGGATGGCGTCCTGAAGGTTGGACACCGCCGGCTTCCAAGTCGACGATGATCACCACGAAGCACGTTCATCTGCGTGACGCACACAAGACAAAGCAGTTCTGGCTGATCTGGGCCGTGCTTTGCTTGAACGTCTCGGCCGGTATCGGCGTTATCGGCATGGCATCGCCGATGCTTCAGGAAATCTTCGCCGGTTCGCTGATCGGTCTGCCGGACGTCGCGTTCGCGCAGCTCGACGCTGGACAGAAGGCACAGATCGCAGCAATCGCTGCAGGCTTCACCGGCCTTCTGTCGCTCTTCAACATTGGCGGACGCTTTGTCTGGGCCTCGCTTTCGGACAAGCTCGGCCGCAAGAACACCTACTATACGTTCTTCATCCTCGGCATCATCCTCTATGCAACCGCACCGACACTTGCCAACCTCGGCAACAAGGGTCTGTTCGTTCTGGCATTCGGCATCATCCTGTCCATGTACGGCGGCGGCTTCGCAACCATACCGGCCTATCTTGCCGATATCTTCGGAACCCAGTTCGTCGGCGCGATCCACGGTCGTCTTCTGACAGCCTGGGCAACCGCCGGCATCGTTGGTCCGGTCGTGGTGAACTACATTCGTGAAGCGCAGATTGCTGCCGGCGTTGCGCCGGGACCGGCTCTCTACACCGGCACGATGTATATTCTTGCGGGCATGCTCGTGCTTGGCCTCATCGCCAACTCGCTGGTGCGGCCGCTTGCCGACAAATGGTTCATGTCGGACGAAGAGGTTGCCTCGCTGCAGGCAAAGACCGCGGCTGCAAATGCCGGCCCGACCGGCTCGTTCGGCATCGGCAAGGGCGGCTTCTCCGCTCAGGCCGCTCTCGCCTGGGCCGTCGTCGGCATCCCCATGATCTGGGGCATCTGGGTCACGCTGAAAAGCAGCCTGGTTCTGTTCGGCTAAGCCAAAAACGCATGAGGGGCCGGCCCACCCGGCCGGCCCCTCATCACCAAAAGGCTCCCGCGACGCCTAAAGCCGCGGCACACCTTCCGGCCTGATCTGCTTCTTCAGGGCCGCGATGCGGAAGATCGCATTGGCAGCGCCATAACCGCGATAATCTCGACGCTGGACGATCTCGAAGAAGAAGCCCTCCCCAAACGTGCCGCTATAGAGCTGGAAGTATTCGCCGTTCTCGTCCCGGTCGTAGAGAATGTTCTCCGCCTTCAGCCTCTCCGTCAGGTCCGGATCGAGACCGAAGCGGGTTTCCACGTCGCCATGATAGTTCGGCGAGATCGGCAAGGCCCGGAACCCGTTCGCCTTCAGGGCCGCGGCCGTCGCAAAGATATCCGCAGTCTCGAATGCAAGATGCTGGATGCCGGAGCCGAACGTCTCCGCAATGAAATGTCCCGCAAGCGTTCGCCGGTTTTCCGCACCATTGAGGGTAATGCGAAGCGAGCCTTGTGGCGCTTCCACGACCTGGCTGCGCACCACGCCGGATGGGTCGATGATGTCGACCATCGGCGTCTTCTGCATCTCGAAGATCGAGGTGTAGAAAAGCACCCAGGTGAGCATCTCCTCATACGCTACCGTCTGGGCGATATGATCGACGCTCAGGAGGTGGGCATCCTGCTTCTTATGCTCATCATCGACTGGGGCGAAATCGATATCCCAAATGCGGGAAAGATCCGTCTTGTCATCGAGCAGGTAGATCAGACCTCCGCCGACACCGCGGATAGAGGGGATCGTCACCTCGCCCGTCTCGACGGGTTGATTGAACACTTCGGCGCCCAATGCCACCGCACGATCCATCGCATCGCGCGCGTCGTCCACCTTCAAAGCCATTGCATAGGCCGAGGTGCCGTGCACGGCGTAGGATGCACTCGCAAAGCCCATCTCGTCCGTATTCAGAAGCAGTTTGATATTGCCCTGCGAAAACACGCTGACTTTCTTGCTGCGGTGTTGTGCGGTCTTGGAAAAACCGAGCGTGCGCAAGATGCCGGCCAGTTCTCCGGCGTCGGCCTCGCTTGCCGAAAATTCGACGAAGCCGACCCCTTGCACGGCGCTGCGGTCCGGCATGACCGGGAGCGTCAGGCCCGACGCATTCGGATTGCGACGCACCCGATCTCCAAGCGTGATCAGTGATCGGTGACCATCTGCCGCGATAGCCTTTGCCGAGCCGCCGCGGAACTGGTCATTGAATATCTCCAGCGAGAAATAGCCATCATAGCCGGTTTCGGCGACGGCGCTGGTAAATGCTTCGACCGGCAGATCTCCCTCGCCCGGCATGTTGCGGAAGTGTCGGCTCCAGTAAAGCAGATCCATGTCGATCAATGGCGCATCGGCCAGCTGGACGATGAAGATCTTTTCCTTCGGGATAGAGCGGATCGAATTGATGTCGATCTGTCGCGACAGCGTGTGGAAACTGTCGAGGATGATGCCGATATTCGGGTGGTTGGTGCGCCGGACAACTTCCCAGGCATCGCGATGATCGGAAATGTGTTTGCCCCAGGCGAGCGCCTCGTACCCGACTTTCAGGCCACGCTTGGCAGCGCGTTCCCCGAGTTCGTGAAAATCCGCCACCGCCCGGTCGATACCGCCGAGCGCGAGCGGCGAGACGTTCGAGCACACGAGGACCAGATCGGTGCCCAGCTCCTGCATGATGTCGAACTTGCGCTCCGCCCGGTCGAACAGCCGCGAGCGGTGCGGTTCAGGCATGCCCTCGAAATCGCGGAAGGGCTGGAACAGGGTAATCTCCAGTCCGTGATCCCGCACCATGCGCCCGACATCGGCAGGCGTACCGTCGAAGGCGAGAAAGTCGTTTTCGAAGATCTCGACACCGCTGAACCCCGCCTGCGCAATGGCTGCAAGCTTTTCCGGGAGTTCGCCGCTGATCGATACGGTCGCTATGGACGTCTTCATGACTTTTCCCTCGTTTACTCAGCCTCGTTTGCGATATGCCTCAGTAGCCAACGCATGCAGGTGCCCACTTGGCTCCACCCCATCAATGATGCGACAGGATCTCGCCCAGGAATGCGCGGGTCCGGGGATGGGCGGGTGCGCTGAAGAAGCTTTCGGGATCGTTTTCTTCGACGATCTCGCCATCGGCCATGAAGATGACGCGGTCCGCGACCTGGCGGGCGAAACCCATTTCGTGTGTGACGCAGATCATCGTCATGCCATCGCGGGCGAGCGACACCATCGTATCGAGCACTTCCTTGACCATTTCAGGGTCGAGCGCCGAGGTTGGCTCGTCAAACAGCATCGCTTTGGGTTCCATGCAGAGAGCCCGGGCAATCGCGACGCGCTGCTGCTGGCCGCCGGAAAGCTGGGCCGGGTACTTGTCGGCCTGATCGCCGATGCGGACCCGTTCCAGATATTTGCGGGCCGTCTTTTCCGCCTCGGGACGCGACAGTTTGCGCACGCGCATGGGCGCGAGAATGCAGTTTTCGAGCACCGTCTTGTGCGGAAACAGGTTGAATTGCTGGAAGACCATCCCGACTTCGCGGCGCACCGCATCGATCGCCTTCTGGTCATCCTTCACGGTATGGCCCGATACGACGATCTTGCCACCCTGGCTTGCTTCCAGCCGGTTGATACAGCGGATCAGCGTCGACTTGCCCGATCCCGACGGACCGCAGAGAACAATCTTCTCACCCTTCGCCACCGTCAGGTTGACTTTCTTGAGGGCGTAGAATGCGCCGTACCACTTCTCCACGTCGCGCATCATGATCATCGGCTCTTTGCCGGTCGGCTGGGCGTTGGTGTTGGTCACAATTGCCATGGTCATTTTCCCTATTCTATCTTGCCAAACCGGCGGACATACGCCGCTCGATGCGTCGTCCCCACAGGGACAGCGGCCAACACATTGCGAAATACATGGCGCCGACGACGCCGAACACGAGAAGCGGCTGGTAGATCTGGTTGGAGACGATCGAACCGGCACGCGTCAGCTCGATGAAGCCGACGATGGCAGCAAGCGACGTGCCTTTCAGAAGCTGGACCAGGAAGCCGACGGTTGCCGGCAGCGACAGCTTGAACGCCTGCGGCATGATGACGTCGAACATCAGGCTGCGGGTGTGGAGGCCGAGCGCATCGGCAGCTTCGGTCTGGCCCTTCGGCACGGCCTCAATCGCACCGCGCCAGATTTCGCCCAGAAATGCCGAAGCATGCGCAGTCAGCGCGATGCCGACGGCGGCCCAACCGGGCAGATCGAAGCCCAGGAGCGGCAGGCCGAAATAGGCGACGAAGAGCTGCATCAGAAGCGGCGTGCCCTGGAAGAGGCCGATCCAGCCGATCGCGATATAACGGACCAAGGCGATCCTCGACACCCGCATCAGCGCCACGATGACGCCCGAGATGATTCCGCCGACAAAGGCCATCGCGGTCAGGACCAACGTCCAGCCGAGGCCTTGCAGCAGGTAGGTCAGTTCTTGGTATCCCATATCCTGGTCCTCCTCAGCGCTGCGGATAGTTGAAGGCACGCCGGCCGATGGCGGCAAGCGTCCACATGGTCACCATCGAAATGACGAGGTAGATGCCGGTCAGGGTGAAATAGGTCTCGAAACTGCGGAAGGTTTCAGCCTCGATACGCTGACCCACCGATGTCAGTTCGTAGGCCGAGATCGAAGTGCAGATCGCCGTCGTCAGCGTCAGCAGAATGAACTGGCTCGACAGCGACGGATAGATGGCCCGCAGCGCCGGCTTCAGCACGATCATCCGGAAGACTTCATGATTGTGGAGCCCGAGTGCCAGACCGGCTTCGGTCTGTCCCTTGGGAATGCTTTCCACACCGCCGCGAATGATCTCGATCGCATAGGCGCCGCCGTTCAATCCCAGCGCCAGAACAGCGGTCATGGTCGGATTGAGCCGGACGCCGGCCAGAGGCAGCGCAAAGAAGATGAAGTAGATCTGCACGAGGAAAGGCGTGTTGCGGATCACCTCGACGAAAGCTGTGACGAGAAAGGACGGGATGACCATGTTCGTTCTGAGGATCGCCACGCCCAGCACGCCGATAACAGTCGCAATCATCATGCCGGCTACGGCCAGGAACAGGGTTCCCAACGTGCCATAGACCAGCGATTGCCAAGCATCGGTGACGACGCTGAAATCAAGTGTCATGTTCTACCTCCCTCATTGCCTTCACCATCGCCGCGTCTCAGTCCCAATCGGGTTCCCACTCGAAACGGGAATAGCGCTCTCCACGCGCCAGCGCATGAATGGCAGCCATGTCTTCCGACGACAGTTCAAAATCGAAAATGTCCATGTTGGACCGGATGTTTTCGGCCTTCGCGGAGCGCGGAATGGCACCGACATGGTCTTGCTGCACATGCCAGCGCAACGCGATCTGACCCGCCGATTTGCCGTACTTCGCTCCGAGCTCGGTCAGCAGCTTGGAGCTGAACACCTTGCCGCGCGCAATCGGCTGATAGGCATTAAGCAGCATGTCGGCCCGGCGCATGCGCTCGAGCAGTTTTTCCTGCGACAGGAAGGGATGGTATTCGACCTGATTGCAGAACAGCTCGGCCTTGTGAACGTCGAGCGCCTCGTCGAGCAATGCCACGGTAAAATTGCTGACACCGATCAGCCTTGTCTTGCCCTCGGATTTTGCCCGCGCGAATGCGTCGAGCGTTTCGCCAAGGGGCACGTCCTTGGTTGGCCAGTGAACGAGGAGCAGATCGACATAGTCGAAACCCAGCCGGTCCAGGCTCTCATCAACGCGGGCCGCGACCGTTTCCGGGTCGAGATCGTTGAACCAGATCTTGGTGGTGACGAACAGCTCTCCCCGTGCAACGCCGCTCTGGCGAATGGCGTTGCCGACCTCGACTTCGTTTCCATAGCGTATCGCGGTATCGATCTGGCGGTAGCCGAGTTCGATGGCGGTACGGATCGCCGCCTCGCCTTCCGGTCCCTTCAGTTCGAAGGTGCCGAGGCCGAGGCTCGGGATCTCCACGCCCTGGATGGTCTTTATTTGCAAGCCGGTCATTGGGCCTCTTCGGATTCGGGTTCGAGAATTCTGCGCGACGCGATCAGCGTTCGCTTCGCCCATTCGGCGGCGGAAAGGCCAGCGGACTGCTCGTCGTTGGGGATTTCCACGGCAACCGGCAGATCGGCCGGCATGGCAGCAAACATGCCAGCAAGGTCGAGTTCCCCCTCGCCCGGCAGAAGCCGCGCATGGCGGGCTGTGTAGTTCAGTTCTTCCCGCGTATCCGGGATTTTGGCCGGAGCATCGCAGATCTGCGCGTAATTCAGCCACTTGCGCGGCACAGCAGTGATCTCTTCAATTGTCGTGCGGGCCCGCGAGACATGCAGCGTATCGATGATCACGCCCTGGTTCGGCTGGTCGGCAGCACTCAGGACGCGGGTGGCGGCTGCGAGATCCCGCAGCTCGGATTGCGGCATGAACTCCAGGTCCATCGACAGGCCGAACGGATGTGCCGCCTCGCACAGTTTGACAAACGAAGACGTCAGACGCCCTTCATCGGCATCATCGCCGGCGACAAGAATGGCGCGGGCGCCAAGCTGGCCGGCACATTCAAGAAACGGCAGCAGCGGTTCCGGATCGAAATCCGGCGAAATCCGGATCATCTCGACATCGAACACTGCGACGCCGCTGTCGGCCATCAGGCTGATCAGGGATTTCACCCGCGCCGGGTCATCCATCAGCGGGTAGGCAAGGCCACCCGGAAAGGCCGGCATCAGGCGCAGACCGAGATAGTCGTATCCGGCCTCAGCCGCCGCACGCACCGCTTCTTCCGGTGCAACGCCGAGTCCGGTCAGGAAAGAGAGGGACCACTTACGTTTCATGCCGCCACCTTTGCCGGTGCTAGCATTTCAGCGAGCGTCACCGTGCGATCCTCGCGGCCGGCGAGATCGACCGCAAGCGTCGCGGCAAGCGTCGACATCCCGTCGCGCGCGCTGATCAGCGGCTTTGCCTCGCCACGGATCACATCCACGAAGTGGTCAAGCTGGTTGACATAGGTGAGCGAGCCATCGCCGGGGCGGTATTCGCGAACCAGCGGATGCTGCCAGTGATCTTTTTCTTCCGCGTGCCGCCACAAATACATGTCGGAGACAGACAGTGCTGCCTTTCGTCCGGCGAGGAAAAGGCAGGGACCGGGCTGTGCCGGATGATAAAGCGCCTGCCCGGACGTATATTCCCAGGCCCAGGGGCTGACGGCTGCGTCCGAGATCAGGAACGTGCCGAGCACGCCGTTGACGAAGCGGATCGAAATGCTTGCCGTGTCTTCGACCTCAAAGCCGCGGCGGGCCGAGGACGTGAAGGCGCGGATGCTTTCAATCTCGCCGACCAGATAGCGCAGGACGTCGATATCGTGGATGAGGTTGATCAACAACACGCCGCCGCCGCGCTTGCGGCGCCATTCGGTGTTGAAATAATCGTCCGGCTTGTCGAACAGGGTCATGCCGTTGACGGCGACCAACGGTCCGAGCTCTCCGGCGTCGATGGCGCGTTTGGCGGAACGGATGTCGGGGCTGTGGCGACGCTGATGACCGACAAGAACGGGCACCCCGCCTCGCTCCGACGCCTCAACGATGCGGGCGGCCGAAGCAATGCTTTCGGCGATCGGCTTTTCGATCATGCAGGGCACGCCGCGCTCGATGCAGGCGAGAGCGGCCGGTGTATGAAGATTGTTCGGCAGCGCGATGATGGCGCCGTCGGGCTTTGCCTCGTCGAGCATGGTGTCGTAGTCGGCAAAGTACGGGACGGAGAGGCGCGCGGCGAGTTCGGCTGCAGCGGACGACGGATCGCAGATCGCAGCAATTTCGGCGCGGCGGTTGGACACCAGGAGGTCGGCATGTTCGCGGCCGATCAGACCGGCACCCATCAGACCGATGCGGGTCATTGCGTCATCTCCGCCATGGCCCGCAGAGCGAGGCGATAGCCGTAGGCACCGAAGCCCGCCATGACTGCCGTCGCGGTCTTCGAGACGAGCGACTTGTGATAGATTTCCTCGCGCTGGTGCACGTTGGAAATGTGCAGCTCGATCTTCGGCTTGTCGAAGGTCTTCAGCGCATCCAAAATAGCGATCGAGGTGAACGTGTAGGCGGCCGGATTGATGATGATGCCGGCGGCATCATGGCGGGCCGCATGAATGGATTCGATGATCTCGCCTTCGAAATTCGACTGGCGGAAATCGATCGCGACGCCGAGTTCGGCAGCGTCCGTTTCCAGCCAGCCACGGATTTCGTCGAGCGTCGTGCGGCCGTAGATATCCGGCTCGCGCTGACCGAGAAGATTAAGATTGGGTCCGTTAAGGATAAAGATCGTGCGCATGTCCATGCCTTTTGCTGCAGATCGGGGCGCGCTTTTCCAATCGCGGCTGCGCGCCCCGTTTCGTCATGCGTTCGTGGAATTGACGCTAACTATTTACTGTACGGTGAAGGGGATGCCTTCGAGCTTTTCCGGGAAATTCGGAAGCGCGTCTGCTGCCAGCCACTTCTTGTTGATCGCTTCGAGACGGCCGTCGGCCTTGATCTTGTCGATGAACTTGTTCAGCCAGTCGTTGATTTCCTTGTCGCCAAGCTTGGTGGTGACGCCCATCCACTGTTCGTTGAAGACCAGCTTCTGTTCGTAGTCGTTGCCTGGCGATGCGCGGTCGAGATTGATCTTATAGGTCGTGTTGCCACCGATCGCATCGACCTGGCCGGAGACGAGCGCCTGGATGTTGGAGCTGTCGTCGTCGAAGCGGCGGATGTTGGGAACGTCACCCAAAAGGGTGGTGATCGCCTTGTCCTGTGCTGCGCCGCGCGGCACGCCGATGCGCAGGCTCTTGGCGTCCTCGATCGCGGTGATCTTGTTCTTGGCGCTCGACAGAAGAATGATCTTCAGGCCTGCATAAGGCTTGCTGAATTGCACGGCCTTGGCGCGATCCGGGTACATGCCCATGACGGCCATCTGCAGATCGACCTTGCCGGTCAGAAGGTTCGGGATGCGGGCCGAAACTGCGTTCGGTACGAACTCGACCTTGACGCCCATTTCCTCGCCGATCAGCTTGGCGACGTCGACGTCATAGCCGATGTTCTGGCCGCTGGCGTCGATCGAGCCCCATGGTGCCTGTTCGCCCATGACGCCGACCCGGATGACGCCTGCGCTCTTGATCTTCTCAAGAGCCTGCGCATGGGCGGCAGACGCGCCGAGCGCCATGCTGACGCCTGCAACGAGGGTCAGCGCGAGTGTGCGGAATGAAAATTTGCCTGGCATGAAATGTCCTCCTCAGGGTTGATGCCTTTTGTTGTCAGGGCCGCGACTCCTCTTCGCAACCCAGACGGAAATACCCGTATTTCAATTAACCAACCAGTTGGTTGATGTCAATCGACGTGCTATTCCTGCTCGCGGATTGATTGCTTACACTTAAGCCGCTGCTCCCTGTTGCCTGCTGTGGTAACGGGGCCGCGAGGCCGAGGAATTGAGATGACGACCACCGAAAACATGTTCACTGATACGAGTCTTGACCCGGGCCAAAGGTCGCCGGAAAGGCGCAGACGCTTTTTGCTGGAATCGGCAATCACAGAATTTTCGACCTACGGAATCGGTGGCGCACGGGTCGATCGCATCGCTCAGCGCGCGAATTCCAACAAGGCGATGGTCTACCACTACTTCGGCAGCAAGGAGGATCTCTACCTTGCCGCGATGGAGCATCTTTACACCGGCATCCGCAGTGCCGAAGACGCGCTCGTGCTCGATCCGGAAGATCCCGTCGGTGCGATGAAGGCGCTGATCGGCTTTACCTTCCGGTATTATATCGACAACCCCGCCTTCGTGCGAATGATCAACACCGAAAACCTGCACGGCGCAGCGCATCTGCAGTCGGCCGGCGACATGAAGGGGCTTAACAGCTCGGTCGTGACGAAGGTCTCGACGATCCTCGATATCGGTGCCGCAAAGGGCCTTTTCCGACACGTGGACCCTCTCGATCTCTACATCTCGATTTCCGCCCTCGGCTTTACCTATGTTTCCAATCGCCACACGCTGAAGGTCCTGTTCGGACGCGACCTCATGGCTGCAGGCGCGGTCGAGGCACGCCTGGAAACCATGACCGACATGATCCTGCGATATGTCGCTGCGGACGGTCATCAGCCCCTCCCCGCGATCGATCGGTAATGGGCGATGGTCTGTGATATTCCCTGCCGGAGCAGCGTAACGGGGATCGGGCCCAGCAGAGCCTGATTGTCGGTGGCTTTGATATTCGGCGCCATCGGCACGGCTGGGCCGCCAAAATCAATGTTTGCGCCGGGGATCTCGGCTCTGATCGCTGCGATCACGTCCGGGACGTCCTCGCAGGCACCGCCGACCGAAAACGCATGCGCGCCCTCGAACGGTCTTGTTGCCGCCGCCGCGAAGGCCGCTGCAACATCGGCGACGAAAACGAGATCCTGCGGACCGGAATATCCGATCGTGTAGGCATTGCCGAGAACCGCTTCGCGGCAGGCAAGCGTTGGGCCCGCCGTAAGTCCGCTTTCGCGCCCTGGCCCGTAGACCACCGTCGGTCGGAGGCCAATGCTGGCAATGCCCGCATCGGCCCAGTACGCGCGGGCGCTTCCTTCGCAGGCAAGCTTGAAGGCACCGTAATGCGTGACCGGATGCGGCGTCGTTCCGTCATCGGGGCCAAAAACGGCAGCGCTGCTGGCATAGGCGATCCGCGCAATGCCGTTAGCCTTGGCTGCTTCGAACACGTTCAGCGTGCCGATCAGGTTCACCGTCGCGCCTAAAACAGGATCGCTCTTGCAGGGCGGCGTCAACAGAGCCGCGAGATGAATAATGGATGCGCAATCTTTTGCAGCGGCCTTCACCGCAGCGCCATCGGTTATATCGCCCTGAACCCACTCGACGTGATCCGCTTCGTCGCCAGCGATTTCCCGCAATATGCGGCGGTCGGTCGAACGGTCGAAGATCCGTACGTCATGCCCTTCGGCCTTCAACGCCTTGAGGATCCAGCCGCCCAAAAAGCCGGCGCCTCCCGTCACAAGTATCCGGGTCATGCGGCGCCCCGCATATCTTCCGAGGTGAGCGAGAAGGCGGTCTCATAGATATCAGTGACCGGCGCTTGAAGGATGCCGCTTTCGATCGCCAGCCGCTCCACCTCGGGCAAGGCCGCCCGCAGTCCTGCGCTCGACGACCCCTCGACCAGAACGACGACGTCGAAGACAGTCTCGTTCATTTCAGACCGCAATTCCGTTTCCTTGGTGCGAACGCTCGAAACCTCGTTGCGGGAAACACCGATATGGACGCAGGAGACACCACGCACCGCGAGCATCGTGTCCGCGAGTGCCTGAGCATTTGCCCGCAGCCGGGTCTCGCCATCGTCGCCCGAGAGATCGAAGCGGATCGTCGCCATGCTGCCACCGTCACCATGGCCGGCTTCAGCGATGCGTTCGCAGGCGACGCGCAGAAAATTACGGAAACTCGGCGCAACAGCCGTCGTCCAGGGTGTCGGGTTGTTCAAACGCTCGAGGTAGTCGGGGGAACGGAATGTCTCCAGTGTCTCGCCGGAATAGACGGTGCCGAAAACATAGCGTGAGGCAGAAGGAGCATGCAGCCGCTTGCCGGTCCTGAAACCCGGGATCGAAAGGCGCTCCGGCATATGTTCACGGGTATGCCATTCGATATATTCGGCATGCCCGACCTCTTCGATGTCGTGCCAGATCGCCAGAAAGGCGTTGCCGTTCATTCCCATCGTCTTCTCCTCCCATTCACTCGCCCTGCATCCTCAGCGCTTGACAAGCCGGTCATTTGCGACCCATGTAGGCCACTAGAATGTTAGTATGCTACAAATGTCAAGCGCTAGGTTCCAACCAAACGGATGCGTGATGACAACGAACGAAAAGAAAGCGGCTCTTGGGAAACGGGTCGTAATGCCAGGGAGGAGATACATATGGCGAACCAGGAAACACCTCGCGTTGCGATCGTCACAGGGGGGGCCGGCGGGCTCGGATTTCCGATCGCAGCAAGACTTGCGGCCAAGGGCCACAAGGTCGCGCTATGGGACATCAACAAGGAACGGGTCGAAGAGGCTGCTGCCAAACTTCCGGGCGCCAAGGGTTATGTGGTCAACGTCATGGACCCCGCAGCCGTCGAGGAAGCTACGGTGCAAGCGGTCGCGGACCTGGGGCCGCTCGGCATTCTCGTGACCTGCGCCGGTCACAACGGCCCGCTCGAAAAATTCGTCGATTACCCGCATGACGGCTGGCGTTTTGTGATGTCGCTCAATCTCGACGCGGTATTCTACTGCTGCCAGTCGGCGGTTCGGCAGATGCTGAAGACCGGCTATGGCCGCATCGTCAACATCGCTTCGATCGCCGGCAAGGAAGGCAATCCCAACGCGGTCGCCTATTCCGCTTCGAAGGCGGGTGTTATCGGCCTGACGAAATCGATCGGCAAGGAACTGGCAACGACGCAGATCCGCGTCAACTGCGTGACGCCGGCTGCGATCGAAACGGAAATGATGAACCAGCTGACACCGGAATTTAAAGCCTATGTAACAGCGAAGATCCCTGTTGGTCGCCTGGGCGAAGCGGAAGAAGTCGCATCGCTCGTCAACTGGCTGGCGTCTGAGGAATGCTCGTTCTCGACCGGCGCCGTCTTCGACGTCTCCGGCGGGCGCGCGACGTATTGAGGCCACGCGTATGTACAGGCAACATCCCCTTTCGCTCGCCTATCTGACCGTGTTCGGTTGTCCTCCGGTCGAGAACGTCAGGATCGCAGCCGCCTGCGGTTACGATCTCGTCAGCCTGCGGCTGATTGCTCCACACGGGCTGGAGCTTGCCCATCCGATCGTTGGGAACCAGAAGCTGATCCGCGAGATCAACGCCGCGGCGTCGGACACGGGCATGTCGTTCTACGACGGCGAGGTGTTCACCCTCCTGCCGGAGACGGACATCAAAACCTGGCTTCCGGTGATCGAGACTGCCGGTGAATTCGCAATGCCGATCATGCAGATCACCTGCGAGGACCCGGATCTTTCCCGAGCAGCAGACAATCTCGGCCGCATTGCCGACGCGGCGGCGCAATACGGCATCAAAATGTCGATCGAGTTCATGCGTTGGCGTTCCACTGCCAACATCCATGATGCAAGCCGCCTGGCGAGTGCGACGGGCCGGAACAATGTCGGCCTTCTGATCGACGCGCTGCACCTGTCACGCTCCGGCGGCAGCCCCGCCGATGTCGCAAGCCTGCCGAAGGGCCAGGCGCTGTATCTCCAGCTTTGCGATGCGCCGGCCGAGCAACCGGCAGACAACGCCGGTTGCATTGCCGAGGCACGCACTGCCCGGATGTTTCCAGGCGACGGCGGCCTGTGGTTGAAGGATCTGATGGCCGCCCTGCCCGCAGATGTCGTAATCAGCGTCGAGACCCCGCATAAAGGAGACGCGGCGCTCAGCTTCATGCAGCGGGCCGAAGGGGGAATGGCTGCCACGCGGCGCTTCCTCGACGAGATCTCCACCTGACAAGCACCCTCAGGGAATGTTGCCTCACTCCCTGAGGGCGCGTACAGAATTCGGTTATGCCGCGTCGGAGCGTATGATCCGCTCCGGGAAGGAAGGGACCGTAGGAATGGATGCAAAACCACGATCCTCGCTGGGCACAAGGGTGACCGAGAGGCTGAGACGAGCCATCATCGATGGCGAGCTCGAGTTGGGTGACGCACTTTCGGAAGACAAGCTGGCGACCACGCTTGGCGTCAGTCGGAGCCCGGTGAAAGAAGCCTTCGCAACGCTCGAACAGCAGGGCCTCATCGATGTGCGTCCGCAAAGGGGAAGCTTCGTCTTTCTGCCGACTCGCGAAGATACGGAAAACCTGTGCGAATTCCGCAAGACGATCGAGATCGAGGCAGTTCGCCTCGCCATGTCGCGTCGTCGCGATGAAACGTTAAAGGCGATGCGGGCAGCTGCCGAAGACATGATGGCGGCGTGCGAGGCGGGCGACAACCATCGATCCGCCCGCGCTGATGATCATTTCCACGATGCATCACTGGAGAATTGCGGCAACCCGTATCTATTCAACGCCTACCAGCTCGTGTCGAGCAAGGTCGCGGCACTTCGATCGCACCGTTCCACGCTGCCCACGCGCAAAAACGCGAGTGCTGAACATATCGCCATCGTGGAGCTTCTGGAAAGCAATCGGATCACCGAAGGACTGGACATGCTTGGGACCCATGTCCTGATGATGGCGGTTCGGTACGGTATTGAGGAAGAGCCGCTACGACTTCCCGGTGGACGAGCCGCACGCAGCGCGAAACTCGACCATATCGGCCTTCTGCCGGACTAGTCCCGCAACCGGAACGGACGACAGGACAGATCCGTCTCAATCGTTGTTTACGATATCGGCGCGGTGTTTCTCCGGCACGCCTTTCGTCTTCTCAACTCTGTCTCGATGCAGCGCGGCGCGTGCGAGGAGAAGGAAGGTGGCCGGCGTCGTAACCGTGACGAAGATCCCGATGAGGATCTCGTGCATCATTGGTCGACCTGATGTCACGGAGAAAAAGATCATCGATGCGACCATGACGCCGCCCACACCCCAGCTGGTGCCGAGGGTTGGCGCATGGATGCGCTCGTAAAACGTCGGCAGCCGGAGAAAGCCGATCGCGCCGATCAGCGCCAGCGCCGCACCGACAAGCAGGAATACCGCGACCGCGATGGCGGCCCAGAGCGGCAGATCAGTGGCTTCACTCATTCGATCACCTCACCCCGCATCAGAAATTTGGCGAGCGCAACGGTTGCCACGAAACCCAGCATGCCGATCACCAGCGCCGCTTCGAAATAGATGACCCGACCCGTGCCGATCCCGAACGTGACAAGCATCAGCATCGCGTTGATGTAGAGCGTGTCCAGTGCAATGATCCTGTCCTGCGCCCGCGGGCCGCCGAACATGCGCACAGAGGCGATAGCCATGGCCGCAGCCAGCATCAATTGTGCGACAGCCACAGCTGTGAAGACGATGATGGCACTCATACGAAGATCTCCATCAAGAGCTTTTCATAGCGGTTCTTGACCATATCGCGCCACTTCGCCTCGTCGTCGAGATCGAGGACATGCAACAGCACGGTATTGTCGTTGGAATCGTATTCCAGCCAGGCTGAGCCGGGCGTGCTCGTCAGAACGATCGCGAGCACCGCCAGCGAGAAATGGTTGTGCGTCTGCAGCTGGATCGTCAGGAAGGCCGGATTATGCCGCCGCGAACCGCTCCTCAGGATGACTGCGGCAACCTGCGCGTTCGACTTTGCAACGTCGTAGAGCACCATCCCCAATAGCTTCGGGAGAAGGTACCATTTGCCGAGTCTCGGCTTTTCCGGTCTCAGGGAAGCCATAGCCCAGCAGGCGAAGACTGCGACCATTGTGCCGATAATCAGGTGGCCGAGCGTGAACCCGTTCAGCAGCAGCCACATGAGGACCAGGAAGACGGCAAGGATCGGGAAGGGAAACATCAATCGCCTCCCTGTCCGTTGCTGTCGGCGACGCCCTTCAGGACTGTCGCGTTTCTGACGGCGTTGATGTAATTTTCCGGGCTGGCGAGGGTCCGTATCGTCGTGTCCATGTACTGCATCGCGGGTCCAGCCTGAACCGTCAGCACAAGGGTAAGGCTCAGAAGGAACATGACTGGTACGATCTCGATGACCAGCACCCGCGGCACGGTGCCCTCGATCGAGCTCCAGAACGTCCTGATGCCAACACGCGTCATCGCGATAAGCGCTGCGACGCCTGACAGGATGACGAGAACGATGAGCGTCCAGACCGCAGCAGTCGGCGGCACGCCAATGGCGCCGGTGCCCATCATCGCGGACAACATCGCGAATTTGGCGATAAAGCCAGACAGTGGCGGCAGACCGGACAGAAGGATCGCACAGGCTGCAAAGCATATGCCGAGGATCGCCATCGTCCCGGGCATCGTGACCCCGTCGCCCTCTTGCGGCTCATCGTCGTCGGCGTCGCCGTAAGCTTCCATCGTCACGGTGAGGACGCTAGCGCCCGCATCCTGACCACGCTCGACAAGTTCGATCAGCATGAAGAAGGCGCTGATCGTCAGGGTCGAGCTCACGAGATAGAGGAGTGCGCCGGACGAGACCGCACCATCGTTGATGCCGAGCACCATCAGAAGCGTGCCGGACGACACCAGAACCGAATATCCGGCCAACCGGCCCAAGGCCTGCGACGCGAGCACGCCGATCGTTCCAAACACCACTGTCGCGATACCGCCGATGAGCAGGAATGTCGATCCGAACCCGGCCGATGGCCCGGTTTCAAACAGCAGCATGATCAGCCGCAAGATGACATAGATGCCGAGCTTGCTGAGGATCGCGAAAACGCCCGCGACGGGTGCCGAAGCGGCGCTATAGGCGGTCGGAAGCCAGAAGCAGAGCGGCCACATGCCGGCCTTGATGAGAAATGCGATCCCGAGCACGCCGGCGCCGGCTTCCATCAGCATGCGTCGGTCCGGCTCGATCTGCGGAATGCGCGCGGCAAGGTCGGCCATGTTCAGCGTACCGGCCGTGCCGTAAATCAGGCTGACGCCGATCAGGAAGAGAAGTGCTGCGGCAAGGTTGACGGCAATGTAATGGAGGCCGGCCTTTACCCGCAGCGGACCAGAGCCGTGCAGAAGCAGACCGTAGGATGCAGCAAGCATCACTTCGAAGAAAACAAAGAGGTTAAAAAGATCGCCGGTGAGGAATGCGCCGTCCACCCCCATCAGCAGCAGCTGGAACATGGTATGGAAATGGGCTCCGACAATGTGCCAGCGGGCCATCGAATAGACAAGCGACGCAAGCGCCACCAGCGCCGTCAAAAGCAGCATCATCGCCGACAGCCCGTCGAGCACCAGCACGATCCCAAATGGAGCGGCCCAGTTGCCCAGCAGATAGACGCCTTCGAAATCGCTCGGACCGCTCTCGATACGAAACAGCACGAACGAAACGCAGACGAGGATCACCACCGACGTCAGGCTGACCATCGCCTTGGCAACGCGCTGTCGTTCGTCGATGAACAACAGCACTGCCGCCGCAAGCAGCGGGACCAAGATCGGTGCTATGATGAGGTGATGCGCCCAGCCGTTCATGACGGGTCGCTCCTGCCGTCAACATGGTCGGAGCCGGTCAGGCCGCGGGAGGCGAGAAGCACGACCAGAAACAGTGCCGTCGTGGCAAATCCGATGACAATTGCCGTCAGCACCAGTGCCTGGGGCACCGGATCCGCAAGGCTTGCGGTGGCCGTGCCGTCCACGAGAACCGGCGGCACATTGGTCTTCACCCCGCCGACGCTGAAGATGAACAGGTTGACGGCATAGGCCAGAAGGGAAAGCCCGACGATGACCTGATAGGTCCGTGGGCGCAGGATGAGCCACACGCCGCAAAAGGTCATGACGCCGATGGCGATGGAGAGAATGATTTCCATCAGGTTTCCTTCGTCTTTGCTGCATCGATTGCCCGCAGGCGATTGATGCGGATCGACTGGTGCGCCAACGCCACCATGATCAGAACCGTCGAGCCAACGACGAGCGAGAAGACGCCGAGATCAAACAGCAATGCCGTTGCCGCCGGCATTTTCCCGACAAGCGGAAGCTCGACATACTGGAAGTGCGAGGTGAGGAACGGGTAGCCGAAAGCCCAGGCTCCGATACCGGTTAAGGCCGCAGTCAGAAGGCCAGCACCCATCCAGCGCAGCGGCAGAATTCGGATCCGATCTTCTGCCCAGCGTGTTCCGCCGGCCAGATACTGCAGCAGGAAGGCGAGCGACAGCGTCAGGCCTGCCGAGAACCCGCCGCCCGGCATGTCGTGACCACGCAGGAACAGATAGACAGCGAACATGATGATGACAGGGAAGAGCCACTGCATGATGACCGACGGGATCAGCATGTAGTCCCGAGCCGTATCGCCCGCAGACCGATCCGGCCGCTCTTCGTCGAAGCGGTTCTGTGCCCGCTGCTGTTCGGGCATCGCCATCGTATCGTCGGCCGGCCGGAAACGGCGAAGCAGCGCATAGACGGTGAGCGCCACCACGCCGAGAACTGCGATTTCGCCAAACGTATCGAAGCCGCGGAAGTCCACCAGGATCACGTTGACGACGTTGCGGCCTCCGCCCTGCGAATAAGCGTTTTCCAGGAAGTAAGTAGCGATAGCGTCCGGCACCGGCATCGTCATCACCGCATAGGATATGAAGGTCATGCCGACACCGCAGAAAACGGCGAGCGCAAGATCCCGGAAGCGTCTCAGCCGGGCGCGGACGGTAATCGGTGCATCATTGATTTCGTTCCGCTTCGGCAACCAGCGTAGGCCGAGAAGGATCAGTACCGTCGTGATGATCTCGACCAGAAGCTGCGTGATCGCGAGATCAGGCGCCGACAACCAAACGAACGTGACGCAGACGATCAGCCCGACGCCGCCAAGCATGACGAGCGCCGCCAAACGGTGATATTTCGCAAGAAACGCGGTGCCGAGCGCCAGACAAATACCAATCAGCCAGATGGCCGCGAAGGCCTTGTCGACCCCGGAGAACACGAACGGCCGCGGCTCGAACCCGGAGAGCCAGAGCGGCAGGAGACCTGCGACAAAGCCGGTGAACACGACCCAGCGCAACTGCGGCTGCAGCTTGCGGGTACCGATCCGCCGCTCCGCGAGCCTTGCCCAGCGCCATGAGACTTCGACGAGGATACGCTCGAAGATGCGCTGTCCGCGGAAGCGTCTGAACACGGGCGCACCGTCTTTGCACTGCGCAAGATAATTTCGAAGGAGGATGTAGATCAGCGCGCCGGCGACAAGAGCAACGATGCTCATAACGAGCGGAAGGTTGAAGCCGTGCCAGATCGAAAGGCTGTATTCAGGCGTATCCGGCCCGAGTACGCCCATCGCGGCCGCCTGCAGGATCGGTCCAACGGCGATCGCCGGAATGACGCCGACGACCAGACACGCGACGACCAGAAGTTCGATCGGGAACAGCATCCAGTGCGGCGGCTCGTGCGGCTTTTCCTTGGGAAGACCAACTGGCTTCGGCCCGAAAAAGACCGTGTGGATGAACCGAAGCGAATAGGCGACGCTGAACGCACCGGCGAGAGTGGCGACGTAAGGAAGGATGCGGTCCAGGAACGAGTCCGCGTGGGTCTCGACCGCTTCTGCGAAGAACATCTCCTTCGACAGGAAGCCGTTCAAAAGCGGGACGCCCGCCATCGCCGCACTGGCGACCATGGCAAGTGTGCCGGTAATCGGCATGAACCGAAACAGTCCGCTCAATTTTCGCATATCACGCGTACCGGTCTCGTGGTCGATGATACCGGCTGCCATGAACAGCGACGCCTTGAACGTCGCATGGTTCAGCATGTGAAAGATCGCAGCGACCGTTGCCAGCGGGCTCCCGAGGCTGAGCAGCGTGGTGATCAGGCCGAGATGGCTGATCGTGGAATAGGCGAGCAGACCCTTCAGATCCTGCTGGAACATCGCGAAGTATGCGCCCAGCAGAAGCGTGATCATGCCGGCCGCACCGACGAGAATGAACCATTCGTAACTGCCGGACAGCGCCGGAGACATGCGCGCCAGGAGAAAGACCCCGGCCTTTACCATGGTCGCAGAATGGAGATAGGCCGATACCGGCGTCGGCGCTGCCATCGCGTTCGGCAGCCAGAAATGGAACGGAAACTGCGCGCTTTTTGTCAGAGCGCCGAGCAGGACGAAGACGAGTGCCGGGACATAGAGGGAATGCGCACGAATGACGTCGCCTGCCTCCAGGATCTTGTCGAGGTCGTAGCTTCCGACGATATTGCCGAGAAGCAGGAGGCCGACGAGAAGGCAGAACCCACCGATGCCGGTCACCGTCAGGGCCATACGCGCACCATCGCGGGCAGCGGAACTGTTGTGCCAGTAACTGATCAACAGGAACGAGAAGATGCTCGTCAGTTCCCAGAAGATCGAGAGGAGGATGACGTTGCCGGAAAGCACGATCCCCATCATGGCCCCCATGAACGCCAGCAGGAACGAGAAGAAGCGCGGAACCGAGTCCTCTTCGGACATGTAGTATCGCGCATAGATGACGACCAGCAGTCCGATGCCGGCGATCAGAAGCGCGAACATCCACGCGAACCCATCAAGTCGCAACTTGAACTCGAGCCCAAGCTGCGGGATCCACTCGAACGTCAGACGGACAACCTGGCCCTCCGTAATCGAAGGGTAGGAGGCAATGACGATCAGAAGGCACGCAAGCGAAACCCCACCGGCGGTCCAGGATGGCAGCACACGCGACGATGTCTTCAGAAAAAATGCCGAAGCAAGACTGCCGACAAACGGCAGAACCAGAAGAACAAGCAGGAAATATGGCCCCAGCGTTATCCCAATGTGTCTGTTCCTCGTGTGTTTCGATGGCCTGAGAGCGCACAATACGCGCCACTAGCAATCTCTCAAAAATTGACCTATATGATTTGTATTGACCAATATGGGCAGAATAGAGCGATGGGTCAAGCCGCGCAAACTTGTATATTGTCTCCAGCGCTTTGCCGGGCGGCCCGAGGGTTCCTCGACTGGACCCAGTCGGACCTTGCCGATCGCTCAGGCGTGTCGCGCAGCACCGTACGCGACTACGAGGGCCAGCGCCACGATATTCACAGATCGACCGAGGCTCAGTTGCGCCAGGCGTTCGAAGGCGCGGGCCTTGCATTCGTCGTGACCGAGAATGGAATTGGGATCTGTCCCGGCGAACAGAAGCAAGAGTGCTGAGGCCGCCGATCGGCACCGCAAACCATTTCAGACCCCGGGAACCAAATTCGCGCCAAGAGCTTTCTCCCTACATGTGAGGGAGGGATTATCACATGAAAATTGCTCTGCTTTCCGCATCGTTCGCAGTCGTGAGCCTAGCCGTCGCGGCTTCCTACGTCCTGCCGTCGGGCAGCACCCTGGAACGCGGCCAACCCTACAAATACGCGATGGCACGCTAATGCATTTCTCAGGCGTTTGAGAACCTCGCTGGCGTCTGACGCCGGGTCAGGTCGCTTTCAACGTTTCGCACATTTGCTTGCGGCTGCTTTGTGCCGGTCACGCAGCCCAGCTTCGGTCCAGCACGTCGATCCAGTTTTCGAATGAGATCTTCGCGATATCCTCGTCCGAGAAGCCCTGGTTACGCAGGGCTTCGATCAGGCGCGGAAGGCCGCTTGCATCTTTTAAGTCCGAAGGCACGGTCGTACCGTCGAAATCCGAGCCTAGCGCGACGTGATTGATTCCGATCCGCTCGGCGATATAGGCAATGTGCCGCACAAGCACATCGAGGCTCGTGCTTTCGTCTCTGCGCCCGTCGTCGCGCAAGAACAGGACACCGAAATTGATGCCGACGAGCCCGCCTGTATCGCGGATCGCGTCGATCTGGCGGTCCGTGAGGTTTCGGCTGTGCGAAGATAGCGCGTGCGCATTGGAATGGGATGCGACAAGCGGCGCCTTCGAGATTTTTGCGACGTCCCAGAAACCGGCCTCGTTCAAATGCGACAGATCGACCATAATCCTGAGGTCGTTGCACGCACGAATCAGGTCTCGTCCGGCGTCACTCAGGCCCGGGCCGATATCCGGCGTTGACGGGAACTTGAACGGAACGCCATAGGCAAAGATGTTCGGACGGCTCCAGACGGGACCAAGAGTTCGCAAGCCCGCTTGGTGAAGCACGTAAAGCGCATCGAGATCCCCGGCAATTGCTTCGGCGCCCTCGATATGCATCACAGCGGCAAAGCTGCCCGTTGCAATCGAGCGGCGGAGATCGTCCGCAGTCCGACAGACCTTGACCCCGCCGTTGGAACGGCGCTCGATATCCAACAGGATCCGAGCCATGGCGATGGTCTGGTTCAGCGCCTCGGGTTGAGCCGGGGTCGGAAAATCGCCGTTCTGGTCCTTTGCCATGGACGGCGACGGCACATAGATGGCGCAGAGACCCCCGGCCAATCCACCCTCGCGGGCTCGCGGCAGATCGATATGACCATCCTTCCGCCCGTCCAGAAAGTCACCGACAGGATCCTTCGCGTCGCTGAGGCGCAGACGCAAGAGCACGTCGTTATGACCGTCGAAAACCGGAACGGGAGAGTTCGTCATCTGTGGAAAAGTCCTGGGGAATCATGATGCGGAAGACTTCTAGATAGGATCTCCGGCTCCGAAATACACCCGCGAGACACAGCGGAAAGAATTCGTTGCAGCCCTTTTATCATGCCCGCCTCAAGAGAAGCCGGAACATCGACGAGTCGAACCCGGTCAGGGCTTTGTCCGCAATGCGCAAGACGATCGACTGAAGTGCGAAAGCGGCAGCGGTCGTCGCAACGGCGCCCATCACCCCGAAATGCGGGACGAACAGGAAGAAGCCGGCAATCCGCACCACGACGCACACGGCCATGATCTGTAGATAGCGGCCTTCGTGGCCTGCCAGAAGCAGCATGATCACAGAGGGCCTCGTCGTTCCGAGCGCCGCAGTGCCGAGGCAGAGGACCAGCAGTTCCGGGAAATACGCAGCATAGGGCTCGTTTATCAGCAGAAGGGCGAAATAGCCGCCTACCAGAATGCCGATCAGGCCGATCGCGCTGAAGGCAAGGGTTATCCAGGCAAGGCTATCGAGCATCTTGTTGAGGGCCCGCTGTTCTCCGCGATAGTAGAGCCCCGGGAGATGGCGCGTTCCGAACAGATTGACCGAGTCCGCAGCGGCCGCGAACAAATTGGCGAGGCGAACCGTCACGAAATAGGCCCCTGCGATTACCGGGTCCATCAGATAGCCGATGATGATCACGTCTATGTACTGATTAGTAGCTTCGAGAGACGTCGCGAGCCAGAAGCGGACCGATCGCGGAAGCCATAGCCGGTAGTCCGCAACCGCTCGGATACGGTTAAAGTCCGGAAAACGATGCAGGATTCGTCCGCGGATGAGATAGAGCTGCAGAAGGAGAGCAACACCTGCTCCAACTGCCAAGGCCAGGAAGAGATGGGCCGTATCCGGGCGTGTCCCGCTGAAGAGACAGGCGAGCAGATAGAGGACGGGCACGCTCCCGACAATGGCGTTGCCCGCGCCGTCTCCCGAGGCAACGCCGATCTCGGTTCGCACGAGATGCATGCAGATCTGCAGCACGGAGACGATCATCATATAGATGACGCAGGTTATTGCTGTCTGGCCATCGACCAATGCGGAAGCCCAGAAATACAGACCGATCGCGACGATAACGGTGCCGCTGAGCGACAGAAGCAGCGTGAAGTAGAGCGCGCCTTTCAGCTTCGCCGCATTGCCTGCCGCCGTCATCTCGTTCCACATCCGCAGCACGAACGGCTCCTGTCCGGCGGCTGCCACGATGCAAAGCAGCCCCGCTGCGGAGTAGAGGATCGAGTAGTGTCCGAACGCTTCGGGATCGAGAAGCCGAGCAGCAAGCGTGATCAGCGCGAAGTTGAGCAAAACCATGCCGATCTTGACGCCGACGACGACAGCCATCCCGCCGATATCCGGCCGGCGGATAATCGCGCCGATCCGACCGGCAAAGGTGCGGTGGGCAGCGGGCGCCACGTGGTCGGATGCATCACCGGACATTGGCGACCCCTTTTCTCAGGAAGTTCTTGAGCGGTTTCGCATGGTGATAAATGGCAGCGACCGCAGCTCCCTTGAGAGACAGGGCTACGGTGATATTGCGCATCGTCGTTTCCGTCGGGCGAAAATGCGTTTTGTACCCGGGATCGCCGAGGCAGAGATCCATTACTCTGTGGCCGTCCTGGTGGCGCAGCTGTGCGACGCGGTAAAGGATCTGCATTCCCGCCGAGATTTTCTGATGCTTCTTGATGTCGGATGCAAGCAGCGTTGCGTGAAACTCGCCGTCGCCTGCCAGCCCGAACAGGGCAGCGACAGGTTCTCCAGCGAGATAGCTGACGTAGAGCACAGCTTCTCCTGAAGCCGCCGCTGCGACGGCATAATCACGATAGAGATCGAAATATTCATGGCGATCCAGCAGGTTCTCCGAATAACGGTCCTGTCGCGCCTCCCGAAGGAAGTCGAAGACCGCGCGGATTTCCTGCTCGTCCGTAATGGCTTTGTGCAGGTAGGGACCGTAGGCTGCTTCCGTCTGTCGGTGCAACCTGCCAAGGTTCTTGGTGAAATTGCGGTTCATCACCTTCAGGCGCCAATGGTCGAAATCGTCGCCGATATCGAACGCGTAGGCAGAGTTCTCTCCCCGGCTTTCGCGAGCCCCCTTGAACAGACGCTGGATGTCGAAGCCATCGGCACGAACCTTGCGGAACATCAGCAGGTCGGCACCGCGAAGCGTTTCGCGCAACGCCTTTAGAACGGCCGGTGACGCGGAGATCTGCTCGAAACGCTCCTCGTCGCAGACGATCGTGTTGTAGTCACTGATACCGAAATCCGCGGGCTGGATCATCATCACCCCGGATGAGCGCTGCATCACGAGGGGAAGCACGGCAAGGAGTCTGTCGTCGGCTTCGTTGCGGAACGTCACTGTCCGCTGCTTCGCGCCGAGGAAAGGACCGAGGCGCCGGTGCAGCATGTCGAGCCACATCGGCGCCTGAAAGGCAGTGCCCTTCCCTTCCGAATAGAGGCGGCGATATTCCGGCCCTGAAAAATCGAACGTCTCTTCTACGGTGACTTTCATGGATTCAGGGCTTTTCTCGATCGTATTCTGTCGGGGAGTTGGTCTTCGGCAGTTTGTCCTGTTCTCAGCTCAATGCGACCCGACCGCCTTCGGCCGATGCATCAAGCTTGAAATCGCGCTTGATGACGACATCACCCTTTTTCTGCTTCCCAGCCTTTTTCCAGGCAAAGGCCGCCGCCGCCTTCGGATAGACATGCAGGCCCGAATTTTCGGTCGACAGGCCCTTCACGCCGAGCGTGCGGCGAAACACGCCGTTGCCATAATGGACCGCGTAGGAATTCCAGATCTGCTTCGTCCAATGCTCCATCGTCACGGAGATGTTCATGCAATCATGGTTCTGTACGCGATGCGGTGCATAAAGCGGCCATGTCACCATTTCTCCCGGATGCAGATCGACAGCCGTTGCGTATTCGTCGAACCACGTCTCGTAGGGCATTTTTTCATCGGTCTCGCGCAGCAGGATCTTCTCCACCTGCATCGGGCGCAGAAACACCTCCGAGCGCGGGTAAAGATAGACCCGCTTGCTGCCCTCGATCTGCCAAAGCGACTGGCCCTGGATATCGGCGTGGTAGAAGACGTTGGCGTTGGGAGACGAGACGAGCACTCCGAGATTGCGTTTGAAGGTCTCGAACCCGGGCATGCGGCCGGCGAATTCGGAAAAGATCGTGTCGAGCAAACGGTCATATTCCGGCGCCCAGTCCATCACGCGGCGAATGTTCATCCACATGCGGCCCTTTTCGACTGCAGCGAGTGCCTCAGCGCCCGAAATGCCGTTGCGGACGCCATAAAGTCGCGATGGGTTGGTGATGTCGTCGGACATGGATTCCAACCCGAACTCGCTATCCGGGCAGCGTTCGATCAACTTGCCAACAGCCTCCCTCGAGAACAGACCCGTTTCAAGGAGGCGATGATTGAGCTTGACGATCTCATTGCCGAACAAACGCGCGTGGCGGTCTTCCCAGTTGGCAATGATGTCCTTGTTCATGAGCATAGAATTCATTGAAATCCACTCCCTAACATCCGTTCGTCACCAAGGGTCGACAATCGGTCTTGATACTTTCAGGATATCTTCGCTGGAACAGATAAAGCGAAGGGCTGACCTTGCTCTCAGATACAGCACTCCGGCCAGCGATGAGTAAACGCGGGCTGTGTTCTTTCCAAATCGGTTAACATGGAGTGAGGCCGACCATTAAAATCCGCCCTATTCTCTCGGGCAGAACTGCGACCCATCAGGCGTCCGGGTTCCACCGATACGAGCGCGGCGCAGGCGATGGCTCGTCCGGGAGCATCGACAACAACGATCCGGTGCGCGGTGCAGGCTTGCGCTCGATCTCTTTCGGATAGTCTTCGTCCAGCGTCTCGGTGCGGGCGTGTTCCGGCGCCCGTTGCGGATGATTGACATCCATCGCGATGCCGAAAGCGAGCACGCCGAGTGCACCCAGGGTCAGTCCGACTGCGGCGCCGAAAACGGCCGCCTGTGCTATGCTCGGCGGCCAGCTGCGCTCTCTCGGAGCGATGGGCGCAGAGATCACACGAAGATTGGTCGTATCGAGCTGTTGCCGTTCGGCCGCCATGCGGGCGCGCCCGAGGAACGCCTCGTAGACTGCGGCTCTCGCTGATGCCTCACGAGACAATTCCCTCAGACGCACCTGCGCATCGTTATCCGAGAACACACTGGTAGAAACGGTCTTCGATTCACCTTCCAGCTTTCCGACCACGGCCTTGGCCTGATCGTATTCGTTGCGGGCGGCTAGCGTCAGCCGGGACATTTCCCGGGCGATTTCCTGGTCGAGCGACTGCAGCCGCGACTGAACCGCGGCCCTTCTCGGATGCCTTGTACCGAACGTTAGCAACTGCTCGTCGGCTTCCTGCTTGAGGGTCGAATACTGGGCCCGCAGTGCGGCAAGCGTTGCGGACTGCATCGCCAAGGAATCGTTGCCACCGGCAAGCATTTGCTTGTAGCGCGAGTCAGCGGCGATCAGGCGTTCGCGAGCCTCGCGCAACTGGGTGTCGACCTGGACCATGGAACGGCTGCTGGAAAGCTCGCCTTGCGAAGAGCGAAGGCCGCTTTCGCGCCGAAATGTTTCGACGGCCTCTTCGGCCTCGATGACACCCTTCTTCAACTCGGTGAGCCGAGCAAGAAGCGAATCTGTCGTTCTCTTGGCGCCGTCAACATCGCCGGCATTGAGTTCGGCCTTGAATTCCTCGATCAGCGCTTGCGAGATCCGAATGGATTTTTCGGCATCCCATGTCCAGACCGACATGAACAGAACGAAGGATTTCTCATCCCGCTGGGCTGCAAGTCTCTTGTTGAGAGATTCCAGCGCGATGATTCTCGGATCGACCGGCGTCGCGGGTCCACCGAAGCTGAACAGGCTAAAACCGCCAGCTGGAACGAATTCGATGTCGTTGGTAAGATCTAGCTTTTCGATCACCCGGAGAAGCACGTTGCGCGACAGCAGGGTTTGAAGCTTGCTGTCGGCATTGAGGAGCAGCGTTTCGCGCATGTCGTTGCGCGAACCCGTCTCTTCGCCCACGATCTGCAGACCGGCGGGATCGATGACGAGTTCGCTCGTCACCGTATAACGCGGCTTGGAAATGACCGTGTAGGAAACTGCAAGCACCAATCCGATGAGGGCCGCTGCGACGATCCAGCGGAATTTTTGGCGCAGCCAATAGGCCAGCCGCCCCAGATCGATCTGAAGGTAGTTTGTCAGCCCTTCAGGTGCGGAGCTGTTCGACCGAGCTGGATATGGAGGCTGCATTCGGTTCACGTCTCACGGCTAATGGCAGAGCACCGGCTCTCTCATTCCACCGCATTTATCACAGCCTGTGCTTAAGATTGTTTTAAGCCAAGCCTGACCGATCAAACGGATAACCTTGCCGACGACCCGCCGCTTAATGCCGGTTTAAGGGTTTCAGGAGTAGGGACTTTGAGGCATTTGGATTAACGGATACGAGGCGGATTTTGAAATGGCGCATCGCTATATCGCACCGGCCATGTTCCTGCTTCTGCTTCTTTCCATGTGGGTGCCGGCCGAAGAGCTGAAGCTGCCCTCCTGGACGGAGCAGGCCCGTTATCTCGTCTTCCTGATGCTCTCCGGCTGGATCGTCGTGGTGGCGTTTATCAAGGTGGGGCTCAGGATCCCCTCCGGCATAGAATGCACCCTGCTTGCAGCGTTCCTGCTCTATGTCAGTTTTTCCGCGGTGTGGGGCGTGCAAAGTGCCGACAGCTACATCAAGGCAATCCTGATCTTCAACGCGCTGGTGACGTCGCTTGCGATCGCCAACACGCTGACGCTCGAACAGTCGCTGCGGGTCATGTTCGCGGCCCTCTCCACCTTCGTTGTCGTCTGCGTTCTGGTCGCGCTGCTGGTCCCTTCGATCGGTGTCGACAGCAGCTGGGAGCATGCGGGAAAGTGGCGCGGCATTGCCGGGCAAAAGAACGGGCTCGCAGCATATGCGGCCTACGCGCTGATCGCGGGCGTTGGTCTTCCCCTGCGCCAACGCGTCACGCCGCTCGCGCAATGGGGCGCGCTTGTCGGTCGTATCGCAATGGTCGGGATCGCCTTGCTCGCGGTCTATATGGCAGGATCGCGCGGCGGCCAGCTTATATCAGTTCTGGGCGTCGCATCGATTGTGATTTCCAGACTGCCAAAGCTCCTCCAGAGACTAGCACTGCTCACCGGTCTCCTGTTCGCGATACCGATCATCAATCTCGTCTCGACGACGTTCGTGGTCGATGCCGACAAGATCGGCGTTGCAGGCATCACTGTCGATACCAACAGCCGCATGAAGATCTGGAGCTACGGCTTTCGTGAATTGCAGGGACGCGAGATCTTCGGCTTCGGCCTTGACAGCTTCTGGACTCCGGAACGCCTGACGAGCTTCAAAAGCGTCTATGGCTGGGTGCTCGACAACTTCCACAACGGCTATATCACGCTCATCATCGAAGGCGGCATCGCCGGCTTCCTGCTGTTTCTCGCAGCACTGTCAGCGACCTATCTTCTGCTCGTCGTATCGGTCGGAAATGTCAGAGACAAGTTCATCGGCCTGTCGTTTGCCTACGTCAACATGTACACCGTCAACAACCTCGTCGAGAACGAAATCGGTCGGTCGACGTCTCTCCTGATCTTCATCTTTCTCATCCTTGTCTTCTCGATCAGGCGACAAGTGTACCAGCACTATCCAGGACTTCAAAAAGCAGACGCAGCCTATCTGCATGGCGGCGTCCGAGTTCATCGCGGTCGTTTGCCGGCATCAACGTGAGAAGTGAAATAGTACGTTTACGATACCCGCACAAATCATCGTTACTGTTGGAAACGATGCTGTTAGCCTATTGTTTAGACGAACAATCTACTATTGCCCCACCAATTAGGAGTTGAAATTGTCCAACCGAGCCAGGCAGCCGAGGCGTGTGCTTTTTCTGCAAACTCAGGCGGAATTGGCGGGCGCGCAGGAGATCTCGCGGCTTCTCGGCCAGGAGCTTTCGCGTGGGCAACTGACGGGTGTGCCGGAATACGAAACGCACCATCTTTTCCTGTACCGGAAGACCGATGGCTGCGATCACTTCCCCAATGTCCATTTTGCAGCACCCCGCAGGCCTCAAAGCCTCGGCGAATGTCTCACCTTCGCGCGGAATTTTTTCTCCATCGTGCGCAAGATCAAGCCGGATACGATGTTGACCTTTCAGCACTACGGCAATGTGCTCGGTGCACTTGTCGGGCGGGTAATGGGCATTCCCTATATCGTCGCAAATCAGGTGTCCTCGCCCGCAACCGTGAACCGCTTTGTTGGCCTGGCCGATCGCATCCTCGGCACACTTGGTTTCTATGACGTGATAACCGTCAACTCCCATGCGACCTGGAATTACTTCCAGTCCTATGCACGAAGCTACCGCAAACGGCTGGTCCATATTCCGCATGGCTTTGCGCAGAAAACCACGTCGTTATCGAAAGAGAAGGCAAGGGACTGTTTCGATCTGCCCAAGGATGTGACGATCATGGGAACGGTCGCCCGGTTGCATCCTCTGAAGCGCATTGATCTGGCAATCTCAACACTGCCGCATGTGCCAAATCTGCACCTGGCCATTGCCGGCCAAGGCCCACACAGAGAATGCCTTGAGGCTCTCGCCCATACGCTTGGCGTTGCAGGCCGTGTCCATTTCGCAGGAGAGGTCAACCCGGAGCAGATCGGGACTTTCCTTGCGTGTCTCGACGTCTTCGCGTTTCCGACGGCCGCAGAGACATTCGGGCTTGCAGCCGTTGAGGCCGCGCAGGCAGGCGTGCCTGTCATTGCGAACGACCTGCCGGTGCTGCGCGAAGTCCTGCAGGTGGAAAGATCTGCCTGTGCCGTGTTCGTCGATGCCGAAAACACTGATAAGTTCGTCAGCTGCATCGAGTTGCTGCTCGCAGACAAGGCGCTGTATGACCGGCTCTCCGCATCGGGACGCGAACTCGCCGAACGTTACTCTCTCAATTTGATGGTCAGCGAGTACACAAAGATCATCATCAAGAGCAACGCTGAAAAAGGGGCTCCCCGCCGCTCTTCTGCGTTCAAGACGTCGAGTTGAGGTCATGCGCCGCGCAAAACGTCCGCGCCTCACGACTTGCAAGAAAATCCCAGTAATACGCAGTATCGTTCGAATGCTAAGTATCGTGTTTAGCCTCTCTTGAGCTTTCGCTGTCTTTATCGTCACTATACGAGTGAACCGGAAAACCTATGGCCGAGAGCGCGCAGCGACGTCCGACACGTCTTCTCTTTATCCAGACGCAAGCTGAAGCAGCGGGCGCTCAGGAGATCACGCGCCTTCTCGCCGAACAGCTGTCGAAACCAGCGATTTCCGGACAGCCCGAATTCGAGGCGCATCACCTGTTCCTCTATCGCAAGACCAGCGGCTGCGACCACTTCGAAAATGCGCATTTTGCGGCCGATCCGAGACCGCAGGGGATTTCGCAGAACCTTGCCATGCTTCGTCGTCTGTCGCAGCTCGTGCGCACGATAAAGCCCGACGTGATGCTGACCTTTCAGCATTTCGGCAATGTTGTCGCAGCTCCGGTCGGTCGCTTGCTCGGCGTACCACTGATCATTGCCAACCACGTCTCACCGCAGGCGACGATTTCCCGGCCGGTCGCCCTTGTCGATAAGGTGCTTGGCATTGCCGGCTGCTACGACGAGATCACTGTAAATTCGAAGGCCACCTGGCTGGACTACCAAGGACACCCGGCATCCTACAAGCGTCGACTGACCTATGTTCCGCACGGCTTTGCCGACAGAACCGTTTCGATGACGCGGCAGGAAGCGCGGGCAAAATTCGGCCTTCCAGCCGACGTCCCGATCATCGGAAGCGTCGCCCGTCTCAACGCCATCAAACGAATTGATCTCGCCATCAGATTGTTGCCGGTCATGCCGGATGTCCATCTGGCACTGGCAGGTCAGGGACCGGAAGCGCCCCGACTGCGAGCTCTCGGCGCAGAACTCGGCGTTTCGGATCGGCTTCATTTCGCAGGCGAGATGCCGTCCAGCGAAATCGGCGCCTTCCTGAAAAGCCTCGACGTCTTCGTTTTCCCGACGTCTGGAGAGACGTTCGGCCTCGCGCCGGTGGAAGCCGCTCAGGCCGGCATTCCGGTTGTGAGTTCCGACCTGTCCGTCATGCGAGAAGTCTTGCAGGTCAGGGGAGAGCCCTGTGCCCTTTTCGTCGATACGACCGATACGGCGTCATTTGCAAAAGCAGTTCGCGCTGTACTTTCCGATCCCCTTCTGCGGCAAAGGCTATCGGAGTGCGGGCAGCGGCTGCGCGAACAACACTCGCTCGATGCAATGGTCGACGGCTACCGTCGCCTGATCCGGCGACAGCCGAAAACATCGGAAGACAGGTTGCAGGCGTCCGGACAGCTTCAGAAATAAATGACGATGGACAGCGTTTCAAACTCCGTCGCTCCGATGAACATCAAGATTGTGGCGGAGCGCTCCTCCACATCGGCGTGGATACAGTGGCTCTGCCGTCGGCTTGAGCAGCGCGCCGCCGGTACCACGGTGCGCCTTCAATTGGTCCAGGGGGCTGATCAGGCAGCGCAGCCTGCCCTCGAAAGCCTTTTGCAGCTTGAGAAGATGGTGCTTCGACGCCACCAGCCGTGCCTCTGCGACCGTATTGAGCCGGATGCGTTGGCGGACTGGCGAACCCGGTCGGACAACGCAGCTCCGGATATTGTCATCGACCTCACATCGAACCGGAGCGCATCCCCCCGATCGACACGGATCTATCGGCCGTTGTTCAACGGCCACGCCGGTGAATTCAGTCTCGCTTCGGCGCTGTTTTTCGAGGGAACACCGCATATCGAGATTGAGTGCACCCTGCCTTCCGGCGAGCGCTGGATTGTTGCCGATGGCTTTGCGTCCCTCGAAGCTGCGGCTGGTATCGGTGGCGCGATGGAAGCCGTTTGGTCACGGACAGCCATCCTTCTCATCAAGGCTTTGCCGGAAGAACCGTGTGCGCCGCGTATTGCAGACAACACGGCCCAGCCACACGCACGCGCTATCACCCGCAAAGCGGTGACTGTTCGTAGCGCCAAGATGCTGGCATCTGCCGCGGCCCGCGCTGCCTATCGGCTATGCTGCCACGCTCCCCACTGGCGCATCGGCTGGCGTCGGGTCGCCTCTGACAATGACGTTTGGCAACGACGCGACCTCGGCGGGACACCCTGGGAGGTTCTCGCGGACCCAATTGACCATTTTTACGCAGACCCGTTTCCATTTCGTTGGCAGGGCAAGGACTATCTCTTCTTCGAGGATCTTGATCAGAAGACCCAAAAGGGCATCATCAGCGTCGTCGAGTTTGACGAACAAGGACGGCCGGGCCCAGCCATCCCTGTTCTGGAAGAGTCCTGGCATCTGTCTTATCCGTTCCTCATCGAAGCGGATGGTGAGATCTGGATGGTTCCGGAGGCGTCTCTCAGCGGCGAGATTTCCATCTACAGGGCAACGCGCTTTCCGTTCGGCTGGGAAAAACACGCGACACTTGTTTCCGGCATCGAGGCCGCCGATGCGACGATCATCCAGCACGCGGGAAAGTTCTGGATGTTCGCTGTGACAAGGGATGGTATCGGCGGCTATTCCGATACGCTCTGCTTATGGTCGGCGGAAACGCTTCTCGGCCCCTGGCGACCGCACGCCGCGAACCCGCTTGTCATCAACGACCGATCCGCGAGACCCGCGGGCAACATGATATGGCGCGACGGCAAACTGCTGCGTCCCGTGCAGGATTGCCGCAACGGCTATGGGGCAGCTTTGAGCCTTGCCAAAGTGACGCGCCTGGATGACGAACGGTTCGATCAGGTGATCGTAAAGCACTTGAGCCCCGGCGAGCACTGGCCCGGCCGAAAGCTGCATACGCTGAATGGCAATGGTTACATGGAAGCGATCGACGGAAGCATTATCCGGCCGAAATGGTCCTTCGCGGCCGGCATCGTCGACAGCTTCTACAAACCTGGCGCGTGACGCGCGGCTCGTAACGAGCGCATCAACGACCTGCCTTTATCGGAAGGCAGCACCCGATCAATTCGAGTGGGTGAACAGCGCGCGAATGGCAGCCGGGTTTGACAGCAGATACCGCATCGTCAGCCGGCGCGGCTCATTATACATCCGGTAGGCCCACTCCAACCCGTACCGCTGCATCCACAACGGCGCGCGGGCGTTTTTCCCCGAGACGAAGTCGAACAGACCGCCTGAGGTCTTGATCACACCGACAGATCGCAACCGGTCGATGTTCCGGCTGACAAAGGCCTGCTCAAGTGGAAAGCCCAACCCGATCCATAGAATATCGGGCTTGCTTGCCTGGATGTCGGCGATCACCGCATCCTCTTCGCCACGCTTGAAGTAGCCGTTTCTGCGCCCAGCGAAGGTTAGGTTTGGATACCTGGTCCGCATTGCGGCGACTGCCTTGGCGTTGACCTCTTCGGTTCCGCCGAGAAAATAGAAACTGACACCTGCCCGCTCTGCCTTGAGTGCCACTGACTGCACGAGATCGGTCGTCGCGATCCGTTCGGATACAGGATGCGACGAAAACATTCTGGAATACATGATCATGGGCATGCCATCGGCGTGGATCTGGTCGGCTTCCAGCATCAAATCCTGAAAGTCGGCCTTCTTCGCGCACATCGCGATCACCTGTCCGTTTGCCGAGGTGGAATAGAACGGCTTGGCACTGCTGCCCCGGTGAAGGAGCGCTTCATCGATGAAACCCTGCGCCGCCTCATCCATGCTGCAGCGGACAACGGGAAGACCGCCAAGCAGCGTCGTGGGCCAGTGGCCCATCGTGCTTTCCTGTGCGTAAACGTCGCCAGGATGTAGTGATGGCTTACCCATATCTGCCTCGTTTGAAGGTCAGACCACGGCTTGCGGGGACCTTTCTCCGATGAGATATAGCCCTCGCCGTCCATCACTCAATTGATATGTAGTGCGATAGTTAATTCTGAAACAATGTCAGAACTCGTTGAAAATCAACGCGAATGAGGTGGTTGATATTCACTCAGATGCTTACCAAAAAGGACCATGCGCGAGAGTGTGCGTTCCAATTCGGGACAACCTCGCCGTTCACCTGCAAAGCGTCGATCCATGAGAATCAGCGTGCTTGAACGCTGACCGTACCGGACCCCGAGACATATTCGCGCGGCATTCTCGGTAACCCGGTCGGTCGCAGAAGATCTTGATGACGGGATCGGTTCACAATCTGCCGGTGAACATCGGTTTTCTACCGCAGAAGAAACGTCTTAACGATTGCCGTTTCTGTACGCGTTCCGGCGGCTTTTCCGCTGCTGCTTCCGGCGGTCACGCGCGGTATAGACGACGGCCGCGACGACAATCGCGATTTCCGCGACAGCTGCCAGGCACCACATTGTGCTTCCCATGAACTCCTGCCCTTACGTTCAGACCATGCGCTTTGACCTTGGGCGATCATCCGAGCATTGCTCGTCTGAACAAACCCCAATGTCACTCCCCACTAAAGCGCGTGATACTTTCGATCGAGATAGATAAGCGACTGACCAGCCTTTGGCTGCACCGTGGTGAGCACTTCGCAGATCAGGATGTCATGCGTGTGACCGTCGGCAACGGACACAACGCGGCAATCGAAACAGACGAGAGCGTCGTCGAGTGCCGGGCTGCCCGTTGTTAGCGGCGCCCAGGTTGCTCCGGCAAACCGTTCATCGACGGGCGTCTTGCCCCCGAAAAGCTGGCTGAGGTCTGCATGGTCGGCCGAGAGGACGTTGACGCAGAGGACGCCGTTTTCCTTAAGCGGCAAATAGGCGCTCGAGGTTCGGTTGAGGCAAACGAGAAGCGTCGGGGGACTGTCGGAAACGCTGCAGACTGCGGTGGCGGCAAATCCGGCACGGCCACCCGGTCCATCCGTGGTGACGATATGAACGGCGGCGCCGAGGCGCGACATCGCGTTTCGAAAGTTCATCCGTGCGTCAACGACTTCTGGATTAACGTCGAGCGCAGGGGCAGATGCATTCACGGACATGGCTATCTCAAAACTTTCAGCTCGAGCGTACAGATGAAATCAAACCCGGCTTAGAAAATCTACCACGAGTTTGTTGAATTTCGGTGCATCAACGATATTCACCGCATGTGCGCCGAAATCCAGCAAAGCGAGTTCGGCATGGGGCATCATGTTCGAAAGCCGTACCGAGCGGGTGTAGGGCACAAGGAGATCATCCTTCGTGGCGACCAGCAAGGTCTGATGAGTGATTTCGGCAAGCCGGTCGCCGATGTCGAAGCTTCTCAGAGCTGCAATGCGCCTCATGATATTCTGCTCGCCCTGAAAATGGGCCGCTGCATGCGCCTCCTCGGCATTCATGCGTTCGGCGTTTTCAGACATCCAGACGGCCGGATAGAGAAACAGCGGTTGCGCCTTCACGAAGGCCGGGACGCCGGAGTTTTTGAGAAGCGCAATCCGCACGTCGAAACAGCGGCCGGAATGCGGATCGGCCTTGTCCCATGCATTGATCAGCACAAGCCTGTCGATCACCTCCGGCTGGCGTGCGGCGATCTCGAGCCCGATTAGACCACCAAGCGCATGGCCCATGAAGCTGAATGTCTTGAGGCCGAGCTCTTCCGCGAGCTTCATGACGTCATCCGCCATGGCCGCGATGCCGCCTTGCTCCGGAACCTCGCCGGGTGAACGGCCGGTCCCGAAGTGATCGTAGGTGATCACCCGGAAATGCTCCGAAAGCGCCTCGATCTGCGGCGTCCAGTAGGTGCCGCTGCCACCGAGTCCGGAGGACAGGATGATGGTCGGCGCGTCCTCGCCCGACGCGCCGAAAATATCGTAGTGAACCATGCCGTTACTTGCCGATGTGGGCGACTGTGGCGATCTCGACGAGAGCGTCCGGCTTCACCAGGCCGCACTGAACGCAATACCTGGCCGGCTTGTCGCCCGGGAAATACTCCGCGTAGACCTTGTTCACGGCCTGATAATTCGCCCAGTCGGTGATGAAGATATGGTTCATCGTGACGTCCTCCATCGTGCCGCCGGCGGTCTCGATGACGGATTTGATGACCTCCAGGACGTGACGGGTCTGTGCTCCGGCATCACCCACATGGACGACGTCGTTGTTCTTGTCGAAGGGCAAGGTCCCCGAGACGTAGACAATGCCGTCTGCCAGCGTTCCCGGCGAATAGGGCGCGATCGGCTTCTGGGTTCCTTCCGGAACGATGATCGACTTTGGCATTCCGTTCTCCTCTTTGTTTTTCAAATTCACATATCGGTGGGAGCGGCCTGGCTGATGGCACCGCAGAAATCATTGACGGTCGCGACCCAGCCGAAGAATTTCTCGACATTGTAGACGGTCGCCTGCTGGATGAAATCCGGCCCCAGATGATGGGTCGCATCCTCCAGCATCACGCCGAAATATTCGAGGTGAAACGCGTCTCTCAGCGAGCTTTCGACGCAGACATTGGTGGCAATACCGACAAAGACGAGATTGCGAATGCCGCGTGCGCGCAGCACGCTGTCCATATTGGTGTTGAAGAAGCCCGAGTAGCGGGTCTTCGGCACGAGGATGTCGCCAGGCTTCGGCTGCAGCTCGTCAACGATCGCGTAATCCCAGGTGCCCTTGGCAAGCAGTTGGCCCTGCAGTTCCGGCCGCGCCCGCATAGTCTTCAGTGCATTCGACTTGTGCCAGTTGGGAGAACCGGGGCCGCCGGCTTCCACATAGTCCTTGTCCCAGCCATTCTGGAAATAGATCACCTGCACGCCGTTCTCGCGCGCTGCATCCAGCGTCTTCTTGATGTTGGCGATCGTGCCCTTGGCGCCGGCGATGTCGAAGCCGGCGAGATCGACATAGCCGCCTTCTGTTGAATAGGCGTTCTGCATGTCGACGACGACGACGGCGGTTTCCGATGGCTTCATCGAGATCGGTTCCGGTCGTGCGGGAAGCGTCACGCTTTCCAGACGGCTTGCTGGTGCCTGATATCCTGCGACACCGGTCATTCCGCAGCCTCCAGTTCCATCTTGATGTGCTGGCGGCTTTTCATCAGCGGCTGCACGAATTGTCCGAATTTTTCGATGCCTTCGAGAAAATCGTCGAAGGTCAGCATGACACCGCCGGTGCCCGGCACTTCGGCCATCTCGTCCAGCATCGCTGCGACTTCGGCATAGGAGCCGATGATCGTGCCCATGTTGATATTGACCGCAGAAACCGGGTTTGCCATGTGGCGAACATTGGTATCGGAGCCGGACTTGGTATCGACAGCGCTCTGCAGACCGAGCCACTTGATCGCGTCCTGATCGGCACCGGCCTTGTAGTGCTCCCACTTGGCCCAGGCGTCTTCGGATTTTTCCTCGGCAAGAACCATGGTCAGCACGAACGAGCGCACGTCGCGGCCGGTCTTTTCGGTCGCTGCCAGCAGGCGTTCGTTGGTCGGCGCAAAGGCCTTCGGTGTGTTGACGCCGACGCCGAAGCAAAAGCTGTAATCGGCATATTCCGCCGAGAAGGCCATGCCGGCATTGGATGAGCCCGCGCAGATCACCTTCACATCCCCTTCCGGGATCGGCTTCATGCGGCAGTCGTCCATCTGGAAATACTTGCCCTTGAGATCCGACTGGCCGGTGGTCAGGAGTTCCTTCAGAACGGTCGTATATTCGCCGAGATAGGCATAGCGATCGGCGAAATAGTCGTCGCCGGGCCAGAGCCCCATCTGGCTGTATTCGGGGCGCTGCCAGCCGGTGATCAGATTGATGCCGAAGCGTCCGCCGGAAATGCTGTCGATCGTCGTTGCCATGCGCGCAACGATTGCCGGTGGCATGATCAGGGTTGCGGCCGTGCCGAACAGCTTGATCTTGGAAGTGACGGCGGCAAGGCCTGCCATCAGCGTGAAGGATTCCAGATTGTAGTCCCAGAATTCCGTCTTGCCGCCGAAGCCGCGCAGCTTGATCATCGACAGCGCGAAATCAAACCCGTATTTTTCGGCCTTGAGCGTGATTTCCTTGTTCAGCTCGAACGACGGCTTGTACTGCGGTGCGTTTTCCGAAAGCAGCCAACCGTTGTTGCCGATTGGGATGAAGACTCCGACTTCCATATTCCGATCCTTCCATGCTGGATTTCCAGGCAATGCGATAAACAGAACGGACGCAAGCTACGTGCCAGTTGTAGCCTCTCATAAGTTTCAATGACTTGCCAGACGGCGCCTCGAAGATATTTTATCGGCTGATAAATTTTTGACCATTTGATAAATTTTTCGGTGGGAGATCTGCCGAAGCCGTGTGCAGCAACGGCTTCGGCAGGTCCCGTTACAGTGCGGGATGCCGGTTGACGTCTTTGTAGAGCAGGTAGCGGAAGCGACCGGGACCACCGGCATAGCAGGCCTGCGGGCAGTAGGAGCGCAGCCACATATAGTCGCCGGCTTCCACCTCGACCCAATCCTGGTTCAGGCGGTAGACGGCCTTGCCTTCGAGAACATAGAGCCCGTGTTCCATGATGTGGGTTTCCATGAACGGGATCACCGCACCCGGCTCGAAGGTGACGATGTTGAGGTGCATGTCATAGCGGATGTCTGAGGGATCGATGAAGCGGGTCGTCGCCCATTTGCCGTCCGTATCGGGCATAGGGTCGAGCACGCAGTCGTCTTCATGGGTAAAGATCGCCGGCGGCATGTCCAGACCATCGACCACCTGGAACGCCTTGCGAACCCAGTGGAACCGCACCGGAGCGTCACTGCGGTTCCAGATCTGCCATTCCGAGCCTGCCGGCAGATAGGCAAACGATCCGGTCCGCAACTGGTTTTGCTGGCCGTCCATCTCGATCGTCATTTCCCCATCCACGACGAAGATGGCGGCCGAGGCGCGTGTGTCGGGCTCGGGACGAGCGCTACCGCCCTGCGGAGCAACCTCCATGATGTATTGCGCGAAGGTTTCGGCGAAACCGGAGAGCGGCCGGGAAATGATCCAGGCCCGTGCATTCTCCCAATGCGGCAGCATGCTGGTGACGATGTCGCTCATGACCGTGCGCGGAATGACCGCATAGGCGGTGGTGAACACCGCCTTGCTGCTGAGAAGGTCCGTCTGAGGCGGCAGGCCACCCATATTCGAGTAGTAACGGCTCGTCGTCATGCGCTGCGATTCCCCATGCTTGGCTTATCCTTCAGGTGTAAGCACGGTTTTCACGACGGGCAATATGCGTTTTCCGTCAGGTGACGGCACCGACCTGCCACGGCACGAATTCGTTGTCGCCATAGTCGTAGATCTCGCTCACGGTCTTTTCGCCCGAGGCGACAGCGATCACATGCTCGAAAATCCGCTCGCCCGACTGCTCGATCGTCTCGTCGCCGGTGACGATCCCTCCACAGTTGATGTCCATGTCTTCCTTCATGTGCTCGTACATTTCGGAATTGGTGGCAATCTTGACGCAAGGCGCCGGCTTGAAACCGGACACCGAGCCGCGTCCAGTCGTGAAGCAGATGACGTTGCAGCCGCCCGCAACCTGGCCGGTCACGGCGACCGGATCATAGCCGGGCGTATCCATGAAGACGAAGCCCTGCTCTGTCACCGTCTCGGCAAACTCGTAGACCGCCTTCAGCGGCATGGAGCCCCCCTTGGCGACGGCACCGAGCGACTTTTCCAGGATAGTCGTAAGACCGCCGAGCTTGTTGCCGTAGGATGGGTTATTGTTCAGCTCGTCGCCGTTGCGCGCCGTATAGTCGCGCCACCAGTCGATGCGCGACAGAAGCTTCTGCGCGACTTCCGGTGTCGACGCGCGACGCGTCAGCAGATGTTCTGCACCGTAGATCTCAGGTGTTTCGGCAAGAACGGTCGTGCCGCCATTGCGGACGATCAGATCCGAAGCATGGCCGAGCGCCGGGTTTGCGGAAATACCCGAATAGCCATCCGAGCCGCCGCATTCGAGAGCAAGCTTGAGTTTCGACAAAGGCTGCTCCGTGCGTACGGCGGAATTCACCATGGGCAGCATTTCCTTGATGATAGCGATCGCAGCGTCAATCGTCTTCTTGGTCCCGCCATGCTGCTGGATCGTCATCGTCCGCAGCCGCTCGCCCTCCTCCATACGGTAATGTTCGAGGATCGGTGCGATCTGGTTGGTCTCGCAGCCAAGGCCGATCATCAGGATCCCACCGAAATTGGGATGCCGGGCGTAGCCCTGGATGGTGCGGATCAGCAAGCGATAGCCTTCCGACTTGTTGTTGATCGCACAGCCGCTGCTATGCGTCAGCGCCACGACGCCATCGATATTGCCGAACCCGTCCAACCCGCCCATGCGGTTGAAGTAATCGGCAATGTAACGGGAGACGGTGGCGGAACAGTTCACAGAGGAGATGATGCCGATGTAGTTGCGCGTTCCGGCGCCGCCGAGGCCGCGATCGAAACCCATGAATGTCCGGCGCTGCTCGAGCGGCAAAAGGGCGCGCTCGCCACCATCGACGCAAAACTGGTGCTCGTGCGTCGATGGAAGCATCGCCAGATTGTGCAGGTGCACGTGATTGCCGGGAGCGATATCCTGAGTCGCAAGACCGATCACCTGACCGTATTTCTTGACTTCCTGCCCTGCCGCAATCGCCCTGAGCGCAACCTTGTGGCCTCGCCCGATCAGATCGCGCGCCAGCAGAGCTTCGATTCCAACCGGCGAACCCTGCTGGATCGACCGGCGGGCAACGGCAACGTCATCGGCAGTATTGAGCACGATGACCGGGGATGTCATGTCATTCATAATGGACCTCCTCCCTGGAGGTATCAAAATCGGGGTTGGTTTTGGTTTTCCGCTGCTAGTGGTCAAGCCAGCGGCGTTTCGATTCCTCCAGATGCATGCGCATCATTGCCTGGGCTAGCAGCCCGTCACGCGCCTCCAGCGCGGTCAGGATTTCCTCATGCTCCGCGAGGGCGCAACTCCATGTTTCCGGTGTTTCGAAATGCTCCCGAAGCTGGGCGGAAAGAGGGCTGTGCCGATCGTCAAACAGATCGCCTATGATGCGGCCAATGACACTGTTTCCCGACTGGGTGGCGATCGTCAGGTGGAACTGGCGATCCTGGTCGACCGGTTTGCGGCCTTCCTCTATCTCGATCGCCATCGCGTCGAGCGTTTGACGAAGCGTAGCAAGCGCCTCCGGCGTGATGCGCGCGCAGGCAAGAACGATGGCGGCACCCTCGATTGTCGCACGCGCCTGCATCAGCTCGGCCGGGCTCTCTCCCATGGACCCCGACCATGCAGCGCGCCGCTCGGCGGCCGGAACGACATAGACGCCAGACCCCATGCGGATCTCGACAGTGCCGTCCAGTTCAAGTGCGATCAACGCCTCGCGTAGCGAGGGGCGCGACACACCAAGCTGCTGCGCAAGCTCCCGTTCCGCCGGCAGGCGCTGGCCGAAACGAAACTGCCCATTCTGCACCAAGCCGCGGATCTGGTCTGCGATCTGTTGATAAAGCCGGCGTTCCGGGATCCGAATTCCGTTCATAAGCGCTCCAAAACTGGCCTTACCATATTGCGTGACCGTTGAACTGGCAAGGCCAATGACGACAGCTATATGTCCCGTAACGCTGCGAAAACACAAATTTCGCCCTTCGCCACGAAACTGGCTTGACCATTTTGGTAAGGCCGCCTAGCACTATTGGCCAGACCGGATGGGTGGAGCTGACCGGCAGTCGCAAGCTTGCGACAAGAGGAGGATGTGGAGGATGCAGACCGATCATTCGGTACTCGAGGCGCGTTTGCGCCCGGCCGTTGGCGTGCCAGCAGCTGACGCACTTCTGCGGCTCGACAACATCTCAAAGGAATTTCCGGGCGTCAAAGCTCTGGCCGACGTCAGCTTCGACCTTCGTCGCGGCGAAGTGCATGCCGTGTGCGGCGAAAACGGCGCGGGCAAATCAACGCTGATGAAGATCATCAGCGGCGTTTATCAGCCCACATCCGGAACCATCACCTACAAGGGCGAAGAGCGGAATTTCTCGTCGACGCGGCAGTCCGAATCCGCTGGCATCGCCATCATCCACCAGGAACTCAATCTCGTTCCGCATCTGACCGTCGCCGAAAACATCTATCTGGCACGCGAGCCCCGCCGCGGCTTTCTGGTCGATCGCAAGAAACTCCGGGCAGATGCCAAACGCTGCCTCGACCGGCTCGGCGTCGATATCAGCCCTGATGTCTCCGTCCGTGGGCTTTCCGTGGCGCAGTGCCAGATGGTGGAAATCGCCAAGGCATTGTCGCTGGATGCGGAAGTGCTGATCATGGACGAGCCGACCTCGTCTCTGACCGAACAGGAAACACGGCTTCTGTTCAAGGTCATCCGCGATCTCAAGGCATCGGGCGTCGGGGTCGTCTATATTTCCCACCGGCTCGACGAAATGGCTGAGATCGTTGATCGCGTCACGGTGCTGCGCGATGGTCGTTTTATCGCCACCGACGATTTTGCAGCGACAACCGTCGATGACATCGTCTCCAAGATGGTCGGCCGCTCGCTGGAAGAAAAGTTTCCCGACAGAACCTCGACGCCGAGTGACGACGTCATTCTCGGCGTGCAAGGTCTCAATCGCACCGGTGTCTTCAGCGACATCTCTTTCACGCTTCGCCGCGGCGAAATTCTCGGTTTTGCAGGCCTGATGGGTGCCGGACGCACCGAAGTCGCCCGCGCCATCTTCGGTGCCGATGCGATCGATGCCGGCACGATCACCCTGCATGGGCAGACCCTGTCGATTTCCTCGCCGCGGGACGCGATCGATGCGGGCATTGCCTACCTCTCGGAAGACCGCAAGGCGCAGGGACTGGCGATCAAGATGCCTGTTGATGCGAACATGACGCTTGCCAACATGGAAGCGCTGTCGGATCGCTTCGGACTGATCGATTTCAAGGCGCAAGACAAGGTCGCCAACGAGTATGTCGACCTCCTCAACATCCGCACGCCGTCGATCCGGCAGCAGGTGCGCCTTCTTTCGGGCGGCAACCAGCAGAAGATCATCATCGGCAAATGGCTTTTCCGCAAGTCGAAGGTCCTGTTCTTCGACGAGCCAACCCGCGGCATCGACGTGGGCGCCAAGCTCGCGATCTACAAGATCATGGACGAACTGGCCGCAAACGGCATCGGCGTGGTGCTGATCAGTTCGGAACTGCCCGAAATCATGGGCATGACGGACCGGGTTGCGGTCTTTCACCATGGCCGGATCACCGGCGTGCTGGAAACGGCAAAGACCAACCAGGAAGAGATAATGCGCTACGCCTCCGGCTACAGCCGGACATCAGGTGCGGACGCTGGCGCAAGGAGCAAGCATGGCTGATATTACTGAACCCTCGAAGTCGCGGAGCGTTTCGCTGAGCGACCGCCAAAAGGACATCATCCAGAAGTTTGCAGCACTCGGCAGCCTGTTTGTTCTTGTGCTGGTGTTTTCATTCAGCAGCAACGCCTTCTTCACCGTCAACAATGCGATGACGATCGCCTTGCAGGTCACCTCGATTGCCCTTCTCGGCATCGGCGCCACCTGCGTCATCATTACCGGCGGCATCGATTTGTCCGTCGGCTCTGTGCTGGCGCTGGCAGGCGTCGTCGCGGCTCTCTGCGTCAAGGAGCTCGGCCTGCCGGTTCCGCTCGGCATGTTCGTCGGCATTCTCGTCGGCAGCCTCTGCGGCCTGATCAACGGCATTCTGGTGACCCAGATGAAACTGCCGCCCTTTATTGCGACGCTCGGGATGATGCTGATCGCCCGCGGCGTGGCGCTTCAGATTACCGGTGCCCGCGCTGTTTCCGGCCTTGGCGAATCCTTCGGCGTGCTTGGCAACGGCTCGTTGTTTCGCGTCGTCACCATCGGCGACGACGGCTTCCCGACGGTGGTCTTCCCGGGCATCCCCTATCCGGTCATCCTGATGATCGTGATTGCGATTGCCGTGTCCTTCATGCTGAACCGGTCCGTGCTAGGCCGCCATATCTATGCGGTCGGTTCGAACGCGGACGCTGCAAGGCTTTCTGGCGTCAACGTCGCCCGCGTCACCAATTTCACCTACATCTTGTCAGGCACGCTCGCTGGCCTGACCGGTTGCGTGCTGATGTCCCGCCTCGTGACGGCGCAGCCGAACGAAGGCGTGATGTACGAACTCGATGCCATCGCCAGCGCCGTCATCGGCGGCACCTCGCTGATCGGCGGTGTCGGCACAATTTCCGGAACGGCGATCGGCGCCTTCGTCATCGGCATCCTGCGCAACGGGCTTAACATGAACGGCGTTTCCGCCTTCACACAACAGATCATCATCGGCCTCGTCATCCTGATCACCGTCTGGATCGATCAATTGCGCAACCGCCGGTGAAGAAGGGTGCGGACCCTTTTCCGCGACAATGGGGGTGGGAGTTCCCCGGGGCGGCGAAAACGCCGTCCGTTTGAGGAGGATTGAACATGAAGAAACTAGCAACCGCGTTGCTTGCCTCGGCGATGATCTTGGGTGCGGCTTCCGCACAGGCAGCCGAGATCGCCGTCATCGTCAAGACCGTCAACTCGACCTTCTGGCAGAACGTCCAGAAGGGCGCTGATGCCGCCATGAAGGAAGTCGGCGCCGGTAATACGATGACCTTCCAGGGTCCGGCATCGGAATCGGCGATCGCCGACCAGGTCAACATGGTCGAAAACGCCGTCAATCGCGGCGTCGCCGGCATCGTGCTTGCGCCGTCCGATCCAGATGCGCTGATCCCTGCCGTGAAGAAGGCCTGGGAAGCCCGTATTCCGGTCGTGATCGTGGACTCGATGCTGAGCAAGGGGTCGGAACAGTATTACCAGTCGTTCCTCGCGACCGACAACAAGACCGCCGGCGAACTGGCTGCCAAGGCGCTGATCGGCAAGGTCGGCACTGAAGGCAAGATCGCCGTCATGTCCTATGTGGCAGGTGCCGGCTCCGAGATCGGCCGCGTCGGTGGCTTCACTGACTATATCAAGGCAAACTCGAAGCTCCAGATCGTCGGCCCGTTCTACTCGCAGTCGCAGATGGCGACGGCGTTGAACCAAACCACGGACGTTCTGGCCGCAAATTCCGACCTTAAGGGCATCTTCGGCGCCAATGAGCCGACGGCAATCGGCATGGGCCGCGCCATCAAGCAGTCCGGCAAATCCGGCAAGCTCGTCGCGATCGGCTTCGACGGTAACCAGGATCTGCAGGAATTCGTCAAGGACGGCACGCTTCAGGCGATCGCAGTCCAGGGCTCGTTCCAGATGGGCGATCTCGGCGTCAAGACGATCTCCAAGCTCCTGAAAAAGGAAAAGGTCGAGAAGTTTGTCGATACGGGTGTCGTCGTCGTCACCAAGGACAACATCGACAAGCCGGAAGCCAAGAACGTTCTCTACTAAGCCTCCCCGCCTCGATACGCGTCGCGAATGGCGCGTATCGTCTTTCTCTGCAGTGATAAAATGAAGGTTGCCCGATGAACGCCAGTGATACCCGCAAATTCCCGCGTGTCGATTTGGATGTCACGCTGATCGGCCTCGGCTGCGCCCAGATGGGCAACCTTTATCGCGTCACGCCCTATGCGGAATCCGCCGGCGCTTTCAGTGCCGCGTGGGATGCCGGTATCCGCTATTTCGACACCGCTCCCTTCTACGGCTTTACCCGCTCCGAACGCCGCCTTGGCACGATGCTGACCGATCTTCCCCGCGCAGACTATGTTCTGAGCACCAAGGTTGGCCGCGTCATGACGCCGGATGAGACGGTTGGACCGGAAGAGGACGGCTACGCCGAACCCCTCCCCTTCCGTCCTGTCTACGACTACAGCTATGACGGCATTCTGCGGTCCTTTGACGCAAGCCAGCAGCGCCTTGGAATCCTGAAGCCCGACATACTCTATATTCACGATATTGGTCGCATGACGCATGGCGACCGCCACGACCATTACTGGCAGCAACTGACCGATGGCGGCGGCTTCAAGGCGCTGGGCAAATTGCGGGATGAAGGGTCGACCAAGGCTGTCGGCCTCGGCGTCAACGAATGGGAAGTCGTCGCCGACGCGATGAAGGTTTTCGACATCGATTGCACGATGCTGGCCGGTCGCTACACGCTGCTCGAACAGGAAAGTCTTGCCTTCATGGATGAATGCGCGAAGCAAGGTGTGGCGATCGTTGCCGCGGGTCCGTTCAATTCCGGGCTTCTCGCCGGAAACAAGAAGTTCAACTATACCGAAGCGCCGGCTGAGATCCTCGCCCGTGTCGAGCAGTTGCGGGCGGTCTGCGAGGAAGAAGGCGTGACCCTTCAGGCTGCGGCACTCCAGTTTCCGCTGGCGCATCCGGCGGTCGCGACGATCGTGTCCGGCGCCCGCAATGCCGAACAGATCACCTCGAATGTCGAGTGGTTTGCCGAGGAAATTCCTGCCTCCTTCTGGTCGCGTCTGAGGGAAAGCGGGCTTCTGGCTGAAGGCACACCACTTCCCGGCATCGGAGCCTGATCGATGCGGATCGATGCCCACCAGCATTTCTGGCGGATCGCCGACCGGACAGGCCAATGGCCGGGGCCCGAGTTTGCGGCCATTCACCGGGATTTCCTGCCGGACGATTTGACGCCGTTGCTGGAAGAAGCCGGCGTCGATGGCACGGTGCTGGTGCAGACGATGGAAACGCAGGCCGATACGAAGTTCATGCTGGATCTCGCCGACAACCACCCTTTCATCCTCGGCGTGGTCGGCTGGACGGATTTGAAAGCATCGGATGTGCAGGAGAATATTGGACAGCTGGCAAGCCACAGCAAGCTGAAGGGTTTCCGCCCGATGCTGCAGGACTTGGCTGATGACCGGTGGATTGACGATCCCATGCTCGACGCCGGTATCGGGACGATGATCGAACACGACCTCGTCTTCGATGCGCTTGTGCTTCCAAGGCATCTGGCACCGCTCTGCAACTTTGCTCGGCGCCATCAGAAACTTCAGATCGTCATCGACCACGGCGCCAAGCCGCCGATCGCCGAGGGACGGTTTATCGACTGGTATGCCCGCATGAAGGCGCTGGCGGCCCTGCCGAACGTCCATTGCAAGCTATCGGGCCTTCTCACCGAAGCGGGAGACCAGAAGCCGCAATCCGTGCGCCCCTATGCGGAAACGATCTTCGACCTGTTCGGCGCGGACCGCGTCATCTGGGGCAGCGACTGGCCGGTGTTGCGGCTTGCCGGGGAGTACGGTGCGTGGCTTCGGCAATGCCTGGACATCGTTCCGGAACAGAACCATTCGGCCGTCTTCGGCGGCAATGCCAAACGTTTCTATCGACTGAAAGAGATCTAGGATGCTGACTATCATATGCGATGAACCGGGCAAACTTTCGGCGATCGAGCGGGACAAGCCCGCACGCGGCGAAGGCGAGGTGCTTCTGAAGGTCCGCCGTATCGGCGTCTGCGGCACCGACCTGCACATCTTCACCGGCAACCAGCCCTATCTTTCCTATCCGCGCGTCATGGGCCACGAACTGGCGGCAACCGTCGAGGAAGCCCCCGAGGGAAGCTCGCTTCAGGTGGGCGATATCGTCTCGATCATCCCCTACATTTCCTGCGGCCACTGCAATGCCTGCCTGAAGGGCAAGACCAACTGCTGCCGCAATATCGGTGTGCTCGGCGTCCATCGCGATGGCGGCATGACGGAATATCTGAGCATTCCCGAGCAGTTCGCCGTGAAGGCAGACGGACTGACGCTTGATCAGGCTGCCATGGTGGAGTTTCTGGCGATCGGTGCACATGCCGTCGCCCGCGCACGGGTCGAAAAGGGTCAGGAGGTTCTGGTCGTCGGCGCGGGCCCGATCGGCCTGTCGGTCGCAATTTTCGCACAGCTCGAAGGCGCCGAGGTAACTGTCATCGACGGTCGTGAAGACAGGCTGGAGTTCGCCAAGCGCCAGTTGGGCATCACGTCCACGGTCGCGCTTTCGCCTGTCGACACCGACCAGCTTTCCGCCATCACCAACGGCGATTTCTTCGACGCGGTGTTCGACGCGACCGGGAACCCGAAAGCGATGGAGCGCGGCTTCTCCTTTGTCGGACATGGCGGCACCTATGTCCTGGTGTCGATCGTCTCCAGCACGATCGGCTTTTCGGATCCCGAGTTTCATAAACGCGAAACGACGCTTCTCGGCAGCCGCAACGCGACGATCACGGACTTCGAGCGGGTGATGGACGCGATGCGGGCGGGCGAAGTACCGGATGCCTTGATTACGCACCGCATGCACCTTTCGGATGTGCCGGACCGGTTTTCCAAGCTGACAGACCCCGCGCAGGCGGTGGTCAAGGCGCTCATTGAAGTCGCCTGAGGAGTAAAGTCATGCAGCGCATGGGAATGATGATCGGTGTGCAGCCGGAGATGCTTGCCAAGTATCGGGAACTGCATGCGGCGGTATGGCCGGAAATCCTCGACTTGATTTCCCGCTGCAACATCAGGAACTATACGATCTTCCTGCGCGAACCGGAAAACCTCCTGTTCGGCACATGGGAATATCACGGCACCGATTTCGCAGCCGACATGGCGCGGATGGCGGCCGACGAAAAGAACCAGGAATGGTGGGCCTTTACCATTCCCTGCCAGACGCCCCTGGAAACGCGGGCTGAAGGTGAATGGTGGGCGATGATGGAAGAAGTTTTCCATCATGACTGACATGCAGAGAGGAGAGTTGAAGTCGATGGCAAATCTGAATGGCAAGACAGTTCTGATCACCGCTGCGGGTCAGGGGATCGGCCGCGCCAGTGCGCTTGCCTTCATCGCGGCAGGTGCGAAGGTCCATGCCACCGACATCAACGAGACGGCTCTTTCCGAGTTGCCGAAGCTCGACAATCTGACGACGGCAAAGCTCGACGTGTTGAACGAGGACGCGGTTAAGGCCTGCGTCTCTGGTATTGGTCAGGTCGACGTGCTCTTCAACTGCGCCGGCGTTGTGCACGCCGGTTCGGTGCTGGAGATGCCGGATAGCGATCTCGATTTTGCCTTCGACCTCAACGTACGCGCCATGATCCGCACGATCCGTGCCGTGCTGCCGGGCATGCTGGAGCGCAGGGATGGCGCGATCATCAACATGGCCTCGGTGGCTTCCAGCGTGAAGGGCGTGCCGAACCGTTTCGCCTATGGTGTGACCAAGGCAGCTGTGATCGGACTGACCAAATCGGTCGCGGCCGATTACGTGACGCAAGGCATCCGCTGCAATGCGATCTGCCCGGGCACAGTGGAAAGCCCGTCGCTTCAGGACCGCATGCGCGCCCAGGGCGATTACGAAACGGCCCGTGCCGCCTTCATCGCCCGCCAGCCGATGGGCCGTCTTGGATCGCCGGAAGAGATCGCCGATCTCGCCGTCTATATTGCCACGGCCACCTATACGAGCGGACAGGCCTTCGCCATCGACGGCGGCTGGACCATCTGAGCCTTTCGATCCTCTGCCGTCCTTTACGGCGCACCACCCGATCATCTTGAACCGCCGACCAGCGGAAGGAATAGTTATGGCCAAAGTTATCGATATGCGGGTTGTCGACCTGCGCTTTCCGACCTCTCAGAGCCTCGACGGTTCCGACGCCATGAACCCGGATCCGGATTATTCGGCAGCCTACGTGATCCTCGAAACCGACGATCCGGCCCTTGAAGGACACGGCCTGACCTTCACGATCGGCCGCGGCAACGACATCTGCTGCATGGCGATCGAGGCGATGCGCCATCTCGTGGTCGGCGCCGATACGGAGGTGATGAAGGCCAATCCGGGTAAATTCTGGCGGCACCTGACCGGCGACAGCCAGTTGCGATGGATCGGCCCGGACAAGGGCGCCATGCATCTTGCGACCGGCGCCGTCGTCAACGCCTTCTGGGATCTGCTCGCCAAGGAAGAAGGCAAGCCGATCTGGCGGCTTGTGGCGGACATGTCGCCGGAAGAAATCGCCGATATCATCGACTATCGCTATCTGACCGACGTCCTCACACGCGACGAGGCTCTTGCCATTCTCAGAAAAGCCGAGGCAGGGAAGCCGGAACGGATCGCCAATCTCGAAAGCAAGGGCTACCCCTGCTACACGACCTCCGCCGGCTGGCTCGGCTATGATGACGAGAAGCTGCGCAGGCTTTGCCAGGAAGCGATCGATGCCGGTTTCGATCATATCAAGATGAAGGTCGGTCGCGATCTGGAAGACGACATTCGCCGTCTGACCATCGCGCGCGAGGTGATCGGCCCGGACCGTTACCTGATGATCGATGCCAACCAGGTCTGGGAGGTCGACCAGGCGATCGACTGGGTGAACAAGCTCGCGTTCTCCAAGCCCTTCTTCATCGAGGAGCCGACCAGCCCGGATGACATTGCCGGTCACCGAAAGATCCGCCAGGCGATCGGGTTGGTGAAGGTTGCCACTGGCGAGATGTGCCAGAACCGTATCATGTTCAAGCAGTTCATCGCCGAGGGTGCGATCGATATCGTGCAGATCGACAGCTGCCGCATGGGCGGGCTGAACGAGGTTCTCTCCGTCCTGCTGATCGCCGCCAAGTATGGCCTCCCGGTCTGGCCGCATGCCGGCGGCGTCGGTCTTTGCGAATATGTCCAGCATCTCTCGATGATCGACTACGTTGCGGTGTCCGGCACGATGGACGGCCGCGTCATCGAATATGTCGATCACCTGCACGAACATTTCCTCGAACCCTGCGTCATCGAAAACGCCGCCTATATGCCGCCAAAAATGCCGGGCTTCTCGATCGAGATGAAGGCCGGGACGCTGGAGGAATTCCGCTTCGGACGTTGAGGGCGCCGGCGGTCTCTGTTACTCCCGGGTGATTGCATCGCTTGAACTTGAGGGGATCTCCAATGGAGCCAATCTGGGCCGTCGGCCTGATGACCGGGACCGTCCTCGACGGCAATATCGACGTCGCGCTCATGAAGACCGACGGGGAAACGGTGGAGACAGCAGGCGCCTATACGTTGGCGCCCTATCCGCCCGAGATCCGGTCTCTTCTTGAGGAAACGCTCGCCCAAGCGCGCGTCTGGGAATTTAGAGGACCGGAGCCCGCGATCTTTGCCACGGCGGAAGAAGCATTGACGCGGGCGCAATCGCGCGCGGTGCAGGATCTTGTTGAGAGCGCCGGCCTGACGATGGCCGATATCGGCATCGTCGGCTTCCACGGCCAGACCGTTCTCCACCGTGCACCGACCCGCGAACGCCTCGGCGACACGCGGCAGCTCGGCGATGGCGAATTGATGGCCTCGATCCTGGGCTGCAAGGTCGCCTATGATTTTAGAACCTCGGATGTTCGCGCCGGCGGCCAGGGCGCACCGCTTGCCGCCGTCTATCACGCGGCCCTTTTGCGCGGGGTCGATCGATCCGGCGATAGCGCCGTTCTCAATCTCGGCGGTGTCGGCAATGTCAGCTGGTGGGATGGCGAGGATCTGGTGATCGCCTTCGATACCGGCCCGGCCAATGCCCCGCTCAACGATTTCATCAAGTCGCTGGGCCTTGGCGAGATGGACCGGGACGGCGCGCTTGGTGCTTCGGGCAAGGTCGATGAGGAGCGGCTGGCACGCCTGCTCCAGCATCCGTACATGACGGCGCCCTATCCGAAATCGCTCGACCGCTATTCGTTTACCTCGGCCATGGCCGACGGGCTTTCGCCGGAAGACGGCGCGGCCACACTTTCGGCCTTTACCGCATCGGCAGTCGGCAAGGCGCTCGACCTTTTGCCGAGACGGCCGAAGCGGTTGATCGTGGCCGGTGGTGGACGTCGCAACCCGACGATCATGGCGATGCTCGAACAGCGTGCAGGCGTCGAGGCCGTGTCCGCGGACGCGTTCGGCTGGCGAGGCGATGCCGTCGAGGCGGAACTGTTCGCCTTTCTCGCCGTGCGCGTGCTCCGCGGTCTTCCGATCAGCTTTCCGACGACGACGGGTGCGCCAAGGCCTCTGCAGGGCGGACGATTGGCGGGCTGACTTGAGCCTCAAGCGGAATTGAGTTTCCCGGATGGCCTTCGCTGCCCTACATGACTGACATAGCCGTCACGGAGGAAACAGCTTTGCGTCTTTACCGGATCCTTGCATCCATCATGGTGCTTCTTGCGCTTTCCGCCCCGGTTGGGGCGCAACAGCCCCCCGGCATATTCTCGCTCATCCCCGATGACAGCACGACCGAGCATGTTCTGAAAACCGAGGGCAGCGCAGACCTGCCGTATACAGCGACCGCCGGCACGCTTGACCTGTTCGGCCAGGACGGCAATCGAACGGCAAAGATCTTCTACACGGCCTATATCGCCAAGGATCGCACGCCGGGTCGTCCGCTGACCTTCGCATTCAACGGCGGCCCGGGCGCCGCATCGGCCTATCTGCATCTCGGGCTGCTGGGCCCCCGGATCATCGAATTCGGCAAGAACGGCAACGACGGCACTACGCCGCAGATCAGGGACAATCCGCAAAGCTGGCTGGCATTCACCGATCTCGTCATGATCGATCCGGTTGGCACCGGATGGAGCCGTGCCGCCAGCGACGATGTCGCCAAGAATTTCTACGGCGTCCGTCAGGATGCCGACAGCCTTGCCAAGGTGATCTCGCTCTACGTCCAGAAGAACGACCGGCTGAATGCACCAAAATATCTGGCCGGCGAAAGCTATGGCGGGTTCCGCGCCGCGAAAGTCGCGATCGCGATGAAGAATAGCCAGGGCATCATCCCCTCCGGCATCATCATGCTCTCGCCATTTATCGAAGGCCGGTTCCTCGCAAATTCCGACGATCCGCTGAGCGCCGCACTGCAACTGCCCTCGCTTGCGGCAGCCGAGATGGAGCGGACGAAAAGCTTCACGCCTGAAAAGCTCGCCGAAGCCGAACGTTTCGCGTTGCGCGACTATCTTCCGACAGTGGCGGGTGCTGCTCCGACGGGCGAAGAAGCCGAGGCTTTCTATGGAAAGCTTGCTGGTCTCACGGGTATCCCGAAAGATGTGGTTTCCAGAACGCGAGGCCTCATCGGCGATGTCTACGGGAAGCAGATGGGCGGACCGGGTCGGGTCGTCAGCCCCTATGATGCATCCTACGCCGTGCCGGACGCCTATCCCGAGGACGCGTATGGGCGCAACGACGATCCCATTCTGGAGGGCTACACCCGCGCCTACAGTGCTGCCTTTGCCTCCTATGCGAAAGGCGAGCTGAAGTTTGCGAGCGACATGACCTACTCGCTTTTGAATGAGGATGTGAACCGCCGGTGGGAATGGAATGGCAGCCGGGGCGGCGATGCTCGCGCGCTCGCCAGCGCGTCGACGGATATCCGCGACCTGCTGTCCGTCATCCCATCCTTCCGCCTGCTGGTCGCGCATGGTCACAGCGATGCGCTGACACCCTATGGTGTGAGCCGCTACGTGATTGGTCATCTGCCGACACAGTTGGCAGCCGGCCGGGCAGAACTGAAGACCTATAGCGGCGGCCACATGTTCTATACCAACCCGTCGTCGAGGGCGGCATTCCTGAGCGATGCGAAAGCGTTCTACGAGACAAAGCCGGTAGAATAGGAATAAGCCCGGTCTATCGAGCTTTTCAAAAGAGTCCGGCACCCCAGGGGTGCCGGATTTCGTATCGGATATAACCCAGCCTATTTCTTTTCGGAGTGGCCGCCGAAGGCTGCCCGAAGCGCCGACAGAACCTGGTTCGAATACTGCTCGTGACCCTGCGACGAAAAGCGCTGGAAGAGAGCGGACGACAGGACCGGAAGCGGCACGCCGGTATCGATACCGGCCTTCATCATCCACCGTCCCTCGCCGGAATCCGAAACTCGACCACTGAAGGCGTCAAGCGTCGGATCGTTGTGCAGAGAGCCGGCGAGAAGATCGAGCAGCCACGACGAAACGACGCTGCCGTGACGCCAGACTTCGGTGATTTCAGCCACGTCCAGATCGTAGTGATAGTAGTGCGGATTGGCGAGCGGGCTGGTTTCCGCATCGGCGCTACGTGCCACCTTGCCAATATTGGCAGACTTCATCAGGTTGAGGCCTTCGGCATAGGCCGCCATCATGCCGTATTCGATGCCGTTGTGGACCATCTTCACGAAGTGACCTGATCCTGCTGGGCCGCAATGGATGTAGCCAAGTTCCGAGGTCCGCTGTGCTTCCTTGCCGGCTCCCGGGGAGAGCGACAGGAAGATCGGATCGAGGCGCTTCACCGCTTCATCCGGTCCGCCGATCATCAGGCAATAGCCGCGTTCCAGACCCCAGACGCCACCGCTCGTGCCGACATCGATATAGTCGAGGCCGATGCCCGAAAGACGCCCTGCGCGATCGATATCGTCCTGGTAGTTGGAGTTTCCGCCGTCGATCAGCACGTCGCCCGCCGACATGACACCCGAGAGCTTCTCGATCGTCTGGTCGGTGATCGCTGCCGGCAGCATCAGCCAAACGGTGGCCGGTTTCGCGAGCTTGGCGACCATATCTTCCAGCGAGGTGGCTCCCACGGCCCCTTCCCGCTCCAGAGCCTCGACATTGGCCTGACTGACATCGAATACCACACATTCATGGCCATCACGCAGGAGCCGTCGCACCATATTGGCGCCCATACGGCCGAGGCCTATCATTCCGATCTGCATTCCGTTTCCCTTCCGAAAAACCATGTTGTGGGTCCGAACCATCAGGCCCGACTGAGATGAGGCATATCAGTTCGTTCAGAAATTGACACCTGCAGACATGCACAGCAGATGCGCCGAAACCGCCAGCCTAGGCACGGGAAGAAGAGACTGTTGACAACCTTCAGCGAAAATGAGAACAAAGGAAGAACATTGAGGAGAACGCCATGCAGAGAACTGAAGAGGTCGTCGCCCGTGCTCTTGCCCTCGTGGCTCAGTCGAAGGCGCTCAGGGAACGTCATGACAAGGAACGCAAGGAGATCTATGGACGGATCGAGATTGCCAATCTTCGCAAGCCGCATGTTCCCAAGGGGATTCAACTGCCTCTCAACCTGCAGTGAATTGACTTTATCGTTGGAGGACGTGGTCCGCGTATACGTCTGATTCAGTCTGTTGCAAGGCTGCACTCGACTCGCTTCTGAAGAGGTGGTTCATTCCCTTCAACGGCGTAGGGGTGCTTAATGCTTCACGAATACAACGAGATCTTTATGCAGCAGCGGTATTTCATAAAGATACTGATGGCCTGGATTGGGGCAATTGCCTTGGGCTGTGTCCCCGTTTTGATGATCGTCAACGCGGTCACCATTTGAGAAGACGCTTCGGCGGTCTCGCGCATTCCATAACTGTTTCACGAAGACGTGCAGTTGACCTTCGTTTGGTCGATGTCAGAAGAGCATCGACATTTAACGGAGCTTCCCAATGGTCAACAAAATCCAGGCTTACCAGCCTGTTCTTCTCAGCATCCTGCGTATTGCCGTCGGCCTCGTCATCTTCTCCTTCGGCATGGCGAAAATCTTTCATTTCCACGCCGGTACCTTCATGCCGCCCACGGGCTCGTTGCCCTGGATCGCGGGTCTCTTTGAGCTTGTCTGCGGCTTCCTCTTCCTGGTCGGTTTCCAGACACGGATAGCGGCATTCCTCCTGTCCGGCCTGATGGCCGCGGCTTACTTCATCAGCCACTTTCCCAAAAGCATTTTCCCGCCCGAAAACGGCGGAATGGCCGCTGCCGTGCTCTGCTTCGTGTTCCTCTATTTCGTCACGTCCGGAGCCGGACCGCTCAGTGTCGATGCCAAGCTGAACAAGGCATAGGACCGGATCAAGGCAGGTTGGGAGGCTCCGCCGTGTGTCCGCAACAGTGACGAACGCGAAACGACCGCGCCGATGATGTTCGGCGCGGTCGTCTCTTGCCGCCGCTTCCCCTTCGGGAGCCTTGATCGGTCAGATCACTTCTTTGCGTCAGCCCAGCTCTTCACCAGGTCGTCGTAGTTGACGGTGATCGGCTTTTCCTTTTCGTTCTCGATCTTCAGCTGCGGAGCCAGATTGCCCTTGGCGACCGCATCCTTGTTCCAGTAGGCCAGGTCATGCTCTTCGGCGAGCTTGGGGCCCATGTCCTTCTGGACGCCAGCGCGTTCCAGACGCTGGAGCACCTTCTCCTGCTCGGCGCAAAGCGAGTCCATCGCCAACTGTGGCGTCTTTGCACCCGATGCGGCATCGCCGATCGCCTGCCACCAAAGCTGTGCGAGCTTCGGATAATCAGGAACGTTGGTGCCGGTCGGCGACCACTGAACACGTGCCGGCGAGCGGTAGAACTCGATCAGGCCGCCGAGTTTCGGTGCGCGATCGGTAAAGCTCTGATGGCGGATCGAGCTTTCGCGGATCAGCGTCAGGCCCACATGGCTCTTCTTCAAGTCGACGGTCTTGGACGTGACGAACTGGGCGTAGAGCCAGGCCGCCTTTGCGCGGTCATCGGGCGTGGACTTCATCAGCGTCCAGGAACCGACGTCCTGATAGCCAAGCTTCATGCCGTCTTTCCAGTAAACGCCGTGGGGGCTTGGCGCGAAACGCCATTTCGGCGTGCCGTCCTCGTTCATGACAGGCAGGCCTGGCTTCACCATATCGGCGGTGAAGGCCGTGTACATGAACATCTGCTGAGCGATTTCGCCGCCCGCGGGGACAGGACCGGATTCCGAGAAGTTCATGCCCTGGGCAGCTGGCGGTGCATAGGCCTTCATCCAGTCGAGATATTTCTGGATCGAATAGACGGAGGCAGGACCATTGGTGTCACCGCCGCGCGCGACGCAGGAGCCGACCGGCTGTGACTTTTCGTTGACCTTGATACCCCATTCATCGACCGGCAGACCGTTCGGTAGACCCTTGTCGCCGTTGCCAGCCATCGAAAGCCACGCATCGGTGAAGCGCCAGCCGAGCGACGGGTCCTTCTTGCCGTAGTCCATGTGGCCGAAGACCTTCTTTCCGCCGATATCACGGCCGGTGAAGAATTCCGCGATGTCTTCGTAAGCGGACCAGTTGACGGGAACGCCGAGGTCGTAGCCGTATTTGGCCTTGAAATCAGCCTTGTTCTTGGCGTCGTTGAACCAGTCGTACCTGAACCAATAAAGGTTGGCGAACTGCTGGTCCGGAAGCTGGTAGAGCTTCTTGTCGGGTGCGGTGGTGAATTTGAGGCCGATGAAATCCTCAAGATCGAGGCCGGGATTGGTAACGTCCTTACCTTCCTTCGCCATGAAGTCCGTCAGGGAACGGGCCTGCTGGTAACGCCAATGCGTGCCGATCAGGTCGCTATCGTTGACATAGGCGTCATAGATGTTCTCGCCCGACTGCATCTGCGTCTGCAGCTTTTCGACGACATCGCCTTCGCCGATCAGGTCGTGGGTGATCTTGATGCCGGTGATCGCCGTGAAGGCTGGCGCCAGTACTTTCGACTCGTATTCATGCGTGGTCAGCGTTTCCGAGACGACCTTGATGTCGAGACCGGAGAAGGGCTTCGCCGCATCGATGAACCATTGCAGCTCCTTTTCCTGCTCGGCACGCGATAGCGATGATAGGTCCTTGATTTCCTTGTCAAGGAACTGCTTCGCCTCGTTCATGCCGGCGTGAGCCGTGCCTGCCAGTGCCAGCAATATGCCTGCTGTCGTTGTCAAAAGATGCCGTCGCATAATGTCCTCCCAGAGTTGCGATTGCGATTTCGTTTCGGCGCCAGTCCTCCCGCGCGCCGTATCAAACTTGCCTTCAGACGAAGCGGAAAACGCCGACGGCGTAGACCACAGCGAGGGCAAGAGCCCACCACAGATTGGGGCCGATCAGCCCCAACCATGCGAGATTGATGAATGCTGCACCAAGCAGCGAAATGAAGAGCCGGTCCCCCCGCGTTGTCTCGAAGCGCAGGATCCCAACCCGTGGCGCTCCCCCCGGAGAAAAATACTCCCAGATGCCCATCGCTGCAATCAAGGCGAAGATGGTCACAAAGAAAAGCGTCGTCGGCAGCGTCCAGGCCATCCATGAAAAACTCATGTGCGTTCTCCCTCTAGACCCGACCCAGGGCAAAGCCCTTGGCGATGTAGTTGCGGACAAAGTAGATCACGAGCGCGCCCGGCACGATCGTCAGCACGCCGGCGGCTGCCAGAACGCCCCAGTCCATGCCGGACGCCGAAACGGTGCGGGTCATGATGGCCGAAATCGGCTTGGCGGCAGTCGTCGTCAGCGTGCGGGCAAGCAGCAGTTCGACCCACGAGAACATGAAGCAGAAGAAGGCTGCAACGCCGATGCCGGACGCGATCAACGGCATGAAGATCTTCACGAAAAAGCGCGGGAAGGAATAGCCGTCGATATAAGCGGTTTCGTCGATTTCCTTCGGCACGCCGGACATGAAGCCTTCGAGAATCCAGACGGCCAGCGGGACGTTGAACAGGCAGTGGGCGAGTGCCACGGCGATATGCGTGTCGATCAGTCCGAAGGCGGAATAGAGCTGGAAGAATGGCAGCGCAAAGACCGCCGGTGGCGCCATCCGGTTGGTCAGCAGCCAGAAGAACAGGTGCTTGTCGCCGAGAAACCGGTAGCGCGAGAAGGCGTAGGCCGCGGGAAGTGCCGCCGCCACCGAGATCAGCGTGTTCAGACCCACATAGATAATCGAGTTGATATAGCCGTTGTACCAGGACGGATCGGTGAAGATCACCGTGTAATTCCGAAGCGTCGGGTTATGCGGGAAGAGGGAGAAGGTACCGGTGATCTCGGCATTCTCCTTGAAGCTCATATTGACCAGCCAGTAGATCGGCAGCAGCAGGAAGATGATGTAGATTGTCGAGACGAGCCAGGAGTAGCTGCGCGCCGGCTTGAATGTGTTGACTTGAGCCATCGTAACGGTCCTCCTCACGCGTTTTTGTCGCTGCTGGTCATGACCGTGTAGAAGATCCACGACATCAGCAGGATGATGAGGAAGTAGATGATCGACATCGCCGCGGCCGGCCCGAGGTCGAACTGCCCGACCGCCATCTTGACGAGATCGATCGACAGGAAGGTTGTCGAGTTGCCGGGCCCGCCGCCGGTGACGACGAAGGGTTCGGTATAAATCATGAAACTATCCATGAAGCGCAGGAGCACGGCAATCAGCAGCACCCGCTTCATCTTCGGCAACTGGATAAAGCGGAACACCGACCAGCGCGACGCGCCATCGATTTTCGCAGCCTGATAGTAGGCATCCGGGATCGACACGAGACCGGCATAGCAGAGGAGCACGACAAGGCTCGTCCAGTGCCAGACATCCATCACGATGACGGTGACCCAGGCATCGATCGGATCGCGGACATAGTTGTAGTCGATGCCGAGGATTGCGAGCGTGCGGCCGAGAAGGCCGATATCGACGCGACCAAACACCTGCCAGATGGTGCCGACCACGTTCCACGGGATCAGCAGCGGCAGCGCCATCAAAACGAGGCAGACCGGGACGCCTAGACCCTTTTTCGGCATGTTCAGCGCGATGAAGATGCCGAGCGGAATTTCCAGCGCAAGAATGATGACAGAGAACAGCAGGTTGCGCTGCAACGCCGCCCAGAACCGATCCGAATTCAGGATTTCGGTAAACCAGCCAGTGCCTGCCCAGAAGAATTCGTTGTTGCCGAACGTGTCCTGCACCGAGTAGTTCACAACGGTCATCAACGGTATCGCCGCTGAAAACAGGACCAGCAGCAGCACCGGAAGAACGAAGAACCAGGCCTTGTTGTTATAGGTCTTTTCCATGCCGTTCACGCCTCCCCGCCGACGCGCCAGGAATTGGCGTAGATATTGATACCTGCAGGATCAAAGCTCACGCGGGCTTCCGCCGGAATTTCCGTATTCTCGTCGGCGACGATCGCAAGCGGCTTTCCCTCGAATTCGGCACGAACGATGCGCCGTCGGCCGATATCCTCGATCCGGCTGATCTTCACCGGCATGCCTTCTCGACCGAGATGGATGAACTCCGGACGGATGCCGAGTTCGATCCGGTCGCCCAGCTTCGTCTTCGGCGGCACATTGAGGTCCATCCGCTGACTGCCGACCACGACAGACCGCTCATTCAGCTGCGCCGGCAGGACGTTCATGCCGGGCGAGCCGATGAAATAGCCGACGAATGTATGGCTGGGCTTCTCGAACAGTTCCGCAGGGGTGCCGATCTGCACGATCTCGCCATCGTACATCACGACGACCTTGTCTGCGAAGGTCAGGGCTTCGGTCTGGTCGTGGGTGACATAGACCATGGTAAAGCCAAACTGCTTGTGGATGCGCTTCAACTGCGAACGCAGAACCCACTTCATATGGGGATCTATCACGGTCAGCGGTTCATCAAACAGGATCGCGTTGACGTCGTTGCGCACAAGGCCGCGGCCAAGCGAGATCTTCTGCTTCTGGTCGGCGGTCAGGCCCCGCGCCTTGCGGTCGGCCCAATCGGCAAGATCGATGATCCCCAGCATGTCGCGAACGCGCTTGTCGACTTCGGCCTCGGGTACTTTGCGGTTTAGCAGCGGGAAGGCCAGATTGTCGTAGACCGTCATCGTGTCGTAGATGACCGGGAACTGGAACACCTGCGCGATGTTGCGACCCTGTGTCGAGACTTCCGTCACGTCGTTTCCATCAAACAGGATGCGTCCGTGCGACGGCTGCAGCAGACCGGAGATGATGTTCAGCAGCGTGGTCTTGCCGCAGCCGGAGGGGCCAAGCAGCGCGTAGGCGCCACCGTCGTTCCATTCGTGATGAACTTCGCGAAGCGCATAGTCGCTGTCGGCGACAGGGTTGGCGCCGTAGGCGTGGCGGATATGGTCGAGGGTGATGCGTGCCATGATGTTTCCCCCTAAGCCGCAGCCGCAGCGATTGCCCGGCCATCGCTGCCGAACGCCATCAGATGTCGGGTATCGAGAAAGACTTCGATGCCGGTATCTGGATCAATGTTGTGAATGCCGGGCGCCAGCATGACCCATTTCACGCCGTCATATTCAAGATGCACGAAGCTTTCCGAACCGGTGATTTCCGAGATCTGCGTGCGGGCGGCAAGGCGGGCCGAATTCTCGGTCTGCTGCGTGAAGCCCAGATGATGTGGATGAAACGCAACCGTCAGAGGACCATCCGGTATGGTTCCGAGATGCGCAGGCAAGGGAAGAACGTCGCCTTCGCGGTGGCGGAGCCCGCCACCCGACTTGACCACCTCGATGAAATTCAGCGGCGGATCGGCAAAGGTCTTCGCGGTCGTCAGATCCGCCGGCCTTCTATAAATGTCGATCGTCGGCCCGAACTGGGTGATGCGGCCCTCGGAAAGGGTTGCCGTATTGCCGCCCAGCATCAGCGCTTCCGAAGGTTCGGTCGTCGCATAGACAAAGATTGCGCCGGACTGGGCAAAGATCTTGGGAAGCTCTTCCCGCAGTTCTTCACGCAGCTTGTAATCGAGGTTGGCGAGTGGCTCGTCCATCAGCACGAGGCTCGCGTTCTTGACCAGGGCGCGGGCAAGAGCGGTGCGCTGCTGCTGGCCGCCGGACAGATGCAGCGGCGTACGGTCGAGATAGGGCGTCAACCGCAAAAGTTCTGCGGCCTTGCGCACCTCGCGGTCGACGGTCGCCTTGTCCTTGCCGGAAATGCGCATCGGCGAGGCAATGTTTTCATAGACGGTCAGGAGCGGATAGTTGATGAACTGCTGGTACACCATCGCGATATTGCGTTTTTGCACCGGCATGCCGGTCACGTCTATTCCATCGAAATAGACAGCACCCTCTGTCGGCCGGTCCAATCCAGCCATCAGCCGCATCAGCGATGTCTTGCCCGAAAGCGTCGGGCCGAGCAGCACATTCAGACTGCCACGCTCGAGCGTAAGGTCGCTCGGGTGAATATGATATTCGCCCGCCACCATTTTCGCAGCTTTTCGCAATTCCAACATTCTTGTTCCCCTGCCTCCTCACAGCGGGAACACATGCCGCTTATCCGGCGATCCTTTCCGGTATTGCGGCCATGTACTCCTCCAAAACCCTCTTCTCGTCAGCGTCGAGCCGTAGCCCGTCCTTTGTTCTCCTCCAAAGGACGTCCTCGGCGCTTAACGCCCATTCCTGATCAGCAAGATAGCGAACCTCCACCTCATAGAGTTCGCCGCCGAAATTATGCCCAAGATCCTCTGCTCGAGCAGCGTTGCCGAGCAAAGTCGCGGCCCTCGTACCGTAACGCCGGACCAGCCTACGCGCATGGCGATCGGTCAGGAAGGGATATCGTGCCTTCAGCCCAGCGACTTCGCTTTCGTAGCCGCGGGCAGGGAAATCGCCACCCGGGAGGTGGCTGTCAGCGGTCCAGGGCTTGCCTTTGACGCCGATGGCTTCGCCGATCTTTTCGACCGCATGTTCCGAAAGCCGTCGATAAGTGGTGAGCTTGCCACCGAACACATTGAGAAGCGGCGCTCCGCCCTCCCCGAGGCCGACCGTATCCAGCTTCAGTACATAGTCGCGGGTTGCCTCCTGCGCTTTCGAGGCGCCGTCGTCGAACAGCGGCCGCACGGCCGAATAGGTCCAGACGATATCTTCCTTGCGCACCGGCTCCTTGAAATACTCGCTCGCCGCCTTGCAGAGATAGTTGGTTTCCTCTTCGGAGATCCGAACGTCCTTCGGATCCTCCTTGAAGTCGCGATCGGTCGTGCCGATCAGCGTGAAATCCTCTTCGTAGGGGATAGCAAAAATGATCCGGTTATCCGGGTTCTGGAAGAAATAGGCGCGCGGGTCGTCGAACTTCTTCTTGACGACGATATGGCTGCCCTGAACCAGCCGGACATGGTGCGCTTCGTTTTCGCCGAAGGCGGAGCGGATCACCTGGTCCACCCACGGGCCGGCGGCATTGACCAGCATACGAGACTTGTGGGTCTGACTGGAGCCGGTGACTGTGCTTCGGGTAACAATCGTCCAAATGCCCTCTTCGCGCCGCGCCGAAACGACTTTCGTGCGCGGAAGGATCAGGGCCCCCTTGTCGGCAGCGTCACGGGCGTTCAGCACCACCATCCGCGCGTCGTCCACCCAGCCATCCGAGTATTCGAACGCCTTCGTAAACAGTGATTTCAAAGGTTTGCCGGCCGGATCCTTGCGCATATCAAGCGTTGCCGTCGGCGGCAGGAGCTTGCGGCCACCCAGGTGATCATAGAGAAACAACCCCAGCCGGATCAGCCAGGCGGGTCGGACGCCACCCTTGTGATAGGGGAGAACGAAGCGCATCGGCCAGATGATATGCGGTGCCATTGCCCAGAGCACTTCGCGCTCCATGAGAGACTCGCGCACCAGCCGAAATTCATAATGTTCGAGATAGCGCAGGCCGCCATGGATAAGCTTGGTGGCTCCTGACGACGTGCCTGAGGCAAAATCGTTCATTTCTGCCAAGGCGACCGAATAGCCGCGACCCACAGCATCGCGCGCGATACCGCAACCGTTGATCCCTCCACCGATCACAAAGACGTCGTGAATTGCCTGACTCATTATGACCTCGCTAAGCCCTGTCCCCTCACAGAGCCCGGCTCGACATGCCGGCAGCGGCAAATCGAAAGCTAACCCCATTAGAGTGAAAATATCTCGAATGTCAAACGAAAGAAGACGCGTGCGTTGCAGCATCCGCGGTGGCTGTTTCGATCAGCGCAACATTCGTCTCATGGCAAAGATCACGGATCAGTTCGGACTGGCAGGCGTCGGTGATGAACGTATGAACCTGGGAGATCTGGGCGATACGAACCGGCGCCGTTCGTTCGAATTTTGTCGAGTCGGCCACGAGGATCACATGCCGGGCGTTGGCAATGATCGCCTGCGCCACTTTCACTTCGCGAAAATCGTAGTCGAGCAGAGCGCCGTCGTGGTCGATGGCCGACGCACCGATGACCGCATAGTCAACCTTGAACTGCCGGATAAAGTCGACGGCCGCCTCGCCGACGATGCCGCCATCAGACTGGCGAACGACACCGCCGGCAATGACGACCTCGATATCGTCGACTACTCTCAACCTGTTGGCAACGTTGATATTATTTGTAATGACCATAAGGTCCTTGTGGGCGGCCAGCGCTTCACCGACGGCCTCCGTCGTGGTCCCGATATTGATGAACAGGGACGCTCCGTCCGGAATGAGGGCTGCCGCGGCCTCGCCGATCGCCTGCTTCTCGACGGCAGCGATCTGGCGGCGCGCTTCATAGCGCATGTTCTCGATGCTGCGCGGAAACGTGGCTCCACCATGGATGCGGTTGAGGACGTCCGCCTCACAGAGATCATTCAAGTCCTTGCGGATCGTCTGCGGCGTGACGGAGAACTGAGTGGCCAGATCCTCCACCAGGACCCGCCCGGTCATCCTCGCCACCTCGACGATCCTTGCCTGCCTGTCCGTCAGATGCATCTCGTCCCCGTGCTTTCGTTTTCTTTCACTTTGAGACAAAAGCCGCGCGCAGGCAACAGCCTTTACGAAGGAGGTCGCCTGAGGACGTTGCCATAGGGTGAAAACGAAAAGAGCCCGCCGCGGGAGGAGGTGCGGCAGGCTCTTCAAAAGACGAGAGCAACGGCTGGGAGGAGGAGTGCCGGTGCTCTGCTGCAGAAACCTCTGGGAGGAGGAGGGAGGGTTCTGCGTGTCTGACGATTTGGGAGGAGGTAAATCGTTTCGACAAGATGGAAGATACGCTAAACCCGCACATTTTCTAGGCAGAAATTGTCAGGGCAGCCATGTGTCAAACGCATACCTTGCTTCGCCGTCAAAACGAGGGTTCGCCCTACGTCTTTGAATGGCAAAAAATCACGAAAATAATTTCTGACTAATGGAATAAAATCCGGCCGGCGTTCGTATAAGCAGGTATGGACCCGAACAAACGCTCATTCGACGTGATCGCACAGCTTGCCGCGTTGAGACGCTACGCACGCTCGCTTGCGCGCAACTCTGTCGACGCCGAAGACCTGGTGCATGACGCGCTGGTCAAAGCGTATGAGAAGCGTTCAACCTTCCACTCGGGTGGAAATTTGCGGAACTGGCTGCTCTCGATTGTCCACAACACGCATCTGGACGGTCGCCGCAGCGCCCTTGCCCGTCGTCGCCGCGACGACCTGTTTGCCGATGATGGCTCGACCGCAACCGAGCCGTCCTATTCGGCAGCGCAGGAACATTCGGTTCGCCTGCAGCAGGTTCGCGAGGCTTTCATGACCTTGCCGGAGGATCAGCGCGAAGCGCTGCACCTCGTTGGGGTGGAAGACCTGTCCTATCAGGAAGCCGCCGACACGTTGGGTATTCCAGTCGGCACGCTGATGTCGCGGATATCGAGGGCCCGTGCTCGGCTGCGCAGCATGGAAGATGACAAAGGGCGTAGCGGCCACCTGAAAATCGTAGGAGGCAAAGATGAATGAGACCGGAACGGTCGTCCTGAATGACCTCGACGCCTACGTGGACAACCAGCTCGACGCGGCGGGACGCCTGCGTGTCGAGAACTACCTGTCCAGCCACCCGGAAGACGCCGCACGCGTCATGGCAGATCTCGGAATGCGGACGACGCTGAAGCTCGCTCTCACCGATGACGCCGTGCATGGCAGGACGGAGACCCGCGAGGCGGCGAGACGACTTTCCGCGAGCCTTGAAAGCCGGCGTACTTTTACCGCTCTCAGACGCGTCGCGGCGATTGCCATGCTTGTTTCGGCAGGATGGTTTGCCAATTCCTCGATCGGTCCGTTTGGTCCAAGCGAAGTCAATGCTTCGGTCCAGCCGCCGGCACTGATCGAAAACGCGGTGCGGGCGCACGAGACGTCGCTCGTTCGCGAAAAAATGCCATCCCAGCCGGAAGCAAGGACCTACGACCGGGAGGACATCCGCGCCGCAACGGCAATCGTCATGCCAGAACTGCCCAAGGGCTGGCAGGTAACCGACGTGCAGATCTTCCCTTCGGACTACGGCCCAAGCGTCGAGGCAAGTATGCGCACGGCCGATGGCGTCAGAGTATCGCTCTATGCGGTACGACCTGGCCATTTCGCGGTCGAGCCGATCAAGGACATGAATATGCCGAAGGCCGAAGCGGCTTGGTGGCAGATCGGCGACGTGGCTTACGCCGTGGTGTCGAGCACGACCGATATCGGCCTCGCAGACGAGGCCGAGCTTCTCAAGAATTCCCTTTACTGATCAACAGGAGATTCCGAATGTATGAAAACGACCGGCGCTGGGGCGCCACGACAGCACAATCCGGCGCAGTCTTCGATGAAGGCCTTCGCCAGCACATGCTGCGCATCTACAATTACATGGGGCTTGGCCTCGTCATCACCGGTATCGTCGCCTTCATCGTCGGCACCACGCCGGCGCTTTACGTGCCGATCTTCTCCAGCCCGCTGAAGTGGGTGGTGATGCTGGCGCCGCTCGCCTTCGTCTTCTTCTTCTCGTTCAAGATCCAGTCCATGTCGGCTGCCTCCGCGCAGATGACCTTCTGGGCGTTCTGCGCCGTCATGGGTCTGTCCCTTGCTTCGGTGTTCCTTGTATTTACCGGCGCAAGCATCGCACGCACCTTCTTTATCGCCGCAACCATGTTCGGCGCGACCAGCCTTTACGGCTACGTCACCAAGCGTGACCTCGCCAAGTTCGGCTCGTTCATGATCATGGGTCTGATCGGTGTGATGATCGCTTCGATCGTCAACATCTTCCTCGGCTCCAGCGCCCTGCAGTTTGCCGTGTCGGTGATCGGTATCGTCGTGTTCGTCGGCCTGACGGCTTGGGATACCCAGAACATCAAGCAGCAGTATGCAGAAAACTACGATCAGGAAAGCCAGCAGAAAATGGCCGTGATGGGCGCGCTGTCGCTCTACCTGAACTTCGTCAACATCTTCCAGCTGCTGCTCAATTTCACCGGCCAGCGCGAAGAATAGACGACAAGAACAACCGGTTCCGAGACACCTTTCGGACCTTGACCAGCAGGGCGGATCACTCCGCCCTGCTTTTCTGTGACCACGCGAATGACGGCCTGCTGAAGGATATCGACCTGCGACTTCAGATGAAATAGGAATGCGTGGATCGAATTCGTTCAACACGTGTTTACGCGTCTATTCCGGCAGTAAACCGTTCAAGCTTGTTCGGTTGGAAAACCCTCAGACTGGAGTCCGCATGACATCCTCGACCGCCGGTTCGGCCGACAAAGCCGCAGGCCACCGGAAATTTCTTGTCCTGCTCTTGGGCTCGATCGGCGTCGTCTACGGTGATATTGGCACCAGTCCGCTCTACGCGTTCAGGGAGGCGCTGCGACCATTTTCAGAGAATGGCGTCCAGCCGGAACACGTCATCGGACTCATCTCGCTGATGGTCTGGACCCTGACGATCATCGTCACGTTCAAATACGTCCTGTTCCTGCTTCGCGCCGATAATGACGGCGAAGGCGGCACGCTGTCACTTCTTGCCCTCTTGATGAAGAAGACAGGTGGCTACATGCCTGTCCTGTTCTTTGCAGGCCTGATCGGTTCGGCGTTGTTCATCGGCGATGCGATGATCACACCCGCACTGTCGGTCATGTCGGCGCTCGAAGGTATGAAGCTCGTGACGCCAGCCTTCTCCGACTATGTCTTGCCGCTCTCAGCCGCGATCATGGTTGGCCTGTTTGCGATCCAGTCCAAGGGGACGGAGGCAGTTGCCAAATTCTTCGGCCCGATCACGGTCGTCTGGTTTCTGGCGATGGCATGGGGTGGCATGATCCATATCGGCGACGATTGGACCATCCTCGAGGCCCTCAACCCCATCAATGCGCTCTGGTTTATCACCCACGCCGGCTGGGCGGGTCTCATCGTGCTCGGCGCGGTATTTCTGACCGTGACGGGCGCGGAAGCGCTTTACGCCGATCTCGGCCATTTCGGTCGCAAGCCAATCAGTGTCGCCTGGTTCATCCTCGTATTTCCCGCGCTGGCATTGAATTACCTTGGGCAGGGCGCGTTGGTCCTGAGCAACCCGGCCGCCATCGAGAACCCGTTCTATCTCCTTTATCCGGACTGGGCGTTGCTGCCGATGGTCATTCTGGCGACGATGGCAACCGTCATCGCCAGCCAGGCTGTCATTACGGGCGCGTTTTCGCTTGCCCGGCAGGCCGTGCATCTCGGCTTCCTGCCGCGGCTGATGATCAAGTTCACCTCGGAAACCAATACCGGCCAGATCTATGTTCCGGCCGTGAACATGATTCTGTTCATCGGCGTCCTGGTGCTGATCTTCTCCTTCGGCGATTCGGAATCGCTGGCAACCGCCTACGGTATCTCGGTCACCGGCGCGATGGTCGTGACAACGCTGATGTCGTTCCAGTTCTTGCGGGCGGTGCGCGGATACTCGGCCCTCATCGCCGGCGCACTTCTGCTGCCGCTGCTCTTGATCGAAGCGGTGTTCCTTGCCGCAAACCTTCTCAAAATCCACGACGGTGGCTGGGTGCCCGTGGCGCTCGCCTTCTTCATCATGATCCTAATGTGGACGTGGACGAAGGGTTCGAAATACATCAAGGACAAGACCGCCAGGAACGACATCCCGCTGGAAGTCTTCATTCCGATGATCGAGAAGGAATCCGATCATTCGCCGGTCGTGGTTCCCGGCACTGCGATCTTCCTCACCAGCGTCCCCAACCGGACGCCGGCAGTCCTGCTGCACAACATCAAGCACAATCATGTCCTGCACGAACAAAACGTCATCCTGACAATCTGGACGCAGGACAAACCCTACGTTCCCGATCGCGAACGGGTGGAAATGAAACGCATCTCCAAGCGTTTTATCCGCCTCGACATCACCTTCGGCTACATGGACGAGCCAAATGTCACCAGAGCACTGACGCTCTGTCGGAAGGCGGGCTTCAAGTTCGAGATCATGCAGACCTCGTTCTATCTGGGACGGCGCAACCTGGTCAGCACACCCAATACCGGGTTGCCGGCCTGGCAGGAGCAGATCTACATGGCGCTGGCCGATTTCGCGATCGACCCATCCGCCTATTTCAAGCTACCACCCAACCGTGTCGTCGAGCTGGGAGAGCAGGTAGCGATCTGACCTGATCCCGTTCGTCATCACGCGTACAGTATGCCGCATTGTACTTGCGCCGGGGTGTGCTATCGAAAGATCGAACCCCGTGCACGAGGACGCGATGGGAAGGCTGGTCGGTAAATCGGAACAATGGGCGGTGCGCATTCTATGCGCCATCGCGCTTGTTGTTCTCGGCCTCTCGCATCAGCCGCCTGCCCTTGCAGCCACCGGTTTCGATCCGGCTGACTATGCCGAGTATGTGCTGCCGGACGGCACGCTACCGACGCTCTGCGTCACGTCAAACAGCAATCGGCATGACCGGGACGGACAACACCACCATAGCCAAGGCGGCAAGACCGACTGCGAAGCCTGCCGTATCAGCGCCGTGGCGATGGTGCCACCCGCGCCGATCCACGCAGAACGGGTATTCCTCGCCCAAGAACTGGCCAAGTATCCGTTCCCGGTGGGCGAGATCACCCGCCAGTTATATCCGCCGAATACCGGTCCCCGAGCACCCCCCTTCGCCTGATGATTATTTGAGCCTCCGCTGCGGCTTTGCCCGCGGCTTGTTCAATGTTGCAGATCGGCACAGTCCCGCCTGCCATCAGGATAATACCGAATGACCATCTTAACTTCCGCCTCACCCGCGGAAAGCGACGCCTCGGGCGTTTCGCTTTACCGCGCCCTATGGCGCTGGCATTTCTTTGCGGGTCTTCTCGCCATTCCCTTCATGCTCAACCTCGCCATCACTGGTGGGCTCTACCTGTTCAAGGACGAAATCAACGATACGTTTTTTGCATATCGCTACCAGGTGGAAGCCGCCGGTTCGCCGCTTTCGCCGGACCGGATCGTCGAAATCGCCGCATCAGCCGTCCCGGGTTCGGTGGCGCGCTCTTACAAGGACCCTGCTTCGGCAACACGGAGCGCCATCGTCACCGTGTCGTCCAAAGCCGGCTCCACGCTCGTCTTCGTCAATCCCTACGATGGCGACGTGCTGGATACGGTCGCGTCCGCCGAAGAGTTCAATCAGGTGGTCAGAAGCATCCACAGCCTCGCCTATTTCGGTACATTTCCCAACATTCTGACAGAGATCGCCGGCGGCTTTGCCATGGTTCTGGTCGCGACCGGGATCTATCTCTGGTGGCCGCGGCGGCAGACCGGCGGTGTGGTGACGGTGCGCGGAAATCCTTCGCGGCGGGTGTTCTGGCGCGACATGCACGCGGTCACCGGCGCTTTCGCAGGGTTGCTGATCTTCTTTCTCGCCGCCACAGGCATGTTCTGGTCGAACACCTGGGGCAGCAATGTCCAGGCCTGGCTCACCAACAAGGGCCTCGGCTATCCCGCAGAGCTTTGGGACAACGTGCCGGTGTCGAAGAAGGTGACGGGCGATGTCGCGCCCAATAGCGGCTGGAGCGTCGAGAAAGCGCCGGTGCCGATGTCGGGTACGATCAGCGGCGAACCGATCGGGCTCGAAAAGGCCGTCTCGATCGCAAAGGATCTCGGTATGGCCTCCGGTTTTGATACGGCGATCCCCCGCACGGAAACGGGCGTCTATACCGCCTCCATCTTTCCTGACGACCTTTCGAAGGAAAGGACGGTCCATATTGATCAGTATTCCGGAACACCGCTGGTCGACATGGGTTATCCGCTCTATCCGGCGCCTGGAAAGGCCGTCGCGTGGGGTGTCAATGTTCATATGGGCCAGGAATGGGGTCGGTTTAACCAGATGCTGATGCTCGCCACCTGCCTTGCGATCGTCTTTACCTGCGTCACCGCTGTCGTCATGTGGTGGAAACGCCGTCCATCCGGCCGCCTTGGCGTCCCGCCGATGCCGCCGAGCCGTTCCTTCTATTTCGGTCTGTGGCTGATCACGCTGGTTTTTGCCATCGCGTTTCCGATGAGCGGGATTGCGATCGTCGCGATGATCGCCTTCGACCAGATCGTCGTCCGCTTCGTTCCGCCGCTCAAACGCGCCTTCGCTTAAAGGAAAACACATGCGTAACACACTCATCGCTTCGCTTGCACTCGCGGCTTTTGTTGCCGCCGCTGGCCAGGCTGCTGCCCATGCCAGCGTCAAATCGACGACCCCAACCGACAAGGCATCCGTTGCATCGCCGGAAGAACTGGACCTGACGTTTTCCGAAGCCCTGAACCTACCGTTCAGCAAGCTTCACCTTCTCGGCCCCGACGGCAAGGAGATCGAGATCGGCAAAGGCGTGCTGAAAGACGCTGACAAGACGCTGACTGCGCCGGTCACCGGGCCGCTCAAGCCCGGCACATATACGGTCAGATGGAATGTGCTTTCGGTCGATGGCCACAAGACCAACGGCACTTACACGTTCACCGTGAAGCCGTGACAACGGCTGAGAGCCTCATTGTAGTCTGCCGTTTCGGCTTCTACGCAGGCGCCCTGTTCCTCTGGGGCGCCTCAACCTATATCGCCGGTTTTGTGCCGGACGGTCTACGGCAATCGGTGTGGGCGAAGCTCACACCGATCCGCGGCCTGTCGGTGCTTGTGATAGCGGGTGCGACGGTTGCATCTCTGCCGCTCAACGCCGCCCTTCTCGGCGACGGCTGGCAGGATGCGGCGGATCTCGGCATGCTGTGGACGGTCATAACCCAGACCAGTATCGGCACCGTCTGGATAGTGCAGGCGATTGCTGCAGGCCTGTTGTTTGCGGCCCTTACGCCCTCCTCGCGCTCGAAAATCCTGCCGACGGCGTTGGCGGCTTTGGTCGCTCTCGCCAGCCTTCCGATCTCCGGACACGCCGCTATCCACGATGGACCGTTGCGCCTGCTGCACCGGGCGAACGATCTGCTGCACCTTCTCTCGGGCGGGTTCTGGTTCGGGGCGCTGTTACCGGTCGCTCTGCTTCTCCCCGCGCTCAGGGACCAGTCGACTCGACACGATGCCACGACCGCTTTGATCGGCTTTTCCCGGGCAGGTCATGTTGCCGTGGCACTTGTGATCGTAACAGGGCTGTTCAGCACATGGCTCATCGTCGGCGGCCTGCCGCTTAACTGGTCCTTGCCCTATCAGCTGCTGCTTTCGGCCAAGATCTTGATCGTTGCAACCATGGTCGCGCTGGCGATCGTCAACCGTTACGTCTTCGTGCGGCTGCTCGACCGCAGCTCGCTGATGTATCGAAGCCTCGTCTGCGCGACGGTCACGGAAATCGGGCTTAGCCTCGGAGTGCTCGCCCTCGTCGCCTATTTCGGTCGTTTGCAGCCGGTCTAGACGTCAGGCGAACAGGACGCAGACGGGACTGCCGATCTCGAACGGCTCGCCGATGGTCGTCAGCGTCCCGTGTTCCCCATTGATCTCAAAGCAGACCAGCGAGTGGCTGTCCTGGTTGGCGACGATGAGACAGCGACCGGTGGGATCGATGGCGAAATCCCGCGGGGTTCTACCCATGGTGGGATACCAGCCAAGGGTTCTCAACCCGCCATCGGCCAGAATTTCACAGGCGACGATCGTGTCATGGCCGCGGTTGGAGACATAAAGAAACCTGCCATTCGGATGAATTTTGATCGCCGCGCAGGACGACGTGCCGGCAAAATCGGCCGGCACTGTGCTGGTTTCTGACAGGAGCGTGAAATTGTCTCCCTCGATGGCATAGGCACCGACGGTGCAGGCGGCCTCATGCGCGACGTAGAGCCGGCGGCCATCCTGCGAGCAGACGATATGGCGTGGAAGCGAACCGCCGGACACGTGCAGCACGACATCCGGCTCTGAGCCTATTCCCTGATCGCCGAATGCATATCTGGCGATCTCGTCGGTCCCGAGATCGCAAACGAGAACATGCCGATCGCCAGGCATGACCAAAACCTGGTGCACATGCGGGCCTTCCTGCCTGTCGGTGACGGGGCCGGATCCTGTCCGCTGGATCACCATGACCTCGTCGTCATTAGGAAGACCCTGATGATCAAGACCGTAAGCGACCGCACTTCCGCTGCCGTAATTGGCAACGAACAGCCGCTCCCCTGACCTGTCGAGCGTGACATGACAGGGCGCAGAACCTCTTGCCGAAACTCGCTTCGCCAATTTTAGACCGCCGTCCCCGTCGATCTGCAGCACAACCACGCCCGCCTGCGCCTCGTCGTCGACTTCCTCGACGGCGTAGAGGACGCGTCCATCCTGCCCTTGCGCCAGATAGGTGGGGTTGCGAATCGCTTCAAACGCCGCGACCTCTTCGAATCGCGCTGTTTTTAGATCAAGGGAAAGCAGGCTGACGCCTTTTCCCTTGCCCTCCACATGCGGCATCGATTCCGTGTAGCTGCCTATGATGACGCGCGCCGTCTGAAGATCGTCCATGCTGTCCTCACCCTATCGCCATCAGGCTCGCGTTGCCGCCAGCGGCCGCCGTATTCACGGAGAGCGACACTTCTTCAAGCAGCCAGTTCAGGCAATAGGGCTCATCCATGCCGGCGATGTCAGCTGAGGAAGCCGCCTGCGTCAGCACCAGCGGGCCGGGAAGGCTGGCAATACGGCGCGAGACGGAGATCAGGCTATTGCCGTCGCCTTCCACCAAGGCACCGGCATAGGGTCCATGGCTTGCCCAATCGGAAGACCAGATGATCCGGGCAGCGATTTCGGCCGGCAGATCGGAGAACTTACTCTGAAGGCCGGAGTCCGTGTCGATGGTGACGCTGTTGCCGGTTGCGAGCGCGGCACCCAGCTGGGAAACGAGACCCGCCTCTGTCTGCGGTACGAGCAGGATGCGACCGCGCGGATGCAGACTATAGGTGTTGCGCTCACCGACGGGCCCCGGAAGTTCCTGCGACATGCCGAGAGCGGATTCGCCACCCAGTTCGCGGATCGCTTCGGCGTCCTCGGTTTTGCCCTTGGCGCGCAGCCATTCGGCCAGCAACGAGATCGCCGGATCGACATGAACGGAACTGTGGCGCGGCGGAACCGGCGGCTGCTGCAGGAGGCGACCGAGATAGAGCGGACCGCCGGCCTTAGGCCCCGTGCCTGAGAGACCTCGCCCGCCGAACGGCTGCACGCCGACGACGGCACCGATGACGTTGCGGTTGACGTATATATTGCCGGCCCGGACACGGCTCGTCACATGCGCAATCGTTTCGTCGAGACGCGTGTGGAGGCCGAATGTGAGACCGTAGCCGGTGGCGTTGATATCGTCGATCAGCCTGTCGAGATCCTCACGACGATAGCGGATGACGTGAAGGACAGGTCCGAACACTTCCCTCTCGAGGTCCGAGAGGTTGTTCAGTTCGATGATCGTCGGCGCGACGAAGGTTCCGGCAGCCGTTGCAGCGGGGATGGCGACCTGCTCAATGCGCCGGCCCTTGGCGCGCATCGCATCGATGTGGCCGTCGATAACATCCTTCGCTTCGGCTGTGATGACCGGCCCGATATCGATCTTCAGCTGGTCGGTGCGCCCGACGGTCAGTTCGGCCAGGGCGCCGCGGAGCATGGTCATCACGCGGTCCGCTATGTCTTCCTGCAGGCACAGGACACGCAGGGCCGAGCAACGCTGACCGGCGCTGTCGAAGGCGGACGCGATGACATCGCCGACCACCTGTTCGGCCAGAGCCGAGGAATCGACGATCATTGCGTTCTGGCCGCCCGTTTCGGCAATCAGCGGGATCGGCTTTCCGGCGTTCGACAGCCGGCCGGCAAGCTCGGCCTGGATCAGGCGAGCGACGTCTGTTGAACCGGTAAACATCACGCCCTGGGTTTCGGGGGCAGCCACCAGCGCTGCGCCGATCTTTCCATCACCCGGCAAAAGCTGAAGCGCGCCGCGTGGTACGCCGGCCTGATAGAGAAGTTTCACGCCTGCCGCTGCGATCAACGGCGTTTCCTCAGCGGGCTTTGCCAGCACGCTGTTGCCGGCGACGAGAGCGGCCGCGATCTGGCCGGTAAAGATTGCCAGCGGGAAGTTCCACGGGCTGATGCAGACCACCGGTCCGAGCGCCTTATGGCCCGGCCCCAGCGTCCGCTTGGCCTGTTCCGCATAATAGCGCAGGAAATCGATCGCCTCGCGCACTTCGGCAATCGCGTTCGGCAGGGATTTTCCGGCCTCGCGCATGATCAGGCCGAGAAGGGACGGCATGCTTTCCTGCATGGCATCGGCAGCCCTTTCGAGGCAGGCAGCCCGTTCCTGCGGCGCAACGGACTGCCAATCGGCAAAAGCCTCTTGCGCGAGAGCGGCCGCCGTTTGCGCATCCTCCACGCTTGCTTCCGTGACTGAGCCGACCACATCCTGATGGTCAGCCGGATTGAGCACCGGCCGCGTTTCACCTGATGAAGTTCCATCGCCAAGTTCTGGAGCGGCTGTGAAGGGAGCCTGGGCGCCTTCCTGAAACACGCACGCGAGGGAGGCAAGCGTCGTTTCGTTGGCGAGATCGAACCCCAGGGAGTTCTGTCGGTCCTTGCCGAACAGGTCGGCAGGCAGAGCGATCTGATCGTGTTTTCCGCCGGGAACGGACATGCCGCGAACGACGGCGGCCGGATCGGCAATCAGCTCGTCGACGGACACCTGGTCATCGCCGATCCGGTTCACGAAGGACGAATTCGCGCCGTTTTCCAGGAGACGGCGGACGAGATAGGCGAGAAGCGTTTCGTGCGTCCCGACCGGGGCATAGATGCGGGCTGGCCGGTCGAGCTTTGACTGACCGACGACCTCTTCATAGAGCGGCTCACCCATGCCGTGCAGGCACTGGAACTCGTAATCGCCAACCTTGAAATCAGGTCCGGCCAGCTGATAGATCGTGGCAAGCGTCTGGGCGTTGTGCGAGGCAAATTGCGGAAAGACGGCGTCGCGTGCGTCGAGCAGTTTCCGGGCGCAGGCGATGTAGGAGACATCCGTGTGCACCTTGCGGGTAAAGACCGGGAAGTCTTCGAGGCCTTCGATCTGCGCCTTCTTGATTTCCGCATCCCAATAGGCGCCCTTGACCAGACGCAGCATGATGCGGCGGTTGGAACGGCGTGCGAGGTCGATGATGAAATCAAGCACGAACGGGCATCGCTTGCCATAGGCCTGCACCACGAAGCCGATGCCATCCCAGCTGGAAAGAGCAGGGTCGAAGCAGAGATCTTCCAGAAGATCGAGCGACAATTCGAGGCGATCGGCCTCCTCCGCATCGATGTTCAGACCAATATTGTAGGACTTGGCGAGGGCGGCCAGCGCCTTCACGCGCGGCAGAAGTTCTTCCATGACGCGGCCGGCCTGGGCGCGGGTATAGCGCGGATGAAGTGCCGAGAGCTTGATGGAAATGCCAGGGCCGTTGTAGATCCCGCGTCCGGCAGAGGCCTTGCCGATCGCATGGATCGCCTTCTCGTAATCCTTGTAATAGCGCTCCGCGTCTTCTCCTGTCGTCGCTGCCTCGCCAAGCATGTCGTAGGAATAGCGAAAGCCCTTCTGCTCCATGGTCCGCGAGCGGCGCAGCGCTTCCTCGATCGTCTCACCGGTGACGAACTGCTCGCCCATCATCCGCATCGCCATATCGACGCCGCGGCGGATGACCGGTTCGCCACAGCGGGCGATCAGGCGCGTCAGTGCCGCCGAAAGGCTGCGGTCGCTGACGGTCGACGTCAGCTTGCCGGTCACGACAAGGCCCCAGGTTGCAGCGTTGACGAAGAGCGAACGGCCCTCGCCCACATGCGACTTCCAGTTTCCGCCGGAAATCTTGTCGCGGATCAGCGCATCGCGCGTCGCCATATCCGGAATGCGCAGCAGCGCCTCAGCCAGGCACATCAGGGCGATGCCTTCCTGGCTGGAAAGCGAGTATTCCTGCACAAGCGCTTCGACGCCCGACCCCTTGGCCTTGCGGCGCAGCGCGACAATCAGATCGCGCGCTGTCGAGCGGACTTTGTCTGCGAGGTCGGCGGGCAGTGTTGCCTGCTCGAGAAGCGGCAGCACACTGTCGATTTCAGGTCTGCGATAGGCGGCGGTGATGGCCTTGCGCAAATCCGACTGCGGCCGGATCGGCGGGGCGAAATCTTCGAAGGGCATGGTCTCCAAAGAGCCAGGCGAGAATGTGTTGTGTTCCATCGCAGATGCCATTGTTCCGCCTCCCGAATATCAAGCCAATCTAGCGGATCAGCGACGATCCCGCGATGCGAGAAAAATAATCGAATCTGCTCTATATAGCTTCTCTGAAAATGGGTAGAATTTGGAGAAATTCACCACGTTTCGGGAGTAGGACAGAGAAAATGGAGAGGAAGAGCGATACACCTGGGGATATCGACCACTTCGACCGGAAGATCATGGATGTCCTTGTCGGCGATGGCCGGGTCTCGGTGACGGATCTTGCCGACAAAGTCGGCTTGTCCAAGACTCCGGTGAATGCGCGCCTGAAAAGGCTGATGCAGGATGGCTTCATTCTCGGCTTCCGCGCCGTTCTCAACCCGAAGAAACTCGGCCTCGACCATGTGGCTTTCGCAGAGGTGAAACTGTCCGATACGCGCGAAACGGCACTCAACGCGTTTAACGCAGCAGTATGGCGAATTCCCGAGGTCGAGGAGTGCCACATGATAGCCGGACGTTTCGATTACCTCCTGAAGATTCGCACACCCAACATCCGCCGCTATCGCGAAGTGCTTGGCGAAAAAATCTCCAGTCTGCCATTTGTGGCAAGCACCTCAACCTCGGTTGCCATGGAGGCGGTGAAGGAACGATAGGTCCAAGACCACTGGTCAGAGTTGAGGCGGCAGCTTTCCGTTCAACATGTCGAGCAGCCTGACCCAATTGGCACGATGCCGGTTACCGGGACCATCCTGCGCCCAACCCAAGACCCTCTTGACGCCCCCGTTGTCCTGATAGCTGAAGGCCCGGCTGCTGTGCAGAGACAACACGAGTTTTTCGACGTCCTCGGCATGGAGCGTAACCTGTTCGCCCGAATGGTTGGGATCGCGAAACGTCATCGAGCCCGGCAGCAGCCAGTGCGTTCCGATGCCTCCATTGCTCGAAAAAACCGGCGGTATCACGATGTCATGAAAGTAGATCTTGCTGCAGTGGGTCGTTTCGTAGAGCGTTTTGAGGTCGGCGCGCAGTTCCGCTTCCATGCCGAGCCCGAGCTGTCCACCGGCTCCAAGGACAGAGTCGAAACCGAAACTTTCGCTATAGGGCCCCGCGAGAGCGGAAACATCCGCGACGATGACGTGGAGCGGGGCGAACTTTGGCGAACTGCCGCACCCGCAAGATTTGGGTTCTCGTCTCGCCGCATCGCGCAAGGCACGATACATGGTCACTGTACCGCGATTCTCGACCGTCCCGCCGTCCGTCACCCAATAACGTTTGGCCGTGCCGCTGCTCGGCATGATATCCACGGCGGCATCCGGAAACACAGGGGGGAAATTGGCGCTCAATGCTGCGGCCCGTGACACGGAGACGTCAGGTTCGTCGATGGTGACGATTTCCATCCCGGGCGACGTGTTTGCCTGCATCGTCTGGGTCGATCCGATGTTGGTCAGCACAAGCCGCCCGCCCGCGCCCGCGCCATCCAGCAACCCCTGGCACCGGCTGGCCTGTTCCGGCAGCGAATACCCGTCGCCTCGGCGGCACGGATTTCCAGGATCGGGATAGGATCCGACGATCGACGAATTCAGCATCAATCCAAACGAGACGTCGCCCATCTTTCCCGCCCCCATTCGGCAGGCGAAGGATTCCGCCAGGATATGGCCGAGTTTGGAGCGGGCTGGTGCAAGGCCGCTCACAGAACCATCCGGCACCGCCGGCTCGCCGCATGTAAAACGTCTCCACTGAAAGCGACCGAATGTGATCCGCAGGTCGCTGGCGCGATTGATGACATCTTCAATATAAGGATGCGCCATTTCCCGCGAATAGCGCTCCCACGCCATGAAGCCGACGCCACCGCGGGAGCGCAGTTCCGCCTCGTGCAAGCCAAAATACGCAAGCGCAGCGCTCCCGCCGGAAACGCCGCTCGCCATCACCACGTCGCAGACATGTCCCGCCTCCGCCAAGCCCCTCAGCAACGAGGCGGTATAGATTGCAGCGCGTGTACCACCTCCGGAAGCCGCGATGGCGATGCGAGGCATGCCCGCTTTCAGAGGTGAGCAGTCGCCATTTTCATAATCCTGGTTCTTCATGAACGCGAGAGCATCGCGACCGCCCCCACCCTCGGCATGGACTGTGAGCTCCGGCGGTTGCACCGCGTAATAGAACGTCAGGACAATCGGCCCGACAATCAGGCCAAAGGCCAACGTTCCGACGATGACCGGATAGATCACCGCCGCCCGCTCGAAATTGCGCAGGCTCGCCAGCAGATCGTCTGCCTTTATCATGTCGCGGGAGCGAAGCTCGATCTGGCGCCGGAACTGACCGATCAGCTCCGCGGGCGTCATGAACTGGAGCGCCGTGCCGCCGCCGGCATACCCGTCTTCGTAGTGACCCCGCAGCTTCAAGCGGCCGGCGCCATGCAGGCTGATCGTGCGACCTTCGCTTTCGACGCGGCTGAGTGTCGGATCACCGTGGTAGGGATAACCGACCGATATGGCGGTGCGCCAGTCGGGCTTGAGTGTGAGCATGCGCATGAGCCTGCGGGCAACGAACTGGTCGGTCCAGAAACCGTAATACCAAGCGCACGCATAAGAAAGCAGGATGTAAAGCATCAGGACCGGGTTGCCATAACCCGTGCTGCCGCCATTGAAGAGGTACGTGATGAAATGTATTTCCGCGAGCCGTGCCCCGGCGACGGCAATGACGAGAATGGAAATCACGCGCTGCGGACCGATGAAAAACATCCGGCCCAGCGTCTTCAGGATTTCCATCAGCCGCTCGAAGAGAATGCCGAGGAAAAGCAAGATCCACATGATCCCGCCGACGAAAAGGAAAGTCAGGGCAAGAAGATGGTCGGGGACGAACAGGGTCAGCAGCGACCCGGGCAGAAGGAGTTCTACCGGATAGCGAACCGGAGCGATTGCCAAGGCGGAAAAGAAGGCAGCTTTCGCCCCGCCCCCCACGAAACTGTAGCGATCCTTCGGAAGAAACAGCTCCACCTCTGGCAGGGCATCGGCCAATCCTCCATCGGCTGTCGACCTGAATAGCGCTGCGGCAAAACCGAATGCAGCAGCAAGCGCGACGGTCATCGCAAGAACGACGGCCACGCCCACGTGCAGTCGGGGTGCGGCGACCATCTCCCCGTAGACCTCGGGCAGAGAACTCCACAACAGCAATGCCAGCATCGCAACCAGACATGTTAGTTGCCCGGTCAGCAGATAGTTGTTGGCGACTTGGCGACGCTCGGCAAGAGCATTGAGACCTAGAAAAAGCACAAGTCCGATCACCAGCAGAATGAGGTTCGGCCAATCGGTTTCCATGGTGGGGCCAAGTGCCAGCATCACGGTCAGCACCAGAAACAGCGCCGGCGCGTACCAGGGATAACGGTCCGGGGCGAGCAGTTTCCAGTAGGCGCGTCGCCTCGTCGGAAGCGGCCGGTTGGCCCACGCATCCAGACGTCGCCAGCCGCGAACGAAATCCGCAACCCTGTCGTTCAGCCAGGGATAGGCTTGCCGAACGAGAGACCGGCCGCGTGCTTGAACCTGCGTCATCACGCCATCTCCCCCTGTGGTGGCGAAAGCAAAACGTCGGCCGCCTTCTCGGCGATCATGTAGACCGCGCAGGCGAGGAAATAGCCGGGAATGCGGGGAAAGACCGACGCATCCACGATCCGCAACCCATCGACGCCATGCACCTTGAACCGGCTGTCCGTCACGCCGCCGCTGTCACGCGGCCCGATGGCGCAGGTCCCGCAGGCGTGGTGACCCCATGCGTTTTCGGCCACGTAGTTGCGCAGTGCTTCGTCGCTGTCGCGCCAGCGGCCGGGCTCTTCCTCTTCGGCAACGAGGTCGTCCATCCCTTCGGCCACTTTGCGCACGAAACGGACGCCCTTTACCATCGCATCGAGATCGCGACGGTAATCGCCGCTGCCTTCGGCAAACGAATGGAACTGGATGTCCGGGTCTGTCCTCCAGTCCGAAGATCGCAGCCTCACCGTACCGGCTCGGTTTTCCGTATAGGCCTTCAGCACGACCCAGCTCAGATAGTCTTTCTTTCTGATCCGCTGCGAATAGCCTTTGTAGTAGCCGCGGAAATCACCCAGCAGCGAAAAGCAGTGGAGATCAGGCTCGTTCAGGCTGTCGCGCGATTTGAGCGCCATGGAAAACAACAGGCCGTTGCTTGTGTAGTTGCCAAGACGAAAGCGCCGCCACTTGCGGTATTCCGCGTCACGGATCGAATAGGCTGCGTTTTTAAGCGTCGCCCAGGGCTTGTTCATGCGGCTGACGACGCCGATCTCATATCGGTCCTGCAGATTGCGGCCAACGCCCGGCAGATCTTCGACGACGGCGATCTCGTAACGAGCGAGATGAGCGGCATCGCCAATTCCCGACAGCATCAGGATCTTCGGCGATGCGAAAGCGCCGGCTGCGAGGATGACCTCTCGCCGCGCCTCAACGAAGAGTTCGTTGCCGTTCGCATCGATCGCGTGGACGCCCACGGCGCGCCTATCCTCAATCGCAATACGCGCCACCGCTGTTCTCAGCCGGATATCGAGCCTGTCGGGATACCTCGCCTTGACGTCGAGCAACCGTTCGCGCGGCCCATGCCGCACATGCCTGCGGGTGGAAAGGGGCGCGATGCGGATGCCGCTTGCGAAGGGGTTCCAGACCCGGTGCGCATTCGGATCGGTTTCCGCCGTCTCCCATTGCGTCCCGGAATGACCGAAGGCATCAGCTGCCGCGCGCACACAGCGCAGAAGCGAGCTCAACAGCAGGCGGTCGCGGATTGGTCTCAGCGGAAAAACCAGTTCCGTTTGCATCCAGCCCCACCAGCCGTGTCCGGTCGGATTGAGACCAGTGAGGAAGGAAAGCCAGCGCCAGAAAAAGATGCGGTAGCGGCAGCGTTCGATCCGTTCGAAATAGGTCTGCATATGCGCAGCCCGCCAGCTCTCGTCGCCTGTGAGGTCGCGGATATGGTTCCAGTCGCAGGCATTCGGTTTGACGATGATCATCGCATGATGGGCACTGCAGCCACCCAGCCCCTGTGCACGGGGATAGAGAATTCCGCCCTTTTCATCGCAGTACCGCCAGTCGCGTTTCTGCACGGCCGGATCCTCATAATGCCTGACATAGTAATCACGCGCCAAACCCTCGTGTTCGGACGCGAAAGCATGGAACGCCGGCACTTTATAAGCATCGGCCAGAGGCATATCGGGGTCGTCATCTGCAACCGCATCGCTGTAAGGCCGTTCGGCGAGCGGATCACCACCAGCTTCGATCACCAGAACGGTGCACCCCGCCTCCACAAGCCGCGCAGCCACGACCGCCCCACCCGCACCGGCGCCAATCACGATGTAGTCGTGGGTCGCTTCGCTCCCTGCCATGTCAAAGCTGCTTCAGAAATGAAATCAATGCGTCCTTGTCCGCCTGCGACAGATCCGAGCCGAAGGCATGTCCCGCATTGACGACGTAATCGGGGCACTTGCTGAGGGTCACGAGCCGATCGATCAGGCCGGTCTCGCGCACGACCGTCTCGGAATGGCTCCGCACCGCCGGGTCGGCCAGTTCCTGCGCGGAGCATTGCCCGCCCAGCTCTGCGAAGGCCGAAACCAGGCCGGGACCATTGGTGATCAGCCGCTTGTAAACGGGCCAGGCGTCTTCGTCATGATCCGGCAAAAGCTTGGTATTGACCAGCGCATTGACCGGAAATCCCGACGGGAAGGGCCCGAGTGCAATCGATCCGTCATCCTTGAACGCCCAGGGCGCAATGCGGCTGAGCAAGCCGCTAAAGGGGCGGATCTGATCCGGCACGAAGCCTTTTGGGATGATCAGGCAGGAAGGGGCGCTGGTACGATAGATATAGCCCGGCACGGCCTCTTCGGTCGCTTTGTCCATCCGCCGCGTTTCCGGTGAAAGCATCTGCCGGATCGACGTGTCGAAGGCCGAAAGCCGGTTTTCGATACAGGGCATGTAGGGGTCTTTGGGATCCGCAGCAGGGCAGGCGCTGGGAGATCGTGGGTAGTTTCCGTTGCCGGAGTTTGCCTGCGTACCAGACGTCCCAACAGGCCCGCTTTCCGTATCCTTGCCATAACGCGGATAGGAATAGGGGATCTCGTGCCCGATTGAATTGTTGAGGAGATAGGGCGCCGTCGACCAGAGGCTGATCAGCGAAGGCGGTCGCAAATAGCCGCGTCCGTTACCAGGTGATTGCATCGGCGTTGCTGCACCCGAAACCGGATGGTGCACCGTCACTTCCTTCGGTGCAGGCAGGGTTTTGTACGTCGACGAGGTGAAGTTATCCCAGATATCGCCGGCCAGGCCATTGGTGGCGATGGCACTGCACGCATTGGTGCGCACCAGATCGATCGGCACCCTTCGTTCATTTGACAGATAGTTGTCGACGAGAAAGTCCGGTTTCTCGGCCTGCGCACGCATCAATTGTTTGAACTGCGCCGATTGTGCCCAGGCCCAGTAGCGGTCCCAGCATTCACGGTACTGCGGCCCCGCGCCGCCGCCCTCGCAGATGCCCTCGCCAACGCCGAATTCGGCCGGAGCCTTGGGTTGTTTGCTCGAATGGCACGCCGCGCAGTTTTCAGCGAAGACATCACGACCACGGGCTACCTGCTGCTGATCCAGCGCGGCCAGCAGCTCCTTTCCGCCCGGCGCGTCCTTGAGGAGATCGGAGCGACCGGTGACGAGAAAAAAGATCGCCATGTCGGCCGTCATCGTCTCGGTCGCCTGCCAATAGACGGAGTTCTTTTGTGCATCCGGAACGCGGATTGGCGATATCTTCTGGCCACCCAAGAAGGGGCGGAAGTGCAGAAGCCACTCTTCGCTGAACAGCCCGATGTTCAAGTAAACACGGTTGAGCGCCCCAAGCGTGCCGACGGAGTCAGACCCATCCTTCAGCACCCGCATCGAAGCAGACTTGCCGTCCCGCTTGTTGAAGAAGGCATGCAGTGCCGCGGTCTGCGAGTAATCCTGAAACTGCTTGTTCGCCAGCTCGTCGCCGGTCAAATTCTCCCAGCCCGTACCGGATGCAATTCCAAGGCGCGCTACTGTCTCATAGACCGCATTCATCGTGCGAGGGTTGTTGATGTAATCGCTCGAAACGAGCGAGGTATCCAGCGACCCCGGCGGATTGGTGTGGAACAGCTGGAAAAGGAAATTGCCTTCGTTGGAGGTCGGCTTATCGTCCTCGCCGCGCGGTTGCGTGTTCCAGAAGAAGATCCGGTCCACCCAGAAGTACTGCGCTCCCGGGTTCGAGGTGATCTGCGAAAACTGCGGCCTTTCCACATCCGCCGGCGGCGTGATCGGGTTCGGTCCGACATGGCAGAACGCGCAGGACATGCCGACGCGGTACGGACGCACCAGATCCTTGTCGTTGTAGTAGGAAGGGTCGTTATAGTAGCGGTCGGGGTCCCACTTTTTCGAGGCCTTCAAGTCGAAATCCGGGTTGGGAAACAGGCGCAGCCCCATGACGCCGGTCGGTTCCCCGTAATAGGAGCCGACCGGCAGGGTCACCTCCCGGGCTTCAAACTCAACCGGTTTACCCCGCGCACCCACTTCCACGCCTGGGTATCGCCTGTCCGCGTCCGGATTGCCGCCGAACGGATCGGGAGGCGTGTCAGTCCGGCGCTGGTCGAGCCACAATCCGAAGTGTTTCGGGTCCGGTCCCGTCGCCTCATCGAAGCCCGGCTCATTGACGAGCCCGAGATACCGAAAGCGATTGTCGCGGCCATAGGCCTGGCTCGGATGCGAGGAAACCGTCTTCAGAAGATCAAATGCTCCGATCGTGTTGCGCGCGGCAAAATCCCAGAAGCGATCATTGCCGCCGGTCCAGACAATCCAGGCATTCTGACCGCGGATTGCCGCCTGTCGGATCGCCTCGGGGTCAAGCCCCGTCGCGCCTGCAATCTGGCGGATTTCCTGCGGGTACTCCCCTCCCTCAATCCCCTTGAGGAGACCCTTGTCCATCTCGGCGAAATAGGGCTCGGTTGCGGCTGGCAGACTGGAAACGTCGCGCCGCGCAAACTTGGCCTCGTCCTCGACCTTGCCGAACTGATCGGATGGTGGCTGGATGAGTGACCAGACGACGAAGCCGGCCACGAACAAAAAGACCACCACCAAAGCGGCAGCGGTCGTGACCAGCCAGAAGAGGAAACGCTTCGCTTTCTTGGTCCAACCGTGCATGCGTCCCCCTCCCCTTTTTCAAAGTGTCTTCAGATAGGCGAGCAAATTGTCCTTTTCGGCCTGCGGCAGGTCCGTGCCCCAGAGATGGCCGCCATTGCCGTTGCCCGGCAGGCTCGTGTCATAGAGAAACCCGCCCGTTTCCGGTCGCTCGGCGCTGACGAAACCCCCGTTCACCGTGTCGACGAGATCGGAGCCGCGATAAAACTGCTTCGGCCTCTGTTCCGGCGATTTGAGGAGATCGGCAAGCGTCGGAACGCTGCCATTGTGGAGATATGGCCCGCGCAACCACAGGCCCGCCATATCGACGGCCACGTAGCCTTCCGCCTTCTGGAAATGCGTGAACCCCCACCGGTAGCCAGTCTCGTAATCGGCATATCGGGACTTCGCCGCGGGGCTCCACATGTCGATGCGATGCCGATCCGTTCCGAGTTCGACAATCGGGATCGGAGATCGGTAGCGCGCACCGTTCGTGTCATGGCAGACGGCACACTGCGCCTGGTAGACCCCCTGCCCCGCATCGACGGCGGAGGCGTCAACCCGAAGGGGATCGTCCGTCTCACGACTACTCTTGAACGGCGAAGGCGGCGGCCGCTGCACCGAGGTGAAGGCGATCATCCGGTCGAGGTTTTCTTGGGTCCGCAGAACGGTTTTGGAACTCATGCCATCGCCGATGGCGCCCGATACCGCGGTTTCGCGCACATCCGTTTGCAACCCGTCCCAATGGAGCGAGAAGGTGCGAATGTTCGTCGGGGCAAGCTCGCTCATGTTCCACAGCGGCATCATGTCGGAATTGCCGATCGTGCCGTCGTCCGGGAGCTCAAGGTTCTGGAATTTGACGGGGTTGAAAGGATCGATGCGGCCCGGGCCCCAGTCGGGTCGAGTGTCCTGCCAAGCGAACCGCCGTGCCTGATCCTGAAATGCCTTGCGGGTTGCCGGGATCAGAACGAAACGGTAGAGCAACCTCTCATAAAGCGGCATGTCGTAGATCGTGGTGATTTCCCGCATCACCCGGTCCGCGGTGAAGCGGGCATCGGCACCGACCTTGATCAGGAAGCGGATATAGGCCTGCGGATCAACGCGCGTTCCGGCACCGGCCGAGACCAGCACGCGAGGCTCATCGGGTTTAAGCCGGTAGCTGCCCTGGTGGCAGAAGGCACAGTTGGGCGAGACGCGATCGATGACACCCAGTGTCGTCACCGAAAAGCCGATTGGCACCTTGTCTCCGGTACGCCAGTACATGCCGAAGGCACCGTAGCCATCCTTGCCATTCGGCACATGCTCCGGAAAGATCTGCGGCAGCACGCGCCAGATCCAGTAGGGCAGGCCCTGAACCTCTTCATTGCCGATCGAGCCGTGATTGAAAAGCCGGGCGAGATCCTCCGTACGAGGGGCGGCAACCGGGCGGAAAAGAAGAAGATAAACGGAAAGCGCACCCGCCACGACGACGACCAGCAGCGCCAGAAGCGCTTTCCAGAACAGCCGGGTTTTGCGCGCGCTCATGAGCGGCCCCCGTCGGCGAGTTCCTGTTCCAGGCGACTGATGTTGAGGAGGCAGATCAGCGTCGGGATCGCCACCGAACCATCGAGAAGGACACCGGTGATATAGCCGATCGGCTGGTGGAACACCGTCACGGCAAGCAGGAAGAACACGACGCCGGCTGTGCGCGATGGAAAGACCTGCAGCCAGGCAAATAGCCGGTAGCGGTCGATATCGATCGACGCGGGAATATAGAAGATGGAGAGAATACCAAGCAGGAGGCCCGCGAACTGCGCCCAGATCACCTGGTTGACGACGATGCCGAACAGGGAAAGCAGCCATTCCGGGCAGAAGATCAGAGGCAGCACGAAACATAGGTTCAGGATCACGCCGATCCATACGACGATAGCGTGACGGGCCTTCCAGGTGCTGAGCGAGCGGGTCCTGATCATAGCGTCTTCATGTATTCGACGAGGGCATCCTTATCGGCTCCGGAAAGCTCCGTGCCATAAGCTTTGCCCTCGTGTCCGCGGTTGGAATTGCCGGTTTTTGAGGTGTCATAGAGAAACAGCTGATCTCCCGGTGCCGCATCGTCGGATCGATATCCGACCCGTGCCAGGTCGAGCACCTCGCTGCCGCGATACCACCGGGCCGGCCGCTGCGACGAGGGTTCGAGCAGATCCCGCAGCGTCGGTACGGACCCATTGTGCAGATAGGGCGAGCGGGCCCAGATCCCGTCGAGGGGATGGTTCGCATAGCCGTTGGTCTTGTGGAACCGCTTGAAACGCCACGGATAGCCCGCATAGAGCTGGTTCTGTGCGGCCGCAAAATCCGGTGTGTAGGAGGCCCAGCGGCCGCGATCCGTCGCGATATCGGCCAGTGCGACCGTCTGGCCGAGCCGCTTGAAATGATCGGTATTGTAGGAATAGGTTCCGCCTGTCTTCATGCCATGGCAACCGGCGCAGGTATCCGAGAACACCTCCCTGCCGCGCTCGGCAGCGTCGACATCTACCTTTGCCGGAAACTGTGGCGCGGGAAGATCCCACATCCATTGTTCGATGCGGCGGATCGACGATCGATCCACCGTTACCGGTGTCACACCTGCGCCGAGTGCTGCGCTCAGGTTGCGCTCGTCAACCGAATTGTTATTGCCGTCCCAGTGAAGGTTCATTCCCTCCCGCGGCCGTTGCTGCCAGATCGACGGATAATCGGAGCTTCCGTTCAGCGCTGCATCACTGATCGATGCAGCGTCCATCGGAAAGTTGAACTGCAGGCTTTTGTAGGGGTTGAATGTATCCACCCGCCCGGGTCCCCATTTCTCCTGCCGCGCAACGAATGTCAGCCGTTTGCCGAGATCTGCGAATGCCGCCTGGAGGCGCGGAAAGATCACATAGCGATACACCACCTGCTCGAACGCATTGAGATGACCGCCGACTTCTGGACTGTTGATCGCGGCGATCAGCCGGTCGGCGGTAAACCCGGGATCCGACCCGAGGTCGATGAAGAAGAGAATGAATTCCTGAAGCCGCAAATTGTTTGAAGGTGCACCGTAGACCAGATGCCGCTCCGTCTGGTTCGGAAGCGTGTAGGTTCCGACATGACAAACCGAGCAGTTCAGCCAGACGCGATCGACTCCGGACACGATGCGCCTGGAGACGCCGATCGGCAGGTCGTCGCCCGGCTTCTCGTAAAGCATGCCGAAATGACCCCATCCGGCCGGCCCAAGCTTGTCGGCATACATCACCGGCAGCGCCTTGAAGACCCAGTAGGGTGGCCCGGTCGATGCCTCGCTGCCAATCGAGCCGTAGAGGAAATGATCTTCCTGGTTTCGGAACGCGACGACATACTGGTTGACGAAAACGAGCCAGTAGACGATCGCCGCGAGCACAAGCACTGCGATCACCACGACGATTTTCCGCTTGCGCCCGAGGACGATCTCGACCGGGGTCAGCGGATCGTTGAGATCACTCATGGCTCCGCCTCCACCGCCTGAGGTGGTGTCGCCACAACGCTTCCCGGAAAGGCCGGCGGCGTAAACACCGACATCACCTCGTCGATCATGTTCTGATGCCGGGCCTCAAACGTTGACCCGGGATACCGTTTTACCTCGTAGCAGCCGAGAGGGTTCTCCAGATCATTGAGAAGACACTTGTTGCAATAGGTGCACTCGCGGCCTTCGTCCGGGCCATTCTGGGTCTTGAGGATCTTCGGCAAATCATTGTTGGCAATCAACGGTCTTGCCATGCTGACGCCATCGCAGGCGCCGCTGCGGATCGCCTCGCCGATCACATCGGCATGCTGAAAACCGCCCGTACAGAGAACCTTGACGCTTTGATCGATGCCCCGGACCGCTTCCGTGACAGCGCGGGCATAATCGAGGTTGATGCCTTCGATGACTTTCCCCCGCCGGAAACGCCACCAGGCCACAAATGCAGGTCCCAGGACCGGATTCGAAAAGATCGAATAGTTGAAACGCGCCCTTGTGCCTTGCGAAAGCATGCCGTCATACCAGCGCCGCAGGTCGTTCAGGGGCAGATCACCCGGCGGGTTGCGGGGGTGCGGAAAGGTCGACCCGCTGGAAATATGGAAGGCATCGACACCCTTGCCGCCATCCAGCAGGAGGGTACAGATCTTGACCGTCTCGTCGAGCGTATTGCCCTTCCTGATCCAGGGATAGAGCCAGTCGTTGTGATCGACCCCGTTGATCTTCATCTGCAGGTGAAAGTCCTGACCGACCTCGCGGCGAATGGCGCGAACGATCTCCAGCACGAACCGCGCCCGCCCTTCCCAGTCGCCGCCATATTCGTCGGTGCGGTCATTGATGCCGCTGCTGAGAAACTGCGTGATGAGATAGCCGTTGGCGCCATGCAGCTCGACACCGTCGAGACCGGCCTCTTTGGCCCGGCGCGCGCCCTGGGCAAACTGCTCGACGACAGTGCGAATATCCTCCCTGCTCATCGCTTCGGCGAGCAGGCCGTGAAAGTAATCGCTTTTGTTCGTTGAGCTCAGTCCCCTTTTGTAGAGGTTTTCAGCACCGCCCATGTCCTGCTGGCGGCCCGAATGACTGAGCTGCATCAAGAACCGACAGTCGTGGGCGTGCACCCGGTCGCCGATCGCCCTCCAGAACGGGATCTTGTCATCATCATCGATCATCGCGTAGCGCACGAGGATTCGCCCACGCACGGAAACCGGCGTGAAAGACGAGATGATACAGCCGACCCCGCCGCGGGCGAATTTCTCCTCCCAATTCAGACGCGCAGAGCCGCCGTGACCGTTGTAATCGTCGAACTGCCCCGAGACATTCGATCGGAAAAGGCGGTTTTTTACCGTCAAAGAGCGGAATTTCAGCTCCTGGAAGATCTGTCTGGAATTGTCTTCGTGAGTGTACTGCTGATCGTCATGCATCATCGTTCGCCCGCTGAGTTAAGAGGACGCCAAATTCAAAGGTCAGAATTTTTGGATGCTATGCGTAAAATGCTTGTGACTAATGATCACGTTATTGCAATTTTATCGAGCTTGCAACGGGAATATGCAACCTCGAAACCGGCATTAATTCGCGAAGGTGAACTGTCGGGAGTGATCTTCTAACGACGGTTTTTCGAACGTGAGGCAAGCACGTTTCGGATGGAAAAGCTGGAATGGATCCGCAAAACCCCGGGAAGCGCCGACAGGATTTCCTTGTGGATGCGCTCGAACGCGCCGGCGTTCGCAACTTCCACCCTCAAGATATAATCCGAGCCGCCGGTCATCAGGAAGCATTCCTGAATTTCCGGATGTTTCCTCACAGCAGCTTCGAACCGGTTGAGATAATCCTCGGTCTGCCGCTCCAGCGTGATGTTGATAATCACGGCGATGGCGCTCTCGATCTGGCCATTGTCGATCAGCGCCGTATACCCGCGGATGACGCCGGCTTCTTCCAGGAGCTTGACGCGCCTGAGACACGCGGAGGCAGACAACCCGACTTCCGCGGCCAGTGCCGCATTGCTGATCCGCCCGTTCAGACGAAGGAGCCGGAGAAGGTTGCGGTCGATCGCATCTATCGCTTCCATGCATATTCTTTCAAAACACGACAGAATTCACCAGAATATCGGTATTTGTCGCACATACTGTCATCAAATAGCACCAAACTCACCGAATATTCAAATAATCTGCTCTCGCAGGGAGGGCAGCAGCATGGATATTTCGTCCTCGTTTGGTGACGCCGGAGTACAGTTCGTTGCCGAGGGTGCATTGGGATACCTGACAATCGATCTGGGTGCCCTCCGGCGCAACTACGAAACGCTCGCCGACATGCTTCGACCGGCACACTGCGCAGCGGTCGTGAAGGCTGATGCCTATGGACTTGGTGCAACGGTCTTATCAAGAACGCTCGGCGATGCCGGATGCCGGGACTTTTTCGTGGCCCAGTTCGTCGAGGCCATCAGGCTCAAGGATACTCTCCCTGCCGATGCACGTCTCTATGTCTTGAACGGACTGCAGCCCGGAAACGAAGAGCGCTGCGCTGCCGACGGCATCATCCCTGTCCTGAACTCTTTGCCTCAGTTGCGCCGCTGGTCTGAGCTCGCCCGTCAGGTTGGCCGATCGCTCCCCGCAGTTTTGCAGGTCGACAGCGGCATGTCCCGTCTCGGTTTGTCGCCGGAAGAATGCAGCATCCTGTCCCGGGAAATGAACGAGCATGCCGGCTTGGAATTCCAGTTCGTCATGAGCCATCTCGCATGCGCCGACGAAGGCGGACACCTTATGAACGGCGAGCAGCTGGCGGAATTTGAAAGACTTTCTGGTCTGTTTCCGGGAATTCGGATTTGCCTCGCCAATTCCGGTGGCATCTTTCTAGGAGGCGATTTCCACCACACGCTGGCGCGGCCCGGCATTGCGCTTTACGGCGGCAACCCGACCGTCGGAGCTCCAAACCCGATGGAGCCGGTCTTCAGACTCGATGTCGCCGTGGTCCAGACACGTACCGTGCCGACCGGAACCCGGATCGGCTATGGCGGATCGCATATTGCTGACCGAGAGATGCATCTGGCAACGATCGCAGCCGGTTATGCGGACGGCCTGCCCCGTGCCCTCAGCGGCACGGGTGCAGTGTATCACGCTGGCGTACGACTGCCGATCGTCGGGCGGGTTTCCATGGACAGCATCATCATCGATGTCAGCGCGCTGCCAAAGGATACTTTGACACTCGGCAGTCTCGTCGAGGTGGTCGGGGAACACCAGACGCTGGAAGCGATTGCCGAGGCCGCCGGAACGATATCCTATGAGATACTCACGGGCCTAGGACACCGTTACCAAAGACTATACCGCCAAGTTCAGCTGCAAGACGTCTAGGGGAATGCCATGAAAGTCATCGTACTCGGCGCCGGCGTCATCGGCACGACCACCGCCTATCAACTGGCCAAGGCCGGCCACGAGGTTGTCGTTGTTGATCGCCAGACAGGCCCTGCGCTCGAAACAAGTTTCGCCAATGCCGGCGAAGTCTCGTTCGGTTACTGCTCTCCATGGGCAGCGCCGGGCATACCCCGGAAGGCGCTCAAATGGATCTTCATGGAGCACGCGCCGCTGATCCTGCGCCCGAAGCTTGATCGCGCCATGCTGTCGTGGATGTTTAAGATGCTGTCGAACTGCACCTCGGAGCGCTACGCGATCAACAAAAGCCGGATGCTGCGACTTTCCGATTACAGCCGGATCTGCCTTGCAGATGTCCGGGATGAAACCGGGATCGATTACGACGCGCGCATGCAGGGAACGCTGCAGCTGTTTCGCACGCAGCAGCAGCTCGACGCCTCTGCAAAGGACGTCAAGGCGCTCGCGGCCGATGGCATTCCCTACGAAGTGCTAGATCCCGAAGGCTGTATCCGCGTAGAACCGGCGCTCGCCCATGTGCGCGAAAAGATCGTCGGCGGACTTCTGACACCCAAGGACGAGACCGGCGACTGCTTCAAGTTCACTAATCTTCTCGCCGCCAAGGCCGAAGCGCTCGGCGTCCGGTTTGCCTATGGTACGACCATCAAACGGCTCGATGTCGAAGGCGGCAAGGTCAGGGGTGTCGTGACGGACCGCGAAACGCTACGCAGTGATGCGGTGGTGGTTGCTCTCGGCAGCTACTCGCCACTGATCGTGAAAGAGCACGGCATCGATCTGCCGGTCTATCCGGTCAAGGGCTATTCCCTGACCATCCCGATCAAAGACGCCAGCCGCGCGCCGGAATCAACGATCATGGATGAGACCTACAAGATCGCCATCACGCGGCTGGGCGACCGCATCCGGGTGGGCGGCATGGCCGAAATTTCCGGCTATACGAACGATCTCGGTGCGCCGCGCAGGCGCACGCTCGAACATTCCGTGACCGACCTTTTCCCCGGCGGCGATATCACCAAGGCGTCGTTCTGGTCGGGCCTTCGTCCGATGACACCCGATGGAACGCCGGTGATCGGAGCAACCAAGATCAGTGGTCTCTACCTCAATACCGGGCACGGAACGCTGGGCTGGACGATGAGCTGCGGCTCGGCGCGGGTGATCAGCGATCTCGTCAGCGGCAAAACGCCCGACATCGATGCAACCGACCTTGCCTATGCGCGATACGCGCGCCGCTGATCGGCGTCGCCCGCAAACGCGGAGCCGCGAGCAAGTTCAGGAAAGGCGCTTGTCCGCGAATTCGCTTCTGACGATGCCGTGCCGCTGCAGCTTGTCGTAGAAGGTCTTGCGGGGAATGCCGAGCGCTGCAATCGTCTGCTGCACATCGCCATCGCACGCCGTCAACGTTTCACGAATGATCTCGGCTTCGTATCGCTCCAGCCGCTGGGGCAGCGAACCCGTTTCCGGATCGGCTGATTGCCGAGCGGGAGAGCTTGTCGGATCAAGCCCCAGAACCACACGCTCGGCAAAATGGGACAACTCGCGGACGTTGCCGGGCCAGTGATGGTCGCGCAGGTATTGGCCGATTGTTGGCGTGATCGAGGGCGCTTCCCGATTGAAGCGGGTTGCGGCACGATCTGCGAAATAGCTGAATAACAGGGGAATATCGTCCCGCCGCTCCCGCAGAGGCGGAATGGCGATCGTGACGACGTTCAACCGGAAATAGAGGTCTTCCCGAAACGTCTCGCGCTGAGCCTGATCGCCCAGATCCACCTTGGACGCGGCGATGATCCGCAGATCCACGGGACGCACTTCGTTTGTCCCGAGCGGCATCACCTCGCGCATCTCCAGCACGCGCAGCATCTGCACCTGCGCAGACATCGGCATGCTCTCGATCTCATCGAGAAAAAGCGTGCCGCCGCTCGAGTGCTCGATGCGACCGATGCGCTTTTTCTGCGCGCCGGTGAAGGCGCCCGGTTCGTGACCGAACAGCTCGCTTTCGATCACCTGCTGCGGCAAGGCGCCGCAATTGAGCGCCACGAAGTTCCCGGCGGCACGGCGGCTCCATCCATGCAGAAGACCGGCAACGATTTCCTTGCCGCTTCCGGTCTCGCCGGTGACGAGGACATCGATATCGGTATCGGCGATCTGGCGAAGCATGTTGCGTAGTCGCTGCATGACCGGTGTCTGGCCGATCAACGGGGATTCCTGGCTGGAACTCTGAGCTGCTGCGCGCAGCCGGCGGTTTTCCAGTGTCAGACGTCGCTTTTCAGCAGCGCGCCGGACGCATTGCACAAGCCTTTCCGTCGCAAACGGCTTGGCAAGGAAGTCGTAGACGCCGCTTTGGATGGCCTTCACAGCCATTGGAATATCGCCGTGGCCGGTCATCAGAATGACCGGCAGCTCTTCGTCCAGACTGCGGAGGCGGTCGTAAAGTTCGAGACCATCGAGCCCCGGCATTCGAATGTCGGAGACGACGATGCCCGGGAAGTCCGCGGAAATTTTAGACAGGGCGTCCGTGGCCGAGGTGAACGCGATCGGCTCGAAACCGGCAAGCTCCAGCGTCTGGCCTGTGGCGCGCAGGAGATCCGCATCGTCGTCTATCAGAATGACCGGCACCGCGCCCATGTCAGGCTCTGTCATGATCGTTTTCCTCATCAGCTCTCACGAGCGATATTGTAAAGCAGGTCCGTCCATCGCGGCTCTCGACCTCAATGCGCCCGCCGTAATCGGTGACGATGTCTTTGGAGATGACGAGGCCGAGCCCCAGCCCTTTTTCCTTCGACGAGTTGAAGGGCTCGAACAGAGCCTTGAGAATCTGCGGCGCGATGCCGGGACCGTTGTCGCAGACATGCACCAGCACCCGATCGGCAGACACATCCGTCGTCACCTGGATCAGCGCATCCGGTCGGCCCTCAACAGCCTCCAGCGCATTCTGGAACAGATTGATAAACACCTGTTCCAGCCGCAACCGGCTCCCCATCACGACCAGCCCGCTTGGCGGCGGCGTGATCTTCAGCGTATCCATTCGTCCGGTGAAGCGGCTGCGAACCAGCATGGTCGCACCGTCGAAGACTTCCTGCAGCAGGACCGGTTCCGGAGCCGGTCGACCTTTGCGCGCAAGTGCCTTCAGATCATCCGTAATCGCACCGATCCGTTCCGTGAGAGACGCGATGTGATCCAGATTTTCGACCGCAGTCTCGGCCCTGCCCCGTTCGAGCAGTACCTTGGAATTGTCCGCATAGGCGCGGATCGTCGCGACAGGCTGGTTGATCTCGTGGGCGACACCGGCTGCAACCTGGCCGAGGATGGCAAGCCTGTTGGCATGTACCAGATCCTGCTGGACGGATTGCAGCCGGCTCTCGGTCTGCTTGTGATCCATGATCTCCGCTTCGAGCCTGTCGCGCGCCAGACTGAGGTCGATCGTGCGCGCTGCAACCCGATTTTCGAGATCTTCCCGCGCAAGCCTCTGCTGGGCAATCGCCATCTCAGTCACCTGCCGCCGACGCAGCAGGAAGGCTGCCAGCGCCAATAGTGTCGTTACGGCCAGGATCGCCATCAGCCGCGTTTCGCGAAGCGCATCGGACAGCGCCTTGGAAATTGGCAGAAGATATTCGAAGCGCCAGGGGGTGGACGGGATCGGGGTCGTGATCTCCAGGAAGTCTTCTGCTCCCGCGCCTCCCGGAAGAATAGCCTGCAGCGTCCGCGCGTTGTCTCCGACCGGCTGCTGGCGGATGAATGGGAGGGGGAGAAGCGGCGCATCGCCGAATTGCAGACTTTGGCGAATGGCGCCGAGATCGTCCGGATCCAGCGGCTCGGTCGTCATGAACCGCCAGGATGGGAGGCTGGTGATCAGTACGACGTTGCTGGAATCAACAACAAACGAAGGGCGCTGCGAGTTGCGCCAGTCCGCTTCCAGCTGATCGAACTCCATCTTTGCAACGACCACGCCGAGCGGCGCTTCGGCCGGACCGACGCGTTGCGAGATGTAGAGACCGGGCCGTTTGCTGACGCTGCCCAGTGCGAAATGTTCAGCCGCTCCCTCCTGCATCGCCCGCGTGAAATAGGCACGGAACGTATAGTCGTTGCCGACGAAGCTTGTTGGCTCCCGCCAATTGCTCGACGAGATCGCAATCCCGTCCGGGCCAACGACATAGATCACGCTGGCATTGGTCTTAACGACCAGGTCTTCGAGTTTGGCATCCAGTGCCTCTCTCTTCGCGATAGCCGCATCGGCGCTCAGGTCGACCAAAGCGTCGCGGACCTCGCGGTCACCGGCCAGAAGCAACGGTAGCGCCCGCGGTCGCTCGAGGACGGCCTGCAGGAGAGCAACCTTCAAGTCCGCATCCGTTCGAGCCTGCGCTTCCAGTCGCGTTAAAGCTGATGCACGGCCGTAGCGCTCGACCGCAAACCCTGCAGCGACCACGATGCTGATCGCAGCGAAGCCAAACACGATCCAGGCCAGCCGAAATTTCCGAACCAGGTGCTCAGCAGGATGAGGATCGTTTGTGTAGGACATCGCCCCTATGAGCATAATTTCGCACAGATATCAAGGACGAGTGCGGTACTCCGCACAAACCGTTTTTCGTGACAGCGGGTTAGGATAGCGCCGTCAAGTTAATTCAATAACTTAGTCGATCCGTGCGGATCTGGCACGTCCCTTGCTCGCCTCAAGTTCGATTCTAAGAACATGCCCCGGGTGGGAACCTTGAGCGGGGCGACTGGAGGACTTTATGGATATCTCGACACCCGCTGCCGGCAAGCCGGCGGCACTGCCATTCTATCGCCACCTGTATTTCCAGGTTATCGTCGCGATCATCGCGGGCATGCTGATCGGCCACTTCTGGCCTGAATTCGGCGCCAGCCTGAAGCCGCTTGGCGACGCCTTCATCCGGCTGGTCAAGATGATCATCGCTCCCGTGATCTTCCTCACCGTGGCAACCGGCATCGCCGGCATGTCCGACCTGAAGAAGGTTGGCCGGGTCGCCGGCAAGGCGATGCTCTACTTCCTGACCTTCTCGACGCTCGCACTGATCGTCGGCCTGATTGTCGGCAACCTGCTGCACCCAGGTGCCGGAATGAACATCGATCCGTCCACGCTGGACGGCAAGGCTGTGGCGACCTACGCAACCAAGGCGCATGAGACGACGATCACCGGCTTCCTGATGAACATCATCCCGGAAACCATTGTCGGCGCGTTTGCCCAGGGTGACATTCTTCAGGTCCTGTTCTTCTCGGTCCTGTTCGGTATCTCGCTCGGCATGGTCGGCGAAAAGGGCAAGCCGGTCACCGACTTCCTGATCTCGCTCACCGCTCCGATCTTCCGTCTTGTTGCGATCCTGATGAAGGCCGCTCCGATCGGCGCCTTCGGCGCGATGGCATTTACCATCGGCAAATACGGCATCGGCTCGGTCGCCAACCTCGCCTACCTGATCCTGACATTCTACATCACCGCACTTCTGTTCGTGATCGTGGTGCTGGGCGCCGTGGCGAAGTATAACGGTTTCTCGATCTTCTCGCTGATCCGCTACATCAAAGAGGAACTGCTGCTCGTTCTCGGCACCTCGTCGTCGGAAGCAGCGCTTCCCGGCCTGATGCAGAAGATGGAACGTGCGGGCTGCAAGCGCTCGGTTGTCGGCCTGGTCATCCCGACCGGTTACTCGTTCAACCTCGACGGCACCAACATTTACATGACGCTGGCAGCACTCTTCATCGCCCAGGCGACGGGAATCGACCTGTCACTTGGTGATCAGATCCTGCTTCTGCTCGTTGCCATGCTGAGTTCCAAGGGTGCCGCCGGCATCACCGGTGCAGGCTTCATCACGCTGGCTGCAACGCTATCGGTTGTTCCCTCCGTCCCAGTCGCCGGCATGGCGCTCATCCTCGGCATCGACCGCTTCATGTCGGAGTGCCGCGCCCTGACCAACCTCGTCGGCAACGCGGTTGCGACCATTGTCGTCGCACGCTGGGAAAACGAGCTGGACAAGGACATGCTGGACAAGGCGATGGCCGGTGAGCTGACCGGCGATCCGGTAGCCCCGGTCCTGCAGCCGGCGGAATAAGATACGCTCCCAAGCGTCAAAAGGGCGGTACCTTTCTAAGGTGCCGCCCTTTTGATATGTGGCCTAACCCAGGAGCGCTGCTGCGTCGCGCAGGGCAACGCCGCTGATACCGGTCTGCATCATCGCCTTGACCAGAGCCGTGATCGCATCGGCCGCGCTGGCAATCGACATCCCGCCGTCGCGGATGTTCGATATGCAGTTGCGTCGGGAATCAGGCGTGCCTGACCTCGGTTCGTAGGTGACATAGGCGCCGAGACTGTCGGCTGCCGAAAGCCCCGGTCGCTCCCCGATCAGAATGATCGATAGCTTGGCGCCCAGTGCCTCGCCGACCGGGTCGGCCAGCGCAACCCGCGCATTTTCAGCCAGAACGATCGGCGCCAGGGAAAGATTCAATTCCTTCAAGCGTGTTTGAAGCGCCTCGATCAGCGGCGTTGCGTTAATTTCCACCGCATTGGACGACAACCCATCGGCGACAACGATGACCACATCGAAATTGTCGCCGCTTTCGGGTCTCACCGAACGAAGCAAATCGACAGACGGTCCGGAAAGTTGCCGGCCAAGATCCGGGCGACGGACGTATGTTCCGCGATCTTCCGCAAGGCTTGCGACCTCGATTGCGCCAAGGCCCATCGACTTCAGACGCTGCGAAAGGCCATGGCGATCCATCCCGCTCCACACCGCCTCGCGCGCCCGTGCGTGATCCATCAGGAACGCGAGTTGCACCTTTGTCGGCTGACCGGCGCCGAAGCGTCCGAGCGATACCCGGGCCGCGGTCATCGACCTGAGATCGAGGCTGCGCCTTTCCGTGTCTTCCACCGGGACAGGCTGATCGCGATCCGTCATGCCGAGGCTCCAAGAAGAGCAAGCTCGGACAGGTGCCGGGTCAGCCGCACCGGATCGTCCTTCAAATAGCCTGCCGGATCGGTGAGCCCCATCTCGTTCAACCATGCTTCGAATTCCGGTGCAGGCGGGCGTTTTAGAGTCTCGCGGCAGTAAACGGCGTCGTGGTGCGACAGAGACTGGTAATTGAGCATGATATCGTCAGCGCCTGGCACGGTGATGACGAAGTTCACATTGGCGGCACAGAGCAGGGTCAGGAGCGTATCCATGTCTTCCTGGTCAGCATCCGCATGGTTTGTGTAGCAGACGTCGACCCCCATCGGCAGACCCATGAGCTTGCCGCAGAAGTGGTCCTCCAACCCGGCGCGGATGATTTGCTTGCCGTTGAAGAGATATTCGGGTCCGATAAAGCCGACGACCGTGTTGACCAGAAGTGGATCGAACGCCCGAGCAACCGCATAGGCGCGCACTTCCATCGTCTGCTGATCCACACCGAAATGCGCATCGGCGGAAAGCGCCGCACCCTGTCCGGTTTCGAAATACATCAGGTTCGCATCGACAGGGCCGCGTTTGAGAGCCCGCGCCGCGTCATGGGCTTCCTTTAGCATCGCCAGATTGACACCGAAACCTTCGTTTGCCTTTTGCGAGCCGGCGATCGACTGGAATACCAGATCGACAGGAGCCTGTTGCTCGATTGCCCGGATGGCTGTCGTGACATGGCCGAGGCAGCAGGTCTGGGTAGGGATCGACAGACGGGAGCGCAACTCATCGAGCAGGGAGACGATCCGGACGTAATCCTCAATGCTATCGGTTGCAGGATTGACGCCGATCACTGCATCGCCCGACCCCATCAGTAGACCGTCGACGGCGGACGCTGCGATACCGCGCGAGTCATCCGTTGGATGATTGGGCTGGTTGCGGGTCGAAAGCCGGCCCGAAAGACCGATCGTCGAGCGAAAGCGTGTCACGACCTCGCGTTTGGCCGCAACCGAGATCAGGCCCTGAACACGCATGATCTTGGAGACCGCTGCCACCATTTCAGGCGTCAGGCCGAACGTGATTGCCTCCAGCTGACGCTGCCCCGTCTCGGGCTTCAACAGCCATTCGCGGAACTCGCCGACCGTCAGCGACGAGATCGGTGCGAATGCCGAAAGGTCGTGCTGGTCGGCAATCAGTTGCGAGACCTCGTCGGTCTCGGCCGCGATCAGCTCCTCGGCGAGGAATGCCTTAAGCGGCAGGTCTGCGAGTGTGATCTGCGCCGCAAGCCGCTCTACCGGACCCTCTGCCGCCACCCCCGCAAGCTGGTCACCAGACCGCTCGGGCGTCGCCTTGGCCAAGAGATCCTTCAGATCACGGAAACGAAAGACCGTCTGCTCGATCGTGGTCTGGTAGGGCATCAGGCGATTTACCGGCTCAGAGGAACATTACGTCCATCATCACGCCAGGCTCCGACCGATGCAAGCGGCAAGCGTCATGAAATGAGATCAGCGAGCGCTTTGTGGCCGGCAAGCGCTGTTTCCAGTTCCGGAATCGTGTGATTGCCTTCCCGGAACAGGTTGATCATGACCGCAGCTGCGATACTGACGTCCGGATCGCTCCTCTCGAGATGATACTTCGCTCGCCAATTCTCGAGTACGATATCGAGGACTTCAAGTTCCGTGGGGCCGAAGGTCTTTTCCATAAATGCGGGCATGACAAACTCAAACTTCTCAGTGACGGCCATCATTTGGTCGATGCGATGCAAGCTTCAAGAGGCGGGTCATCACTTTCTTACAAATGAGATAAGTTCCAGGCCCGTGCGGAAAAACCTCTGCAACCGCAAGAAGTTAGTTGCAACGCACAATCCTCGCGGTCACGAGCAAAGCACCATCGACAGCGCCGACAGCCCTTTCACTCGTTGCTGCAATGCACAGATCTGACTGTCACGACTTTCAGGGACACAACCTCAGTCAAGATCGCAACTGAAACGAAGCAAGACGCAGAAAGTGCCATTGCGGCGACAACAAGCGTCGCAAGGTTGAGACAACTCGCCAGCTAGCACAGCACTTAGGGAAAGCATCATTAACGAGGTTGGCGAACGTCGGCGGATACAAGACGAACGAACCCACGCGCACGGCAGGAATGTCCCGCCATTGAGCGATGCGAGAGATGGAGGCGACGGACTTTGCCGTGTGGATACCAGTCACCGACGCACAGAAGCCCGGGCTCGATCACCCGGACTTCGATTGCAGCACCTTATAGGCAATGGGACCATGGTGAGACATGACGTCCTCATGCCCGCACCGAAGGTCAGCGTGGGAAGGAGGTTGCAACCGCCTCCACCAAAGCTTTTTATTCGACGGGAACAGCCGCCCCGTCGTCAGGCCTGCGGTAAAATGTCCTGAGCGTGCGTTCATCCTTGCTGGTGACCTGAAGCCAGGCACCCGGAATCTCCGTCAGTTCACGCAGAACGATCGAATGCTCGATGCCGAACAGCCGCGAAAAGCTGCGGCTGTCCTTGGCAACATCGAGATCGAGGGCAATGATCATCCCCGCCTGAATGCCGCTGAGGCGGGGATCCTGCTGTTGCAGCCTGGCAGTGAGCGCCATAAACCGGTCTGGATCCGGCGGGTTTCCCGTCACGCCGCCTCGCGACGGCGAACGGAGACCATCACCGATTTGGATGTGGGCGTATCGCTCTCTTCGCCCGCGCTTCCGATCGGTACGAGAACATTCAGTTCGGGATAATAGCCGGCGATGCTGCCCCGCGGAATGTCGTAGGGAACAAGGCGGAAATCAGATGCAACGCGGGCGATGCCGTCAGTGTACTCGCAGACGACGTCGACGCGTTCCCCAGCCTTTGCGGACAGCGCCTTCACGTCCTCGGGGTGCATGAAGATGACCTGTCTTTCGCCGTAAACGCCACGATAGCGATCGTCGAGACCGTAGACCGTCGTGTTGTACTGGTCATGCGAGCGGAACGTCTGCAGTGCAAAGTGATCGTGCCGCTTGAGGGCGGCCTGATTGACGGTCTCGGACGGCAGGGCGATATCGGAGAAGGATGCCTTGCCCGTCGGCGTGACCCACTCGCGATGGGCAGCCGTGTTGCGCAGGTGGAAGCCGCGCGGCTTGCGCAGACGCGCGTTGAAATCCTCAAAGCCCGGAATGGTCGCCTCGATATGCTTGCGGATCAGGTCGTAATCGTCGGCCAGAGCCGCCCAGTTGATCATGTTCGAGCCGACTGTGGACGCGGCCATGCCGGCAACGATCGCCACTTCCGAGAGAAGATGCGGCGAGGCAGGCCTGTTGATGCCGGCCGAGCCATGCACCATGCTCATCGAATCCTCGACGCTGACGAGCTGCGAATTGCCGGCAGAGTTAAGATCGATCTCGGTGCGGCCAAGGCAGGGCAGGATGAACGAGACATCGCCCGGCATCAGATGCGAATGGTTGGGCTTGGTCGCGACATGCACGGTGAGTTTAAGCTTGCGAAGCGCCTGCTCGACCAGTGCGCTATCGGGCGTGGCACGGGCAAAATTGCCGCCGAGCCCGATGAACGCCTGTGCGGAACCATCCAGCATAGCACCGATTGCAGCGATCACGTTATGACCGTTCGCACGTGGAACCGCGAAACCGAATTCTTTCTCAAGCGCGTCGAGGAAGGCAGCCGGCGGCTTCTCATTGATACCGACCGTCCGGTCGCCCTGAACATTGGAATGACCGCGCACAGGGCACAGTCCGGCTCCCGGCTTGCCGACATTGCCGCGCAGGAGCATGAAGTTCGAGATTTCGCGAATGGTCGCGACCGAGTGCAGATGCTGGGTGATACCCATGGCCCAGGTGCAGATGACGCGCTCTGCCTGCATGTAGACGTCTGCAGCGCGTTCGATCGCTTCGCGGGTCAGGCCAGACTGCGAGATGATCTCATCCCAGCTGGTAGCCTCGACCGCGGCCAGATAGGCGTCGAAGCCTTCGCAGTGTTCGGCGATAAACGCGTGATCGAGCACGGACGGACGGCCGGCTGCAACAGCTGCTGCTTCCGCGGCCAGAACCGCTTTCGACATCCCGCGCACGGCGGCCATGTCGCCGCCCAGTTGCGGCTGAAGATAGTCGCTGGCGATATCGGTCGCGCCGCCACGCAGCATCTGCAGCTTGTCCTGCGGATCCGAGAACCGCTCCAGACCGCGCTCCTTGACCGGGTTGAAGACGACGATCTGGGCACCGCGGACCGCCGCGCGCCGCAGGTCGCCCAGCATGCGCGGATGGTTGGTACCCGGGTTCTGGCCAATCACGAAGATCGCGTCGGCCTTCTCGAAATCCTCGAGCAGGACCGTTCCCTTGCCGACGCCGATCGACTGGCGAAGAGCCACGCCGCTCGCCTCATGGCACATGTTGGAACAGTCGGGGAAATTGTTGGTGCCGTAGGCGCGCACGAACAGCTGGTAGAGAAATGCCGCTTCGTTGCTGGCGCGGCCGGACGTGTAGAATTCAGCGCGGTCTGGGCTGTCGAATCCCTTGAGGATGTCGCCGATCTCGGCGAACGCGTCCTGCCATGTGACGGGGAGATAGCGATCGCTTGCCGCGTCGTAACGCATCGGATGAGTGAGACGACCGTTGAGCTCAAGCTCATAGTCGGACTGACGGCGCAGCTCGGAAACGGTGTGTGCCGCGAAAAATGCCGGTGTGGCGCGCTTTTCGGTCGCCTCCCACGAGACGGCCTTCACGCCGTTCTCGCAAAATTCGAACGAGGAGCCATGCTCCGGATCGCCCCAGGCGCAGCCGGGACAGTCGAAACCGTCAGGCTGATTGGCCTTCAGCATTGCCCTTGCACCGGACAGCGGAGAGCCGCTGTTCAGCAGCTGCTTGCCGCAGCTTTTCAATGCGCCCCAGCCGCCTGCGGCCGACGATTTTTTACCGATAAATCCTGTATCCATGCTGCATCTATTTGTCGCGGGGACGATTTGATCAAGCGGCAGAACAGCATGGCTTGATAGGAAATATCTATCGTCCTTCTAAGGGGCTCCGATTTATAGTGGTCCGTCGCGGAACTTCTCATCACCGGGATTGAAAGCGCGGCGTCTGCGGCTATTCTCGCGCCGAACTGAAGCGACATCTAGATACCGAGCGGAACGGCTACGCAGGAGAGAACATGACCGAAAGTGCCGCCATCCATATCGGCTTTGACGATCTGGTCGCTTTGCTGAAGACGATTTTCGTTCGCAACGGCGTATCTGAGCCAAATGCCCAGATCCTTGCCGAAAACTGTGCCGGCTGTGAGCGGGATGGCTCTTTGAGTCACGGGATTTTCCGCATGCCGGGATATGTATCCTCTCTGAAGAGCGGCTGGGTCGATGGCAAAGCCGTGCCGGAGGTGGAGGACGTCGCCCCGGCCTTTCTCCGCGTCGATGCCAAGGGCGGATTTACCCAGCCGGCGTTCTTCGCCGCGCGGTCCCACCTGATCGAAAAAGTCAAAGCCAACGGCGTTGCGGTCCTTGCTATCCGTCGCTCGCATCACTTCAGCGCGCTTTGGCCGGATGTCGAACCGTTTGCGGATGAGGGGCTTGTCGCCCTGAGCGTCGTCAACAGCATGGCCTGTGTTGTACCGCACGGTGGCCACAAGGCGGTGTTTGGCACCAACCCGATTGCCTTCGCCGCGCCGCGCGCGGGCTCTGCTCCATTCGTCTTCGACCAGGCGTCTTCAGCGATCGCTCACGGCGACGTGCAGATCGCGGCACGCGCCGGGCATGACCTGAAGCCCGGGATGGGTGTCGACCGCAACGGAGAACCGACAACCGACCCGAAGGCAATTCTTGACGGCGGTGCTCTGCTGCCATTCGGCGGGCATAAAGGCAATTCGATCGCGTTGATGATCGAAATCCTCAGTGCGGCCCTGACCGGCGGTTATTTTTCAGGTGAGTTCGACTGGAGTGGCCACAAGGGTGCGCAGACGCCATTCACTGGCCAGTTTTTTGTGGTTATCGATCCCGAGCGGGGCGGCAATCACGCCTTTGCCGACCGTGTTGCGCAGATCTGCGACCTTGTCCTCGATGCCGGTCAAGATCGTCTTCCCGGGGAGCGGAGACATAACACTCGAAAGGCTGCCCTCGCACATGGCATACCGCTCTCGCCCCAAAACCATGACATGCTGATGGCTCTCGCTACACCCTGATGTCTCGTATTTGCAGATGCAATTTCGCGAATATGAACTTCACCGCGCGGAAGAGAAAAAACTTGTCATCGGGGGTAACTATAACGCAGCAAACCCTTTGCCTTTTGCTTGCAAGAAAACATAAGGAGGCATGTAAGGAATGCTTGGAATCAATTTACATCGACAATCTTTAGCCTGACCTACTACATTTTAACTTGCGCAAATATAAGCGACCCAATTCTCAGGAGATTTCATGCGTATCGTAATGGTTGGATCGGGCTATGTCGGGCTTGTGTCCGGAGCGTGTTTTGCAGATTTCGGCCATGACGTGATCTGCGTCGACAAGGCCGCGGAAAAGATCGATGCCCTGAAGAATGGCGTCATCCCGATCTTCGAGCCCGGCCTTGATTCCTTGGTCGAAAGCAATGCCAGGTCCGGCCGTCTTTCCTTCACGACCGAGCTTGCGCCGGCTGTCAGCGAAGCCGACGTCATCTTCATCGCCGTTGGCACCCCCTCGCGTCGTGGCGATGGTCATGCCGACCTCGGTTACGTCTATGCTGCCGCAAAAGAGATCGCAGCTTCGATCAAGGGCTTTACCGTCGTCGTGACGAAGTCCACCGTGCCTGTCGGCACCGGCGACGAAGTCGAGCGGATCATCCGGGAAGCAAATCCGGATGCGGATGTCGCCGTTGTCTCCAACCCGGAATTCCTGCGCGAAGGGGCAGCGATCGATGACTTCAAACGTCCGGACCGCATCGTTGTCGGCCTCTCGGATGACCGTGCCAAGGCTGTGATGACCGAGGTCTACCGGCCGCTGTTCATAAACCAGTCGCCGCTGCTGTTTACATCACGCCGCACATCCGAACTGATCAAATATGCCGCCAATGGTTTTCTCGCTATGAAAATCACCTTCATCAACGAGATGGCGGACCTTTGCGAGAAGGTCGGAGCCGACGTTCAGGACGTTTCGCGCGGGATCGGCCTCGACGGTCGCATCGGATCGAAATTTCTGCACGCAGGTCCGGGCTATGGCGGATCCTGCTTTCCAAAGGACACGCTGGCGCTTGCCAAGACGGCACAGGACTTTGACGCACCCGTGCGTCTGATCGAGACCACGATTGCTGTCAACGACAGCCGCAAGCGTGCCATGGGCCGCAAGGTGATCGCCGCTGCCGGTGGCGATGTGCGCGGCAAGAAAGTCGCTCTGTTCGGCCTTACCTTCAAACCGAATACCGACGACATGCGCGACAGCCCGGCAATCGCCGTCGTTCAGGCACTGCAGGATGCCGGCGCGATCGTGTCCGGCTATGACCCCGAAGGCATGGCGAATGCCAGGCAGATGATGGACATCGAGTTCGCAGCGGGACCCTATGAAGCGGCTGAAGGTGCGGATGTCGCCGTGCTCGTGACCGAATGGAATGCGTTCCGAGCCCTCGACCTCGACCGCCTGAAGTCCATCATGAAAACGCCGGTTCTCGTCGACTTGCGCAATGTCTATCGCGCTCAGGAAGTTGAAGCACACGGCTTTGCCTATACGGGTGTGGGCAAGAGCATCTGAACCCGGGATCCGGCACATGGCGGTGTTGCCTTGAGCGGGACAAGCGAAAACCTTCAAAGCGACCGTAATCCCTGGCGGATTTCGAACGGGGATTACGGCGCATGCGAAAGATGATCCGCTGGTTGACCTTGCGCGCCTCACCGCAACTTGGCGAGCAGCGCAGGCGAAGGCTCGACCTTGGAAGCGAACCATTACCCTACCCGCTCTACGCGATCGGCGATGTTCACGGCTGTCTGGACCTGTTGAAAAGGGCTGAAGCCGTCATCGCGGATGACATGAGGCGATTGGGACGCCCCGGGCTCATTGTTCTTCTCGGCGATTACGTCGATCGTGGACCCGCATCGGCGCAGGTGCTCGAACATCTCTCGAGCCCCAGCGCTCTCGGTTTGAAACGCGTGACGCTTTGCGGCAACCACGACGATCTGTTCCTGCGCTTTCTGGAGCGTCCCGATGCGTATATGCACTGGCTGGAAATGGGCGGCGACAAGACGCTCGCATCCTACGGCGTGGATCTGCAGCATCTGAACCTCCGCCGCAAAGGTAGCGGTGCGTCTCTAACGCATGTCTTGCAGGAGGCGGTACCTGAAACGCACCGATCATTTCTTATGGACCTGCCTGTCAGCCTCAAGGCCGGCCAAGTCCTGTTCGTTCATGCGGGCGTGGCACCGGCCATACCGATCGAAGAGCAGCGCGATGAGGATATGATGTGGATCCGCGGGGCGTTCCTCAAGCAAGGGCCCGAACTTCCACATCTCATCGTCGTCCACGGGCATACGCCGCAGGAAGATCCTGATTATGGGATCGGTCGCATCGGGATCGATACCGGAGCAGTCTATTCCGGAAAACTGACAGTTCTGCGTATCGATGGTGAGGAGATCTCGATTCTGCAGTGAGGACCAAGCCTTCTGCACTCGTTACCAGCGAATGCGCTGGCGAGACCCATCTGCGCCACGACTTCGAGCAGACATTGTTCGCATGAAAAAACCCGCGCCATCGGCATCTACCGTTGGCGCGGGCTCGTTGTTTTGCTTGTCAGATCAGACCGTGCGGCGACCGACGGTCTCCGTTACGACCACGTTCTTCTTCGTACCGAAGCTGCCACCGACCCAGCCGGCGATTGCACCGAGTGCCAGGGCGATGAAGCCAAGGATTGCACCAGCAGATACGGCAGTTGCCGTGGCTTCTGCTGCTTCAAGTGCCTGCTGCTTTGCAGCTTCGACGTTCTCGCGGTACGTTGCCTCATACTGCTGAACCTGCTGGCGAGCCTGTTCGACCGGGATGTTCTGCGAGCGAGCGATTGCTTCAGCGGCACGGTTGCGGGCATCTTCTGCCTTTGCCTGGTCGCCGGTTACGGCTGCCTGAACAGCGGCAACTGCAGCGTTCTGGAGAGCCTGCGGATCGTTACCGGTTGTGCTGCGGATCTGCTGCTCGATACCGGCCATCGGGTTGGCGGAATTGGCAATTGCAGGCGCTGCGGTCGACGCAGCCGTTGCTGCCGTCTGGCCAACGCCACCGATGACGCTCGACAGGCCGCTGAATGCGCCGCCGACGAGTGCGCCGATCGAGGTTGTCAGCATATAGAGGACCACGAGCGTTGTAACAGCCCAGGTCGTCAGACCATGGTAACCGCCCGTCGAGTTGCTGGGGCGGCCGGACAGGCGGCTCGAGACGTAGCCGCCAACGAAGGCCGCAATGATCCCGGCGATGACAAACCAGATGCCGCCGGCGATGGAGAAGGTGCTGGCAGTCGGGTTGTCGGACGTGACCGGATCAAGAACCGCGGCACCAAGACCGACGCCGAGAAGATTGAGCAGGAACTGCACTGCAAGCGCGATGACGACGCCTGCAAAGATTGCTCCCCAGGATACTTTGTTCAGTGCCGACGTCGCATTGACTGAGACGCCATGAGCGGTTTCGTGCGGTAGATGGGTTGTGACTGGTGTTACCATGATGGTGATCCTTAAAGCGCCTCACAGACGCGTGAGTGCGCCGTTAACAGTTTCGCCTCATTCAAGTTCCGTCAAAATCGTCGGCCAACACGAAATATTGGAACAAAAGCAACATAATCACCTTCGACGGTTAATTCTGAGCATGAGTAATATTTCCGGGGAACAAGCATCTTGCCCGGTGGTTGGGACGAGACCTACAACCAAAGGAATACCTCAATGTTCATGCGAGTTGATCAGCTGCAGGCAAATCTGCCGGCACCGAAACGTGCTGACCCCAATGCTGCCGCAGCACTCCAGGAATTGCTTGGCGGGAAATATGGAGAAATGTCGACGCTTGGAAACTACATGTTTCAGAGCTTCAACTTTCGGTCAAAGGAGAAACTGAAGCCGTTCTACAGCCTTGTTGCCAGTATCACTGCAGAAGAACTTGGCCATGTCGAGCTTGTCAGCAATGGCGTTGGAATGCTCAACAACGGCCCGGACATTCCAGGCGGCGACGAAGGCGACGGCGGCGATATTTCGGGTGCACCCTTCGAGGATATGAAGGATATGCGGTTGGCCGCGGCTTTTCTGTCCGGTGGCGGTGGAGCGGCTCCGATCAACAGCAACGGCGTATCGTGGAATAACGATTTCATCACCAGCACGGGCAATGTCGTCGTCGATCTCTTGCACAATTTCCATCTGGAATGCGGTGCTCGACTGCACAAGCTGCGCGTGTACGAAACGCTGACGGACCCGACAGGTCGCGAAGTCTGCGGCTATCTTCTCGTGCGCGGTTCGGTTCACGCCCATGCCTACGCGTTGGCGCTGAAGAAAATCACCGGCGTTGAAATCGAAAAGTTCCTGCCGACGCCGAACATTCCGCTTTCCAAGATCCCGGAATGCCAGAAATACCTGGATGAGGGTTCGCATCGCCGGCTCTACACGTTCAGCCCGAACGACTACAAGGAAATGGCGGGCATCTGGGGGAATGGCGAAGTCGCTCTTCCGAACGATCCTCCGGGCGAACTCGAAGTGATCGATGGCATGCCCGACGGTGGCAAGATCCATCAGTTGACCGGCGTTCCCTCGGCATTCACGCCGGATTACGCGCCGGAAGAAATGTTCGAGATCGCAGAAAAGCTTTACAAGAAGTCGCGTTAATTCAGTCGGCGGCGGGGACTTTGGTCCCCGCCGTTTTTCATTGGACGTGTCACCCGTCCAGGGTCTGCAGCAGCTCCGAAATCCTGATCGTCGAGAAGTTGGAAACCGTATCGCAGACTGCGTATGGCAATATGATCAGGTCGCCGTGCCGCATTCCACCGCATGTGTAGACGACGTTCGGGACGTACCCCTCACGTTCCGACTTTTCCGGACGAACGAGCGGATCGCGTGACCGGGCGAGAACCTTCGAGGGATCCTTCTTGTCGAGAAGTGCGGCCCCGATCGCATACCGACGGACCGGGCCCACACCGTGTGTGAGAAGCAACCATCCTTCGTCGAGCTCGATTGGGGATCCGCAATTTCCCATCTGTACGAACTCCCAGGGAAATTTCGGACGCAGGATCGCTTGGCCGCCGTTCCATTCGTGCAGGTCGTCGGAGTAGATCAGGTAGAGATTTTCGTTGTCCTGCCGACCGATCATCGCGTAGCGACCATCAATCTTCCGCGGAAACAGCGCCATCCCTTTGTTCATCGCCGCGGTGCCGGTCAACGGCGTCATCTTGAACGAGATGAAGTCGCTGGTCTGGAGCAATTCCGACCGGATGGCCTTGCCGCTGTAAGCGGTATAGGTCGCATAGAACGTCTTTTCCTCATTCTCCTCCGTCTCGAATTCGACGAAGCGTGCATCTTCGATGCCGTTCGACTGAGCTGGTGTCACCGGAAAGATGACGCGTTCGCTGATATGCTGGTCGGCGCTGAAACTGAGTTCGACGCTCTCATCCGGTGAGCCTGACAGTGGCGTTTGGATCGTTGGGGTGGATGCAAGCCGTGCAGTCGGTTCTATCTCCACGCCGCCATCGGGCGCGATCAGTCCCGTGCGGAACGTCAACGAGGAGACATGCCCCTCGCCGACGGCTCGCAGGCTCAAGACAAACCGGCGGCTACCCTCCGGCACGCCCGATTGATCCGGATGAGCGACGATACTGGGGTTGAACAGTGCCGAGGCTTCAAACGAATATTCGTTGAGGAAGTAGGCCCCGATCAGCTGTCGCTGCGTCGGGCTGAAAACCGTGTGCGGCGCAAAGGCTTGTTCCATCTCCTTCGCGCGTGCTTCGAACGTCGCCAGGAGGTTACGGTGGCGGCCCTCAAAATTCTCGAGCACGTCCGCAAGAAGAAGATCGGCGGCCTGCGGTTCCAGCGCCAGCACCCGATCGACAATAAGGTTCGCCCGGGTTTTATCCGTCGGATTCAGATCCCGGGGTTCGGTAGCGGGCTTGAACGGACGCACGACCACGCGGGAGGAATCGGGTCGCAGGAAGAGCGATTGGCGGTTGACAACAACGGCTTTTGACAAAGCGATCTCATTTCATTTGAACGGAATTCGGGATCAGGCACTCAGGGCGTGCAATTGGGAGGAGGTTGCCGATTGACTGCCGCTCCGCACGATCCTGCGGTATTCGACGAGGCCTAAGAGGTAAGCGAGCACGGACTCGGCCCCCCTGTTCTCGTTGGGGCGTGCGCGATGCAGCCCATCGCGACAACTTCCGGTGTCGATGTCCACGAGCGGGAGGGTAAGGTCATTGGCACCCGTAAACCAGTCCAACGCCATCCGTGCATTGCTTTGCCATTCAGGGCGTTTCTCGGCATGCCAGGCCGTCAGGCAGGCAGAGATGGTTGCGGCCGCCTCGACCGGCTGCTGGTCGAAATGCTGTGGCGGCAAGTCGACATCACCAAAACCATCCGAACCGACCGGGCGGAAATGCCCTGTCCGTGCAGTCTGCATCGTCATCAGCCAGCGCAGGCTCTGCAGGCCAGCGGAGATATGGGTTGGCTTCTCAGCGGCCAGACCCGCAAGGATCAGAGCTTGAGGCAGACGGGCGTTGTCATAGGACAACCCCTCTTCAAACCACGGCCGATCCGGTGTGGCCACATGCGAAAAAAGCGCCATCAGCCGATCTGCAAAAGTGGACCGAATCCGTCGGGCATTGATGTCGTGGCGCCGGGCCGCGCAATATCCGTCCAATCCCAGCAACGTGAATGCCCAGGCGCGAGGAGAGGTGAAATCGACTGCTGTCGGCAAGGCTTCGGCAAACAGATCGGCAGCCCAGTTGCGTCTCGCCGAACTGGTGTCGTTGAGCGCGCACTGTCCAAGCGCCCACAGCGTGCGGCCATGGCTGTCTTCCGAGCCCTTGTCTTCCAGCCATCGCCGGTCAAAACCCATGAAATTGCGAAAGTGCTTTTGATCCGGGTTCCACGCATGCTGGACAAAGGACGCAAACCGCGTGGTCAGGATATCGGGCAACTGGGTTTCGCCGGAGGCCATGAGAGTGACTGAAAGCAGCAGCGCCCTGGCATTGTCGTCGACGCAGTAACCATGCGACCGGTCCGGGACAGAATGGACGGCATGCTGGAATAGTCCGGTGTCGTCACACATCGACAAGAGGTACGCGAACTGGAGCTCGGGCACACCGGGCGAGCCGAGGGCCGACGGCTTGCGGCCAACGGGCGGGACAGCACCGGGCCGGATTTTTGGCTGTATGACCGCCTCGAACAGCGAGAGGTATCGCTGGCCCGTGCGCTGCCAGGTCATCGAGCGACTGGCGGCATAGGCCCGACGGCGTATCGCGTTGCGACTGTCATCGTCGGTCAGCAATGCTGCGATTTCCTGACCGATCGCCTCGGAATCGCCGAACGGTACGAGAACGCCGGAGCCATCCGCAAGGAGCTCGCTCGCGTGCCAGTACGGGGTCGATACAACGGCTTTGCCGAGCCCGAAACTGTAAGCAAGCGTGCCTGAGGTCATCTGGGCTTCGTTGAGATAAGGCGTCGCGTAGACGTCGCACATCGAAATGAAGTCGAGGAGGGTCGGCAGGTCGACGAAACGGTCGAGGAAGACCACATGGTCTTCGATGCCGAGATCCTTTGCACGCGCTACGAGCGACTGTCGATACGTCTCGCCCTCGGTCCGCACAAGATTCGGGTGGGTCGCGCCAAGCACGACGTAGACTGCGTCCGGCCTGCTCTGCAGGATCACCGGCATCGCGTCGATCATGACCTCGATGCCCTTGTTGGGTGACAACAGGCCGAACGTCAGGATAACGGATCGACCCTCAAAGCCGAGTTTGGTCTTCGCCTCGTCCGGCTCGCTGAAGGCGATTTCCGGGATTCCGTGCGGGACGAACTCGATTTTCTCCGCCGGCACATCATAGACTTCCTGCAGCAGCTCGCGCCCCCGCGCGGCCATCACCACCACCTTCGACGAGATATCGACGATATTGTTGAAGACCCGGCGCTGAGATGGTGTCGGTTCGGCAAGAACCGTATGCAACGTCGTTACGACAGGCATCGTCAGCCGTGACAGCAGCGCCAGGATATGACTTCCGTCATTGCCTCCGAAGATGCCGAACTCGTGCTGGAGGCAGACGATATCGAATTTCTCAGCGTTCAGGTATTTCGCGGCTGCGACATATTCCGCGAGGTCGTCGTCCGCGATCTGCAGATGGACGCTGTGCGGATAGTCATACACCTGGCCATGATCCGTCATGGCAACAATCGCCGTTTCGACGTTTGCTGACGTTTTCGATACCGCTTGCTCAAGATCCGTCGTGAAGGTCGCGATACCGCAGCGGCGCGGCAGCGAGTTGCCGACGAAAGCGATTTTCCTGGTCTGGGTCATGACAGCGTCTCCGTTGAAGGGAACGCTGGAACGTCCGCTAAGGGTTGAACAATGGTCGTCTTCCTGAGATCCGGCATGTCCCGGAGCGGACCGACGTACTGCAGCAGGTTTTCCCGGGCGTCTTTGCCGGCATAGGCGAGCAAAGCTGTGATCGGAGCAGCACCGGCTTGTATAGATGCGTCTTCCGCTTCCAGGAAAACGGCATCACCAAGCTTCAGCTGCATCGATCCTATCGACGCTTCGCCCGCAAGGAGAAGCAGCCAGCATTCGCTTTCGGCCTTGAGTTGCCACAGCGTGTTTGCAGCAAGTGTCACCCGCTCGAGCACTAAGAAGTCGCAGGAGACGAGTAGCGTTCTCTCTTTCGTCAGATGACGCATCGGTTCCTGGCGCGGTGCCGGTCCCAGCTGCGCCACTGAAACTGCCTGTTCGATATGGAGTTCACGCGCGCTTCCATGGTCGAAGAGACGGTATGTCGTGTCACTCGCCTGCTGGATTTCGGCAATGACGAGCCCCGCACCGATCGCGTGGATGGTTCCGGCAGGGACGAAGAACGCATCGCCCGCATAGGCTTTTTGCCAGTTGAGCAGGCTACCGATCGAACCGTCGGAAATGGCGTCGCGCAACTCCTCCGTGGACACGGGCGTTTTCAACCCGATCCCCACTTCGGCGCCGTCGTCAGCAGAAAGGACGTACCAGGCTTCCGTCTTGCCGTTCCTCATGCCGACTCCCTGCGCGGCCGCGTCATCCGGATGAACCTGGATCGACAGCGCCTGAGACGTGAACAGCAACTTGAGCAGCAGTGCAGAAGCGTCACGGTCTGGACCGTTGCGCGCGTAGCGCAGCTCGCCAATGACAGTCGTGCCGTCCGACTGGCTCCACGGCTTCAGTTCACGACGGCCCCACGGCTTTGCTGCGGGCTGCACGCCTAGATGTTCTACCGTCATGATACCTCGTGGGTATGCCGCTAAGATCAGTTCGATCTGAGGTCGGTAGCTGCGCCAGCAAATCAGGGTGGAACGGTCGCTATCGCAACGATGTCAGGTTTTGAAACGCGCCCTGGGATATCGGAACCCGCCGGGCCATTCGCGCCGGCAGCCTGTCAGGCTTTGCGCAGGCATACCTGATATAGGGTTATGTCCTGCGGATTTCAATTTTTAAATAAAATCAGCCACCAACCGCAAAAAATAAGATTTTTCACGCATCAGAGATTTTATAAATTATAAGTATATTGGTAATTTACTTATCTTGTACTGATGAGATACGCTTTAAAAGCGCGAAAAATGCAAAAGTGTAATATCAACACGCATTTCCACGACTTAGGAATACGCTGCAACATCTAGCCAGCATCGCCCCAATGACCGGAGAGCTGTTCGGCGCTCCTTCACACCACGTCTTCGCTCAGGACTACCTCGGCATCGTCGCGATGCATCTCGAAAACCTGCCTCCCGATTTCCGAGCTGAAGCCTGCGCGTGCAAACGATGCGAGCTCCTTGGCCTTGCGTTTCTGATCGAGCTCCACTCTCCTGAACGGGCCAAATGCCCGCTTTCGCGCGAGCACGACCGCGGCACGCAGATCGTTCACGTCAGCGACTGCCTCGGAGGCGGTTTCCCGGTCTATTCCCTTGATCACGAGCCGCTGCGAAATCGCGCGTTTCGACCGGCCGCTTCGTTGCGCAGAACGGGTCGCGACTTCTGCGTAAGCCTGATCATCGAGAGCGCTGTTGTCATATCCGAACTTCACGGCAAACGCCGCAAGCGCCTCGACCTGCGCATCGCCGATGTCTTCGAACTTTTCCCGCGCCTTGCGCGTGATCGCTTGCCGGAGCTGCTTTTCCGTGTGCATCCTTTTGGACAGACGATAGATAGCGGAGTTCCGCGCCCATGACAGCATACGCGTCGTCGGGATATCCGATACGGGTTTTTCAGCAAGCTCGTTGCTGCTATCGTCTGGTAAAGGCTCCAAAATCAAGTCCTTGTTCCAGTTGTATCACGCGATAACTGACAATCAGAGAACCTTGTTGTATCAACCGCGGTCAGGTTTTTTCGAACTGGATCCTGGACAAGGGCATCGCAGTTGTCACGACGACACCGTCCGGCTCGTAATCGGTCGTGGCGGTTCCGTAAGAGTTCAGACTGGACGCGATGAGCCGAGAGCCAAATCCCTTTCTGGTCGGGATAGCGACGGGTGGCCCGCCGACTTCCCGCCAAGACGAGATTAGAAAATCCTCTCCCTCCCGGGCTTCGATTGTCCATGCAATCTCGATGTGGCCATTGCTCTCGGAGAGTGCGCCGTACTTGGAGGCATTCGTGAAAAGCTCGTGCAGCACCAGCGAGAACGACAGGGCAGCCTGGGGATCAAGCTCGATCTCCGGTCCCTCGATCCGGACGCGGTCGGAACCCTCAAGACCAATGTTGATCGTTGCGGCGTTCACGATCTGGCCAAGCGTTGCGCTCACCCAGTTCTTCTGAAGCAAAATATCGTGTGCCGAGGCATAGGCCGACATGCGCGACTGGAGCTTCTCGCCGGCATCTTCGAGCGAGGCCGCATTGCGGATCGACTGCGTTGCAATCGACTGCACCACCGAGATGGTGTTTTTCATCCGGTGACCGAGCTCGAGCATGAGCAGGCGTTGCTGGTCGGCCTGTTGTCTTTCCTGCGTTCTGTCGCGAAGGATTTTGATGAAGCCTATGACGGTATCGTCATCGGATCGCAACGCCATCATCTCGCCGGACGCCCAGAAGGTTGAACCGTCCTCGCGCAGATGCCATCGCTCGTCGCTACCACGCCCCTGGCTCAGGGCGGCAGTCATCTCCCGTTGCGGAATGCCCTGCTCGCGATCCTCAAGCGTGAAAAAAGCTGTGGCCGGCCTGCCCACCATCTCGTCTGCATCCCAGCCGAGAACACGCCGAGCACCCTCGTTCCAACTGGTCACGAGACCATCGAGATCCATCGAAATGATCGCGTAATCGATCGCGCTCTGGACGATGGCTTCGAGATACCGCTCTCTTGAGGAAATCTTGTCTGTGGGTATCTCGATCTTCATCAACTGGTCTTTCGCCATATCGGTCCCAACGTGGTGGCACGAACCAGCTCAACTGGGGAATTTTAGCACTATCTGCAATCCCTATTCAAAGAGGATCGTGGAAATCGTGTGGCACAAGATCGGCCTCCCGTCGAGCCGCCATAGGCGACCCGATCTCGAAGCTGGCGGCGAGACGACGGTTCACATCGTCGGCGTCTCCCGCCCGAGCCATACAGCGGAGGAAAGCACCGACAGCCAGTCTTACAATTCGCCCTTATGAAGAAGGGTGCGAACATCGTCGGAGACCTGGTTGGCGGCTCCCAGCGTCTCGATCAGCTGCGCCTGTCGGCTTCCTCTCAATCCCGCGGTCGTCAGCAGCTTGTCGCGGACAAAGGTATAGATGCCGCTCACTGCGAAGGCAGTCGCATGGCTGATCTGCGCTTTCTGGTCGGAGAGCGTGCTCTGGAACAGATCGCCGCCGTAGAACTGCCGACGAGCAAGCGGGCTGGCGAATGCGAGCTCCAACACCGCAATGTGCCGGCGCTCGTCTGGAACAGTATGATCGACGCCGGGAGCAGGCGGTGCGGGTTTTGCATTGTCGTAGACATCGGGCAGGTGCAGACGCACTTTCATAGCGGCAGGGTCTGAGGAAATCTTCTCGGCAAGGTTCGTCATGAACGTTGCAAAGGCGAACGCATCGCCTGTCCTGGAGCCGAGATGGACGTGGATGCGATCAAGTCCGTCGTCTCCGTTGGGAACCGGGTCGGCGCTGCGATCGATGAGTGTGGTTGAGCCCTTGGGAAGGGCATAGGCAACGGTTGCTGCAAACATGTTCTGCTCGTCCGCAAACAGGATCGAGCAGGCGTCATTGAATTCCTCCTGGTCGGCCGCCGTCTCGAAGCCGATCTCGACGCCGCCGTCCAGGACATAGTTTTCAAATGGCGAAACCCCGTCGATTTCAGGCCAGAGATGCGCGTCCTGTTCGCGGTTGAAGTGGTTTTGTACATACCATCCAAGCCCGGGGATCCGGGAACAGAGCGGGCCATGCACATCGCGCCAATAATTGGCGAACGTTTCGTGCGGCACTTTTGGACGACGAAGGACGGTCGTGTAGGTGTTGATCGCTACGGCGGCATCGCGCGCCGCAAAATTCGTGTCGTTCGATGAAATGGACAAATGAAACTCCGATTCGTTGCACGGGGAGAACATGCAGCGGTTTCGGTTGTTCCTTTTGCCCCAACATTAGAGCCGGCAGACGAGCGGACGCAGGATCATCGCATCGGAAGCGCACCGGTCACCGAGTGACGGCGCGCCTCTATTGCTCCCAAGACCTAGCTTTTATTTTCGCCGCGCGGCCGCGACCTCACCCAGGATGTCATGCAGTTCCGGAAGTGCGTCGAGCTCTTCCAGCATGACGGACAGTTTCGGTTTCCAGTTCGGATAACTGTCGCTCGTGCCAGGGACGTTGGTGGGCTGCTTTTCGTCCGTGAGATCGGCGAGCCGTACAGCCATCAGGAGGGATGGGGTTCTGGCAACGAAGGCATGGGCAGTCGCCGCCAGATTTCTACGACTGGAGTGATCGACCGCTTCCGACCCCATAAGATCGGCCGCCCGGAATGCGGAAAGCACGTCGCGCCTTTCGCTCTTTCTCTCGCTCTTCTGCTGACGGGCAGCGTCTTCGGGCACGAGATCGTTCTTTTCCCGCATCATGACGTCAGCTGCCCGCCACCAGCCGGAAAACGTCTGGTGGTCATGGGTTGATACACATGCCAAGGCCAGCGCCGGATACTGGTCGGGCGGATGGAAGCCCTGCTTTCCCTGCTCGTAGGAGAGAATTCTGTAGGAGAGAATGTTGGCTGCCTCCAATTCTCCCTGCAGCCCTTGCGGCAGATTGCCGAGATCTTCTCCGATGACGAGGCAGCCATATGTGTTGGAGAGGTCCGCAAGCGTGTTGATCAACGCTTGTTGGGGGTAGCCGACATAGGCACCCTCTTCGGGGCTTTCTCCCGATGGCACAAGGAAAAGGCGCCGCAGAGCTGCTGCATGATCGATGCGAACCGCGCCCGCGTAGCGCATGACACCTTCCATCGTGGTCTCAAATGGGGACGGATTTCCCGAAGCGATCGCCGAAGGGTGAAACGCTGCAAGCTGCCAGTCCTGACCGTAAACCGCCATGGGATCTGGCGGACTGCCGATGCTGGCACCTTCGACATAGGCATGACGGCTGCTCCAGGTGGCCGATCCGTCCAGTGCCTCGCCGACGGCGACGTCGAGATAGAGGCCGACGCGCATGCCTGCAGCCTTTGCACGAGCTGAAGCCTCGGTGAGCTGCCCATGTGCCAGGTACTGGAGCCACAGGTGGAAATCGACGCGATCGCCGTGCGTTTCCGCAAACAGCTTTACCGTCTCCGACTGCGGATCCTGATATTCTTGCGGCCACGCCTTCCAACCGACGCTGCCCCCAGATGCGACAAGGGTCTCCGAGATCGCCTCGAACAGGGCGTGCAGCCTCAGTTCAGCGTCGCCTTCCCTGCAGAAATCCTGAAACGCGGGGTCCTCTCGGCGTTTTTCTGTCGTCCAGATTCTGTAGAGCACCTCGCGCTTGATCCGCGCGACATTCCCGTAGTCGACCAGTTCCGTTCGTTGCAACCGGGCAATATCTTCCTCCAGCTCAGGCGAGCTTGCGAAGCCGTCGATCCGATCGACAGCAATGTAGAGGGGATTGAGAAAACGCCGGTTGGAGGGTTCGTAAGGACTGCACCGTTCGGCAGCGGCCATGAACGGCGCATGGAGCGGATTGAGACCGACGAAGTCGGCACCCCAGCCTGCGGCGAGATCGATGAAAGTGGACAGGTCGTCAAAATCGCCGATCCCCCAGTTTCGGCGCGATCTCAGTTCGTAAAGCTGCAGCGCCACGCCCCAGACCCGCTCGCCCTGCAGATCAGGAAGAAAGCACTGGGGTTGACCGGAAGCTTCGACCGAGGTGGCCTGGTCCTGGTCGTTGTTTTGCGGGTACCGCTCCAGCGACGCGAGGATTTTCGCCCGGCCGGCTGTCGAAACGGGCACGTCATTGCCCTGGGGTGAGGGTCTTTTGTTTTCGATATCGTAGGCCTCGGAGCTCTGGCCCCGATCGAGCATGGCGTCGTCAATATTCTGCTTCATTAGCCCACCTCGTCAATATTATACGGTCGGCAGGCAAAGCATGCAGCTTTCCTCCAACGTCGATTTCTGAGCCCAAAACCGTCTGCGGGTTGAGGAAGTTCCCCGGCGCAATGCCCGGACTAGGAAAGAGTTTCTGCTCTGCGAGGTACATCACGCTGCAGCGGACGAAATTGCGCTACGAGTCCACCAGCATTTGCAGGATGACAGAGCGATACTCCGGCATGGCCAGTTCCATTGCCTCGAGGTCTTCCCGGCCAAACCAGCCCAATTCGGAATGCTCGGTGCCGAGCAGGGAAGCCTGTCCACCTTTCCAGAGCGGTACCGCATAGGTGTGGAAGGGCGATTTCTGCTTTTCGTCACGGCTCTCGTACAATGTAGCGACCTTGTTGAAGGCAAGTGGCGTGAGCCCCACCTCTTCCTCGCATTCCCGCACCAGAGCCTCGTCCAGGCCCTCGCCTTTTTCGACATGACCGCCGACCAGATCCCACAAATTTGCCGACCACTTTCGGTGCGATGCGCGCCGGACAAGCAGGATCTTTCCATTTTCGACAAAACCTGCGCATACGATCTTCGCCATTGTTTCTCCTCTGTCCTGTCGAAGCGTTCGCAGGCATTGAGGGAACCACCTGTGGCAAATTCAGTTCCCTGCCCTTGAGACGCATTGACGAGGGAATGAATGGCACCGCCGCAATTTGGAACTATCGAAGAGATCTGGCGCTACCCGGTAAGCTCGCTTGGCGGCGAGCGTTTGACCTCCGTCGAGCTGGGAACGGACGGAATCGAGGGCGATCGTTCATGGTGCGTTGCTGATGCGCAGTCCGGCCATCCGGCGGCGCCCGAGAAAGAATCTCGCTGGAAACCGGCACTTTTCCTCCACTCGAGGTCAGGTCGAGACCGGCCTGAAATCGGATTTCCGGATGGGGAGTGGCTGCGTGTCGGAGAGGGAGATACCGATGCGAAGCTGACCCTCTATTTCGGCTTCGAGGTCGCAACGCGTCCCTATTTCGCGACCGGCGATGCACAGACGGCCGTCAACCGTTATGAAGTGAGCCCGGTCCATCTCGTGACGACCAACTCCCTTCGACACTTGTCCACGATCGTCGGAACCGACGATATCGACAGCCGCCGGTTTCGCCCCAACGTCGTGCTGCGAACGCCTGCGGCCGAGGGCTTTGAGGAGAAGTCATGGCTTGGAAGCCGGATGCAGATGGGAGAAGCGACCATCCACATCTGCGAAGAAGCCAAGCGGTGCGGAATGACGCTGATCGCGCAACCCGGGCTTCCCGAAAACCCCGACGTGCTTCGCTCGCTGTTGCGACAAAACAAGCGAAACTTCGGCATCTACGGCGATGTCGAGATACCCGGGAAGCTGACATTGGGTGACCCGGTCGAGATCGTGACGGGCTGACGCCTTAAGCTTGCGCGACGATCAGAGGCGGCGCGTTCGATTTCAGGATCGCTTTCGAAATCACCTCGCCGATATCGCGTGCGCTGGTGATTCCCTGCACGAACGGAAGCTTGTGCAGCAGAAAAGCGATCGAACCGCAGTAGAGGTTGTTCGAGAGATTGTCTTCGAACACCAGACGGAAATCGTCGTCGAGATCGATCCCTCCTGTCCGGACGATCTCCTGCTCGGCGCCATCAAGAGAAAACGCAGCCTTTGTTGCCGCTTTTCGAACGACACCCTGGCCAACGAGCGTCGGGAACGGAATGTCGCGGGCCGACAGCTCGTGCTGTCCTGTGGCGTCGATGAAAGCCTCAAACCGAAGCTCCCGGCCTTCCGTGCGAACGACAGCTCCGCGCTCGACGCTCTTGTTGTCGATCTCGCTGCTGTTTCTGAGCGCTACGATCGCAAGCTTGCCGGTGCGATGGAGAGCGAGCAATCGGCGGATCGATTCATGCGGAACCGTCGCGTAGTCATCGATGAAGACGGTCTTGAAGTGCTTGTGGAACCGCTTGAGGTCATCAGCGTCTAGATGCGGTATCGCCTTCGCAATCACCTCATGCATCCGCAGGATGGCATAGCGCCATTCCACCGTCTGCTTCAGCTTCTTGTTCAGGTCGGCTTCGGCGAGGTTGCGAGCAGCCCAGGCAAACGGGTCGTTGGTTTCCCGAGCGCGGAAATAGGCGGGCGCGATCGTCTCAACGGTCAGAAGCGACAGGCCGATGCTTGCTGCATAATCCGGATCGCAGGCCACCAGCTCCTGCTTGAACAGGTCGAAGATCGCATCCAGAAGATCGAGCTTCCGCGTGGCGATCGCGTTTTCGATCGCCGGTTCGGTACAGATTGTCAGCGGGCGGTACGGGATCTCGCAGTAGAAGTCGGCTTCTGGCAGCACCCCTTTGCGCGACATCATCGTTGCGCGGAAGGCTTCGGTTCCCGGCAGGGGCTCGTATTGAAGATCACCCTGCCCATCGAGCATGAAGGCACCATGCGCAGTCGAGACGGTGATCAGCGCATCGATGCCGCTCAGCGACGTGCCCAGAATGCCGAGATTGCATGGAGGTATGGTTTTGAGAAGCGGTGCCGGCCAGGGCGAGATGAAGTATCCGGGCCGCACCTCGGTGGTCTCCGGCCAGTCGTGGCCCGTTGCCATCACCACGTGATCGAAACCGAATTCCGCCGGTTCGTCGTCCAAGGCTTTTACGCTCAACCGGATATCGTCTGCGCGCAGCTCGATATCGACGACACGATGCCGCGCCTTGAGGTGGATGGCGTGGCCGTTGGCGGTGGCGGCATTCAGAAGCTGCTGGAACTCCGCGTGCAGGAACTCTCCTAGAACCACGCGCGGATAAAACTCCCGCTCGCTGATGGCATCGCGTTCGACGCCGAGATTCTGCAACTCCATATCCGTCTGACGGCGAAGCCACTCGGTCAACGTTTCGCAGATTGGCGGCAGCTCGATGCTGGCAATGTTGGAGAGCATCGCCGCATCGTTGAGATCGGGGCGATAGGGGGTTCCCTTGCCAGGTTCCGCGTCGCTTTCGAAGATGGTGATCTCGAGCGGTTCAGACTTCCCGATGAGGCCCTTCAGCGTGTAGATGCCGGTCGGACCGGATCCGATGATTGCAACTCTCAATGACATATGCCCGATCTATCCTTGCAGGAACCAGAAAGTCTGGAGACTGCGCCAACAAGGCTGATGCCTCGAGGTTCCGTCACGACGCAATGATCGCCGCTCCACGTCAGGATTAAGGTCCGGCTGTATGTCTGCCTGACAGTGGAACCGTTCCCATTTCCGGAAGTTTGTGACGTCGAACATCGCCATCCCGTTCTTCAGTGTCAATGATTAGAGACGTGTATGAGACCACGGCGTATTGTCGTCATCAGTGATTTTCAGGATGGAAGCTGGAGCGGCGAAGACCTCCCGTCTCCTCGAAGCTTTGGAACGCTATGGTCATCAGGTTCACGCGGATCTCCTCCCCTTTCCATTCCGGATACGAACGACGTGGTTGTCGACGGCGGCTATATCGAGCGGCTTCCCCTCGCAGCCCTCAAGGACGGGCTGGTCGATTGCGCGGAAATCTGGACGCATTGGCGCGGCGGTGATCCTCCGCCAGAGTGGCGTTCCGGCAATCCGTCGCTGGTGCGCCGTTCATTCCGGATGAACGGTCCGGAGGCTCCCTTTGCCTCGAACGACATGCTCGGGCATATCGAGGCGTTCGGCGCTCCCGACATACTGTGTGTCTGGGGACTTGGGGTGAGCGAGGAGATCATGCTTGCCTGCCGCGACAGCTTTAAGATCTACAACTCCATCGACGCTCCGGCACTTCGCGTGCCGTTCGAGGTCAGCCGTCATTTCGATCTCGTGATCACGGGAGCGGAGTGGCAGTCGGAGGTTGTTCGCGCCCGGCATCCTGACATGCGCACAGTCGTGATGCCGATCGGACCGGAATTCGCATCCGAGATGACATTCCGGCCGCTGAACCTTCCGAAGATCTATGACGTGATCTATGTGGCCGCCGCCCAGCCCTACAAGCGCCACGACATGCTCTTCGAAGCGCTGGGTAAGCTACCGCGGTCGCTCCGGACCCTTTGCGTCTTCGGTTACGGAGAACTCGTACCGGAGTTGAGGCGCCATGCGGACGCGCTGGGCATCAATGTCGATTTCATTGAGCCGCCGGGAATAGTCTTCGACGACGTCAACCGGTTGATGAACCAGTCACGGATCGGCGTCGTCTGCGGTGTCGACGATGGGGCACCTGCCATTCTCACCGAATATATGCTGGCCGGCATTCCCGTCCTCGCCAACAGCGCGCTTCGGTGCGGTTTACAATACATCATGCCGGAGACGGGCCGAATGGCTTCAGAGCAGGACTTTCACGACGGTATCCGGGATCTGCTCGGGCTCGCCGACGGGATGAAACCACGCGAGACAGTGCTGGAAAACTGGACGTGGCAGCATAGCATCAGCCGCCTGCGAGATTTGATGAACGACAGGTAACAGAATTATGATGAGCGTCCGGAACTTTGCTGCCCAGGCTTTGTTTGGCGGCATCTGTTTCGAGGTGCTTGATGAACGTTCTGAATTCCTTCCCGCAAACGCCTGATGCCTCCCTGCCTATCGATACGCCGCTCATCTGCTTCTCGCATCTGCGCTGGGACTTTGTCCTGCAGCGGCCGCAGCACCTGATGCAGCGCTTTTCTCAGGATCGTCAGGTCTTCTTTTTCGAGGAATTCATTCCAACCGATCATCATCTTGCCTACCTGGAAATTCACCCATTCGCCGATACGTCCGTCAAGGCGATCCGGCCAAGAGTTCCGCATTGGTGGAGCGAAGCCGAGCGGGATCGGGCGCTTAGCCGCCTGCTCGACGATCTCATCCTGCTTCACGGTGGGCGGCGGCCGATACTCTGGTTCTACACGCCGATGATGTATTCTTTCGCGCAGCATGTGGACGCGGCGGCGGTTGTCTACGACTGCATGGACGAGCTGGCCAACTTCAAGTTTGCGCCGCCTCAGCTGAAAGATATGGAAAACGCGCTGATGGCGCGCGCGGACGCGGTCTTTACCGGCGGGGTGAGCCTCTACGAGGCAAAGCGCGATCTGCATGACAACATCCATGCCTTCCCATCCAGTGTCGATTCGCACCATTTCCGCGCAGCACGAAACTCGGTTGCCGATCCAAGCGATCAGGCAAAGATCTCTCACCCACGGTTAGGCTTCTACGGCGTCATCGACGAACGCCTCGATCTCGACCTGATCCGCGCAGCGGCTGCAGCGCGACCGGACTACTCCTTCGTTTTTCTCGGTCCGATCGCCAAGATATCGCCGTCCGATCTGCCTCGCGCGGCCAATATTCACTACCTCGGGCACAAGTCCTATGCCGACCTGCCGTCCTATCTGGCGGGTTGGGATGCGGCGCTCATGCCGTTTGCGCTCAACGAGGCAACCCGTTTCATCAGCCCCACCAAGACGCCTGAATATCTGGCGGCAGGGCGACCGGTCGTCAGCACAAAGATTGCAGACGTCGTTCGTACCTACGGTGATACGCCGGGCGTGTTTTTTGCCGACGATGCCGACAGCTTTGTCAGCGGATGCGATGCCGCGCTTGCCATTGCCCTCGCCGATACGTCCTGGCTCGAAGCGGTTGACAGGATGCTCGCGCGCTCGTCCTGGGATGCCACGTTCAAGAGCATGGCGATGATCGTCGACCAGACGGCTGTAGATCCTCCATTGCCATCTGCGCTGCTCGGCAAAAACGACATTCTGGTGCATTCCGAGCGTGACTAGGATGCCGCGGATAGTCCTTGCGACGGATAGCCTGGACCCATCGGGCATGGGCGAGCATATGCTTGCCTTGGCGCGCGGGCTGTGCGGGCAGGCTGATGTGTTCATTGCGCTATTGTCGGAAGACCGGGCAGGATTGCTCCCGCGCGCTGCCCGTCTCGGCCTCGGCATCAAACTTGCGGATGACATCGATGACTTTGCTCAATGGCTGTCCAGCAGCAATGTCGACCTCCTGCATGTCCATGCGGGGATCGGATGGGAGGGGCACGCGCTGGTCGAGGCCGCGAACCGAGCCGGTATCCCGGTCATTCGCACGGAGCATCTTCCTTATCTCCTCACCGACCGCGACCAGCAGGACGAGTATCAGCGACGCACGCGGGATGTCGCCCATCACGTCGTGGTTTCGGAAGCCTCCCGGGACAGTTTTCGCGGGCACATTGCGCCCGACCGACTGACGGTTATCCGCAACGGCATCTTCGTGCCGCAGCAGACGGCAACAGGCGACGCACTTCGTCGGGACCTCGATGTGCGTGACGAGATCGTGCTCGTGACCATTGCACGGTTGACCGCGCAGAAGGATCACAAGACACTCCTCGAAGCCATGCCGCAGATTCTGGAGGCGCACCCCTCCTTGTGCCTTCTTCTGGTCGGATCCGGCGAGGAACGCGTGAGGCTCGGGGCTTTGGCGGATGAGCTCGGCATCTCCGACCGCATTCGATTTACCGGACATCGCCCGGATGTCGCCAACATCATCGCTCTTGGCGACCTCTTCGTTCTGCCATCGCTGTTCGAAGGCCTGCCGCTTGCGGTGCTCGAGGCGATGTCGCTCGGCTGCCCGGTCGTTGCCACCCGGATCGGCGGCACCGTCGAGGCGCTCGGGGAGGACCACCCGCTTTTCGCCACACCCGGCAGTTCCGCTTCGATGGCCTCTGTCGTCATCGCGGCGCTTTCGGATCGGCAGAGACTTGCGCATGTCGCCGAGGCTGCGCGCGTCCGCTTCGACAATCACTTTTCCGCACATCGCATGGCGAGGGAAACGAGAGCGGTCTACGACCAGTTCATTTCCCAGCCTGCCAATCTCATGCAAAAGGACCTATCCATGCAGAAGACACGCCTCGCCTTTATCGGCGTTGGAGGTATCGCGCACCGCCATCTCGATGTCATCTCCGGCTTCGACGATGTGGAACTCGTCGGGTTCGCGGATCCGGATATCGGCCGCGCCGATCAGGCCGCAGCGCGCTTCGGAGCGAAATCCTTCGCCCACCACCGCGACATGCTGGACGCCGTCCGCCCTGATGCCGTCTATGTCTGCGTGCCGCCGTTTGCGCACGGGGAACCGGAGCGGGACCTGATCGAGCGCGGCATTCCTTTCTTCGTCGAAAAGCCGGTTTCGCTTGACATCGAGACGGCCGAAGAGATCTCGGCTGCCGTGACGGCGAAGGGTCTCGTGACCGGCGTCGGCTACCACTGGCGCTACCTCGACATCGTCGATGAGGCCCGCAATCTCCTCAAGGACAATCCCGCCCAGCTTCTGTCCGGCTACTGGCTGGATAGCACGCCTCCGCCGCAGTGGTGGTGGAAGCAGGACAAGTCCGGCGGACAGATGGTGGAGCAGGCGACCCATCTTCTCGACCTTGCGCGTTTTCTTGTTGGTGAGGTGACCGAGGTTTACGGACGTGCCGGTCACACGGACAGGCCCGAATTTCCCGGCCTCGACGTGCCCACCGTGACGACGGCCACTCTGACATTCGAAACCGGCGTCGTCGCAAACGTTGCCTCCACCTGCCTTCTCGGCTGGAGCCATCGCGTCGGGCTTCACATCTTCGCAGACCGTCTCGCAATCGAGCTTACCGACCGCGACATCATGGTGGATGTCGGCCGAGGCCGGCCGGTCCGTGGCGCAGACGGCGACCCCGTGTGGCGCGAAGACCGCGACTTCATCGATGCCGTTCGCGGCGGGGAAAACCGGATCCGCTGCCCCTATTCCGAAGCCCTTGCAACGCACCGGCTGGCGCTGGCTGTCGTTGCCTCTGTGCAGGAAGGCAAGCCGGTTTCGATCGCGCCGCCAGAGATGCGGCAGCCCGAGCCTCTGCCTTTGCAATTCCAGCCTCGGCCGGAAGCACCCGCGCCGGGCTTGGCACCGGGCCACCGGATCATCCGCTCGCTCGGCGTCGAGGCCCCCGGGCGGTCCTATTTCTTCGAATACGAGGAAGGCCCTCCCGGCGATGGCCAGGTTCGGCTCGACACGCTCTACACCGGTCTTTCCGCAGGGACCGAACTGACGTTCCTCAAAAACACCAATCCCTATTTCCGCTCGCGCTTTGACGGCGAGCGCGGGGTGTTTATCGAGAACGAACCGGACCTGCACTATCCGGTCCCGTTCCTCGGCTACATGGAAGTTGCGAGGGTCTCGGAATCGCGCACAGGCGGTTTTGCGCAAGGCGAGGTGGTCGCATCCGCCTACGGCCATAAATCGGGCCACACGGCCAACCCGTTCCACGATCTGCTGGTGCCGTTGCCGGCCGAAATAGATCCCGTGCTCGGCGTCCTCGTCGCCCAGATGGGGCCGATTGCCGCAAACGGCATTCTGCATGCCGATGCCGAAGCCTATGGGGCTCACGTGCCCTTCCTCGGTGCGGGCGTGAAGGATCGCCCGGTTATCGTGATCGGCGCCGGAACAGTGGGGCTGATGACTGCCCTGTTTGCGAAATCCCTGGGTGCATCCGAGGTTATCGTGACCGACCCATCGGAGTTCCGCCGTCAAAAAGCGGAAGCGATGGGCCTTCAGGCCATGACCGAGGAGCACGCGTGGCAGCATGCCAAGGCCCGCTGGCATGATGGCGCGATGGGACGCGGTGCAGATCTGGTGTTCCAGACACGTGCGTATTCAGGCAGCCTCAACACGGCGCTGAAAGCCCTGCGGCCGCAGGGCACGGTGATCGACCTTGCCTTCTACCAAGGCGGCGCGGATCAGTTGCGGTTGGGCGAAGAGTTCCACCACAACGGCCTCAACATCCGTTGCGCGCAGATCAACCGCGTTCCGCGTGGTCTTGGTGCGCTCTGGAACCGCGGCCGGCTCGCCCGCGCAACGGTCGATCTTCTCCGGACGCATGGCGACATCATCCGCGAGCAGATGATCACCCACGTCATTCCGATAGACGACGCGCCGGCCTTCCTGACGGACCTGATCGAAAACCGTCCGGAATTCCTGCAGGTTGTCTTCAAGGTGGGCGAATGACACCTGAACCTCAGCCTGTACGGATTCTGTTCGTCTTCGCGTGGTTGGTGGTCGGCGGCGAGGAGACCGAAGTGCGGCTCCTCGCGGCAAACCTCGATCCTGATCTCTACCGGATCGATGTCGTTGCCTGCTTCCGCAAGCCCGGAATGCCGGAGCAGACTCACGAGCAACTGCGGGCGCTCGGGGTCGATGTCGATACGACGCCTTACGATCTGTCCTTCGAAGATACGGTTGGCTATCTGGCCGGCAAGGTTCCTGGATACGACATCGTCGTTTCCAGCCAGAACGTTGCCGACATCTATCCGGCGCTCGAACGGCTCCATCTCCGCCCCCCGCTGATCGAGCATGGCGGTCTTGTTTCGGAGGCGGAAGCTGGCCCGAAGCACCTCACGAACCGGTATGTCGGCGTCTGCCGCTCCATCCGCGACGCGGCTGCGTCAAGAATGCCCGGCCGCGAGCAGCACGCGCTCGAGATACCCTCGATGGTCGATCTCTCCGAGTTCAATTCGGCGAACCGCTCGGTCATGCGGTCAAAGCTTGGGTTCCGGGATGAGCAGGTTGTCATCGGCTGGGTCGGTCGGCTGGATCCGAAAAAGAATGTCGAGGACTTCATCCATGCCGCCGCACTGGTCGTCAGAGATAATGCGCATGCGCAGTTCGTCATCGTCGGCGGACCCGATGCTTTCATGCCGGACTATGCCGATCACTTGAAGGATCTCACCCGCCGGCTGGGCTTGGCAGACAGGGTCACGTTTTTAGGCGATCGCAAGGATGTGGCCGAGCTTCTGTCGGCGTTCGACATATTTGTCTGGCTGTCGCGCGGCGAAGGCATGCCGCATGTCATTGCCGAGGCAGGTGCCGCCGCCCTGCCCGTCATCGCAACACCTGACAACGGCGCCCAGCAGCAGATCGACGACCAGGTCTCCGGCCTCTTCGTGCCCTATAACGATCCGGCCGCCGTCGCTGACAAGATCCGCTTACTTGCGGGCGACGAAGGTTTCCGCCGTTCTCTCGGACAAGCGTTGCGGCGCAAGGTCGAGGCGAGCTACTCGATCGAGGCCGTGTTGCCGCAGTGGACACAGCTTTTCAGCGACGTCCTTGCGGAGAAATCGCCGCAGGGGCCGACCGGCATCTTCAAATCGTTTCTGATGGGCGGTTTCGAATGCTCGACGCATCGGCTAAGTCCCGCTGACGGCGAAACAACCGGTCGACGCCTGGATATGATTGCGGCAATCGAGCACGATCGCTTTGCGGAGCAGGATTATCGTCAGCTTGCAGGACTTGGAATCCGTACGGTCCGCGATGGTTTTCGCTGGCATCTGATCGAAAAGTCCAGGACCTATGACTGGTCGAGCGTATTGCCGATGATCGAAGCCGCGCAGAAAACCGGCACGCAGGTCATCTGGGACCTCTTACACTACGGATGGCCTGACGATCTCGATATCTGGTCGCCGCAATTCGTCGATCGGTTTGCAGCCTTCGCCGGCGCCTGCGCACGGTTGGTTCGCGACAACACAAGCGAAGTGCCGTTCTACTGCCCCGTCAACGAAATCTCATTCTTCTCGTGGGGCGGCGGAGATGCCGCCTATCTCAACCCGTTCGCGCGTGGTCGAGGATTCGAGCTCAAGGTTCAGCTTGCCCGGGCCGCAATCGCTGCCATGGAGGAAATCCTGTTGGTCGACCCCCGCGCGCGCTTCGTTCACTGCGATCCGGTTATCAATGTCGTGGCGGACCAATCGAGACCTTTCGAGTCAGGCGTTGCTGAAGGTCACAGGCAGTCGCAGTTCCAGGGATGGGACCTCATCGCCGGCCGCATGTGGCCGCAGATCGGCGGTCAGGAGCGGTTTCTCGATATCATTGGCGTCAACTACTATTTCAACAACCAATGGATCCATGGCGGGCCGCCGATCGACATCGGTCATCCCAGCTACAAGCCGCTGAGCAGGATCCTTGCCGAAACCTACGCGCGTTATGGCAAGCCGATTTTGATTGCAGAAACTGGCATCGAGGACGAGCGGCGTGGGCCTTGGTACCGTTATGTCTCGGATCAGGCAAAACGTGCCATGCAGTCCGGTGTCCCGTTCGAGGGGATTTGCCTTTACCCGATCGCCAATCATCCGGGATGGGACGACGGACGGGCTTGTCAAAACGGATTGCTAGCAAGCGTTGTGTCTTCAGGGGGCCGAGCGGTTGACCCCGGGTTGTCGTCGGCGATCCAAGGCAGCGTTGATTGAGACCCAACCGCCGAAATATCAAACAAGCGACGGCGGCACGAGTGTGCCGCCGTTTGCTATTAGATCGGTTCGAAGAACGGTTGGCTTAGAAGCCCTTGCCATTCGTCAGTTCCATCCTGATGGTTTGGAGGATGATGTAGACGTCAAGCCAGATCGAGAAATTGGCAACATAATAGAGATCGCAGGCGATGCGAGCCCGGGCTTTCGAAGCACGATCCGTTGGCCCTCGCAGGCCGCGCATTTGCGCCAGCCCGGTAAGACCAGGCCGCATGCTGTGTCGCTGGTGATAATCCGGAACGAGTTCCTCATAGGTAACGCCGGCCGCAAGCATGCCGACGGCGTGGCATCTCGGACCGACAAGAGACATGTCCCCTTTGAGCACGTTGATGAGTTGCGGCAGTTCGTCGATATTGGATTTGCGAATGAATTGGCCGACCCGTGTAATCCGGGGATCGTTCCGAGTTGTCTGTGCGACGCCAGACACATCTCCCCGGTCGGTAAACATCGATCTGAACTTATAGATTTTAATTTTGCGACCGTCCTTCCCCCATCGAATCTGGGAAAACAGCGGTGACCCTCTGCTCTCGGCACGGATGATCGCGCATATCAGGACGAACAGGGGAAGAAGCGTAACCAGGGCAATCAGGGATATCAGCATGTCGACTGCGCGCTTGGCCGCAAATTCCCAAGCCGCAGGCTGATCACTGTATGTAAGCTTATAATTATCATTCGCCGAACTACCGGCGAGGTACTCACTAGCATCCAGTTGTACCACAAGCTCCACAGCACTCAAGGGAACCATCCAATATACGAGAGTTAATATATGACCGTCTTATCAATACTCCATATCTCGATTCTAAACACGAGTCAGCCCGGAACTTAATAAATGGTTAAATATAAAACAAGCAATATTGCTTTATTATTACATATGAAATTAGATTCGATACGTAGATTCGCAGCAACGTGCGGCGAAGCCCTCCGGTTCGTTCGAGAGAACCGTGATATTTTGCGGCGACGACTTGAGAGATCGATCAAGTTATCCGCTGCACAGTTTTAGCTATCATTGCCGCAATAATTTCGTCGTTTCCCGCACAGTATGCACATACCGAGATGTGCGTTGCTTCCAAGCAGAAATCCCCGGGCGCATGAGCGAAGGTTCGGGGAACGCTGCAAAAAAAGGGGACGGGTATACTTACCAAACGGGTAAGACGATCGGGTACAAGATCGACAACGGCAAGATCTGCCTGCGATTTCCGAACGGACAGAAAGATTGCGTGAGCGTCGAAACTGACGCCACGCGCTTTGAAATGATCACCAGAAAAGGTGATCGCTCCGACCTTCGATCAGGCTCTTGCCGCAGCACTCCAGGACAATGGTCACATCACTCGCCAACAGCGACGATCCATTCGGCGTGATGTTATTTGCGTCTTGCGTTTTAATCTGAAAAATATACTAGATATAGACGCAAAGCACGGGTGATTAGAGAGGTTGAGATGGCCGCTTTACACGTAATTTCGAAGTTAACTATTGCGACATTACTCCTCTCAGCTTCGCTCGGGGCGTCGGCATACGCGGCGGACATCATTCAGCGGTCGAGGTATAACGAGACGCAACCGAACACACATCTTGTCCGCTCGAGCTACGTCACAGAGGAATGCGAACTGCTTGAGATCACCTACCAAGAACCGCGCCAGATCGAAATCGTCAGGGTCTGTTACCCGCCGATTTTCTGAGCGCGAAGTTTCTCGGCGAGCGTTTTCATGGTCGATTGGCGGGCGCTACAGTTCGCTTCAATTTGACCGATCACACTAACTGTATTCGAACTATTGTGCGGTACATATTCCTCATCTTGTGAGGGAAAAATGTCACGTCGTTTCAGAAATCTGTCATTTGCTTTCGGTGTCTCCATTGCTCTCTGGGCTGTCATCATCCAAGGCATCAGCCAGATTGCCGAGCACATCGGCACGCCTCACGACACGACTGTCACGGCAAGTATCAAGTAGATACGAAAAGCAACTCAGTTTTTGACTTGCTGAGCAGGGGCTTTCGGAAGCGGATACGTTCCAACGAGATTGTATCGACTTTCATCCAGCATTTCCCGCCTATATGAAATGGTCGCCGCCGCAATCTCTCTGCGAAAATCTTGCCCGCGCGCCAAGGCGTCTCCGAGCGAAATGGACAGATACGCATCGAGATCGAGCAAGCGTGCTGCAATTGCGGACGCCTGATAGGCGAGCGCTTCCCGTTCGGACAAAGGTCCGAAGCTTATTTTCAGCCGAAATGTCGCGTTCCCTGCAGCCTCCCTACCCCGGATCTGGACGAATATCGATGACTGACGTCCCAAATCCGCTCCCGTCACGAGATAGCTGCATTCCCATTTGGCGCCACCATCTTCGAGGGTAAACACAGGCTCCACCTCGGCAAGGGCTGCAAGAGTAGCGCACTGCTCGTCAGCACGTATCGGGGCGCGGCCCTTCAAGAGGCGGGCTTTCTTTGCAAAGACCACCGACACCCCCATGCTTGCCTGCGCGGCGGACTGTGCATTGACAAAGGGCACGCTCAGGTTCGCAACGCTGCTTTGCTGGAAACCCAGCCGCAGCAACAAAAGCTTGAGACGCGTGTGATCATTGGACAGGAGGAGGCTTGCACCGATTGCGCTTGAGAAGGCGGCGAACAGGAGCATGAAGACGACGAGACCTCCCGGCCCCCGATGCCTTCCCCCTTCCGCGAACCGCCTATCGTTGTAATATCTGCTCAAGCCAAGAAAACCTCGTGAGCACTGCAAAAAACAGGAAAGGTACTTAGGAAATAAAAACTGAGAACAATCTGGCGTGCATTAGAAATGCGCGAACCCGACTTTCTTATTTACAGAAATGGCAATATCGATCGTTTTATTATTCCAATATTACGTTTGCACTGAACCCGAGCGCATGCGCTAACGGAAAGCATAATATCTCGCTACCGCAGCGCACGCTAGAGGCGTTTTATTATTCAGCTGCTACTAAACGAAGAATGATTCGAGCTTAGACGCGGGTCATCACAGCCTCCGGCCAAAATCCGTTGGCGAGGGCGTTGGTACAGTTCGAAGGCTTTAGATGTTCAGACGCCTAATCCGCCTTATCGTCTGAACTCACCGGCTTGCTGGTTGGCGGCGAAACACCTCCGCCGTGATCGGCCGACCACGTCTGCGGCGAGCTGCTATGAGGCTTTGAATCGCTCGCCGTCTGCTCGCGCTCCGGGCTATGCTCGCCCTGCGGGCTCCCTTCCGCCTGTGCCTCCTCATTGCCGGTTACGTCGCGTTTTTCGTCGGTCATGATGTTGCTCCTGTTCGGCGAAACAACAGCTAGAGAACGCAAGGGTTCCGCCCGGGTCTTCCGGGACAGCAGATTGCGGCACGATGGCGTCTTGCCGGAAATCCTGCGCGAAGGCTGTGTCGTGGTTGCGTCGGGTCATGCGCGAAGAAAAATGAGCAAAATAATCTCATTTGCCTGTTTTATTTGCTCGATCCTCTCCTCCAACAGCACAGGTTTTCCTAGATAACACCGCATCGAAAGGCCATCAGGCCTGATGCCCGAAAGGAATGACCATGAACTGGCTGAAATCCATCGCTGCTGCCGCCATGCTGCAGGCCGTTGCCATCACCCCATCTGTCGCTGGCGAAAACCTCGACCAGATCAAGGCCGCCGGCGTGATCAAGATCGGGACGGAAGGCACCTATGCCCCCTTCACTTTCCACGACAGCGCCAACAAGCTGACCGGCTTCGACGTCGAGATCGGCGAGGCTGTCGCCAACAAGCTTGGCGTGAAGGCAGAATTCATCGAAGGCAAGTGGGATGGCCTCATCGCTGGCATCGATGCCAAACGCTATGATGCCGTCATCAATCAGGTCGGCATCACCGAAGCCCGCAAGCAGAAATATGCCTTCTCCGACCCCTATATCGCGTCCAAGGCCGTGCTGATCGTTCGCAGCAATGACGAGGAGATCAAAGGGTTCGAAAGCCTAAAGGGCAAGAAGTCGGCACAGTCGCTGACCAGCAACTTCGGCAAGCTGGCCGAGGCGTCTGGAGCAGAGCTCGTCGGCACCGACGGCTTTGACCAGTCGATCCAGCTGGTTCTGACCCGCCGCGCCGATGCCACGATCAACGACAGCCTCTCCTTCCTCGATTTCAAGAAGAAGCAGCCTCAGGCTCCCGTTAAGATCGTTGCCGAAAAGGCGGATGCCGATTTCTCTGGCATCATCGTTCGCAAGGGCGACGACGAGCTGGTTTCAGCCATCAACAAGGCGCTCGCCGACATCAAGGCGGACGGAACCTACAAGACGATTTCTGACAAGTATTTCGGTCAGGACGTCTCGAAGTAAGAACGGACTGTTCCGTTCTTGAAACTGCGCCATATGTATTGAGATCAGAGCGCTCGGCGACCATCGCCGGGCGTCATATGTTTTGAGGTTCGCCGTGCCGCACTGGCTTCAATTGATGATCGATTCGTTGCCGACACTTCTGTGGGCCGGCGTGAAATTTACGATCCCGCTGACACTCCTTTCCTTTGTGCTGGGCCTATCGCTGGGGCTTGTCACCGCGGTCGCACGGTTGTTCGGGCCGTGGCCGGTTTCAGCAATCGCTCGCTTCTATGTATGGATCATTCGCGGTACACCACTCCTTGTGCAGCTCTTCGTCATCTTCTACGGCCTGCCGAGTGTGGGAATTCTGCTTGATGCCTTTACGGCGGCCCTGATCGGCTTTACGCTCAATGTCGGTGCCTACACGTCGGAAATCATCCGTGCCGCCATCTCCTCCGTCCCCAAGGGTCAGTGGGAAGCCGCCTATTCCACCGGCATGAACTGGCGCCAGGCGATGCGGCGCACGATCCTGCCGCAGGCAAGCCGGGTATCCGTGCCGCCTCTGTCAAACACGTTCATATCACTGGTCAAGGATACCTCGCTTGCCGCGGCAATCACGGTGCCCGAACTTTTCCAGTCCGCGCAGCGTATCGTTGCCACGACGTATGAGCCGCTCATCCTCTATATCGAGGCCGCCATCATCTATCTCGCTTTGAGCTCCATCCTGTCTCACCTGCAGTCCCGGCTCGAATTTCGCTTTGCCCGATACGGCGGCATGCTGGAGGCCAACCGATGATCGAACTGTCGCATATCGAAAAGCGTTTCGGCGACGCCGTCATTCTGAAGGATATCTCTCTCAGCTTTCCGGAGGGCAGCGTTTCGGCTCTGGTCGGACCGTCGGGCGGCGGCAAGAGTACCTTGCTCCGCTGCATCAACCTCCTGGAGCAACCGACCGCCGGAAGCGTGCGCATCGGCGCTGAGAGCGTCGACTTTGCACCCGGCCGCAAGGCGCCGTGGCAATCCATTCAGAAAGTGCGCAGCCAGACGGGAATGGTGTTTCAGAACTTCCAGCTTTTCCCACATCGCACGGCCATCGAAAACGTCATGGAAGGGCTGCTTGTCGTCCAGAAATGGTCCCGCGAAAAAGCCAGGGCGCGCGCCCTGGAATTGCTGACGAAAGTCGGCATGGAACACAAGGCCGATGCCTGGCCCGCCAATCTCTCAGGCGGCCAGCAGCAGCGTGTGGCAATTGCACGGGCGCTCGCGCCCTCGCCGAAGGTTCTTTTGTGCGACGAACCGACTTCGGCGCTTGACCCGGAGCTTTCCGCCGAGGTCGTCGACGTGCTCGGCACCCTTGCCAAAGAGGGCACGACCATGGTGATGGCGACGCACGATCTGCGACTTGCCTCGCAGGTTGCCAATCTCGTTGTCTTTCTCGAGGCGGGGCAGGTCGTCGAGATCGGCAGCGCCGAACAGGTCTTTCGCAACCCTGTCCACGAACGCACACGTCAGTTCGTGTCGTCGATCAACGCCGCGCAGACCTTCTCGGCGTAGCCATTCCGGTGCTGCACGCCACTGCTGAAACCGCGTGCGGCCGTTGTTTGCATATTCAAAGACAGGGGTTGCCGAGCGATGACACAGACACGACCGCCACTCGATCCCCTCACCCAGGCGACGGTCACGATCGCCTGGGTGATCGTATTCAACAAGCCATTCTATCCCGTCTATGTCTGGTATCTCGTCGGCAATGGCGTGGCTGCGTCATGCGCTACCTTGCTTGCCGCCCCCCTGTTTCTCGCGATCCCTTTCATTGCTCGCCAATCACCCTTTATGGCGCGGTTGGCGTTGCCAATCGTCGGCACGCTCGACACGTTGTTCGAGACAAAACTGTTCGGGCATGGTTCGGGGACGGCGCTTTTTTTTGGTGCCTGCTTCATGCTTTCCGCACTGTCCTTTTTTGCCCAGGAGAAGTGGTGGCAGCGCAGCATGGCGGCCTTTGTCTTCGCTGTGTTTCTATTCTCGCAGTATCTTCTCGGTCCACCATTGCGGGTCTGGAGCGATCCTGACCTTGCCATCCTGCTCAGGCTCAACATGTTCTCGGTCGCATGCCTGATGGCCTTTATTGCCATACGTTATGCCGGTCTTGAGACCAGACGTGAGCGCCACTAACCATTTGTGATCCCGCGACTGCACAGTGCCTAATCTCCGCAACATCTGGAAACACGGAATTTTCAGGTTTTCCCTAGAGAATGGAGCGGATTGCTGACGACCGTCAATTTTAACAGGATGTCGGAACCTGTCCGCGGTTAAAGCATTATTTTTCGCAACGCTTATGAGGGGCGACGGACTTTATGGCTGTGGAAAAAGATGTTCGCGGCGCAAGAGACGCAGGCGACCGGCTAATCGCCGCCCACGCATCCGGAGATCCGTTCGCAGCAGCTTTCAAAGCAACACGCATGCCGATGATCATCACCGATCCACGCCAGGTCGATAACCCGATCATCTTTTCAAATCGAGCGTTCTCGAAGTTAACCGGGTACTCGGCGCAGGAACTTGTTGGGCGCAACTGCCGCCTCTTACAGGGTCCGCAAACTGACCCTGCGGCTGTTGCCAAAATTCGGGAAGCGGTGTCGCAAGAGCGGGATCTTGCGATCGACATTCTCAACTATCGGCGCGACGGCACGACCTTCTGGAATGCTCTGTTCGTCAGCCCGGTTCGAAACGAAGATGGGCAAGTCATCTACTTCTTCGCGTCTCAGTTGGACTTTACCAACATCAAGAGCAAAGAGGCAGAACTAGCGGCGGCTCGGCATATCGCGGAAGAGGAAGTCGCAAGGCGCACAGCGGACCTGACGGACGCGCTGACAACGAAGACCGCGCTCGTTCACGAAGTCGACCACCGCGTCAAAAACAATCTTCTGACCATCGCCTCGATCGTCAAGCTCCAGGCGCGGATGGCGGAGGACGAAGTGGCAAAGCGGACCCTGTTTTCCGTCCTCAGCCGCGTCGAGGCGCTGAGCACTGTTCACCGCAAGCTTCTGAATGACGATGATGTCGGCCATTTCGATGTTGCAGAGTTCGCAGGCGACCTGATCGTCGATGTGGTCGGTGCGCTTAGGCGATCTGACATTGTGATGACAACCGACCTGCACGAAGTCATCGTCCCGGCTGACAAGGCATCACCTCTCGCTCTTATCTTGAACGAGCTGATCGGTGATGTCGTTCGACGCGGCTTGAGCGATGGCGGCGGCGAAATTCACCTGGAAGTGAGACGCCTGAACGGACACTTCTTGGTAAGGGTCGTCGACACGGTCACCCCCGTTGTCTTTGACCAGCGCGAACACGACTTCGGCAGACTGATGCTGGAGACCTGTGCCAGGCAGCTGGGCGCTGAAATCGAACGGAAAACGGATGGCAAGCGCACAGAAGTGAGCGTTACCCTGATGGTCAATGAGTAAGGAACAGAATTTTGCGCGTGATGATCGTGGAAGACGAGGCGCTGCTGGCGCTCGAACTTGAAACTGAGGTCGAGGCTGCGGGTCACGATGTTGTCGGCCAGGCGGCTTCAAGCTCGACCGCATACGAACTTGCTGAAAAGACTGCGCCTGACTTCGCTTTCGTCGACATCCAACTTCTTGATGGCCCGACAGGGATCGACGTCGGAAAATTCCTTGCTTCGAAAAACGTCCCTTACATATTTGTTTCAGGAAATTTGAAGCGGATCCCGGACGATTTTGCAGGCGCGCTCGGCGCAATCGAGAAGCCGTACACGATGAACGGACTGCAGAACGCCTTGGATTATCTGGCGCTACGGGTCGAAGGTGGGGAAGTACCGAGCCCCCCTCCTGGCCTAATCCTGGCCTCCGAGGTCGCCTGACTGTTTAGAAGCGTGGGCGCCGCCCTTTCTAACAGTGTCCATCTATCCGCAGACATCGGATACTGATGGCCTTCACTTCTCGAAAGTAGGGCCCCGCTGCTGCAGGGCCTCCACTTCTGGTGCTGTTGTAGCGATCAGGCTGCAGCCAGCGCCTTTTCGATATCCTGGATCGAATGGCCCGTAAGGTCCTTGTCGAGTTCGCCAATCAGAACGTCAGACAGCGACTTGTGGTAGCTCTTGCGCATTTCACCGAGTGTGCGGGGCGCCGCCACGACAACAAGATTTTTGATCTTTCCATCCAGCACATGCTTGTTCAGCATGTCGGCAATGCCGTTGCTGAAACCGTCTTCGTCCTGCTGGCTGTCATCCGGGTTTGCGGAGCTGCTGGAATGGCGCGCACCGGAAGAGATTTTCGAGCTGTCGATGTCCGTGGCCGGCATCGCTCTCAGCTTGACGTTTGCTGCGTCACCTTCATTCTTGAAAAGGCTGAGCTTTTCGCCATCGGCAACGGCAACGATCGTGTTCTGTGGTAGCTGCATAAGGGTCTCCATAGTCAGCACCGCCTGCTTCCTTCGAGGAACCAGCCGGTGCATGTTTCGAGGCCTACAGTAATCCCGCAGCGGCGGATCGGTTCCGAGCAAACGACGTGGATAGCGCTGAGTTATCTGATCCTTGACACCCGCCGTACCTGACGGAACTGTCGCAAATCCGGCACCAACTGCGACGCGGCTCCGTCGGCTACTGCGCGGTAAAAAACGTCAGAAGCACTTTTCCTTTTTCGCCCAGAAGGCAGACGAAACGATCAGGCTTACCGGTTTCGCCGCCGCGTGCGATATAGGCATCGCCCATGACGACGGTCTTCACCGCGACATTCTCGACCTTGGTATCCGCGGAGCTCACGGCCAGGGTTTCCATGTCGAGCACCAGGTCGGTGATGGCGGACGATTTTTCCTGCAGCGCCAGCAAGCCGGTCGATTGGCATGCCTGGGCTGCCTCGTCGTTGTTCGTCTGGGCATAGGTTGCTCCGGCGGTGAGGCAAAGAGCGGCAAAGGCGGTCACGGAAAGTCGTTTCATAAGGGCCCCCAAGAAAAGTCGGCATTGACTGCGACTTCGAATGCATTTGACCTCGATTTGTTCCCTTCCACCCTGAGGCTAAGCCGCGCCGATTGTGGCACAACAGGATACGCACGGCGTGGTGGCCTTATCGATTTCCTGCGCCGATCAAGCACTCGGCTGCCGCTCGGTCATGATTAGGCGTTTGAGCGTGTACCTGTTAGACCTTTGCCAACGGATCGACCGTCATGACATCGCGCTGACCGTCGCGTCAGCTTTCAAGAAAGAGAGATCGATATGGGTTGGAAAACGCCAAAGGTCGAATACGTGAACGGTTACAAGATCGTCGAGGTCGATGGGCCATCCTTCAAGGTGTACGAAGGCGATCGCCAGTTGGGCGATGACTTCCCTTATTCCGGCGAGGCTGCGGCTCTCGCGAATTCTCTGCCGAAGCTGGATATGCCGAAACCTAGTCATGGGTTGCCCTCGTTCCGCTGACGGCGGGCCATCGCCTTTTCAAGTGACGCATCGCAAGGGATTGGCGATGAATATTTCGGTTCGGCTCACGACTTACCCTGGCCTCGATGATCGGATTGTCATCGTGAGGGCTGGCGACGAGGTCGATGCCGTCTTCGTGCGGACTGATCGGTTCAATGTCCTCGTCGATACGCTTGGCACCCCATCCCTGTGTCGGGAAGCGCTAGCACTGCTCGACGACCAGATGGGCGACCGGCCTCTGCTGGTCATCAACTCCCACATGGACTGGGACCACTTTTGGGGCAATTCCGGGCTTGACGATCGCATACCGATCATCGCGCACGCCAAGGCGCTGGAGCGGCTAAACGATCCCGCTGCACGAGATAAGCTTGTCGAAAAACAGCGCGACGCACGATTTCGGGATGTCGAGATTGTTGCCCCCAATCTATGCTTCACTGGCGAGAGCATGATCCTGGATGGCGGCGATCTGGTCCTCGAATTGCTTCACACGCCCGGACATACGCCGGATCATGTCGCGGTCTGGATCCCTTCCATCCAAACCTGTCTTGCGGTCGATGCCGTCGAGTGGCCGATCCCCGAGGTCTGGAGCAAGGATCCTCACGATCTCAAGGCGCTTTGCTGCTCGTTGAAAACAATCCGTGATCTTGATGCCCGCCACGTCGTTCTAGCTCACGGCCAGACCTCCGCACCGTCGATCGTCGAAGCGAACCTTGCTTACTTCTCACGACTGCACGACCGCATCGCCGCTCTTGACGGCTCCGCGTTGGCCAACGCTGATCTCGACCAGAAAGACGGCTTGCGCCTGCGGGACTTCGTGAGCCTGCCAGAGGATATGCCGGGCGAGACGGCAGCATTTTACGAACGCTGCCATCGGTCCAACCTTTATGCGACAGCGGAAGCCCGGAAGGCCGGTGTCGCTTATATCTGAACCGTTCGTCCTCCGGCACGCGTGTTTGCTCGAACCGGACGGAGCGAGAGCACAATCTTCGTTCCCCTTTTGCGAGTATCAGGCTGAGCCTCACGGAACTCCTGCTCTTGCTACCTGTTGGATAGGACAGAAAAGGAGCACTGAAATGAGTAAACCGGAAGACGATGCAAAGGGTCAGTACGCCCCGTCCCAGGCCGATCGCAAGGCGACAGGGGTTCACAGCGCAAAGCCGACAGTCGTGACGGGCTCTGAAGACGCGACCGTTCACCGCGATGCGCCGGGAAAGAAATCCGACAAAGATTTCGATCTCAACTATGACCCCAAGGACATGAACGAAGGCAGTTTCCGCGGCTGAAGCACAGCACGCGGTCACCTACGCCAGCAGGATCAGCCGTGGCGCTCCATAAGATCGTCACGCTGCTCCTGCGTCAGTGGCCTGATTTTCTCGCCACGCAGCATCAGGAACAGTTTCGCCGTTTCCTCGAGCTCTTCGGTCGCGTATTGCGCCTCGCGAAGCGATTTCCCGGCAACTACCGGCCCGTGATTGGCGAGCAGGACGGCGTGACTGTCGCGAGCACGCTCCCGCACCGCCTCCGCCAAAGCGGCATCGCCTGGCGGGAAATACGGAGCCATCGGCAGTTTTCCCACCCGCATGACGTAATAAGCCGTCAGTGGCGGAAGAAGATCCTCCGGGTTCAGTCCTTCGATGAGGCTGATCGCGACGGCATTCGTCGAGTGAAGGTGAACGACCGCTGAAGCCGTGCTGCGTTCGCAATACATGCACTGGTGCAGAAACGCTTCCTTGGTCGGTTTGTCGCCGGAGACATGCACGCCCTCAGCGGAGAATTTCGAAAGGCGCGCCGGATCGAGCGCGCCAAGCGATGCGTTTGTCGGCGTCATCAGCATATCGCCATTCGATAGCCGTGCACTGATGTTGCCGGTCGATCCGAACGTGAAGCACCGGTCGAAAAGCGACTTGCCAACCGTGACGATCTCGTCGCGAAGCTTTGTTTCCTCGGAAAGAACTGCCGTCATTTCAAAAGCTCCCACGCCTTGAGGAAGAAGTCGGCGGTGCCGAAATTGCCGGATTTGAGTGCAAGCGCCATAGGTGCGCCATCACCCATCGTCAGTGTCCAGGGCACACCCGGATCGATCTCGCGGCCGATAAACAAGGCGGACGGCGCCAGTGCTCCAACGACGGCGCCTGACGTTTCTCCGCCGGCGACGATCAGCCTCCGGACCCCGTTTTCGCGCAGTCCGATGGCGGTTTTTGCGAGGAACTGCTCGACGATCTCGCCAGCCTTTTCCTGTCCAAGGCTCTCTTGAGCTGCCAGAACATCCTTCGGATCAGCGCTCGAGTAGATCAGTGGAACGCCTTCCTGCGCCAGAGCCCATCTGATCGCTTCGTCAACGTCCATACGCCCTTGTGCGATATCGACCGGATCGAGCTTGAGCGTGGGCATGCCGGCCTCGATAGCGGCCTTGATCTGGCCCCGTGTCGCCTCTGAACAGGAACCGGCAAGAATGGCGGCCCTCCCGTCCGGCGCCTGAAACTGTCCTGCCGTGATGTCTCGTTGCAAAAGCCCCGCGCGCCGAAAGTTCTCGGGCAGACCGATTGCGATGCCGGAACCGCCGGTGATAAGCGGGAACTCCGCGACTGCTTCACCGATCACGCGCAGATCCTGGTCGGTAATCGCGTCGACGACCACGACGCCGTCACCACGCCGACGCGCCTCGTCGAAGGCCGCACGAACGCTCTCGGCACCCTTTGCGACGTTCTCATGTGAGACAAGGCCGACCTGAAGTTTGGATTGTGCCGCCATCAGACGCACCAGCGACGAATCCGTCATCGGCGTCAGGGGGTGATGGCGCATGGGGCTATCCGACAGCAGTTGATCTGCCACGAAGAGATGACCCTTGTAGATCGTCCGGCGGTTGGCAGGGAAAGCAGGGCAAACGATCGTCAGATCCGTCCCAAGCTCGCGTGCGAGCGCATCGGTAACCGGCCCGATATTGCCCTTCGGCGTCGAATCGAAGGTCGAGCAGTATTTGAAGATGATCTGGCGGGCACCGGCCGTCTTCAGCCATCGCAGTGCCTCGAGCGACATCGCGATGGCCATTTCAGCGGGATTGGTACGGGATTTAAGGGCGACGACGACCGCGTCGACATCGCTCAGATCGAAATCGGCGGGCGGAACGCCCACCGTCTGGATCGTGCGCATGCCCTCCCTCGACAGCATCAGGGCAAGGTCCGTTGCGCCGGTCAGATCATCGGCGATTGCGCCAAGCAGCATATCATTCTCCCGTCTTGAGGATGGGCTCCGCCTTCAGGCGGTTGCCCCCTCTATAATTGAAAATCCCGTGTCGATGATCCTTGCCTCCTGCGGACGCTGAGGCGTCTCCAGCAAGGCTTCGATTGCCGTCTTGCCGATGGCAAAGCGATTGGAAAGCACCGTCGTCAGCGGCTTTGGCAGAACCTGTCCGATCTCGAGCCCGTTGAAGCCCATCAGCGCGAGACCGTCCGGCACCGGCATTCCGGCCGCCATGCAGTGCATGAAACCGCCCACCGCCATGTCGTCGTTGGAAAACGCCGCCGCATCGATGGCGGCACCGTCGGCAAGAAGACTCGCCAGAGCTCGACGTCCTTCGAGCGTCGAACTTGGCGCCTCTGTCCGATACTCCGAGACCAGTGACAAGCCCGTCTCAGACAAACCTTCGCAAAGCCCCTCATACCGCAAACGCGCGCGCCGATCCGCAGCCCAGTCATGGCCGACATAGCCGATCCTCGAATAGCCGCGCTGAACGAGATGGCGTGCCATCGCGCGGCCGGCGTCGCGATGCGACAGGCCGACCGCAAGGTCGATGGGCCGGTCATCGATATCCATCAGTTCGGCGATCCGCACCCGGCTGCCTTCAAGCATGCGTCTTGCGGCCGTGGTATGCTCGAAACCTGTGGTGATGATCGCCGCCGGATGCCAGGCCAGAAGCGACGAAATAATATCCTGCTCGGTCTCGAGACTGTAATCGGTCACACCGATCATCGGGCGATAGGACGTGCCGATCAGCCCAGCATTTATACCCCTGAGCACTTCGGGAAAAACGATGTTCGACAACGACGGCAAGATGACGCCGATGATCGGCGAAGACGAGGACGCAAGCGAACCGGCAGCCCTGTTAGGGACATAGCCGAGTGCGTCGATTGCCGCATTGACGCGGAGTCTTGTCTCCGGTGCGATCGGCCCCTTGTTGCGGATCACGCGCGAGACGGTGTTCTCGCTAACTTTTGCCAGCCGAGCGACATGCGCAAGCGTCGGCGTCTCAGCGGCCGAGGGCACGCTATCGTCTGCAATCGACCTCCCCTCCCCGTCCAAGTCGTTCTCTCCTCCATTTATCTCAGCGCTAACATATGTCGCTTGAACAGGGCAAGAGGATGTGGTTGAAAACATGTTAGCGCTGAGATTCTAACTACACAGCGCTTCATGGAGGTGCCGCTCATGTCCAGCCCAACCACTATCGCCATCATTGGCCTCGGCTCAATGGGACTAGGCAAGGCACGCTCTGTGCTGAGCGCCGGTCACAAGGTTCGCGGCTTCGACGTCAACCGGGACGCGCTTTCGACCCTCGAAAATGAGGGTGGCGTTGCTGCCTCCTCGCCGGGCGATGCTGTTGAAGGCGCTGACATCGCGGTCGTCGTGGTCGTCAATGCGGCACAGACGGAAACAGTCCTTTTCGGCAAGGCCGGGATCGTCAGCGCGATGCATTCCGGCGGCGTCATCGTCTGCTGCGCCACCGTCTCGCCCAGCGATGCGAAATCCTTCGCCGCACGGACCGAGGCAGCCGGGCTGCTTTATCTCGACGGCCCGATCAGCGGGGGCTCAAAGAAGGCGCATTCGGGAGAACTGACCTTCATGGCATCGGGCTCGCCTGAAGCATTCAAGGCGGCGCGGCCGGCGCTCGATGCGATGGCGGCCACCGTCTACGAGCTTGGCGACCAGCCGGGTGTCGGCTCCTCCTTCAAGATCGTCAATCAGTTGCTGGCAGGTGTCCATATAGCGGTCGCCTGCGAAGCGATCACATTCGCGAAAAGCCTCGATCTCGACATTGCCAGGGTCTTTGACGTCATCACCAAATCGGCTGGCAATAGCTGGATGTTCGAAAACCGAATAACGCACGTTCTCGACGGTGATTACAGCCCCCAAAGTGCCGTTTCGATCTTCACCAAGGATCTCGGCATCGTCTCCGACATAGGCTGCCAGCAGAAGTTTCCGCTTCCGATCACCGCGGCCGCATTGCAACTCTTCATCATGACCGAGGCCGCCGGGATGGGTCGCGATGACGACAGTTCGGTTGCGCGGCTGCTCGCCCAGATCACCGGGCTTCACCTGCCCGGCATGCCAGAGAAAGAATAGGCCCATGCCGAAGTTTGCCGCAAACCTGTCGATGATGTTCAACGAGCGACCGTTCCTGGAGCGGTTCGCGGCTGCGGCCACGGCTGGCTTTAGCGCCGTCGAGTATCTCTTCCCTTACGACTATCCGGCCGAGGTCGTCGCCGAGAAGCTTCGTGATGCCGGGCTAAACCAGGCCCTGTTCAACATGCCACCCGGGAATTGGACAGGCGGCGATCGGGGTCTTGCGAGCCTTTCCGACCGGCGCGAGGAGTTCGAGTCGTCGCTGGTCAAGGCAATTGCCTATGGCAAGGCGCTCGGAACGCCGCTTCTTCACATGATGGCCGGGATCGCGCCAGCGGATGATCCCACCGCTGCTTCCTGCTATGTGGACAATCTGAAAAAGGCGGCCGATGCAACGGCCGAGGCCGGGATCGGTCTCGTCATCGAGCCGATCAACAAACGCGATATGCCGGGTTATTTTCTTAACGACTTCAATCGCGCATTTGATCTCGTGGTCGATCTCGATCGCCCCAATGTCAGTCTTCAGTTCGACATCTATCACCGCCAGATCATGCATGGAGATGTCATCACAGCCTTGAGGCAGATGGCGCCGCGCATCGGGCATATCCAGATTGCGGCGGTTCCTACCCGGCATGAACCCATGACAGGCGAACTCAACGACCGCATGATCTTCGAAGAGATCGACGCGCTCGGCTATCAGGGTTATGTCGGCTGCGAATACCGGCCTGCCGGAGTAACCGAGGACGGACTGGGCTGGATGAGTTCGATCTGAACCAGGCTCACCCCTTTACCGAAGTATGCATCCGGCTTGCATCATCCGTCGCTCGTCAGTTCCGCCCTGATCCGTCGCTGTTCTTGCAGCGCCGTCTGGAGTTGCGTCAAGAACGCCTCGACGCCTGGCGTCATCGGCCGATCTCGACGCGTGACGATCCCGTATGATCCCATTACCGCAGGCAGCGTGACCGGGATCTCGACCAGCAGGTTATGGCGGATGTAGAAGTCCGATACGTCGCCGGGCATCACGGCCAGCATGTCGCTCTCGTGCATCAGCGCCACCATCGTCATCATTGACGAAGTTTCGACGATGTTTTGGGGACCGGACAGTCGCATTTCGGCAAAGACAGGCGCCAGAACCTTTCGCATGGGGCTTCCGGCCGGCAGAAGCGTCCAGGGCCATTCGCCCAGCTCGCGCACCGTGACGGACGACCTGCTCGCGAGCGGGTGGTCCCGCCGGCCGACGACTTTCAGCGGTTCGTCGATGAGATCGACGTAATCGAAGTCGTTGCGATCGCCGAGCACGATCGGTCGTGCCAGCAGCACATCGAGGTGACCGTTCAACAGGGAGCCAACGAGCGCATCGCTCGTTCCGGCATCGATCGAGACCTGCAGGCCGGGATGCTCGCGCTTGAGCGCAGCGACAGCCTTTGCCAGCAGAAACGGAACGGCGCTGATGACAGCCCCGATCCGCAACGTGCCGGATGCGCCCGACGACAGCGAATCGAGATCCTCCCTCGTCCGGACGATCTCCATCTGCATCAGGCGCGCATGTCTGATCATCACCTCGCCATAGGGCGTTGCGCGCATGCCCCTGGAACTGCGCTCGAACAGCGGATGGCCGACGGCCGCTTCCAGATCCTGGATCAGTTTCGTCGCCGTCGGCTGCGTCATGTTGAGAGCCGAGGCGGCTTTTCGCAGGCTCGCGACCGTTCCAAGCTCGATGAGAAGCAGGAGTTGCGTGCTTTTCAGATGGCGAAGGAGCGACAGCCCGCGGTCGAAACGCTCTGATGTCATTGGCGCAATCCATTTCAGCCGGCGGATGCCGTGATCGGAAAAGCCGATCACATGATCTGTATATTTCATTATTTCGGCATAGCCAGTCAACTATATTCCCGGGATGCACGGTGGAGAGGAACGCCGATCAAGGAGGTCGGTGACAACCGGGTGGATGCAAGCCTGATGAGGCCTGCGCCGACAAGTCAGGGAGGATTTGTATCTATGTCCGAAATTGAACAGCAACCCGTTGCCGCTGGCCGCGTGGAGCTAAAGGGTAAAGCGGCAACGAATGTACGATGGTACATCTTCGTCGTCGTTTTCCTGCTCGTTGTCATCAACATGGTCGACCGTACGGCTCTGTCGATCGCCATGCCCAGCATTGCCGCCGAATTCTCGCTCGGCCCCGCCATGCAGGGTCTTATCCTGAGCTCCTTCTTCTGGAGCTACGCATTGATGCAGATCCCCGGAGGCATGCTGATCGACCGCTTTGGCGCACGCTCGGTCATCACGGTGTCCACACTCGGTTGGGGTATCTTCCAGACCATTGCGGGCTTCACGACCGGCGGCATCTCGCTTCTGTTGACCCGCATCGGTCTCGGCGCGGCGGAAGCGCCTCTCTTCCCGGCCGGAGCAAAACTCAATTCGATCTGGCTTTCGAAACGGGAACGGGCACGCGGTGCCGTTTTCATGGATAGCGGTGCCCCGCTCGGGGCTGCTATCGGCGGCGTCCTGATCAGCTGGCTCATCCTTACGCTCGGCAGCTGGCGGCTTGCCTTCATCGTCGCCGGGCTCGTGACCATCCTTTTGGGCTGGCTCGCATGGCGTTACCTCCGTGACAATCCGTCCACGCATCCGGGCATCAACGCTGCGGAAATGGATATCATCAACGAAGTGGGGCAACCGAAGTTCGAGGCTACGGAAAGCGAACCGACCGAAATCCTTCGCCGGTCGATCGTCAGCCTCGTGGCAGGTCGCGCAGGATGGGCGATGATCAATTTCGGTCTGCTGACCTGGGGCCCGAGCTATCTTGCGCAGGCGCGCAACTTCAACCTCAAGGAAATGGGCGGAGCGACTTTCGTCATCTTCCTCGCCGGCATGCTGGGTTCGCTCGCGAGCGGCTTCGTCGCCGACAAGATGGTGGCCGCAGGGTTCAAACGATCCGTCGTCTACAAGCTTCTTCTGGGCATCACTGGCCTCGGCGTCGCCGCCACATTCATCGCTCTGCCGCATGTGAGCAGCCCGGTTGCCGCGGTCGCGCTTCTCTCCGCCACACTATTCCTGCTCTACTTCGGCAGCCTTTACTGGAGCCTCCCCTCGATCCTCGCGCCGAAGAGCCGGGTCGGCGTCATCGGCGGCACAATGAACTTTGCCGGCAGTGTCAGCGGCATCATCGTCCCGATCCTGACAGGCTTCATCCTTCAATGGACCGGTGGCTCCTATGGCACCGTGCTCGGCTTCTTTGCGGGCTGCGCCGTCGTCTATGTCATCGCCACTCTCACCATCGACTTCAACGAAGGTACTCGTGAACGGAAGGGCAGCTAATTGGACGACTTTCCTCTTTGGGACGGCCCTATCGTCGATGCGCATCAGCATTTCTGGGACCCCGTCGCCAACGACCATCCCTGGCTAAAGCCGGAGGCAAAAATCCCCTTTCGGTATGGCGACTACAGCTCGATCAAGCGGCGCTATCTTCCGCCCGACTACCTGAAGGACGCGGAAGGTCACAACGTCGTGCAGACGGTCTATGTCGAGACCGAGTGGGATCCGGCCGATCCCATTGGGGAAAGCCGATACGCAACCAAGGTCGCGGATGAATTCGGGCTTCCCAATGCCATCGTCGCCCAGGCATGGCTCGATAGGCCCGATGTGGCTGATGTCCTTGCCGATCAGGCAGCGTTCGAGCTGGTGCGCAGCGTGCGTCACAAGCCGGGCGGCGCCGAAAGCGCCGCTGTTGCTGCCGATCACCGAACTCTCATGACCGACGAGACCTGGCGCAAAGGCTACGCCCTTCTCGAGACGCATGGACTGAGCTTCGATCTCCAGACGAACTGGTGGCATCTCGACGAGGCCATGCTGCTGGCACGGGATTTTCCTTCCACGACCATCATCCTCAACCACACGGGTCTGCCATCGGATCGATCCAGCGAAGGGATGAAGGGATGGCACGCGGCGATGGGCAAGTTTGCGGATATGCCCAATGTCTGCGTCAAGATTTCTGGGATCGGCCAGAAAGGGCGGCCTTGGTCAATCGAGGACAACAGCGCCATCATTACCGAAACCATTGCTATGTTCTCAGCCGAGCGGACGATGTTTGCCAGCAATTTCCCGGTCGATAGTCTATGCGGTTCATTTGACACGATCTATTCGGGCTTCAAGGACGTGGCGGCACGCTATTCCCTGAGAGATCAGGCAAAACTCTTTGCGGGGACTGCACGCAAATACTACCGGCTGCCGATGGCGAACGAAGCCGGCATGACCGGCACCGCGCCTGAGGTCGCCCGGACGGCTCTCTTTGGGTAGCACGCAGTCGAAGGCTGAATAGACCTGGCTGCGATCGCGAATCGCCGATCGGGACCTGAATCTAAGGTTGCTGTTGTGCTATCCGCATGACGGTTCCCGGTGCCGATCAGCCTAAGTTCGCTAAAAAAAATCTCGCGATCCGTTCAAACTCGCGTTCGCAAACGCGAGTTTGAACAGTCGGGCTATCGCGTAAAGCAAGAGCAAATCGATTAGATCGCGCTGATCGATCGTATCGCCGCCTGCGCTCTCCTGTCCGCAAAATTTTGTATACAAAATTCTGAAGACTTGATGTGTGCTAATAGATGGCCTATGATTTTCCTCGGATGGAGGAGATTATGGCGTCAGGACGAAGCCCAAAATCAGTCGGACTTGCGCCCGCAAGAGGCGTCTCGGCGAGGCCCAACCGCCACGATCAGAGTGGCTTCAGCGCGCTCGCTTCTTTCTCACTCGAATTCAAAGAACTGCCCGACATCACGAGATCGCAGCCGGCGTCTGCCTGGCCGCTCATTGCCGGGTCGATATCACGAGGTGCGCCGAGGACGCAGTTCGCTGCCGCTTCGTGAACACGAGGACCGATCGGCTGTAGGCAAACCTGCAGCCATTTCATCTAAAGGAGGAATAAGATGAAGAAGCTATCCGTAGGATTGACATTTGCGGCCGCGGTCGTGCTGGCGGGACAGGCGCTTGCCTTCGAACCGACACGCCCCGTCGAGTTTGTCGTCGCATCCGGCCCGGGCGGCGGCACCGACAACTTTGCCCGTACCATCCAGTCGATCATCGCCAAGCACAAGCTTATGGAAAAATCGATGGTGGTCCTCAACAAGGGCGGCGGCAGCGGCGCGGAAGCGTTCCTATACGCTCGCAAGAATGAAGGCGATCCGAACAAGCTCTACTTCGGAACCAACAACGCTTATCTCCTGCCGCATGTCGCAAAGCTCGCCTATTCGATGGAGGACCTGCGTCCCGTCGCAGCGCTCGCATTCGACGAATTTCTGATTTGGGTGAAGGCCGATTCCGAATACGCGACGCCGACGGATCTCATCGATGCCGCGAAAGCCGCGCCGAACAAGCTTTCCTTCGCCGGCAGCCAGTCGAAGGACACGGATGAAACCTTGGTCGCTCTGATCGAGCAGACGACAGGCACCAATTTCAAGTATCTGCCCTTTAATGGCGGTGGCGAAGTCGGCGTTCAGCTGGCTGGCGGCCATGTCGCTGCCAACGTCAACAATCCGAACGAGAATGTCGGTCAGTGGCAGGCGGGTGCGATCAAGCCGCTTTGCGTCTTCTCCGACAAGCCGATGGCCAAGAGCGACCCGGTCCATGACGGCAAGGGCTGGGGCGACATCCCGACCTGCGCCTCGAGCGGCGTCAACATTCCGTCCTACAAGATGCCCCGCACGGTCTGGACCGCGGCAGGAACGCCTGATGATGCGGTCGCCTACTACAGCGACGTTCTGAAAAAGGTCAGCGAGACCCCGGAATGGGCCGACTATGTCCGCAAGACCTCTCAGACCGGCGATTTCATGTCCGGCCAGAAGCTGCAGGACTTCATTGTGACCAGCGAGAAGAACGCCGTCGGTGTCTTCGAGGCCGAAGGTTGGCTGGTTAAGTAAAGTCCTGACGCCAATGCGATTTTAGATCCGGCATTTTCATGCCGGATCTTGCGATCGAGGGAAAACAATCATGCATATCAAGCGACTCCATGTCGAGATCGTCACCGCCATCACGCTTGCCGCCGTCGGCGCGCTGGGTGCAACAGGTGCCCTGGAACTCGGCGTCAGCTGGAGTGAATCAGGTCCCATGCCCGGCTACTTTCCGTTTTACGTCGGCATCATCCTGATCGTTGCGGCTTTCGCCAGTGCGGCCCAGGCCATTTTCAGGTTGAAAATGGGCAGCGAGGAGATGCGCGAGACGTTCCTCGAACCGGAACAGACGCGAAGGGTTCTTTCCTTCCTTCTGCCGATGATCGTCTTCGTCATCGTGACGGTCTTTCTCGGCACCTATATCGGGACGGCGCTGTATCTCTTCTACGTTGCCTGGCGCAACGGCGGCTACAAGCCGTGGATCGCGATCCTGATCGGTGTTGTCTTCTCCATCGCGCTTTATTTCGTCTTCGAAAAAGCGTTCCAGGTGCCGCTGCATAAGGGCCCGATCGAAGAAATGCTCGGCATTTACTAAGCACCCGGAGCTTGATCATGGAAAATTTTGAACTGCTTATGGGTGGCTTTGCGACGGCACTTACGCCGATGCACATCACCCTGATGATCGTCGGCGTCCTTCTCGGGCTGATCGTCGGCGTCCTCCCCGGCCTCGGGGCTCCGAACGGCGTATCGCTGCTCATTCCGCTGACCTTTACGATGGACCCGGTTTCGGCGATCATCCTTCTGGCGTCGATGTATTGGGGCGCGCTGTTCGGCGGCTCGACGACCTCGATCCTTTTTAACATTCCCGGCGAGCCGAGTTCGGTGGCGACCACTTTCGATGGTTATCCGATGGCGCGATCCGGGCAATCGACCCGCGCTCTCACGCTTGCCTTCATGTCGGCCGGCATCGGCGCCTTCGTCGGTATCGTCGTCATCACACTTCTGTCCACCTGGGCGGCGCGTTTTGCGCTTCGGTTTGGCGCGGCTGAATATTTCGCCGTCTATTTCCTCGCTTTCTGCGCTTTCGTCGGCATGGGCAGCGCTTCGCCGATCAAGACGGCCGTCTCGCTCAGCCTTGGCCTTCTCCTTTCCACTGTCGGAATGGATACCGTTACCGGATCGCTTCGCCTGACATTCGGCATCGAAGCACTCTTGAGCGGCGTGAGCTTCCTGGTCGTCGTCATCGGTCTGTTCGGGATCGGCGAGCTTCTGGCAACCGTTCAGGACGGGCTGAAATTCCGCGGAGTCGCGTCGCGCATCGATCCGCGCGACGTCTTCAAGACCATGCTGGAGCTGCCGAAATACTTCACCACAATCGTGCGCTCGTCTGCCGTCGGAATCTGGATGGGCATCACGCCCGGCGGCCCGACCGCAGCATCGTTCATGAGCTATGGTCTCGCACGCCAGTGGTCGAAGCCGGGCGAAAAGTTTGGTACCGGCCGTCCGGAAGGTATCGTTGCACCGGAAACCGCCGACCATTCGGCCGGCACCTGCGCCATGCTGCCAATGCTTGCCTTGGGCGTTCCAAGCTCTGCAACCGCCGCCGTGATGATGGGCGGCCTGATGATCTGGGGCCTGACGCCCGGCCCGATGCTTTTCACCACGCAGCCAGACTTCGTCTGGGGCCTGATCGCCAGCATGTATATCTCCAACTTCGTCGGTGTCATTCTGGTCCTGTTGACCGTTCCATTCTTTGCAGCGCTGCTTCGCATCCCGTTTGCAATCATTGGTCCGATGATCGTGGCGATCTGCTTCGTTGGCGCCTATACGGTGGCGAATTCGACCTCCGACCTCTGGCTCGTACTGATCTTCGGCGTCGTCGGTTTCGTCTTCAACAAGCTGGAATTTCCGCTGGCACCATTGGTTCTCGCCATGGTTCTCGGCAGCAAGGCGGAAAGCTCGTTCCACCAGTCGATGATCGCCTCCGACGGATCGCTCGGGATCTTCTTCTCGAACTATCTGGTCGGCTCGATCATGACAGTGGCACTCGCGCTTCTCATCATTCCGCAGAGCCTGAAGTTCATCAAGTACCTCAGAAGCCACAAGAACGTGGACGCGGCGGCATAAGCCGCGCCCACGCCTTTTTCGTTTCGGTTTAGGAGGGGAACACCATGAACTATCACACCTATTTCGGCAGAGAGTCCGCCCCGGTGGAATGCTGCATCGTCGGCACCGGCGGCTTCGGCCGCAGCTTCATCGCGCAGAGTTTGAAGACGCCACTGATCAGCACCCGCGTTGCCGTCGATCTGAAGGCGCAAACCGCGACAGACGTTCTGCGGGGTCTTGGGATCGATCCGTCCAGGATTGCCCAATGCGCAACCGCGAGCGAGGCGAAGACGGCCTGGGAGAACGGCCATTATATTGCGGCGGGTGACCTTTCCGTCGTCCTCGACCTTCCGATCTCCGTGGTTGTCGAAGCCACCGGTCATCCGGAAGCCGGGGCGAAACACTGCCGGCTTGCGATCGATGCGGGCAAGCATGTCGCGCTCGTCTCCAAGGAAGTCGATAGCGTCGTCGGTCCCGGCCTTGCTCTCCGCGCCCGCAACAACAATGTGATCGTCACCCCCGTCGATGGCGATCAGCCGAGCCTGTTGATGGGTCTGGTCACCTGGGCAGAAGTGCTCGGATTGGATATCATCGCCGCCGGCAAGGCCAGCGAATACGATTTCGTCTACGACCCAAAACAGAAGACATTGAGCTCCAACGGCAAGACTGCGTCTGCACCTGATTTTGGCGACTGGATCGAACCGGCAACACTGGACCTGTCGACCATCGCAGCAAGACGATCGGAAATCGCAGCGGAGTTTCCGCAGCGGGCAGTTCCGGACTTGTGTGAAATGACGCTGGTTGCCAATGCCACGGGCTTCGTGGTCGACCGGGCCGCCCTGCATGTTCCGATCGCGCGGATCACCGAAGTTGCCGATTTCTTTTCCGAGCGTTCGAGCGGCGGATTGCTCGGCACGCCGAAGGTGCTCGACGTCTTCCACTGCCTGCGGCTTCCCGGCGAACTGAGCTTTGCCGGCGGCGTCTTCGTGACGGTGCGTTGCGACGACGCGGAGACCTGGCAGATGCTGGCGGAAAAAGGCCATGTCGTGAGCCGCAAGGGCGATGTCGCCATGCTCTACATTCCACGCCATCTTCTGGGCGTCGAGGCTGCGACGAGCATTCTGGAAGTCGGCCTGCGCGGCGTCTCCAGTGGTGCAGCCGAGCCGCGGCCGGTGATCGACCTCGTCGCGCATGCGGATGCCGATATCGAAGCTGGAACAGTTCTGACGGCAAGCGGCCACCATCATTCGATCGTCAACGTTTCAGCGCGGATGATACCGGCCGGTCCGCTCTTGGAGGACAGGGCAGTTCCCTTCTACCTGGCTGCCAATCGCACGCTGAAAAGGGCCGTCAAGGCGGGCCAGCCGATCCTTTGCGGCGATGTCGAACTCGACGAGACATCGGCATTGCTCGAACTGCGGCGCGAGCAGGACAAGGCATTCTTCTAAGCCTCCCAGGCAATCCGCGGCCGGCGCGAACGCTGGCCGCGCGCTCTCAAAGGCCCTGTGGCCGAACTCGCGTCGAGGATAAGCCTTGTTTTCCTATATCCTCGTCTGCGCCATAGGTTTCGTCGCCGGTTGCCTGAGTGGGGTGATCGGCACGGGCGCAAGCCTCATTCTCCTGCCCGTTCTTGTTCCGATGTTTGATCCCGCTCGCGCCATTCCCGTCATGGCGATCGCCGGGTTGATGGCGAATGCCGCGCGTGTGATGGCTTGGCACAGGCATGTCAATTGGCGCGCCGTTTTCGCTTATGCGCTCCCCGGCATGCCGGCAGCGTCCTTGGGCGCTGTCAGCCTGGTCCATCTGCCGGCAGCGGTCAGCGGCACCCTGCTCGGCCTCTTCATCATGCTGCTCGTCCCGTTCCGGCGATACATTCGCCACCGCAACATGACCATCGGGCTGGGTGGAATGTCGATCGCCGGTGCCGGTATCGGGTTTCTGACCGGGATGTTCCTATCCACCGGCCCACTCAGCATTCCAGCCTTTATGGCCTTCGGGCTGACCAAGGGCGCCTTCCTGTCGACGGAAGCCGCAGCCTCGATTTTCGTGCAGGCGGCAAAGGTTTTCACGTTCTATCAGGCAGGTGCGCTGACCCATGATCTCGTGATCAGCGGTCTCGTGATTGGTTCGTCACTGATGGCCGGAACGTTCTTTGCAAAACGCTATGTCGTCAGCATGTCAGAGCGCAAGTTTGGCCTGATGATGGATGCCATTACCCTGGCATCCGGCCTGTGGCTCACATGTGTCGGTCTGTTCGGCTGAAACCGAACAGACCTTTTCAGGGTTAGCCGCGGTCGGCGATAAAGCCGGCAGCAAGCTGCGCTACCATGGACAGCGATACAGCGCCAGCATCCGGATGGCCGATGCTCTTTTCCGCAAGCGGACGCGCACGGCCCAGCCGCGGCGTCAGTGCAGCTGTTGCTTCGGCAGCCGCGCTCGAAGCGTCGGCTGCAGCCTTGAAGGCTTCCGGCAGTGACTTGCCGGCCGCGGTCTTCTCCGTCAGCGTCTCGACGAACGGAATAAGCGAGTCCACGAGCGTCTTGTCGCCGATCCGGGCGCGGCCGAGACTGGTGACGGCATCGAGCGCCCTGCGCGCGCCTTCGGCAATCGCTGCTTCATCAGGCACGTCGTTGTCGCTCAGTGCGCTACTCCACGACCGCAGCAACAACCCCCAGATCGCGCCGGATGTGCCGCCGGCCCGGTCAGCCCAGGCATCGCCGCCCAACGCAAGCGTCGTCTGGGCGCCGGCGCCAGCCGATACGGCAGCGGCCATCGCCTTGGCCGCGGCATCTGAACCACGCTGCATTCCCTGCCCATGGTCGCCGTCGCCGGCGATCGCATCGATGCGGCCAAGCTCGGACTCCTTATCCCTGAGCATGGCGGCAACCCTGCCAAACAGATCGGATATGCAGGCAGCCGACGTCTGCGACGCTTCGGAGGCCGCCGGGATCACTGGGGCAGCTTCCTCATCGGTGATGACATCGGTGCGCAATTCGGCGACTTCAGGCCGTCCGCGACGAAATGCCGGCGCATCGCAGGGTGCCGCCCAATAGCGCTCAAGCTCTTCATCGAGCCAAGTCAGCGTCAGCGAGCAACCCTGCATATCGAGGCTGGTGACGAACTCACCGGCTTCCGGCAGGACGATCTGAAGATCGGACCCGGTAAGTTTCTTCTGGACGGCGGTCCACAGCACGAAGAGTTCTTCGTATTTTGTCGAACCGAGACCGTTGAGAATGGCCGCGACGCGCGTGCAGCCCTGCGGCCTTTCGGCCAGCAGTTTGTCCGTGAGCACATCTGCAAGATCCGTCGCGCTCGCGATATCCTGCTCGCTGATGCCAGGTTCGCCATGGATCCCGAGACCGAGTGCCATCCGGCCTTTGGGGACCGTGAACAACGGCTGCTTTGCACCTGGAAGGGTGCAGCCTGCAAAGGCGACACCGAACGACACTGTCCGCTCATTGGCATGCCGGGCGATACGCTCCACCTCATCCAGCGAAAGCCCCGCTTCCGCCGCCGCTCCCGCTATCTTGAAGACCATGAGGTCGCCGGCGATGCCGCGGCGCTTGGCGTGTTCGTCAGCCGACGCACTCGCAACGTCATCGGTCACGGCAATGATGCGCACATCGATGCCTTCGGCACGAAGGCGCTCTGCGGCGACCCCGAAGTTCAGCACGTCGCCTGCATAATTGCCGAAGCCGAGAATGATGCCGCCGCCATTGTCGGCATGGCGGCAGACACGTGCAACCGCTGCCGTCGATGGAGACGCAAACACGTCACCGGCGACCGCTGCATCGGCCATGCCCTGACCGACATAGCCCGCGAAAGCCGGATAATGACCCGAGCCGCCGCCGACAACGACGGAAACCTTGCCGTCAGGGACCTTCGTGGCACGCACGACACCGTTGGCAATGAGACGCACATGGTTAGGATAGATCTGGCAAAAGCCGGCAAGCGCAGTCGAGGCGAATTCGTCTGGGGCATCAAAGATCGTCGTCATGTAAGCGGTCCTCAATTACGCGGCAGAATGCGCCGGAGATAGTCGCGGTTGGTCGCGCTGACGGAAAGGCCGTCGCCACCATAATGCTCGCACAGGAACGGGCTGTTGAAACCGTGTTCCAGCGCAAGCTTGATTGCTGTGCGATAGTTGATCAAGCCGGATTCGAGCGGAACAGGGTGGCTGGCGATCAGGCCCGCATGCTCGTCCTCGATCCGCATGTAGTTCTTGACGTGCCAGTATTTGGCGAACGGCGCGACTTTCGTCATCATTTGCAGCCAGTGCTCGACCGGCCGGTGGAGACGGATGAGGTTGCCGAGATCGGCGTTGATGCCGACATTGTCGAGACCGACTTCCTCGACGAAGCGGACAGAACTGTCAGCCGTTCCAAGATAGGTGTCCTCGTACATTTCCAGGGAGACCTCGATGCCGACCTCAGCGGCATGCCTGCCGAGTTCGGCAATGCGAGCCACCGCCTTGTTCCACGTTGCGGGGTCATCCGGGTTCTTGGCGCCCTGTTCGGTCCAGAACCACAATGCACTTTTCTGCTTGTCCGTCAGCGGTTCGAAAAAGCCGAAGGAAACGCTCTGCGCACCGATCTCGGCGGCTGTGTCGATGACGCGGTGGCTGTAGGCGAGGTAATCGTCGCCGTGTTTTTCGTCGATAACGCTGCGCCGCGATGTCGAGATCGCCGGGATGGTCATGCCTGCATCTTTCACGACCTCGCAGAACGCACGGCGACGATCCGCCGAAAGATCGGCGACGCGGAGCCAGCTGTCTGTGGGATCGATTTCGGTAAAGCCTGCATCTGCAACTTCACCGACAGTATTGGCCCACTCCTCGACGGTCTGATCCTGAACCGAACGACCGTCCGGCAACATATTGGGGTATTGAATCATTGCGGCCGCGATCGGCCAGGTCTCACGCGTCCACTTGGGAGCTGAACTTGTCATTGTCGTCCTCCAACCGCGACGCCACCGCGCTCTTGATGGCGCAGGGAAGCCGCACACTCTGACAGTTGGCAGCCGGCGTTCAAGCCGACCGACATGCGCCAAGCCCGCGTCCTCTCGGGCTGAGATGACCGGCCATTCACGGCCGGTCATTTATGATCAAGTGATCAGGCGGCCTGGGCTGCCTGGCGCTGGCGCTTTGCCATACGGGTCGCAAGCAGGATCGCTTCACGGGTCGCGCCGATATCGGCAATGCCCTTGCCTGCAATGTCATAGGCCGTGCCATGTGCCGGCGTGCAAAGCGGAAACGGCAGGCCACCCATCATCGTCACGCCCTTGTCGAAGCCGATCAGCTTCATGGCGATCTGACCCTGGTCATGATACATGGTGAGGACCGCGTGATAGCCTTCCTTCATCGCGCGAAGGAACACGGTATCGGCCGGGAACGGACCCTCGACGCCATAGCCGCGCGCTTTGGCTTCGGCAACGGCGGGCTCGATGATCTCGATTTCTTCCATCCCGAAGCTGCCGCCGTCGCCTGCATGCGGGTTAAGACCGGCGACCGCGACGCGCGGCTCCTCGATCCCGGATGCCTTCAGGCAGGAAACTGTCAGTTCGAGCTCCGACAGAAGCCGGTCTACGGAAAGGTTGGCAGCCACTTCCTTGAGCGGGATATGCGAGCTGACGCGCGCGTTCCAGATCTTCTCAAGAACGTTGAATTCGCGGATCTTGCCGGTGAACGACAGAACGTCCGACACGAAACGGATTTCGTCGTCGTAGCCCGGGTAGGCAAAGCGCATCGCCTTCTTGTTGAACGGCGTGAAGCAGACCGCATCGGCCTTTCCGGCATGGGCGAGCTCAAGGGCGGTGCGGAAGTTGCGCGTGGCGAACGTGCCGCCGGCCAGCGTCGCTTCGCCGCGCTCAACCTCTTCCGGAGCGAGATGGCCCAAATCGACAAAAGCGTGCTTCGAGCGATCGAGACCCGAAAGATCATCGAGCGAAGCCGAGATCAGATCTGGCTGAACGCCTGCTTCTTGCGCGCCCTTATCGAGAATGCGCCGATCGCCGATCACAACGATATAGGCTTGCTCTCTGATGTCATCCAAAGCCAGAAGCTGTGCGGTCAGTTCGGGGCTGATACCGGCCGGGTCTCCCATCGCAAGCGCAATGGTGGGACGGCGATCGTGATGCTGGGTGATATCCATGGGTCAATTCTCCTACCTCGGTGAGGACGTTTCTAAGCCATCCGGAATCGCAGGACAAGTCTTTTGCATTTTGTATGCAGCATTTTTACGTTTGGTGCCGTTCGGGTTCTGGTATAATCCTGGCGAGACGCTTTGATCATCACGGCGGTCCAGAAATCGAGCTTTCAAAATGAGTGATACACTGCCCGAATTGCCTGTCTCGCCATCCGGCCCCATCCGGCGGACGGCCTTGCACGACACGCTCGTCACTCGGTTGCGCGACATGATCATCGAGGGAGAGCTTGCCCCCGGTTCGCGGATGCACGAAAGCCAGCTCGGCGAACAGCTGGGCGTTTCGCGCACGCCGCTGCGGGAAGCGATCAAGTACCTTGCCAGCGAAGGGCTCGTCGAACTCATTCCAAGCCGCGGCGCGATCGTCAAAAGGTTCAGCGGCAAGGATGTGCACGACATGCTCATCGTTCTGAAGAACCTGGAGGAGCTTGCCGGAAGCCTTGCCTGCGAGACCGCGACGGATGACGATATCGCCCGGGTCAGGCAACTGCATGACGAGATGCGGGCCTGCTACGACGTGAAGGATCGCCTGCGCTACTACAAGCTCAACCAGGCCATCCATACCGAAATCTGTCGGATCGCGGACAACCAGGCACTTAGCAGCGTTCAAGCGCAACTGCAGTCGCGCTTGAAGAGAATCCGGTTCATCGGCCACGAGGGTCCGGACAAGTGGTCGGCGGCCATGGCCGAGCATGAGGAGATGATCGTCGCGCTCGAAGCGCGGGACGGAGAAACCTTGTCCAAGGTATTGGGGCTTCATTTGCTCAATGCGTGGCAGCGCGTCAAAGACGCGATATAGCGCAAGTCGAAATCTCCAGAGCCAACATGGCTGCCACAAAATCACATCCATAATGTTGATTATAACAATATAGGTGTTATATCCGTTTCATCCCACGCGGACGGTCTCGGATGAAGCGCGAAGAACGACACCAACGGATCATCAATCTGCTGATCGAAAAGCGAACCGTCGATCTCGACGATCTGGCGGAGCTTTTTGCCATCTCCAAGATGACCGTTCACCGTGATCTGGATGAGCTTGAGCAGGCAGGGGTGCTGCGTAAAGTGCGCGGCGGCGCAACGATCGACGCAGGTACCCAGTTCGAAAGCGATTTTCGGATCCGCGAACGTCAGGATCATGCCGCCAAGCACGCCATCAGCAAGGCGGCTGTCGATCTGGTCGAACCCGGTATGACCGTCATGGTCAATGACGGATCGATGGCGGCCGTGCTCGGCGAGGCACTGGCCGACAAACGTCCGCTGACGGTTATCACCAACAACGCGGCCGTCATGGAGCGGCTGAAAACCGAGACGGGCATCACGCTGATCGCCCTCGGCGGCGTCTATTCGCCCAAGTTCAACGCATTCTTCGGCGTGGTCACGGAAGAGGCTTTGTCGCGGCTGCGAGCCGACGTTGCGTTCATCTCAACCCCGGCCGTCGCATCGGGGCAGGCCTATCACATGGACGACGCCGTGGTCCGGGTAAAACGGGCGATGATGGAATCGTCGGCGCGCGCTTACCTGCTCGTCAACCACGAGCGGATTGGCCACACGGCGCTGCATGTCCTCGCCGGTCTCGATCAATTCGCCGCCGTCATCACCAACCATCAGCCTGAGGCCCAACTGCTTCGAGACATCGAAGACACGGGCGTCACACTGACCATCGCATCGTCGGGAGGATCACATCCATGACCACATCGCCAAGCTTCTGGATCGGCACCAGCTGGAAGATGAACAAGACGCTCGCCGAAGCTCTGGAGTTCGCGGCCGCCGTGAAGGCAGCCGATGAAGACAGGGATTCACGCATCCAGCGCTTCGTCATTCCGCCATTTACCGCCACGCGCGAGGTCAAAGCTGCCCTTGCCGGAACCTCCATCAAAGTCGGCGCGCAGAACATGCACTGGGCCGATCAGGGTGCCTGGACCGGCGAGATCTCGCCGCTGATGCTGAAGGACTGCAAGCTCGACATCGTCGAGCTCGGCCATTCCGAGCGGCGCGAGCATTTCGGCGAGACGAATGAAACAGTCGGGCTGAAAACCGAAGCAGCGGTTCGCCACGGGCTCATCCCGCTGATCTGCATCGGAGAGACGCTCGCTGATCGCGATAGCGGCAACGCACAGCAGGTCCTTGCGGATGAGGTTCGCGGTGCCCTTTCCAAACTGTCGGGCGACCAGAAGAATGCCGAGATCCTGCTCGCCTACGAACCGGTCTGGGCGATCGGCGAGAATGGCATTCCCGCCACCGCAGATTACGCATCCGCCCGCCATGCCGAGATCATTGATGTGGCGCAGTCCATCCTTGGACGCCGCATCCCCTGCCTCTATGGCGGGTCGGTCAATCCCGGCAATTGCGAAGAACTGATTTCGAGCCCTCATATCGACGGGCTCTTCATTGGCCGTTCCGCCTGGAATGCCGAGGGCTATCTCGACATCCTGGCAAAATGTGCCGCCAAACTCTGAGGAGACATGACCATGAAGCTTGCAATTGCAGGAGACAGCGCCGGCGAAGGCCTGGCAAAGGTTCTCGCTGATCATCTGAAGGACCGTTTCGACGTGCACGAAGTATCGCGTACCGATGCCGGTCCCGATGCGTTCTACGCGACGCTTTCCGACCGGGTCGCCTCCGGTGTCATCGACGGCACCTATGACAAGGCCATCCTGGTTTGCGGAACCGGCATCGGTGTCTGCATCTCGGCCAACAAGGTCCCCGGCATCCGCGCCGCACTGACACATGATACCTATTCGGCTGAACGCGCCGCCCTCTCCAACAACGCCCAGATCATTACCATGGGCGCCCGCGTGATCGGCACCGAACTGGCCAAGGCGATTGCGGACGCCTTTCTGGCGCAGACTTTTGACGAGAACGGTCGCTCGGCCGGAAATGTCCAGGCGATCAACGAGGTAGACGGGAAGTACAACGCCCGCTGAACCTTTTCCGTGACCGGACAATGTCCGGTCACGCCCTCCTCCCCGACTGACAGATGTCGACACAAGATTCACGTGTCCTTTTCCGCGGCCATACCCCGTCGAAGCTCGCTCAACGGGCAGGCCTACGGGCGACTGGAAACCTAGTCCCCACACCCCTCAAAAATCCTAGTGTCTATCGTCTTTCCGGCGGTAGGAACCTTAATGTTCCAAACTACGTTTCTGCGCCACCTGCGGGTATCAGGGGAGGAGAAACGATGATTGAACATAGCGTTTTCGCACAACGCCACTTTGGCACTCCAGCAAAGCAAATCATGTTTGACACGAGAGCGATGGCCGCAGCGCAGCTTGTCGCTTTAGCCGCGCCATTCGATCCGCAGGCATAGGCCACACCTACCCCACCTGCTTTCCGTTTCCGTCAATCTTTCTACAGTTTCTAAGTGCGCTGCCCAGCGGACGATCTCGACCGGAGTGTCAATGTCAGAAACCACCTCGACCAAGCCAGGCGCAACAGCCGCCACCCTTACCCCGGAACAGGCAGAACAGGCACGACGCGCCTATCTTCTCAAACGTTTCTGGGTCAGCGCTCGCGGCTATTGGGGTCGCGATGGCGACAAGATCGCCTGGGTATGCTCGATAACGCTTCTCGCGCTCATCGGTGTCAACGTCGCTTTCCAGTATGGTATCAACGTCTGGAACCGCGGACTATTCGATGCGATCGAACAGCGGAATGCCGATCAGGTCTATTCGCTAGGCCTTCTGTTTCCGCCGCTCGTGCTTGGAAGCGTCGCGCTCGTCAGTTCGCAGGTCTATCTGCGCATGCTGATGCAGCGCCGCTGGCGCTCGTGGCTCACGAAATCATTGATCTCGCGGTGGCTTACGAATGGACGCTACTACCAGCTGAACCTGATCGGCGGCGATCACCAGAACCCGGAAGCCCGCATCTCCGAGGATATGCGGATCGCGACGGAATCGCCCGTGGATTTCACGTCAGGGGTGATTTCGGCTTTCGTGTCGGCGTCGACCTTCATCGTCGTCCTGTGGACGATCGGTGGCGCGCTGACGATTCCGATCGCCGGAAATTACGTCACCATACCTGGCTTCCTCGTGATTGCGGCGGTCGTCTATGCCATCATCACATCGAGTTCGATCGCGGTCATCGGCCGGAACTTTGTGAAAGTGTCCGAGAATAAGAACCAGGTCGAAGCGGAGTTCCGCTACACGCTGACGCGCGTGCGCGAAAACGGCGAGAGCATCGCGCTGCTGGGCGGCGAAGAGGAAGAGCGCAACGATCTCGATCGGACCTTCGCTAATGTCCGTCAGCAGTGGCGGCTGCTTGCGTGGCAATATATGCGCACGTCCTTGGTCTCACACGGATCGATGCTCATTGCACCGGTCGTTCCGGTCTTGCTCTGTGCGCCAAAGTTCCTCGATGGCAGCATGTCACTGGGTCAGGTCATGCAGGCGGCGTCGGCATTCACAATCGTTCAAGGTGCGTTTGGATGGCTGGTCGACAACTATCCCCGTCTCGCCGACTGGAATGCCTGCGCCCGTCGCGTAGCCTCGCTGATGGTTTCGCTTGATGGTTTGGAACAGGCCGAACAGAACGAAACTGTCGGACGGATCAAGCATGGCGAAACTGAGGGTGACACCATGCTCAGCCTGAACGAGGTCTCCGTCTCGCTTGGCGACGGCACTGCCGTTGTCAAGGAAACGCAGGTGGAGATCGGGCCCGGCGAACGCGTCCTCGTAGCGGGTGAATCCGGATCCGGCAAGAGTACGCTGGTGCGAGCCATTGCGGGGCTGTGGCCATGGGGAGAAGGAAGTGTCAACTTCCGCAAGGGCCAGGAACTGTTCATGCTGCCCCAGAAACCATATATCCCCTCGGGCACTCTGCGTCGCGCCGTCGCCTACCCGAAACCGGCAGACACGTGGTCGGCAGAAGAAATTCATGTTGCCCTCGATAAAGTCGGGCTCGGGCACCTGCGCGACAGGATCGAGGACGAAGCGCCATGGGACCACACGCTGTCAGGAGGAGAGAAGCAGAGGTTGGCGTTTGCCCGGCTTCTCCTCAACGACCCTGACATCATTGTCCTTGATGAAGCGACCTCCGCTCTCGACGAAAAGACGCAGGACAAAATCATGGAGATGATGATCGACGAGCTGCCCAACGCCACAATCCTGAGCGTGGCACACCGCGTAGAGCTTGAACAGTTTCACAGCCGGAAGATCACGCTCGAGCGCCGGGAAGGCGGGGCAAGGCTGGTTAGCGACGTCGATCTCGCGCCTTACACACGCGGCCGAAACGTCTTGTCGCGACTTCTCGTTCGCCCCATCATCAAGCCGTAGAGGATGTGAATGAGAGTTCGGCTCAGATTCAGACAACGCCCTGTGTAAAAGTCGGAACTGATGCCTCGCCAAAATGTTCAATTGTACGGTAACGTACAGAGAATGTGATGCCGAGGTCCGAAATGAGCCAAGCCGGAGTTATTCTCGTCGTTGAAGATGAGCCCGTCCTCCGATTCATATTGGTGGAGGAGTTGCAGGATGCCGGGTACGAGGTGTTTGCCGCGGTCGATGCAGCCCAAGCCATAGACATCCTGGAGAGCAACTTCGATATCCAACTTCTCCTGACGGATATCGACCTGTTTGCCGAGGGTGAAGGCGTGGAACTCGCTCGGATGGTGCGCGATAGATGGCCACCGATCCGGATCATCCTCACGTCGGGAAACTGGACGCTTCAACAATCCGAGCTTACGTTCGCAGAACGTTTTATCCCGAAACCCCATGGGCCGGGCGTACTTCTCCAGACCATCAGAGAGTGTATGTTTTGACATGCTCGTATGGAACCATTTTGCACAAACGACGTTTTGCAGAGCGACCAAGGGATGACTCCGCCTTTACCGTTACGACGCGAGGGTTGCTTGAGGCGACGAATTCGACTGAGACCTTTGCATAAATGACAATGACCGGGGCCCCGTCCGACGCACGGGATGGAGATACGAAACCCATGCACCGCAAATTGCTTGAATCGTTTTACGGCTACGGTGCCGCAACAACAGTCGTCGCTGTTGGTCTTTTGGCGGTGTGGTTAATTCGGTGACCTCTTGCGCCGTACCGAAGGCTTGCTGACTCATACCGGTCCGGCAAGACGCCGCCTCTGGTTTTTCTGGATACAGCAGTTGCGCGAGAAGACCGGCTTCTCGGGAATATTCTGCGGAAACAACGCTTCGCCTTAGAGGTTGAACACAGACTGTGGCCACTATCCTCCACGCGTCAAACACCGTCTCCCCACCCCTCCCGTTTTCTGTTAGACCCGATCTCCAGACTGAAGCCATTAAACTGAAATGAGCGTAGCCTTCATGTGCCGAACAGCCAGTGAGCCTCTGACGTGATGCAGATCCTTTCAGAGATAGAAGGCGAAATGGCTTCGCGGATTCGCGCGGTCGATTGGAGCACAACCAGCTTAGGACCTATCGAGGACTGGCCGATAGAGCTGCAGACCACGCTGGCCTTGTGCCTCAATACCGATCTGCCAACTGCCATCTACTGGGGAGACGAAATGCGTCTCCTTTATAACGATGCGTGGTCGCCGATCGCTGGAGAGAAACACCCGTGGGCATTGGGTCGCCCCGCGTCGACCGTCTGGGCGGACATCTGGGATATCATAAAACCGCAACTCATGGCCGTCGTCGAGACGGGCAAGGGTTTTCGTGTGGCCGATCAAATGCTGCCGATGCTTCGCGGCGGACGCGTTCAGCATACGCATTGGGACTACAGCTTCGCACCGATCTTTTCGGCGGAAGGTCGTGTCGTCGGGGTTTTCAACCAAGGTACCGAGACGACCGCCCGCCTCTCTGCGCAACGGGCGTTGCGGGCGAGCGAAGAGCGACTGGAATACGCACTCGGCGCCTCAGAGACTGTCGGGACGTGGGACTGGGACATCCCGAACGACAGCGTGGTGGCCGACGCGCGATTTGCCAAGATCTACGGCGTTGAGCGGAGCGTTGCCGCCAGCGGCGCTCCGATCGGTGCTTTTTTCCGTCTGGTTCATCCCGATGATCTGCCGGCCCTTCAATCCGCGATCGACGAAGCGCTGAAGACGGGCACTATATTTTCGCAGGAATACCGGCTCGTCGACGCGGATGGTTCCGTCCGGTGGGTGACTGCCCAAGGCCGCGTCACGCTTGCGCCGGACGGTACACCATTGCGGTTTCCGGGTGTGTCATTTGACATCACCGATCGCCGCGTTGTCGAAATCGCGCTGCGGGAGAGCGAGGAACGCTTCCGTGCGATCACCAATTCGATCGACCAGATGATCTGGGCCACGCAACCCGACGGCCACCACGATTATTACAACCAGCGTTGGTACGACTTCACGGGCGTCCCGCAAGGCTCGACAGACGGCGAGGAATGGAACGGCGTTTTCCACCCTGACGATCAGGATCGCGCCTGGTCCACCTGGCGTCGCAGCCTCGTCACAGGAGAGCCCTACCACATCGAGTACCGCCTCCGACATCGTAGCGGTAACTATCGATGGGTTCTCGGCCGCGCGCAGCCTGTGCGGAAGGAGGATGGCGAAATCAGCCGCTGGTTCGGGACATGCACCGATATCCAGGACATCGTCGATGCACGCGATATTCTGTCGAAGTCCCGCGAGGAACTGGCGCGTGAAGTGGAAGAAAGAACCGCGAAGCTGGTCGACGCGCAGGACCAGTTGCGCCAGGCGCAGAAAATGGAAGCCGTTGGCCAGCTCACGGGCGGCATCGCGCATGACTTCAACAATATGCTTGCCGTCATACTGGGTTCGATCAGCCTGCTCGAAAAGCGGTTGGCGCGAGGTGAGGTCGATGTCGGCCGCTACATCGAGGCCGCAAAGGATGGCGCAACGAGAGCTGCGTCACTGACGCACCGCCTGCTCGCTTTCTCGCGACGGCAACCGCTTCAGCCGGAGGTGATCGACCCCAATCGCATGATTGCCGGAATGTCGGAATTGCTGACCCGCACGCTCGGGGAGCATGTTTCCGTGGAAACCGTCTTGGCGGCCGGACTGTGGAAAGTCTATGCCGACAGCAGTCAGCTGGAAAACGCCATTCTCAACCTCGCCGTGAATGGCCGCGATGCCATGCCCCGCGGCGGCAACCTGACGGTCGAAACCGCAAACTCGTATCTTTCCGACGAATACGCGCAGGACAATGCAGTGGCAGCCGGGCAATATGTCATGATTGCCGTATCGGATACCGGAACGGGGATGACGCCCGAGGTTATGGCGAAGGCTTTCGATCCGTTTTTCACCACCAAGGAGGTCGGCAAGGGATCGGGTCTGGGACTAAGCCAGATCTTCGGCTTCGTCAGGCAGTCGAGCGGGCACGTCAAAATTTATTCGGAAGAGGGCGTCGGGTCATCTATCAAGATCTACCTGCCGCGGCATCACGGTGAGGTTGAAGCCCCCGTAAACATCCAGGGCGTCGTCAAGCAGCCGGGCCGGGGCAGCGTTTCCGAGACGATCCTTGTCGTAGAGGACGACCAGCGCGTGCGCGTTTTCTCCACCGAGGCGCTTCGGGAACTGGGATATACCGTCGTCGAAGCCGCATCGGGCGAGCAGGCGCTCACCTTGATCAGGGCAGGTCTCAAGCCGACCTTGTTGTTTACAGATGTCGTGATGCCGGGGATGACAGGCCGAGAATTGGCCGACGCCGCCAAGGTTCTGATGCCGGAATTGAATATTCTCTATACGACTGGCTACACCCGCAACGCCGTTGTCCATAACGGCGTGCTGGAGGGGGGAACGCACCTCTTGCAAAAACCCTTCAGCCTCGATCAGCTTGCCGATAAAATACGGAAGGTGCTGGACCAGTAGCCTTCGCGAATAAAGCGGGGCGGCGTGAGGAGCGTTCGAACTCGGGGCTGGACCGACGGGCAAGCCTGTCTGCGCACAGCTCGCGGTCCGATCAGAGAATGGACAATCGACGAGCGAAATGGGAGGCGGCGGCGCGTACACTCGCGCCGTCATCATTGGCCTGTGATTTTCGCGTATAGCAATGCAACGCTTCGACCCCGTCGGCATTCACCGGATAGACAAGATCGACATGCTCCCTCTTCGATCCCGACCTCTGCTCTTGCAGGGGTTTGGCGGAAAGGCACGGTATCCGTCACTATAGGAGAGGATCAAAGGAGCCGTGAATCCAACCCGCAACCTCATTTTCATTCTTGGCGATCAGCTATCCTTGTCGGTATCGAGCCTTGAGGGTGCCGATCCCACGCAGGATATGGTCCTGATGTGCGAGGTGGTGGAGGAGGCGACCTATGTCGAGCATCACAAACTGAAACTCGCCTTCATCTTTTCCGCAATGCGCCATTTTGCCGATGAGCTGCGTGCGAAAGGCTTCTGCGTCCGGTACGTGCGGCTTGATGATCGCGACAATTCAGGCTCCTTCACGACCGAGCTTTTGCGCGCGATTGCAGAGACGTCACCCCGATCGATCATCGTCACCGAAGCTGCCGAGTGGCGCGTTCTTTCGGCCATGGAAGACTGGCAAGGTTTGGTAAATCTGCCGGTAGAGGTGCGGCAGGACACGCGGTTTATTTGTTCGACGACGGAGTTCAAAGCCTGGGCCAAGGACCGCAAGGCTCTGACGATGGAGTATTTCTATCGGGACATGCGGCGCAAGACCGGCCTGTTGATGAACGGTGACCACCCCGAAGGTGGCCGGTGGAATTTCGACAGTCAAAATCGCAAACCTGCCAAACCCGACCTGTTTCGCCCGAAGCATCATGTCTTTCCGCCCGACGCAGCAACGCAGGAGGTTCTTGCGCTCGTCGAGCGCACGTTCCCGAACAATATGGGTTCGACGGAGAATTTCTCTTTTGCAGTGACCCGCACCGATGCGGAGAAGGCAGCCGATGGATTCATCCGCGATTTCCTACCGAATTTCGGCGAAACGCAGGACGCGATGCTGGCCGAAGAGCCGTTCCTGAACCACGCGCTTCTCTCCTTCTACATCAATGTTGGACTGCTCGATCCGCTCGCACTATGCCGGGCTGCGGAGCGCGCGTATTTCGAAGGACACGCGCCGCTGAATGCGGTCGAGGCTTTCATCCGCCAAATCATCGGCTGGCGCGAATATATCCGCGGCATCTATTGGCTGAAAATGCCGGGATACGAGACAAGCAATTTCTTCGCCGCATCCCGTCCCCTGCCGGACTTTTTCTGGAGCGGTGAAACGGACATGGCCTGTATGTCCACAGTGATCAAACAGACGATTACCCATGCCTACGCGCATCATATCCAGCGTCTGATGGTGGTCGGAAATTTCTCGATGCTGGCAGGTCTTGATCCCTACGCGGTCCATCGCTGGTATCTGGAAGTCTATGCCGACGCCTACGAATGGGTTGAACTGCCCAATGTGATCGGAATGAGCCAGTTTGCCGACGGTGGGTTTATGGCCTCCAAGCCATACGCCGCAGGCGGCGCGTATATTTCTCGTATGTCCAATTACTGCGAAAGCTGCCGGTATGACGTGTCGCAGAAAACTGGCGAGAAAGCCTGTCCCTTCAACGCCTTGTACTGGGATTTCCTCGCCCGTAATGCCGAGTCACTGTCGGGCAACCACCGTTTGGCGCAGATGTATGCGTCATGGCGACGGATGTCGGCAGGAACGCAGCAGGCCTATCGCAACAGTGCTTCTGCATTTCTCGGGAAACTGGATGACGGAAGCCGTGTTTGACCGTGTGGAAATAGGCCGGCGACGGAGCATCTGAGGAGCGCCCCCCGCAGAATGAATGGATCTGATCGCTGACGAGGTCCGTGTCTCTACCCCCAAGAGTGAGCCGGGATCATGCGGAATGGTCCTCCGCTCTCGGAAGGAAAAACAGGGCGGAGGCGAACCGGGTTCACTTGTTCCTTCTAGAACTGGTCGCGACCGACCGTCCTCGAACGATCTGACGCCCGGTCCGGATGGACGAATCTATCTCCCCGTTTTGTCGCGCAACGATCGACCGAGATGACAATCTTGCGCGTAAGATAGGACCTCAAGGGCAAGGACTGGGTTCGCCAAAGGCAAACGCCGCCGCAGGGCAGCGCCTTTCAAGGAACATACCACCGCAAGATCCGCTTTCAGCGGTGCTGCCGCGAGGGTAAGGCTCGGCTGCGTCAGGCGATTGTACAATCGGAACCGCGCCGCAATCGTGTTTTCTTCTGCGGGGGCGTAAAGCTGCGACAGCGTGACGAGCTTTGCGATTTCCTCTGGCTGTTCCCCGACCGCTTGCCTGACCATCGCATACCGGACCCAGAAATTTCCATCACTCGGGCGACAGTGAAGCGCAAAGCGCACCACGGTCTCTGCCTCCCCAAGCGCGCTCGACCAGTTGTCGTAATCGACATCCGGGCTTTGCGTATCCAGCCGGACGAGCGCAACCGTTACAGCTGCTTTGACGAATTCGCTTTGGCAAACATCGTCTCTGAGAAGCAGTCTCATCTGCGGTAGAGTTCCTTCGAGCAACTCCCGCGAGACCGGTCTGTCGCGTTCAATCTGGGCCGCGATGTGTCGCATGGTCCCGAACCGGGCGTAGCGTGAGACCTGTGTTACCGAGATCGCCAGGCTTCCCATGCAGAGCAGGACGACCGCTCCGATGAGAAGCGGTCTGCGACCACGCCGCGTCATTCTCAGCCTTCCTGGTAGTACTGGGAGTATCGCGAGTAATAATATTCGCTGGAGCCATAGGCTCGGTAGAGCTTCATCCGTTCCTGGTCGACCTTGTTCAGCACGACACCAAGACACTTGTCGCGGACATAGGGATCGGAAGCGAGAACCTGACGAACGACCCGGCGTGCTGTCTTGCCCCATTCGGTGACGAAGATGAACCCGTCAATTCGGCCTGCAATGGCGCGGGCATCGACGACCGGGCCAAGAGGCGGCAGATCGATAATGATATAGTCTGCGGTATTGCTGATGTCTGCGAGCACCTGACGCATGCGCGCGGACGACAGCAGTTCGGACGAATGCGGAATGCGGTGACGGACAACTGCAGGCAAGAACGCAAGTTTAGTCCGATCGTTTCGGAGGAAAAGCGACTGCGGATCCTTGTTGTCGATGAGCACTTCGAGAAGGCCGGATTCCGCATGTCTCCCGATCGCCCGCGTCGCGCCCGGGTTGCGCAAATCGCCGTCGATCAGGACGGTTCTGTTTCCTTGCCCCGCCAGCAACTCGGCAAAATTCACCGCAATCGTTGACTTGCCTTCTCCAGGCAATGACGAAACGACGCCGATGATCTTGCAACTCTTGCCGGTAAGCGCGAGGTCTGCAGCAATCTTGGCGCTTCGAAGCGTTTCCGCGAAGGCGGAGAGTGGGTGATCGATGACGTAATTCGAAACGGCATGGGTCTTTCGAACCTGGCCAAAGCCACGACCGTCAGAGCTATCCGGAGCATCGACGGCCTTTCCGGGAGCCACTATTGGCGCGATGCCCAGAAACTCCAGATTGAGAACGTCGCGAACCTGTTCGCCGGTTCTGAAGAAACGGTCCCGGAACTCGCGAAACGCGCCAAGGCCACTCCCGACCGCGGCACCGATGATCACGAACAGCGCCAGTACCAATGGCTTGCGGGGATGGCTCGGACTGTCGGGTGCAGCCGCTCGCGTGATGATACGTGCTTCGGTGACCGGGAAGGACTGTTGCTGTATGGCCTCCTGATACCGCTGCAGGAAGGTCTGGTACATGTTCTTGTAGGTGTCAGCTTCCCGCTCGAGTTCTCTCAGCTGTACCTGGGTCTCGCTCGCGGTGGCGCTGATGCCTGTGGCCTGCGCGACCGAATCCGTCAGGCTCTTTTCCCGGGCCTTGGCAACGTTGAGATCGCTCTTGTAGCTTTCGGCGATACGATTGACCTCTTCGAACATCAGACGGTTGTATTCCGTCATTTCGCTGCGCAGCCTGATCGCTTGAATATGATTCACTCCGAGACGATCGGATATCTGCGCTTCCCGCTTGGAGGCATCGAGATATTTCTGGCGCAGTTCGTTGGAAATGGAACTGTCGAGAACATCCGTAACGATCGCGTCTCCTTGGCCCGAAGCGATGATCTGCGCGATCCGCTGCAGGCGCGCCTCAGCTTTTGCGGTATCGGACTGCGCGACGATCAATGCGCTGTTGAGTTCGGACAACTGCTGGTCAGCAACCAGAACCGAGCCGGCAGCAACGAGGCCGTTGGAACTGCGGAACTTCTGGACGGCAAGATCCGAGTCCAAAGCCTTCTGGCGCAGTTCGGCTATGCGATCCTGCAGCCAGCCGCTTGCGCGCCTGGTTGCCTCATATTTCGAATTGAGCTTGTCAACCAGATAGGCCTCTCCGATCGCGTTGGCGATCTTCGCAGAGAGAGAAGACGATGGAGAGGTGTAGCTGATGCTCAAAACATAAGTGCGACCAACGCGGCTGATCTCCATGCTCCAAAGGAGCGTGTTCGCAGCGGCGCGGCGTTTCGCCTCCACCTGATCGCTGGTTTCGGGTTCAACAACGAACCACGAAGAGACATTTGCCAGCGACCGGAGCGTTCCGGCCATTGTTCCAATGACAGACCCTCCGGCACTCGCAAACGCCGCATCATTCGTAAGGTCGAGCTTATCCACGACGGACATGGCAATCGTGTCCGATTTCAGGAGTTCAACTTGACTGAGAACGGAACCCTCGTCGTCGACCACGCCACCAATTGTCGAAAGCTGCTGAACGACTTCTCTATTGCCTTGGTCGATCAAGACGCTGACGTTGGACGTATAAAGAGGAACTGCCGTGAATATATACGCCAATCCTAGGACAATAGCGGCCGCCACTGCGGCCGCTACGATCATCCATTGTCGTCTGGCGATCGCTAAAACAGCGTCGAAATCAATTCCTTGAACGGAGCGCTCTAAATCGACATCGTCGCCTTGCAGGCCACCAGAGAAACTCTTGTTATGAATCTGCAAGAAAAACCTCGCTCAATGAAATGCCAGACAGTAGCCGCCTCAGAACGACGCCGTGGTCGAACTGCCTTCGACGATCGTCGTCGAGCCGCCGTCTTCGCTCGCGTAATATCCGCTACCGCCGCCGGAAGAGAAGCTGGACGAGCCCGAGCCGGTCGACGCAGTCGTTCCCGCGCCACCATTGCTGCCGCCACCCGGCGTGCCGCCGCCGCCAATCGCGCCAGCGCCACCGGTTGCCGAGCCGCCACCGCTGAGGCCGCCGCCAAGAGACGCAGTCTGCGTTTCGCTGTTGGCCGCGAGAAACGCTGTCTCGAGGGCGCGATTGCCGCTGTCCGCGATAGCGTCCTGGATACGGGAGGCATATTCGGGATTGACGGTAGCGCAGGCCCTTGCGGCACGAGCAAGCCCCGCGCCGATCGCGGCAGCCTGACCGGCATTGGCCTTTGCAGCGATGGCAATCAGCGGGGACAGTGCGTCGGCGCTGGATCCGGCGAGCGAACGAGCCTGATTGGACAGTGGAAGTCCGCCAGACGAGAACTGCGACAACAGACTTTCTGGAGCTGCGAGAAACGCGCTGATCTCGGCATCAGACATCCGGGCCGGCGCGACGAAGCATCCCGCCGTTGGCAAAGCCGACTGTGCATGAGCCGAAGAAAGGTCAGCAATACCTGAAACTAGAGCAGTGACAAGCGCGATACCTGCAATATTACTTATAAAAACCTTATGCATGACTGTCTCCCGAATATTACTAAACTAATCAATCCATCGCACAGAAGTAAAAAATCATCAATAGAGAGATTAAATTACTGTTAACTTGTGAATTTGAGGCCAAAACTCACGGGGCGAGTTCTCGAACAGCATCGCGGGTGGCGATGGCATCCGACGGAACACCAGCGACAGTCGACGTCACAGAATTCAGGATGTTGAGGAACTTCAGCGTTTCGACGGAGTCGGAGTTGGACACATAGATCGTGTCCTTATCCTGCATCGGGAACTTCTGGACAGCGAAGAGAGCCGAAGGATCTCTCATATTGGCTCTGAAGATGACGGGAACCACTTCGCCGCTGAACCGACTGGTATCTACGCCCAGCTTAGCCAGGAAGTCTTTCTTGACTGTGCGGTAGAGCATGACCTGCGCCGGATTTGCACGCGAGTCCAGCAATCCGCCCGCCTTCCCCAGTGCTTCACCAAGGGTCAGCTTCGATTCCTCGAAGTCAAACCTGCCATTGAGACCCGAGGCGCCAAATGCAAGGTAGGTTCGACGTTCACGATCGACCAGAATGGTGTCGCCAGGTGCGACATAGATGTTTTCAGACGGCGTGGCGACCAGATAATCGTAAAGGACAGTCGCCGATTTTCCGCGTCTTTGCAGCGTAATGTAGGTTTCGATGCCGGGCGAGCTCAGGCCGCCGGCTTCGGAAACGACGTCAAGCACGCGCTCACCAGCTTCCGTCAACTCTATCTTCGCAGGCGAGCGTACGTCGCCCAGAACCGCGACCTGAGCAGATCGGCTGCTGACCTTCGTGATCAACACCTGCGGCTCAATCGCGCGATTGGCGAGTGCATCCTCAACTTGTCGCTGGACGTCCTCCACCGGACGCCCGGCGGCCGGGATACGACCGGCGTAAGGGACGCTGATCGTACCCTCCCGATCGATTGTCTGGTTCGGTAGCGACACGTAGTTACCAGGACGACTCCCGGCGTCGTTGGGAATAAACAGGCCGCCGGACTGGGATTCAAAGACGGAGACCTGAACGACGTCACCAACGCCGAGCGGCAAGCTCGGGGCTCCGCCACGACCGCCGCCGAACCCCCCTTTGAGGGAGGTCGCCTTTGTATCCTCTACATAAGCAAGCACAGATTTACTAATGTCGACGAGAGCATAGTCGATCCCGACGGCCTGTGCCTTTTTGGCTGATGTAACCTTTGCAGTTGCCTGCGCCTCCACCTGCCGAGAATCTGGTCCAGAGTTTGGCAGCGCCGTGCATCCCGACAGGAATGACGTCGCCACAAGAACAAAAGTCGATGCGGTTTTGATTTTCACGTGTGTCCCCTTAGAAGCCCCAAGCGAAACTTGCACACGAGATTATTTATTTCTAGTTTAGATTGGAAAGTAACAAATGAATCCAGAACGAAACGAATCTTTGTTGCTGATAAATCACAGATTTAACTGATAATTATATATATTAATTGTGCCTAAGCTATAAAATATTACAATCGAATTTATCTTACTAATGTAGATGCTTTGGATAAACTTCATATCTCAAGCAGGAGACAACTGTTTATCTCGCAGGCTGGGCGCCGACGACAATTGCCCCGCCACACTTGTTTGGATCGTTCGATTTCGCCTGTTTTTCGACCCGACTTTTGGATCGGCAACGCAGACAACGACGATCGGCGCCAAGGTCGCAGCCACGAAAATGGCGAGGCCGGAGATCTGGATCGAGAAGTCGAAAGCGGAGTGAACGACAAGCAGCAACACCACCGCGAAGCCGGATTCTGGGACATAACGAAGGCGACGCCTCGCTGCCATTCCTCTAACGAGGCACGATAAGATAAAGGCCAGTCCAAACGCGATAATGAGTATGCCAGCGACGCCCAACGTGAAGACTGCTTCGAGATAGACATCGTGGGCACGATTCCAAACCGTGTAGACGCCGCAGTCCGGATCGCGATACGCTGTAAAAGCGGTTTCGAAACTTGCCAGTCCGGTCCCGAACGGAAAATGATCGGATACCCCCGAGACCAATCCCGGCATGATGCAGAAGCGGCCGTCGCTTGCGCCCTGCACTTCTGCTCGGAGCAAAGCTCTGCCAGAAAGCGACAGGAAGCCTGCTGCGAATAAGCCGGTTAGTGCAATCGCTGTAAGAAATGCGCCTACGCGGATGGATCTAAGTCCGGTACCTCGAAGCGCAGGGACAGGATGCTTGTTCTGCGAAGATCTGAACACGAACAACAGGGTCATCAACAGAAGCGCGGCAAAACTTGCCGCAACCCCGGCCCGGGACTTCGTCAGCACAAGAGCCGTGACCGGTACCATAAACAGTATCGCAAAGCTTAGTGCTCCTCGAACTGCCTTTCGTTGATCGAATGGAAGACCCCTGCCTTGATCCAGCGACGCGAGAATTCGCCGGACCTCAACACACCGCAGGTGAGACGAAAGGATCCCATAGTTCAGGATGGCGACAATCCCGAAATAGGTTGCGGCGGTGTTCCGATTGACAAAGAAGCCGGTCAGGCTGTCGAGGTAAGCCGTCTTTGCGATGAAGAGGAGTGTCTTGGGTGCGATCAGGAATTGGGCGATGGAGAGAAGAGCGACACCTGCTCCTGCTATCGCCAGGCCTCTGAGGGTGGCGATCGCTCGTTCGTCGCTGTCGCACAGAATAATCCCGATCAGAAAGACCTCAACCGGCACGAGGAAACGAAGAAACGATGCCCAGTCATCCGCAGGCGTCAAGGATATTACCGGGGAAGCATCGAGCTGAAACTCGACGAGGTCTCTCCACGACGGTTGACTGAAGATTGCTTCAGGCAGCGGAGTAGTCTGGAACATTACCCATGCGAAGGCGACCAGAGCCAATACGATAGCCGCTTTCACTGCCGGCTCCCCTGCCTTGGGGATCCCTCGGACGAAGACGGCGATACAAAGCAGGAGAGCACTTGCTAATCCGTAGATCGCGAGAGTGGAAATTTGCACGGCGCCAAAATTCAAAAGCACCAACGCGAATGCTGACCAGTGCAAAACGACGATCGATTGATAGCTTAAATCCCTCTGCGGCGAAATTTTCTGACGATCTTGCATGAGTGCTCCCAGCTCTAACCTCGCGATACTCGATAGCACTGATACGCATACGATACATCCCTCGAACTATACTTTAGAAAATGAGCAAAATTGCATGGACAGTGGAGATCGGCGCCTCAATGCGGTTAACTATATGTGAATATATACTCTGGCTTTTAACGAGCAGGCGTCTATAGCTACCTCCCATATTTTTATGGTATTGGCTCCCGCAACCATTGACCCATCCGATCGAAACAGACGCATCATGAAATTTGGAACAAGCGGCCTTCGCGGTCTTGTCGTTGACCTTGAGGGGAGAGCCTCGGCGCTCTATGCGACGGCGTTCGCGCGCCATCTTCTTGAGGCCGGCCTTGCGAAACCGGGTGATCCGGTCTTGGTTGGTCGTGACTTTCGCGCTTCGAGCCCCGGTATATCGGCAACATGTATCGGCGCCCTGCAGCGAGCCGGACTCTGCGCGATCGACTGCGGTGCCGTTCCCACACCCGCGCTTGCACTATACGGTATGAAGCTCTCGGCTGCCTGCCTGATGATCACAGGATCGCATATCCCGGATGATCGCAACGGCATCAAATTCTACCGTGCCGATGGCGAGATCGACAAACAGGACGAGATCCGAATCACGGCGATCGCCGGCTCTATGGTTGGCGAAGAGATCGACGACACGGCGGGCGAAGCTGCAGATCAGCGGGCGGAGGCCGAAGCGCTTTTCGTGGAACGCAATGCCATGCTGCTTGCTCCGAACGCATTGGCCGGATTGACTATCGGCGTTTATCAGCATTCGACGGTCGCACGCGATCTCTTCGTCCAGATCCTAGAAAAGCTGGGGGCGCGTGTCGTACCGCTTGGACGCTCTGAGCGTTTTATTCCGGTCGATACGGAAGCCGTTTCCGCCGAAACGATTGATTTCCTTCGCAGCTGGGCCCCGCAGCACCGTCTTGACGCGATCGTGTCAGCGGACGGGGACGGCGACCGTCCGCTTGTCTCTGACGAAAAAGGGCAACCGCTCAGAGGCGACCTGTTGGGCCTGATCACGGCGAACTTTCTTCATGCCAAGGTCGTCGCCACGCCGGTCACGTCCAACTCTCAGATAGAAGCCGCCGGCGACTACAGAGTTTTGAGAACGAAAGTCGGCTCTCCCTTCGTGATCGCGGCAATGCAGTCGGCCGCCGACGCCGGTGATACGGAGATCGTTGGGTTTGAGGCAAATGGCGGAACACTGACCGGCTCCGATTTCACAGTCGCTGGCGGCACATTGAAGGCGTTGCCGACCCGAGACAGCTTTCTTCCGGCAATCGCGACGCTTTCGCTTCTCGCGAAAGCCAAGCAACCGCTATCGCGTATCGTTGCCGATCATCCGCTTGCGTTTGCAGCGGCAGACCGCTTGGAAAACTTCCCGGTGGAAACGAGTGCGGCATTGATGGCCAATCTGCGGGCATCCGACGAAAACCTCGCGGCTTTCCTTGCACCGATCGGCTCGGTCGTTTCGAAAAGCGACATCGACGGGCTTCGCGCGACACTCGAAGACGGGCGTATCATCCATCTTCGCCCTTCCGGAAATGCTCCGGAAATGCGCTGCTACGTCGAAGCCCAAGACGAACAGGAAGCCTCGAAATTGTTGGCTCAAGGTCTCGATCTCATTCGGCGCTGGGCGGCAGAACGCAACTCATGAAAAATCGAAAAAGCAAAAGCGTCAGTGGAGACGAGACTATGGTTGGTAAGATCATTCCCGTAATCATGGCAGGCGGCAAGGGCACGCGGCTGTGGCCGTTGTCACGGTCTTCTGCACCAAAGCAGTTTATACAGTTCGTCGGCGACCAGACGCTGTTCCAGTCCACGCTTGCGCGTGTTGCCGACGAGACGCTCTATGAGCCTGCAATCGTCATCACCAACGAAGATTTCCGCTTCCTTGCCGCCGAACAGGCACGCGAGCTTGGCCTGCCACTCACGGCGATCATGCTGGAGCCGTCCGCACGCAACACGGCACCGGCCGTTGCCGCAGCCGCTGCCTTCGTCGCCGAGAAGTTCGGCGACGATGCTATCTTGCAGGTGCTGGCCTCCGACCACGAAATCGAAGCGGGCAACGCCTATTTCGATGCCATTCAGACCGCACGCAAGACGGCAGCAAGCGGCAAGCTCGTCACCTTCGGCATTACACCGACCGAGCCTTCGACCGGCTATGGCTATATCGAGATCGGTGACCAGCTTTCGACCGGCGCGAACACAGTAAAGCGCTTCGTCGAAAAGCCTGCTCTGCCCGAAGCCGAAAAGATGTTGGCGTCTGGCGGCTTTGTCTGGAACTCCGGCATCTTCATGTTCAAGGCCGGCACGGTTCTGTCAGAACTCAACCGCTTTGCGCCAGCCGTTGCGGAAGCGGCAAGCGCTGCCGTTGCAAAGGCATCCGGTGACCTGGATTTCCTGCGCCTCGACGAGGCCGCGTTTTCGGCCAGCCCGAATATCTCGATCGACTATGCGATCATGGAAAAGACGGCAAATGCCGCCGTCGTGCCGGCGTCCTTCACATGGTCCGACATGGGCAGCTGGGATGCAATCTGGAAGCTGGGCGAGCAGGATACCGATGGCAATGTCGCGCTCGGCAACGCGACGCTGATCAACACGAAGAACTCGCTCGTCCTCTCGCGCCATGGTCACATGGCGGTACAGGGTCTGGATGGAATTGCCGTTATCGCCAGCGAGGATGCCGTCTATGTCGGCCGCCTCGACGACAGTCAGAACGTCGGCAACATCGTCAAGCAACTCGCCGCCGCCAAGGCGACTTCCGCTCTCACGGAGACACATCCAACCTCTTATCGCCCGTGGGGTGGTTATACTTCGATACTCAACGGCGATCGTTTCCAGGTAAAACGGCTGTTCGTAACGCCCGGCAAGAAGCTTTCCCTTCAGAAGCATCACCACCGCTCCGAACACTGGATCTGCGTCAAGGGCACGGCCGAGGTGACGATTGGCGACACCGTACAGACGGTTCGCGAGAACGAGAGCGTCTACATTCCACAAGGTGAAGTCCATCGCCTGGCCAACCCCGGCAAGATTATGCTTGAAATGATTGAAATTCAGACGGGATCTTATCTCGGCGAAGACGACATCATCCGTATCGTCGACGAGTTCGGGCGCGGCTGATCACAACTATGCAGACCGCCTGAACGAAGTGAATGGCGTGCCGTGGCATAACGGCACTATCCTTTCCGGCGGCTTTTCGAATATGAGAAGGCTACTCATGTTCTCACATCTGGCCTGCATCGCTGCAGGCCAGATGTGACATCGTCTGCAGGTCAGCATGCTTCGCCGCTTCTTCTCCTATTATCAGCCCTATAAAGGCCTATTCCTCCTCGACTTCGGCTGCGCCATCGTGTCCGGCCTCCTCGAGCTTGGATTTCCCATGGCGGTGAAGCTGTTTGTGGACAGGCTTCTGCTGAGCCAGGAATGGCTGCTGATCATCCTCGCGTCCGCTGGCCTTCTCGTCATCTATGTCCTCAACACAGGGTTGATGGCCGTGGTCACTTATTGGGGCCATATGCTCGGCATCAATATCGAGACAGACATGCGGCGGGCGGCGTTCAACCACCTGCAGAAGCTGTCGTTCGGCTATTTCGACAATCAGAAAACCGGACATATCGTCGGGCGCCTGACCAAGGACCTGGAGGAAATCGGCGAAGTCGCGCATCACGGTCCTGAAGACCTGTTCATTGCGCTGATGACCTTTATTGGCGCTCTGCTGCTGATGTTTTCGGTCAATTGGCAGATGGCGGTCATCACGGCGACCATCGTTCCTGTGACCGCCTGGGCAACCAGCCATTTCGGCGGCCGCATGACCGAGAATTTCCATCGGCTTTTCAGCCGGATCGGCGAGTTCAACGCACGCATCGAGGAAAATGTCGGTGGTATGCGCGTCGTGCAGGCTTTCGCGAACGAGGGTCACGAGCGCGCGCTGTTTGAAAAGGACAACCAAAGCTATCGCCGCGTAAAGCTGGAAGCCTACAAGCTGATGGCCGCAACCAGTTCCATGAGTTACCTCAGCATGCGGCTGACGCAGATGGTCGTGATGGTGACCGGCGCCTATTTCGTGCTGGCAGGCGAGCTGACGGCGGGCGGCTTCATCGGCTTCCTGCTTCTCGTCGGCATCTTCTTTCGTCCGGTGGAAAAGATCAATTCGGTGATTGAGACCTATCCGAAGGGGATCGCAGGCTTCAGGCGTTTTACCGAACTGATCGATACGGAGCCCGATATTGCTGATGCACCGGATGCGGTCGCCGTTGATCACCTGAAAGGCGAGATCGCGTACCGGTCCGTGACCTTCGGATACACCGCGGCAAAGACTGTCTTCGAGGAGATCAACCTCGACATCCGTGCGGGCGAGACGATTGCATTCGTCGGCCCCTCTGGCGCCGGCAAGACGACCATATGCTCGCTTCTTCCGCGCTTTTATGAAGTCGTGTCGGGCAGCATTGCGATCGACGGGATCGACATCCGAAAGATGACGAAGGATTCCCTTCGCCAGCAGATCGGCATCGTGCAGCAGGATGTCTTCCTGTTCGGTGGTACGCTGCGGGAAAATATCGCCTATGGGAGACTGGGTGCTTCCGAGGCCGACATTGTCGAAGCGGCGCACCGCGCACGTCTGGAGGACATGCTGACAAACCTGCCGGAGGGTCTCGATACGGTCATCGGTGAGCGTGGCGTGAAATTGTCCGGCGGCCAGAAGCAGCGGGTGGCGATTGCCCGCATGTTCCTCAAAAACCCACCGATCCTGATCCTCGACGAAGCGACCTCCGCGCTCGATACGGAAACCGAGCGTGCGATACAGCGTTCGCTTGCCGAACTATCGCAGGGGCGGACCACGCTGATCATCGCCCACCGGCTCGCCACGATCCAGGGCGCCGATCGAATCGTCGTCATTGACGATTCTGGTATTGCCGAACAGGGCACCCATCAGGACCTCATCGAACGTCGGGGCGCATACAACCGGCTGCATTCCGGCCAGGTCGGCATGGTCTGACTGGTGATCACGATCGAGCCGCTCAAGATCGCCGAACTTTAGCCGACACCGACGTAGCGGGACAGAAGAGACGGATCGGCCCTCAGCGCCTCAACCGGCATGACTGCCTGCGCCTTGCCGTTCTCGACGAAACAGACGCGGTCGGCGATCGATAACACGGCCTCGACCCGCTGCTCGACCAGCAGGATTGCTTTCCCCTGATTGCGCAGCGTCAACACGACATCGCGGATCGTGGCGATCATCGAGGGCATCAGGCCTTCGGTCGGTTCGTCCAAAAGGATGACCTTCGGATCGAGACATAAGGCGCGCGCGGTCGCCAGCATCTGCTGTTCGCCGCCGGACAGCGTTCCGGAAACCTGGCCGAGGCGCTCCTGCAGCCGGGGAAACAGCGAAAGCGTTTCGTCGAGCACGCGCTGCGGACTGCGCCGCGTCATCATGCCGATTTCGAGATTTTCCCGCACGGTCAGCTCGGAGAACAACCGGCGGCCCTGCGGCACATAGCCGATGCCGAGGCGTGGCCTTTCATGCGCCGGCAGCGCCGAAATTTCGGTACCATCCAGCCGGATACTACCGGCACCGGTCTTTGCGAGACCCATGATGGCACGCAGGGTCGTCGTCTTGCCCGCACCATTGCGGCCGAGCAGGCAGAGAACCACGCCCTTCTCCACCGTAAGCGACATACCCTGCAGCGTCTGGCTGCTGCCGTGATAGACATCGAGATTGGAGACTTCGAGCATATCAACCGGTTCCCAGGTAGGCGGCCTGCACGGCTGCGTTGGCACGGATGTCTCCGGGCGACCCCTCGGCGAGGATTTGACCGTGGTTGAGAACCGTGATCGTGTCGGCGAGTTGCATGACGACGGGCATGTTGTGCTCGATCAAAAGGACCGTTGCAGACGTGGCGATTTCCTTGACCAGCCGGCAGAAACTTTCGATCTCGCTATCCGACAAGCCTTGCGTCGGCTCATCCAGGATCAGGAGTTTCGGCTCCAGCGCCAGTCCCATCGCGACTTCGAGAAGCCGCTGGTGGCCATAGGCCATGGTCCCGGCCTTCTCTCCCTTGCGATCCGCAAGTCCAACGCGGCCTAGAGCTTCATGCGCCTTCTCGGCAATATCAGACCGTTTCGAGCCGGGGTGACGCCTTAAAGCGCTTTGTGCCGACAGCGCCACGTTGTCGAACACGGTCAGCGTCGGATAGATGCTGGTGATCTGGAATGTATAGGCGATGCCGTCGCGCACGCGCTTATGTGCAGGTCGGTCGGTAATGTCCTTGCCCAGGAACTCGATCGACCCGGCACTCGGGGCGATACGGCCGGCGAGCAGCGAGACGAAAGTCGTCTTTCCGGCACCGTTCGGACCGATCAGCGCGCGGATCTCGCCTTCCCTGATGGTAAAATCGACATGGTCGACGGCTTTCAGACCACCGAAATGACGGCTGAGACCTTTGGTCGAAAGCAGGCTCACGGAAGCCATGGCAGCCACCTTTCGCGGATCGTCCCGAGAATGCCTTTCGGAAAGAAGAGGACCAGAACGACCAGGGCCACGCCGGTCACGAGCAGATAGGCCTGCGTGTATTCGCTGGTGATGTCGATCATGTCGAACATCAGGATCGAGCCGAGCAGCGGCCCGAGGACGGTTCCGGCACCGCCGAGCAATGTGAAGAGCAGCGCCTCGATCGAATACTGGATGGTGGCAAAGGTAGCGCCGACATAGGCGAACATCAGCCCGTAGGCGGCACCGGCCATGGCGGATATCGTGCCTGACAGGACGAGCGCACCGAGCTTCAGCTTGAATGTGTCAAAGCCCAGCATCAGCGTGCGCGTCTCGTTTTCGCGGATCGCGATCAGCACCCTGCCGATTGGTCCCCGCACGACGACGAAGATGACGAGCAGTGTCAAAGCCAGAAGGCCGAGCGCCAGATTGTAGCGCTGGACGGCATTCGTCAGGTCGACGTGGAGACCGAGGAGATCGAAACTGCGCGCAGAGGTCGGCATCGTCAGGCCTTCTTCGCCGCGGGTATAGTCGGTGAAGTAGGTGATCGTGAGATAGGCAACCTGGCCGAACATCATGGTGACAATCATGAAGGCCACGCCTGTCGTGCGCAGCGCGATCACGCCGATGACGAGCGACAGGGCTGCACCACAGCAAATTCCGATGAGAAACGCGAGCGGCACGCCGAGATCGGTGTAATAGGCCGTCATGCCGGCGCCGTAGAGACCGGCGGCAAAGAACATCGCATGTCCGAGGCTCAGCAGGCCCGTATAGCCGAACAGCATGTTGTAGCCCATGGCATAGATCGCCAACAGCATGACGCGGGTCAGGGCGAGGTGGTGATAATCGGGCAGCACGAACTGGACAAGAAAGAGAGCTGCCAGCACGCCGACATGAAGCGCGATGACGCGGATGGTGTTTTCGCTTCTCATCGCGCCTTTGCCCCGAACAGACCTTCCGGCTTGAACACCAGCACAAGGGCGACAAGCAGGGTCGAGATGATCTTTGCAAGCGTTGGTGAGAAGAACATCGAAATGATGCCGTCGCTCAGTCCGATCAGGAGGGCTGCGATGACGGTGCCGCGCAGACTGCCAAGGCCGCCAAGGATGACGACGATGAAGGAGAGAAGCAACGGATCGAGCCCCATCAGATAATGGGCTTGACGGATCGGCACGATCAGCACCGCAGCGACCGCCGCCAGCATGGCGCCGGCGGCAAAGACGAAGGCATAGACGCGTTCGATCGGTATGCCGAAAGCCTGCGCCATTTCGCGATCGAACTGCGTTGCGCGCATGATGAGGCCGAGCCGGGTGCGGCTCAGCACGAACCAGACCGCCAGCAGCAAGACGATCGCCGCTGCAATGACGAACAGGTTGTAACCGGAATAGCCGAACCACGGCAGCTGGATGCGGTAATAGAATGGAGCCGACACCGGACGCGCATCCGGACCATAGGTCAAAAGGACCGTCTGCTGGATGATATAGAGCATGCCGATCGTGGCGACGATGGTCGATTCCGGATCGTAGTTCAGGCGCTTCAGGATCAGCCGCTCGCTGGCGAACGCGATCGCGCCGACGATCAGCGGGCTGATGACGAGCGCTGCGAAGAAACCGACTGCCGGATGCAGCGAGAACATCGACGCCACCCACCAGGCAACGACCGCGCCGAGCATATAGAATTCGCCATGGGCGACATTGACGACGCGCATGACGCCGAACACCAGAGACAGGCCGAGTGCGGTCAATGTGAGGACCGCGGCCTGCAGCAGTCCTTCCAATGTCGCCAGCAGCAGAAACGGACCGAACGCCAAACCCTAGCTCCTATGCACGGACACGACTGTCCCCTTGCCTGATTTGCTGCGGTTAGACAGGAAAAACGACGCGGGGTGAAGAGCGAAGGGACCTGACAGCCGATCCCTCCGGACAAGACCGGTCAGAGCGACATTTTCGTGTAGTCCGCCGTCACCTCGTACATGCCGTCTTCGATCGAGGTCCGGTGCACGACATCCATCCGGCCGCCTTCGACCTTCGAGATGTTCTGATGGCCGTAGACCTGATGGTTCTTGCCGTTGAAGATCTTGTTGCCCTGCGGATGGTCGCGGCCTTCCTGGAATGTCTCGATCGCTTCCAGGGCTTCGATGAATTTGGCCTTGTCCTGCGGGCCGCTATATCCGGTTGCCTGCATCGCCTGCTTGATGGTGAACAGCGTTTCCCAGACCCCGTACATATGGGCGTAGGTGGCGATGTCCTTCGGATCGGCGATGCTTGCACCATTCTCGTTGACGCCGACTGCCGTGCGATAGAACTTGTCCCATTCGCTCTGGTCCTTCTGGGCGTAGCGGGGCATGCCCTCCCAGAAATAGGTCCCATCGAGGAAGCTCAGTTGCGGCGTCGAAAGATCGACGGCCTCGACGCTATCGATGAAGCCGAAGATCTGGGGTCGCTGCGAGCCGTAGAACTGACCGAGCTCGGTGACGAAGGTGAGAACCGCCGGACCGACCATGATGTGGTAGAGCACGTCGGTATCTGCGGGAATACGCGGCAGGTAGCGCGTGAACGATGTTTCCGTCGGGGGAACGGCGATCATCTCCACGACCTCACCACCCTGCGCCTTGATGGCGGGCGGAAGATTATCGCGGTGGTCATAGCCGAAGGCGTAGTCCGGGAAGATCATCGTGACCTTCTTGCCGAGGTTTTTCGTGATCCAGGGTGCCACTGAAGTCACCTGGCTGCGGACGTCGGTTATGCCGGGCTGGAAGCAATAGCGGTTGAGGCTGCCCGAGGATACGTGCGTGCCTTCCGACACCACCAGATAGGGCATTTTCAATTCGCCCGCCCGCGGCGCGGCGGCGACGACAACGTGTGAAAACAGCGTCCCGAACACAGCATCGACCTTATGCTGGGTCGCGAACTTCTCGACGACTTCGGCGCCTCGTTTCGGATCCGTGCCATCGTCTTCAACGATCAGTTCCACGGGACGACCGTTGATGCCGCCCTCCTCATTGATGATCTTGACGGCAGCCCGTGCGACACGCTCGTACCAGCGACCGTAGGATGCGCCGATACCGGTGCGGTGGCATTCAAAGCCGAGTTTGATGGGGGCGGATGTCTGCGCATGCGAATAGCGGACGAAACCCGGTGAGACGGAAGACAGAATGCCCGCACCCGTTGCCGCGCCCATTCCAAGAAGGGTCGTCCGGCGGGTCACCGAGGATTTCGGTGCTGAAGTCTTGTCGGTCATTCGAAATTTTCCTCTCAACGGTACTGACGCCCATCATGCTGATGCGATAGTCGATGGTCTACCAGGTGCCACCGACAATAAGAGCCCTACCATGTCCTATAGCAAAGAATTCCGCTGATCAGGAGACCTGACAGGAGCGGCACGAGGCCCAGTCTGAGCGAAGATGTCGTGGTATGGAATACGCTTCTCCATCCCGGCATGATGTTTCAGCCGATTACGCCACCAGACGCAGGATGAACCCGTTGCCGTCATTTCCCCGAAAACACCGGTTGCCGGCCTGTCCATCGGCGACGGCAGCTCTCTTGTGGACGCTCATGCCCTGCACGGCCAGCGCGCACGGGACGGAACGCGGGCTGGTGATGCTGCTGCCGACCGAATATTACCTGACAGGCGGCGCGATCGTCGTCGCAGTTACCTTCGTCGCATTGCTGCTGGTTCCGTCGCGCTGGTTCACACATGCTGGCAGTGCCTCCATCACGCTCGATCGCCGGCCGGTGCCGCCGATCGTGATGGTCAGCACTCTGAGCTTCGTGCTTCTGCTGGTACTGATCGCCGCCGGCCGCTATTCGACAGCCGATCCGCTCGAAAATCCGCTGCCGCTTGTCGTCTGGACGCTGTTCTGGGTCGGCCTGACCTTGGTGCAGGCCTTGGTTGGAAACCTGTGGCCATGGCTCAATCCCTGGACGGGTCCTCTTCGCCTCCTGCGGCGAGCGACGGGCGGCAGGCTTGGCGAAGCTCCCCTGTTGAAGCTGCCGGAGGCCGTCGGTTACATCCCCGCGATCCTCCTGTTCCTGATGTTTGCCTGGTACGAGCTGGTTTCGCTCGCCCCGGAGGACCCTCCCCGTCTCGCCATCGCCGTCTCGGTCTACTGGATTCTCAATTTCATCGCCATGTTGGTTTTCGGAGAGCGAGATTGGACAGAGCGGGGCGAACCCTTCTCGGTGTATTTCCGCATGATCGGCATGATCGCGCCCTTTGAAATCACGCCGCCGAAATCCGGAATATGGGCGAGTGTCCGGTTCCGCTGGCCGGGGCAAGACTGCGTCGCGGCGGAGCCGCCGCCGATCAGCGCGGCCGTATTCCTGCTGCTGACGCTCGGAACGGCGTCCTTCGATGGCTTTGCAGAGACCTTTACCTGGCTCTGGATGATCGGGGTGAACCCGCTGGAATTTCCCGGCCGCAGCGCTGTGACCCTGCCGAATACGTTCGGCTTGATCGCCGCTCCGGTGGTGCTCGCAGTGATCTATTTTACGGCTGTCATATCAGGAGCCCGGCTTGCCGGAGAGGCACGATTAGTCGCTGATCGAGGGCTGATCACGCATCTGGTCTATTCGATCATTCCGATAGCGATTGCCTTCCATGCAGCCCACTATCTCAGCCTGCTTCTGATCAACGGGCAATATCTCTACTCTGCGGTCTCGGATCCCTTTGCGCTTGGCTGGGATCTGTTCGGCACCGCCGATCGCCACGTCACGGCATCGATGCTGATCGACATCAACAGTGTCGAAAAGCTCTGGATCGCACAGACCGCGATCATCGTCACCGGGCACTGCATCGGCATTCTGATCGCCCACATGATCGCGCTCAAGCATTTCGCGAAGCCGGCAAGCGCGACGATCAGCCAGATCTTTCTCGTCTTCGCGATGGTCGGCTATACCGTGTTCGGCCTCTGGCTGCTCTCGACCCCGACAGTGGGGTGATCTGGGCGGCGACGCCTTAGCGGAGGAGAAGCATATCCCAGTGCCCGACTTTGCAGCCGGAACGGGATGCCATCTCGAGACGCATCCGTCTCCAGTCTTCCAGAACGCTTTCGTCCAGTCGGCCTGTCTCAGCCGCAGCGTTTGCCAAGCCTGAAATGAACTGCCGCTGCAATTCGGCTTGATCTCCGGCGAGATGCCAGGGGCTCTGACCGGTGAGAACCTTGAAACCCGCCTCCTCTGCCAGTCTGGACAAGACCGGTTCCGCCGTTGGACCAAGCGCCGGTCCAAAGCCCTTGTCGCGGCGTTGATGCGCATTGAACGCCTCGACAACCAGCGCATCGGCTTCGTGTGCGATGTCCCAGCTGCAGACGCCATCGTAATTGAGCGCCGTATAGAGGCCGATGTCGCGCTCCCGGAGGAGATGCAAAAGGCGCTCCAGAAACTCGGCCGAGACGAGGTCGAAAAGCGCCGACGCGGTGACCAGCCGCGAGCCCGTGAAGAGCTCCGGTCCCAACTGGCTGAGGTCGGCCTGCAGGCATTCCACCCGGCCGGACATGCCGAGCCTGTTTGCTGCTTCTTCGAGCAGTTGCGGATCGTTGTCGACGAGGCGCCAATGCCAGGACGAGCTCTGGGGCGCTAGCGCTCGAACGGTGGAGCCGGTGCCGCAGCCGAGATCGACGACCCTCACACCGTCGCCAGCGACAACAACGCTTTCGATTGCCGCCTGCCGGAGGTCGCGATCGCGGGCAGCATTGTCCGCGGGCTCGCGCAGATCGAGCCAGACTGTGTCGAAGCCACTCATCGCATTTCCTCCAGGAAGTCGGAAAGCACCTTTGCCGTTGCGGGCCAATCGGGCAGCTGCTGGCCCACGGCAAGTGCGCCCGCAGAATAAGCTTGTCGCGTTTCCGGCTGGTCGATCAGCAGCGCCAGAGCTTCGGCGAGCCCGGCAATGTCGCCCGGTTCCACGAGGATCCCGGCATCGTCAGTCACCAAATCCGGTATCGCCCCGCCGCGACAGCCAACGATCGGCAGGCCGCGCACCATGGCTTCCGCAAAGGCCATGCCGTAGCCTTCATATTGGCTGGCGAGTGCAAAAATATCCGCTTGGGCATATTCGACCGCCACATCATCAAGCGCGCCCGTCAAAGTCACCCGGTCGGAGAGCCCGCACGCCTCGATCTGTCGTCGCAGATCGGCAGCGCATTGACGATCCATGTCATCGCTGCCTGCTATCCGGCACTGCCATGGGCGATCGGAGATGCGCTCGAGCGCTGAAATCAACGCCGCATGATCCTTGCGCTGCGTCAGCGATCCGACCGACAGGATTATCACCCCGTCCCCGGCCGTGCTGCCCGATGCAGGCTTTGCCTGCTCCGTTCCAGGCACGGCGACACGCACGAGATCCGGCGCCACGCGGAATTGCGATACCAGAGTTCGCGCCGTGCTGGGGCTTGTGACGACGACACCTTTAGCTGCACCTAGCGCTGTCATCTCGCTTTTTCGCAACCGCTCGGCAACCCCGGCCGGAATGCCGCTTTCGAGTGCCAACGGATGATGGACGAGCGCAATCATGCGGAGGCGGGTCGCCTCCTCCATGGCAATTGCCGGCATTGCCCCAAATGCAAGGCCATCGACCAGAACGAGACTATCGTCGGCGAGGGCTGCGAGTTTTTCAGCTGTTTCGGCAAGCTCGCTTTCGCTCGGTTCCGGAAAGCCGCCGGGAAGCTGCAGGTGCTCGACTGTCCAGCCGATTGCCCTAAGCTCCTCGATCATCCGCCGGTCATAGCCATACCCGCCGCTGCGGGTGTCGATATCGCCGGGGATGGCGAATACCAGCCGTCGCTCCCTTGATGCGGCGTTCAAATCGCAGCCTCGTACCAGGCTCGGGCCACATGGCTTTCATGCAGGGTTACCTTGAGGCGGCGGATGCGCACGCCACCCGGACCAAGATCGCCGGCAGCGATACCGGCTTTCAGCTGATCGAAGACGTGCTTGGCGAGCACCTCCGTCGTGGTGACCTTGCCGCGAAAGATTTCGAGTTCGTCGAGGTTCTGGTAGTTGAGCGGCGCAACGATTGCTTTCAGCACCGTCGTTGCAAGGCCGATATCGACGCCGAGCCCGTTTTCGTCGAGATCTTCGGTCATGAAGGCGGCATCGACAATAAAGGTCGCGCCATGCATCGCCTGGGCCGGGCCGAATACCTCCCGTGGCAAGCTATGGGCAATCATCATGTGGTCGCGAACTTCAACTGCAAACATGCGGGGAATGTCCTTTCAGACTAACGGTATCGGATACGGTGGCAAAGGGTGCCGGGATCGGCGAGAATTTGGCAATAGTCTTGGGCAAGGTCGGGAAAGTCCGTCTCGCCGGAGAAGAGTTTGTCGAGGCGGTCATCCGCAAGCAATGCAAGTGCCGCGGCCAGACGTCGCGAAAACGGCCACCTTGCGCGCCTTTGAACCGGTACGTTGCCGACCTGCGAAGCGACGATCGACAGGCGTTGACTGTGGAAACGACCGCCCAGCGGAATCTTCACGCTGCCTTCGCCATACCACGACATCTCGACGATCCGCGCCTCGAAGCCGGCGAGCGCAATGGATGTGGCAAGACCTGCGGCCGTGGCCGACGTGTGGATCACCACATCGCATCCGCCGGCACGGTCGTTCGCCTGTTCGGGTGATGCAAACCGGCATCCGAAATCTTCGGCAAGACCACGGCGATCGCCATTGACGTCCACGACGGTGACTTCGGTGCCCGGGATCCTTGCGGCGAGATAGGCAATCAGAAGCCCGACGAGCCCTGCACCGACGACCGCGACCTTGTCTCCGGGAAGAATGCCGGCATCCCAAACGCCGTTGAGGGCCGTCTCCATATTGGCTGCAAGGACGGCGCGCGAGGCGGGCACGCCTGCTGGAACCGGCACGACCATCTCAGCGGGGGCGTGGAAGGCATCCTGATGCGGATAGAGGCAGAATACTGTCCGGTCGACAAGCGCTTCCGGGCCGTCCTTTGCGGTTCCGACCACCGCGTAGCCGTACTTGATCGGAAACGGGAATTCTCCATCCTGCAACGGCGCCCGCATGCTGTCGTATTCGCTTTCGGGGACCGAGCCGGCTGCCACCAGGGACTCGGTACCGCGGCTGATGGCGCCGAACAGGCTTTCCACCAGGACATCGCCGTGCCCGAGCGGACCAAGCGGCGTCTCCCGCACTTCAGGCTGGTTTTCTCGCACCAGCCACAAGGCTTGCGCTATCGTCATGCCTGGCCATCGCGTGCCGGCTTGGGAAACTTGCCTTCGACTCTGACGGACGGACGACGCCAGAGACGGGCTTCATGCGGAACGAGGCGGGTGAGGACCCGCGGAAGACAGCCTTCCTCGGGAATTGCGAACAGTCCGAGACGGGTCGTCCAGTAACCGAACCGCTGCGAGGCCGTGAAGACCGTGAACGGGATCGCCAGACAGAGACCGGCGACCACAGGTAGAGCCCAGAAGATCGCGTACCCACCGATCAGGCCCGTGATGATCGTAGCAAGGACAACGCCGATCAATGTCTGAAGGCCCATCGCCTTGATGGCTGTGTAAAGCGTAACGCCGAGCCGGTCGCGGTTCTGACCGCTCCAGGTGACCGAACGTCCGAACAGAAGACCGATCAGGAACACCGAGACATAGACGGCAACGATGGGCGCCATGATCATCGAGGCCAGGAGTTCGATCACCGCCGACAGACCGAAGCGCAATGGTCCGCCATAGGAGCGGATCGCGCCGGGGGTAAGCAGCACATCGACGACGCCGGCGATCTTGGGGGTGACCGACAGAAGAAAGATGGTGATGAACGACCAGAAGCCGAGTTCGATGTAGGTCGCATCAAAGCCGCCGGTCACACCCTTCCATGCGGCGGCAAACGTCGCGACGATCCAGGCCGGCGGTGCGACATACATCAGGACCGCCTGAAAAAGCTGGAACCTGCTCAGCGGCTTGAGGCCCGGCTCAAAAAGGAAACGCCAATACTGCATGTTGCCCTGGCACCATCGCAGATCTCGCTTGGCAAACTCCAGCAATGTCGGTGGGTTGGCTTCGAAGCTCTTTGTCTCGATAGGCAGCACACGAACTTCGTAGCCGCCCCGACGCATATAGGTCGCTTCCAGCTGGTCGTGGCTCAGCACATGGCCGCCCAATGGCGGCGATCCCGGGAGAACGGGCAGATTGCAGTGGGCCTTAAATGCCGCGGCGCGGATCAGGGCGTTGTGCCCCCAGTAAGGCCCGCAATCAGCGCTCCACCATGCGGAGCCGAGCGTGAAAGACCGCATTCCGTGACGCATACCGAACTGGAACATCCGGGCAAAGCCGCTTTCGGCGGGCACTCCGACGACCAGGGTCTGCAGAATCCCGAGCTCAGGTCGTGCCTCCATGGCAGCCACCAGCCGTATCATCACGTCGCCGGACATGACGCTGTCGGAATCCAGCGGCAGGAAAAAGTCGTAGCGGCTTCCGTGTTCCTTCAGGAAGTCCTGAATATTGCCCGCCTTGTAACCGGCATTGTCAGCACGACGACGATAGACCGGCCGGTTACCGCCATCCGCCACGACATGAGCGGCAACGAGATCGAAGCCCGCTTCTTCCAACTGGATGATGTCGGGCTCGGACGTGTCGCTGAGGACGAAGAACCGAAAGTGGCGTTGAAGGCCGGTCGCCTGAAGGCTCTTCTGCATCGCCTCTATCCGGGCAAAGACGGGCCGCGGATCTTCGTTGCGCAGGAATATCGTCAGCGCTGTCCGCGACGACAAAGCGATCGGCTGGCTTCCCTGACCCTGCGGATAGAAGGGGTAGATGCTTTTGGAGGGGTCGCCGGGGCCGTGCTGGAGGACGATCCCGATCACGGCGTTCCAGAACCCAAGCACCGTCCACGGCGTTGCCAGCATGAACCCGATCAGCATGACGGCTTCCGCACCATCAATGCCACCTGGGGAAAGAAGTCGGTAGACGACATACCCAAGCCCCGCGATCGTTGCGAGATTGAGCGCCAGAACAATACGACGGCGCCACCGGACTGGAAGTCCGGAATACTGGAAGTCGGGACTTCGATCGGGATCCGACTGCCAGCCCGTTGCACTTTGGTCGGCAGCCATCGCGTTGAGAACGCCTTCTTTTAAATTGCCCATGCGCAACACTTAGGCTGAACCTCCGTCCTAGCAAGCGCCGAGCGATTTCAAATGAAGTTTACCGACGCCGTTGCCCCGCTCCAGATCCGCGCCAGTGCGCAAACAGCCGCAGGTTTTACTGGGATCCTTTTGGATCGTCCGTCACCGCTCGACGTAGGATGATCGTTCATCCGTCGCCTGGTCAGCTTGCATCGACTTCATTGGGGCGCACCGGAACGACACCGTGCGTCGGCGTTCTTTGCCCGCGTATATTGTATAGATGATCCCCAGAATTGACAGGGTTGCAGTACTGGACACAAAGAAAAACACTCAGTAGAAAGCTCAAGCGACGTTGTCAGACATCGGACAACAGATCGACGGGTGGAGGCCTGATCGATCGGCCGCTTGGAGGATCATAATGACTATACATGGCGGGCTGACGCCCGAACTGATTTTACCGCAGGATAGCGAGACCGCCACTCTGGTTGGTCGTGTCTGGTCGAAGGCTGCGGACGGCCCCTGCCCTGTCCTTTACCGGAATGGTAGGCTTCTGGATCTTTCGTCGCTCGCTGCGACGCTGTCAGCACTGCTTGAGATCGACGGCCTGGTGGAGCGCCTGACGGCAGCCACCGATTGGACGGATCTCGGCTCTCTCGATGACTTCCTAGACGGCACTGCCGGAACGCTGCTGGCGCCAGTTGACCTGCAGGCGATCAAGGCCGCGGGCGTAACTTTCGCAGACAGCATGCTGGAACGGGTCATCGAGGAACAGGCCAAGGGCGATCCGCTTCGGGCCCAGGAGATCCGTGGTCGCTTGGCGCCGGTACTGGGCGACAGCCTCAAGGGGCTTGTGGCCGGCTCGGAAAAGGCAGCAAGCGTGAAGGCGCTGTTGCAGGATATGGGGCTTTGGTCGCAGTATCTCGAAGTCGGGATCGGTCCGGATGCGGAAATCTTCACCAAGGCCCAGCCCATGTCGGCCGTCGGCTGCGGGTCGCTGGTCGGGATTCACCCGAAGTCGGATTGGAACAATCCCGAACCGGAAGTGGTGCTTGCTGTCACATCCACGGGTGCGATTGTCGGTGCGACGCTTGGCAATGACGTCAATCTTCGCGATTTCGAAGGACGGTCCGCCCTCCTTCTCAGCAAGGCAAAAGACAACAACGCATCCTGTTCTCTCGGTCCCTTCATCCGACTGTTCGACGGCGAATTTTCGCTCGAAGACGTCAAGAAGTCGGAGATCTCGCTTGTAGTCGAGGGCCCTGAAGGTTTCGAGATGACGGGCGTCAGCCCGATGCAGGCAATTAGCCGCACGCCGGAAGATCTCGTCTCGCAGCTTCTCAACCGCAACCATCAATACCCTGATGGCGCCGTATTGTTTCTCGGCACCATGTTTGCGCCGGTCAAGGATCGGCGCGGCAAGGGTCTGGGCTTTACCCACGAAATTGGCGACCGCGTCGAGATATCGTCGCCAAGGCTCGGGCGCCTGGTGAATTGGGTGGAAAATAGTGAAGCCTGCCCGCCCTGGGACTTCGGGCTGACGGCTTTGATGAAGAACCTCGCGAAGCGCAAGCTCTTGTAGCCGCCGCGGTTGATGGGAGGAGGAACCCGATGCAACGAATAAACGATCTCTTTTACCGCTTTCTGGAACTGCTGCTGATCCTGCTTTTGGCAGGCATGGCAATCATGGTGTTCCTCAACGTGGTGCTGCGCTACGGTTTCAACTCCGGCCTCAACATATCGGAAGAGCTATCGCGCTACTTCTTCGTCTGGCTGACCTTCATCGGTGCAGTCGTGGCGTTTCGCGAACATTCCCACCTTGGTGTGGAGTCGCTGGTCGCCATGCTCGGCCGCTCGGGCCGTATCGCCTGCATGATCATTTCGAACCTGCTGATCATCCTGTGTTCGGCAATTTTCTTCTGGGGCACATGGGTCCAGTTGCCGATCAACGCCAGCATGGTCGCGCCTGTGACCGGGCTTTCCATGGCATGGGTCTACGGCATCGGCTTCTTCACCGGTGGAGGATGCGTGCTGATCGCGCTCGAACGTCTGTTCCGCCTGATCACGGGTCGCGTCACCGACGCGGAAATCGCAGCCTTCACGGGTGAAAACATGACGATCGAACAACTGGCGGAGCGGACCTAAATGACACTTTTCGTCTTTGTTGGATCGCTGCTTGGGGCGATGGCCGTTGGCGTCCCCGTCGCGTTCTCGCTGATTTTCTGCGGCGTCGTGCTCATGTGGTACATGGACATGTTCAACAGCCAGATCATCGCGCAGAACATGATTGCCGGTGCAGATACATTCACCCTGCTCGCCATCCCCTTCTTCATTCTCGCCGGCGAATTGATGAATTCCGGCGGTTTGTCGAAGCGTATCATCGATTTCGCGATCGCCTGCGTCGGTCACATCAGAGGTGGTCTCGGGATCGTCGCGATTTTTGCAGCGCTCATCATGGCCAGCATTTCGGGTTCAGCCGCTGCCGATACGGCCGCCCTTGCCGCCATCCTCATCCCGATGATGGCCAAGGCAGGCTATAATATTCCCCGCTCTGGCGGTCTGATCGCTGCCGGCGGTATCATCGCCCCGGTCATTCCGCCGTCGATGGCGTTTATCGTGTTCGGCGTTGCCGCGAACGTGTCGATCACCCAGCTCTTCATGGCGGGCATCTTCCCCGGCATCCTGATGGCCGTCTCACTGATCATCACCTGGCTGATCGTGGTGCGCAAAGATAACGTCCAGGCGCTTCCAAAAACCACCTACAAGGAACGCCTGCACGCAACCGGACGCGCTGCCTGGGCGCTCGGCATGCCTGTGATCATCCTCGGCGGCATCAAGATTGGCATCGTGACGCCGACCGAAGCTGCCGTCGTTGCCGCCGTCTATGCGATGTTCGTCGGCATGGTAATCTACAAGGAACTGAAGCCAAGAGACCTTCCGCACGTCATTCTGCAAGCCGCCAAGACGACTTCGGTCATCATGTTCCTCGTCTGCGCGGCACTCGTATCGGCATGGCTCATCACGGCTGCGAATATTCCGGCAGAAATCGCCGGCTATATCGAACCGTTGATCGATCGCCCGACGCTGTTGATGTTCGTCATCATGATCCTGGTTCTGGTTGTCGGTACGGCACTGGATCTGACGCCGACCATCCTGATCCTGACGCCGGTTCTCATGCCGATCATCAAGCAGGCGGGAATCGATCCGGTCTATTTCGGCGTGCTCTTTATCATCAACAACTCGATCGGCCTCATCACGCCACCGGTCGGTGTTGTGCTCAACGTCGTCAGCGGTGTCGGGAGAATACCGCTTGGCAAGGTGACGGCCGGCGTGTGGCCGTTCCTTCTTGCGCAGTCGCTCGTGCTTTTCCTGCTCGTGCTGTTTCCCGATCTTGTGATCGTGCCCGCACGCTGGTTGCATTGACGGCCTGCCATTCAACCTGTTCACATCAACGTCCAACTGGGAGGACTACTATGAAGAGACTGCTTCTTGCCACTACAGCGATCGCGCTTGCCTGCTCCACAGCGGCACCGGCCTTCGCCGAATTCAAGAGCCGCAACATTCGCGTTTCTAACGGCATCAATGCCGACCATCCGGTCGGTAACGGAATCAAAGCCATGCAGGAATGCCTGGACCAGAAGTCCGGCGGCAAGCTGAAGCTGACCGCTTTCTGGGGCGGCGCTCTTGGCGGCGACCTTCAGGCAACCCAGGCGCTGCGCTCGGGCGTTCAGGAAGCCGTCGTCACATCCTCATCTCCGCTCGTCGGCATCATTCCGGCACTCGGCGTTTTCGACCTGCCGTTCCTGTTCCGCGATGCCCCTGAGGCCTACAAGGTGCTCGACGGCAAATTTGGCGACGAGATGAACAAGAAGCTCGATGGCGCCGGTCTGGTCAATCTTGCCTATTGGGAAAACGGATTCCGCAACCTGTCGAACTCCAAGCGCGCCGTCACCAAGTGGGAAGATTTCTCGGGGATGAAGGTTCGCGTCATGCAGAACAACATCTTCCTCGACACCTTCCAGAACCTTGGTGCAAACGCGACCCCGATGGCCTTCGGCGAAGTCTATTCGGCTCTGGAAACCAACGCGATCGACGCGCAGGAAAACCCCTATGTGACGATCGACACCTCGAAGTTCTTCGAAGTGCAGAAATACGTCACCGAGACCAACCACGCATATACGCCGTTCCTCTTCCTCTTCTCCAAGGCGATCTTCAACACCTATTCGCCGGAAGAACAGACTGCACTGCGTGAATGCGCAGTGGTCGGTCGCGATGTGGAGCGCCAGGTGATCGGCGATCTCAACAAGAAGTCGCTGGAAAAGATCAAGGCCGCCGGCCTGGAGGTGAACACGCTGTCGCCTGAGGAGCAGGCTCGCATTCGTGAAAAGTCGCTTGCTGTCTATGAAAAGCACAAGGACCAGATTGGTGCCGATGTGGTTGATGGCATCCTGGCGGAACTTAAGGAAGTCCGTAAGTAAGCATCAGCCTTCGGCAGACGAGCCCGCGACGTTACCGTCGCGGGCTTTTTTCATGGCTATTCGAGCGCGATCGGCTGCACCTTTTGGCGCTTCTTCAGCGTCTGCTCACGCAGGAAGATGAAGACGCCGGAACCGACGATCAGTGCTGCACCGATCAGCATTCCGAATCTCGGCATATCGCCAAAGAACAGCCAGCCGAACAGAACCGCCCAGAGCAAAAGCGTGTACTGTAGGGGAGCGACCGTTGCCGCATCCGAGATCTTCAATGCTCTGTTTACGAGAACGTGAGCCGTCATTGCCACTATACCGAGCAATGCGAGCAGGCCAAAATCGCGGGTAGAAGCGATCGGCGACCAGTCGAAAGGCGCGAAAGCAAGGCCTGCAAGTGCCGCACCGACGATCTGGAAAAAGACAAGCGTCCGGTCTGGGGTGGCCCTCAGGAAACGACCTGAAATCATCATGAACGCGAAGGCGGCACTGCCGAAGATGGATACGATCGCTGGCGGACTGATCATCGCGCTCGACGGTTCGAGCGTGATGACGACACCGATAAAGCCGATGCCGATTGCAGTCCACCGACGCCAGCCGACTTTTTCACCCAGTAGCAGTGGCGAGGCCGCGGCGACATAGATCGGTGCTGCGAGCCAGTAGGTCATGACGTCTGCGAGCGGAAGATACATCACGGCATAGTAGAAGCAGAAAACCTCGGCGGTGGAGCAGAACACCCGAAGCGCCTGAATGCCGGGTCGTTCGACCTTCAGCAGCGAGCCGAATCCTTGAAAGAACAGGAAGGGCAGCAGGATGACAAGCGCGGCGAGGCTGCGCAGAAGCACGACCTGTCCAAGGCCGTAGCTCGAAACGAGCCACTTCCCCATGGCGTCGTTAAGGGCGAACATGACCATGCCGAGCAGCATGATGAGGGGCCCGGCCATGCGCGCCGAGACGATTTGCTTGGAGATGGATGCGATCATGCCGCGATGCCCTACATGTCTGCGAGGTTTGAGAAACGCCGTGTTACGGTGAAGACCTTGTCCAGGTCTGGATTGAGGTCCATTCCGAGGCCAGGACCAGGCGGAACCGTGATCATGCCGTTCTTCACCTCAGGCAGTGCGGTGACGAGATCGCGGTACCACGTCTTGTAGAAGGCGCGCACACTTTCCTGCACCAGCGCATTGGGTGCGTTAAGCGACAGGTGCGTCGATGCGCCGAGGACAACCGGGCCTGTGCAATCGTGCGGAGCGATCGGCAAATGCCAAGCCTCCGCCATCGAGGCGATCTTGCGCGCTTCAGAAAGTCCGCCGCACCAGGAAATATCAAGCATGACGATGCCGGCGACGCCCGTTTCGAGATAATCCCGAAAACCCCAGCGCGTTGCCAAGGTCTCAGATGCTGATATTGGTGCGGGCGATACTTCGGCATAACGACGCAGACTCGACAGGCTATCCATCTTGATCGGGTCTTCATGCCAGAACGTGCTGTAGGGCGTTAGCGCCTTGGCGATCTGCATCGCGGGCAGGAGCTGCCACATGGAGTGAAACTCCACCATGATGTCGATCTTGTCGCCGACAGCGTTGCGGATCTTTTCGAATGGCTGAAGCGCTGCATTGAGATCGGAAGGTGAAATATACTGTCCCCTCGTCTTTTCGGCGGCGGCATCGAAGGGCCAGATCTTCATCGCCGTGATCCCCTCCTCCAGCAGCGAATGTGCCAATTCGTCCGCCCGGTTGAGAAACCCGTTGAGATCGTCGTAGTCCGAGCCGGTCGACAGGCCATAGTTGCCCGTGGTCTGGCCAGTGGATTTCTTGATATACTCGGTGCCGGCGCAGGTATTGTAGGTGCGGATTTCCTTGCGGCTGAAGCCGCCCAACAACTGCGCGATCGGCTGGCCCGTGACCTTCCCGAACAGATCCCACAACGCGATGTCGAAAGCCGAGTTGCCACGCACCTCGGCACCCGAGGATCGGAACCCGACATAGCCCACGAGGTCCTGTGCGAGAAGATCGATGGCAAGCGGATCGCGGCCGAGCACCCGCGGTGCAACATATTCGTGAATGTAGCTTTCGACCGTCTCTGCCCCGAAGAACGTCTCGCCGAGACCGGTCAGACCTTCATCCGTATGAACCAGAACCCAGATCAGGTTTGCGCGCTCTGCAACTCGCACGGTTTCGAGTTTCGTGATCTTCATTGATACCTCCCTTAATGTCCTCCACGACATACCCTCATCATTAAGGGATCGTTTGGACGATAGAAAGGCCGGGAACACTCGTTTCAGTTCGCTTTTGTCTTTATTTGCAACGCGTTAACCCGTCAGATCAAAGTATTCCCCAGGCGCGAAAGCGCCCTCGCCCGGTAAATTCGCGAAGATTAAGTTCGGCAGCAATCTTCAGCGCGCCCTGCGGGGTTATCTCCAGTGTGTCGGCAATCATCCCGCTCGAAACAAGCGGGCGCGACAAGACAAGTTCGATTAGCTGGGGAAGCCGCGACGACTGTCGCCGGCCCACCAGACGGCGCTCGAGCTGCTGCTTGGCGAGGAACAACCGCTGGTGCTCCTTCATGCCATGCTCGGACGCGAGCGCAATTGCTTCCGTGAACGCGAGAAGCCTCACCATGCGGTTCCTGGTCATTCTGCGCTCCCGCGACACCTGCCGGAGACCGAAGTTGACCGCGGACAACTGCGTTTCGGTTAACCCGGCTTCGCGCAACACCGCGCTCGCCAGCAAACGTCCAAGCCATGGCGCATGCTTCGACACCTGCAGGTTAGACCAAGCGTCCCACGCAACGGCGGCCCTGAGGAGGGGCGGCATGGACTGCGTTTCGTCCAACACCACCCGCCATTCCGACAGACGAGCGTCCTCGTCCCAGTCCTCGTCATAGATGAGAGCGTCCCGGCCTGGTATCTTCATCGAACGAACGCTTACGGCGTCCGCAAGCAACGCCTGGCTTCGCGCGAGAACAGCATCGATAGCTGCCAAGGGATCCTCGAAATCATCGTCACGCGAGAGCGTTGCGAGCCCTCTCGGTGCCGCCTTGATCTCAATGTCTTGAGCCTCGTCATGACGACCGGACCTCAGCGCGGCAAGACCAGCGGCGCTCAAGGCCCATTCCGGTTCGCTCGCCGCAATTCGCCGGCGCGTTCGCAGTACGTCATGGGCAACTGTCAATTCGTGAGTGGAGGCTCGAACTGCCATCCCTGCGTCATGGAGAACAAGGTCTTCGATATGGACAAGTTCCCCATCGATCCACAGGGACGAGCAGGCTTCCAAGAATTGGGCGCGATCGATCCAGCCTTGCCGTACGGGGGAACTAGCGATCCGCTCATCGAGTCGTACAACGCCGGCAGTCGCTGCGGAGATCGGTCCGAACAACTCACCAAAGTCAATTTTTGAGAAATCGTAACGCATTGAAAGCGTTATAGTTCAATGCCGTTGTGAAAGCTAGCGTCACGTTCGGTTTCGCTACCGGACACAAGGTGGATCCGTCCGTTTGACGGAACCGTTCAGCTTCTGGCGTGATGGATCAAGCTAGCATCTGTATGGTGATAAGCAAGCACCATAAACACTTATTGACAGGTTAAAGATGGCAAACGTTTAGCGATCCACTGAGCAGAATTTGATACCTTACCCTGCCCCACTTCCCGTTGTCCGCGGACAACGAGCGCGACTTTTGCTCTCCACAGGCGCAAAATTCATTTGCATTGAATCATTTGTACAACTCGTGCGAATCGGGGCATATTCAACTGCGCAGTTTTCCGAAGAACTTCGCCAATTGCGCAGTTGGAGAGAAAGATGCCGCAGCCAAGCTTGAAAGTCGACGAACCTCAGGAGCACTTGCCAACGACTCTGGCAACAGATTCCCAGGAGCTTGCGCATCAACTTCAGATGCATCAAGCGAAAATCTTCGCACCGACATCTCAAAAGACGATCCGGCCCTTCCAGCCAGCCGAAGCCGCGAGCTTCATCGGGATCGGAGAAGGATATCTCCGTCAGGTTGCCGCAGAAGGATACGGACCCGAGCCGCTGGCGAACGGCCGGCGTGTTTACCTACCGACCGACATGGATCGTATTCGTCAGGTTCTCGACGAAAAGAACGGCGTGGCGAAATACGTACCGGCCCGCCGTCCTGGCGAAAAGCTGCAGGTCATTTCCGTCATGAACTTCAAGGGCGGAAGCGGCAAGACGACGACGTCCGCGCACCTGTCTCAATATCTTGCCCTTCGTGGCTACAAGACGCTCGCGATCGATCTCGATCCGCAGGCGTCTCTGTCGGCGTTGTTCGGGCATCAACCCGAGCTCGATGTGGGCGAAGGCGAGACGCTCTATGGTGCGATCCGCTATGAGGATCCGCGCCCTATTTCGGAAATTGTCCGCTCCACCTACACACCGAACCTGCATATCCTGCCGGGCAACCTCGAACTAATGGAGTTCGAGCACGAAACGCCCAAGGCAATGGCGTCGGGACAGGTTGCGACGATGTTCTTTGCCCGCATCGGCGAAGTTCTTGCCGATATCGAAGACCTTTACGATGTCGTCGTCATCGATTGCCCGCCGCAGCTCGGCTTCCTGACCATGTCGGCGCTTTGCGCCTCGACATCGACCTTGATTACCGTTCACCCGCAAATGCTCGACGTCATGTCGATGTCGCAGTTTCTCTCGATGACCAGCGAACTGATGTCGGTTGTCGAGCGGGCAGGGGGGCGGACAAGCTATGACTGGATGCGTTATCTTGTGACGCGGTTTGAACCCAATGACGGCCCACAGAGCCAGATGACGGGCTTTATGCGCGCCATCTTCGGCAATCGTATGCTTCACAACGCCATGTTGAAGTCGACAGCGATCTCCGATGCCGGCGTCACGAAACAGACACTGTATGAGGTCGAGCGCAATCAGTTCACCCGCGGCACTTACGACCGCGCGATGGATTCGCTCAATGCCGTGAACCTCGAGATTGAAGAATTGATCCGGTCCGTGTGGGGGAGGCGCTAACAGATGGCACGTAAAAACCTGATCGGCATCTTCGAGCCTCCGGCGCCGGACAACAGTTCAGCGCCAACACCTGCCGCACCCCCGGCTGCTCAATCGTCACGTCCATTGGCCGGAATGGCACCGGCCGTCCGCAGCGGTGTCCCCGTTGGTGGCATCACGAGAACGCTTGGCAGCATCACGCAGAAGATGGAAAGGGCGCAGGATCTCGAGCGGCAGCTTTCGGAAGGTCTTTCCGTCGTTGAACTGGATCCATCGCTGATCGACAGTTCCTTTGTTTCCGACCGTATGCTGATCGATGGCGAAGCGCTTTCCCAACTGGTCGAGCAGGTTCGCGAGCATGGACAGCAGGTGCCGATCCTCGTGCGGCCTCATCCCGACCAGTCGGGCCGGTTCCAGGTCGCCTACGGTCACCGCCGACTTGCAGCCGTCAGACAGCTGGGCCTCAAGGTCAAGGCGGTTGTCCGCGTTCTGACCGATGACCAGCTGGTCGTCAGCCAGGGTCAGGAAAACAACGCCCGCACGAACCTCTCGCATATCGAACGCGCCTTGTTCGCCACCCGTCTCGAGGATCGTTCGTTCACGCGCGATATCATCATGGCAGCGCTTGGCGTCGACAAGGCAGCCTTGTCAAAAATGATCAGCCTGGTCCGGGCGATTCCGATGGAAATCATCGATGCGATCGGTCCGGCACCTGAGGTTGGCCGCAGGCGGTGGACGGAGCTGTCGGAAAAGCTCAATGCCGGAAACATTCCAAGGCTGCTCTCGTGCCTTCAGAAGGGCAGGGCAGAGGGAAAGACAAGCGACGAGCGTTTCCAGCTCGCGTTTACACAGTTGTCCGTGAAACCTGAGGATAGTGGCAAGCCGGCTCAAGCACAGCTGAGGGGTCTGCCCGTTGTCATGCGCAAATCGGGAAACCGGTCGACATTCGTGTTCGATGCGAAAAGCGCGCCGGGTTTTGACGACTTCGTCAGCGAACGGCTCACAGAGCTTTTCGCAGAATTTAAACGCAACAAGGGAGTTTGATCAGCAAAAGAAAAAGGCCCCCGAACGACCAAGGTCGTGGAAGCCTCTCTCCGATTTCTAGCAAGATCGAGAATCGCACTTCCATGAATCACAGTCAAGAGTCTTTGGCACCGTTTCGGTGAGCGGCTTTCTTTTGCCTGAAAAAAGGTGAGAGAAAATGGAGAGTGGAACTTTAACGACGCCCTTTGGGCGGCGGACGATGTCGTATGGGCTGTTGGCAAACCACCAAAAAGCCAGCGAAATCGCATCGGGAATCAAGCGGTCGAAGTGGAAACTGTTTCGGTCGATATGCGAATCACGGTCGTCCCTTGGGATCAGTGACCGGGCACTGACCGTGCTCGACGCTCTCCTGACCTTCTATCCGGGCGACGAACTTTTCGAAGATGGCAATCTCATTGTCTTCCCGTCGAATGCCCAGTTGTCGCTTCGAGCGCGTGGAATGGCACCGGCAACCCTTCGGCGCCATCTCTCGGTGCTGGTGGAAACCGGACTAATCCTGCGCAAGGACAGCCCGAACGGCAAACGCTATGCGCGCCGCAGTTCAGGTGGCAAACTCGATGATGCCTTCGGCTTCAGTCTCGCACCACTTCTGGCACGCGCACGAGAGATCGAAACGATGGCAGCGGAGATCGCTCTTAGCCGTGAACAACTCAAAGCTGCAAAAGAGAGAATTACTCTTTGCCGAAGAGATCTCGCAAAGCTGATTACTTTTGCCGTGGATGAAAAGATTTCCGGTGACTGGGAGCAGGCACAGACAAATCTGCAATGCGTCCTACAGGCAATTCCGCGCGTCCTCACTCTCGATATCGCAGAGCCGCTCATCACAAAACTCTCGGTACTTCGTGAAGAAGTCGTCAACCAATTGAAATTAAATATGAAATCACCAGAGATGAGCGCCAATGAATCTCAAAGTGAGCGCCACATACAGGATTCAAAAACAAATATCATTTCTGAATCTGAACAGGTGTCGAAAGGGCTTTCAACCGAACAAGCACCGGAACACACTCTGGCGAACGGCACAGCAATCGAAGAGATTGACGATCAACGCGATACTCGACAAAAGGGCCCTCGTTTGAGCTCGATCACCACACACAAAGCTCTACCACTCCCATTCGTCCTGCAAGCCTGCACCCAGATCAACGATTATGGGCCAAGAGGTGGGATCGCGTCCTGGAGGGATCTGATTACGGCAGCCTATGTTGTTCGTTCCACTCTCGACATCACGCCAGCTGTCTATGAACGCGCAGCAATCGTGATGGGGCCTGAGAACGCCGCAACAGTGCTTGCCTGCATGCTCGAACGCGCTGAGCAAATCACGTCTGCTGGAGGCTATCTGAGAGACCTGACCCGCCGGGCAGAGAAGGGTGAATTCGCGACCGCGCCGATGCTGATGGCTCTGATGAGAGGCAGTCGATCGAAGCCTGAAACATACCCAAGCACAACCTCACCCCGACAAGGGCCGACCAAAACCGCTTGGGTTTGCTGATGATGACATCGGGGAATTTTGGCTCGATCCCCGTCGCCAAAAGGTCCGCAGAACCATCGTTCGGAGTTTGTGAAACAAAGAGAAACCTCTCCTAGCTCACGGCCAGCGCGTCTGGAGATCGCGTCAACGAGTGGAAATCGAACACACAGACAAACGTCACATCCGCGTAACATTGGTCCCCTAGAGCTACGCCAAGTCAGCGGCGCGGTTGAGGTCCTCCCGAAACACGCGGCCAGCCGGCTCAAATTTGTTTGTCGATTTCGAGTGGCATCTGACGCGGAAACCATTGTGTTTTCCGTGAACGCATTCACTCGCCCACAGGAGAGATCCAATGCCTTCTATCAACCGTCGCCACGCTTTGGCGCTGATGTCAGCCGCAGCAGGCACCATTGTCCTTCCACGCATGTCCTTTAGCCAGTCGACACGCCCATCGGTGACGATTGCCGTTCAGAAGATCACCAACAACAATACGTTGGACGTCTGGAACGAACAGTCGAACGTTGGCGAACGCGTGTTCTTCCCCAACCTCTGGGAAGGCCTGATCGGCCGCGACTGGATGGGCAATCAGGGGCCTGTTGCCAGTCTCGCGACCGAATGGAAGCGCATCGACGACAAGACGCTCGAACTGAAGCTGCGTCAGGGCGTGAAATTCCACAACGGCGACGAACTGACCGCTGAAGATGTTGCGTTCTCCTTCTCCAAGGAACGCCTGTTTGGTAATACCGAGCCGAAGGGCGGCAAGACCGTCTTTGAAGCCGACAACAAGCCGACCACGGTCAAGGAACTGCCGGCGATCGTTCCCGGTGTCGCTCGTCGCCTCTGGCCGGCACTGGCCGGTGTCGAAGTCGTCGACAAGCACACCGTGCGTTTCCACAATGCAACGCCTGACATCACGCTCGAAGGCCGCCTTTATTCCTTCGGCAGCCAGATCACCAACCGCCGCGCTTGGGACGAAGCCAAGAGCTATACGGATTGGGCCCGCAAGCCGGTCACGACCGGTCCTTACATGGTCTCGGAATTCAAGCCAGACGTGTCGCTGACGCTCGTCGCTTTCGACGAATACTGGGGTGGCCGTCCGCCGCTGCAGCAGATCCGCTTCGTCGAGGTTCCGGAAGTCGCTTCCCGCGTCAACGGCCTGCTCTCAGGTGAATACGACTTTGCCTGCGACCTGCCGCCAGACCAGATCTCGGCGATCAAAGCGGCTCCTGGCCTCGAAGTGCAGAGCTCGACCATCTGGAACCACCGCATTTCCACGTTCAACACGCAGAACCCGGTTCTTGCCAACCCGCTGGTCCGTCGCGCGATGACGCATTCGATCGACCGTCAGGCGATCGTGGAAGCACTGTGGGCTGGCCAGACAGTCGTTCCGGCCGGACTTCAGTTCGACTCCTTCAAGACATCCAACATGTATGTCGAAGGCTGGGCTGCGCCGGAATTCAACCCGGAGCTTGCTCGCAAGCTTCTCAAGGAAGCCAACTACAAGGGCGACGCCATCCCGTATCGCCTTCTCAACAACTACTACACCAACCAGACTGCGAACGCGCAGATCATGGTTGAGATGTGGAAGCAGGTCGGCCTCAACGTCGAGATCCAGATGAAGGAAAACTGGGCGCAGATCCACGATCCGGCAGGCGTCAAGGGTGTCCGAGACTGGTCCGCTTCCAACTCGATCAACGATCCGATCACACCACTCGTCGTCCAGTTCGGACCAAACGGCGAAGCGCAGCAGAAGAAGGACTGGACGAACGAGGAGGTCAACAAGCTTTCCGTCATCATGGAAACCTCGACTGACCGCGCCCAGCGCCACAAGGCTTTTGCCCGCATGCTGGAAATCTGCGAACGCGAAGACCCCGCCTATCAGGTCCTGCACCAGAACGCCGTCTTTACCGGCATGAAGAAGTCTCTGAAGTGGAAGGCAGCACCTGCCTTCGCCATGGACTTCCGCACAGCCAACTGGAACGCCTGATCGTTCTGATGTCTCACGCCGGCCGCGGAATTCGCGGCCGGCGCATCTGCTTATAAAATGGAGGTGCGTTCCATGGTGAAAAACCTTGTGGAACTGCGCGGCCTGAAGGTCGCTTTCGACGGCGTTCAGGTACTGCATGGTATCGATCTCGATATCGCCCGCGGAGAGGCGATCGGCCTTGTGGGTGAATCCGGATGCGGCAAGTCCGTCACTTGGCTTGCAGCACTCGGGCTTTTGCCCGGAAAAGCAACGGTTAGCGGATCAGTCCGCGTCGACGGACAGGAAATCCTCGCACAGCCACGACACGTGCTCGAAGGCGTGCGCGGCAAGCGGATCGCAATGATCTTTCAGGATCCGTCCAGCTCGCTCAATCCGGTTCTGCGCGTCGGTCGCCAGATCACCGAGGCGTTGGCGATCCATCGCGGCCTTCACGGGGAGGCTGCAAAGGCGGAAGCGCTGCGGCTGCTCGACATGGTCGGCATTCCGGATGCAGGGCGGCGCATCGATCTCTTTCCGCACGAATTCTCGGGCGGCCAGTGTCAGCGCGTGATGATCGCCATGGCGCTTGCCGGCGAGCCGGATCTGCTCGTTGCCGACGAGCCGACAACGGCTCTCGACGCGACGATTCAGGCTCAGATCCTTGATCTTCTCATCGCATTGCGCGCCGAAACCGGCATGGCGACCATCTTTATCAGCCATGATCTGGGCGCTGTCTCGCAGGTCTGCGAGCGCGCCTGCGTCATGTATGCCGGCCGTATCGTGGAGCAGGGGACAATCCAGGCCCTGTTCGACAACCCGCGCCATCCTTACACGCGCGGTCTCTTCGATGCCATTCCGCGTCTGGATGGTCCGCGCGACCGATTGATCCCCATTCCCGGCACGGTTCCCAATCCACGCGACCTGCCGGAAGGCTGCGCTTTCTCGCCGCGCTGTTCGCATGCCGCAATCGACTGTCGGACCCGCATGCCGGCTCTTCAGTCCACGGATGATGGGCGGCTTCTGTCCTGTCACCATCCCGTCGGTTCCCATCCTCCGATCGGCGTCACGCATCCCGTCGAGGCACGCGTTCTGGAGCCGCTGTCATGAACGACCGTTTCAAAACGCCGCTCATCGAAGCGAAAGGTCTGGTCCGAACCTACGAGGTTCGCCAGGGCATGTTCGGACGCGCGACACCGGTGCGCGCCGTCGATGGCATTGATCTGAAGGTCATGCCGAGAGAGACGCTCGGCATCGTGGGCGAATCCGGTTCCGGCAAGTCGACGCTCGGCCGCATGCTGCTCGGCATCGATCCGCCGCAGGAAGGGCAGGCTCTCTTCGAAGGCAAACCGATGCCGAAGCTCGCAACGCCGGAATGGCGTGCATTGCGCGCAAAAATGCAGTTCGTCTATCAGGATCCGCTGGCTGCGCTCGATCGCCGTCTGACGATTGCCGAGCAGATCGGCGAGCCGCTCGCCATCCACAATCTCGTGCCGAAGCCCCATCGGGAAACGCGCGTCGCCGAGTTGATGTCGGCTGTGGGTCTGAGACCCGATCAGGCGGGTCGCTATCCGCATGAGCTTTCGGGCGGTCAGCGTCAGCGCGCCGTGATTGCCAGGGCGCTTGCATCGCGGCCGAAGCTTCTGGTCTGCGACGAGCCTGTCTCGGCGCTCGACGTGTCGATCCAGGCGCAGGTGGTCAACATGCTGCGCGACCTGCAGGAGAAAAACCACATCGCAATGGTGTTCATAAGCCATGATCTGAAGGTGGTCCGCAATATCGCCGACCGCGTCGCCGTCATGTATCTCGGCCGTATCGTCGAAGAAGCATCCTCGGACGTCATCTTCAAGACGCCGCTGCATCCCTATACCAAGGCGCTGGTTTCCAGTGTGCCGGTGCCGGGCAAGCTACTTCAAGGCCGCGTCATCCTGCAGGGAGAGCCGCCGAACCCTGCCAACCGCCCATCCGGCTGTGCCTTCCATCCCCGCTGCCCGCTTGCCGCCGATATCTGCCGTACCAGCGTGCCGCAGCTTCTGTCGGTTGCCGAGGGCCGAACCGCGGCCTGTCACATGGTGACCCGCGCCGAGACGTCGGTCGCGGCCTAAAAGGAATTCCCGATGTTTCGTTTCGCTTCCATTCGCCTTCTTCGCGCGCTGATCACCATCCTTGCCGTCATCACCTTTGCCTTCGTCGTGTTGCGGCTGTCTGGTGATCCGGCCCAGGTCATGCTTGGTCCCGATGTTCCGCAAGAATCCGTTGATGCCTTCCGCAAGGCCTGGGGCCTCGATCAGCCGCTGTGGATCCAGTACCTGTCCTACATCCGGGCGATTTTCACGGGCGATTTCGGCGTTTCCATGCGTGACAAGGCCTCCGCCATGCAGCTGGTGATCGAGCGCATTCCGGCGACCCTGCAGCTGACGATCCCGGCGCTGTTCCTGAAGGTCGTGATCGGCATCCCGGCCGGCGTCTATGCGGCCCTGCATCGCCAGAGCGCGATCGATCGCGGCGTTATCCTCGCCGCCATCTTCGGCTTCACCATTCCCTCCTTCGTCATGGGCCTGCTGCTGGTGCTGATCTTTTCGATCACGCTCGGGCTGCTTCCATCCGGCGGTCAGGACACTTGGCAGCACGGCATCCTGCCGACGCTGACGATGAGCATCGGCGGTATCGGCATTCTCGCGCGCTTCTCCCGGAGTGCAATGATCGAGGTGATGGGCCAGCCCTATATACGCACGGCATCTGCCAAGGGAATGAAGTGGCAGGACGTCGTCTGGAAGCATGCGCTGCCGAATGCGGCAGTTCCCATCGTCACCATCGTCGGGTTCATGGTCGGCACGCTGATCGCCGGCGCCGTCGTGGTGGAATCGATCTTCTCCTGGCCCGGCATCGGCCGTCTGCTCGTTGTCTCGGTCAGCAACCGGGATCTCGCTGTCGTCCAGTGCATCCTGCTCCTGGTCGCCGCCACCATGGTCGTGTCGAACCTCATCGTCGACCTGCTGTACGGCTTTCTCGATCCACGGCTTCGCGCCCAGAGCGCTCACTAGAGAGGAGGCCGGTCATGACTGTTACCGATATCGCCCGCCCACAATCGCCCAACCTGTCTCTCTTCACCCGCTTCATCAAGCAGGTCCGCAAGGTCCCGTTCTCGGTTTCCTTCGGCATCGTCTGGCTGATCGGAATGGTGGTGGTTGCCGTGTTCGCAAACATCATCCGCCCCTATGGCATTACCGCCATGGATCTGCGCGCCCGTCTGTCGCTGCCGGGCAATCCCGCGCATCTGCTGGGCACGGATGAACTCGGCCGCGATGTCCTGTCGCGCCTGCTTCAGTCGATCCGTGTGTCGCTTGCGATCGCCTTTGGTGCAACGATCATCTCCGCCGTGTTCGGTACCGTGCTCGGCTTTGCCGCGGCAAAGTTTCGGGGAGCGGTCGAGCATCTCGTCCTGGTGCTCGCCGATTTCCAGGCCGCTCTGCCGTTCCTCATCATGTCGCTCGCCGTGCTCGCCTTCTCCGGTTCGTCGATGCCGCTTTTGATCGGTTTGATGGGTTTTTACGGCTGGGAGCGCTATGCCCGTATAGCCCGCGGTCTCGCGATCTCGGCCAGCGCGCAAGGCTATGCGTCTGCCGTCGTGCAGCTCGGTGCCACGCCTGGACGCGTCTACCTGCACCATATTCTGCCGAACGTGGCCTCGACCCTGATTGTCTCGATGACTCTGACCTTTCCGGAAATTATCCTGATGGAAAGCGGGCTCTCGTTTTTGGGGCTCGGTGTGCAGCCGCCGGAAACCAGCCTTGGCAACATGGTCGGCTTCGGCCGCGAATACCTGACACGGGCGCCGTGGATCATGCTGGCGCCGGCCTTCGTCATCATGGTGACGACACTTTCCATCTCGCTCGTCGGTGACTGGCTGCGCGACAAGCTCGATCCGACCCTTCGCTGATCACACTTCAGGAGACCACAATGACGAAGATCACCGGCCACCGGGGAGCCCGCAATCTCTGGCCCGAAAACTCCATGACCGGCTTTCGCAACGTGCTGGATCTCGGTGTGGATGCGATCGAATTCGACGTACACCTGACCGATGCCGGCGAACTGGTCGTCATCCACGACGCGACGCTCGATCGCACGACGGACAAGACCGGCCCGGTCCGCTTGCTGACACCGGAGATGCGTGGCGAAACGCATCTCGACGGTTCCGATGACACGGTGCCGACGCTGGCCGACGTCCTCGCCGTCCTTTCGAAATCCGAGGGCAAGCAGCTGCATGTCGAAATCAAGTCCGACGAATCCAAGCAGCCCTATCCGGGCATTGCCGAGAAAGTCGTGGCGGAGATCGAGAGGTTCGGGCTTGCCGAGCGCTGCCATCTGACCTCCTTCGACCTCTCCGTTCTCGAGGAATGCCAGCGCATTGCTCCTGATATTGCGCGCCTCGTGTCCGTCAATGCGGAATGGGCCGACAAACAAGGCGGCCTCGAACGCTTTCTCGAGAAGGTCGTCGATCTTGGCGATATCATCGCTGTCCATCACGAGCTGATGGATGCCGAATGGGCGCTCATCACCGGCAGGCTTCCGCTCGAGCGCCTTTGCGTCTGGACCCTGAACGACGAGGCGCTGATCCGGCGCTGGCTCGAACGGGGCATCGGTCACCTGACCTCCGACAGCCCGGACCTCGCACTCAAGCTGAGACGCGAAACCCAGTTCCAATCCGAACCTGCCTGAAAAGGAATACGACAATGAGCAACATCATCGGCACAGGCTTCAATGCCGGCTCCACCAATGGAGAGTTTGAAAGCCTAGAAAAGGAACTTCGCATCCTGAGCGAGATCGGCGTCGATACCGTCGAACTCGGCCTGACCAGCCTCGATCTCATCGCTGGCGGACGCATCATCGAAGAGCGCGCCGATCGGCTTGTGGCGCTGACAAAGCAGTTCGACTTCCGCTACACGGTTCATGGCCTCGTCTCCTCGAACTTCATGGAGCCGGAAACCTGCCGCTACCAGCTCGACGCCGCTAAGGCGCTTGCGCAGATCTGCGACCGCATCGGTGCCGGCATCCTGGTCCAGCACGGCGGTAACCTGCGCGCCGAACAGATCATGGAGCGCGCCGAAGCCGACGCCCGAGAACGCGAAGCGCTGTTCGAACTCGCCGAATTCTGCAAGCCTTACGGTGTTCGGGTCGCGTTTGAAAACATCTTCACCACGGAGCCCGGCCAGTATCGCCAGACACCGACACAGATCGCCGAAACGGTCAAGACGATCGGGCATCCGAACCTCGTGGCACTGATCGACTTCAGCCACGCCTATATCGAGTCGACCTATCGCGGCCTGAACTTCCGTGAGGAGCTGCGTGCCATGGCGTCTGTTGCCGGCCATCTGCATGTCCATGACAGCTTCGGCCGCCCGCAGGCTTTCTACAAGGGTCATCACGTGCAGGAAAATACCGCGCTCGGCATCGGCGATCTGCACATGCCGCTCGGCTGGGGCGATATCGACTGGGAAGATATCTTCTCGGAACTCACCTTCCTGCCCGGCACCGTGCTGATGATGGAAATCGGACGCCGCTACCATGCCGAACAGCCTGCAAGTCTGGAACGCGCGAAAGGCCTTATGGCCCTGAACGACCGCACCGCAGCTATCGCGGCAGAATAACGTCGGGCAGAGCGGGGGAGGGACACTTCCCCGCTCTGGCCTTCTGATGTCTGCCCTCAGGGAACGGTGAGTTCCAGATTGAGACGGCCGGACGCGCCATCGAGATGATCGCGCATGGCGCTTCTGGCCCGGGATGCGTCGCGAGCCGCAATTGCGTCGCGGATTGCCACATGTTCGGCGATCGTCACTTCCACGATCTCCTCCAGCACGGCCTTGGCCCTCGCGGCGTTGATGGTGAGCTGGATACGCTCGGCGATGAAGCCGATGAACTGGATGAAATAATCATTGCGGGTCGCAGCGGCGACAGCGCGGTGGAAGGCAAGATCGGCAGCGATGCCTTCCTCGGTCCATTTGGCGGCACCGGTCATCTGCGCCAGAACCTCGTCGAGGCGCTTCAGATCGTCGGGCGTATGGCTGACGGCCGCCAGCGCCGCCGCCTCGACTTCAAGCGCCAGACGCAGCTGGAACAGGTCTCGGAAATTTTCCGGATCGGTCAGATCGGCTGGCTCGACGCGGATCATCTGGCGACGATCCTTTTCCGTTGCAAAGGCACCGACGCCCTGGCGTGTCTCCACCAGTCCTTCATTGCGCAACTGTGCAATGGCTTCGCGCACGACCGATCTGCTGACGCCGAATGTCTGGGCAAGCAGATGTTCGGTCGGCAGCTTTTCTCCGGACGCGATCCGTCCCTCGACGATCTCGCGTCCGATTTCCGCGGCGATCCGGGCCGGTAGATGCGCGTTGCGCCTGATCTGGTTGAAATCCGTCAAAGCCAAGGCCGCCTTCCTGTTCCGGATGGTTTCTACGACTCTGCCGATAAATTCAACTGGCATCCCGGGTTCATCACGAGGTCGGGATCGATCGCCCGCTTGATCGCAGTGAGCAACCTGCGTTTTACATCGGGCAGTCTGGTATCGAAATCCATCTGCTTCAGGCGGCCGATGCCGTGTTCGGCGCTGATGCTGCCGGCATATTGGTCCACCACCTCATTGAGCACGGTCTTTGACCGATAGATCCGTTCAGCTTTTTCCGCTGCCGAAAGATCCGAAGGCGGCAAACAGTTGAGATGAACATTGCCATCGCCGACATGTCCGTAGGACACGCAGATGCAATCGGGCAGGGCGGCATGGATAGCCTGTTCCGCATCGTGAACGAAGGCCGGCAGCTTCGAAAGCGGCACGGAGACATCGCTTCGCATATGCGCGCCGCGCTTTGCCTGCCCCTCGTTCATGCCTTCGCGGATCAGCCAGAGGTTTTTCGCCTGCGCCTGAGAGGATGCCAGCGTCCCGTCGAGAACAAGACCGTCCTCCATCACGCCTTCCAGAAAGCGCTCCATCAGGTCCTGGATATCGACAAGGCCGGATCCGGAAATCTCCATCAGGACATAGGCGGGATAATCGCCCGACATCGGCAAGGGCAGGTCGGGGATCGCTTCTCTCGCGAGTGTCATGGCGAGCGGCGGCATGAATTCGAAGGCCGACATCAGATCGCAGCAATCCCGGCGCGCCCGCCGATAAAGAGTAATGACGTCTTCGAGTGAGGTGAGGCCGAGCAGCGCAGTCGCAACCTGATCGGGGTAGGGGGAAAGCTTGACCGAAACGGCGGTGATGATCCCGAGCGTGCCCTCGGCACCGATGAACAGTTGCTTGAGGTCTATGCCGCGGTTGTCCTTGCGCAGGGTCGAGAGCCCGTTGAGGATCGAGCCGTCGGGCAGCACCACTTCAAGCCCGAGCACAAGCTCGCGGGTCATGCCGTAGCGCAGCACGTTGATGCCGCCGGCATTGGTTGAGACGTTGCCGCCGATCCGGCAACTGCCCTGTGCGCCGAGTGCGAGCGGGAAGAACATCGCCCTGTCGGCGATCGCGTCCTTGAGTTCGGAGAGGATGCACCCGGCCTCCACCACGGCGGAAAAATCGTCAGCGTCGATATTGCGGATCGCATTCATCCGCTCAAGGCTGATCACGACCTGATGGGCCGGATCATCAGGCGTACCGCCGAGCACGAGGCCGGTATTGCCGCCTTGCGGAACGATTGCCAGGTTCAGCGCACGACAGGCATTTACACAGGCGGCGACCTCCTGCGTCGAGCGGGGCCGAAGAACGGCAACGGCGCTGCTGGAAACGTCGCCGTGCCAGTCGCGGCAGTAGCGGGCAATCTCGGTCTCGTCGCGGATCACGATATCGCTGCCCAACGAGGCGGTCAGCGACATGGCCGGGCTATCCTCAAGATCCAATGCCATGATGTCTCTCCCTTGGGCTCATCCGTCCGCTCTTTGGAAAGGCGCGGCTTCTTGATAACCTCTTTTTCACCCGGTAAGGCTGGACAAACCATATAAGGTTATCAGACAACCGTACAAGAAAAATCATGCCGGGTTCGCAACGCTCTGCGAACTCTTCGGAAAAGGGAGGTTCCATGCATATCTTGATTATCGGCGCGGCCGGAATGGTCGGGCGCAAACTGACGACGCGGCTGCTTCGGGAGGGAGCGGTCGGTGGCGCCGCGATCGAAAAATTGACGCTGGTCGACGTGGTCAGTCCGGAAAAACCCGAAACCACCGTGGCGATCGACAGTTTCGCGGTGGATCTGTCGACGCCGGGCGTCGCCGAAACCCTGGTCGAAGGTCGCCCGGATCTGATCTATCATCTCGCAGCCATCGTCTCGGCCGAAGCCGAACTCGATTTCGACAAGGGTTACCGGATCAATCTCGACGGCACGCGCTATCTGTTCGATGCGATCCGCCTGGCCCACCAGGCTGACGGCTACAAGCCGCGCGTGGTCTTCACATCGTCCATCGCCGTGGTCGGCGCGCCCTTGCCGCTGTCGATCCCGGACGATTTCCACCTGACGCCGCTCACCAGCTACGGCACCCAGAAGGCGATGTCTGAACTGCTTCTGGCAGACTATTCGCGCCGTGGTTTTTTCGACGGCATCGGCATTCGCCTGCCGACCGTTTGCATTCGCCCGGGCAAGCCGAACAAGGCCGCATCCGGCTTCTTCTCGAACATCCTGCGCGAACCGCTGATCGGTGAGGAAGCCATTCTGCCGGTGCCTGAAAGCACCCGCCACTGGCACACGTCGCCGCGCTCGGCGGTCGGGTATCTTGTCCATGCGGCGGATCTCGATCTGGCGCAGCTCGGGTCGCAGAGAAGCCTTTCCATGCCCGGCGTCAGCGCCACGGTCGGCGAGCAGATCGAAGCATTGCGGCGCATTGCGGGCGACAAGGCGGTCAGCCTCATCCGGCGCGAGCCGAACGAGATGATCATGAAGATGGTCGCAGGCTGGGCTCCGGGTTTCGAGGCAAAACGCGCGATCGAACTGGGGTTTACGGCAGAGAAGAACTTCGACGAGATCATCCAGGTCCATATCGAGGATGAACTGGGAGGAAAGCTGCCATGACTGCTGCGAACCCCTCGGAAAAGATCGCCTTCCTCGGAACAGGTCTGATGGGTGCGCCGATGGCGCGCCGGCTGCTTCAGGCGGGATATTCTCTCACCGTCTGGAACCGCAATCCGGAGAAGGCGAAAGCGCTGGAGAGCGATGGCGCGACGGTCGCGCCGTCTCCAGCAGAGGCCATCGATGGCGCCGATATCGTCATCACCATGCTGACGGATGGCAAGGCCGTTGGCGACGTCCTGTTCGAAAGCGGTTGTGCCGAGCGTCTGGCCAAGGGCGCCAAGGTGATCGACATGAGTTCGATTGCCCCAGCCATAGCCAAGGAGCATTCAGCAAAGCTTGAGGAATTGGGAATTGCCCATGTGGACGCGCCGGTGTCCGGTGGTGTCGTCGGAGCGGAGGCTGGCACGCTGGCGATCATGGCGGGCGGCGATGCGGATGTGGTCGCAAGCCTCCACGACGTGTTTTCGGCAATGGGTCGGGTGACGCATGTGGGCCCGAGCGGCGCGGGACAGATCTGCAAGCTCGCCAACCAGCAGATCGTTGCAGTCACGATCGGTGCGGTGGCAGAGGCCATGATCCTTGTCGAGGCCGGTGGCGCCTCGCGCGAAGCCTTCCGCAACGCGATCCGCGGCGGTTTCGCCGACAGTCGCATCCTCGACATTCATGGTCGCCGCATGGTGGAGCGGACGTTCGACCCCGGTGGCACGGCAAAGAACCAGTTGAAGGATCTTAACGCCGTGATGGATGTTGCCGACGCCCTTTCCCTCACGCTGCCACTGACCAGCGGGGTCAGGGCGGAGTTCACGGATTTCGTCGAGGACGGCGGCGGGCCGCTCGATCACAGCGGATTGCTTCTTCATCTCGAAAAGCTGAACCCGTAGTTCTTTGGAAAGGCTTGACCCGGCTGGCTGAGGCGATACCTGATAGGCTGTCGATTGAAACGAAGCGCTGAGGGGGATGCTTTTGTCAAAAGATGCCGGGGAAAAGACGCAGGCCTGGAAAGCGCTTGCGGAACGGGAGCTGAAGGCTTCACCTGACACGCTGGTCTGGCACACGGCGGAAGGGATCGACGTCAAGCCGCTTTATACGGCAGACGATCTCGAGGGGATCTCGCATCTCGATACGATGCCGGGCATCAAGCCTTTCGTGCGCGGTCCGCGGGCGACCATGTATGCCGGTCGACCCTGGACGATTCGCCAATATGCCGGTTTTTCGACGGCGCAGGCTTCCAATGCCTTTTACCGGCGTAATCTGGCTGCCGGCCAGAAGGGCTTGTCCGTCGCCTTCGACCTTGCCACCCACCGCGGCTACGACAGCGACCACCCGCGCGTCGAGGGCGATGTCGGCAAGGCCGGCGTGGCGATCGACTCGGTCGAGGATATGAAAGTCCTGTTCGACGGAATTCCGCTGAAAGACATGTCCGTCTCGATGACCATGAACGGCGCGGTGATCCCGATTCTTGCCGCCTTCATCGTCGCCGGCGAGGAACAGGGATGCGAGCGCTCGCAGCTTTCGGGCACCATCCAGAACGACATCCTCAAGGAGTTCATGGTCCGCAACACCTATATCTATCCGCCCGAACCCTCGATGCGGATCGTTGCGGACATCATCGAATACACCGCAAGAGAAATGCCGCGCTTCAACTCGATCTCCATTTCTGGCTATCACATGCAGGAGGCGGGTGCGACGCTGGTTCAGGAACTGGCCTTCACGCTGGCGGACGGTCGCGAATATGTGCGCGCCGCGATCGCCAAGGGCCTCGATGTCGACGAGTTTGCCGGACGCCTGTCTTTCTTCTTCGCCATCGGCATGAACTTCTTCATGGAGGCGGCGAAGCTGCGCGCCGCCCGTCTTCTATGGTCGAGGATCATGGAGGAGTTCGCGCCGAAGAAGCCGGGCTCGCTGATGCTGCGCACCCATTGCCAGACGTCAGGTGTCTCTCTTGCAGAGCAGGACCCGTACAACAACGTCATCCGCACGGCATACGAGGCAATGTCGGCCGTGCTCGGCGGCACCCAGTCGCTGCACACCAACGCGCTCGACGAGGCGATGGCGCTGCCGACCGAATTTTCAGCCCGCATCGCGCGCAACACGCAGTTGATCCTCGCCCACGAGACAGGCGTCACCAAGGTCGTCGATCCGCTGGCCGGCTCCTATTATGTCGAAAGCCTGACCAGCGAGCTTGCGGAAAAGGCCTGGGCGCTGATCGAGGAGATCGAGGCGCTCGGCGGCATGACCAAGGCTGTGGCCGACGGTCTGCCGAAACGGCTGATCGAGGAGGCGGCGACGCTGCGCCAGGTCAAGGTCGACCGCGGCGAGGAAATCATCGTCGGCGTCAACAAATACAGGCTTGAGACAGAAGACGATATCGACATCCTCGCCATCGACAATACGGCCGTGCGCAACGGCCAGATCGAGCGGCTGGAAGAGGTGCGCCGCAAGCGCAATCCGCAAGAGGTAGCAGCGACTCTCGCAGCCCTTGGCGAGGTGGCGACGTCGGGACGAGGAAATCTTCTGGCGGCGGCCGTCGAGGCAGCGCGCGCGCGTGCCACGGTCGGTGAGATGTCGGACGCGATGCGCAAGGCGTTCGGCGATCATGCGGCCGTGCCTGACGTGGTCAGCGATATCTATGGCCCCGCCTATGAGGGCGACCCGGAATACGAGACGCTGACGAAGCGCCTTGCCGAATACACATCGTCCAATTCCAAGCCGCGGATCATGGTCGCAAAGCTTGGCCAGGACGGCCACGATCGTGGCGCAAAGGTCATCGCCTCGGCCTTCGGCGATATCGGCTTCGAGGTTCTGGCCGGCCCGCTGTTCCAGACTCCGGACGAAGCTGCGGATCTGGCGATAAAGCAAAAGGTCCAGGTGGTCGGCATGTCGTCGCTGGCCGCCGGACACAGGACGCTTGCCCCGCAACTGGTCGAGGCGCTCAGGCGCAAGGGTGCGAAGGATACCATTGTGGTAGTCGGCGGCGTCATTCCGCGACAGGACTACGACTACCTCCTCCAAAACGGCGTCGCTGCCGTGTTCGGGCCCGGTACAAACGTCCTCGATGCCGCCAACGCCGTGATCGATCTCCTTGAAGGGAAGCGCAGAAATGTGTGAGGAACGATGATCGGGAAGCTCAATCACGTGGCAATCGCGGTGCCGGATCTGGTAGCGGCAGCCGATCAGTATCGCGGCCTCGGCGCGTCGGTCTCCGCACCGCAGGATTTGGCCGAGCACGGCGTGACCGTTGTCTTCGTCGAACTGCCCAACACCAAGATCGAGCTTCTCCACCCCTTCGGAGAGACGTCACCGATCACGAGCTTTCTGGACAAGAACCCGTCCGGCGGCATCCACCACCTGTGCTTCGAGGTCGACGACATCAAAGCCGCCTCCGCAAGGATCGTCGAGACGGGCGCACGCATTCTGGGCGACGGCCAGCCGAAGATCGGCGCCCACGGAAAACCGGTGATCTTCGTTCACCCCAAGGATTTTCAAGGCACGCTGATTGAGTTCGAGCAGGCCTGACGGGTAACTGTTGGCTGCCTGCGAGCGCCACCCAACGCAACGAACCAATCCAGATCATGTGCCGAAGTTGAGGCAGTCGCTCATACCGAAGCCGGGATCTCCTGGAGCCACGGGTGGAGTTCTCTGTCCGAGACCACGTAGCGGGCAATGTCGTCGGCATAGCTTGCCGTGAGGTCGAGATCATCCCAGCCGTTGAGGAGCTTGGTGCGCCAGACGGGCTCTATCTCGAAGCGGAAGACATGGTTGGCGAGCCGGATCTCGCAGGTTTCGAGATCGACAAAGGCACGGTTCTGGCCATTTTCGAGCAGGGAAAGAATGGTCTCCGCATCCTCTTCGGTCACCCGCGCCGGCAAGAGGCCGTTGTTGACCGAGTTCGATGCGAAGATGTCGCCGAAGCTTGGCGCGATCACACAGCGGAAACCGTAGTCGACAAGCGCGTAAACGGCGGCCTCCCGTGAGGAACCCGCGCCGAAATTCCGGCGTCCCACAAGAATTTCGGCGCCTGCGCGGGCAGGGTTGTTCAACGGGAAATCCTGGATCGGATATCCTTCCCCGTCGAACCGCATGTCGTAGAGGAGGTACTGGCCGTATCCCTCCGATCGCGAGCGCTTCATGAAGCGCGCCGGGATCAGCTGATCGGTATCGACGCTTGCAAAAGGCAGTGGCGCAGCTTTTGCGTCGAGGGTCTTGAACGGTCTCAACTGCGGCCTCCCATCAGATCACGAACATCGGTCAGGTGACCGGTCACCGCTGCCGCGGCGACCATGGCCGGCGACATCAGGTGCGTGCGTGACTTCGGCCCCTGTCGGCCTTTGAAATTTCGGTTGGTGGTAGAGGCGCAGCGTTCACCGGGCGGAACGAGATCACCATTCATGCCGACACACATCGAACAACCGGAATCGACCCATTCCAATCCGGCATCCACGAAGATCCGGTCGAGGCCCTCTTGCTCGGCCTGGTGTTTCACAAGCGACGATCCTGGCGATACCAGGCCTGGAACGGCAGATTTTCGGCCGGACAGCACGGCAGCGGCGGCTCTGAGGTCTTCGATGCGGCTGTTGGTGCAAGAACCGATAAAGACGCGGTCGACCGGAATATCCGTCAACGGCATGCCGGGTTTCAGACCCATATAGTCGATCGCTTCGCGCGTATGGGCCGCGCGTGACTCGTCGGTCAATTCGTCGGGCAACGGCACCGCGGACGTGATCGGCAGCGCGTCTTCGGGGCTGATACCCCAAGTGACAACAGGTGCAATCTCGCTGCCGTCAATCACCAGCTCGCGCTCGAAGGAGGCGTCGTCATCGCCGCGCAGGGAAAGCCAGGCTTCCGTGGCACGCTCGAAGAGATCGCCTTTCGGTGCAAGCGGCCGGTCACGCAGGAAATTCACCGTCGTCATGTCGGGTGCGATAAGGCCGCAGCGCGCGCCGCTCTCGATCGAGAGGTTGCAGAGTGTCAGCCGGCCTTCCATCGACAGCCCCTCGACCGCCGAGCCGGTATATTCGATCGCATGGCCCTGGGCGCCATCGGCACCGATCGCGGCGATCATCGCCAGAGCCATGTCCTTGGCGGTGATACCGGGCCCGAGCTTGCCGTCGAAGCGGACCCGCATCGATTTCGGCTTCTTCTGCCACAGCGTCTGGGTCATCAGGACATGCGCCACTTCCGAAGCGCCGATGCCGAACGCGATTGCGCCAAAAGCGCCATGCGTCGAGGTGTGGCTGTCGCCGCAAACGATCGTGGCGCCGGGCAGCGTGATCGCCTGCTCCGGACCGACCACATGGACAATGCCCTGGCGCGGGTCGTTTAGTCCGAAGATGCGGACATCGTTGGCAAGACAGTTCTCCTCCAGCTGGGTAATCATCCCCGCGATGGCGGCATCGATCTTGGACATGTCGCGTACCCGCGTCGGCGCGTAATGGTCTACGATACCGAAGGTGAGGTCCGGCCGGGAGACCCGCGCGTTCTTGTCCTTCAGCTTGTTGAAACCGTGGAACGACCCTTCGTGAACCAGGTGCCGATCGATGAACAGCAACTGCTGACCATCGGTCTGTGATGCGATCACGTGGTTCTGCCAGATCCTGTCGAACAGTGTCTGTGGACGGTGTTCCCTCGGCATTATCAACTCCTCAAGGCCGGCTAAGGCCCTCAAAACCTGTATTGAGATTAAGACAGATTCAATTTGCAAATCAAGCGATGATGACAGACGATCCGAAGTGTTCGAATTCTCGTGAAGGGTGATGCATGTTCTCTCCTCAATGCCTTGAAGGCCGCGTCGCCATCATCACCGGAGCCGGCGGCGACATCGGGCGAGCGATCGCCAAGAGGTTCGCCGGGGCGGGCGCAAGCGTCGCAATGCTCGATCTCGACGCCGTTCCAACCGACGGTTTTGACCCGGATCGCTGCCTTGCAATGCCATGCGATGTTGCCGATCCGGCTTCGGTCGAGGCCTGCATCGACGCGGTCGCGAGCCGCTTCGGCCGTATCGACATTCTCGTCAACAACGCCGCAACCGAAACCCCGCTTGGCACCGTCTGCGACATACCTTTCGAAAGCTGGCGCAAGACGCTTGATGTCAATCTCACCGGCGCCTTCCTGATCTGCAAATACGGCGTGCCGCATCTCGGCAAACAGGGCGGGGTCATCCTCAATATCGCGTCCCAGCTCGGCCATGTGACGACGCCCGGGCGTGCCGCTTATTCGGCCAGCAAAGCCGGTCTGCATTCGCTCACTCGCAGTCTTGCGCTCGATCATGCCGACCAGGGCATTCGTGCCGTCAGTCTTTCGCCGGGTGCGGTGCTGACGAGCCGCGTCACCCGACAGGCCGGCAGCGAGGCGGCGGTCATCGAAGCGCTTGCTCCGCTTCATCCGATCGGCCGGATCGGCACACCGCAGGAAATTGCCGCGACGGCGCTTTTCCTCGTCTCGGATGATGCAAGCTTCATCACCGGCACCGACGTGCTGGCCGACGGCGGTTATACGGCGCGGTAGTTCACGAGGCATTGGTCTGATCGGCAAGCCAGCGGACATAGTCTGCGCAGGCCTCGTCCGGCGCCATGAAGCGGAAGCCGAAATCCGTTTCGAATTTCTTGGCCGAGACCGCATGGCGACGTCGGGAGAGATCGTCGTTGAAGGCGATCGCGCTGTCGCTGCCATCTGCCTTTCCGTCAGCATAGTACCAGCCCGGATAGGCTTTCGCCAGAAGCGCACTGAGTCGGCTTACATGCCAGGTTTCGCCAACACTGAGATTGTAGAGATCGGACGGTAGGCTTTCCCGCGTTGCAAGCAGCGCAAGCGCTTTCGCTATGTCTCGGCTGCTCGTCCAGTCTCGGGCACCGCCTATAGGCAGGAGAACATCCTCACCCGCCACGGCCTTGGCGGCGATCTGGAACGGCGGGCTCATCGTTTCGCGCACGCCGGTTTCATGCTCGTGCGGCCCGAACACCGCCGTGATGCGCGCCCGCACAGTGGACATGCCAAAACTTTTCCCCGCTTCGACAACCAGTCTCTCGCTGGCAAGCTTGGTAAAGCCGTAAAGCGTCGCGGGCATCGGGTTCGTCTCTTCGGTCACGGCTGTACCATCGAAGGGTGCCGCGCCGTAGACGGCGGATGAACTCGGGTAGACGAAGCGGCGGATGCCGGCTTTTCGACCCTCCTCAAGCAGGATCGCGACCGAGACCGTATTGACGTCGAAGGCGTCGCTTGCCGATGCGATGGCGCTGTTTGGCCCAAGGGTAATCGCGGCGGCATGGATGATGCAGCTAATGTCGTGGCGCGAGAGAATGTCAGCGATCGCCACGCGATCGCGGACGTCCGCCAATTCGACCGCGACACCCGGCTTTGCGGCAAAGGTTGCGGGAAGGGCGCGATCGTTGAGGGCAACGACAGGTTTGCCTTGAGCGATCAACACTTCGATCAGGTTCAGCCCGAGGAAGCCACCGGCACCCGTTATCAGAATGCTCATCGAGTGTTCCTCCTTCCAGATCTCATAATTCTCGAGCGGCAAGATGGCCGTGATAGACGGCTTCAAGGACCGTGCGGGGCGCAAGGTTGTCGCCGATCTGCCGGACGGGCACGGCAAGATGTCGTAGCTGCTGGAAGAGAGACTGGTCCGCGAAATTGTGCTCGGCGGCGACGAGACCGGTGAACCCCATATGCAACTCGCTCTCGCCGGTCGAGAGATCCTCGACAGTCAGGGTCTTGCCGTCGAAGCCTGTAACCTTCCGGAGCGTGGCGATCCTTACCTTTTTCTCGCGCAGCCGTTTCAGGTTTGCGAGTGTCGAGTAGATGGTCGTGCGCCAGGCAATGCCGCCGGCCGGCGAAAAGAACGTCACCTTTTTGCCGAGGTCGGCGAGATATTCCGCAAGCGTCAGTGCCGCCCATTCGCCGGTGCGGTCGAACAGGGCCACGTCGCTTCCGAGGGCTGCCGGATCGTCCAGCGCCTCCACGATCGTGAAGGCCTTTCCGCCACCGGCAAGCTCTGCGCGAACCGGTATCGAACCTGTCGCCAGAAACACTGCATCGGCGGCAAAATCGTCAATCGATGCGGCATCGGCATGCTTGCCTGTTACCACCGACACACCGAACCGACCCAGATCGCCAATCTGCTCTGCCATCAGCGTCCGGAACTCAGCGCGCTTCGGCATCTTCACCGCGTCGCGAAACTGCCCGCCGAGATCGTCCTGCTTTTCCCACAGCGTCACGATATGGCCGCGCTCCGCTGCCGTACGCGCCGCCTCCAGCCCGGCCGGTCCGCCGCCGACCACGAGCAAGCGTTTGGGTGATTGCGTGCCGGTCTTGGCAAGTTCCGGCCATTCGCCTTCCAGCCCGGCGCGGGGATTGACCAGACAGCGGATCGGCAGGTTCTTTTCCAGCATCCCGGCGCAACCCTGATTGCAGGCAATGCAGGTGCGGATTTCGTTCATTCGGGCTTCGACCGTCTTGTTGACGATGGCCGGCTCGGCAAGGTGGGCACGCGCCATACCCACCGCATCCGCGCCACCGGCCGCAATGATCGCGTCGGCTTCCGCCAGTGTGTTGAATCGACAGACGGCGAAGACGGGAATGTCGTGACCCCGGCTGCGCAGAGCGATGCGGATCCGCGCCGGCAATGCCCGGAATGGCTCCGGATCGATTGCCATGTCGGCCATCTGCGAAGCGAGCGAATAGGAGGCGTGATAGGCGGAGTGCGAGACATTGAAGAAGTCGATCTTCTCGGCCGCCGCAAGTGACACCGCGGTCCTCTCGGCCTGATCGATGGTGATCCCGCCCTCGACATACTCATCGCCACTGAGGCGAACACCCAGACAGAATTCGCGACCGACTTCCGCGCGGACAGCCTGCAGGACCTCAAGCGGAAACCGCATCCGGTTTTCCGCCGAGCCGCCATACGCGTCGTCACGTTTGTTCGAAAGCGGTGACAGGAACTGCTGCAGAAGATGGCCGTGCGCCATCTGCAGCTCGATCCCCTCGAAGCCCGCCGCCACGAGATGGCGCGCGGTCAGCACATGTCCTTCGATGACCGCTTCCATGTCGGCGCGATCCATCGGGCGTGGCGGCAGCGCGGATGTCGCCCACCGGATCGGCGATGGGCCCCAGGAGACCGTTCGCTCAAAATCGCCCTCAACCTGCCGGCCGAGATGGATGATCTGGCCAAGGATCCGCGCGCCTTCCGCTTTGACAGCCTCGGTAATCCTGCGGAACGGTTCGATACAGGCAGGGTCGAAGCCACAGACGGCCTGCGGCCGGCCAAGCGAGTTCGCGTGAACGCGGATGGATTCAAAGATGATCGCACCGACACCGCCCCTCGCACGTTCACGGTGATAGGCAAGGTGGCGCTCGCTCGGCAGGTGGTTTTCGCCGAAATTGGTCGTGTGCGCCGGAACGAGAATGCGGTTGCGAAACATGAGATTGCCCACGGCAAGCGGCGCCATCGCACGTGAAAACTCGGTTCCGGCAGATCTCTCTTGCATCGCACAATCTCGCATGTTGCACTGCATATAGGCAAATACGTCTGCTGAGTGTTATATGGGCATTGACGAGATCTGTCAGCCGTTTTATACAAAACCTGTATTAAAAATAAGATAGATTGGGAGCTCACGTTGAGGCCGGCGACCGAACCCTTGAAGACTCAGAAGGTCTATCTTCTGCTGCGGGACAAGATCGTTTCGGGCGAGCTGAAGGCCGGCATGCGCCTGCCGAGCGAGCTTGCGTTGGCTGAACAATACGGGGTTTCGCGGGTCACAGTCCGGCTCGCGCTCGATCTACTTTCCGCCGAAGACCTGGTCGACAAGCGGGTCGGATCCGGCACCTATGTGCGGGGCTCCAACTTTGCCCAGATGGCCACGGCCGACCTGTCGAATGCCTTTGCGCACCTCATTGAAATGGGGCGGACAACGGCGGTCAAGCTGATCTCTTTTGACTATATCGAGGCGCCCGAGAAGGTTGCCGAGGCCTTGCATCTCGAAGACGACGAGCGGGTTCAGAAGTCGGTGCGCGTGCGCTCCTTCGACGACCTTCCCTTCTCGTACCTGACAGCCTACGTGCCCGAACGTGTCGGTCGAGAATATTCGCGTGAAGACCTTGCCCATATGGCTCTCCTTGAGCTGATGGAGAGAGCCGGCCTGCGTGCTGAAACGGCGTGGCAGGAAGTGGGTGCGGTTCTTGCCAATCCGGAAGTGGCCGAGGCGCTGGGTATCGGTGTGGGCTCGCCCCTCATCGCGCTGACCCGCGTCGTCTACGGCAAGGGAGGGCGCGGCATGGAGTATCTCCAAGCGCTCTACCGTCCCGATAGATACAGCCTGCAAATGAACCTCGTACGCAAGGGCACTGAAGGGAGCCGGCACTGGAGCCCTACGTCCGAGGTCTACCGTAACGAGCGGGCATCCGGCCCCCGCAATCCTAAGAGGGTGGTGAAGGAATGAAGAAGCTCACGAACTCGGTCTCCCGGCGCACGGTGCTGAAAGTTGGCGGTGTCTCGGCGATGGTCCTTGCGGCACCCGGTCTCAGCCGGGCACAGGCGCCGACGGTCAAGATCGGCCTGCTGCAGCCGATGACCGGTGGCTTTGCCGGCGACGGCGATCTGGCACGGATCGGCGCGGAATATGCGATCAAGGAAATCAACGATGCCGGCGGAATCAAGTCGCTCGGCGGCGCCAAGCTCGAACTTCTGATCGGCGACAGCCGTTCGAATGCCGAAGCCGGCGCCCAGGCGACCGAACAGCTGAAGGCGGATGGCGCTGCGATCGTCGTCGGTGGTTTTGCTAGCGGCATTTCCATGACCGCGACCCAGGCCGCGGCCCGCTACGAGCTTCCCTTCATCATCGACTGCGCCGTCTCCGACGCGCTGATGACGCGCAACCTGAAAAACGTCTTCCGTTTTAACCCGAGCTTCTCGATGGCGGCCGACGTCGCGTTGAAGAACCTCGTGACCATCAACGACGCTTCCGGCAAGGCCGCAAAGACCGTGGCGATCGTCCATGAAGACGGTCTTCTCGGCTCGGGCCTCGCCAAGCTGATGCAGGCTCGCCTGCCTGCCCTCGGCTTCGAAGTGGTCGAGGCGATCTCGCACCCGACACCGGCGCGCGACATGTCGAATGTGGTCCTCCGCCTGCGTTCGCTGCAGCCCGACCTCATCATTCCCTCGCATTACTTCAACGAATTTGTGCTGTTCGCCCGCACACTGCAACAGCAGCGGGTCAAGCCGAAGGGCGGTATCTATGCTCTCTTCGGTGGTGCGGCCTCCAGCTACCGGTTCGTCAAGGAATTCCCGGAAGCGGCTGAAGGCGTGATGGACGTCAACCACTGGGGCGATCCCAAGAACCCGACCAACGACAAGCTGATGCAGGCCGTTCAGGCCGCCGGCAAGTTCTACGCCTACAACGCGCCGATCAATTACTCGGTCGTCAAGGTCGCAGCGCAGGCGCTGGAATTTGCCAAGAGTGCCGAAAGCGGCGCGATCATCGAAGCCTTGCAGAAGAACGAGTTCGACAGCGGCGTGATGCCCTACGGCAAGTCGAAGTTCGATGCGACGGGCCAGAACGTCAACGCGCTTCCGCTCAATACCCAGGTTCATGGTGGCCAGATCAAGGTCATCTATCCGGACCAGTTCGCCCAGGCCAAGCCCAAGTTCCCGGCCAACGGCTAATCCATACCCAGCGAGTGCGGCAGGCCCGGGGCGGCGTTTCTGTCCCGGGCCATTCCGGCAAGCCCTTCTTCGAAGGAAAATCATGTATTCGCCGACAATCATTTTCGAAGCGTTGATGAACGGCCTGATGCTCGGTGCCGTCTATGCGCTGATCGCCCTCGGGCTCACCCTCATCTATGGCGTGCTGCACATCGTCAATTTCGCCCACGGCGCCTTGCTGACGGTCGCGATGTATCTCGTCTGGCTGGCCTCTGACAGGTTCGGCCTTGATCCCTACGTGGCCATCCTCGTCGTCACGCCGTTAATGTTCGCGATCGGCTATTGTCTGCAGCGTTTCATCATCGGTCCGGCCAGTCGCGGCTCCGACAACGGCATTCTGCTCGCCACCCTTGGTCTTTCGATCGTCATCCAGAACCTGCTTCTCGCCGGGTTCAATTCCGACACCCGCACTATTGCGACAGATTACGCGTTCGAGATCGTGCCGCTCGGTCCGCTCCTCCTCTCACTGCCGAGGGTGATCGGGCTCGGAGTCTCGGTCGTGACCGCCGTCCTTCTGTGGGCGATCCTCAACCGCACCGATATCGGCAAGGCGATCCGCGCCGTTGCCAAGGAAAAACTCGGCGCCAGCCTTGTCGGGATCAATGTCGCGCATGTCTATGCCATGACATTTGCGATCGGTACCGCCTGTCTGGCGATTGCCGGCGGGCTGCTGATGCCCTCCTTCTATGTCAGCCCCACGACAGGGGCGGCATTCGTTCTGGTCGCTTTCACCATCGTGGTTCTCGGCGGCATGGGATCGATCCCTGGCGCCCTGATCGGGGGCCTGCTGATCGGCGTCGTCGAAGCCATTTCCAGCCTCTTCCTCGGCGATAGCCTCGGCCAGATCGGCATCTTCCTCATTTTCATTCTCGTGCTTCTGGTGAAGCCCACCGGCCTGTTTGGAGCACGCGCATGAAGAAGAACTTCGAATTCATCGCGGCCCTTGCCTTTCTCGGCGTGGTCGGCATCGCAGCCATTGCCGGGCTGCCGGGCAACATTCTCAATCTCCTGATCTTCATGATGATCATCGCGCTGACGGCGCAGGGCTGGAATGTTCTCGGCGGCTATGGCGGGCTCTCCTCCTTCGGACACGCGGCCTTTTTCGGTACCGGCGCCTATACGACGACGATCCTGCAGACCAGCTTCGGCATCAATGCCTGGGTCGGCCTTGTCTGCGGTGTCATTCTCGGTGCGGCCGTCGGCGCCATGATCGGCTTTCTGAGCTTCCGGGCAGGCCTGAAAGGATCCTATTTCGCGCTGATCACGCTGGCATTTGCGGAAGTGCTGCGCATCCTCGCCAACAGCTGGGATTTCACCGGTGGCGCTGCCGGCATGCTTGTGTCGATCAACAACGGCTTTGCCTATCTGCAATTCTCCGACCGCCGCTGGTTCCTGCTGATCCTCATCGGCTTCGTGGCAGGCGGCCTGCTTCTGACCCGTTGGCTGGAACGATCCGCCTTTGGCGCCTATCTCATCGCGCTTCGTGAAAACGATCAGGCGGCGCAGGCGCTCGGCGTCGATATCTTCAAGATCAAGATGCAGGCGATCACTCTGTCTGCCGCAATCACCGCGCTTGCCGGCTGCCTCTACGTCCAGAACTTCCTCTTCATCGATGCCAATGTCGCCTACGGCTCGTGGATCTCGATCGAGGCGCTGTTTGCGGCGATCGTTGGTGGTGCAGGCACGATGCTCGGGCCGCTGATCGGCTCGGTCCTCCTCTTGGGTCTTGGCGAAATCACCAAGTCGTTTTCGGGCGGCATCGCCGGCGTCGATCTCGTCGTCTTCGGCATCATCCTCATTCTCTGCGTCGCTTTCGCACCGAACGGGATCAGAGGCTTCGTGGCGGATCTCTGGTATCGGCGCAAAAGCCGCGGCAAGGCGATGTGAGGGGCATGACCATGTTGAAAGCGCACAATCTCACCAAGCGATTTTCCGGGCTTCTCGCCGTCGACGATGCGACGATCGACGTGGCGGAGGGTTCGATCACCGGGCTGATCGGTCCGAACGGGGCCGGCAAGACGACGCTGTTTGCAATGATCGCCGGCTTCCTCAACCCCAATGCGGGAACCGTCACGTTTCAGAACGAGGACATTACCGGTGAGAAACCGCATTTGAGGGCGCGACGCGGACTGGCGCGGACGTTCCAGATCGTCCAGCCTTTTGCGGGTCTCGACGTTCGCGACAACATCGCCGTCGGTGCCTTCCTGCACACGAAGGATCCGGCCGAGGCGAGGCGTCTTGCGACCCTGACGGCCGAAAAAGTCGGTCTCGGCCACGAACTTGACAAACTTGCCTCGGGCCTGACGATCGCCGGCCGCAAGCGGCTCGAACTGGCAAGGGCGCTGGCGACGAAGCCAAAGCTGTTGCTGCTCGACGAAGTGCTGGCGGGTCTCAATCCATCCGAAATCCGCGATGTTTTGCCGATCATCCGGCAGATCCGCGAGGAGGGTGTCACGATCCTGATGATCGAACACATCATGCAGGCGGTGATGAACCTCTGCGACACCGTCTACGTCCTCTCGCAGGGCAAGATGATCGCAAGCGGCGAGCCGCGCGTGGTGTGTACCGATACGGCTGTCATCGAGGCCTATCTCGGCCACGGCGCTGCAGCGCGTATCAAGGCGGAAGGGGCAGCCGATGCTTGAGATCGCAGACCTGCGCGCCGGCTATGGCGGAACCGAAGTCCTTCGCGGCCTCAGCCTTTCCGTCGGCAAGGGCGAGGTGGTTGCCGTGCTCGGATCGAACGGCGTCGGCAAGACCACGCTCAACAAGGTGCTGTCAGGGGTACAGCCCGCCCGCAGCGGCTCGGTTCGTTTCGACGGCCGTGAAATACTTGGCACCAGCGCCCGCGATATCGTCGCATCCGGCCTCATCCACGTGCCGGAAGGTCGCAAGATCTTCCCCAACCTGACCATTCTGGAAAATCTCGAACTTGGTGGCTATTGCCGGCCGAAGCGGGTCCGGGCCGGCAATATCGAAAAGGTGTTCTCGATCTTTCCGCGGCTGAAGGAACGGACCCGGCAGTACGCGGGCACGCTTTCAGGCGGCGAGCAGCAGATGCTGGCGATCGGCCGCGGCCTGATGAGCGAGCCGAAGCTGCTGATCCTCGACGAGCCTTCGCTCGGCCTGTCGCCGCTTCTGGTCGAGGAGATGTTCTCGCTCATCCGCCGCCTGAGCGACGATGGCCTGCCGATCATGCTGGTGGAGCAGAACGTCATGCAGTCGCTGGACCTCGCGAGCCGGGCCTACATCCTGGAGAACGGTTCGGTCGCACTATCAGGCGATGCCGCCGAACTTCGCGACAATCCTGAATTGAAACGGGCTTATCTCGGCCTTTGAGCGACAAGAACACGGCCCAGAGAGGCCGGCAAGAACAAGGAAACATACCATGAGTCTCAGCCAGGATTTGAAGAGCGGCATTCCGATTGTTGCGCCTGGGGTGTTTGACGCGCTGACGGCGTCGATTGCAGCAGGCGCCGGCTTTCGCGCAGTGTATCTGAGCGGCGCGGCCATCGCCTATACCCATCTCGGACGTCCGGATATCGGGCTTGTCTCGATGGCGGAAGTGGCCGACCGGATCGCGATGATCTGCGACCGGATGACAGTGCCTGTCATCGTCGATGCCGACACGGGCTACGGCAATGCGCTCAACGTCCAGCGCACCGTGCGGCTGTTTGAAAAGATGGGCGCCCAGGGCATCCAGCTCGAGGACCAGACCACGCCGAAGCGCTGCGGGCACCTGAACGACAAGTCGGTCGTCTCCACCGGAGAGATGGTTGGAAAGATCAAGGCGGCCGTCGACGCCCGCGCCAACGAACAGACGCTGATCATCGCGCGCACAGATGCGCTGCAGATGGAAGGCATCGATCGGGCGCTGGAACGCGCGCATCTTTATGCGCAAGCCGGTGCCGACATCCTGTTCGTCGAGGCACCAAAGAGCGGCGAGCAGCTGGGCGACATCGCCGGGGCGCTGAAGGGCGTCAGGCCACTGGTCGCCAACATGGTCGAGGGCGGCACGACGCCGATCCACAACGCGGCTGAATTGTCCGACCTCGGCTTCCAGATCGTCATCTTCCCGGGCGGTATCGTCCGGGCAATGGCGAAGACCGCGGTCGATTATTACGCCTCGCTGGCCGCTGCCGGATCCAACGCGCCTTTCGCCGACCGGATGTTCGATTTCAACGGGCTCAATGCGCTGATCGGCACGCCCGACATGCTCGCGCTCGGCAGAACCTACGAAGATGCCGATGGAAAAGACAGACATGAAGAGGATGCGGCATGAGCTCGCAAGCTACCGTCACGACCGATGCCGTGACGCTTGATCCCGTAACTTTGGCGGTGCTGAAGGGACGGCTGGAACAGATCGCGGACGAGATGGATGCGACGCTCTATCGCTCGGCTTTCAACCCGACAATCGCCGAAGCCAAGGATGCCTGCCACGGCATCTATCACGCCACGACCGGCGACACGCTGGTGCAGGGCACATCCGGCCTGCCGATCTTCGTCGGGGCCATGGCGTTTGCCGTGCGCGCCGTCATCTCCAAGGTCGAGCGGGAAGGGGGCTTGCAGGAGAACGATACGTTCATCTTCAACGATCCTTACGAAGGCGGGACGCATCTCAACGATTTCCGTCTGGTGCGGCCGATCTTCCGCGATGGAAAGCTGTTCTGCTGGATGGCGTCGGTCGGTCACTGGCTCGACATCGGCGGCAATGTCGCCGGCAGCTACAATCCGAAGGCGGTCGAAAGCTTTCAGGAAGGCGTGCGGATCCCGGTGGTCAAGCTGATCTCCGCAGGCACGATGAACAACGACATCATCGAGATCCTCTCCGCCAATTCCCGCGTTCCGATGTCGAACTGGGGCGATCTCAACGGTCAGCTCAATGCGCTCGATCTTGGCGAGAAACGGCTTGGCGCTCTTCTCGGCGAATATGGTCCAGCGACAGTCGATGCGGCTTTCGAGGCATTCTCGAACCGCGCCGAAGCGCTGATGCGTTCGGCGATTGCGTCGATCCCGGATGGTACCTATTCGTTCGAGGACGTGCTCGACAATGACGGCATCATCGACGAGATGCTGACGGTGGCGCTCGACCTGACAATTGCCGGCGACACGATGGCGCTTGATTTTTCGCGCTCCACCCAGTCGGCCCAGGGTCCGATCAACATTTCGCGCTCGACGACGATTGCCGCCTGCTACGTGGCGCTCAAGCATATCTTCACCGAAGTGCCGGCGAATGCGGGCTGCCTTCGCCCGATCTCGTTCAACATCGTCGACAATTCGCTGCTTGGCGCAAATGCTCCAAAGCCGGTTGCCGGCTATACGGAAACCATCCTGCGGCTGATCGGCGTCGTTCTTGGCGCCATTGCCCAGGCCGATCCGGCGCGTGCGACTGCGGCTCCCTTCGGCACGATCAACGCATTGTCGCTTGCCGGCTACAGGGCAGACCACAAGCGATGGGTCATGTTCTCCTTCTTCGGCGGCGGCCTCGGCGGCAATCCGGTCTCCGACGGCTTGAACCACGCCAACAACCCGATTTCGACGGCGACCATTCCACCGGTTGAGATCCTGGAAGCCGCATATCCCGTCATGTTCACGCAATGGGCGCTACGGCCGGATTCGGCCGGTGCCGGCACCCATCGCGGCGGCGTCGGTTCCGTCTATGAAATGGAGCTGCTCACCGGCGCCGATGTGGCGCTGCTCGGCGAACGCGGCAGACGCGCGCCGTTCGGCGTCGTCGGCGGAGAGTCAGCGGCATTGAACAGGTTCTCGTGGCAGACGGAAGACGGCGGCGAAGCCGTTCCGCCGATGGCATCGAAGATCACCGATCTGAGGCTGAAGCCCGGCAAGCGGATCCGGTTGGAAACTCCTGGAGGCGGCGGCTGGGGCGATCCCCACAGGCGCGATCCGGACAAGGTTCTGCATGACGTGCGCCTCGGCTTCGTCAGCACCGGCCAGGCGGAAGCCCTCTACGGCGTGGTGATCGGCGCAGATGGCGAGATCGACCACGAAGCAACCGACAAGCTGCGCAAGGGAGTGGCCGCGTGAGCGATCTGGGAACAACAAAACAACAAAATGAAAAACTGGGCCAGTCGGGATTGGGCAGGATCGTCGGCGTCGATGTCGGCGGTACCTTTACCGATCTCTTCTATTTCGATGAAGCTTCGGCGAAATTCCGCACCAACAAGGTCCCTTCCAACCGCGGCGATGAAGCTGTGGGCTTCCTCGATGGTCTGAAGGGTTTCGGCGCCATCGCTGACCTCTCCTCGATCGTGCACGGCACGACCGTCGGCACCAACGCTCTTCTTGAGCGCAAGGGTGCCAGGGTTGGTCTGATCACCACCGAAGGCTTTCGTGACGTTCTGGAAATGCGCCGCCGGGACCGGCCCAATACCTGGGGCCTGTGGGGCGATTTCATACCCGTCGTCGAACGCGACATGCGTCTGGAAGTGGCGGAACGCACGCTTGCCGACGGTACGATCCGTCTTGGCGTCGATGTCGATGCCGTCCGCGTCGCGGCCGAAAAGCTGAAGGCGATGGGTGCTGAAGCGCTCGCGATCGTCTTCGTCAACGCCTATGCCAATCCCGAAAACGAGGAGCGTGCGGTGGAAGCCGCCCGTGCCGTCTGGGACAACGAGAACCTCGCCTGCTCGACGCAGATCCTGCCCGAAATCCGCGAGTTCGAGCGCACGTCGACAACGGTTCTCAACGCCTATCTGCAGCCGGTCGTCGGCTCCTATCTCGGCAAGCTGGAAACGGCACTGGCAAGCGAGGACTTCGCCGGCCGCTTCCATATCGTCCAGTCGAACGGCGGCGTCATGTCGACGGAAACCGCGCGCAGGCTTCCGGCCCGTACGGCGCTGTCCGGTCCGGCGGCAGGCGTCATCGCCGCAGCCGCGATCGCAAAGGCGGCAGGCTTCCCGAACGTCATCACCGGCGATCTCGGCGGCACGTCCTTCGATGTCTCGCTGATTGCCGACGGCAAGGCGGCACTCGCGGCCCAGACGAAGATCGATTTCGGCCTCGTCATCCGCACGCCGATGATCGAGATCACCACGATCGGTGCCGGCGGCGGTTCGATTGCGCATGTGGATGCCGGCGGCCTGCTGCAGGTCGGCCCCGAAAGTGCCGGTTCACGGCCGGGCCCGGTCTGCTACGGCCAGGGCAATACCCGGCCGACGCTGACGGATGCCAATGTCGTGCTCGGCCGCATCAATGCCGACCGGCCGATCGGCGGCAAGCTTGCCCGTCTCGACGTTGAGGCCGCCAAGGCCGCGATCGACCAGCATGTGGCAAAGCCCCTCTGCCTCGGTGTGATGGAGGCGGCCGAAGCGATCGTGAAGATCGCCGACAGCCGCATGGCCGGTGCGATCCGGCTGATGTCGATCGAGCGCGGTCACGATCCGCAGAAGTTCGCGGCCGTTCCCTTTGGCGGCGGCGGGGCATTGCATGTCTCGGCGCTGATCCGCGAAGTCGGGCTGAAGGCGGCGCTCGTGCCGCGTTATCCGGGTGTGACATCGGCTCTCGGCTGCGTCATCGCCGACATCCGCCACGATCAGGTGCAGACCTTGAACCTCTCGCTCGAGGGCATCGACGTTGCGGCGATCGACGCCCGCATGGTCGATGAGGCGGGCAAGGCGCGCGCCGTCGTCGAGGATGCGCATCTGACGGTCGAGCGGATCGATACGCTGTTCGAGCTCGACATGCACTATGTCGGTCAGACCCATACGGTTCGGGTCACACTGCCGGCAACGATCAGCGGGAGCCAAACCGATGTCAGCGAGGCGATGATCCAGCAGGCTTTCGAGGATGCCTATCAGGCAAGCTTCAGCCGGCTTTTGCCGGGCGTTCCGATGCGGATCGTCAATCTTCGCACCAGCGCGATCGGCATTCGTCCGAGCTTCGATCTGAAGGCGCTTTCCGCACCAACCGACACGACAGTTGCCTCCGCAACGACCGGCTCGCGACAGGTCTGGTTCGACGGCGCCTGGCATGAAACGACGATCTACGATCGCCTGCAACTGCCGGAGAGTTCGGAAATCCAGGGCCCGGCGATCCTCGAGCAGCCGGATGCCACGACCGTCGTGTCGCCGGAATTCAAGGCGCGCGTCGATCTCTACGGAAATATCATCGTGGAGCGGAAAGCATGAGCGGACATTCGATCCCCATCGAAAAGACCGGCCTGATCATCGTCGATCTGACCAACGATTTTCTTGCCCCTGACGGCGCCTATGGCCGTGCCGGTCAAGGCGCGCCTGAGATTGCGGCACTGCCGGCGCGCATCAAGCCTCTTGTGGAGGCGATGCGCGCAAAAGGCGGCTATATCATCTCGGCCCAGTTCACGCTGGTGCCGGCCAAGGGTGGCGAGCCGATCATCTCGCCGCACTTAAGAGAACTTCGGCCCTTTCTCGGCAAGGGCGATTTTGCGCCCGGCACCTGGGGCAACAGCCTGATCGACGATCTGGCACCGGCCGATCTCATTGTCGAGAAAGTCGCCTATTCGGCGTTCTACATGACCCGGCTCGAATGGATCCTGCGCAAATGCGGCATCGAGAAGCTGGTGGTCGGCGGCATCGTCACCAATGGCGGTGTCGCCTCCACCGTTCGCGACGCCCATGTGCGCGATTTCGAGACGATCACCCTGTCGGATGGTTCGGCAGCTTTTTCGCAGGAAACGCACGAGACCGCGATCGCAGCACTGAAACCCGTCAGCCGGATCGCAACGATCGCAGACATGATCGCCGAGTTCGAGGCCCGATGAGCAAGGTCGAAGTCTCGGACCGGGAATTCGAGGTGACGGTGCCGCTGGTCGTGATCGGCGCCGGTGCCGCCGGCATGATTGCAGCATTGTCGGCCAAGGCAGACGGCGTCGATGTGCTTGTGCTGGAGCGCGATCCGCTGCCGCGCGGCTCGACGGCGCTGTCAGCCGGCCTCATCCCGGCAGCAGGCACGCGCTGGCAGCTTGCGATCGGCGTCGAGGACACGCCGGAAACCTTCGGGGCGGATATCCTGCACAAGGCGGATGACGAGCCGGATGTGGGCCTCGTTCGGCTGGTGACCGAAACGGTCGGCCCAACGCTGGAATGGCTGGCCGAGGACCACGGCCTGGCGTTTTCGCTGGTCGACAACTTCCGTTATCCCGGTCACTCGCACCTTCGAATGCATGGTCTTCCCTCCCGGTCCGGCGAGGAGTTGATCGATCGTCTGCGCGACGCCGCGGAAGAAGCCGGCATCGATATCCTGACGGAAGCTCATGTGGACACGCTCGTCGTTGGCTCCGACGGCAAACCGCGAGGCATGACCCTGTCGCGACCGGATGGGTCCCGCGAAGACATCGGCTGTGAGGCATTGATCCTTGCCTGCAATGGCTATGGCGGCAATCCGGCGCTGGTCGCCCACCACATTCCGGAGATGCGGGATGCTCTTTATTTCGGCCACCCGGGCAACCAGGGCGATGCGATCGTGTGGGGTGAGGCGCTGGGTGCTGCGACGCGGCATCTGAGCGGTCATCAGGGACATGGATCCGTCGCCCATCCTGCCGGGATCCTGATCACCTGGGCGACCGTGATGGAAGGCGGCTTCCAGGTGAATGTCGCAGGCGAACGCTTTTCCAACGAGGCGAAGGGGTATTCGGAGCAGGCGTCCAACGTGCTTGCTCAGCCGGAAGGGATCGCATGGACCGTGTTCGACACGCGGATCGCCGCGATCGCGGCCCAGTTCGAGGATTTCAGAAGCGCCGAGCGTATGCATGCGATCATCGAGGCCGATACGATCGAGGCGCTTGCGGAGCGGATGCAGGTCTCGCCGGAGAAACTGACGGCAAGCTTCCGTGCTTTCGAGAATTGCAAAGCCGAGGGTGGGGCGGACCCCTTCGGCCGTTCTCTGGCAGACGTGCCGCCACTTCGAGCGCCCTTCAAAGCGGTAAGGGTCACCGGCGCACTCTTCCACACCCAGGGCGGGCTTGTTGTTGACGGCGAGGCACGTGTGGTTCGACGCGACGGTTCGACCATCGCAAACCTTTTTGCCCCCGGAGGCGCCGCCTGTGGCGTATCGGGCAGCAAAGCGAGCGGCTACCTGTCCGGGAACGGTCTCCTGACTGCAGTGGCGCTCGGACGCATTTCGGGTCTTCGCGCCGCCGCTTACCTGCGCAACTGCTAGAATCGAAGGACAGCCGGAAACATCTCGTTCGTCACAGTTACCGTACCCAACCCGTCCATCTCTTGTTTCCACGCCAGTTTGCGCTAAGTCAAAAGTCGCAAAAGGAAAAAACATGATCGACGGCTTGAGTACAAAGGCGAGGACAGGCGTTCTGGGACTGGACGATGTATTATCGGGCGGTTTGACTCGCCGCCATGTTTTCCTGCTCGAAGGGACGCCGGGCACGGGCAAAACTACGATCGCCCTGCAATTTCTTTTGGAAGGCGCGACACTCAAGGAGCGCTGTCTTTATATCAGCCTGTCGGAGAGCGAAGAAGAACTGCGGGAAAGCGCGCTTTCGCACGGTATCGAATTCGGGGATTCGATCGAAATCTTCGAGCTCGTCCCCCCGGAAAGCCTGCTTGACGCAGACCAGCAGCAAAGCCTGCTTTACTCCTCAGATCTGGAGCTCGGCGAGACGACCAAGCTGATCTTCGAGGCCTTCGAGCGTCTGAAACCGCAGCGTGTGGTGATCGACAGCCTGTCGGAAATCCGTCTGTTGGCACAGAGTTCTCTCCGCTACCGCCGCCAGATCCTGGCCATGAAGCATTTCTTTTCTCGATCCGACGCCACAGTCCTTTTGCTCGACGACATGACGTCGGACAATCTCGACAAGACCGTCCACAGCGTCGTTCACGGCGTTCTTCATCTCGAGCAGCTGGCTCCCGACTATGGTTCGGAACGCCGCCGCCTGCGGGTGATCAAATATCGCGGCCAGGCGTTCCGCGGCGGCTATCATGATTTCGTCATCAAGACCGGAGGCGTCTCGGTCTTTCCGCGGCTGCGTGCGATCGAGCACAAGACGGCATTCGACCGAGCTATTTTGAAAAGCGGCATTGCCGAATTCGACGATCTTCTTGGCGGTGGTATAGAACGCGGGTCGAGCACGCTGCTCATCGGACCTGCCGGTACCGGCAAAAGCCTGTTCGCGCTCCAGTTTGTAGCAGCTGCCGTGAAGCGCGGTGAGAAAGCAGCCGTCTTCATATTCGACGAGGAGCTCGGCCTGTTGTTCTCGCGTACGAAAGCAATGGGGATCGACCTCGAGAAGATGCGCGACGACGGCGCTATTCACATCGAGCAGCTGGATGCGGCCGAGCTTTCGCCGGGGGAATTCTCGCAACGCGTGCGGGATCGCGTGGCGACCTTCAAGGCCGGGACAGTCGTGATCGATAGCGTGAACGGCTACCAGGCGTCGATGCCCGAGGAAAACGCGCTGATCCTGCACGTGCATGAACTGCTGCAATACCTCAATCGGCAAGGCGCCAATACGTTTCTGACAGTTGCCCAGCACGGGCTCGTCGGAGACATGAAATCCCCGGTCGATGTCACCTACCTTGCCGATACAGTAATCCTGCTGCGCTATTTCGAGGCATTGGGCAGGGTTCGGCGCGCAGTTTCGGTCATCAAGAAGCGAACCGGTCGGCACGAAGAAACCATCCGCGAGTTTCGCATCACCGATGCGGGGCTGACACTGGGCGATCCGCTTTCCGGTTTCCAGGGCGTGTTGCGCGGCGTACCGACGCTTGTCGGCGAAAAGCAGCAACTGCTGGAGCTTTCAAACGAGGACGAAAGCCATTCCTAACAGAGATGCCGTCGGCCTCATTCACGCCCCACACGGTCGCGATGCGCAGATTGCGGCATCCCTCCTGAAGGAAGCCGGTATCGCTTCGAAGGCGGCCCCGGACCTGTCCGGTTTCGTCGACAGCCTTGACGACAACATCGCGCTCGCTGTCATCACCGAGGAAGCTCTACGCTCCGCCGACCTGCGCGCCATCTCCCAGTGGATCGAGAACCAGCCGAGCTGGTCGGATCTACCGTTCGTCATTCTGACAAACCGCGGCGGTGGTCCGGAGCGTAACCCCGCAGCTGCGCGGCTGTCGGAAGTCCTTGGCAATGTCAGCTTCATCGAGCGCCCTTTCCACGCAACGACATTCATCAGCGTTGCCCGTTCTGCCGCACGCGGGCGTCGGCGCCAATATGATGCACGTCTGCGGATGGAAGCTCTCGACGAAGGAGAGCGCCGCCTGCAGACAGCACTCGAAGCCGGTCGCCTCGGCGCCTGGGAACTGGATCTTGCAACCGATGTCCTGAGCACGTCTGCGACCTGCAAGAGCATTTTCGGGCGCGGTCCGGAAGAGGCGTTCACCTATCACGACCTTTTTGCCAGCATCCATCCCGATGACCGGCAACGCGTACAGGATGCTCATACGGCAACAGCCGAGAGCGGTGAGGATTATTCTGTCGAATACCGCACCGTCTGGCGCGACGGCACCGTGCGCTGGGCAGAAGTGCGGGCACAGCTCTACCGCGACCACTCGGGCAAGGCGGTCAAGCTGGTCGGCGTATCCGCCGACATTACCGACCGGGTCATCAACGAGAAGCAGCAGCGGCAGATCAACGAACTGCTCGAAGAGCGCGTCGCCGAGCGGACGCGTGAACTTGAACAGGCCCATTCGGTCGTGATGGACGAGGTGTCGCAGCGTGAGCGGGCGGAAGATCAACTGCGCCAGGCGCAGAAGATGGAGGCGATCGGCCAACTGACCGGCGGCGTCGCCCACGATTTCAACAACCTGTTGATGGCAGTGCTCGGCAATCTCGAATTGCTCCGCAAGCTCGTTGCGGGCGATCCGAAAGCCGAACGCCTGATCGATGGCGCACTTCAGGGTGCAAGACGCGGCGCGTCGTTGACGCAGCGGCTGCTCGCCTTTGCCCGCCGCCAGGATCTGCAGATCGGCCCGGTTGACCTTGGCGCCCTGATCGGTGGCATGCGCGACCTTCTCGAACGCTCGGTCGGGTCGACCATCCTCGTCGAGACCTCAATACCGGATCATCTGCCGAAGGTTTCCGCAGATGCCAACCAGATCGAGCTGGCGCTTCTCAACCTCGCCGTCAACTCGCGTGACGCCATGCCCGACGGTGGCACGCTGCGGATCAGCCTCAGCCAGGAAGAGCAGAGGTTCTCAAACGATACGCTTGCAGCCGGGCGTTACGTCGTGCTCTCGGTCAAGGACGAAGGCCAAGGCATGGACGAGGCGACGCTGCAGAAAGCCATCGAACCGTTTTTCTCAACGAAGGAACTGGGCAAGGGAACGGGCCTCGGATTGTCGATGATCCACGGCCTGGCGTCCCAGTTAAAGGGAGAGTTGAAGTTGTCGAGCAGGATCGGTTCCGGCACCACCGCCGAATTGTGGATTCCGGTCTCTTCCGCTGCCGAGCAGCCGAAGCAGGCCGAGGCACCATCGCCTCCGGCAGAATATCAGGGTGGTCCCAAGCGTATCCTGCTTGTCGACGACGACGTCCTCATCGCCATGAGTTCCGCCGACATGCTGCTGGATCTCGGACACGACGTGGTCGAAGCCCATTCCGGCAAGGAGGCGCTGGAGCATCTGGGTAAGGGACCAAAGTTCGATCTGATGATCACCGACTACTCCATGCCTGGCATGACCGGGGGCGAACTCTCGAAGGCTGCACGAGCCTTGCTGCCCGAATTGCCAATCCTGATCGCCTCCGGCTACGCGGATCTTCCGCCTGGCGTTGATCTTGAGGTTGCGCGGCTCGGAAAGCCGTATACGCAGGCACAGCTGGCGGAACAGATCGGCAAGCTTACGTCGCCGCGCTAGTTGCTCTCGCAACCGGGCGCGACGTCATAAAGCTCAAAGGGTCAGAAACTCGGCGCGGCTATTACGCCTGCCCGTCGCCACCCAGCGGCAGTTCATCCGTGATCACTTCGAACCTTGCCAGGATCGCCGGGCCGAAGGCCGTGGATAACGCGACATCAGTCGCATCGCGACCGGTCGCCATCAGGATCCGGCCGATACGAGGTTTGTTGTGACGGGCATCGACAGTGTGCCAGCGGCCGCCGAGATAGACTTCGAACCATGCACTGAAGTCCATCGGATTGTGATCCTTGGGAACACCGATGTCGCCGAGATAACCCGTGCAGTAGCGTGCGGGAATGTTCATGCACCGGCAAAGGGTGATCGCCAGATGCGCGTAGTCCCGGCACACCCCCGTCTGGTCGTTGAAGCCGCCGAACGCGGTCCGCAGCGAATCGGCGTTCTGATAGTTGAACGCAATGCGGTTATGCGCGAAATCAAGAATGGCCTTGACGCGCGGCCAGCCCAGATCAGTCGAGGAAAACGTGTTCCAGGCGAAGTCTGACAGACGGTCCGTATCGCAATAACGGCTGCCCAGCAGGAACACCAGAACGTCGTCGGGTAGATCCTGGATGAGGTGCTGCTGCGCATCTTCCGGGATCGGGTCCGGAAGCCCGGTGTCATAGATCTCGAACTCGGTCGAGATCGTCGTCAGGCCGGGCGGTGCAACGATGCGGCTGCAGGCGTTCCCGAAGACATCCTGATAACCCCAGGCTTCGATCGGTCTGTCAAAAGTCAGCACCTGTTCGGTCAATAGATCTACGCGACGGGAGGGGTGGATATTCAACGCCAGAAGCATGGCAGTCGGCTGTTGGCATTCATAGCCCAGATGAAAACCGGCGCGTATCCTCATGAAGCGATGTCTCCTAAATACCGTTGACGAGATGGCAGCAATGCGGCAATGCCCGGGCGTTGATACGGTTCCGTTTAGCCATGAAGTTTGGCCTGGAACTCGTCGGTCGTGACGTTGACCTGCACTGACATGCTTTTGAAATCTTCCGCCTCACCGTCATAGCTGCCACGAAGCGGGATAGCCTGTTTCGGGTCGCGGGCGACGCCGACGCGAATGAGGTCGCGGTTACCGACAATGCCGTTGGTCGGATCAAATTCCACCCATCCGGCTCCCGGCAGGTAGACCTGGCACCACGCGTGGGTAGATCCGCCTCCAAGCGTCGTCGATCCGTCGCGATCGGGAACGTAGATATAGCCGGTGACGAAACGTGCAGCGAGGCCGAGGGCCCGTGCTGCTTCCATCATCAAAAGCGCAAAGTCGCGGCAGGTCCCGCGACGCAGCTGCAGCGTCTCGAGCGGAGCCTGGGTGCCGTGCTCATGGCGACGGGCATAGACGAAGCTTTCACGGATCGCGTAGCAGAGCGTCATCAGCAATCGGCCGGTCTCGGTCGGCTGGCCGGGTTTCACGAACTGCCGCGCCCATTTGCCAACCTCGTCGTTGGCATCCGGGTAATGGCGACGGATGGTGCATTCCAGATCGAACGCTTCCACCGGGTCATAGGTGAAGGGATAGGTGAGGGCTTCCTCGTCGATCTGAAAATCCATCGCGAGCTGCGGCGTATGATCGAGCCTGATGGTCGTTTCGAACTGGAGCTTCTGAGACGCACCCTCAAAACCGACCAGCGCCACGCAGTTCCCAAACACGTCATGGATCCAGCGGACATAGGCAGGCTTTGGAAAGACCTCGAGGCGCGACACGAGCAGCGTCTGGTCGAAACTGTCCCTTGGTCGGAACAGCAGCCTGTGTTCGCCGAACTCGACCGGCTTATGATACTGGTAGGACGTAAGGTGACGAACCGAAAAGATCGTCATGCGATCACCGAGCCGAGTTCGACTGACATTGGGTCAGATCGGAAAAGTACATCATGTCGGGACGATGAGCGATGGCGCTCAGCAGAAGTCTGTTCATTTGAAATTCTCGAGATCTAGCATGATGGATTGTGCGTTTTTCGCCTTGTAGGCAGCCTGGGCCGCCTTCAGGATCTTCGGTCGTAGCGCATCGAAAGAGGCAAGATAATCATCGCTGACGGCAGTTCTTTCAACAAGGTTGCTGCTGAGAACTTCAGCAGCGACGAAGAACCGAACCTCGAACATGCCGTCATGACCCAGAAAGCGGACGCGTCTTTTCGATTCATCGTAACTGCGCGCGGGATTTGGGAAAGAAAGTGTCATGGCAGCCTCTGTCGTCAGCATGGCTCCGCATGTCGGACTACCACGTTTGCATGTCGGGTATCTTGCTGCCATCCGCTTAGTCGATGATAACAAGCCCAGTGACGTTTCGCAGGTAACCGGCTTTTTGGTCCCGCAGTCCGTATTGAGGCAGCGCCGCCAATTTTCCAAACGCCGGATCGATGGCATCCTATGCCGACGAACCATATGACTAGGTCACGTTGAGCCCCCGAAGTCCAACGCGAAATGGCGAGCCTGCTGCGACAGACCGCATTTTAAGCCTGAATTGGCAAGGGATGCTTGGGGTGGGCAAGCCGGTCTCAGCTCGAGGCCGGAGCAAAGCGCGCAGTGATCGCATGGCTGTCGGAAGGGTAGCTGAACCGCACCGACGTCACCGGGCCGGAAACGTCCCAGGTCTTGCGTTCTACCACGAGGCAGGCAGACTGCGGCGTGATTTCCAGCCGCCTTGCCAGCTCTTCGTCCGCAAGCTGGGCCGAGATCCGATGTTCCGCAGCGGTCCATGGTATCTGCGCGATCAGCCACTTGCCCGGTGAAACCGTCGAGAAATCCATGTCCTTTGCCTGCGGCACGGTCTTCAGATTGATCAGTCGTTCCTCGAGACAGAACGGCTTCCCGTCGGCGAAATGCAGGCAGACGACGTAGATGGATTTTTCCTTGCCGGCGACGCTCAGGCGCAGCCGGTCCGTTGCCACAGTCTTCCGCTCCCGGCATTCCTCCATCCGGAAATGGTAGTCCTTGTTCAGCGCGCGGACTTCATCTTCGATGTCGTAGATCTCAAGAATGGCAGCCTGGTTGCGCGGCTGGGCAACAAAGGAGCCCGATTTCTTGCGCCGCTCGATCAGTCCGGCATTGGCAAGCTGGGTCAGAACCTTGTTCGCGGTCATCCGCGAGACATTGTAGTGCTTGGCGAGCTCCACCTCGAAAGGGATCCTGTAGCCCGGGGGCCATTCGCCGCTGACGATATTGTTCTCGATGTCGCCCAGGATCTTCTGGTGCAGTGTGCCCACCGCACGCATCGCCTTGATGTCTTTTTCTCCGGTCAAGGCGAAGTCCTTCGGCTTTCTGCATCAAACGGCTTCTCCACCATAGCCGGTCAGCCGGCGTCAAGCAGAGCGGCCATCACGGCCTGGAACCTCGGGACGATTGTCTCTCGGCTCCCATGCAGGCCGCCCGTCACGAGCTTCTTGCCCGCCGCCCAGACGCAATCCACCTTGATCGTGTCAGCGAAGATCCACTGATCGAGAACCTGATCTGCCGAAAGGTAGGGTGCGGCCCCAAGATCGAGCGAGACGAAATCCGCCGATGCACCTTCGACGATGTCGTCCTGCGACTGCAGCGCGCGGGCGCCGCCTTTCAGCGCTTCCTGGAACAGGCGCGTCCCCGTCGATTGCTGCGGCAGTGCCACGACGTTTCGCGAGCGTAGTCCCAGACGCTGCGAATATTCGAGCTGCCGAAGCTCATGGGCGACGGAAATCGAGATGTTCGAGTCCGAGCCGACGCCGAAATGGCCGCCGTCCTCGAGAAACGCCGGTGCCGGAAATATGCCGTCGCCGAGATTGGCTTCCGTGACGGGGCAGAGACCGGCGATTGCCCCTCGGCGTGCCATGTCGCGCGTTTCTGCGTCGGTCATATGGGTAGCGTGGATCAGGCACCAGCGCTCATCGACCGGCATGTTGGCGAGCAGCCATTCGACGGGACGTGCGCCCGACCACGCGATACAGTCCTCGACCTCTTTCGTTTGCTCGGCGATATGGATGTGGATCGGGCCTCCACCTGCCATCGGCAGAACGTCCCGCAGTTCTTCCGGCGTCGCGGCCCGCAGACTGTGCGGCGCGATGCCGAGTTGGCCGCCGGGAAGCGCAGACGTGATCTTCCGGCATTCCTCCATCAGCGTGGAAAAGCTTTCGACCGAGTTGATGAAGCGTCGCTGGCCCTCCGTCGGTGCCATTCCCCCGAAACCGGAGCGGGCGTAGAAGACTGGCAGCAGGGTGAGGCCGATCCCGGTCGCAGCACTTGCCGCACCAATCCGCGCCGCGTGCTCGGCGATGTTGGCGTAGTGGCGCCCATCGCGGTCGTGGTGAAGGTAATGAAACTCGCCGACGCGGGTAAAGCCCGCCTCCAGCATTTCCATATAGAGCTGCGCTGCGACCGCCTCGATATCGTCAGGTGTCATGGACAGGGCGAATTTGTACATCAGCGTGCGCCAGCTCCAGAAGCTGTCGCTTGTCGATCCGCGAACCTCCGTCAGTCCCGCCATGGCGCGCTGGAAAGCATGGCTGTGGAGATTGGCCATGCCGGGCACGATCAGCCGGTGCCGCTCGTCGTTGCGGGCAGGGATCGCGTCGGGCTCGATCGACTGCACGGTGCCATGCTCTATCGTCAGGCGAGTGCTGCTCGCCCATTCCCCGCCGATCAGTGCGCTTTCTGCAAAAATGGTGTTCACTGCCAACTCCACTCGTCGGTCCCGTCTGCGTCAGCAGGCGCCTGAAAATTCTTCTTGCCTTGGTTTTTTATGTATATACATTAAAACAAAAAGAGGAAGGCTTCGTGGTCGAGAATAGCGACAATTCACCGGTGGTGCCAACCAGAACGCTATGGCGCAACGCTCGGCTGCTCACGCTTGCCGACGAGGCACAAGGTCTTGCTCTCATTGAGGACGGAGCGCTCGCAGTGGAGGGTGACAGGATCATCTTCGCCGGTCCCCAGTCCGCTCTGCCGTCAACCTTTCTGGAAGCCGATGAGATCATCGACGTGGAGGGCAGGGTAATCACGCCCGGTCTGATCGACTGCCATACGCATCTGATCTTCGGCGGCGATCGCGCGATGGAATTCGAAATGCGGCTCGAAGGGGCCACCTATGAAGAGGTCGCGCGCGCAGGCGGCGGCATTGTCTCCTCCGTCAAGGCGACCAATGCTCTTTCCGTCGACGGGCTTGTGAAGGCGGCCCTGCCAAGGGTCGATGCGCTTCTCGCGGAAGGTGTTTCGACGCTCGAGATCAAATCCGGTTACGGCCTGTCGATCGAGGGCGAGCTCAACATGCTGCGCGCCGCCCGGGCGCTCGAAAAGATCCGCCCGGTCCGCGTCGTCACGTCGTTCCTTGGCGCCCATGCAACGCCCGTCGAATACCGTGGACGCAACGGCGACTACATTACCGACGTGGTGCTGCCCGCTATGGACCTTGCCCATGCGGAGGGCCTCGTAGATGCTGTCGACGGGTTCTGCGAAGGCATCGCGTTCTCGGTCGCGGACATGCGGCGGGTGTTCGATCATGCGACGTCGTTCGGCCTGCCCGTAAAGCTGCACGCCGAACAGCTTTCCAATCTCGGTGGTGCCGCGATGGCGGCATCCTACGGTGCCTTGTCCGCCGATCATCTCGAATATCTCGATGCCGAAGGTGCTGCCGCGATGGCCGCGTCAGGCACGGTTGCGGTTCTGCTGCCGGGCGCGTTCTATGCGATCAACGAAACGCAGAAGCCGCCGGTGCAGATGCTGCGCGATGTTGGCGTCAGGATCGCGATCGCGACCGATTGCAATCCCGGCACGTCACCGCTCACCTCGCTTCTGCTGACGATGAACATGTCGGCGACACTCTTCCGGCTGACCGTCGAGGAATGCATCGCCGGCGCGACGCGCGAGGCGGCAAGGGCACTCGGTCTTCTCTCCGAAACCGGCACGCTGGAGGCTGGCAAATCCGCGGACTTCGCCATCTGGGACATCCAGCGACCGGCCGAGCTGGTTTACCGCATCGGCTTCAACCCGCTTCATTCGAACGTCTTTAGAGGTCAACAGCTATGACGATCACGCTTCACCCCGGCAGCGTCACGCTGGCCGAGCTTTCCGATCTCTACTGGAACAATGGTTCGGCGGTTCTCGATCGCTCCTTCGATGCCGGCATCGAAAAGGCGGCGCGACGCATTGCGGAAATCGCTGCCGGAAACGCACCGGTCTACGGCATCAACACCGGCTTCGGCAAGCTTGCCTCGATCAAGATCGACAGTGCCGATCTCGCCACCCTGCAGCGCAATCTCATCCTGTCGCATTGCTGCGGCATCGGGGCGCCGCTGCCGGAAAATGTGGTACGTCTCATCATGGCGCTGAAGCTCATCTCGCTCGGCCGCGGCGCCTCCGGTGTCCGTCTCGAGTTGATCCGTCTGATCGAGGGCATGCTGGAAAAGGGCGTCATTCCCGTCATTCCGGAAAAGGGCTCGGTCGGCGCATCCGGCGATCTGGCACCACTTGCCCATATGGCCGCCACGATGATGGGCGAAGGCGAGGCCTTCCTGCACGGAGAACGCCTACCGTCTGCCGATGCGCTCGCCAAGGTGGGTCTGACACCAGTCGTGCTCGCCGCAAAAGAAGGGCTGGCGCTGATCAACGGCACCCAGACGTCCACCGCACTGGCCCTCGCCGGTCTGTTTCGCACGCATCGCGCAGCCCAGACGGCACTTGTTACGGGCGCCCTGTCGACCGACGCCGCGATGGGGTCGTCCGCTCCGTTTCACCCTGACATTCACACCCTGCGCGGCCACAAGGGCCAGATCGATGCCGGCGCCGCACTTCGCAACCTTCTCGAAGGCTCCGAAATTCGTGCGAGCCACATTGAAGGCGACGAGCGCGTTCAGGATCCCTATTGCATCCGTTGCCAGCCTCAGGTCGACGGCGCCTGCCTCGATCTGTTGCGGTCCGTCGCAAGGACGCTGGAGATCGAGGCGAATGCCGTCACCGACAATCCGCTGGTTCTGTCAGACAATTCCGTCGTCTCCGGAGGCAACTTCCACGCCGAGCCGGTTGCCTTTGCCGCCGATCAGACGGCGCTTGCCATCTGCGAGATCGGTGCGATCGCTCAGCGCCGTATCGCGCTTCTGGTCGATCCTGCTCTCTCCTACGGCCTGCCGGCATTTCTGTCGAAAAAGCCCGGTCTCAACTCGGGCCTGATGATCGCCGAAGTCACGTCGGCCGCGCTGATGAGCGAGAACAAGCAGATGTCGCATCCGGCTTCAGTGGATTCGACGCCGACCTCCGCCAATCAGGAGGACCATGTGTCGATGGCCTGCCACGGCGCGCGACGCCTGCTCGGCATGACCGAAAACCTGTTCGGCATTCTCGGGATCGAAGCGCTGACGGCCGTCCAGGGCGTGGAACTGCGCGGGCCGCTCAAGACCAGTACCGAGCTCGCAAAAGCCGTTGCCGTGCTGCGGGCTTCCGTCCCTGCGCTCGACGATGACCGTTACCTAGCGCCGGATCTCAAGGCCGCAAGCGAACTGGTCGCGTCCGGTGCCTTCGCCCACGCCATCTCGCCGGGCATCCTGCCGGTCCTTGAAGTTTGATCATCAGAAGAAATTGGGGAGCCACGACATGACCAATCCACGCCACAACATTCGCGATGTCCGCTCGCCCAAGGGCACCGAGCTCAATGCCAAGAGCTGGATGACCGAAGCACCGCTTCGGATGCTGATGAACAACCTCGATCCCGATGTGGCGGAAAACCCGCATGAACTCGTGGTCTATGGCGGCATCGGCCGGGCCGCCCGCACCTGGGACGACTTCGACAAGATCGTCGCGACGTTGAAGACGCTAACGGAGGAGGAGACGCTTCTCGTGCAGTCCGGCAAGCCGGTCGGCGTGTTCCGCACCCACAAGGATGCGCCGCGCGTGCTGATCGCCAACTCCAACCTCGTGCCGCATTGGGCAACCTGGGACCATTTCAACGAACTGGATAAGAAGGGCCTGGCCATGTACGGCCAGATGACCGCCGGATCGTGGATCTATATCGGCACGCAGGGCATCGTCCAGGGCACCTACGAGACCTTCGTGGAAGCGGGCCGCCAGCATTACGACGGCAGCCTCAAGGGCAAGTGGATCCTGACCGGTGGCCTTGGCGGCATGGGCGGCGCACAGCCGCTCGCAGCCGTCATGGCCGGCGCCTGCTGCCTCGCCGTCGAATGCGATGAGACCCGCATCGATTTTCGTCTGCGCACCCGTTATGTCGATGCCAAGGCGAAGACGCTGGACGAAGCGCTGGCGCTGATCGACCAGTGGACCAAGGCCGGCGAAGCGAAATCGGTCGGCCTGCTCGGCAATGCTGCCGAAATCTTCCCCGAACTGGTCTCCCGCATGAAGGCCGGCGGCGCTCGCCCGGATATCGTCACCGATCAGACATCCGCCCATGACCCGCGCAACGGCTACCTGCCGGTCGGCTGGACCGTCGAGGAAGCCAAAGCCAAGCGCGAAAGCGATCCGAAATCGGTGGAGGTCGCGGCCCGCGCATCGATGAGGGCGCATGTGGAAGGGATGGTCGCGTTCTGGGATGCCGGCGTGCCGACGCTCGACTACGGCAATAACATCCGCCAGGTCGCCAAGGACGAAGGCCTGGAAAATGCCTTTGCCTTTCCGGGCTTCGTTCCGGCCTATATCCGTCCGCTGTTTTGCCGCGGCATCGGCCCGTTCCGCTGGGCGGCGCTGTCGGGCGATCCTGAGGACATCTACAAGACGGATGCGAAGGTAAAGGAACTGCTGCCCGACAACACCCACCTGCACAACTGGTTGGACATGGCGCGAGAACGCATCGCCTTCCAGGGACTACCAGCGCGGATCTGCTGGGTGGGTCTGGGGGATCGCCACAAGCTCGGTCTCGCCTTCAACGAGATGGTGAGAAGCGGTGAACTGTCCGCGCCTGTTGTCATCGGCCGCGACCATCTCGATTCCGGCTCGGTCGCCTCGCCGAACCGCGAGACGGAAGCGATGAAGGACGGGTCTGACGCCGTCTCCGACTGGCCGCTTCTCAACGCGCTCCTCAACACCGCATCCGGCGCCACCTGGGTGTCGCTGCACCATGGCGGCGGTGTCGGCATGGGATATTCGCAGCATTCCGGCATGGTCATCTGCGCCGACGGAACGGATGATGCAGCCCGGCGGATCGAACGTGTCCTGTGGAACGACCCTGCGACCGGCGTCATGCGCCACGCCGATGCGGGATACGAGATCGCGATCGACTGCGCCGAAGACAAGGGTCTTCGCCTTCCCGGCATCCTCGGGAACTGACGCGCATGCGCATCCTGCCTGCATCGGACCATAAGCGGATGCCCTGGAAAAACGGCAAGGGCGAGACGGTGGAGATCGCCGTCTTTCCCGAGGCTGCGTCGGTCGATGATTTCGACTGGCGTATCAGCATGGCGACGGTGGCCGAGGACGGCCCGTTCTCTGTGTTCGCGGACATAGACCGGACCCTCAGCATTTTGACGGGCGACGGGATCGAGCTTTCGGTCGAGGGCGAGCCCGATCGTGTCCTGCGCCCCGACACGCCGCCCCACGCGTTTCCGGCCGATGCAGTGACCAGCGCAAGGCTGCTCTCTGGCCCGATCACCGATCTCAATGTCATGACCCGGCGCGGAAAGTTTATTCACGGCGTGACGATGCTCCCCGCCAGTGAACGCGTCATTACGTCGAACGGTTCGGACGTGACCCTGGTTCTGCCGACGTCGGATTTGGTGCTGAAAGATGGCACATTGCTTGCCGCCTATGATGCGATCCTGCTGCATCCGGGCGATTCGGATGTCGAATTTCATCTGACTGTAACGGCCACGACTTTTCTTGTCCGCATCGCCTCACGGCAAAAAGCCTCGGTTTCGTTACAGGTTTGACGCATTTGTGAAGATGCCGTGAGGCTGGCCGCAGCGATCGCGCTAAAGAACCGGAAACGCGATATTTCGTCTCTTTCGGGTGATCACATCTGCCCGGTTCCAGACCGGATTTGGCGGAGGCGACGTCGCAGAAGGTGAAAGTTTTAACTTTCCGGTAACCGCCTCCTCCCCCTATGGGATCACATACGGATGCATTCGTACCCGTATTTCCCTTGCCATTCCCAACAGGAGACGAGATGTCCTTCAAACCTTTCGCCCTTGCGCCTCTCTTTGCAGCCGTGATTGCCCTGCCGGCATTTGCCCAGCCGAGCCCGACGATGCTGAGGCAGTTCGGCGACTGGAACGTCTATTCCTATCAGGCGGGAGCTTCGAAAAGCTGCTACGTCCTGACCATTCCGAAACAGGCGACGCCCGCAAGCGTCAACCACGGCGATAACTTCTTCCTCGTGGCGCCCAAGCCTTCGGGCAGCGGATATTATCCGCAGGCCATCATGGGATATGATCTTCAAAACAGCTCACAGATAACGGTCACGATCGATGGCAAATCTTTTGCCATGACGCCGCGGGGCAACTCCGGCTGGACGCAGCAGGAAAGCAATGATTCCGCGATGATCGACGCCATGCGTACGGGAAGCAATATGACGCTTCAGGCGGTCTCGGGGAGAGGCACCCGCACATCCTACACGTTCTCGCTCAGCGGCGTGACCGCAGCCCTCAACCAGGCCGGTCAGTGCAACTGACGTCGATCTCTTAAGATCTCTGATGGGTGGAGGGCGAAACCGGCATTCGCCCATCGCCGATCTTGACGAGCTCGTCCGGTCAACGTCGGCGGATATAGGCGAATAGCCGCTCGGCCGCGTCTTCGATCTGCTTCGGGTCGCGCAGAAAACAGGCTCTCATGAAGGGGGCGCCGCCGGGGCCGAATGCGGTGCCCGGCGCCATGCCGACGCCGGTTTCGTCGACAATCCTGAAGGCTTCGGCGCGGCTGTCGGTCACGCCGTCGATCTTCAGGAACGCGTAGAGCGCGCCTTCGGGCTTTCGCGTTTCGACACGGTTGGTGGCGACCAGCGCGTCACACAGAATGTCGCGCGAGGTTCGGGCACGCTCGACATTGGAGCGAATGAACTCGTCGCCAAGGTCGAGTGCCGCAATCGCGCCCTTCTGCATGAACTGCGCAACGCCTGACGTGGAATACTGTATGAGATTGGTGAGCGTCTGGCCGATCTCCGCCGGCGCCACTACCCAGCCGATACGCCAGCCGGTCATGCACCAGTTCTTCGAGAACGAGTTGGCAAAGATGATGCGGTCTTCCCCGTCCATGACATCCATGAACGACGGCGCCCGCGTGCCTTCGAAATAATAGAGCCCGTAGATCTCGTCGGCGATGATCCAGAGACCATGGCGGCGCGCAAGGCTAAGGATTGCCTCGAGATCATCCTTCGTTGCCGTCCAGCCCGTCGGGTTGGATGGGGTATTGATGAACAGCGCCCGGGTTTTCGGCGTGATCGCAGCTTCGAGACGGCCCGCATCGAGCACCCACCGGCCATCGATGAAATCGAGGACGACAGGCACGGCCTTTGCCTCGGAAACACTTGCGGCATGGGCAGCGTTCGGCCAAGCCGGTGACAAATAGATCACCTCGTCGCCGGCCGATGCGACCGTCTGGATCGCGAGCACGATCGACTGCATGCCCGATCCGGTGACATAGATGTTGTCGACCGAGAGATCGGCCGTGTAGTGGCGCTGGTAGTAGCGCAGGATTGCCTGGCGAAGCTCCGGGATCCCTTGCGTCCAGGTATAGAATGTCTCGCCTGCGAGAAGCGCGTCGCTGGCCGCGCGGGTGATGAACTCGGGCGTCGCAAGGTCGCCTTCGCCGATCCACAGCGGCATGAGGTTGTCACGACCGCGTGCATAGGTGACGATTTCGCCAATACCGCTACGCGGAGCGGCCGCAGCGCGGGCGCTGATGTCGGGTCGGATGATCGTCATGCGAATCTCGGCTGAATCTGTGCGGGGAACTATGACTAGGCCAAGTTCCGACGAACCGTCAACCGGTTGCAAGCCGTATCGGATGCAGATCCATCGGTCCGAAAGCGTTGATTTGGCGATGGTTTTGCCTGACCTTCGGGCGTACCCGGTTTCGCCGCCGGGGCGAAGGTCAGCGCCTCGATCAGGAAATACGCAGACTGGACAAGTTCGTCTTCGCCCATGTCATCCTCGAACTGCTGTTCGTCTTTGGAGACCTGCTCTTCAGGAAGGGTTTTCATAAGGATGCGGTGCGTTGCTGATGACAGAACCGCTCCTTTACGCCGATTGGTTGAAAAATGCCATGCGCTGAATGGCGCATGGCATCGATCGGTATCACACGTTGCGCATCGCCTCGATGAACAGCTTGGCCTTGGCAGCCACCGACGCGACATTGTCGCCCGGTTTGTAGAGCGACCCGCCGATGCCGAAGCCGTTCGTACCGGCGTCGATGAAAGATTTCATGTTGTCCGGCGTGATGCCGCCGACAGCCAGAACCGGAAGATCCTTCGGCAGGACAGCCCTCCAGGCCTTGATCACCAGAGGCGGGATCGCTTCCGCAGGAAAGGCCTTGATGCCGGTCGCACCGGCGCCGATCGCCGCAAAGGCTTCGGACGGCGTTGCGACGCCCGGCAGGCTGATCATGCCGCGCGAAACGCTCGCTTCGATGACCGAGAGGTTCGCGTTCGGCGAGATGATGACAGTTGCACCCGTCGAGGCAACGTCTGCGACCTGAGCGGTCGTCAGCACCGTTCCCGCACCGATCAGCGCCCTGTCCCCGAACCGCTTTTGCAGTTTTTCGATGCTCTTCAGCGGCTCCGGCGAATTGAGCGGGACTTCGATGATGCGCCAGCCGGCTTCGATCAGCGCCTCGCCGATCGGCTCGGCCTCGTCAGGCGTGATGCCGCGCAGGATGGCAACCAGATTGCAGGCTTGCAGCGCGTCTTGGAACGTCATCGAACTATCCTTCATTCGTCAGTTGCAATTGTCCGGCGATCAACTGGACGCCGCGCTTGGCGGCATCGGTTGGGCCCGGCTCTATATCAAGATCAAACAGCGGCGCGACGCGGCTGTAACGGCTGTTCAGCACGTTGTTGCCGACAATGCCGATGGCTTCACCGGGTTTCAGCCAGCCTGCCGCGCGGGCCTGACGGAACTCCGAACCGATGACAAGACCGGAAACGTAGTCGCCGATATCATCAGGTGCCAGAACGCCGGCGAGCACGCCCGTGCGGGCGCTGAAGACGGCAGACAGGAACGCGTCGGCGGCACGCGCGTCGCTTGCGGCAAACCCGGCACCACGGTCAAATGCCTCCCAGCGCGGCTCGGAGCCCGGTGCCGGCTCGGATGCCTTGGCGATAAATGAATGCTTGGTCAGCAGAGCGAAGATTTCACCGGTCGCATAGGTCTGGAAACCGGCGATCCGGCCACTCTCGACCCGTGCCCATTTGCTGTGGGTTCCAGGCAGAACCAGGGTCCGGTTCTTGTCCAGCCCGAAGCCGACGATCTGCGTTTCCTCGCCGCGCATCACGTCCGGAAACGGCTTTGCGGCGGGATCGCGCATGCCGGGCAGGAAGGTGACGATGGCGCCGTTGGCAAGCGTGATCTGCCGCGTGCCGGCTGCCAGTTCGGCAAGACCCGCGGGCGCATCGACGTAAGGCACCTCGATCCAGCCATTGCGGCTGGTGATCATGCCGCTAGCGAGGACTGGAATTGCGCCGTGCGCGTCGAACCATGCCCCGACCGTTTCCATCAGGGCGGCCTCGAAGGCCCCATCCTTAACGAACTGGATGCCGCCGCTTGTCGTATCCCGGGTGTCGAGCGTTTCGCCCGTTTCAGATACGAGCGCGGCGCGAAGCGAACTCGTGCCCCAATCTAGAATGATCGACTTAGGCTCTGGCATCTCGCGGTTTCCTCCCCGAACATTTTGGCCTTCGATAGCGCGGGCAGGCCCGCCTTGTCGAGAGCAAGTGCTGCGAAAAGTCATACTTTTGAGGGGCGGCTTGGCGTCGTAACCGACTAGAATCCCTGGAAGAGAGAATCCGTAGCAGCAGTCATGTCATCGCAGCGAGCCATCAGAATTGCCGGTACTTGGCCAGCGGCAATCCATGCTTTGCGATATATTCTTGTTCAGCCTTGATCGCCTCCGCATGATCGTGCCCCCAGCGTCGCTCTTTCTCCGCCTTGATGGCTGAAGCAATGCCTGTCTCGGCGGCGCGGGAGAGATCGATCGCCAGTTCCTGTGCCTCCATAATAAGCCCGGCATCAAGTGAAAGACTGGCAGCTTTGCGGTTGGTGGAAGACATCGCTCGTCCCTCAATGACGTGCCTGAAAAATAAACGCATGCCGCGAAACGGCAAGCGCGTCTCAGGCTTCGGGATCGAGGATGCAGCATTGTTCCGCGACAGGCACCAGAACGGCGCTCGTACCAGGGTCGTATGGTTCGGACAGCGCTCCATTCGCCGTGATCTCGCCGGCAACGGTCACACACTTGTATTGGTAGGCTCGGCCGAGATAGGTGCGGGTGCCAAGGGTCGCGGGAATACCTTCGCCGGACTGCCGGGCAACAAGGCCGTCGGCGCGGGTGGCCAGAACGAAATCGTCCTTGATCGGACCGAAGACATCCTGCGAGAACGACAGTTTCGCGCCGCCGGCAGCCTCGGCTGTGACGGTTGCGCCGTCGCGGGAGACCACCTTCATCGGAACGAGGTTCTCGAAGCCGACAAAACTGGCGACGAAGGCGTTGGCCGGTTTGCGGTAGAGGACTTCGGGCGTGTCGAGCTGCATGATGCGGCCTGCATTCATGATCGCCACGCGGTCGGAGATCGAGAAGGCTTCTTCCTGATCGTGGGTGACATAAAGCGACGTTGTGCCGTTCGCCTTCTGCAACTGGCGGATCTCGACGCGCATGTCCACGCGCAGCTTTGCATCGAGGTTCGAAAGCGGTTCATCGAACATCAGGAGCGGTGGTTCGATGACGAGCGCACGGGCCAGTGCCACGCGTTGCTTCTGGCCGCCTGATAGTGCCGACGGAAGGCGGTCGGCCAGGTGCGAAAGGCCGACGCGGTCCAGCATGCTTCCCGCGCGCTTGGCCCGATCGGGTTTGGCAATGCCGCGCTGTTTCAGACCGAAGGCGACGTTCTCCATCACGGTCAGGTGGGGGAAGAGCGCGTAGTTCTGGAACACAAGCCCGATATCGCGGGCATGCGCCGGAAGGGTGGTGAGGTCGCGATCCCCAAGCCGCACACGGCCGCTGGTCGGTTCCAGGAAGCCGGCGACGATCCGCAGCGTCGTCGTCTTGCCGCAGCCGGATGAGCCGAGCAGCGAGACGAGTTCGCCGGCCGCGACCGAGATCGACAGGTCCTTGAGCACCTGTGTCGATCCGTAATGGGCGGAAAGGTTTTCGATGGTGAGCGATACGGTCAAAAGGGTTCTACTCGTCTTACTTGGTCAGGAAGGTGAGGCCGAGCGTGGCTTCGACGATGGCCATGACGCCAACCGTCACCAGCATCAACAGCACGGAGACGGAGGCGATGGTGGGGTCGAAGAACTGTTCCATATGGGCGAGAATCTGGATCGGCAGCGTGGAAATGCCGGGACCGGTCAGAAACACCGAGATGGACACGTCGTTGATCGAGGTGATGAAGGCGAGGATGAAGGCGGCGATGACACCGGCGCGAATGTTCGGCAGCACCACCGTCAGGAAGGTCTTGAGCGGCGGGCAACCAAGGCTGATCGCCGCTTCCTCCACGGAGAAATCGAAGGCGGCAAGGCTCGCACCGACGACGCGCACGGAATAGGGCAGAACCAGAAGCGCGTGGCCGAGGATGAGGCTCGGATAGACCGGCAGGCCGAAGCCGATGGTAATCGACTTCAGAAGCGAGAAGCCGAACACGATTTCCGGGACCAAGATCGGCAGGACGAACAGCGTGGAAAGCCATTTCGGCAGTTCGACGCGGTACCGGTTCAGCGCATAGGCGGCAGGAATACCCATCAGCAGCGACAGCGCTGTTCCGAGGATCGCCACCTGGAAGCTGGTAATCGCCGTGTTCCGGAAAGCGGAGATCTCAAAGATATTGGCAAACCACCGCAGCGTCAGCCCCTGCGGCGGAAACGTGAGGTAGGACGTGTCTGAAAGCGATGCGCCGACGATGATGACGAGCGGCGCAAGCAGGAAAAGAAAGACGAGGGCGGCGAACACGCCGAGGACGGGATGGATGCGTGTGGTCATCTTGTCATACCGCCATCGGGTTGAGGCGCCGCGCCATGCGGCTCATGATCGTCACCACGGCGATGGTGATGACCACCATGATCGCTGCGATGGTGGACGCACCCACCCAGTCGAAGGTGACCATGGCGCGCTGATAGAGCAGCGTTCCCATCATCATCATCTGCTCGCCGCCCAGCAGCTGCGGCGTCGCGTAGGAGGTGAAGCTGCCGGTAAAGACGAGGACCGCGCCGACGATGAGGCCCGGCACGGCAAGCGGCAGGATGACCTGGAAGAATGTGGCGATCGGCGTGGCACCCAGAGAGGTTGAGGCTTCGACCACTTCGCGTGGAATGCCCTCGAGCACACCGGTCAGGGTGAGGATCATCAGCGGCACGAACAGATAGACCATCGCAACGATCACCGATCCCTCGGTATAGAGCATGGACAGCGGCTCAGAGATGATGCCGAGCGACATGAGCGTGTCGTTGACGATGCCGTTCTTGCCGAGGATGATCAGCCAGGCAAATGAGCGAACCACGACGCCGGTCAGAAGCGGGAAAACCGCAGCGATGATGGCGACAGACTTCAGCCGCCCCGGCATGCGGGCGATCACGTAAGCCGTCAGAAAGCCGATGACCAGCGAGATCGCGGTGGTGATCAGGGCGATACGCAGCGTACGGTAGAGGATATTGGTGCGGAAGCCGCTGTTGAAGAAGGCGGTGTAGGTCGAAAAGGCGCCTTTCGGCTCACCAAACGTGGTGGCGATGGTCAAGAGAACCGGAATAACGAGAGCGACGACGACAGCAATCGTCGCCGGCATCGTCAGCCCCCATTTGGCAAAACGCTTCATGTCTGTTCTTTCAAATTCCGGGCTGCCCTGCGCCTTTTAGGCACCGGCGTTCCGGCAGCGGATGTGCTCCGCAATCCCCGCCCGGATCAGGAAAAGCCCTCTCCTTGGATCGAGGAGAGGGCTCGTCGTCTGTGACTGAGATTACTGGCCGAAAACCTCGTTCCACTGGTCGATCCAGTCGGTCTTGGCGTCGTTCAGCTTGGCGTAATCGATGCGGCCCAGCTTCGAGACCTGGTCTGCGCCATAGGTCCACATCTTGGCCTGTTCCGGCGAAAGCTCGACCTTGCTGTTGATCGGCGCATCGACGCCCTGTTCGGCTTCCTTCTGCTGAACTTCCTTCGACAGAACGAAGTTGATGAACTGGTGCGCCAGCTCGACATTTTCGGAGCCCTTGGGAATGTTGACCATGTTGAGGGTGGCGATATCGCCTTCCTTCAGTGTCGCCCAGGTCATCGTCTTGACGGCTGCCTGCATCGAAGCAAGCGTGAAATCCTGCGCCAGGGCAACGCGCACCTCGCCGGTCGAAATCAGGTTCACCAGTTCGGAACCCGTATTGTAGTTCTTGACCACATTCGGCTTCAGTTCGCTGATCGCTTCGAAGGCCTTTTCGGAATCCTCGTAGGCATCGACGCCCGCATGCTTGCCGGCCTGCAACACGACCATCGGGCCGGCCGTGGTGGTGATGCCCGGCAACGAGACCGAGCTCTTCATGTCGGCGCGCCAGAGATCGGCCCAGGATGTGATTGCCGGATCGACCTTGGCGCTGTCATAGACGAGACCGACGCGGCCGATCGTGTAGGCCGGACCATACTTGCCCTGCGGGTTGCGGCCGAGTTCGTAGATTTCCGAAAGGTTCGGGATCTTGGATGCATCGACTTCCTGAAACAGGCCCTGTGCGACGCCGAGCTGGGAGAAGCTGTCCGAGAGGTAGATCACGTCCACGCCCTTGCCGTCGCGCAGCTTCAGCTTGTTCAAGCGGTCGGCATTGTTGCCGGTTTCAAACACGATGTCGCAGCCGCAGATCTTCTTGAAGGGCTCGATGATGTTGGCCTTCATCTTGTCGCCGTTATAGCCCCACCAGGAAATGGTGAAGGTCTTCGTCTGGGCACTGGCCGAGGCGACGCTGGAAAACGTGGCAAGCATTGCAAGCGCTGCAAACTTGGTGAGGCGATGAGCCTTCATGAGGCGATCCTTTGTCGAACAATCGGTGTTGAATTGGCTGCTCGGACAGCGCCGAGCGTAGAACGACAGTATTTTTTCATCGCTTTCCCCGCAAGCTCAATAATTGTGCACGCGCAATATCCATGTGGATATGCACTGCAATAAGAACGCACGTGTGGGCGTTTTCCCTCTTGCAGCTCTAGTGGCTAGAGGTTGTAGACACAAGAGGTGATCTGAGACGAACGGCAGGGAACCAGCACGATGACGGCAGTAAATCAGGCGCGATACAAGGTTGGCGGTATGGACTGCGCCAGCTGCGCCACCAAGATCGATACGGCTGTGCGCCGCATGCCCGGCGTCGAGGATGTTTCGGTATCGGTTGCCGCGGGCACGATGACGGTCAGCCACAATGACAGCGTCGATCTTAGCGCCGTCGAAAAGCGTGTTTCCGGTCTCGGTTATCCGCTGAGACAGCTTTCGCAGCGAAACCGCTCGGCCGAGCTGGTCATCCCCGTTGCGGATCACGGCGACCATCATGATCACGATCATGGAAGCAAGCATGAGCATTCCCATCATGAGCGGGACACAGCCGCCACTGAAGGCCTGCACGGCCATGACCACGGCCCGATGGAGGGCCCATGGTGGAAATCTGCCAAGGGCCGACTGACCATTATGGCCGGCCTGGCATTTGGAGTTGCCTATGGGCTCGGCCACCTGTTTCCCGCTTACGAGACCTATATCTTCACCGCCGCGATGCTGATCGGTCTGGTGCCGATCGCGCGGCGCGCGATCATGGCAGCGCTGGCCGGCACGCCGTTCGCGATCGAAATGCTGATGACGATCGCCGCTGTCGGCGCGGTGGTGATCGATGCGTCGGAAGAAGCGGCGGCCGTCGTCTTCCTGTTTCTCGTTGGCGAATTACTGGAAGGCGTTGCCGCCGGAAAGGCACGCGACAGCATCAGGAGCCTCTCCGCTCTGGTGCCGAAGGAAGCACTTTTGGAGGAAGGCGGCCAGACGCGAACTGTACCGGCCGAAAGCCTTGCGATCGGGTCGATTATCCTGGTCAGGCCCGGCGACCGGATATCCGCCGATGGCGTCATCATGTCAGGCCAGAGCGCAGTGGACCAGGCGCCCGTGACGGGCGAAAGCACGCCGGTTGCCAAGGGCGTCGACGATGTCGTGTTTGCCGGCACCATCAACACCGATGGCGCGCTTCGGGTGCGTGTCACCGCTGCTGCCGAAGATAACACGATTGCCCGCGTCGTTCGCCTCGTCGAGGAGGCACAGGAAAAGAAGGCGCCGACTGAACGCTTCATCGACCGCTTCTCGCGCTACTATACGCCCGGCGTCGTTGCCGTTGCCGCTCTGGTCGCCATCCTGCCGCCGCTCATTGCCGGTGGTGACTGGAACGAATGGATCTACAAGGGTCTTGCCATCCTGCTGATCGGTTGCCCCTGCGCACTTGTCATCTCGACGCCTGCGGCGATCGCTGCGTCGCTTTCATCCGGTGCCCGCCGTGGCCTCCTGATCAAGGGCGGTGCGGTGCTTGAGACACTCGGAAAGCTGACCGTTGTTGCCCTCGACAAGACCGGCACGCTGACCGAGGGACGGCCGCAGGTCACCGATGTCATTGCTTTCGGCCACAGTGCCGATGAAGTGCTGCGGTTTGCGGCCGCGCTGGAAATCGGCTCCAGCCATCCACTTGCAAAGGCCATCCTCGCGAAAGCTGAAGAAGACGAAGTTGTCATTCCGCAGTCGAGTGATGGCAAGGCGCTCGGCGGAAAAGGTTTGACAGCAGAGGTCGAGGGACAGGACGTCTTCTTCGGCTCTCCCAAGGCTGCCGCCGAGCGGGTGTCGATGTCGATGGCGCACAGCCGCCGGGTCGCAGCGCTCAACGACGAGGGCAAAACCGTCTCCGTGCTGATCGTCGGCAGCGTGCTCGCCGGTGCGATCGCCATGCGCGACGAGCCGCGCGCCGATGCCAAGGCTGGGCTTCTGGCTCTTACCGAAGCGGGCGTGAAAACGGTCATGCTGACCGGCGACAATGCGCGCACGGCAGTTGCAATCGGGCAGGAGCTGGGGATCGAGGTCCGCGCTGACCTGCTCCCGGAAGACAAGAGCCGTATCGTCGGCGAACTGAAGCGTGACGGTTTCGTCGTCGGCAAGGTCGGGGACGGGATCAACGACGCACCGGCCTTGGCGGCGGCAGATGTCGGCATCGCCATGGGCGGCGGCACGGATGTTGCGCTCGAAACCGCCGACGCCGCTGTGCTGCATGGCCGGGTGGCCGATATCGCAGCAATGATTGCCCTGTCGAAGAAGACGATGCGCAACATCCATCAGAACATCACCATCGCGCTCGGTCTGAAGGCGGTGTTTCTGGTGACGACGGTGATCGGCATAACCGGGCTCTGGCCGGCGATCCTCGCCGACACCGGCGCAACCGTGCTGGTCACGATCAATGCGCTGAGGCTGTTGCGGAAGTAGATGAGAGCCCTACGCCTCCGGGCGCAGGGCTCTCTAAGACTGAAAACTTTTCGTCATGGCATCCGGTGCAGGATGGCGAAGGCTTCATACGGCTTGAGAACGATCGTCTCCGAGAGCGCTTCGATCGGCTGTTCGTTGGAGATGAGGCAACTGCCGGATACGCGCAGCTCTTCCGGCAGATCCAGACTTACCTCGCGGGCTGAAAAACTGCCGATGACGACCAGCAGGTCCCTGTCCAGTTTGCGGGTGTAGACAAAGACGTCGGGATTGTCGTCGAGCCACGACTGGTATTTGCCGTAGACGATGACCGGATGGGATTTCCGCAAGGCAATCAGCTGGCGGTAATGGTTCCAGACCGAACGCTCGTCGCTCATCGCCACGTCCGCATTGATCGACGCATAGTTCGGATTGACGCCGATCCAGGGTTCTACGGTGGAAAAACCGCCATAAGCTGCGCTGTTCCACTGCATCGGCGTGCGGGCGTTGTCGCGGCCGTTCGCGTTGGCGCCCATGATGAAATCCTCAGGCGAACGGCCGGCATCCACATGCAGCTGATACATGTTGAGCGTCTCGATATCGCGGTACTGCTCGATCGCGCTAAACGGCATGTTGGTCATGCCGATTTCCTCGCCCTGATAGATGAACGGCGTGCCTTTCAGCAGATGCAGGACCGTCGCCAGCATCTTGGCGGATTCGACGGGATAGCCCGTAGCGTCACCATATTTAGAAACGGCACGCGGCAGGTCATGATTGCCCCAGAACAGGGAATTCCAGCCATCGTCGGCCAGCGCGTTCTGCCATTTGCTCAGCACCGACTTCAGTTCGACGAGGTCGAAGGTTTTCGGCTGCCATTTGCCGTAGGTTTCATCCCATTGGCGGGTCACGTGTTCGAACTGGAACACCATCGAGAGTTCCTGCCGCTCGCGACCGGAATAGAGAAGTGCCGATGCAGGTGTGGCACTCCACGCCTCGCCGACGGTCAGGACGTTGCGGCCACCGAAGGTCTCGCGGTTCATCGCCTGCAGATATTCGTGCAGGTGCGCACCGTCGGTCACCACGCCCTGGTCCACCTGTTTGCCGATATAGTCGATGACATCCATCCGGAAACCGGAAATGCCGCGTTCCAGCCACCAGTTCATCATTTCATGAACTTCGGCACGGACCTTCGGGTTTTCCCAGTTCAGATCGGGCTGGCGGCGCGAGAAGAGATGCAGGTAGTATTCGCCGGTCGTCTCGTCGAGCGTCCAGGCGGGGCCGCCGAATGTCGACTGGAGATCGTTGGGCGGTCCGCCGTCAGGACCCGGCTTGCGCCAGACGTAGAAGTCACGAAACGGATTGTCGAGAGAGGCTCGTGAGTTCTGAAACCACGGGTGTTCGTCGGACGTGTGATTGACAACCAGATCGAGCAGGATGCCGATGCCCCGGCGCCGAGCCTCGGCAACCAGCAGATCGAAATCGGCAAGCGTTCCGAATTCCGGCGCGATATCGCGATAGTCCGATATGTCGTAACCGTTGTCATCCATCGGCGATTTGAAGATCGGGGAGAGCCATATGACGTCGATGCCGAGGGACGCGATATAATCCAGTTTCGAGATAATGCCCGGAATATCGCCGATGCCGTCACCGTTCAGATCGCAGAAGCTGCGCGGATAGATCTGGTAGACGGTCGAGCTATGCCACCACTGCCGTTCGAGGGGTGGCGCCGCTTCCTGGACAAGTGCTGCCAGCTGATCCTCGAGCTGATCCCGTAACTGGTCCATCCACGTCTCCTTGAGATATATTCGACAACCGAACGCCAACGCCGCATGGAGAGTTCCAAACGAGCGTATTCAGGATTAAATCAAGACTGCCTGACCGATCGTGTGGTGCCCTTCGCGGGCTCATTGCGCTCACCTGACGACCTCGTGACTGAAGTGTTATCGATTTCGCCTCTCTAGACGTCATCCTGCAGGGCTTGGAGCACCTCCGTAAAGATTGCATTCAGTATTTCCCGGTAAGGTCCCGTTAGTAAACGTGCGGCGCTGATCGTCTGCTGCACGGATTCCGTTTTGTATCGAGTACGGGTTCCTTATGCGTCTTACGGCTGTATCACTGCTCGTTCTGGCCCTCGCTGCGACTGGATGTACCTCCAGCAGCGATCTGGAATCCGCTGTGCCCGCTTCATCCGGGTCTGCAAAGACGTCCCGTCTGGCTGCAAGAACGGCTCCGCTGGTTCCCGCTGTCGACGTCGGGACGACGGCCGGCATTCCGTCACCACCGCAAAAGCCATTGGCGTGGGGCGGGCCTGTGCCGCAGTCGCCGGCGTTCCGCAACATCGCGCCGGGTCCTTCGGTCGAAGCGCCAGGCAATCCGATGGTCACCACCGTCGGCATGCCGATGCCGGCTCAGCGGCCCGTATCGGCGCTCACTCCGGTTTCCCTGCCCGACATGAGGCCAGGCCTCGGGGTTTCGCCGGGTGGCCGCTCGCGGATCTACAGCCACAGCTTCCGCGATGCCAAACCGATCAATTTCGGCAAGGTCTCGCCACGAAAGATGTCCGTTCACGGCGTCGACGTTTCTCGCTGGCAGGGCGATATCGATTGGGCAAAGCTGCGGACGCAGGGCGCCAACTTTGCCTATATCAAGGCGACCGACGGCGGCGATCATCTGGATCCGATGTTCAAGACCAACTGGCGCAAGGCCAAGGAGGCCGGCGTCAAGCGTGGCGCCTACCACTTCTTCTACTGGTGCCGCGTTGCGAGCGACCAGGCCGAATGGTTCATCCGCAATGTTCCGAAAGATCCCGACGCGCTGCCGCCTGTGATCGACGTCGAATATAACGGCGAGTCGAGCTGCAAAATGCGTCTATCGCGCGCCAAGGTGCTCGAAAAGATGCAGGTCTTCATGGACATGCTGGAGCGTCATTACGGCAAGCGGCCGGTGATCTACACGGCGCCGGATTTCTACAAGGACAACCTGCGCGGCGAATTCCTCAACTACCCATTCTGGCTGCGCGCGGTCGCTCAGCATCCGTCGGTGGTCTATCCCGATCGCAGATGGGTGTTCTGGCAGTATTCCGGATCCGGCCTCTCGCAGGGCGTCGAGGGTAAGATCGATCTCAACGTCTTCCGCGGCGGCGAGGGTGATTGGCATGACTGGGTCGCCCGCAACTGAGGGGATCGACTTCAGACGATAATCGGCGAGCGCCCCGCGTCAGCGTCTGATGCGGGGCGTTTTGCTATCCGGGATATGCAGGTTCCGCTGACGCCATCGCCACTTCGGCTTAGCGCGTCTCTACCTCCGCAGCTGCGGCACCCTCCTGAGCGATATCGATCTTGGCCACGACGGACATGCCGGGCACAAGGCGGTCCGTCAGGGCCTGATCGGTATCGATGGCAATGCGCACCGGAATACGCTGAGCGACCTTGGTGAAGTTGCCGGTCGCGTTGTCGGATTTGATCACGGAGAATTCCGAGCCTGTCGCCGGGGCGAAACGCTCGATCGTTCCCGTGAACGCCTGATGACCCAGAGCATCGACCGTGAATGTCACGCGCTGGCCGACGGTCATGTTCTCCAGCTGGGTTTCCTTGAAGTTTGCGACCACCCAAACGTGATTGGGCACGAGCGAAGCGACCTGTGTGCCAACGGAAACATATTGACCGATACGGCCGGTCACCTCTCCAAGGGTTCCGTCCTGCGGTGCGATGATCCTGGTGTTTTGCAGGTCGATCCGCGTGAGTTCGACCGCGGCCTTGGCGCTTCCGACGCTCGCTTCCAGCGAACGACGACTGACGACGATCGTGTTGAGGTCCTGTTCAGCCACCAGTTCGGTCGCCTGTGCCTGGTGGAGGCTCGCCTGCGCCTGGTCATAGGCGGCGCGGTTCTTCTCCGACTCGCTTTGGGTGGTGACGTTGTTTTTGAGCAAAGTCTCGGTGCGCTCATAGGTCAGCTTGGCCGCGTTCAGTGCTGCCTGCGCACTTTCGATGCCGGCCTTTGCCGAGACGATATTGGCCTCCGCCGATTTGCGGCTTTGCTCGGAATTGTCGAGCGAAGCTTCAGCGGTGGCGAGTTGCGCCTCTGCCTGTTCGAGCTTCTGGGCATAGATGCGGTCATCGATCTTGACGATCAGATCGCCCTTCTTGACCTTCTGGTAGTCCTGCACCGGCACGTCGACGATGACGCCCGCCAGTTGCGGACTGAGCAACGTCACCTGTCCGCGGACATAGGCATCGTTCGTGGTCTCGACCGTGCCGTGGAAGGGGGGCAGGTTCCAGGCGTAAAGCACGATAAACACGCCGACGATCCCGACGATGAGCGCGACGTATGTGGAAATGGATCTGAAGGCAGCGTTCATAGCTCTGTTCTTTTTCTAAAGTGTATCGAATTGACGGTCAGGCCTGCGTGGAGGCAGAAGCATGCGGTATGAGCCGATCGCGGTGGGTCCACGCGAGATGGCATACAAGCATCACGATCGCGCCGATTGCGATCAGGAAAGTCACGTAGAAGGCGTCGTTATAGGCGAGCACATAGGCTTGTTGCTGAACGGCCTTGGCGAAGGTCGTGGTGCCCTGGATCGTGCGCTGGGTCAGATCGGATGTCGACCGCGCGTAGGCGCCGACATACTGCTGGATTCTCGCCGTCACCATCGGATCGGTGGGCAGAAGTCGGGATGTCAGGATCGACGAGTGATATTGCTCGCGCCAGGTGACAAAGGTGCCGAACAAGCCGCTGCCGAGGAACGCGCCGACCTTCTGGGTAAACAGGAAGACGGCGATAAAGCTGATGACGTAGGTCAGGCCCTTCTTCAGCGCGGCGGCAAAACCCACCGCCATGGCCGGCGGTAGAAACAGACCGCTTCCGAAAGCGATCATGGCCTGGCTGACATACATCTGTTCGGGACGGGTCAGGACCGTGGATTGGCTGTCCATGTAGCATCCCGCCGCAATCAGGATCAACGCGACGAGGTGGATGAAGCCTTCACGGCCGGGCTTCATCACAAGCGCGCAGACGAGGCCTGAAATCACGCTGGCAATCAGGATCGCCCAGTAGAGCCCAGCCATCTGTTCGTTGAACAGCCCGAGCTGTTTGAAGAAGTTGATCGCGCCTGTGGATTGCTCGGTCAAAAGCATGCGGAAGACCAGGAGAACGCCTGCAAAATGGATGATCTCGCGCGAGGTGATCCAGCGCACGTCGATCAGGTTTGTCTTGCGGTTGAGTTCGATGATCGTCATCAGAACGCCGGTGACGATCGCGACGACAAGCAGCCAGCCGAGCCAGTCCGCTTCCAACCACCAATACAGGCGGCCCATGGTGAAGACGACGGCAAGGCATCCCATGCTGGTGGCCAGAAGTGCATAACTGACAAAGTCGAGCGGCGCGATCACCTTGGCTCTTGGAGGCGAGGTGAGTGGCAGCAGGAACACAAGGCCGAACACGATCAGTGCGAGGCCCAGTTCCAGAAGGTAGAGGCCCTGAAGGTCGCGCTCGTCGAGCAGCGATGGCGACACGAGACCGGCAATCGGCGTTGCCAGAAGCAGACCGATCAGCGCCAGACAGATACCGATATTCAGCTTCTTCTCCGGCGGAAAGATCTCCAGCATGTAGAGAATTGCGATGGAGGAGACAGGCGCGGCCGCGGCTCCCGCAAAAAACCGGAGGGCAATGGCAACGCTGAGATCGTTCACCCACAGATGTGCCAGGCTGATGATCACGTAAGGGATAATGGCGATTTCGCAGAAGTTGCGGATACCGTATTGCGTGCGGACCTTGAACAGGAACAGACCAAGGCTGGCGTTGGGAAACAGATAGGCGGCCACCAGCCAGGACGCTTCGGTCTGGGTCGCTTCCATCGGGCCAGCGATCTGCTGGAGGTTGGCCGAAATCAGACTTGTGCCCAGGCCTTGCATGACCGCCGCGGCAATTGACGCGAATGCATAGAGGAGTGCAATCGGAAGCGGTTTCGGAACGAAAGCCGGGGGGGCTACAGGCGGCGCAACGGCAGGGGCCGCATCCTGCACAGCTGAGGCGGCCGATCGCCCCGCATCGGGGCTCGCATCTGAATTTTCGACGTCGTCTCTCACGACTGTTGTGTCACGTGATGACATTGAAGCTCTCCAGATCGGCAAGATTGGTGCCGATCGCGTCCAGGAGGTCGTTGGCACGGCGGATATCGTCGTGGTCGAGGCCTGCAAAAATCTGTTTCCGGATCTGGTCCGCGAGGGAGCGCACGAAGTCTGCCTGCTCCTTGCCGTGGGACGTCAGCGAGATCAGTTTCGCGCGTCGGTCGCCGGGATCGGGCCTGCGCTCGATCAGGCCGTTCTGTTCCATGCGGTCAAGCAGCCGGACCAGTGTCGCCTGCTCGAGCTCAAGCTCAAACGCAAGCTCGGTCTGTGTCATGCTCTGCTTTTTAGTCAGCCGAAACAACGCACGGGCGCGCGGATAGGTCAGGCCGTGGGCGGTGACCTGCTGATTGAACGCCGTGCGGATTTTCCGGCTTACCTTGGTAAGCGATTCCAGAAAATCAGAGCTTGCGAGATCCTGATCCATAAAAGGTTAGTGTGCTAAGTTTATGATGACCATTAGTTAGCATGCGTACTATTCCGGTTCAAGGTCGGGATCGCCCTGTCTGCCGGCTTCAGCAACGCCATTATCGCAATGCGGACCCCGTTCTGCTGCATGGGTCCGGAGTGTCCGCTCCCATACTGACGTGCCTATTCCATAGAAAATGCCGCGCTCTTGGGAAGCGCGGCAGGACTTATCGCTGTATCGCAGAAAACCTGCGGCCAGCACTTGGTGTTAGCGGCAAACCTTCGTTTCCTTGATGATCACGGCACCGTGACGCATCGTCTTGACCTTCTTCACGACGCAACCGCGGCGCTGATGATGACGGTCACGTTCGCGCATCATGCGCGGCGGCGGCGGTCCACGGCGGTCGTCGGTAACGATCGTAACGCTCTGAGCCTGTGCAAAAGGTACAAATGATACAGTCGATGTAATAGCAATAGCGGCTGCGATAATAAAATTCTTCACGTTTCCTGCCCTCCTTGATGGCGGACAGTAACGCGAATGTCATCGACTGGTTCCACGCCTTTACATCTTAGCGAAGAAGGCTTTGCCCGCCGTCGACGAAGATCGGCGTTCCAGTGATGTGACGGGAGCGATTGGACGCGAGAAACAGCACGACGTCAGCAACATCCTCACTTTCGCCTGCCTTTCCTCCGGTGATCGGAATTTCACCTGCCGGGAAAACGACAGGGACAGCCGTTTCGTCCTTGCCGCGAAGGCTTGTATTGTCGTTGATGCTTGTCCCGATCGATCCCGGGCAGATCGCATTCACGCGGATCCTGTGCTTGCCAAGTTCGAGTGCCAGTTGCTGCACCATCGCAACCTGGGCAGCCTTGGTGGCCGAATAGGCGGTAGCGCCCGGCGTTGTGAACGTGCGGTTGCCGTTGATCGAGGAGATTACAACGACCGACCCACCCTGTTTCTTGAGATGCGGCACGGTGACGTGAAAGGATAGGTAGGTGCCGCGCAGGTTGACGCGGATCGTGGTGTCCCACTCGTCCGGTTTCATGTCGTCGATCGGGGCCCAGACGCCATTGATACCGGCGTTGATCACAACGATGTCCAGTTGGCCATAGGCTTCGACCAGATGATCAACCGCTGCTCTCATTGCGGCTTCGTCCGCAACGTCGGCATCCAGCACGAGGGCGTCGCCGCCTCCGGCCGTGATTTCGTCAGCCGTCTCTTCCAGTTCGCTGCGCGTATGGCCGAGAAGCCCGATTCTGGCTCCCGATTGGGCCAGCTTGAGCGCTGCCGCCTTGCCAATTCCAGATCCGGCGCCAGTGACCAGTGCGACCTGCGTTTTCAATTCCATGAGCACATTCCTTGCTGCGACGCGAAAATCAGCGAAGGGCAAACGGCAAACGTAAATCGTGGTTCCCAATCCGGACGTCAAAAGTGACCGCATGGAGAGACCCCGGTCGCCGGCGTCTCTTAACAGGAGCTCCAGGATCAAGGGCAGCGTCCCGCATTCGAGCCCGTCACAGTTCTCGTTCAGGCTCCGCCGGATCCTGCTTTGGAGGGGGGAACTCCAAACGCGTTTGCGACGTTGGGTAGCAATCTCAGATGGAGCCAACCCATGCGCTTTCGCCGCCCGATCATCGCCTGCATCGCCAGCCTTCTCAGCTTGCCCGTATCGGCACAGGAGTCTTCCTTTCTTCCCACGCTCAAGGGCAGTTGGACCGGCGTCGGCACCGTCGTGACGCGCATCGGCGCAAAGCCGATCAACGTGACGTGCAAATTCGATATGTCGGGTGGGCGCACGGCGTTTTCGATGGACGGCACCTGCCGCGGCCTGCTGGTCGTCCAGCGCAAAATATCCGCCACACTTCAGGAAAGCGGCAATGGCTACCGCGGCACCTATACCGGCCCTTCCGGTCAGCCTTCGACCCTTTCGGGAAGACAATCCGGCAACCGGATCAATCTGTCCGTCCGTTGGGCACGTGTCATCAACGGCGATCGGACTGCCAATATGACAATCGAATCGCGCGGTGCTGGCAGCCTGCGTCTGCAGACAGTCGACAAGGATCCGAGCACGGGCAAGACGGTCGTAACCAGCAGCATCAATTTAAACCGGTAGGCGCTCGAAAGCGCCTCGCCACGCACCTCGACCGCAGAGCGGGGAAATGAACTTTTCGCTGCGCTGCACGTTGTCTTGCGCCATTGATCATTCGGAGAGATAATTTTGGACATCATCCGCATCCTTTTTGCCTTCCTCCTGCCGCCGCTCGGCGTGTTCCTACAGGTCGGCCTCGGCCTCCACTTCTGGCTGAACATCCTCCTCACCCTGTGCGGCTTTCTTCCGGGTATCGTGCACGCGCTGTGGGTCATCCTGAAGAAATAACAGGATCGCGGCGCTTGACGCGCCGTCGCGTCTCACTCGGACTTTCGCGATACTGCGCCCTGTAGCTGCGCGATAAGGCGGAAGCCGAGTTGAAACCGGTCTCGGCGGCTATGTCGGCGATTGTCCCTGAGGTCTCGATGACCTTTCGTCGGGCTGCGTTCAGACGCAGGGCTATATAATGAGTGTGTGGTCCCACACCCATCGTTGTCTGGAACATGTCTTGAAGATGCCGGGCGCTTACACCTACGCGCTTTGCGAGCCTGGTGAGAACCAAGGGAGCATCGACAGTCTCCTCCATCAATCGCACCGCCGCCTGAACTCTGGCGTCGCGTCCCTGTCTGACGGAAGTGACGGCTGAACCATGCTCGCGGCCTAGGCGGTGACCGTATTCATAGAGAAACAGCCTGGACACTTCGAGCGCCAGCGTATGGCCATGGGCCCTGCGGATCAGTTCCAGCATCAGGTCGAGCGTCGGAACCGGTCCGCCTGTCGTAATGCGCTTGCTGTCGATCACGAAGCGGTCTCGAACAAGCTCGACCTCCGGATAAACCAGCGAAAAGGCCTCCAGATCCTCCCAGTGGATGGTTGCACGCGACCCGTTCAGCAGGCCAGCCTCGGCCAGCACGAAGGTTCCGGTCTCAATACCCGCGATCAGGCTTCGATGTCTCGCTGTGCGAGCAAGCTGCGCCTTAAGGTCGTTCGTAACGCTTTTCTTCCAGTCATAACTCGACAAGACGAACAGCGGGTCCGTTTCCCTTGCCGGTCGAAACGCGCCAGCCACCGCGATCGGTATTCCGCATGTCGTGTCGACCGGCGTTCCATCAGGAGAATGCAGTGTCCAGCGATAGAGGTCGCCCCCGGCAATGCGATTTGCAGCCCGCAACGGTTCGATCACAGACGCCAGAAGTATGAGGTTGGTCTCTGGCAGAAGAAGGATATCGAAGTGCTGACTGGGGGCCTTTTGGCTCATTCACCGTAATCCGTGCTGATTGCCGATAGTGTATGAAATGGCTCCGATAATGCAAAGCATTCCATCTGCCTCTCGGTCGTAATACGCTCGATCAGAAGGAGCATATGATGCCGCTTGAGATGAACCGCGAGGTTTTCATAACCTGCGCCGTGACGGGTGCCGGAGATACGACATCACGATCGTCACACGTGCCGATCACGCCGAAGCAGGTCGCCGATTCTGCGATAGACGCGGCGAAGGCGGGAGCCGCAGTGGTTCACTGCCATGTGCGCAACCCGGAAACCGGTGCCGCGGCCCGCAATATCGACCTCTACCGGGAAGTGACCGATCGCATCCGCTCGGCCGATGTCGATGTGGTCCTTAATCTGACCGCCGGCATGGGCGGCGATCTCGTGTTCGGCAATGTCGAAGCGCCGTTCCCGGTCAATCCTGATGGAACCGACATGGCCGGCGCGACCGAGCGTGTGGCGCATGTGGCGGAGTGCCTGCCGGAGATCTGCACGCTCGACTGCGGCACCATGAATTTCTCGCTCGGCGATTACGTCATGACCAACACGCCGTCGATGCTGCGCGAAATGGCAAGGCAGATGACGGCGCTCGGCGTCCGTCCCGAGATCGAGGCTTTCGATACCGGCCATCTGTGGTTCGCCAAGCAGCTCGTCGAGGAAGGCCTGATCGAGGATCCGGTGCTGATCCAGCTCTGCATGGGCATTCCGTGGGGCGCGCCCGACGACCTGAACACGTTCATGGCCATGGTCAACAACGTTCCGAAAACCTGGACGTTCTCGGCCTTCTCGATCGGCCGCAACGCGCTTGCCTATCCGGCGGCAGCGGTGCTGGCCGGCGGCAATGTGCGGGTCGGTCTTGAAGACAATCTCTATGCCAGCAAGGGGCAACTCGCGACCAATGCGCAGCTCGTCGAAAAAGCGGTCGGTGTGATCGAGGGCATGGGCGCAAAGATCATCGGCCCGGCCGAGGTGCGCGAAAAACTCAAGCTGCAGAAAAGGTGACCGGCATGAGCAAGATCAAGAAGGCAGCCTGTATCGGCGGCGGTGTCATCGGTGGCGCCTGGGCCGCGCGTTTCCTGCTTGGCGGCATCGACGTTTCCATCTTCGATCCGCACCCCGATGCCGAGCGCATCGTCACGGAAGTGGTTGCCAATGCGGAGCGCGCCTATGGCATGCTTACCATGGCGCCGCTGCCGCCTCGGGGAAAACTCACGTTCTGCGCGACGCTTGAGGAGGCGGTCGCAGGCGCCGACTGGATCCAGGAAAGCGTCCCGGAACGGCTGGACCTGAAGCGTGGCGTGCTGACGAAAATCGATGCGGCCGCCGATCCGAAGGCGCTGATCGGATCGTCCACTTCAGGACTGATGCCGACGCAACTGCAGCGCGACATGCGGCATCCCGAGCGTATGTTCGTCGCGCATCCCTACAACCCTGTCTACCTCCTGCCGCTGGCCGAACTGGTCGGCGGCGAACGCACAAGCCCGGAGACCCTGCTTCTCGCCCGCGAGCGGCTGGCGCCGATTGGCATGAAGGGCGTGATCCTCAAGAAGGAGATCGAAGCCTTTGTCGGCGACCGTCTGCTGGAAGCCTTCTGGCGCGAGGCGCTGTGGCTGATCCATGACGATATTTGCGATACCGAGACACTCGACGATGTGATCCGCTATTCCTTCGGCATGCGCTGGGCGCAGATGGGACTGTTCGAAACCTACCGCATTGCGGGTGGCGAAGCGGGCATGCGGCATTTTCTGGCGCAGTTTGGCCCCTGCCTCGCCTGGCCCTGGACCAAGCTGACCGACGTGGTCGATCTCGACGACGCTCTGGTCGACAAGATCGCAGCCCAATCGGATGCCCAGTCCGGCGCTTATGGCATCCGTGATCTGGAGCGGATCCGGGATGAAAACCTCGTCGGCATCATGCAGGCGCTGAAGGCCGGCGACGGCGGCAAGGGCTGGGGCGCGGGCAAAATCCTGTCCGAGTTCGAGACGCATCTTTGGTCCGAAGGTGGCGGAAACGGCAAGGGGACAAGCCTGTCCGTCGACACCTCGGCTCCCCTGCGGCTGGTCGATACCAAGGTCAACGCCGCCTGGGTCGATTACAATGGCCACATGACGGAGCACCGATACCTCCAGGTGTTCGGCGACACGTCCGATGCCCTGCTGCGCCTGATCGGCGTCGACTTCGCGTATGTCGAGGCGGGCCACAGCTATTACACGGTCGAGACGCATATCCGGCATCTGGGCGAGGCAAAGCTCGGCCAGGCGATCTACGCCACACTGCAGATCCTTTCCGTCGACGAAAAGCGCGTCCGATTTTTCTCGACCATTCACGACTCGAAGACTGACGGCATCATCGCGACGGCAGAGCAGATGATGCTGCATGTGGATGCAAGCGCCGGCAAATCCGTTGCCGCTCCTCCGGAAGTGATGGCAAAGCTTGCGCCGATTGCGCAGGCGCATGCCAAGCTAACGTTCCCGGACGGGGCAGGCCGCTCAGTCGGGCAGAAAAATTAGCTCAGCGGAAGCGTTAGGCGGCCGGAACAATAACCGCATCTCCTCTGTTTCTGACAACAAGGAGAGATGCGCCATGACCTACGAGTTAAGGGCCGTCCGAGGCGATCAGATCATTCGGGAAAGTTTCGCAACGGCGCAGGATGCCGTCTCTTCGATCGATGCGTTGCGTGGACAGGGGGTGCGGGTGGAAGTAGCCATCGACAGCACCGCAGTCCAGCCTGATACACTGACGGATTCGGAACGGCTGATCATCCTGAAAGAAGGCCGGAGGTCCGCGGCAAGCGGCAACACGCTGGACACCTGCCCTTACACGGATGATCTTGACCGTCGCGCACTTTGGCTGGAAGGATATCAGGATCCGAGCTGATTGATTTTTCTGCCGGACGATCACACGTATCGCAATAAGGCAAAAATCATGCAGATTCGTCCGTTTAGCGCCGGGGACACCGATGAACTTGCGGGACTGCTCGAGGAAATGCAGGACTATTACGGCGTGTTCTGCCCTCCGCGGGACGCAATCGTCGCGGGGATTCTCAACCGGCCGCTCAATACCGAGATCATCGTCGCCGGAACCAGCCGCGTGATCGGCTTTGCCGCCTTCGCTTCGATCTTTCCCGGTCCCGGCCTGGTGCCGGGCCTGTTCCTCAAAGAGCTTTTCGTGTCAGCTTCCGAGCGGGGCCAAGAGGTTGGTATCAAACTGATGCAGCGGCTTGCAGCGATTGCCGTCGAACGGAAGTTTGGCCGCGTCGATTGGACGGCGGCGCGCACGAACCAGCGGCTTTTGAAGTTCTACGACGACCTCGGCGGCGAGCGGAAGGAAACCCACATCTTCTACCGTCTCGAGGGTGCGAAACTGAACGCGCTGGCTGAACGGAGCTAGCTTAGAAAGCGCCGTCCTATCCAGGAAACACGGAGAGCCAGCACCCTCGCTATGACATTCCTGCCACAGTTTGACCCCGCTTTCCCGTTCCGGGCAACTCTTGCTTTGAGCAAAAGAGTTCAGCCGTTGACTTGCAAAAGCCCTCCCGATAATTCCTGATCAAAATAATCATGATTTCCTTTCCGCTTGGTCTGAAGCGGCGGGGCGTCGTGGCAGGAATTTTAGTACGAGGGGAATTTCGCGTGGCGTTTCGGTCAAGACCTTTTCAAATCAATCGTTTTTCACGGATTTCGATGGGGCGCCGGGTAAGCGCCCAACGGATAGCGCTTCTTTCCAGTGTGGCAATCCTGCTGCCGCTGCAGTCTCTTGCACAGACAGCTGATGCCACCGGCACAACGCTCGCCCCGATTGTGCTCGAAAGCGGTGGCAATGGAGTGGGTCCCGATGCGACGATCGTTGCCAAGGCTTCCCGTTCCAGCAGCAAGACCGATACCCCTCTGCTCGACGCGCCCGCTTCGGTTTCCGTCGTGACGGAAGAAGAACTGGAAAAGCGCGGCGTCACGACGCTCGACGAGGCTCTGGCCTACACGCCGGGTGTTTCGACCGACATCTACGGCTCCGACAATCGCTACGATCACTATCTGATCCGCGGGTTCTACTCGACCGGCAACGCGACCTATCGCGACGGTCTCCCGATGTACACGGGTGGCGATTTTACGACCAACCGTATCGAACCCTATGCGATGCAGCGCATCGAAGTGCTGAAGGGTTCCAACTCGTCTCTGTTCGGACTGTCGGGACCGGGTGGTATCGTCAATGCGGTGACCAAGCTTCCGCAGGACGAGAAATTCGGCGAAGTCTACACGACACTCGGCGACGGTCATGTCGAGACTGGAACCGATTTCGGCGGCCCGCTGGATGCAGACGGTATCTGGAGCTATCGTTTGACCGGCAAGTGGCAGAATGCCGACGCAGGGATCGACGAGACCGAGGACGATCGCATCTACGTCGCGCCGGCGCTGACCTGGTCTCCGACCGCGGATACGTCCTTCACGCTTCTGATGGACTACAACAAGCGTGACGGCAGCACGTCTCACGGCATTCCGCTCGGCTCCGGCATCGATTCCGAGACCTATCTCGGCGAGCAAGATTTCGACAACATGGACGTAATCGAGAAGAATATCGGTTACCAGTTCCGCCACGATTTCGGCAATGGTCTCGAGTTCCGCCAGAACGCCAGGTACACCAAACTCGATGTCACCTACGAGAGTGTCTACAATTCGGCTGATCCAGCCACGAGCCGGAACGCTCTTGCAGTCTACGGCGAATCCACGCGTTTCCACATCGACAACCAGCTGCAATACGAGGCGAGCTTTGGTGCCTTCGACAGCCGGACGCTGCTCGGCTTCGACTACGGCCGCGACAGCAACGAGGAAATGCGGTTTGACGGTACTGCACTCGGCATCGGCGATATCCGCAATCCGGTATACTGCGGTCGAAGCTGCGTGTCATTCGGTGCCGGCGTTGCGTCCGAGTCCGATCTCACGACCAAGGGTCTCTATATTCAGGAAGAGCTGACCTACGACGATCGGCTGATCTTCACTGTTGGCGGTCGTTATGATCACGCCGAGACAGAAAACACCTCCTACGGAACCTACTACGACGCGGTCGACGAGAATTTCTCCAAGCGCGCCGGTGTGACGTACAAGGCCACAAGCGAAGTCTCTGTCTACGCCAACTACTCGGAATCCTTCCTTCCGGTTGCGGCCAATCGCAGCTACTTCATCGGCACCCCTAAACCGCAGGAAGGCAGGCAGTACGAAATTGGCATCAAGTATGAGCCGACCGGCATCGATGCGCTCTTCACGGCGGCACTGTTCGACCTGACGCAGACCAATGTTGCACAATGGGCACCGGACTATTCGGCACAGTACCAGGTCGGAAAGATCAACGTTCGCGGTCTCGAACTGGAAGCCAAGGTCGCGCTGTCCAATCGGATCAACTTTACCGCCGGATATTCCTACCTGGATGCAGAGATCGAGGAGGATGTCGACCCCACTCTCGTCGGCAACCGGCCGTATCTGGTTCCCAAGCACATGGCGTCGGCATGGTTCGACTACACGCTTCCCGGCAACGGCGCGCGCGGCGATCTGACGCTCGGCGTTGGCGGACGCCTGGTCGGCAGTTCCTATGCCGATAACGCCAACACGGATCCCGTTCCGTCGAGGGTCCTGTTCGACGCAGCCGTGAAATATCAGATCCGCGACAACGTCGCTCTCTCGGCGAACGTCACGAACCTGCTCGATAAGAAATATATCAGCCAGATCGACGGCTTCAGCAACACCGCCTATTACGGCGATCGCCGTACGGTTCTCGCAACGCTGAAATACACTTGGTAACCGGGCTTCGCCTCAATGGGGCACTCGAACTGTGAAACCTGATTATACCAAGACATGACTGTGGAAAGGACCGTTTACAGATGCCTATCTGCCAGACAGCGATCGGCTTCGGTATCGTTGCACCCACGAGACGACAGGTTCTGACGGCTATCGCGTCGGGGTTTGCCGCTGCGGCGACCGGAGGCCTTCCTGGTGTCGCGATGGCGCAAGACGAACTTCGCTTTGTCCATGCCTTCGGTGAAACGGTACTGCCGCAGCCGGCCAGGCGTGTGGTCTCGCTCGGGTATTCCACCCATGATCCTCTCCTGGCGCTGGGTGTCGTCCCTGTCGCCACGCGCCAGTGGTTCGGAGGCTATCCCTACAACGTCTGGCCTTGGGCCCAGGCGCTGATGGGAGATGCCCAGCCGCAGGTCATCTCGGGTGAAGTGTCAATGGAGATCGTCGCTTCGCTCCAACCGGACCTGATTATCGGCATCGGATCAGGTATCTCGCAGGCCGAATACGATATCCTATCCCAGATTGCGCCTGTCCTGATGCAGGAAAAGGGCGATCTCGCCTATGGCACCACCTGGGACGCCCAGACCCGCGTCATCGGTCGCGCGGTCGGCAACACTGGCAAGGCTGAGGAACTCATCGAAGGCGTCAAGTCGAGGTTTGCGGACATCAGGACACGGCATCCGCAATGGGCGGAACAGACCGCTGTCTGCGCCTACAATTTCGGCGGAGAAACCGGTGCCTTCATCGGCACCGATACCCGCGCGACGTTCCTGAAGGAATTGGGTTTCAGGCCGCCGCCAGCACTCGCCAACCTCGAAACAAACGAGGGTTTTTACGCCCGGCTTTCCCCGGAGGATCTTTCCAGTCTCGACGCGGACCTGCTGATCTGGGTCTCCACGTCCGATGCCGTGCCGGACATCGTCTCAATGCCGATGCGCAAGACGCTGAAGGCTCATGTCGAGGGTCGTGAGGTTCTGGCCGGAGCGCTTCTGGCCGGAGCGTTGACCTTCGGCAGCGTTCTTTCCCTGCCGTTCGCGCTCGAGCGGCTCGAAGCGGAGATCGGGTTGGCTCTGGACGGGAAAGTCGAGACACAGGTTCCGTCAAGCGTTGCCGCCGGGCTTGCCCCGTGAAATCAGCCGCCGTCCTTGGCCTGATTTTCCTCTTCGCCGTGGTGCTGACACTTGGCGTCGGGGTGCGCGATGTCACGCCTATCGATGTGTTCCAGGCAATCTTTGCATATGATGAGAGCAATCCGGTCCATATCGTCATCGGTTCCGTCCGAATGCCGCGCCTTGTCGCGGCGCTGATCGCCGGTGCGGGCCTCGGTATCGCCGGCACGATCATGCAGGCGCTCACTCGTAATCCGCTGGCGGATCCCGGCATCATGGGCGTCAACTCCGGTGCCGCCTTCGCAGTGGTGATTGCGGCTTTGCTGACAGGGCGGTCCGATAGTGGCTTGATGTCTGCCATGGCCTTTCCGGGCGCAGCACTCGCCGCCGCCGCCGTGTTCATGCTGGGCGGCGGACTACGCGGCGATGCAGGCCCCGTCCGGCTGGCGCTCGCGGGCACAGCGCTCAATGCGATGCTTCTGTCTCTGGTCTCGGCCATCGTCCTTGCCCGCAACGAGACGCTCGAAATTCTCCGTTTCTGGATCACAGGATCGCTGGCACAGGCTGGCGCGCGTCCGCTCGCCGGCATGGGGAGCGCCGCTGCCATCGGTATCGGGGTGGCTCTCCTGATTGCGCCGCGCATCGAGGCACTTTCACTCGGGTCTTCGCTTGCCCGCGGGCTGGGCACGAAACCGGCGCGCGTGCAGGCCGGAGCTCTCGTGGCGATTACGCTGACGACGGGTGCTGCGGTCGCGGTCGCGGGCCCCATCGCTTTCATCGGCCTTCTGGTCCCGCCACTCGCACGGCGCGTCGCCGGACACACCCTGCGGTTCGAGCTGATGGCGGCCGCTGTCATCGGCGCGTCGATCCTGCTCTATGCGGATACGCTCGGGCGTATCCTTCTCGCGCCATCGGAAATTCGCGTCGGCATCATGACGGCGCTGATCGGGGCTCCGGCTTTCGTCATCATCGCACGGCGGCTTCGTCCCGGAGCGACATCGTGACGGCGCGCGACAATGGTCGGGCGAGGGGTGGTGGTAGGACTGGCGTTGTCCTGCTGGTTGGCCTGCTGCTTTCCTCCATTCTCGCATCGCTGATGCTCGGCCAGATCTTTTTGACACCGCAGGATCTGTGGACCGGTCTATGGACGGGGACCGGGCCAGGAGCGCTGACGCTGCGTGTCCTGCGAGGCCCGGGAATTGCGACGGCAGTCGGTGTCGGGGCAGTTCTTGGTGCGTCCGGCACGATCTTCCAGATCCTGCTGCGCAATCCGCTGGCGGCGCCGGATGTGATGGGTTTCATGCAAGGCGCTGGCCTTGCGGTGATCTGCGGCGTCGCCTTCGGCCTTTCCCTGCCGCTGCCATTTCTGGCCGCCGCCGGCGGATTGATTGCGGCTGTCATTGTTGCGGGACTTTCTTACCGGCGGCACGGTACGCAGGCGGCGCTGACACTTATTCTCGTCGGCCTCGGGATGGGTTTTTTCTGTTCTGCTGCAAGCAGCTTCCTGATGACCCGCCTGCCGCTCCAGGAGGCTGCGGATGCGCAGCGCTGGCTTGCAGGCTCTCTGGCCGCCCGCAACTGGGGACATGCGCTTCAGGTTTCCGCCACCGGCGGCGTTCTGTTTGCTTTGCTGGCCTTTCAGGTGCGCTCGCTCGGCCTGCTCGAACTGGGCGATGAGCTTGCAACGGGTCTCGGCGCGCGTGTGCGCCGGTCGAAATATCTGCTGATCACCACGGGTGTGCTGCTGGCCGGCGCCGGTGTCGCCGTGGCGGGGCCGGTGCCGTTCGTGGCGCTGATGGCCGGGCCGCTCGGCTCGCGGATGACTAAGGCCAGCAGGCCGGGATCGCGGCTTGCGGCAGCCGCCGTCACAGGTGCCACAATCACTGTACTCGCGGATCTCGTCGCGCGCTCGCTTGTGCCGGGTCTGCAGCTACCGGTCGGCGTGATGACAGGGATCATGGGAGCGCCCTATCTACTGTGGCTGCTCTCGCGTGAAATGGAGACTGGAGACCTGTGACAGGCAAGGCGCTGAAAACCGAACTCCTGACCCTTGGCTATCGCGACCGGATCGTGATCCAGGATCTGTCGCTCACTCTGCCGGACGGCAAGATCACGACCATTCTCGGGCCGAACGGATGCGGAAAATCGACGCTTCTGAAAGCGTTGGCACGGCTTATCCCGCCGCTGCACGGCACTGTGACGCTGGGCGGGGATGATATTGCGAAGATCGACACGAGAGCTCTCGCACGAAGGCTCGCCATCCTGCCGCAGGCATCCAAGGCCCCGGAAGGCATCAGTGTGTCTGATCTGGTGCGGCGAGGCCGCACACCCTGGCGCGGACTGCTCGCGCCCTGGAGCGAGACCGATGCGATCGCCTGCGAACGGGCGTTGTCACAGGTCGGCCTTGCCGATCTCGCCGACAGGCCGCTCGACGAACTGTCCGGCGGCCAGAGGCAGCGGGCCTGGATCGCGCTCGTGCTCGCACAGGATACGCCCTACCTTTTGCTCGATGAGCCGACGACATGGCTTGACCTCAGCCACCAGATGGACGTGCTTTCCGTGCTGCGCGAGCGCAATCGCAACCACGGAACGACGGTTGTGGCCGTACTGCACGATCTCAATCTAGCCGTCCGGTTTTCCGATCATCTCGTGTTGCTCGGCAGTAACGGACTGGTGGATGTGGGAAGCCCCGAGCAGGTCATGACGGAAGCCAATCTCGACGCGGCTTTCGGTTTGAAATCAATGATCATTGCCGATCCGGTGACGGGAAAACCGATGGTCGTCCCGCGGTAAACTGGTCGATGCCGGCGGCATGCCGACAAGCCTCGCGCCATAAACGTGATATATATTCACATCACGGGGAAGATCTCATTCATAAAAACTAACAGTGATTGTTTTCGCTTAAGAATTTGGAATGTTTATTGCCGCGAAGCAAATCCGTGCCGGATTCACGAATCTATACTGTTGCGCTAGATTCTGCTCAGCAAATGATTCGCCGTCACGATGCATTTATTTAGTGAGGCCACATTGGACGCAGTAAGCCACAGGTTTGAAGACCAGAGTTCTTCAGTCGAATACTGGGCCATGAACAGGGCCCATCAGATTGTCGTCCACCACGGTATGAGCCTGATCGAAGCCGCGCAGTGCCTTGACCGCAAGCGAACCAGCGCAAGCACCTACGCGCTCAGAAAAGCGATCATGGATTGCCTTGTCGAAGCGCTCACACAAGGCGCCCAGCAGGAGGTGACGCCTGCAGAATGAGTCTCATCACTGAGAGTTGAAGTCGAGTTCGCGCAACTGCATCGAAGCTTTTCAATCCTGTGTTACTGTTTTCACCAGTACAAACGCAGTGATTGGAGTGCAGATGCTTGCAACACTCGCGATGCTGATCAGCCTGTCTTCGGCTGCAACGCTCGTCGTACAATCGCCTGCCACTGCGGGCGGTCCGTCCGGCGAGGTCGATGTCGAACTCGTCCTCGCCGTCGATACCTCCCGTTCCATGGATTTCGAAGAGGTCGCCATCCAGCGCGAAGGCTATATCGAAGCTCTCCAGCACAGGGAATTTCTCGATGCGGTCAGGTCAGGCATGACCGGCCGCATTGCGATCAGCTATTTCGAATGGGCTGGCGGGGTCGTGCCGGGGTCGGTCATCGACTGGCACGTGATCGAAAATGCGCAGGATGCGCTCGTCTTTACGCAAAAACTGGCAGCGCGTCCGATCGAGACACAAAGGCGGACGTCGATTTCCGCGGCGATCACGCAAGGGGCGACGATGATCGTCTCCAACCCGCTGAGGGGCATGCGCCAGGTCATCGATATCTCGGGCGATGGGCCCAACAATTCCGGCAACCCGGTTGAGCCTGCACGGAACAAGGCGGTCGAGGCCGGAATCGTCATCAACGGTCTGGCTCTGATGCTGCGACCGTCTGGTGCACCGGGCGGCCTGGACAAGTATTACTCGGATTGCGTGACGGGTGGTCCGGGCTCCTTCGTTCTCCCGGTTCACCGCATCGAGGATTTCGCAGTCGCGGTGCGCCGCAAGCTGGTGATGGAGGTGAGCGGCATCACGCCACCGGAGAAAGTCATGAAGATTGCTTCGGCGCCCAAGAGCGATTGCATGATGGGCGAGAAACAGTGGCAGGACATTTTCGACCGTTAGACTAAGACTAAAGACGGGGTAGTGAGCATCAAAGCCGCGCGGACCAGCTTTTGACGTGGGCCGCAACCGTCTTCAGGTGATCGTCGGCGGAATAGCCTGAAACGGTTTTTCGCGGCTTCAGATCGTGATCGCCATCGGGAAGCCACAGGAGTTCGATCGCGTCCGAAAGATCGTAGCCTTTGACCTCCTCTTCGCTGCCGAGCGGGTCGCGGGTTCCCTGGCAGATCAGCGTCGGCGTCTTAAGGTCGCTCAGATGTGCGGTGCGGAGCTTGTCCGGTTTGGCCGGCGGGTGGAACGGATAACCCAGGCAGAGGAGACCGGCAATCCTGCCATCGGCAAACTCCTGGTCAGCAACCATGCTGGCGACGCGTCCGCCCATGGATTTTCCGCCGATCACCAAAAGGGATTTCACATCAAGGTCGGTGATTGCCTTTAGGTATTCCTCCTGCAATCGTTCGGCTTTCGGTGGCGGCCGGTTGCTGCCGCTTTCACGCCGCGCCGCCATGTATGCGAACTCGAACCGCGCCACGCGAAACCCTTCGTCAGCGAGAGCCTCAGTGACCGCTTTCATCGCGCTTGAGTCCATCGGGGCGCCTGCGCCATGCGCAAGAAGGATGGTCACCGGCGCGTCTTGTCGTCCATCGATCAGAAATTGTGTCGCCATCGTTAAGAAGCCCTTCCGCAAACTGAGGATAAGTCCTTTTATCGGCAGAGGGATAGCTAGCCAATCGGGGCCATGTTCCTATCTATGCCATTCAGGCGTGTAAGCGAAAGCGACCGGTTTGGGCGGAACTGCCAGTATCGAAAACAGCAAGACGCAAGCCGACGGCGAATTGCGGCGCTTTCTCGTGGGCCTTGGCCGGGGTGCCGCGGGCGCGATGCTGTTCGGCATCCCCATGCTGATGACGATGGAGCTGTGGGAACTGGGTTTCTATATCGAGCAATCCCGGCTCCTGATCCTGCTCCTCGTCAACATCCCGCTCCTGATCGTGCTTGCGCATCTCATCGGGTTTGAGCGGACCTCTACCTTCTGGCAGGCCGTGCGCGACGCGTTGACGGCCTTCGCGCTCGGGATCGTCATGAGTGGTGCGGCACTTGTGATGCTCGGCGTGCTGAAGGCCGATATGCCCATGGCAACGATCATCGGCAAGATCGCCATCCAGGCGGTTCCGGCAAGCATCGGCGCCATGCTCGGGCGCTCCCAGCTGGGTGGAGAGGATAACGCTGACGACGAGGACGACGAGACGTCCCAGTCATCAGATGCCGTTCCCGACAGTCTTTCGACGAACTACGTGCGCGAGCTGTTTCTGATGGCGATCGGTGCACTGTTTCTCAACCTCAATGTCGCGCCGACGGAAGAAGTCGTCCTGATTTCCTACAAGATGATGAACTGGCACGGGGTGGTAACAATCCTGGTGTCGATCGCCATCATGCACTGTTTCGTCTACGCGGTGTCTTTTCGCGGCGGGCACAGAATGCCGGAAGACAGCTCACGCTGGCCTATCTTCTTCCGCTACACGCTTCCCGGTTATATGGTCGCGATGCTGGTCAGCCTCTATGTGCTGTGGATCTTCGGCCGGCTGGACGGCATGGCGGCAACGCCGGTGCTGATCTCGGTCATCGTCCTCTCATTCCCGGGGGCGATCGGCGCTGCCGCGGCCCGACTGATCCTTTAGCGAGGCCCTGATGAAAGACACGAGCGATATCGGCAAGGTCACAGAAAAGGGTGAGGCACACTGGATCGAATGGGTCACTGCGATCGTTTCGACGCTGATTGTTGCGGGCGTCCTTGGCTGGGTTGGCTGGCGCGCCGTAAGTGAGGAGAAAGTCCCGCCCGCGTTCCGTATCGAGATCACCGAACGCATGCCCGTCGAGGGCGGCTACCGCATCCGGTTCGATGTTTCCAACAGCGCTAACCGAACGGCGGCAGCGGTCGTCGTGCGCGGCGAGGTCATGGATGGTGATGCGGCCGTCGAACAGGCGGATGTCACCTTCGATTACGTTCCCGCGCAATCGAAAGCCTCGGGAGCCATCCTTTTCGCCCGTGAGCCGCGTCAGGACCAGATCCGGTTGCGGACGATCAGCTTCACCGATCCCTGAACGGGCGCCGCCAGCCGATCATGGCTTTTCGACGGGCGCCGCCAATGCAATCCACTCACGTTCTGGAATCCGGCGTGACATTTCGTGTAGCGATGACGGGATCGATTCGGAGTCATGTGCGTTTATGTTCGCTGCCTGCGACCGACCAAGAGGTGAGGTCGCGGTAAAAGAAGAATTAAATGGAGTACAGGGATGAATAAGACTTTCGCCGCGGCTGTTGCCGCCCTGCCGATCGTTCTCACCGCAACGACCGCCTTTTCTGCTGACGTGATTTCGCGCAGGGATGCACCATACCAGGAAGCTGACCAGCGCGGCGGCGTCCGTATCGGCTATCTCGATTGCCAGGTCGGCGGTGGCGTCGGTTACGTCATCGGTTCCGCCAAGGAAGCCGAATGCACCTTCTCGTCCACGATGGGCAGCGAGCCGATCGATCAGTACACCGGCGTCATTCGCAAGATGGGTGTCGATCTCGGCTTCACCACGCGCAGCCGCTTGATCTGGGCAGTCTTCGCACCGACCGCTGGCTATCACCACGGTTCGCTCGGCGGCCTCTACCAGGGCGCAACGGCTGAAGCGACTGTCGGTGCCGGCATCGGCGCCAACATTCTCGTCGGCGGCACATCCGGTTCGATCCATCTCCAGACCGTCAGCATCACCGGTCAGCTCGGCCTGAACGTTGCTGCGACAGGTACTTCGGTTACGCTGACCCCAGCCAACTGATCTATGGGCCAGACGTCAAGTCATTTGGAAGGCCGCCGGGTAACTCCGGCGGCCTTTCCATGTCTGGTAGCAACCTCTTGAACCGGTCCGCGCAAAATCATATTTTGACCCTGTCGCTTGGAAACAGCGTGCAGTTTGCGATCAATCAATTCGGCTAGGCGGCCGCGCCCCTACCGCGACAAGATAAGGATCGGCATCATGGATATAGAGAAAATCTTGGCGTCCGTCGTCGCGGTACGCGCCTCCATTCCCGATAACGCGTTCACGGCCGATGCTCTCGGCGTCCGGCGCGAAGGCAGCGGTGTGGTCATCCGGGAAAACGGTCTTATCCTGACGATCGGCTATCTGATTACCGAGGCCGATGACGTGTGGATCACGAGCCGTGATGGCCGCAAGGTCCCGGGCCATGCACTCGCCTACGATCAGGAAAGCGGCTTCGGTCTCGTCCAGGCCTTGGCGCCCTTGGAACTGCCGGCGCTCGAGATCGGCGATTCCGACAATGCTGCTGTCGGAGATCCGATCGTTTTTGCGGACGGGGAGGGCCAGTATGTGCGCGGCAATATCGTCGCCAAGCAGGAGTTCGCCGGATACTGGGAGTACCTGCTCGACGAGGCGATATTCATCACGCCAGCGCATCCCTCCTGGGGAGGCGCCGCGATGGTCGATGCCGAAGGCCGGTTGATCGGTGTCGGCTCCCTACGACTGCAGATGAGCAAGGGCGGAGAGATCGCCGATATCAATATGGTGGTCCCGATCAACCTACTGGCTCCAATCTTGGATGACCTGCTCAACAGCGGCGAATTCAAGCGCCAGCCGCGCCCTTGGCTCGGCGCGTTCTCGGCAGAAACGAATGGCGACGTCGTTGTCATGAGCGTCACCGAAAATGGCCCGGCCGCAAAGGCAGGGCTCAAGCGTGGCGACGTCATCTCGGAAATCCGCGACGGTGAGGTCGACGGGTTGGCTGACTTCTACCGCAAGGTTTGGGAAAGCGGACCGCCCGGTGCCGAAATTCCCATGCGTGTTCTCCGTGACGGCCGCGAAGCCTGGCTTCGCGTGAAATCGGCGGACCGCAACGACTTCCTTCTGAAACCGCAGCTGCAGTGAACGACAGCCGGATTACCGGATCAGGATCGCCCTGAAATCGTTGACATTCGTGCCCGTCGGGCCGGTGACGAACAGGTCACCGGTCGCTTCGAAGCCGGTATAGCTGTCGTTGCGTGACTGAAGCGCGCGTCCATCCTGTCCGGCCGCGATCAGTCGCCTTGTCGTGCTGCCGTCGCAAAAGGCGCCGGCGTTGTTTTCGGAGCCGTCGATCCCATCCGTATCGGCTGCGAGCGCAGTGATCTCGAGGCCGTCGATAGCGAGCGCAAGGGCCAGTGCGAATTCGCCGTTGCGTCCGCCACGTCCGCCGTCGGAGCGCAGCGTCACAGTCGTTTCGCCACCTGAGAGAAGCACGGCAGGCTTGGCGAACGGCCGGTCGTGCTTTGCAATTTCCCGCGCAATCGCTGCATGAACGAGCGCCACATCGCGCGCTTCACCTTCGATGGAATCTGACAGGATATGCGGCGTCAGGCCATGTGCCAGCGCTATCTCGGCGGCGGCCTGCAGCGAAACGCCGGCCGAGGCGATGACGTGATGCTCGTTCCGGGCGAAAACCGGGTCTGAAGGATCGGGAGCATCGGCTGCGGGCGACGTCAGATGCGCCATCATGGCCCGCGTGAGATTGAGTCCGTAGTTTTCGACGATGGCCAGCGCATCGTGCCGCGTGCTCTCGTCAGGGATTGTCGGGCCGGACGCGACAAAGGCTGGATTGTCGCCGGGAATGTCGGAGACGATCAGGCTGACGACCCTGGCCCGGGTTGCTGCTGCAAGCCGGCCACCTTTGATGGTCGAAAGATGCTTGCGGACAACGTTCATCGCTGAAATCGGCGCGCCCGATGCCAGCAGGGTCTCGTTGAGCGCGATCTCGTCATCGAACGTCAGTCCCTCCGGTGGCGCCGGCAGAAGGGCAGAGCCGCCGCCGCAGACCAGTGCAATCACCAGATCCCGTTCCGTCAGGCTGGAGACCGCCTCCATGATCCTGACGGCAGCGGCGAGACCGGCCGCATCGGGCACCGGGTGAGACGCTTCCAGAACCTCGATAAACCGTGTTTCGCAACCGTAGCCGTAACGGGTGACGACGACGCCCAAGAGTTCGCCGGGCCATATCGTTTCGAGCGCAGCGGCCATCTGGGCCGCGCCCTTGCCGGCACCGACAACGACGGTACGGCCGTCTTGCGGCTTCGCTGGCAGGTGCCGGCTGATGCCGGTCAGAGGATCGGCGGCCTTTACCGCCGCACGAAACATCGCCTCCAACAACGCCCGATCCTGCATTCTCCGCTCCCTCATGCCTCTTTAGCCCGTTCGATCACGATGACCTGCGGTCGTCAATCGCGTTTGCCTGCCGCCCCTGCAATGTCGCGCGCCGCCTGGCGGATCGTCTGCATCAGAATATCGAGCGGCGCAGGGACGCCGGCCTCGGCCTTGAGGGTCAGCCCCACCGGACCCTTCGTCTCCGCCGTGTCGATGGGCAGCGTTGCCAGCAGGCCGTGGGCGATATCGGCCGCCACAACGCCGTGGGAGATGATCCAGATGGCGTCGCTGGTCTGGACGAAGGCGCGACCGAACGTATCGGAAACCGTCTCGATCTGGACCGGGAGATCGGTAATGCCGTGGGTGATCAGAAACTGTTCGACGACCGGCCGAATGATCGATCCGCGCGTCGGCATCAGGATCGGGAAATGACCCAGCGTTTCAAACAGCGACTGTTTCGCCTCGAGCAGTGGATGCCCGGTGCGGACCGCAAACACGACCTGTTCCGAATAGAGATGCTCGAAGCTCAACCCCGCCATTTTCTCGGGCGCCGCAAGCCGTCCCACCACCAGATCGAGATCGCCGAGGCGTAGCTGTTCCATCAGGACGGCATTCTCGCCCGTCACGATCTTGACCTGGCCGCCTGCATTCTCGGCAAGGAAAAGCGTCATTGCCAGCGGCATGATGTTGCTGGCGACCGTCGGGAGCGCGCCGATCCGCAGCGGCATTGTGTCACCAAAGCGGGTGGTGGAGACGGCATCCATGCCCCTCTTCAAGGAGGCGAGCGTGGTTCCGGCGTGGCGCAGAAACACTTCCCCTGATCGCGTCAAGCGCAGACCGCGGCCTTCGCGCTCGAACACCGTCACGCCAAGCGCCTCCTCCATCTCGCGAATGGTCTTCGTCACCGCCGGCTGGCTGACATTCAGCACCTTGGAGGCCTGCACGACACTCTTCTGCCGGGCGACCTCGACAAAGGTCTGCAGGTGGCGGAACTTGATCTTGAGATTGTCCAAATTCATAACCCATGGGTTAAGCAATCGGCAGAAATTATCATTTTACTTAACCGCATGCCAGTGCGAACACTATGCCCGGGAGGATTTGGTTCATGCAGTTTGTCGATCTTGGCGGCGTCACAGTTCACTATGACATCGACTGGGCGGGAGATGGCCGGCCGGTCGTGGTGCTCGTCAACTCGCTCGGCACGGATAGCCGCATCTGGCATCACGTCATCCCTAAGCTGGCGGGTGACTATACGGTTCTCACCTATGACAAGCGTGGTCACGGATTGTCGGATCTCGGAAATCCCCCTTATTCCATAGAGGATCTCTCCGGCGAACTTGCAGCCCTGCTCGATCATCTCGGCCTGTCCGATGTCATCGTCTGCGGCCTTTCCGTGGGTGGATTGATTGCCCAGAGCCTCTACGTGTCGCGGCCGGATCTCGTTCGCGCGCTGATCCTTTCCAACACGGCGCACAAGATCGGGACACCGCAGATGTGGGCTGACCGTATCGGCGCCGTCGAGCAAAACGGCATCGCCAGCATTCTCGAACCTGTCATGCAGCGGTGGTTTACAGCGTCGTTCCGCGAGCCCGGAAATGCCGTCTACAAGGCCTATTGCAACATGCTGGTGCGCCAACCCGCACTCGGCTACAGCGGCACATGTGCTGCGATCAGCAAGGCGGATTTCACGGAGCAGGCAGCCCGGATCTCGGTGCCGACGCTGTGCATCGCGGGTGATCAGGATGGATCAACCCCACCGGAACTGGTGCGGTCGCTTGCGGATCTCATTCCCGGTGCACGTTACGAAGTCATCGAAGGCACGGCGCATATACCCTGTATCGAAGCGCCCGGCGCCTACGCGGCCTTGGTCCGCGGCTTTCTCGAAGAACTGGAGTCCTGAACGACATGGCAGAAGCTTCCATCCCCTCGGAACGCTACAAGCAGGGACTGGCGACGCGCCGCTCGGTTCTCGGCGAGGCGCATGTGGACCGCGCTCTTGCCAACGTGACGCCGTTCGACCAGCCGTTCCAGCAGTTGATCACCGAAGGCGCCTGGGGCTCGGTCTGGTCGCGGGACCAATGGTCGAAGCGGGAACGGTCGATGGTGACGATCGCGCTTCTGGCCGCACTCGGCCATGATGAAGAGGTGGCGATGCATATCCGTGCCACGGCCAATACGGGAGCGACGCGAGACGATATCTGCGAGGCGCTGATGCATGTGGCGATCTACGCAGGCGTGCCCGCCGCCAACCACGCTTTCAAGATCGCCAAGGCCACCTATGCCGAAATCGATGCGGCAAAGCCTGCTGCGGAGGAGCAGAAATGAGCAACGCACCACCAGAAACGACACCCTTTTTCGCACGCGACAGGGACCGGCACCCTCCGGCATACACACCAGGCTACAAGACCTCGGTGTTGCGCTCGCCGCAGCGGGCGTTGATCTCGCTCGAAGGCACGCGCAGCGAAATCACCGGGCCGGTGTTCGGTCACAACATTCTCGGCGAATTCGATAACGACCTGATCGTCAACTACGCCAAGCCCGGTGAATCCGCGATCGGCGAGCGCATCATGGTCTATGGCCGTGTGCTCGATGAACGGGGCAGGGGCGTTGCGGGGGCTCTCGTCGAATTCTGGCAGGCCAATGCGGGTGGACGCTATCGCCACAAGAAGGAAAGCTATCTTGCACCGCTCGATCCCAATTTCGGCGGTTTCGGCCGGGCGATTGCGGATGTAGAGGGCTATTACTGTTTCCGCACGATAAAGCCCGGTCCCTATCCCTGGCCGAACGGCGTCAACGACTGGCGTCCGGCGCATATCCATTTCTCGGTATTCGGGAACGGTTTTGCCCAGCGCCTGATCACGCAGATGTATTTCGAGGGTGATCCGATGATCTGGCTCTGCCCGATCGTCAAGACGATCCCGGACAGGCACGCGATCGAAAGCCTGATCGCACCGCTCGACATGAATGCCTCGATCCCGCACGATCTGCGGGCCTACAAGTTTGATATCATCCTGCGCGGGCGCCGCTCGACCCTTTTCGAAAATCGTCTGGAAGGCAATTGATCATGGCGCAGCCGCTGAACTACCTCAAGGAAACGCCATCCCAGACGGCCGGACCCTACGTGCATATCGGTTGCACGCCGAATTTCGCAGGGCTTGAAGGCATCTACGACCAGGATCTCGGGTCCGGGCCAATGGCCAGCGACAAGACCAAGGGCGAACGAATCACCATCAGGGGGTTCGTCTATGACGGTGCCGGTGCGCCTCTGAAGGACGCCCTGATCGAGATCTGGCAGGCCGACGCGAACGGGATCTACAACAGCCCGTCGGAAACGCGCGGTGCAGCCGATCCCAATTTCCTGGGGTGGGGCCGTTGTCCCGGCGATATGGCAACCGGCGAGTTCGCTTTCGAAACGATCAAGCCCGGGCGCGTGCCGTTCCGGGACGGCCGGCTGATGGCGCCGCATGTCACGTTCTGGATCGTGGCGCGTGGCATCAATCTTGGCCTGCAGACACGGATGTATTTCTCCGACGAGGAAACCGCCAATGCGGAGGATCCGGTCCTTGCCCGCATCGAGCATCGCGTACGGGTGCCGACCCTGATCGGTCAGCGCGACGGCGATACGGTTCGCTTCGATATCCACCTCCAAGGTGACAAGGAAACGATATTCTTCGATATCTGACGGCCAATTTCGAGAAAGACCAGCAAGGTGACAATTCCGGCATGACCGTTTCCGTATTCGAACATCCCTTCCTGTCCGGTCTGCTCGGCGATGAGGAGGTAGCAAGTCTTCTGTCTCCAGAGGCCGAGGTCGCGGCGATGCTTGCGTTCGAAGCGGCTCTCGCCACCGCGCAGGCAAAAAGCGGTCTGATACCGGATGCATCCGCGCAGGCGATCGCTGCGGCATGCGCGTCGTTTTCGCCCGACATCGCCAAGTTGAAGCAGGCGACAGCCAGGGACGGTGTCGTCGTGCCGGAGTTGGTCCGACAGCTGCGCGGTGCGATCGGGGTTGAGGCGGCCCCGCATATCCATTTCGGCGCGACCAGCCAGGACGTGATCGATACCGCACTTATGCTGCGCCTGAAATCGGTCGCCGCGCTTCTGTCGGGGCGACTGCAGGATCTGGCCGAGCGGTTCGGTGAAGTTGACCGGGCGCACGGTTCCCGCGCGATGATGGGGCATACGCGCATGCAGGCGGCTTTGCCGATCAAGGTATCGGACCGCGTGGATGCCTGGCGCCATCCGCTTATCCGCCAGAAACATCTGCTTGCCGCCTTTGCCGAGGATGGCTTTGCGCTGCAGTTTGGCGGTGCCGTCGGCACGCTGGAAAAATTGGGGGACCACGCGGCTCAAGTCCGCGCCATCATGGCCGCCGAGCTTGGTCTTGCCGATGCTCCGCAATGGCAGAGCCAGCGGGGCAGGCTTGCCGAGTTCGCCGGCATCCTTGCCACCATTTCCGGAAGTCTCGGAAAATTCGGACAGGATATCGCCCTTCTCGCGCAAATGGGGGGCGAGATAACCTTGTCGGGCGGTGGTGCCTCATCGGCCATGGCGCACAAGCAGAACCCGGTGGCGGCCGAAGCGCTTGTCGCTCTTTCGCGCTACACAGCGGTTCAGCTTTCCGGCATGCAACTCGCCATGGTCCACGAGCAGGAACGCTCGGGCGCTGCCTGGACGCTGGAATGGCTGGTCCTGCCGCATATCGTAATGGCGGCGGGTGCGGGCCTGCGGCTGGCCGGCGAGCTCGCTTTCAACATCACCGCGCTCGGCCGCGATGCCCCGCGCGATATTTGACGAATAGCAATCGGCTGACACGCCGATTTCGGTTTTACATTGCAGCACCGCATGCAATCTTCTCGCAACGTTACATCGGGAGGCGATGCGACACATGGCACGGGAGAGCCTAATGAAGACGCTGATTTCAACTGTTTTCGCACTGACCTTGATGTCGGGAGCGAGCTATGCCGAGACCATCAAGGTCGGCGTCGTCGGTCCCTTCTCGGGCCCTTTCGCGCTGCAGGGAAAAAACTTCAAAGCCGGTATCGATGCCTTCTTTGCCCTGAACGGCAAGAAGGTTGGCGATAACGAGATCGAGGTGGTCTATCGCGACGTGCCGACCGCCGATCCCGCCAAGTCCAAAGCGATGTCGCAGGAGCTGATCGTTCGCGAGAAGGTCCAGTATCTCGCCGGATATTATTTCACGCCAGACGCGATGGCGGCGGCCCCCATGCTGCAGCAGGGCAATGTGCCGATGGTTGTCATGAACGCCGCCACGTCCGCAATCGTGAATGCAAGCCCTTATGTGGTCCGCACCTCTTTTACCACCTGGCAAACGGCCACGCCGCTCGCCAAGGTCGCCAAGGACGGCGGCGTTACCAAGACGATCACGCTGGTCAGCGATTACGGCCCAGGCGCCGATGCCGAGACGGCTTTCAAAACCGCGTTCGAGAAAGAGGGCGGGCAGGTTGTCGAATCCATCCGGATGCCGCTTTCGACAACGGATTTCGCACCGCTGATGCAGCGGATCAAGGATTCCGGCGCGCAGGCGCTGTTCACCTTCCTGCCATCCGGCCCGCCGACGCTTGCCTTCGTGAAGGCCTATAACGACACCGGTCTCAAGGCTGCGGGGATCAAGTTCTTCGCAACGGGCGATCTGACGCAGGAATCCGATCTGCCTGCTCTCGGTGAGGCGGGTCTCGGCCTCACCACCAGTTTCCACTATGCGGTGTCGCATGACTCGGCGGAAAACAAGGCTTTCGTCGAAGCGGCGCAGAAGGCGATCGGCAACCCCGCCGAACTTTCCTTCCCGGCCGTTGGCGCTTTCGATGGCATGCATGTCATCGCAAAAATGATCGAGGCGACGAGCGGCAAACAGGATGCGGCCAAGGCAGTCGAGGCCGTCAAAGGTCTGGCATGGACCAGTCCGCGCGGCCCTGTGACGATCGATCCGGCCAGCCGGCACATCACCCAGAACATCTATCTGCGCAGCGTCGAGAAAGGCGCAGACGGCAAATACTTCAACAAGGAAATCCAGACCTTCGAGAAACAGGGCGATCCGGGTCTGGCCTTCGCCAAGAAGTAGGCGTTCCGGCTGAGAGCTGCTCCGGCCTGTCAATGGGTTTGCAAGACCAACCCAATTGTCAAAACGGCCCTGCTGAACCCGTGTTCAGCAGGGTTGGAAAGCCTTCGAGTTAGGATGCCCGGCTCGCCGACACGTTCGCAGCATCCGTTAGTTTGCAAAGCGCCATTACCCTTCTTACTCATGTAGAGCGCATCGTACGCGTCCTAAGTCGGGCTACGCGTCGGAGAACCCAAACGGAGCCTCCGTCCTCCGATAGTTGTCCGGAAGTACCTGCCGTCCAATCGGCGGTTCGGCACGAGAAGTGCATTCTGTGCGCTGACAGAGCTGGCACGCAATGCCGATAGGCGTCGGCTTATGTGTCTGAGGGTGCTCTGAGGCGTAGACAAGCCGGTCTGCATATCGAGCCTCACAGACGATCGCGATCGCGCGGTCGACGCTCGGAAGGCCGTGGCTGCCACCGCCCGAGTGCACGGTTCGAGCTATCGAGAAGAACCTTTGGCCATCAGGCAGCTCCATCCATTGTGTCACGACCCGCCTTGGAGAGGTAAACACCTGATGGACCGTCCACAACGGACAGCCGCCGCCGTGTCGTGCAAAGGGAAAGGCGCCGCTGTTCAGTCTCTTGGAGACGTTTCCGGCAACGTCGACCTTTATGAAGAAGAAGGGAACTCTCTCGTGTCCGGGCTTCTGGAGCGTCGTGAGCCGGTGTGCAGTCTGCTCGAAGCTCGTCCCGAAGAAACGGGCTAATGAGTCTATATCGTATCGGCGAGCCTCCACGGCTTTGGCAAAGGCAGCATACGGCATGAGGATTGCCCCCGCGCAATAGGCAGCGATGGCTCGATGAGCAAGCCGCTCCGAATTCTGCGATTCGAAATTGCCTTCGGCAACGGTGCTTGCAATCTCGTTCTCAAACTCAAGGTAGGCGAGCTGCTGCGCCATCTGGAAGTTCTGGCTTGAATGATCCAGAGCTTCGTTGAGCAGCAGTTCTTTGCGATGCCAGTCAAGTCGCCGGAGGGATCCTGACATCACCTCTGTGGGAAGCCTTCGGACTTTAAACCCGTGCTCGTTTTGGAGGAAGGCTGGCAAACCGCCGCCCTGGCTTACCCGGCCCGCCAGCTTTTCCGACAGCGTGTCCAAAATCGGGAAGAAGTTCTTTCGGGCGGCTAGAAAGCTTCTGACGGCGGCGATGGAATCCCCTTCAAACGGGCGTCCGTCGTTTGTCGTGTGTTGGCGCCGGTCGGCTAAAGCGAACTGCTCCTCTTTGTATGCCGTGTAAAGTCGCAGCAGCGCTTCAGCAAACCCGGGAAAGCTGTGCGCGATATCCGCGATATCGACCGCATTCAAATCGATGTCAGTGAAGATCGCGTCTCGTGCTGCAAGCCGTAACTGCGCGACAAGATCCTGGCCTGAGTCAGCGGTAAATTCGCTAAAATCGATCTTATATGCCTTGGCGAGGCGCAGCAGTATTTCAGCTGTCACCGGGCGCTGATTGCGTTCCATCAGCGCGACATAGGATGGCGAGATGTCGAGGTCGCTCGCCATCTCTACCTGCTTCAGGCCCAAGTCCCGGCGAAGTCTTCGCAAGCGCGGCCCAAGGTAAACACGATTATCCATACAAGCATTACAGCATTACGAAGAACTTCTGTAAAGTTTGACAGCTTGACTTCAGCGTGGCTCGCCATGGCCTTACCGGCTGTTATCCTCCCATGGACAGAAACATTGGAGGGTCTCATGTCGTATCAAAAGCTACTCGAAGAAGCCGAGCACCTGATTGGTGGGAATGAATGCTGGACTGGAATGACACCCGAGGCCGTTGCGAGGATGAGGCTTCAGAACCGGTTCAAGACCGGCCTCGACATCGCCAAATACACCGCCAAGGTCATGCGGCGAGACATGGACGCGTATGATAACGACCCGTCCAAGTACACGCAGTCGCTCGGGTGCTGGCATGGGTTCATCGGTCAGCAGAAGATCATATCGATCAAAAAGCATTTTAAAAGCACGGAGCGGCGCTACCTTTACCTCTCCGGCTGGATGGTCGCCGCGTTACGCTCGGAGTTCGGGCCGCTGCCAGACCAGTCGATGCACGAGAAGACGACCGTACCGGCATTGATCAACGAGCTTTACACGTTCCTGCGGCAAGCCGATGCTCGTGAACTGGGCGACATATTCCGGCAAATCGACAAAGCCCGGGAGGCAGGCGATGCTGTCAAGGAACGGCAGCTCACCTCCGCGATCGATGATTTCCAAACGCACGTCGTCCCGGTCATAGCCGATATTGATGCCGGGTTCGGCAATGCCGAAGCGACCTACCTGCTCGCCAAGAAAATGATCGAGGCAGGGGCCTGCGCTCTTCAGATCGAAAACCAGGTCTCCGACGAGAAGCAGTGTGGTCATCAGGATGGTAAAGTTACCGTCCCTCATGAAGACTTTGTCGCGAAGATCCGTGCGTTGCGCTACGCCTTTCTCGAGATGGGAGTGGACGACGGCGTCATCGTGGCTCGCACGGATTCTTTGGGCGCCGGGCTGACCAAACAGATCGCCTTTTCGGTCTCCGAAGGCGATATCGGCGACCAGTACAATTCGTTTCTGGATTGCGAGGAGGTCGGCGCGGGCCAGCGATCGAACGGTGACGTCCTGCTGACCCGTGGCGACAAGGTTCTTCGTCCGAAGCGCCTCCGCTCGAACCTCTACCAGTTCCGACCCGGCACGGGTGCCGATCGTTGCGTGCTCGATTGCATCAATGCGCTCCAGAACGGCGCGGACCTTCTCTGGATCGAGACCGAGAAACCGCACATCGAGCAGATCGCCGGGATGGTCGACCGCATCCGCGACGTCGTTCCGAACGCGAAGCTCGTCTATAACAACTCGCCTTCCTTCAACTGGACGCTGAACTTCCGGCAACAGGTCTTTGACGTGTGGGTCGAGCAGGGCAGGGACGTTTCGGCGTATGACCGTGCGAAGCTCATGAGCGTCGACTACGACGGTACGGAACTCGGCAAAGAAGCTGATGAGCGCATCCGGACATTTCAGCGTGACGCAGCAAAGCGAGCAGGCATCTTCCATCATCTGATCACCCTGCCGACCTACCACACGGCGGCGCTTTCGACCGACAATCTTGCGAAGGATTACTTCGGCGATCAGGGAATGCTTGGCTACGTCGCCGGCGTTCAGCGCCAGGAGATTCGCCAGGGGATCGCAGCGGTGAAGCACCAGAATATGGCCGGTTCGGATCTGGGCGACGATCACAAGGAATACTTCGGTGGCGATGCGGCGCTGAAGGCGGCTGGAGAGCACAACACGATGAACCAGTTTGCAGCTTGAGCTGCAGGATCATACGCCTCGAAGGAGCGATGCTCCTTCGAGGTACACTTTCAACGGAGGAGCTGAAATGTCGACAAATACTGAGACCAAGACGTCACAACCCGAACGATCGAGAGCCGTCTTCTCAAACCAGGACTTCGAACTGATCCGGGTCGCGATCAGTCACTATCTGCAGGAAATCAAGGAGCAGCCGGAAGCGGTAAAATACTCGAACCTGTACCACCGGCTCGGTCGCGTTGTTTGAACCCGCAAAGCAGCACCGGTGATAGAGACCATCGGTGCTGCACTCGATGCTGGTGCTTGGGGCCGATTGCTGTGGAGCGTTCTGGATTGGCTTACCCGGCGAGATATTTCGCCGAATATATCCCTTGGCAAAAATTCCGCGTACGATATATCGAGATGGATATCTTGCTTATGCCTGGGAGCGCGATTGGATGAATGGTAAGACTCGACGTTCCTATGTTTTTCAAGGGTTGATGACCGTCCTCGTAGTCTCCCTGTCTCTCGCCGTGCTGGCTGCTCCGGCCGCGGCGGATGAGAAGGTGACGGTGTTTGCTGCAGCCAGCATGAAGAATGCGCTCGACGCTGCCAACAAGGCCTATGGCAAGCCGGTGACCGCCTCCTATGCGGCAAGCTCGGCGCTCGCCAAGCAGATCGAAAGCGGTGCGCCGGCAGACGTGTTCGTCTCCGCGGATCTCGACTGGATGAACTATCTGTCCGGCAAGGCTCTGGTGAAGGAAGACACAAAGTCCAACTGGCTCGGAAATCAAATCGTGCTGGTCGCGCCCAAAGAGAATGCCGCACCGGTCGATATCATCAGGGGTCTCGACCTTGCCCGGCTTCTGAACGGCGGCAAGCTTGCCATGGGTGAGCCGAATTCGGTTCCTGCGGGCAAATACGCAAAGTCGGCGCTGGAAAAGCTCGGCATCTGGTCGTCGGTCGAAAAAAGCGTCGCCGGTGCCGAAAGTGTGAGGGCAGCGCTCGCGCTGGTGTCGCGCGGCGAAGCGCCTTACGGCATCGTCTATGCAACCGATGCCGCTGCCGATCCGGGTGTCGCGGTGGTTGGAACCTTCCCTGCGGACAGCCACGCGCCGATTATCTACCCGATTGCGATTCTCTCGGATTCAAAATCGCCGGATGCCGCGGGTTATCTCGATTACCTGAAGTCCGCCAAAGCCGCGCCTTTCTTCGAGAAGGAAGGCTTTACGGTTCTGAAGTAAGCCAGTTTGACTTGGGCCCCTTGGGCTGATGTCTGAAGGGAAGCAGCGTTGGACTGGTTGGTACTCAGCGAGGAGGAATGGACGGCGGTGCGCCTGAGCCTTCGGGTCTCGAGCGTGGCCGTCCTTGTCAGCCTTCCGCTCGGCATTCTCGTCGCCTATGTCTTGGCGCGCGGAAAATTCTGGGGCAAATCGATCCTCAACGGCATCGTGCTTTTGCCGCTGATCCTGCCGCCTGTTGTGACCGGATTCCTGTTGCTCATCGTCTTCGGCAGACGTGGCGTGGTGGGCTCGTTCCTCGCGGATTATCTCGGCATCGTCCTCTCCTTTCGCTGGACGGGTGCCGCCCTTGCCTGCGGGGTGATGGGATTTCCCCTGATGGTCCGCTCGATCCGATTGTCGATCGAAACTGTGGATCGGAAGCTGGAGGAGGCGGCCGGCACGCTTGGCGCCAGTCCCCTCTGGGTCTTCCTCACCATTACCCTGCCGCTCATTCTTCCCGGCATTATCGCCGGCATGATTCTCGCCTTCGCAAAGGCCATGGGTGAATTCGGTGCGACGATCACATTCGTGTCCAATATCCCCGGCGAAACGCAGACGCTGTCGGCAGCGATCTACACGTTCACGCAGGTTCCCGGCGGTGATGTCGGCGCCATGCGTCTTACCATCGTGGCGATCGCGATCTCGTTTGCGGCGCTGCTCGCGTCCGAATTCATGGCCTATCTGGTCGGACGCAAGGTGGCGGTCGAATGACGATGATCGTGGACGTGCGGCAGTCGTTCAAGAGCTTCGTGCTCGACGCATCTTTCACCTCGACAGGCGGCGTGACGGCGCTGTTCGGCCGCTCGGGATCCGGTAAGACATCGCTGGTGCGCGCGATTGCCGGCCTCTCCAAACCGCAGCGCGGACGGATCGAGATCGACGGCGATGTCTTGCTTGATACCGAACGTGGCATCTTCGTGCCAATGCACAGGCGTCGCTTCGGATATGTCTTCCAGGAAGCACGGCTATTCCCGCATCTAAGCGTCCGCCAGAACCTTCTTTACGGAAAATGGTTCGCGCCCAAGTCAGGGCAGGTCGAAAATATCTCGCATGTCGTCGAACTGCTCGGCATCGGTCCGCTCCTCGACCGCCGGCCGGGCAACCTTTCCGGTGGCGAAAAGCAGCGCGTGGCGATCGGCCGAGCGCTTTTGTCGTCACCCAGACTGCTCCTGATGGACGAACCACTCGCAGCGCTCGACGACGAGCGAAAGGCCGAAATCCTGCCCTATCTGGAGCGGATGCGCGATGAGACCGCGATGCCCATCGTCTATGTCAGCCATTCGGTCGCGGAAGTGGCGAGGCTCTCGGACCGCGTCGTGATGATGAGCGACGGTCGGGTGGAGATATCAGGCACACCGTCGGACGTGCTGTCCGGCAGCCAAGTGCTGGCCACAGAGCGCCGCGAAGCCGGCGTGGTGCTTTCCGGAACCGTCGAAGCGATCGATTCGGCGCATGGCTTGGCGACTGTGCGGCTTTCGTCCGAAGTTCTCGTCGTTTCGAACGCGCGGGCGCAGGTAGGACAGAGCGTCAGGCTCCATGTGCCGGAGCGAGATGTGATGCTCGCCACCAGGAAGCCCGAAGGGCTGAGCGCCCTCAACATTCTGGAAGGGCAGATCGCCCAGATGGATGCCGAAGGGGAGGGCATGGTGCGCGTCAAGATCCGGTGTGGCGAAGACGTGGTGCTTGCCCGGATCACCGGCCTGTCGGTTGAGCGTCTTGCACTTCAAGGCGGACTTCCCGTCTATGCGGTGATCAAGACCGTCGCCCTGGCAAGGTAATTAGCCGTGTACGCCGTGCCCGAAATAAAAAGGGCCAGCGCTGGCTGACCCTTTTAGTCTGTCTATCGGCTTTAACCCCTTCGATCAGGTCGCGACACCCTGCGGGCTGTCGGCGGACCTGTCAGGTGCACGGCTGAGCATCAGGGCGACGATCGTGCAGATGGCACCCGAAATCAGGTATCCGCCGATGAAGATGATGCCGAACTGGCTCGCGAGACCGAGCGCGGTCAGTGGCGCAAAACCTGCGCCGACCAACCATGCGAGGTCGGAAGTCAGGGCCGAACCGGTGTAACGGTAAGGCTGGCTGAAGCGCGACGACACCGAACCGGAGGCCTGACCAAAGGAAAGGCCGAGGATGGCAAAGCCGATGATGATGAATGCATCCTGGCCGGTACCGCCCGCATTCAGCAGGAACGGCGCCGTAAAGCTGAAGATGGCGATGATCACCGCACCAATGATCAACTGGCGACGACGACCGATCCTGTCTGCAAGAAGACCGGAGATCACGACCGTCACGAGACCGAGCAAAGCACCGATGACCTGGACGAACAGGAATTTCCCGGCGCTCTGGCCACCAAAAAGTGTCACCCAGCTCAGCGGGAAGATCGTCACAAGGTGGAACATCGCGAAGCTTGCAAGCGGGGCAAAGGCGCCGAGAACGACGTCGCCTCCGTGAACGCGCAGCACTTCCAGAACCGGCTTTGCCTGCAATTCGTGCGCTTCGAGCGCATCGCCGAACTCTTTCGATGCAACAATACGCAGACGAGCAAACAGGGCCACAACGTTGATGGCAAACGCGACGAAGAACGGATAGCGCCAGCCCCAGCTCAGGAAGTCGGCGTCGGAGAGATTGAAGACGAAATAGCCGAACAGGACGCTCGCGAGCGCAAACCCGAATGGCGCGCCGAGCTGCGGGATCATCGCGTAAAGGCCGCGGCGGTTCGGCGGTGCATTCAGTGCCAGCAGCGATGCAAGACCGTCCCAGGCTCCACCCAGCGCAAAACCCTGGCCCAGACGGAACAGCGCCAGCAGAGCCGGCGACCAGTATCCGATCGTCTCATAGCCGGGCAGGAAGGCGATCGAGGCCGTCGAGCCACCGAGCACGAGAAGGGCAATCGTCAGCTTCGTGCCGCGTCCATAGGTACGGTCGACCCACATGAAGACCACCGAGCCAACAGGACGCGCGATGAACGCGAGCGAGAAGATCGCAAACGAGTAAAGCGTGGCGGTGACCGGGTCTCCGGCAAACGGAAAGACCACTCGAGGGAAAACCAGGACCGAGGCGAGGCCGTACACGAAAAAGTCGAAAAATTCCGACATTCTGCCGATGACGACCCCGATAGCAATATTGCTCGGTTCGACCGGCTTGTCGTCGTGGATCTGCCGGGCATCCCGTTCCATCTCTGTGGATGTAGGATTGGCAAGTTGGCTCATGAATGTGTTCTCCTGCACGTCTGTTTCCACATGAGAATGTCGGGCGTACCAGCTGTCAATCAAGACGTCGCGCAAAAAGCATATTTTGGGCGGATTTTGGTGTTTTCTGAGGCACCCATGGCAACAGATGGACATTGAGGCGGAGTTGATGTTTTTGCAACGACCATCATCAATCCACACACCCCGCTTGCATTGCAGCGCGAAAAAGTTATTGCACTGCGACGAAACACCTCATGGAGATCAGTTGCTTGCTCCGTTAGGCCGACTGGACACATCGAAAGTTTCGAGCAGACCAATGTTCCCAATGTTGAAACGTCTCATCCAAATCGCTTTGCTGCCGCTTTTGGCCACCCTTTCGGGCTGCAATCTCGTCGTGATGTCGCCATCAGGCGATATCGCCAGGCAGCAGGCAGATCTGATTATCGTCTCGACCGTTCTGATGCTGCTGATCATCGTGCCGGTCGTGTTTCTCACGCTCTACTTCGCCTGGCACTATCGTCATGCGAACACCACAGCAAAATACGATCCGGAATGGCATCACTCGACACGGCTCGAAGTGGTTATCTGGGCCGCGCCGCTGGCGATCATTGTGGCGCTCGGTGCGATCACCTGGATCAGCACCCACCGTCTCGACCCGTATCGTCCTCTCGACCGCCTCGATGCGGAACGTCCGGTTCCCGCCGAAACGCGGCCTCTGACGGTTCAGGTCGTGGCGCTCGACTGGAAGTGGCTGTTCTTCTATCCAGAATACGGCATCGCCACGGTCAACGAGATGGCCGCACCGGTCGATCGCCCGATCACGTTCGAGATCACCTCGAGCTCGGTGATGAACTCGTTCTACATTCCGGCGCTCGCCGGCCAGATCTACGCGATGCCGGGGATGCAGACCAAACTGCACGCCGTCATCAACAAGGAAGGCGAGTTCGAGGGACTTTCGGCAAACTACAGCGGTGCCGGGTTCTCGCACATGCGCTTCAAGTTCCACGGCTACACGGCCGAAGGCTTCGACGGCTGGATCGCAAAGGTCAAGCAGCAGGGTACCGCACTCAACCGCGATGCCTATCTGAAGCTTGAGAAGCCGTCCGAGCGCGAGCCGATCCGCTATTTTGCGGCGGCCGACAAGGATCTCTACAGCGCGATCCTCAACATGTGTGCCGAACCGGGCAAGATGTGCATGAACGAGATGATGCATATCGACATGATGGGTGGTGCCGGCACCGAGAGCCACGAGAACCGCGCGAAACTTCAGTATGACAATCGTCGTATCGGAGATGCGGAAGGTACAAACGCCGCGACTTTCCCCGCGACTGGCACACCTGCCAAGAGCGATGAACAGCCGCACAATGAGCAAGGTCACGGCAACCACTCGATGCCGGACACGAACAATGGCGACGCCGATCCGGCGCCTGCGCAGATCAACAATTAACGGGTTGTCCCATGTTTTCCAATCCTGACATCCTGAAGTTTATCTTCGGAAGGTTGTCCTTCGAATCACTGCCGTTTCACGAACCGATCCTGATCGTGACGTTTGCGGCCGTGTGTCTGGGCGGCATCGGCGTGGTGGGTCTCATGACCTACTTCAAGCTCTGGGGGCCATTCTGGCGCGACTGGGTTTGCAGTGTCGATCACAAGAAAATCGGCATCATGTACATCGTGCTGGCCATCATCATGCTGTTCCGCGGCTTTGCCGACGCCATCATGATGCGCGTACAGCAGGCTATCGCCTTCAACGGCAACGAGGGTTACCTCAACTCTCACCACTACGACCAGATCTTCACCGCCCATGGCGTAATCATGATCTTCTTCGTGGCGATGCCCTTCGTTACCGGTTTCATGAACTATATCGTGCCGCTGCAGATCGGCGCGCGTGACGTCTCGTTCCCGTTCCTGAACAACTTCTCGTTCTGGATGACGACGGCCGGTGCGGTCATCATCATGATCTCGCTGTTCATCGGCGAGTTCGCACGTACCGGCTGGCTGGCCTATCCGCCACTGTCGGGCGCTGACTACAGCCCGGGCGTCGGGGTGGATTATTACATCTGGGGTCTGCAGGTGGCGGGCGTCGGCACGACGTTGTCGGGTATCAACCTGATCGCGACAATCGTGAAGATGCGTGCTCCCGGCATGTCCTTCATGAAGATGCCGATCTTCACCTGGACGGCACTCTGCACCAACATCCTGATCGTTGCCTCGTTCCCGATCCTGACCGCAACCCTCGTGCTGCTGTCGCTTGACCGTTACGTCGGCACCAACTTCTTCACGAACGACCTCGGCGGTAACCCGATGATGTACGTGAACCTGATCTGGATCTGGGGTCACCCGGAAGTCTACATCCTGATCCTTCCGGTCTTCGGGATCTTCTCGGAAATCGTTGCGACCTTCTCCGGCAAGCGCCTGTTCGGCTATGCCTCGATGGTCTATGCGACCTGCGTGATCATGATCCTGTCCTACCTCGTGTGGCTGCACCACTTCTTCACGATGGGTTCGGGTGCTTCGGTCAACGCCTTCTTCGGCATCACCACGATGATCATCTCGATCCCGACGGGCGCCAAGATGTTCAACTGGCTGTTCACGATGTATCGCGGTCGTATTCGCTACGACGTCCCGATGCTCTGGACGGTCGGCTTCATGGTGACCTTCGCCATCGGTGGTATGACCGGCGTCATGCTGGCTGTTCCGCCTGCCGACTTCGTGCTCCACAACTCCCTGTTCCTGATCGCCCACTTCCACAACGTCATCATCGGCGGCGTCTTGTTCGGCCTTCTCGCAGGCGTCAACTACTGGTTCCCGAAGGCGTTCGGCTTCAAGCTGAACCAATTCTGGGGCAAGGTATCGTTCTGGTTCTGGTTCGTCGGCTTCTACTTCGCCTTCATGCCGCTCTACGTTCTTGGCCTGATGGGCGTCACCCGCCGCGTATCGCAGTTCGAAGATCCGTCGCTGCAGATCTGGTTCATCATCGCAGCATGCGGTGCAGGTATGATTGCCATCGGTATCGCCTCATTCATCATCCAGATCGGCGTCAGCGTCTGGAAGCGTGATGAACTGAGGGACGAAACGGGCGACCCATGGCACGGCCGTACTCTGGAATGGTCGACGTCGTCGCCGCCACCGGACTACAACTTCGCCTTCACTCCGGTGGTCCACGATCACGACAGCTGGTACGACATGAAGAACCGCGGTTATGCGCGTCCTCTTCAGGGTTTCAAGCCGATCCACATGCCGAAGAACACCGGCACCGGCGCGATCCTCTCCGGCATCAGCGTGGCACTCGCCTTCGGCCTGATCTGGTACATGTGGTGGCTTGCTGCCCTGTCCTTCATCGCCATCATCGTTGTGTCGATCGTCCATACGTTCAACTACAACCGCGACTACTACATTCCGGCGGACGACGTTGTCGCGGAAGAGAACAAGCGGACCGAACTGCTCGCTAGGCAGGTGTGATAACCATGAGTGCTTCTAAAACAGAGACGGCGGAAAACCCGCAATTCTACCTGGAAGAAGATCATCATCCGGAGAACAGCACCAATCTTGGGTTCTGGCTCTACCTGATGAGCGACTGCCTGATCTTCGCGATCCTGTTCGCCACCTACGCTGTCGTCGGCCGCAATTATGCGGCCGGCCCATCGCCGGCGGATCTGTTCGACCTGCCGCTCGTCGCGCTCAACACCGCGATGCTGCTGTTCTCGTCGATCACCTACGGGTTCGCGATGCTTCAGATGGAGCGTGGCGCCAAGGCGGAGACGCTGTTCTGGCTGGGCGTGACCGGCGTGTTCGGTCTCGCCTTCCTGGGCATCGAGCTCTACGAATTCAGCCATCTCCTGCACGAAGGTGCCGGCCCGCAGCGCTCTGCGTTCCTGTCGGCGTTCTTCACGCTGGTCGGAACCCACGGTCTGCACGTTACCTTCGGTATTATCTGGTTGGTCACGCTGATGGTGCAGGTTTCCAAGCATGGCCTGATCCCGGAAAACCGCCGTCGCCTGATGTGCCTGTCGATGTTCTGGCACTTCCTCGACGTCATCTGGATCGGCGTCTTCTCCGTCGTTTACCTCATGGGAGTCCTCGGATGACCGACAAAGCACCCGCGCACGAAGATGCGCACGCCGCGCATCACGCCCATAGCCACGGGCACGAGGCGAGCCACGGTTCGCTGAAAAGCTATACGACCGGCTTCATCCTGTCGGTGATCCTGACGGCGATACCGTTCTGGCTTGTGATGGGCGACGTCTTCGACAACAAGGCTGTCACCGGCGCTCTGGTTATGATCTTCGGCGTCATCCAGATCGTTGTGCACATGATCTACTTCCTGCACATGAACACCAAGTCCGAAGGCGGCTGGACGGCGATGGCACTGATCTTCACGATCGTCATCGTGGTCATCGCTCTCTCCGGCTCGCTCTGGGTCATGCACCATCTCAATGCAAACATGATGGTCATGTCGCCGGAGATGATGAAGAACATGCCTTGAGGCGGTCATGAGACCGGTTGAGACAGACACCAATCAAAGTGGCGCGGGTCATTCCGCGCCACTTTCCCGTTCTCGCTCCCATATCATGCGGGCGTTTCTGGTCTTCGCGACGCTGATTTTCGTGGCGCTCGGATCCTGGCAGGTGCAACGCCTGTTATGGAAGCTCGATCTTATCGCAAGGGTCGACGCCCGTGTGCATGCAACGCCGGTGGCACCTCCGGCAGCCGGCCAGTCACCTGACGATATCGAATATCTCCACGTCGCCATCTCCGGGTCCTTCGATCACACGAAGGAAGCGCTGGTTCAGGCCGTGACGAAGCTCGGGCCCGGATACTGGGTCGTGACGCCGCTGAAGCTTGAAGACGGCAGGACGATCCTGATCAATCGCGGCTTCGTGCCCCCTGACCGCAGGGATCCCTCAACCCGGGTTGAAAGCCAGACCGTCGGCGAAGCCGCCGTCACAGGTCTTGTCCGCCTCTCCGAACCCGGCGGCGGCTTCCTGCGGGAGAACGATCCGGGCAACGAGCGTTGGTATTCGCGCGATGTCGCAGCGATCAGCGCGTCGCGCGGTCTTCAGGGCGTCATGCCCTATTTCATCGATGCGGACGCAACGTCGAACCCGGGTGGCTATCCGGTTGGCGGCCTGACCGTCATCCAATTTCCCAACAGTCATCTGAGTTACGCACTGACCTGGTTTGCGCTCGCAATCATGTCTCTCGGTGCTGCGATCTTCTTCGGACGCTTGCAGCGCGCGGCCGGTTGATCCGCAACGATTTCATCTTGAGGAGAACGCGCCTTGGATACTCCCGCCATCAACGATATTGGCCTCGATTCTGATGTCGAGATCGCGGTTCGCCAGGAATTGACGCTCGTCGCACTTGGCAAGTTGCCAGCCGATACGGCGCTCCGGGTAGGCCGGCTGCTCGATGTCAGCACGCGGACATGGCGCACGAATCAGGAAATCATCATCAAGGGCCGCCGCATTGCCTATGTCGGCGATGCGGGATCCTATCCGGGCACCGTCGCTCACCGGGTGCATGAACCCGATCTGGCTGCCATTCCAGGGCTTGGAGAGGTGCACAAGCATATCGAAAGCTCGCATTTGACACCGGAATGGGAAGCAGCACTCGTTCTTCCCCGCGGCAATACCTGGACCTGCGAGGCAAGCCATGAGTTTTCGAACGTCAACGGCGCAAAGACGCTTGAATTCTGGCTGAAGGCCCGCGCCGCCGGCTCGCCGCTCAAGATCTTCCCGCTGCCCGGATCGGCCGTGCCGCCCACCGGTTATGAGCATGGCGGCGGGTATCTCGGTTATGACGAGCAAAAGCAGTTCATGTCCGAAAGCCTGATGGTTGCGGGCCTCGACGAGGTGATGGACTGGCCGGGCGTGTGGGACAGAACCAGCCCTTCCTACGACCGCCTCTGGGGCATGATCCGAGCAACGTTTGAGAAGCGCGGAGTCGTTGAAGGTCACGCGGCGGGCATTCGCGACATCCCAACGATCAACGCTTTCGCCGCGGCCGGTCTGGCATCGGATCACGAAGCCTGGACGGTCGAGGAGTTCTGGGACAAGCTGACCCGCGGCCTGTTCATGGAACTGCGCCCGCACAGTTTGCCGGAGGTCATCGCAGGTCTCCTCAAGAAGGGCCTCGCCGACTGGTCGCAGATCGCGCTGACGACGGACGATCGCAGCGCCTCCGATACTCTGAAACTCGGCGCCACCGATTACAACGTTCGCCTCGCCATCGAGGCAGGCCTTGCGCCCGAGATCGCCATACAGTGCGTGACCATCAATCCGGCCCGTCACATGCGCCTGACGCCCTGGGTGGGCACGATCGCGCCGGGACGTTATGCCGATATCGTGCTTCTGTCCGACGTCGAAAAGTTCCAGATCGCCAAGGTCTGGGCCGATGGCATCCAGGTTTCCGATGGCAAGCGCTATCTGCCCGAGGTGCCCAAAATCGACTGGCCGGACTGGGCAACGAAGACAATCAATATCGGCCGTGAGCTGACGGCCGCAGATTTCGCGATTGCCGCTCGCCCCGGACGCGAGACAATGACGGCTGCGGTGTTGCGGCCGTTCCACTGGACCGATGATTTCCTGACCTTCGACCTTCCCGTCGAAGATGGGTTCGTCCAGCGCGATGCCGATCGCAACATCACCAAGTTCTCGATCATCGACCGGTTCTCGGGCAAGGGAGCGGTGTCGAAAATGTTCTGGCTTGGTTGCGGGCCGCGGACGCCGGATACGGCGCTTGCCTGCTCCATGGCGCATGACAAGCACAATATCTGGTGCGTCGGCTCATCGGACGAAGCGATGGCCGCAGCTGTCAACGCCGTCGCTGCCAATGATGGTGGCTGGGCACTGGTTCGCGATGGAAAGGTCGTCGCGCGGGTTCGTTACGAGGTGGCGGGGCTGATGAGCTGCCGGTCGGCCGACGCTCTGCATGAGGAGATGCAGGCGCTCTATGCCGAGGGTGAAAAGGTCGAGTGGATGTTCGAGCCGAGCTTCCATCCGCGCTGGTCTGCAGGCTTCCCGGAGCGTCTCGCCTTTGCGACGCTCACCTGCGCGCCCTGGCGCTGGGTTCTGGTCGCCCCGAGCGATTACGCGCCGGAGGGGCTCGTCAACGTCCAGACCGGCAAAACCCATCCGGTCGTATTTTGACGCCGCTTCACGCTCCGAGCTTCGGCCAGGTATCCGAAAGACGATAGCCGCCCGGCCAAGGGTCCGACGGATCCAGCATCAATTGATGCGTGCCGGTAATCCAGGCGCGGCCGGAGATCAGCGGATAGATTGCCTCGCGATCACCGACACGCGTCGTCGACTCGATACGGCAGTGGAATTCCGAACCGATGATCGAGCGGCCGATATAGGTCTCGCCGATTGCCATCTCGCCACGCGCATGGAGAACCGCCATGCGCGCCGAGCAGCCCGTACCGGTGGGAGACCTGTCGATCTTGCCCGGCTGGATGACGACGGCGTTTGCGCCGCTCAGCACGTCGTTTTCCCGGGTAAGGGGAGCGGCGATCTGGCAGAAGGAAATGTGGTCCCAGCCGGCATTGTCCGGATGGGTAAAGCCGATCTGCTCGTTGGCGGCCGCGGTAATCTTCACGCCTGCTTCTGCAATCTCGCGTGCCTCGTCGGGTTTCACCTCGAACCCCAGTGAAGCCGCATCGACGATGACGAAACTGTCTCCGCCATAGGCTGTGTCGACCGTCAGTGTTCCGAAGCCGCCCACTTCCAGCGACACTGCGAGCTTGTCTGCAAAGGATGGCACGTTGCGCACCGTGATCCGATCGGCCTTGCCGTCGCGGCATTCCGCTGTGACCTCGACCAAGCCGCCTGGCGCTTCGAGCGTCATGCGTGTCACCGGCTCGGTCATGGGAATGATGCCGGTGTCGAGCAGTACGGTCGCAACACAGATGGAGTTGGAGCCGGACATCGGTGGCGTGTCGGCGGGCTCCATGATGATCCAGCCCATCTGGGCGCGCGGATCCTTCGGCGGCACCAGCAGGTTCACATGCCGGAAGACGCCGCCACGGGGCTCGTTCAGCACGAAGTTGCGCAGCGTCTCGTCACGGGCGATGAAGCGTGACTGTTCCCAGAGTGTATCGCCCGGCGGCGGCAGCACACCACCGACGATGACGTCCCCGACTTCGCCCTCCGCATGGCAGCTGACGATGTGGATGACCTTTGATGTGCGCAAACGCGACCCCCCGGCAGATGTTACCGCTTGGGTGTCATCAGGTAATGCCCAACGCCCCAGACCTCTCCCTTGTCATGGCCGAACAATCCGGCAGTGGCAAGGAAGAACAGACGCCAGCGGCGCTGCCAGAGGCAGGCGTCCTTGCCGTAGACATCCTTCAGGATCGGCTGGATTTGCCCGATCTCGCGATCGAAATTTTCAAGCCAATGCATCGCGGTGCGGCGATAGTTGAGACCCGACCAGCGCCAGTCTTGTTCGACGGTGAAAATATCATCGAAACGACGCGGCAGGTCGTGCGCGGGCATGATGCCGCCTGTGAAGAAATGGTGGGCGATCCAGTCCGCTGGGTTGTCGTGCTCGAACCGGTAGGACCGATCCTTGTGGGTGAACACGTGCAGGAACAGCTTTCCGTCAGGCTTCAGCCATCCTCTTGTGCGCTCCATCAGGCCTCGCCAGTTCGACATGTGTTCGAACATTTCCACCGAGACGACCCGGTCGTAGGTCTCATCCGTCGAAAAGTCGTTCATGTCGGCCGTGATGACGGTGAGGTTGTCGAGCTTCAGCCGCTCGATTTCGCTGAGGATGTGTTGACGCTGCGGGGCCGAGTTGGAGACGGAGGTGATCCGGGCATTGGGAAAATGCTGGGCCATGTAGAGCGACAACGAACCCCAGCCGCAGCCGAGCTCGAGAATGTCCATTCCATCGCTCAGTTCCGCGTGACGCACGGTTTCGGCCAGCGCGTAGGATTCCGCTTCCGCAAGCGTGGTATCGTCAGCCAGATACAATGCGCAGGAGTATTTTCGCTGTGGACCGAGAGCGAGGCTGAAGAACTCTGGCGGCAGTTCGTAATGCTGGCGGTTGGCATCATCCGTATGGGTGGCGATCGGAAAGTCGGCCATCGACCTTGCGAACGCGTCCTCGGCGGTTGCCGGCGTGGAGGCCAGCTTCCGCTTGGTGCGACCGCATAGAAAGTCGATCCCGGCAAGCGTCACGCCATCGCTTAAGGGTGCTCGTTCAGCCGTATTGATGGCAAAGGCCAGCATGTTCATCGTGGCGTTCCCTTATTGTGTTGAGAGTTTGGATCGACGCGGACCGGGGAAAAATGCGTTGACGCGTGCCTGGACAGCACGGAACTGGTCACCCCGGGATTTCAGCATGTGTTCCTCAAGCGGCGGAATGCCGGAGACGTGCACCAGCAGCCAGTACATCATCACAGGCGCGAGAAGCGCGATCGCGGCAAAGCCCAGCGCCGGAAGCGCCATCAGCGGCCAGCTGCACCAGAACAGCCACTCGAAGAAATAGTTAGGGTGGCGGGAATAGGCCCACAGCCCCCTCTGGCAGATTTCCCGCTTGGCTTCCGGCGTCTTGCGGAATCTCGAGAGCTGAACGTCGGCTACCATCTCGCCGATAACGGCAATCGCTGCCACGGCAAGCGCGAGAAGATCGCCCACCTGCGGGTATTCTGCCGGGTTCGAAGCGGCGCAGTAGACTGCAAGCACAAGAATGAAGGCAGCGACCGCCTGGATCTGGAGAAAATAGAACAGGCGGAAGGAAGCGCGATCGCCCCATTCCTTGATAAGCTTTTCGTAGCGGGGATCCTCGCCACCGAGCCGCGTGCGGGCGCCAATATGGAAGGCAAGCCTCAGCGACCAGGCCGCAACGATGACGATTGCCGTCACGCGGCGCTCGACGGGACCGGCCGCCAGATAGGCTGCAGCCACGCCGCCGACGCCGACCGCCAGCGACCAGATCGTGTCTATCCAGCCGCTCGCACCCGTCGCGCGCTGTACGGCCCAGGAGATTGCCATGGCCAGCGACAGGCCTATCGCCAGAAAAATGAGGTGAATGTAATCCATTGGTCTCCTCGAACGTAGAAAGCCCGACACGTTCTTTGTGTCCCTCTACGGCTGACATAGCCAATCAGTTTCATGGACTTGGAAAAAATGTCGCAAAAAGAAGTGATATTGCGTGAAACTCTCTATCTCAATCTCTCGTAATGATTACAGAGCCCACAGGGCAGGTGATCGATTGCTTTGGGAGCTGGGGGAATTGTATGGCATTTCGTGAGACGCATAGGACCTCGGGACGTCGACGCATCGCAGTTGTCGGCAGTGGAATATCCGGCATGTCTGCTGCATGGCTTCTGGCCAAGGCCCACGATGTTACCATGTTCGAGGCAGCCGATCGTATCGGCGGCCACAGCCATACCGTGGATTTCGACGCATCGGGAAGAACCGTTTCCGTCGACACCGGCTTCATCGTCTATAACGAGGTGACCTATCCTAATCTGACGGCGTTGTTCCGTCATCTGGATGTTCCAACCACGGCCTCCAGCATGTCCTTCGCCGTCTCGCTCGACGATGGCGGTTTCGAATATTCTGGTGGCACAGGGTTCGGACTGTTCGCCCAGAAGTCCAATATCGTCAGCCCACGCTTCTGGTCGATGATGCGCGATCTCGTCCGCTTCTACCGCAATGCTCCCCGTGATCTGTCGACGATGGGCGGTTTGTCACTCGATGACTACCTCGACCGATATCACTACGGACGGGCGTTCCGCGACGACCATCTCTACCCGATGGCGGCTGCGATCTGGTCGATGCCCGCGGGTAAGGTGGGTGAGTATCCCGCGGTCAACTTCGTCCGTTTCTGTGGCAATCACGGGCTGCTCGAACTCTGGAACCGTCCGATCTGGCGCACGGTGACGGGCGGAAGCCGGGAATATGTGGATCGCCTGACAGCTGACTTTCGCGATCGCATTCGCCTGTCGACACCCGTCCAGGCGATCAGGCGAACCGGTGGCGGTGTTGAAATTTCCACCGGACCGGACGGATGGCAGGCATTTGACGAGGTGGTGATCGCAACGCATGCCGATCAGGCACGTCGTCTCCTGTCGGACGTTGATGACCACGAGGCACGCATTCTGGGGGCCTTCCGCTATTCCCGCAACGAGGCGATCCTGCACAGCGACCAGAGCTTCATGCCGAAGCGCAAGGGCGCATGGTCCAGCTGGAATTACTCGGCAAAGACCGGCGAGGCGCAGGTCCAGCCTGCCATCACCTACTGGATGAATGAGCTGCAGCCGCTTGGCGATGCGCCGCCGACCTTTGTGACACTCAATCCCCCGCGTCAGCCCCGCGAGGACGCCGTCATTCGGAGCGAGATCTACGAGCATCCGATCTTCGACATGGCAACCGAGCGGGCACAACGGGAAATCTGGTCGCTTCAGGGTGTGCGCAACACATGGTTCTGCGGCGCCCACTTCGGCTCGGGCTTCCATGAAGACGGCCTCCAGGCAGGCCTGGCGGTCGCGGAAGATCTTGGCGGCGTTCGGCGTCCCTGGAAGGTCGCCGAGGAAAGCGCCCGGATCGTGCGCCGGCCGCTCGGCGCTACCGTTCCGATCGAGGTCACGGCATGACGGCTTCGTTTCGGTCGGCGATTTATCCTGGTCATGTCACGCATGCACGCATGCGGCCGAAAGAGCATCGGCTGGCCTACAGGATCTACTCGCTGCTGATCGATCTCGACGAGCTCGACGCGCTTGATCGCGGCCTGAAACTGTTTTCCGTCGACCGGTTCAATCTATTCTCGTTTCGGCAAAGAGATCGCGGCGACCGCTCGGGATCCGATCTTCGGGGCCAGATAGAGCAATGGATGCGCGCCGCAGGGCTCGAGCCTGATGGCGGGTCGATCAAGCTTCTCACCATGCCGAGAATACTCGGCTGGGCCTTCAATCCGCTCAGCATCTTCTTCTGCTACGGACGCGATGGCGAGGTGGAGGCGATCCTGTGGGAAGTGGATAACACATTCGGGGAACGCCATGGCTACCTCATCCCGGCCGATAATCGTGTCGGCGGCGAGATCGTCCAGCACTGCGACAAGGCATTTTATGTCTCGCCGTTCATGGACATGGACCAGCGCTATACCTTTCGCGTGACGCCGCCGTCCGAACGGCTGTCGATCAAGATCGATACATTCGATGCCGAGGGGCCAATGCTGACTGCCCGTCATCTCGCCCACCGCCGTGATCTGACAGACCGGGCGCTTCTGAAGGCCTTCTTCGCCATTCCCTTCCTGACGCTCCGGGTCGTCGGCGGCATCCATTGGGAGGCACTGAAAATCTGGCTCAAGGGCGTGCGTTTGCGCAAGCGTCCAAAGCCACCGGAAAACCCCGTCTCCGTCACTCCTGCTGTTCCCCTACGCAAAGTGGAAATCCATGAGCCAATCTGACGAATTCACCTCCGTAACGACCGATCGCACACCCGGAGCTGGCGTTGCCGGCTTCGGCGCGCGCGTCGTGAACCGGCTGCTGAGCGGTATCCGCTACGGTTCCATTCGCGTTGTGCTGCCTTCCGGTCGCACCATAGAGATGGCCGGGCCGGAAAAAGGGCCGGACGCCGTTATCGTCATCAAGCGCTGGCGGATGCTGAGCCGCGTTCTGCATGCGGGCGACATCGGTTTTGCGGAAGGATATCTCAAGCAGGAATGGACGACACCTGATCTTACCAATGTGATCCGGTTTGCTGCGCGCAACCGGCATGGGCTGACGCTTGCGACCCATGGGGGCTATCTCGGCCGGATCGCGGTTCGCCTGTCGCATCTTCTCAACGCCAATACCAAGCGCGGCAGCCGACGCAATATCGAGGCCCATTACGATCTCGGCAACGAGTTCTACGCTGAGTGGCTAGACCCTTCGATGTTCTATTCCTCGGCGCTCTACGAGCATCAGGGACAGTCTCTCGAAGATGCCCAGCGTCAGAAACTCGAGCGTATCCGCGAAAAGCTCGCCATGAGCCAAGGCGACAGCGTGCTTGAGATCGGCTGCGGCTGGGGCGCTCTTGCCTTGGACCTCGCACAGAACGTCAATGCCCGGGTCACCGGCCTTACTCTTTCTCCCTCGCAGCTGGCCTTTGCAAACGAGCGCATCCGGCAGGCCGGCGTGGAAGGGCAGATCGATCTCCGACTGCAGGACTACCGCGATACATCAGGGCAATTCGACCGGATCGTCTCGATCGAGATGTTCGAAGCGGTCGGAGAGGCCTATTGGCCAGCTTATTTCGACACCATCCGTCGCTGTTTGAAGCCCGGTGGCCGTGCGGTTCTGCAGGTGATCTCGATCAACGAGGACCGCTTCGATTCCTATCGGCGCAATCCGGATTTCATCCAGAAATACGTGTTTCCGGGAGGATTTCTTCCCTCGGACAGCGCGTTCACGGCAGCCGTTGAGAAATCCGGGCTTGTCGTCAGCGACATCGAACATTTTGGCGCGTCCTATGCGCGGACGCTGGCCGAGTGGCGGACGCGGTTTCACGCCGCCTGGCCGAAGATTGCGGAACTCGGTTTCGACGGCCGTTTCCGTAGGTTGTGGGACTACTACCTTTGCTATTGCGAGGCTGGCTTCGAGGAGGAAGCGATCAATGTTGGCTTCTATACGATTGAACATGCGTAATCTGGGTTTGCGAATCGGTGCTGTCGCAGCACTCTTGTCACTGTCGGCAGGGCCGCTTCTTGCCGCTGATCTGGACGGCAACTGGGCTCGTGGCGACGGCAATGCCAAGGTCGAGATTGCGCCTTGCGGCGCCCAGATCTGCGCCACCAACACATGGATCAAGCCCGGATCGGGGAGCGAGAAGGCCGGCGACAAGCTGGTCATGACGATCGACCGGACAGCTGACGGCTCCTATTCCGGTACCGCCTTTGATCCACAACGCAACATGACGTTCAAGATCACAGTCGTTGTCGCGGAAAAGAAGATGACGACGAAAGGCTGCGTTGCTGGCGGTATTCTTTGCCGTGCCGTCAACTGGTCCCGCATCGACTGACACAGAAAGAGGGAACGAACCCATGGCGAAGATCTCGCTGAAGACGCTGGCTCTTGCCTACATCACCACGTTCATCGTGTTCGGCGCGATAGACTCCGTCTGGCTCAGCACGATGACAAGCCTGCTTTACCGGCCGGTCATGGGCGACATGCTTCTGCCGAGTTTCCGTCTTGCGCCTGCCGTGATCTTCTACCTTCTCTATATCGGCGGACTGACGCTGATGGCAGTGCGTCCGGCCCTGATTGCAGGCGGTGTCGGAGCAGCGGTGCGGCAGGGAGCGGCGATCGGGTTCATGTCGTACATGACCTACGATCTCACCAACCATGCGGTCATGAAGAACTGGTCGACGCTGCTTTCAGTGGCCGACATCATTTGGGGTACCTTGCTTTCGGGTCTCGCCAGCGGTCTTGCCACCTGGATCGTTCTGCGGTTCTTCAGAACAAAACACCACTAGCGTTCGAAAACAATATGGCCGGGAAATCCCGGCCATATCTTTGAGCTATTACTGTTCAGGCTCTTCGACCGCGGTCGGCTGACCGCGCTGGTCGAGTATCTCTCGTTTGCCCACATGGTTGGCCGGGCCGACCAGCCCATCCTTCTCCATGCGTTCGACAAGCGATGCGGCCCTGTTGTAGCCGATCGACAGGCGGCGCTGGATGTAGGAGGTCGAGCACTTCTTGTCGCGCATGACGACCTTGATCGCCTGCTCGTACATCTCGTCCCGGTCTTCCTCGCTGATCGCGGACCTGTCGAAGACCGCCTGGTCTTCCTCCTCGACCTCTTCACCCTCTTCGTCTTCCGTGACGCTGCCGAGATAGAGCGGCTGACCTTGCGTCTTCAGATGCGCAACGATGCGCTCGACTTCCTGGTCCGACACGAAGGGACCGTGAACGCGGGCAATGCGTCCGCCGCCCACCATATGTAGCATGTCGCCCTGACCGAGCAGGTTTTCCGCGCCCTGTTCGCCAAGGATGGTGCGGCTGTCGATCTTGGACGTCACCTGGAAAGAGATACGGGTCGGGAAGTTCGCCTTGATCGTACCGGTGATGACGTCGACCGAAGGCCGCTGCGTCGCCATGATCAGGTGGATACCGGCAGCACGCGCCATCTGCGCAAGCCGCTGGATCGCACCTTCGATCTCCTTGCCGGCCACCATCATCAGGTCGGCCATCTCGTCTACGATGACGACGATATAGGGCAACGGCGTCAGGTCCATGTCCTGCTGCTCGTTGATCGGCTCGCCGGTCTGACGGTCGAAACCGACCTGGACGCTGATCGAAATGACCTCGCCGGATGCGGACGCGGCCGCCACACGGGCGTTGAAGCCGTCGATATTGCGAACGCCGAGACGCGACATCTTGCGATAGCGGTCTTCCATTTCGCGCACCGCCCATTTCAGCGCTAGAACCGCTTTCTTGGGGTCGGTCACGACAGGGGTGAGCAGATGCGGGATACCGTCATAGGCCGACAGTTCGAGCATCTTCGGATCGACCATGATCAGCCTGCATTGATCCGGCCGCAGACGGTAGATCAGCGAGAGGATCATCGTGTTGACCGCGACCGACTTGCCCGAACCGGTTGTGCCGGCGACGAGCAGATGCGGCATCTTTGCAAGCTCGGCGACGACGGGTTCTCCGCCGATCGTCTTGCCAAGGCAAAGCGGAAGCCTGAAGCCGGTACCCGCATAGGTGCCGCTTTCGATCAGCTCACGCAGGTAGACTGTTTCGCGCACGGGGTTTGGCAGTTCGATACCGATCACGTTGCGACCGGGAACGACAGCAACACGCGCCGAAAGCGCCGACATCGAGCGGGCGATATCGTCCGAAAGGCCGATGACGCGGGAGGATTTGACGCCGGGTGCCGGGGCGAATTCGTAGAGCGTCACGACAGGGCCGGGACGAACGTCGATGATCTCGCCGCGAATGCCGAAATCTTCGAGCACGCTTTCCAGAAGCCCGGCGCTCTGTTCCAGGCTTTCCTGGCTGACGGGGCTGATCTGGTCGTCCACCGGTGCCTGCAGCAATTCGATCGACGGGAACTCGTAGTCGTCGGACGCATGCAGCGGTTCGGTGTTGAACGGCCGGATCGGAGAGATCGCGCGGGTGGCCATGACAACCTGCCGCGTCGACTTTACTGGCACAACGGGGGCGACCGCAGGCGCCGGGGCCTCGATGACGGTCTCAGCGATGACGGGCGCAACGAGAACAGGCTCAGGAATGACAGGCTCAGGAACGACCGGAGCAGCAGCAGCGATGACGGGCGCATCCTCCACTGGAGGCCCCACCGGATTTGGCGCAGCATCGTGGCCGGCCTGGCGCAACGTGATCGAACGATAGAGATCAAGCGGCGACGGCCCCACCGGAATTTCTTCAACCAGACGTTTGGTCAGGGTCTCGATCGGCTGGCGAATGACCGGCGCCCTCAGGGCAACCCGCACAGGTTCGGGCCGGACCGGCTGTTTCGGATAGGTCGGGAGCGGACGCTGAGCAACGAACACAGGTCTCTGCTCGACCTTTGGCGGGGGAGGCGGGGTCAGCGCGAACTCTTCGCCGGTGGCCTCTCCAAGGCTCATCACCTCGAAGAACAGATGATCCGGCAGGTTGGCGATCGGAGACTGTCTTTCAGTGCTAATCACGGGAGCATCAATCACTGCTTCAGGCTGCGGCGGCGCAACTGCGACCAGCACCGGTTCAACGGTTTCCCTGGCAAACGTGGCCCGGCGTTCCCTCAGCGCCTGATCGAGAGTGCCGACGAGATTGCGGGCGCCGGGTTCAGGCGACAGGAAGCTGGCGATAGAGGTCGACAGCGCGTCGCCGTCATGTCTTTGGGTGAAAGTAATCTCGGAAATCTCCTGAACGGCTCGCGCCGCCATAGGGGGAATGACAGCCTCGGGGACGGCGTGGGAAGCGACGGCTTCGCCCTCCGCTTCCGGGCCGGAGGGTGCCCCACGCCTGGAGATGGTCTTCTCCGGCGTGCGGGTGAAGCGAACGGTCGGGCCCAACATGAAGGCCTTCTGCCAGTCCGGCAGCGCCTCGATCTCGTGAGCCTGCATCTGGACTGTCGACACGATGTCGCAAGCCACCTGTTGCCCCGCATTCGGGGGCTCAGGCGGATTTATGGGGTGAGAGTGGCCGGTATCCGGCAGTTCGGAAGCCTGGGCTTCCAGCTTGTCAGTTTCGCGAAATTGCGGGCCTGTGAGACGCATTGCCACCAATGAAACCATATGAACAAATCTGGGACACGAACGTCCTTGGATATAAAACAAACATTAACCATGCGTTGCCGGCGCCGATAAATCGTCGAGTGCGGTGATCGCCTGTGACAAAAGGCGCCGGTGAAATGGTCTTTGGGACGGAACAGACTCGGGCAGTTGGTGGTTATTGGGTCAACTGTAGTCGTCAAGATGGAGCCCCCATGTCGAGTCCGAATTCGTTTGAAATGTCACGACGGGATCTTCTCGTCGCAACCGCTGCCGGCTCTGTGGCCGTGGCAAATAGCAACAGAGCTGCAAATGCGCAGGCGGCAACACCGCCTCCTCGGCCGGGGACGGCGACGTCGCGGGTGGGTTTTGTCGTCAACGGCACACGCCAGGATCTCGATCTCGACAACCGCACGACCCTGCTCGACGCGTTGCGTGAGAACCTGCACCTGACCGGCACCAAGAAGGGTTGCGATCACGGCCAGTGCGGCGCCTGTACTGTCATGGTCGATGGTCGCCGCATCAATTCGTGCCTGTCGCTTGCCATCATGCACGAGGGCTCCGAGATCACCACGATCGAAGGCCTTGGCACACCGGACGAGATGCATCCGATGCAGACGGCATTCGTCAAGCACGATGGCTTCCAGTGCGGCTATTGCACCCCTGGGCAAATCTGTTCCTCCGTCGCCGTTCTTGAAGAAATCAAGGCCGGCATACCGAGCCATGTAACGGAAGACCTGACCGCCCCCACGCAGGTTTCCGAGATGGAAATCCGCGAACGTATGAGCGGCAATATCTGTCGATGCGGGGCCTACCCGAACATTGTTGCGGCTATCACGGAAGTTTCGGGGAGGCAGGCATGAAACAGTTTACTTATGAACGCGCCGCATCACCGGCTGAAGCTGCGTCCAAGGCCGCCAACAACCAGAACGCCAAGTTCATCGCGGGAGGCACCAACCTCCTTGACCTGATGAAGCTAGAGATCGAATCACCGACCCATCTCATCGACGTCAACGGTCTCGACCTCGACAAGATCGAGCAGAGCGAAGATGGCGGCGTCCGGATCGGAGCGCTCGTGCGCAATACGGATCTCGCCTCGGACGAGCGCATCCGCCGCGACTACGGCGTGCTTTCGCGCGCACTTCTCGCAGGCGCATCTGGTCAGCTTCGTAACAAGGCAACGACGGCTGGCAACCTTCTGCAGCGGACGCGCTGTCCTTACTTTTACGACACCGCCCAGCCTTGCAACAAGCGCAAGCCCGGTAGCGGTTGTTCAGCCATCGGCGGCGTGACCCGCCAGCTGGGCGTGATCGGCGTCAGCGATGCCTGTATCGCCACCCACCCCGGCGACATGGCAATTGCCATGCGTGCCCTCGATGCAACCGTTGAGACGGTCAAGCCCGATGGCGCAACACGCGCGATCCCGATTGCCGACTTCCATAAACTGCCCGGCGATACGCCCGAGATCGAAACCACGCTTGAGCGCGGCGAGATCATCACGGCCGTTACGCTGCCGGCGCCTGTGGGTGGAAAGCACGTGTATCGCAAGGTGAGAGACCGTGCGTCCTATGCGTTCGCTCTTGTGTCGGTTGCCGCGATCATCCAGCCGGATGGCACCGGTCGCGTTGCGGTCGGCGGTGTGGCTCCCAAACCATGGCGCGTCGAAGAGGCGGAAGCCGACTTGCCGCAGGGGTCCAAGGCCGTGATGGCCAAGGTCTTTGCAGGCGCAAAGCCAACAGAAGAAAATTCATTCAAGGTGACACTGGCGGAGCGCACGCTCGCCGGCATCCTTGAAGAAACAAAGGGGTAAGCCATGCTATTCGATCGTCCCGCCACGACCAATCCCATCGACCAGATGAAGGTGGTCGGCCAGCACATCACGCGTATCGACGGCCCTAAGAAGGTCACCGGCACGGCGACCTATGCCTATGAATGGAACCACGCCAACCTCAATGTTGCCTACGGCTATCCCGTAGGCGCCGGCATCGCAAAGGGTCGGATCAGCTCGATGGATATCCAGGCGGCCCGCAACGCTCCGGGCGTTCTGGCTGTCGTCACGGCGGAAACGGCTGGCAAGCTCTCCAAGGGCAAAATGAATGCGGCCAAGCTTCTCGGTGGCCCCGAGATCTCGCATTATCACCAGGCCATCGCCGTCGTCGTCGCTGAAACCTTTGAGCAGGCTCGCGCCGCAGCGAGCCTCATCAAGGTGGATTACGTTCGCGCTCCCGGCTCCTACGATCTGGAAGCAGCGAAGGACACGGCCAAGAAGCCGGAGGGCTCCGAAGGCGAAGACGCAGACACTTCTGCCGGCAACTTCGACAAGGCGTTCGCCGAGGCAGCGGTCAAGTTCGACCAGACCTACACGACACCCGACCAGTCACATGCGATGATGGAGCCGCATTCGTCTCTCGCCATTTGGGACGGGGACGAAGTTACGGTCTGGACCTCTAACCAGATGATTGCATGGAACAAGTCCGAAATGGCGATCACGCTCGGCATCGATCCGGAAAAGGTCCATATCATGTCGCCGTTTGTCGGCGGTGGTTTCGGCTCAAAGCTTTTCCTCCGGTCGGATGCGGTGCTTGCAGCGCTTGGTGCGAAAGCGGCGGGACGCCCCGTCAAGCTCGCGCTTCCGCGTCCGTTCGTGATGAACAACACGACGCACCGCCCGGCTACGATCCAGCGCATTCGCATCGGAACGACGCAGGAAGGCAAGATCACCGCGATTGCCCATGAAAGCTGGAACGGCAACCTGCCGGGTGGCAGCCTGGAGACAGCCGTGGCGCAGACTCGCCTTCTCTACGCCGGCGAAAACCGGATGACCTCCATGCGGCTTGCGGCGCTCGATCTGCCCGAAGGCAATGCAATGCGCGCACCGGGCGAAGCGCCTGGCCTCATGGCGCTTGAAATCGCCATGGACGAACTGGCCGAGCAGCTCAACCTCGACCCCGTCGAATTGCGGATCATCAACGACACGCAGGTTGATCCGGAAAAGCCTGAACGGAAGTTCTCGCACCGTCAGCTGGTCGAATGTCTTCGCCGGGGTGCTGAAACCTTCGGCTGGGACAAGCGCAACGCCGAGACGGGTCGCGTCAAGGACGGACGCTGGATGGTTGGCATGGGTGTTGCGGCAGCGTTCCGCAACAACATGAACATGAAGTCTGGCGCCCGCGTGCGGCTCGATTCCGAAGGCGTCGTGACTGTCGAAACCGACATGACGGATATCGGTACGGGTAGCTACACGATCATCGCCCAGACCGCGGCCGAAATGATGGGCGTAACGATCGACAAGGTTGCCGTAGAACTCGGCGATTCCCGCTTCCCGGCGTCGTCGGGATCGGGCGGACAGTGGGGCGGAAACAGCTCCACCGCCGGCGTCTACGCCGCATGCGTGGCGCTGCGGGATGCGATCTCGCAAAAGGTCGGTTTCAACTCCGCAGATGTCACGTTTGCCGACGGCCAGATCCGTTCCGGCAACCGCAGCATTGCTCTCGCTGAGGCTGCTGGCAAGGATGGTGTCGTTGCGGAAGATACGATCGAGTATGGCGATCTTGCAGAAGAGATGCAGCAATCGACATTCGGTGCCCATTTCGTCGAGGTCGGCGTCGACATGTACACGGCTGAAATCCGCGTTCGGCGCATGCTGAGCGTCTGTGCAGCAGGGCGCATTCTCAACCCGATCACGGCCCGCAGCCAGGTCATCGGTGCGATGACGATGGGCGTCGGCGGCGCCTTCATGGAAGAACTGGCCGTCGACAAGCGTCGCGGCTTCTTCGTCAACCATGATCTCGCCGGCTACGAAGTTCCTGTCCATGCCGATATTCCGCATCAGGATGTCATCTTCCTCGATGAGACGGATCCGACCACCTCGCCGATGAAGGCAAAGGGTGTTGGCGAACTCGGCCTTTGCGGTGTGGCGGCAGCGCTTTCGAACGCCGTGCACAACGCAACCGGCGTGCGTATCCGTGATTACCCTGTCACGCTCGACAAGCTGCTGCGGGACATGCCGCAGGTCGGCTGATCCGCTCGGCATCGTTATGCAAAACTCTGGCCGGAGCATCCACAGATGCTCCGGCCTTATATTTTTAGAACCTCGTCGCGCCAGAAGACGATAACATAGCCGCCGCGTGCTTCAGCGTTGGATGCCCATGCCTTGAACTGCGGCATATAGGGCGGATGACGCCACAGATCGGGATAGTCGGGATCGGCAAGGACCGTAATCTGCTGTCCTTCCCCATAGACCATCAGGTGGGATCTTTGAGGAGCCCACTCGTCGCCCAGTCCTTCGCGCGTTAGCCAATGGCACACGAAGTCGCGGCAAAGCATCGGTCGATCTTGGTAGATGGAACAGCCTTGTCCGGCAACGCAGTGCCTGCACCACTCGTCCGCAGGCTTGTTGAGATCATCAATGTCCGGCAACCGGCAGCAAAGGGTGCAGGTTCCGCACGCGCGGCCCTCGACAATGGCTGGTGTCATTCTTGCGATACGCTTCCTGCGTCTTGGGGATACCCCCGGTCTGCGACCTTCAAACAGTTTCGTTCAAGAGCCGCACGCGATTGAAGAGGCTGCCGGATCCAGAGTTGGGTGCGGGAGGCCGCAAAACGGCACCGCCCGGATATCACCGCAGGGGTGTGTGACGCAAGAAAAGCGCTTTGGTTTCGACGCATGCGGGAAACGGAAGTTTAATCGATGAGCCTTAAGTCTGATGCAAACGGAGATTTTTCCATAATGACGACGAGTTGCCAAGGCTGCCGCGACGGCGCAGCATTCGAACTACCGTTCTCGATGGCATTCCAGCCGATCGTCGACATCGCAACAGGCAAGATTTTCGCCCACGAAGCGCTTGTTCGCGGTCTAAACGGAGAAGGTGCCGGGTCAGTTCTATTGCAGGTGCAGGCCGACAACCGCTATGCGTTCGATCAGCAGTGCCGGGTCAAGGCGATCGAACTTGCCGCGCAGCTCTACGACCCCGCTGACGACGTGAAACTGTCGATCAACTTCATGCCGAACGCCGTCTACGAACCGCGGGCGTGTATCCGCCTGACGCTTGCCACGGCCATGAAGACGGGTTTTCCGCTTGATCGCATCATCTTCGAGTTCACCGAGAACGAGGAGTTGGATACCAAGCACGTCCTTCACATCCTGCGGACATACCGGGATATGGGCTTCAAAACTGCGATCGACGACTTCGGTTCAGGCCACTCCGGCCTCGGCCTCCTCAGTCATTTCCAGCCCGATATCGTCAAGCTGGATATGGACATGATCAGAGGGATCGACACCGATCCGGTCCGGCGCACCATCGTCAAGCACACGTTGCGGATGCTCGAAGAACTCAACATCGTGCCGCTCTGCGAAGGCGTCGAAACCGTCGGCGAAATGTCGGCCCTGCGGGACCTGGGCGTGTCCCTCATCCAGGGCTACCTGCTCGCCAAGCCAAGCTTCGAACACCTCGCCATCCCGGCTTCCGCGAAGGCGATGCTTGCTGCTGCTGCCTGAGAAGCGGCGGGATAGGCGACCCAGAGCGGAATGAAGGTCCGGGATCGGTATCGACGCAGTGGAAACAGGCAGAGATGCCGACTGGACGCTGGCAAGGGCAAGCTCAGGCTAGCTCGATTTGACGAGTGAAACAGCGCGTTCGTTCACGTTCGAGACAGCTTGACGTCAATCGACAGTACTTTTCGCGCCGGAATGCAGGTGATGAAAGAGGAGGCGAAAGCAACTTTCTCGAGAGCGAGCGGTGCCACATGCTGGCGCACCTGAAGCCAAGAGAGACAACGATTTCAGCGAGCATCTGGACAAGTTTTCGCCTGCACACGCATAACGTTTTTTTGGAAGATGTTCGAACAACTCAAGAGCGAGGATCAACGACGATTGGTATCGCGCGGCTGCTTAGGATATTTCACAACAAAACGCGATCCTGTCTCGGTTAACAAAATGGGAACGGATCGGTGAAAATGCTTGCGCGTCGGCAGCGAAGCTGGCGATATTAGGCGCGATCGACATGACGATCCGAGGCGAGATCGCAAACTCGGCATGCTCGAAAACGGAAGCTAGCCGATGACTATCTCCGCCAGCGACGAGAGCGAGCCTCTCACATCATCTGCTCTATCGACCTCGCTTGGCGAGCTATTTTCCAAACTGCGAGCGACACAGCTCACAAGTACGATTTTTTGTGACAGCCATGGCGCTTTCGACGGCTTTTTGGGTTGTGGATACATTTATTACGGTCTCGCCGCCGCCATCCGCAGTCAGGTCAGCGTTTGCATTGGATCCGGTGGCGGGTTTGTGCCGGAAATCCTAAAGCAAGCCCAGCGCGATCACGGTATCGACACGGCCGCAACCTATCTGATCGATGCAAACCTTTCAGACCTTGGCTTTGGCAGCCCCAGCCAGAGTGGCGGCTGGCTCGACGTCAACAACGATTTCACCAAGCGCGCAGGGGACGTTATCATCCTCAAGATGCTGTCTACGGACGCCGCGGCCCTGTTTTTTAATCAGGGCGTGCTGATCGACTATCTCCACATCGACGGGGACCATTCGAAGCGGGGAGTCATCGCCGACTTCGAGGACTTCGCTCCAGTTTTGTCCCCCCGTGCGATCGTGAGCCTTCACGATACGACAATGCCAAGTGTTACCGCAGCGATGGACGTAATTCGGTTGCGCAACCCGGAGTGGGAATACTTTACGCTTGGAGAGGTCGGCGTGGGAACCGCATTCATGCGAAGGCGAACGACAGTCGCGCCTACGCGGCTGGCTGAGAACCGAGCAGCCTTTTCAGATACAAACCGGCAGGTCCTGTTCCGCAAGCCCGAGGAAGTCGACGAAGCGATTCAGGCTAGTCGGAGGAAATCAAGCTTCGAGCGCTGGCATTACCTCAGCACCGCAGCATACCGTATCCGCTATCTGATCGCCGCGGACCTCATCGATGAGCCGGGCGCGACCGTAATCGAAGTCGGCGGTTTTCCGAACTCGGTTGTCGATTTTCTAGACAAATCGCGTCGTGTGATCGCGTTTGATCCTTATACACCGGCTGATTACATCGAGCGCGTGAGCAAGACGGCAGCTGGTAAGGATATGGCCTTCATGTTCTCATCGCGGCCGATTTCCCAGGCAATTGAGGAAATCGACAATATCGGAGCCTATAATGTCGTCTGGCTTGGCTTGGACATCAGTGCCGATATCCACAGTACCCAAGTCTACCGTGCAGAGCTTAAGGGCATGCTCCAGATTATGGGGAACGCAAAAGCGTGCGTCATCGAACTGCCGCAATATGTCCCATCCGCGCTGACGTGGAAACTGGTTCTGGACTGCCTGCACCCTCAAATCCTCCGCGATGTTAAACTCGATTTGTCGGAGGACCCAGTTGCCGACGAATTCTTTGTCAGAGACGGTCGTTCGCAGCGGCGCGTTATTGTGTTCAATGCAAAAAGGCCATTCAGCGGAGAAGTGCATTCGGGTCTGATTGACCAATGTGCGTCCGACCTGATGGATGTACGCAACAAGCAAGCCGGCACGACTGCCGATGGCGCCAACCGGCTCTATCGTTACTGGGCGTCCGAATTGCCAGCCCGTGGCGGTAAGATCATCGACGGGCTTGAACGGTTTGCAGAGGTCGGAAAGGAGTCAAAGGGCTGCCTTACCTTTGGGCCCTATCTTCGCTTGGCTTCCGGCGATTACGCATTTGAAATCATCTATCGGAGCTGGGGGGACATGGAAAGGACGCCGGATCGATGGGACGTATGCGTTGGGGTGAGCAATGTCATTGCGGCAGGTGATTTGCCCGCCAACGATGCAAGACTGTCGACCGCCCGAGGCCATTTTACCTTGTCAAGCGATCACAGCTTGATGCCCGTGGAGATTCGAACCCACTTTGCGGGAGCCGGCGACTTGTGTATTCGACAGATCGTCATACATCAGCTTTAGTAGCCTTGCCGCGTCGTAACGTCGAGGATCCGACGCACGGTGTTGAAGCAGTCAAGTACAAGTCGGATGCCTTCGAACCTTGGGTGGCGGAAGACGTTGCGAAGTTCTGCACCACATGGCAGATAGGCACCCGCCAGCGACTGGCCTTCGAGCCACTGCTGTGTTCGGGCCTCCGGCGATCGGACATCGTCAGGGCAGGGCGCCAGCACATGGTTGGCAATACCTTCAGCATGCGAACGCAGAAGACGGGTGCTGAGATAACCGTAGAGTCTCCCGACCGGCTGATGAGCGTCATCGCTCAGACACAGACTGGCGATCTCGCCTTTATCGGTGGGGAGAACGGTCAACCGTCTACGACGGAGTCGTTCGGAAACTGGTTCCGGAAACATTGCACTAAAGCAGGCGTCGAAAAGAGCGCTTACGGAGTGCGCAAACTATCGGCAACCTTGGCCGCCAATGCCGGCGCATCGTCTCATGAGCTGATGGCACAATATGGATGGGCAACATCCCGCCAGGCTAGAACCTACACAAAGTAGGCGGATCGAAAGCGTCTTGGAGTCAGAGCTTCGAAAATGGTTTCAGAACAAATCAAGGTCGAATTTTCCCCGCACCTAGATCCGAGTGCGGGGAAAATTGCGAAAAGCTAAACGAAATCAACGCTCTTTAGAGCGAGTGGTGCCCCATGCCGGAATCGAACCAGCACTCCTTTCGGAACTCGATTTTGAGTCGAGCGCGTCTACCAGTTCCGCCAATGGGGCACGGAGGGTATGGTGAAGGCCTCTAACATGGCCTCGGCGGCGGATGCAAGAAGAACTATTCGGATCGCTGCAAACCGCGATGTCAGGCATTGCGTCCGGCAATCGCCAGGATCTTTTCACGCAGCAGACGCGCCATGTTGCGGGTGTTGCGGTAGAGGTGAAGCTGTGTCGCGACCTGTCTCACATCGCGGTCGCTGTTGCGGGCAAGGCCGATCACCAGCGTTCCCATTTCCTCGCGCTCTTCCCATAGCCTGCTCATGATCGGATGGTCGGGCACGGCGCAGCTGTCGGTGCGAAGGATGTTGGCATCGTCCAAGTGCCAGTCGGTCAGCTTCATGACCAACAGCTTGCCGGGCGAATAGCGGCTGAGGCTCTCGTCATAGGCGGTCTTCCAGGTATAGGCCTCGCCGGCCATCAAGAAGATCACGATCGAGGCGATCGCGCGGCCGTCGAGATTGATCGTGTGGATGCGCACGGCGTCCACTTCGGCAAGATTGGTGATCGCTTCGCGAGCAAAGGCTGCGCGGTAACGGTCGTTGATCAGGGCCGAACGCTTGCGGCCTTTCCAGCCTGTCGATTCAAGAGCCAGGAATTCCTCCATCCGCTGGCGCACCTCTTCCGGCTGACGGGCGACGGCGTATTCAAGCCTTCCCAGCTGTCCGAGCTTTCGCCACTGGCGCTGCATCTCGCGGTAGTGGTGCGGCGAGACGGAGGCCTTCATATAGGTTTCGCCGTCCTGAAGGCTTTCCAGCATCGGCCGGCGGAAGCTGTCGGTGACGGCAACGGGCAGGTCGCGGCCGATGGCAACGGCGCGCGCAAGCTGGGCAAAGCGGCCGCCTAAGCGCACATCGGGCAGAACGAGAACGGAGGGAAGTTTTGCTTCCCGGGCAGTCAGGGCCTCCAGGAGGTTGTCGATGGTTTCGGCCGCATCTTCGGCATCCACCAGTGGCGTACCGAGCGGGCCGAACGGATTGGACCAGACGCGGATGATCGGGGCACCCATGGCAAAGCCTGGTTTCTCCACGGTAAACGGCATCAAAAGGCGAAGGCGGCTATGGCTTTCGCCTTCGTCACGGATAAGCGCCAGTCGCACCTGGCGGTCATCGATGCGCGGCATGGCGGGGGCAAGAAGCCGCGCCGAGAAGAAGATGTTGGGTTCCATCGCGCGGTGAGACAAAAATTCGAGTTCTTCCTGCAGATCGTAACCGAGACCTGCCGGATAGAGGCAAAATTCGCGGCCGGGCCGGCCGATTTCTACCCGTGTATCGGCATCCGGGCGGTCTGCACGAAGACGCGACGCGACGTTCGGCATTGTGACGTCGTCGTATTCCTTCTCGCTCCTGTTCGGGGGAAGAGCCATTGTGTCTATCGAACCTTGAACGAGGGTCTGGGCAGTGGATCGGAAAAAGCGAATAGCACGATTCCGAGCGTGCGGCGTACTGCTATGTGCAGCAACGTCGCCTCGATCATCATGGCGCCGGCGGTCGCCATCGCCGCACCGACCAGCCCATAATGTGATATCAGCACGACATTGAGAGCGATGCTGCCGGCAAGCGTTGCCGTATAGACTGCAACGCAGAGCTTTTGCCTGCCCGCCATGCTGAGCAGCACTTCTCCGGGACCGACGAGCGACTTGGACAGAATGCCAGCAAAAAGGATCACCATCAGGATATAGCCTGAAGTGAAAGCGTCGCCGAACAGCGACAGAAGCAGTTCACCCGCAGCAAGCGTCGTCAACCCGACGACGAGCGAGGGCCAGAAGGTCCAGCGGACGGCCTGGCCCGCGAATGTGGCCAACGCCGTCATGTCGCCTTCCGCCATGATGGCGGCGAAACGGGGAGCGGCGGCCGCCTTGATGGAGAAGTAGACGAACTGCACAAGGACGATCGTTTTCGACGCCGCAAAATAGATCCCGACATCGTCCGGCGGCAGAAAGATGCCGACCACGACCACGTCCGCATTGGTCAGCAGGAAGCCGATGCCGTCGACTACAAATAGCGGGATCGAGTATCGGATCCAGGAGCCAAGCCGGTAGCGCCGCGATGCATTGCCGTAGCTGCCTTTCAGCCGAAGTATGAGCTGCGTCAGATGCGCAAACGTTGTGGCGTATGTGGCGGCAAGCGCCGCCAGCATGGCGGTCTGCGCATCGCGCGGCGCATCGGACAGGACGGCTGCCGTCATGAAAGTGAGGATCAGGATGGGCCTGAGGATGTAGGTTGGCGCCAGCGCCGATATCGTCCAGCCATGGGTACGGGCAATCCCGTCGAGGATGTCGCCGATGCCGATCATCGGAATGATGAAAAGAGCGATCGAAACCGGCACGATGTAGTAGGGCTCGATGCTGCTGCCGAACGCCCAGAGAAAGGCAAAGCCGAGGCCGCCGATCACGGTCGAGGTGACGAGCGCGACAAGGCAGGCGGCAAGGCTCAAGCCGCGGATCTCGCCGTTTTCACCCTCTGCTGAATGCTGGTGGATGAAGCGGATGATCGAGGTGTGAAAGCCGAGGCAGGAGAGATTGCCGACGAGGATGACAATCACCCAGACGAAGGCGAACAACCCGTATTCGAACTCGCCCATCAGCCTGGCCATGACGATCTGGGACAGGAAGGCGATAGCGGCGCTGAAAATGCGGATCGCAAACGCGGTCATGGCCTGGCGTTGCGCCCGCGCCGTATCGCTGTTTTCGGTCACAGTGGCTCTGATCCTGCCCGTCAGCGGTGCTACTCTGGCACGCAAACCGGCCGGAAGCAGTCTTTCCGCTGTTTCGATCACCGCCATGATGGGCACGCAATACTCGTTACGCTACAGGAGCCATGCTCGCAAATCTGCCACAGCAGGGTTAAGAAACGGTTGGCTCAGCCGACCCGAACGTTAAGACGGCGACGATCCCGCAAACGAAAAACGCCGCCCGAAGGCGGCGTTCTATCGATAACACTGGTGTTGCCCGATCAGGCCTGTTCGAAGGCGCCGTGGCAGTGCTTGTATTTCTTGCCCGAACCACAGGGGCAAGCCTCGTTGCGGCCGACGCGCCCCCAGGTAGACTGGTCTTCGGGATGACGATCGGCAGGCGCTGCGATGAAGTCGCTGCCGTCTGCGCCCGACACCTGGTCTTCGCCGGTCGTCGGGTCGAAATGATGCTCCTCGAACACCGATGGCGGTACCGGCGGCTCGGGGTTCTGCACAAGCTCGACGCGCATCATCTGGGCGGTCACGGCTTCGCGCAGGTTCGCAAGCAGCGCCTGGAACAGCTCGAAGGCTTCCGCCTTGTATTCCTGCAACGGATCGCGCTGCGCATAGCCGCGGAACCCGATGACGGAGCGCAGGTGGTCGAGATTGACGATATGCTCGCGCCACAGGGCGTCCAGCGTCTGCAACACCACGGAGCGTTCGACGTAGTTCATCACGTCGGCACCAAACCGCTCTCGGCGATCCTTGACGGAAGCTTCAGCGGCGGCAGTGATCCGCTCGCGGATATCGGTTTCGCCGATACCCTCTTCGGTCGCCCAGTCCTCGATCGGAAGATCAAGGTTCAGCAGGCGATCAACGTCTGCGCGCAGTTCCTTGACGCTCCACTGTTCGGCATAGGCCCGCTCAGGGATGTGCTTGGCAACGAGAACCTCGATCACTTCGTTGCGCATGTCCTCGATGGTCTCGGACACGTCTTCCGAATCCATCATCTCGATGCGCTGCTCGAAGATCACCTTGCGCTGGTCGTTGGTGACGTCGTCGTATTTCAGAAGGTTCTTGCGGATGTCGAAGTTGCGCGCCTCGACCTTTTTCTGGGCCCGCTCGAGCGCCTTGTTGATCCAGGGGTGGACGATCGCTTCGCCGTCCTTGAGACCAAGCTTTTGCAGCATCGAATCCATCCGGTCGGAACCGAAGATGCGCATCAGATCGTCCTGGAGCGACAGGTAGAATTTCGAGCGGCCCGGGTCACCCTGCCGGCCGGAACGGCCACGCAGCTGGTTGTCGATGCGGCGGCTTTCGTGACGTTCCGTGGCGATGACGTAAAGGCCACCGGCTTCCAGAGCCTTGCCCTTCAGGACCTTCACCTCGGCACGGACGGCAGCCTCCTTGGCAGCGCGTTCGCCCTCGTCCTCGATGCCTTCGAGCTCGCGCTCAAGGCGCATGTCGATATTGCCGCCGAGCTGAATGTCGGTACCGCGACCGGCCATGTTGGTGGCGATCGTGACGGCACCGGGCACGCCGGCCTGCGACACGATATAGGCTTCCTGCTCGTGGTAGCGGGCGTTCAGAACGTGGAATTTCTCAAAACCGGACTCGCGCAGCATGGTTGCCAGAAGTTCGGACTTTTCGATCGAGGTCGTACCGACCAGAACCGGCTGGTTGCGTTCGCTGGCGGCCTTGATCTCCACGATGATCGCTTTGAACTTTTCCTCAAACGTCCGATAGACTTCGTCGTCCTCGTCGATACGCTGGATCGGCAGGTTGGTCGGAACCTCCACCACTTCCAGCTTGTAGATGTTGCCGAATTCTTCCGCTTCCGTCTGCGCCGTACCGGTCATACCGGCAAGCTTGTCGTACATGCGGAAGTAATTCTGGAAGGTAATCGAGGAGAGCGTCTGGTTCTCCGGCTGGATCTGCACCTTTTCCTTGGCTTCCAGCGCCTGATGCTGACCTTCGGAATAGCGGCGGCCCGGCATCATGCGGCCGGTAAACTCGTCGATGATGACGATCTCGTCGTTGCGGACGATATAGTCCTTGTCGCGGGTGAAGAGCTTGTGGGCCTTCAGCGCGTTGTTGATGTGGTGCACGATCGCCACGTTCTCGACGTCGTAGAGCGATTCGCCCTTCAGCAGGCCGGCCTGACGCAGCAGGCCTTCGAGCTTTTCGGTTCCCTCTTCGGAGAAGTTGGCCGAGCGCTGCTTTTCGTCGATTTCGTAATCTTCCGGAGACAGCAACGGAATGTAGGCGTCGATCGTGTTGTAGAGATCGGAACGGTCGTCCAGCGGGCCTGAGATGATCAGCGGGGTGCGGGCTTCGTCGACCAGGATCGAATCGACTTCGTCGACGATCGCGAAGTTGTGGCCGCGCTGCACCATCTGGCCGCGCTCGTATTTCATGTTATCGCGAAGATAATCGAAGCCGAGCTCGTTGTTCGTCGCATAGGTGATGTCGCAGGCATAGGCCTCGCGGCGTTCGTCGTCCGACAGGCCGTGGACGATGACACCGGTCGACAGGCCAAGGAACCCGTAGAGGCGGCTCATGATGCTGGCGTCGCGCTGTGCGAGATAATCGTTGACGGTCACCACATGCACGCCCTTGCCCGACAGTGCATTGAGGTAGACGGGCAGGGTTCCCACCAGCGTCTTGCCTTCGCCGGTCTTCATCTCGGCGATTGCGCCGTCGTGAAGGATCATGCCGCCGGTCAGCTGGACGTCGAAGGGTCGCATGCCGAGAACGCGGAGGGCCGCTTCGCGAAGCACCGCAAAGGCAGGGATCTGGATATCCTCCAGGGTCTTGCCGTCTGCCAGCATCTGGCGGAACTCCGCCGTCTTGTTGGCGAGCTGCTCATCGGTGAGCGCCTTGGTGGCTTCCTCGATTGCATTGATCTTCTCGAGCATCGGCTTGTAGCCCCGCACGCGGCGCTCGTTTGCAGATCCGAACAGTTTGCGGGCAATGCCGCCAAAGCTGACCATACGAATGGCCCTTTCTGATGTCAGTCCCTGATGTCACTCGTCGAGACCACGATTGAGCTTGTCGGCCGGCGGCGCCTCTGACAATTCAACCCGTGGCGCCCGCAAAGCTTCTGGACGCGAAGTTGCGTGACAGATAAGAGGGGGTCCGAATTATGTCAACGGTGACGGCCGATACAGAATGGCCACAATCCGGTGTTTGTGAAGGTTTTCCGGCCGGTGCCAGACGTTCTGGATCCGGTTCACCAATCGAAAGGTAACTCGATGCTGCGCCACAAACTTCTCGTATCGGCTGCTCTTGCCGCTGCGATCTTCGTCCAGGCCCCGGCTTTCGCCGCTGACGATACGGTCGTCGCCAAGGTGGGCAGCCTGAACATCACTCAGGCCGAACTCGACGTCGCGGTCCAGAACCTCGACCCGCAGCTGGCCCAGCTTCCCGAAGAACAGAAGAAGGTTGCGGCCCTTTCCGGCGCAATCGACGTGAAGCTTCTGGCAAGCGGTGCTGCCGCCGAAGGCCTTGGTAACACCGAGGACTACAAGAAGCGCATGGCCTATATCGGCGATCGCGAGCTGCACAACGCCTACTTCCGCAAGCACGTGGTCAATGCCACGACGCCCGAAGAAGTAAAGGCACGCTACGACAAGGAAATCGCGTCGATCCCGAAGCAGGAAGAGGTCAATGCTGCCCATATCCTGGTAAAGACCGAGGATGAAGCAAAGGCCGTGATTGCCGACCTCGACAAGGGTGGCGATTTCGCAGCCATTGCCAAGGAAAAGTCGCAGGATTCGAACAAGGACGAAGGTGGCGATCTCGGCTGGTTTGCCCAGGGCCGCATGGTTCCGGAATTCGAGCAGGCCGCGTTTGCCCTCGAAAAGGGCGCCTACACCAAGACCCCGGTCAAGACCCAGTTCGGTTTCCACGTCATCAAGCTTCTCGACAAGCGCGAAGCCGCTCCGCCGGCACTCGACCAGGTCGAGGACCAGGTCAAGCAGCTCGTGATGCGCGACAAGTATGTCGCCATTATCGAAAAGGCGAAGGCCGACCAGAAGATCGAGATCATGGATGAGGGCCTGAAGAAGGGCTACGAGGACGTGAGCAAGATGCAGGACGGTGCAGAAGCGCCGGCACCGGCACAGCAGTAAAATTCGCATCTGGGCCCGGTATATCCGGGCCCTTTCCTATTCAGCCAGGTTGTTCAGATGTCCTCTTCCGTCTCGCCGCTCGCCCCGAAGTCCTATCCCGAAATGCCGGCCCTGCGCGGCGTCCGCATGGCGACAGCTGCCGCCGGCATCAAATACAAGAACCGTACCGACGTGCTGTTGATGGTGTTCGACGCACCGGCAGCGGTGGCCGGCGTGTTCACCAAGTCGAAATGCCCGTCGGCACCGGTGGATTTCTGCCGCGCGAACTTAGCCCATGGCACTGCGCGGGCCGTGGTGGTCAATTCCGGCAATGCCAACGCGTTTACCGGCGCCAAGGGCCGCCAGGCAACGGAACTTACCGCACAATCGGCAGCGGCTGCTGTCGGATGCAGCGAGAATGAAATTTACCTCGCATCGACAGGCGTCATCGGCGAACCGCTCGATGCCACGAAATTTGCAGGCGTGCTTGGCGATATGCACGGGTCGGCCACGGGCGATTTCTGGCAGGAGGCTGCCAAGGCGATCATGACCACGGATACCTATCCGAAGGTCGCGACCCGCATGGCGGAGATCGGCGGCGTCGCGGTTACGATCAACGGCATTGCCAAGGGTGCTGGCATGATCGCGCCTGACATGGCGACGATGCTGTCTTTCGTCGTCACCGACGCCGATATCTCGTCTTCGGTGCTGCAGTCGCTTCTCTCTGCAGGCGTCGAGCCAAGCTTCAATTCCATGACGGTCGATAGCGATACGTCCACGTCCGATACGCTGATGCTGTTTGCAACGGGGGCTGCTGCTGCAGACGGCCAGGCGCAGATCACCGATCCCGCCGATCCGGCGCTGTCGTCTTTCCGGGATGCGTTGAACGCGCTTCTGAAGGACCTGGCGATCCAGGTTGCGCGCGATGGCGAAGGCGCCACCAAGATGCTCAAGATCACGGTCACGGGCGCTGAAAGCGATGCTAGCGCCAAGACGATCGCGCTGTCGATCGCCAATTCGCCGCTGGTCAAGACCGCCGCCGCCGGCGAAGACGCCAACTGGGGCCGTATCGTCATGGCCGTCGGCAAGGCCGGCGAAGCGGCGGACCGCGACAAGCTGGCGATCTGGTTCGGCGATGTCCGCGTTGCCGTCAATGGCGAACGCGATCCTTCCTATTCGGAAGAGGCCGCGTCCAACGTGATGAAGGGGCAGGACATTCCGGTCAAGGTCGAACTCGGCCTCGGCTCCGGCACGGCCACCGTCTGGACCTGCGACCTCACCAAGGAATATGTTGCCATCAACGGCGATTACCGGAGCTGATGACGGATATGACCGCATCTCTCGCGCAAGGCGACCTGCCGCTGGTTCGGAGACTGGAAGCGGTCGGCTTCCGGGCCTGGCCCGCGGCTTCCGTGGTCTATGACGGCAGCTGGCAGGTTCGGTTGACGGGTAGCCATCCGTCGAAGCGTCTCAACTGCATCGTGCCGCTCGATCCGTCGGATTACCGGGACATGGACCTGCGGTTGTCGAAGGCCCGCAAGCGTTTTGCCGATTACGGACGATCGCTGGTGGTGCGCGAAACGCCGCTCGCACCGCCCCACCTGATCCGTCATCTGGAGGATGATGGCTGGCAGATGTTCGAGACCGCAGATGTGATGATCGGCGATCTCGCCCACCTTCCGCTGCCGCCGACGCTTGGTCATCTTCCCAGCCACGATATCGGCCGTTTCGTCGATGCCTGCATTGCAGTGGGGCAGGACGACGCAGCGCTGAAGCCGGCACTGGCGGAGATCCTCAGTTCCATCAAGCCGCAATCGGGCTTCTTCATCAAGGAAAGCCCACGTCACGGCGCCGTCGCCGTGGCGCTTTGCGTGCAGGACAACGATCTTGCGGGCGTCATGTCGTTTGCCGTGTCGCAAACGGTTCGGCGGCAGGGCATCGGCTCGGAAATACTTGCCTCGGCACTGCGCTGGGCCCGCGTCAGCGGCGCCCGTTCGGCATGGCTGCAGGTGGAGGCAGACAACGAACCGGCGATTGCCCTCTATCGCCAGTTCGGCTTTCGCAAGGTCTATGAATACCACTACTGGCGCAAAGGGTGACCGATCTCATGTCGAGGAAAATTCTTCTCGTTGCAGCCTGCGCGCTGATCGATGCCGATGGCCGCATCCTGCTTGCGCAGCGCCCTGAGGGCAAGTCGCTGGCCGGGCTCTGGGAGTTTCCGGGGGGTAAGGTGGAGCCTGGCGAAACGCCCGAGGAGACGTTGATTCGTGAACTCGACGAGGAGCTCGGGATCCAGACGAAGGAAGCCTGCCTTGCGCCGCTGACATTTGCGAGCCACACTTATGAAACCTTCCATCTGTTGATGCCGCTCTATGTCTGTCGCCGTTTCGAGGGCATTCCGCACGGGCGCGAGGGGCAGGAGATCAAGTGGGTCAAGCCGAACGCGCTTCGGGACTATCCGATGCCGCCCGCCGACGAGCCTCTGATCCCGATCATTCAGGATCTTGTCTGATCGAGATCAATCGAATTAGCGCAGTCGAATTCAGAGCCTGTTAACCTTTAATTCAGCCCATCGTGGCATCGTCAGGGGGATCAGTGACTGCGTTGACGAGGCTTTTCAGCGATGGAAGACGAATTCTGGAAAACTGTGCAGGCCCGCCAGGGGGCAAAGCACAGATCCGGTAGGACCGGCGCCCTCAATATTGCTCTGCTGTTTGGCACCGCTGCGGTTGCGCTTGCGCTGATCGTGACGCCGATGCTCGCCGGTCACGATGACCAGCAGCGGCTGGCAACGGTCAAGCAGGACTTCGACATGATCACCACCGGCTCGATCAAGCCGGTCGAGAAGGGCACGAAAACCTACACGATCCGCCGTAGCGTCCTTCAGGACACGCCGGGCTCCGTCTGCATCGTACAGGGCTACGGCGCAAACGATGGCTGCTAATTAACGATTAGTCACTATAGTCGGGCGACAGATCAGCGGTTTACCGGATAAAGGGCAAGTCATGCGTCTCCTGCGTTCCTTCATGCGCGACGAATGTGGGGCGACGGCTGTCGAGTACGGCCTGATCATTGCAATCATATCGGCCGCCTTGCTCGCCGGTTTCGGCGCTTTTTCCTCGGCGCTCAGCAATATGTTCAGCTTCCTCGGCGGCAAGGTCGACAAGCCGATTACCTGAGCCTCCCCCGATCGTTACCCTGACCTGTCAGTTTTCGTTCTGCGATCCGCGCAGCGCATCTTCCAGCCGCATCTTGGCAGATCCCGGCTTCAGGGGCTTTTGCTGGCTTTCGTGCGGCGCCCATCCCGATGCGTAGATGATCGAAAACGTGGCCCGGATTCGGCCATCCGGATCCGAATAGCGCTCGGCATAAAGCTCGGCGGCTTTCAGGAAGAAGGTCTTCGTCAGCGGCTTGCGGCTGCGGCCTGCAAGCGCGTTGGTCATGCCCATGCCGCGCAGGTCCCGCATCAGCGCAAACAGGTTGTCGTAGCGCACCGTGTAGGTTTCCGCATCGATTACTGGCAGCGCGAAACCCGTCCGCTGCAAAAGCCCACCAACGTCCCGCACATCCGCAAACGGAATGACCCGCGGGCTAGCACCACCGGTCAATTCCACCTCGGACGACAGAAGGACATCGCGCAGCTCGGCAAGCGTGCCGGATCCGGGAATGGCGGCAAGGAACAGCCCGTCCGGCTTCAGCGCCCGGCGGATGCGGACCAGCGTGCCGGGAAGATCGTTGATCAGGTGGAGGGCAAGCGGCGAGACGACGAGGTTGACCGTATCCGGCTCGAGCGGCACATCGTCGAGCGGTGCGACCGTGATGTCTTCGCCCGAGACGGCGAAGGTAGGATCGCTCTCGATCCGGACCATGTTGGCGACCTTGCCGGTTGCTTTCGCTTCGCGGGCTGCAGTCCCCGTACCGCCATGCAACTCGACACCCTGTTCGAACTGCCGCTCGACCACGGACAGCCGCTCGGCCAGTTCGCGTCCGGCTATATCCAGTAGGAACGCCGCGTTGTGGTCGCCAGCGGTAATCGCACGCCGGCGCCGTGCTTCGACCAGTTCGGCGTCAAAAATGATGTCCATGTTTTCCACTCAATTTCCGCGGGTCGCAAAGTCGCTCTCCGTCGATTAATGTCAAGCATGTCTTCGTCCCCCGCCTTGCGATCGCTGAGGAGCATGGTATCGGCCGCGTCCGTCTGGACACGCCGGATAGGCGACGTCGTCTACCCGCCAGCCTGTCCCGGATGCGGGGTGATCACCGGCAGCCATCGCGGTTTCTGTGCACAGTGCTGGCGCGGTCTGCGCTTCATCGAACGTCCTTACTGCGAGGTTCTAGGCCTTCCGTTCTCCTATGATCCTTCCGATCCCGCTCTGGATGAGCAATTACTGATCTCGCCGGAAGCGATCGCCAATCCCCCGGTGTTCGACCGCCTGCGGGCTGTGGCAATCCACGAAGGTGCGGCACGCTCGCTCGTCCATGCGCTGAAATATAGGGATCGCGCCGACCTCGCCGCAATGATGGCCGGGTGGATGCTGCGCGCGAGCGAGACCCATGTGGCCGATTGCGACGCTATTCTCCCTGTGCCGCTTCATCGCTGGCGGATGCTCTGGCGCCGGTTCAATCAGGCAGCCGAGCTCGGGCGGCATCTCGCCGCTCAATCCGAAAAGCCCTTTCTTGCCGCAACATTGCTGCGCACGAAGAGCACGCGGCGCCAGGTGGGGCTGACGGCGCGGGGCCGCGAGGAGAACGTCCGCGCCGCGTTCAAGGTGGCCGCGGGTCGCGAACAGGACGTGTTCGGCAAGCATATCGTACTGGTCGACGACGTGTTCACGACCGGCGCGACAGTGTCTTCCGCAACCCGGGCGCTGAAGCGGGCAGGGGCTGCCGAGGTGACGGTTTTGACCTTTGCAATGGCCATTGCCGGGCCTATATGACAGAGACGGCAATTGTGACGCGCTGCACAAAGTCCTGACAGTACGTGGAGAAAATCATGGCAGATGTGATCATTTACACCCGCGAATATTGCGGTTACTGCGCCCGCGCCAAGGCGCTGCTCGAATCCAAGGGCGTTGCCTTTACCGAGCATGACGCGACCTATTCCAAGGAACTGCGCGCCGAAATGGTGCAGAAGTCGAACGGCGGTTCGACATTCCCGCAGATCTTCATCGATGGTCGGCATGTCGGCGGTTGCGACGACCTGCATGCGCTCGACCGTGCCGGCAAGCTCGATCCGCTTCTGGCGGCCTGAGGAGATTTTTCGATGACCGCGGTCAAGGTTGCAGCGATCCAGATGTGTTCGGGCGTCGATCCGGTCAGGAATGCGGCCGACATGGCGCGTCTTGTCCGTGACGCTGCAGCCAATGGCGCGACCTATATCCAGACGCCCGAAATGACCGGCATGCTGCAGCGTGACCGCAAGGCGGCCCGCGAGGTCTTGCGGGGCGAGGCGGATGATGTGATCGTCTCGACTGCGCGCGATCTCGCAAAAGAGCTTGGTGTCTTCCTGCATATCGGCTCGACCGCCATTGCCCGCGACGACGGAAAGATCGCCAACCGCGCTTTCCTGTTTTCGCCAGACGGCGCAACCGTCTGCAGCTACGACAAGATCCACATGTTCGATGTCGATCTCGACAATGGCGAAAGCTGGCGCGAAAGTTCGGCCTATGAACCCGGCAACGAAGCGCGGGTCGCCGACCTCGGTTTCGGCAGGCTCGGTTTCGCGATCTGCTACGATGTGCGGTTTCCGCAGCTGTTCCGGGCCGAGGCCTTGGCCGGCGCCGAAATTCTCACGGTTCCGGCTGCCTTTACCCGCCAGACGGGCGAGGCGCATTGGGAAATCCTGCTTCGGGCCCGCGCCATCGAGAACGGGACGTTCCTGATTGCTGCGGCACAGGGCGGCACCCACGAAGATGGCCGCGAAACCTTCGGTCATTCGATGATCGTCGATCCCTGGGGCAAGGTTCTGGCGATGGCTGGCGGCACCGGCGAAGAGGTCCTGATCGCCGAGATCGATCTCGACCAGGTCCGGGCGGCACGCCAGAAGATCCCCAACCTCAAGAATGCCCGGGAGTTTTCCGTGGCGATCGTCCCCGACCGCGGTGACGGGGAAGAGGCGGCGTGATCAAATATTCGCTCGGCTGCGAGAACGGACATGCGTTTGAAGGCTGGTTTGCCCAAAGCGCCGATTTCGACCGCCAGGTGGAAAGCGGCTTTTTAACCTGTCCGGTCTGCAATTCCACCGCGATCTCAAAATCCCTGATGGCGCCCTCCGTTTCGACAGCACGGAAGAAGGAAGCCAAGCAGGAGTTGGCGATGAATATGGCGCGCCATGAGGTGATGGCGAAGCTCAAGGAAGCCGTCGCCGGTATCCGCGCCAGTTCCGAAGATGTCGGCGAGAAATTTCCGGAAGAGGCGCGCAAGATCCATTACGGCGAGGCCGATGCGCGCGGGATTATCGGCAAGGCAAGTTTCGACGACGTGCGCGAGCTGATTGATGAGGGCATCGACATCGCCCCCTTGCCGACGCTCCCGGAAGACGGCAACTGACGCCGGTCTTCAAGTTCATTAGCGATGTCGGAAGTATCTTGTAAGTATTTCTTCCAAGACATGCATCTTTACCATGCCGGTTTACCGAACTCTAACCTGACTGCGCTATCTCTGCGGACGGGCTGCCGAAAGCCGTCCGTGATGAACTGGTGCCAGACTGAAATGGAGCGGGCCCGCAAGCCCGTACATGCAGGTTCAAATCCTGCCCAGTTCTCCAAGGACCACACTCCGGCGACGAATTGGCAGACGTCGACACCAACATCGCATTCGACATGACCCTCTGGATTTAGACCAAACAGGCCGGATCGTTGCGATCGCAGCGCAAGGGCGTCCCCGTAACCTTGATCAGACAGAAAGTGCTCTGCAGCATGGAAAAGATTGATCGTTTAGCGTGGGTCGACGCCGCCAAAGGTGTCTCGATCATCCTGGTTGTGATGATGTACGCGGCCTACAATACCGGCGAATATACCGGGCAGGTCGGCTTTCTGCACTATGTCATCGGTTTCGCCACGCCATTCCGGATGCCGGAATTCTTCCTGATCTCGGGTCTGTTCCTGTCGCAGGTTATCGCCCGCCCGTGGTTGCAGTTCGTCGACCGCCGGGTGGTCCATTACCTTTATTTCTACGTGCTCTGGGTCACGATCATGCTTGGCCTCAAGATCGGGGTCTACGAAATCGATCTCAGCAAGATGCTGAAGGAGCTGGCGTTTGCGATGGTCCAGCCCTACGGCGTTTTGTGGTTCGTCTATCTGCTTGCCATTTTCGGACTGGTGACGAAGCTGTTGTACCAGCTGTCTGTTCAGGCCTGGGTGGTTCTTCCGGTCGCGATCGGCCTCGAGGTCCTGTCGCCCCATTCGGCGAGCTATGTGGTGACGCAGTTTGCCGCGTATTTTATCTTCTTCTACCTCGGCTTCCGGACGGGTCCCGCAATTTTGAAGCTGGTCGATCTCTGCCAGCGCTATTCGGCGAGAGCCTGGGCTGCGCTGTGCGTCTGGGCGCTGGTCAACGGAGTGCTCGTGTTTTCACCCGGCTATGAGGTTCAACCGGTCGGGATGCAGATGGGGTCTGCGGTGTTGCCAGGGATGCATTTCGTACTTGCTGTCGCTGGAACGCTGGCGCTTTGCATCGCTTGCGGCCTCGTCGTCCAACTGCCGTTCTCGCGCTGGCTGGTCTGGCTCGGCAAGCATTCGCTGGTTGTCTACCTCGCCTTTACCATCCCGATGTCTCTGTTCAGGGCAGTAGCGCTCAAGACCGGACTGATTACCGATACAGGACTGCTGAGCGTTTCGGTGATGATCGTGTCGATCGTGAGCTCGCTCATCCTCTACGCGATTGTCAGGGCGACAGGGATCGGCAACTTCCTGTTCGAGCGGCCCCGTTGGGCCACGCTTTTGCACCGGAAGGGTGGATCCGTCGACGCCGCAACACCCGTCACGGCTGTCGTCAAGAACTGAAGCTCAGCCCGGACGCCGCGCCAGAAGCATGTAATTGACGTCCATGTCGGATGACAGGTTCCAGCGGTCGCTGAGCGGGTTGAAGAACACGCCGGTGCGGTGAATGATCTCCATGCCGCTTTTTGACAGCGGCTTTTCGATCTCTTCCGGGCGCACAAGCTTGTCGTACTGGTGGGTGCCGCGCGGCAACCAGCGGAGAATGTTTTCCGCAGCAAAGATCGCCAGCGCGCCGGCCTTCAGCGTGCGGTTGATAGTCGCGACGAACATCAGGCCGCCCGGCTTCACCAGCGACGCGCAGGTCGTGATGAAAAAATCGACGTCAGCGACGTGTTCGACTACTTCCATGTTCATGACCACGTCGAACATCTCGCCCGATGCGGCCAGGTCTTCGGCGGTGACTGCGCGATAATCGACGCTAACGCCGGTTTCAGCGGCATGGGTGGAAGCGATGCCGATGTTCTTTTCAGACGGGTCCGCGCCGACAACGGTCGCACCCATGCGGGCCATCGGCTCCGACAACAGACCGCCGCCACATCCGATATCGAGGATGCGAAGACCGGCAAGGGGCTGGTGACCGTTGGGGTCACGGCCGAAATGCTCGCAGATCCGGTCGCGAAGATAGGAGAGGCGGACCGGATTGAACTTGTGGAGAGGCCGAAACTTCCCTGTCGGGTTCCACCACTCGGCTGCCATTTTCGAGAACCATTCAACCTGGTCCTTATCGACTGTGCTGCGTGTGGTTTCGGTCATATCGTCATCCTCTCGTACTAGGGCCTGAAGTCGGACGATCCCGGGTTGATGTCAAGGGGTGACATCGCCGCGGAGGTCGCGCGACAGCTTAGTCATTGTTTTCCAGTGAGCGGGCGGGATGAACCGTTGCTTACGGCGAGGAGAAAAAGGGTGAATGACAGTCAAATACATCATTCATTCGCCATTCAGCCGACAACTGGAACAATAGGTCGTTCCGAGCATTTAGGCTGAAAATTACGGGGCGCAAAACGGAAGCAATTCCGACCGCTTATGTTTTCCAGGAGGAAACAGGTGAAAAAGTTACTTTTACGGGTAGCCGCTCTCGGCGCCTTGATGCTGGCGCCGTCGATTGCTTCGGCTGCCGTGCAGGGATTCGCAACCGCGAACGTGAACATGCGGTCTGGTCCGAGCACCGCCTATCCGGCGGTTACAGTGATCCCGGTCAGCGCGACCGTTACCATCAACGGCTGCATGAGCAGCGTGAACTGGTGCGACGTTTCGTTCTACGGCGGTCGTGGCTGGGTGTCGGGAAACTATGTCCAGGCGGCGTACCGTTCGAACCGCGTCTATGTCGCGCCCGACTACTATCAGGGTCTCGGCATCCCGACGGTGACCTTCGAAGTCAACGACTACTGGGGCCGCCATTACAGAGAGCGCAATTTCTATCGCGAACGTGATCGCTGGCGCGATTACAATTGGCGCGCCGATCGTCAGCCGCCGCCACCGCCGCGTTGGGATCGTGACAGACGTCCGCCGCCACCGCCTCCGGGTTGGGACCGCGACCGCGATCGTGACCGCTGGGACAACCGTCCCGGTTGGGACCGTGATCGCGGCGACCGCCGTGACCCGCCACGCGTCGACCGAGACCGGGACGATCGTCGCCCACCGCCGCGTATCGATCGTGACGACGACCGTCGTCCTCCACCACCGCGTATCGACCGCGACCGGGATGACCGCCGTCCACCACCGCGGATTGATCGCGACGACGACCGTCGCCCACCACCGCCGCGCATGGATCGTGGCGATGACCGCAGGGACGATCGCCGCCCGCCGCCGCGTGCCGAGCGCAATGACGAACGCAGAGAAGAACGTCGTCAGGAACCGCGTGCAGAGCGTAATAACGACCGTCGCGCCCCGCAGGGTGAAACTGAGCAGTGCGTCGGCCCGGGTTGCCGCAATCGCTAAGGCGATAACGGTGGACGAGCTCCGCCGTGAACGGTTACAGTTGATGATAGTCGGGGGCCGCGAAAGCGGCCCTTTTCATGTTCGGCGATTTTCCGCGGATAATCGCGAAATACTGCCTCCGGTTTTTGCCGGGCGTACCGTTCTGGCCTGTTCCGGCCATTGCACCGCCAGCCCCTTTTCGTTATGAGACCCCCGCAACTTTGTGACTCCAGGCGTTCATGCCCGGAGAGCAGAGAAACGGGAAGCAGACGTTCCAGCGTATGGTGCCGGGACGAAACAGTGGTTTTTGTCGAATGGCTCGCATCGTGATGAAGTTCGGCGGCACGTCCGTCGCCAATCTTGACCGTATCCACAATGTGGCACGCCATGTGAAACGCGAGGTCGACGCGGGCCATGAAGTGGCCGTCGTCGTTTCCGCCATGTCGGGCAAGACCAACGAGCTGGTGGGCTGGGTACAGGACACGCCGAAGGTCAATGGTGCTGACTCTCCCTTTTACGACGCGCGCGAATACGATGCCGTTGTTGCCTCCGGCGAGCAGGTGACATCAGGTCTGCTTGCGATCGCGCTTCAGTCGATGGGGATCAACGCGCGTTCCTGGCAGGGCTGGCAGTTGCCGATCCGCACCGACAATGCGCACGGCGCGGCACGCATTCAGGAAATCGACGGTTCCGACATCATCAAGCGGATGGGCGAGGGCCAGGTGGCCGTCGTTGCCGGCTTCCAGGGCATCGGCCCGGACAACCGGATCGCGACGCTCGGTCGCGGCGGTTCCGACACTTCGGCGGTGGCGATTGCTGCCGCTCTCAAGGCCGATCGTTGCGACATCTATACGGATGTCGATGGCGTCTATACGACGGACCCGCGCATCGTGCCCAAGGCGCGGCGCCTGAAGAAGATTTCGTTCGAGGAAATGCTCGAAATGGCATCGCTCGGCGCCAAGGTGTTGCAGGTGCGTTCTGTGGAACTTGCCATGGTTCACAAGGTCCGCACCTTCGTGCGCTCCAGTTTCGAGGATCCCGATGCACCGGGCATGGGCGACCTCATCAACCCGCCCGGTACTTTGATTTGCGACGAGGAAGAGATCGTGGAACAGGAAGTCGTCACCGGCATCGCCTACGCCAAGGATGAAGCGCAGATCTCCCTGCGTCGTCTCTCCGACCGGCCAGGCGTTTCTGCCGCCATCTTCGGCCCGCTGGCCGAAAATCACATCAATGTCGACATGATCGTCCAGAACATTTCCGAGGACGGATCAAAGACCGACATGACCTTCACCGTGCCTTACGGGGACGTGGCCAAGGCCATCAGCGTTCTCGAAGACAACAAGGACAAGATCGGCTTCGACGTCGTGCAGAGCGAATCGGGTCTCGCCAAGGTGTCGGTGATCGGCATCGGCATGCGCAGCCATGCCGGCGTTGCGGCGACCGCTTTCAAGGCACTTGCCGAAAAGTCGATCAACATCAAGGCGATCACCACCTCGGAAATCAAGATTTCGATCCTGATCGCCGGCGACTACTCGGAACTTGCAGTTCGGTCTTTGCATTCCGCCTACGGTCTCGATAAGACTTGATCGTCAACCGGTTCGCCGCGTGGGTGTGAAACTCGCGCGGCCACTTCCGGATTAAAGATGCATTCGGGAGCAATGATGCCGATGAGAGACATGTCGGCCGGGCCGCGCGTTCTTCTGAAGCGGCTCCGCGAGTTGATGGCCGAGCCACTTGAGCCGCAGGAGCGGCTTGACCGGATCGTGCGCCAGATCGCCAGCAACATGGTGGCGGAGGTTTGCTCCGTCTATGTATTGCGCTCCGATGGTGTGCTCGAGCTTTATGCCACCGAGGGCCTCAACAAGGAGGCTGTCCATACATCGCAGCTGAAGATGGGGCAGGGTCTGGTCGGCACGATTGCCGCCTCGGCACAGCCGCTCAATCTGTCCGATGCGCAGGCGCATCCCGCGTTCCGCTACCTGCCGGAAACCGGCGAAGAGATCTACCATTCCTTCCTCGGCGTGCCGATCCTGCGCGCCGGCCGCACGCTTGGCGTTCTCGTCGTGCAGAACAAGGCCAGCCGCAACTACCGCGAAGACGAGGTGGAGGCGCTCGAGACGACGGCGATGGTGATCGCCGAGATGATCGCGACCGGCGACCTGAAGAAGATCACGGCACCGGGGCTTGAGCTGGACCTTACCCGCGCCGTCACGATCGCGGCCAACGGCTATAACGAGGGCATCGGGCTTGGCCATGTGGTTCTGCACGAGCCTCGTATCGTCGTTACCAATCTTCTCAACGAGGATTCGGACAAGGAAATCCTCCGTCTGGCCGAAGCGCTCGGATCGCTCCGGATCTCGATCGACGACATGCTGCAGCGCCGCGACGTGGCGCAGGAGGGCGAGCACCGCGAGGTTCTCGAGACCTACCGCATGTTTGCGCACGACCAGGGATGGGTGCGCCGCATGGAAGAGGCGATCCACAACGGTCTGACGGCGGAAGCTGCGGTCGAAAAGGTGCAGAGCGACACCAAGGCGCGGATGATGCGCCTGACCGACCCTTATCTGCGCGAGCGGATGCATGATTTCGACGATCTGGCCAACCGGTTGCTGCGCCAGCTGACCGGCTATTCCGGCCGAGCAACGGACGAGAACTTCCCGCTCGATGCGATCATTCTTGCGCGCGCCATGGGCGCTGCTGAACTGCTCGATTATCCGCGCGAGAACCTGCGCGGGCTGGTGCTGGAAGAAGGTGCGGTCACCAGCCATGTGGTGATCGTGGCCCGCGCCATGGGTATTCCGGTTGTCGGCCAGGCGACGGGCTTGGTTGCGCTTGCCGAAAACGGCGATCCCATCATCATCGACGGTGACGACGGCCAGGTGCATGTGCGCCCGATGGCGGATCTGCAGAAGGCCTATGAGGAAAAGGTCAAGCTGCGGGCCCGGCGCCAGGAGCAGTTCAAGGCACTGCGCTCGGTCGAGCCGGTGACCAAGGATGGCAAGGCGATCAGCCTCAACATGAATGCCGGCCTGCTGGTGGATCTGCCGCAGCTTGCCGAATCCGGTGCGCAGGGTATCGGCCTGTTCCGCACCGAGCTGCAGTTCATGATCGCCTCGACCATGCCGAAGCTTGAGGAACAGGAGGCGTTCTATCGCGCCGTGATCCGCCAGGCGGCTGGCCTTCCGGTGACGTTCCGCACGCTCGATATCGGTGGCGACAAGGTCGTGTCCTACCTTCGTAGCCAGGAAGAGGAAAACCCGGCGCTGGGATGGCGGGCGATCCGCCTGTCTCTCGATCGGCCGGGCCTGCTGCGCACCCAGATGCGCGCGCTGCTGCGGGCATCGGCGGGTTCCGAGCTGCGCATGATGCTGCCGATGATCACCGAGGTTTCAGAAATCCGCGCGGTGCGCGAGCTGTTCCAGAAGGAAGTCCAGCATCTTTCCAAATTCGGCCACAGCCTGCCGCGCAAGCTGCAGTTCGGCGCGATGCTGGAAGTGCCGTCGCTGATGTGGCAGCTGGATGAACTGATGGCGGAAGTGGATTTCGTCTCTGTCGGCTCGAACGATCTGTTCCAGTTCGCCATGGCCGCCGACCGGGGCAATGCCCGCGTCTCCGACCGGTTCGATATTCTGGGCAAGCCGTTCCTGCGCATTCTGCGCGACATCGCGCGTGCCGGGGATAAGAACCGCACGCCGGTGACCTTGTGCGGCGAGATGGCCGGCAAGCCGCTTTCGGCCATGGCGCTGATCGGCGTCGGTTTCCGCTCGGTCTCGATGGCGGCAACCTCGATCGGGCCGGTCAAGGCGATGCTGCTTGGTCTCGATGCAGGGCAGTTGGCCGAGGAGCTGAACGCCGCGCTCGACGACGTGCGCTCGGACGAGCCGATCCGCAATTTGCTGTTGCGGTTTGCGGAAACCAACAACATTCCCGTATAGAAAAACACAAAGAACAAGAGTGGAGTGATTGGGTGGCGAAGCTTCCTGTCGAAAAGATGCGCGAACTGGAACGCCGGTTCGGCGAGATCGAGGCGCGCATGTCGGAGGGTCCGGCTGCCGATGTCTATGTGAAACTGGCGTCGGAATATTCCGAACTTCAGCCGGTGGTCACCAAGATCCGTGAATATGAAAAGACACTGGCTGAGGTCGCAGACCTGCGTGCGATGCTTGTCGACAAGGCGACCGACCGCGAGATGCGCGAACTGGCCGAGATGGAGCTGCCGGATGCGGAAGAGCGCATCGAGCAGCTGGAAAAGGACATGCAGATCCTGCTCCTTCCCAAGGATGCAGCCGACGAGCGCAGCGCTATCCTGGAAATCCGCGCCGGCACCGGCGGCAACGAGGCGGCGCTGTTTGCCGGCGACCTGTTTCGGATGTACGAGCGCTACGCCAGCGCCCATGGCTGGAAGGTGGAAGTGCTGTCTGCCAGCGACGGCGAAGCGGGCGGGTTTCGCGAAGTCATCGCCACCGTCACTGGCCGCGGCGTGTTTTCCAAGCTGAAATTCGAAAGCGGCGTGCACCGGGTGCAGCGCGTGCCCGATACGGAAACGCAGGGGCGCATCCATACGTCGGCAGCGACGGTCGCGGTTTTGCCCGAAGCGGAAGAGATCGATATCGAGATCAAGGCGGACGACATCCGCATCGATACAATGCGGGCATCGGGCGCCGGCGGCCAGCACGTCAACACCACCGATTCCGCTGTGCGCATCACCCACCTGCCGACGGGGCTGGTCGTCACCAGTTCGGAAAAATCGCAGCACCAGAACCGCGCGAAAGCCATGCAGGTCCTGCGCTCGAGGCTCTACGACATGGAGCGCCAGAAAGCCGACAGCGAACGCTCTGCGGACCGCAAGAGCCAGGTCGGTTCCGGCGACCGGTCGGAGCGCATCCGCACCTACAATTTCCCTCAAGGGCGCGTGACCGACCACCGTATCAACCTGACACTCTACAAGCTCGACCGGATGATGATCGGCGAGATCGACGAAGTCGTCGATGCGCTGATCTCGGATTATCAGGCGGGACAGCTGGCGCAGCTCGGCGAGCAGCACGGATGAGCCAGCAACCGGCGTCTGTGTTGAAGGCGGTGGTGGCGGATGCAAGGGCGCAGTTTGCCGCAGCAGGCATCGCCGATGCGGCCATCGAGGCAAGGCTTCTGATCGGCGGCTTGCTGGGACTTTCCTCGACCGAGGTGTTCGTCGACGGAGACCGGGTGGTCGATGCCCTCGACATGGCCCGGATTGCGGACGCGGTGGCGCGCCGCCTGGGCCACGAGCCGGTTCACCGCATTCTCGGCATGCGGGCGTTTCACGGGCTGGATCTGTTGCTGTCCAAGGAGACGCTGGAGCCGCGGCCGGATACCGAACTCCTGGTCGAATGCATGCTGCCCGTGCTCAGACGGATCGTTGCGGATAAGGGCCATGCCCGCGTGCTCGATCTTGGCACCGGGACCGGCGCCATCATTCTGGCACTGCTGAGCGAGGTTCCGCAAGCGACGGGCGTCGGCTCCGATATCTCTGACGATGCGCTTTTGACGGCGACGCGCAATGCGCAACGTCTTGTTCTTGGCGAGCGGTTTCAGGGCATCAGAAGTCACTGGTTTGACGCAATTGACGGGCGTTTCGACATAATCGTGTCAAACCCGCCCTATATCAGAAGCGATGTCATTCCTGACCTGGAGCCGGAAGTTCGCGATTTCGATCCGCCGGCAGCGTTGGACGGCGGACCCGATGGCCTGGATGCCTACCGGGCAATCGCATCGCAGGCCGAGCACTTTCTCGAACTGCGTGGTCCACAGGAAGACGGCTCGTTTCCCAAGGACGAAGGGTCGATCGGCGTCGAGATCGGGTTCGATCAGCGAGACACCGTGACGCGTATCTTCGAGGACGCAGGCTTCATCTTGACGCAAGCAAGACGTGATTATGGTAACAACGATCGCGTGCTTGTCTTTACGAGAGGTGGCCCTTGATTATCCAGGCTTTCGATGTTGCAAAGCAAAAGAAAGGGCTTGGAATCCTTCAGGAAGCGAGTTAGCGTAAATCACGCATCGGGGCGGCTGGGAGTGAACAACGATTCGTTCTCGCTAAAAGGTCAACCATAGAACCGGCTCTTTTCGAAGACCGAGCAGGTTGAGCAGATCCAGTGCGTGATCAGGTAATTTGACTTTGAAAGCGGCAGGCCGCCTTGGTCGACCTGCGCATGGCACGCGAAGTCCTGTTCCGGCGATGACCGGCGGGCCGCGTGGCCTTTTATCAGCGAAGACAGAGAGTTGGTGAACGATATATGAGGCCAGGACAGCAAAACAAGCGCGGTCGGGGGCGTGGCAGCAACAATGGCGGCAGCAGCAATGGCGGCGGCGGCAGCGGCGGTGGAAACAACAATTTCAATCGCAAGGGCGGCAATCCGCTCAGCCGGTCCTATGACAGCTCCGGCCCGGATGTAAAAATCCGCGGCACCGCTCAGCACATCGCCGAAAAATACTCGACGCTTGCTCGTGATGCGCAAAGCGCAGGCGACCGTGTCATGGCCGAAAACTACCTGCAGCATGCGGAACACTACTACCGCATCATTGCTGCAGCGCAGGCACAGATGCAGGACCGTTTCCAGCATCAGGAGCGTGGCGAATACCAGGACCGCGACGGCAACTCGATCGATCAAGACGATATGGATCAGGGTGACGGCGACGATATGGGCTACGCACCACAGCCGATGATGGACGAGCAGCCACGCCGCGAGCATAACTCCAGCCAGAACTCTGGACAGCACTCAGGCCAGAATTCCGGTCAAAACTCTGGACAGAACCCGGGTCAAAACTCTGGACAGAACCCGGGTCAAAACTCTGGGCACAACCAAGGCAGCCAGTCCGGCCAGGACCAGCAGCCGCGCGAAAACCGGCGTGACCGAAACGAGCGCCGCGAGCGTCGACCGGAACGTCCCGACCGCCCAGAGCGTCAGGACCGTGCAGAGCGCGCACCTGAACAGGGCAGCGAGCAGCCGATGGAGCAGCCTGCTGCACCTGCTGCCGAACAGCCGGTCGCTCCGACACGGACCAGACAGCGCGCGCCTCAGGTCACGGAAGCTCCGGTAGCCGTTGCGCCTGTGGTCGATGGATCCGGCCCGCAGCCTGATATCGAGGGCACTCCGGTCGAGGTTTCGGTCGAAGAGGAATCGCAGACGGAAGCCACGCCACGCCGTCGCCGCACGGCAGGCAACCGTCCACGTCGCCAGACCCGCAAGGATGCCGATGCGGCAGACGGCGGCGATGCCGGCGACGGTGACGACAAGCCGGCCCTGGCAGAAGCTGGCGAATAAGCCGGTCTGACACTACGATTGATATGAAAACTCCGGTCGAAAGGCCGGAGTTTTTCTTTGAGGGGTAGCCGAATGCTCGTGCGGGAGATCGCCATGCTGCACCTGGCTCGTCTTGGATCCTGTCCCTTGCACGTTTTGCACCTGTTACCTTGCCGGTCTTACCCGGGTGCGGCGGCGAGTTGTCGGCTCGACGACATCGCGCGATCCCGGCTCGATCGACGCCGCGCCAATATCGCCTAAATCCTCTTCTCCGCGTCTTTAAATCACAAAATCGCGCTCCCATATCTTCACCAAGGCCGGTTGGCCGGCCGGGTTCGCCTTTAAAGGGAGCCCCATCTCAATCATCGGTCCGTGCCTCCATGGAGGGCGGGGCGATTCAGGAGGTTTATCTTATGAACATCGAAAAATATTCCGAGCGGGTACGGGGCTTCCTTCAGTCTGCCCAGACCCAGGCCCTGTCCGCTGGTCATCAGCAGTTTACGCCAGAGCACCTGCTCAAGGTTCTGCTCGACGACGACCAGGGCATGGCTTCCGCATTGATCGAACGCGCTGGCGGCAGCGCCAAGGATGCGCGCATCGCAAACGACGCTGCACTTTCCAAGCTTCCGAAGGTATCGGGCGGCAATGGCGAGATCTATCTTTCGCAGCCGCTGGCAAAGGTGTTTTCAACAGCGGAAGAAGCCGCCAAGAAGGCCGGCGACAGCTTTGTCACGGTCGAACGCCTGCTGCTGGCGCTTTTGATCGAAAGCTCGGCCTCGACATCGGCCAGCCTGAAGAAGGCGGGGCTGACGGCGCAGGGTCTCAACCAGGTCATCAACGACCTGCGCAAGGGCCGCACCGCCGATAGCGCCACCGCCGAACAGGGCTTTGAGGCGCTGAAGAAATATGCCCGCGACCTGACGACCGAAGCGCGCGATGGCCGGCTAGATCCGGTGATCGGCCGTGACGACGAAATTCGCCGCACGATCCAGGTTCTGTCGCGCCGCACCAAGAACAATCCCGTCCTGATCGGTGAACCCGGCGTCGGCAAGACGGCGATCGCCGAAGGACTGGCGCTCCGTATCGTCAATGGCGACGTGCCGGAAAGCCTCAAAGACAAGAAGCTGATGGCGCTCGACATGGGCGCGCTGATTGCGGGTGCCAAATATCGCGGCGAGTTCGAAGAGCGGCTGAAGAGCGTGCTGAACGAGGTGCAGTCGGAAAACGGCGAGATCATCCTGTTCATCGACGAGATGCACACGCTTGTCGGAGCCGGCAAGGCGGATGGCGCGATGGACGCGTCCAACCTTCTGAAGCCCGCTCTTGCCCGCGGCGAGCTGCATTGCGTCGGCGCGACGACGCTCGACGAATACCGCAAGCATGTGGAAAAGGATCCGGCTCTTGCCCGTCGTTTCCAGCCGGTCATGGTCGAGGAGCCGACGGTCGAGGATACGATCTCGATCCTGCGCGGTCTCAAGGAAAAATACGAGCAGCACCACAAGGTCCGCATCTCGGATTCGGCGCTGGTTGCTGCTGCAACCCTGTCGAGCCGCTACATTGCCGACCGGTTCCTGCCGGACAAGGCAATCGACCTGATGGACGAAGCCGCATCGCGGTTGCGGATGCAGGTGGATTCCAAGCCCGAAGAGCTGGACGAACTCGATCGCCGTATCATGCAGCTGAAGATCGAGCGTGAGGCGCTGAAGAAGGAAACCGACACAGCCTCGGCCGACCGGCTGGTCCGTCTCGAGTCCGAAGTGACGTCGCTTGAAGAGCAGGCGGATGCGCTGACCGCGCGCTGGCAGGCTGAGAAGCAGAAGCTCGGACTTGCCGCCGATCTCAAGGGCAAGCTCGACGAAGCACGCAACGAACTGGCCACTGCCCAGCGCAAGGGTGAGTACCAGCGTGCCGGCGAGCTGACCTACGGCGTCATTCCCGATCTCGAAAAGGAGCTCGCACAGGCGGAAGCACAGGACAGTTCCAGCAACGCGATGGTGCAGGAAGTGGTCAATCCGGATGCGATCGCGCATGTGGTGTCCCGCTGGACCGGTATTCCCGTCGACAAGATGCTTGAAGGCGAGCGCGACAAGCTGCTGCGGATGGAAGACGAGTTGGCGAAATCAGTCGTCGGCCAGGGCGATGCGGTGCAGGCCGTGTCGCGCGCCGTGCGCCGTTCGCGTGCCGGCCTGCAGGATCCGAACCGGCCGATCGGCTCGTTCATCTTCCTCGGCCCAACCGGGGTCGGCAAGACCGAGCTTAGCAAGTCGCTCGCACGCTTCATGTTCGACGACGAAACCGCGATGGTGCGCTTGGACATGTCGGAATACATGGAGAAGCATTCCGTCTCGCGGCTGATCGGCGCGCCTCCGGGCTATGTCGGTTATGACGAAGGCGGTGCGCTGACCGAAGCCATCAGGCGCAAGCCCTACCAGATCGTTCTGTTCGACGAGATCGAAAAGGCGCATCCCGATGTCTTCAATGTTCTCCTGCAGGTTCTCGACGACGGGCGCCTGACAGACGGGCAGGGCCGCACGGTCGACTTCAAGAACACGATGATTATCATGACCTCCAATCTCGGAGCCGAATATCTGACCGGTCTTCGCGAGGACGAGGATTCCGAAAGCGTGCGCGAACAGGTGATGGGCGTGGTGAAGGCCTCGTTCCGGCCGGAGTTCCTCAACCGCGTTGACGAAATCATCCTGTTCCACAGGCTGAAGCGCAACGAGATGGGTGCGATCGTCGATATCCAGCTGCAGCGCCTGCTGAAGCTTCTGGCCGATCGCAAGGTCGAACTGGACCTGGACAGCGATGCCCGCGAATGGCTGGCGAACAAGGGTTACGACCCTGTCTATGGCGCCCGGCCGCTAAAGCGGGTGATCCAGAAGTTCGTGCAGGATCCACTCGCCGAGCAGATCCTCGCCGGACAGATCCCGGACGGATCAACGATCAACGTGACATCAGGCTCAGACCGCTTGCTGTTTCGCATCAAGGGCAGCATGAGCGAAGCGGCATAAACGCAAACCGCGATCGAAAAATGAGGCCGCACCGGAAACGGGGCGGCCTTTTTCGTATCGGGGCAAGATTAGCGGCTGGCGACTTCGGCCGGCTTCGATGTGCTCTTCAGCAGCGCATCGATGCGGGTGCGCTCTTCCTCGAACCGCGCCAGCGCCTTGCCGTCGAGCGACTTGCCGCCGGGCAGGCGCACCTTCATCGGATCGACCTTGGTGCCGTTGACCACGAGTTCGTAATGGAGATGGGCGCCGGTCGACTGGCCGGTCGAGCCGACATAGCCGATTACCTGACCCTGCGTGACCTTGGCGCCTTCGCGCACACCCTTGGCGATCGCGCTCTGGTGATTGTAGGACGAGACGTAACCATTGGCATGGCGCACAAGCGTCTGGTTGCCGTAACCGCCGCTGTCCCAGCCCGCCTTTTCGACGGTGCCGTTGCCGGTGGCGATGATCGGCGTGCCGCGCGGGGCCGCCCAGTCGGAACCGGTATGCATCAAGGCACGGCCAAGGATCGGATGGTTGCGCATGCCGAAGCCTGACGTGAACCGTCCGTTCGGGACGGGATTGCGCAACAGGAACTGACGGACACTGCGGCCGTCCTGATCGAAGTAATCGACCGAACCGTCATCCTGATCCTGGAACCGGTAAAACCGGGTGGTCGTGTCGCCGAACCGGGCGTTTACATAGAGAAGTTCCGAATCCCGGCTGGCCTGGCCCTTTTCGTCCGCGACGGAGAAGAAGGCTTCGATCATGTCGGAGGGGCGCAGCTGCGCCTGAAGATCCACATTGCTAGCCAGAAGCTTGACGAGCAGGGACGTCATGTCACTGTTCATGCCGTAGGAGAGGGCAGCGCGATAGATGCCGTCATAGACGTCGGGCAATTCGCGGCCGGCGACGATGGCCGGTTGCTCGCTGAACGCGGATGCGACCGCATCCAGCATCTGCGGTTCCTTGCCGTCGATGAAATGGCCCTTGTCGTCGGCGGCAACCGTGATCTGGTGATTGCCGCGGCGATAGATGCTAGCGCGCACGACGAGGACCATCTGGCCCTCCTGGATCACGCCGATGCGGATCACGTCGCCGGCGGCCACATCCTCGCTGCCGATCCGCGACTTGAGGTAGCCGGCGATTTCGCGGGCCTTTGTATCGGGGTAGCCGACGGAGGTCATCGCCTGGGCGATCGTGGTCGGCTGACGGACCGGGATGATATCATCTGCATATTCGCGGCTGCGCGCCGTAAACGGTTCGGGCGTCGAGACCGACATGTTCTGCTCGACAATGCGGGCCGCCAGACCCGATGTCAGGTCGACATCCTCATCTTCGGAGGAGAAGCGCTGCGGGTCGACATAATAGAGTGCCGAGAGCTGGGTATTGCCTGACGTTAGCACGGAGCCGTTGGATCGGACGTTTTCTTCCACTTCCTCGAGCGTCATCGGCGCCGCATAGGCATAGGTGCCGCCCTTGACCGGGAAGGGCACCGTCTGCAGGCTGACATCGGATTCCACGTTGGATCCGTAGATCACGCCGGTGCGGCTGTTGGGCGGCGGCGGCGCTTCGCTGGAAGAGAAGATGCTGAGCGGATCGAATTTCGGATAGGCTTCCGGCGCGACGTTGTTGACCGCAAGGTTCATCTTCACATGCGCGAAGGGCCGGCGGCGCACGACTTCCTTATTGCCCTCGTGAACGACGGTGGACACTTCCATGATCCGCCGGTCGGTGGGCATGGCGACGATATTGCCACCGAGCAGACGCTTGCCGCGCGACGTGATGTCGTCGTCATGATCCGAGGGGATCGCGGCAGAGGCTTCGGCAGGCGTGGCAAGCTGCTGGCGGCCATCGAGCGCTGCAAACAGCGCGACGCCCATCAGGAGAGACGATGTAATGCCGGTCAGGAACGTTCCGGAAAGCCAGCGCATGGAAATTTCGCGCCGGTCCGGCGCGCGACGGCCATCGGCGAGGATCGGCGGTTCGTTGCCGAGCGTGCGTATCATGCTGCGGGCCGTCATCATGCCAGTCTTTGCCAGTCCCGTGATGCGTGTTCTTCCATAGACAGCAAGGGAATGCTGCCTGCAGTACCTTGGGCCAAACATGTGCCCGTTCTAGCGACATGAGTCAAACTCGGCTCGCGGGTCGAAGCCCATGGCCTTCGCGCGTACTCTATAAGGGCGAAATCACTCTTCATATGCAAAGCTCTTCCCATGCGATTGTGAAGATGTCGGGGCGGTTTCAAGGCGGGGCCAAAGACAGGGTGGATTGCACACATAAACCTAGCGCCAAATACCCCGTTCCGGGGCCTCTTTCCAGAAGATCCTGATTTTATCACGCTATATCAGCACCTTACCGTTTTCTTGAAGTTTTTGCGACGCCCCCTGTTGACTTGTTCTGGGGGTCGGATCTATAACCCGCTCACTGAACGAGGGCGGCGGCGCTGCTAGCGACGGACTTCTTTGTTTCGGTGAAAAC
>NZ_JACYUU010000006.1:0-255581 GCF_014841925.1 Rhizobium sp. CFBP 13726
GACGACACGGTCTGCCATTGCCGGCGGGGTCACGACCATCGTCGACATGCCCTACGACAACCCGACACCTCTGAGCGCCAGGGAGCACCTCGACGCCAAGGTCGCAGCGGTCGAACACTTCGCCCATTGCGATGTGGCGCTCTACGGCACAGTCATGCCGGGGCAATCCCTCGACGAGGTGCGATCGCTCGCCGATGGTGGCGTCGTCGCCTTCAAGATCTCCGCCTTCGAAAGCAGCCCCACCCGCTTTCCGAGGATCGATGCGGCTCTCGCCCTCGATCTGCTGGAAGCGCTTTCGGCGACCGACCTGCCGCTTGGCCTGCACAACGAAGACCAGGAAATCGTGCGGTCACGGGTTTCGCGCGCAAGGGATGAGGGCCGAAACGGCATCACCGCGCATTCGCCGAGTCGGCCTGAAGTCGCAGAACTGGCATCGTCCGTGCATTTCCTCGAACTCGCCGCCAGTGCTGGCGGCCATGCGCATATCGTCCATATCAGCACGCCGCGCGGCTTCAAGCTGGTGGATGACTATGCGCGAGAGGGCTTCAGGGCGACCGGCGAGCTTTGCGTCCACTATCTCTGGTTCGATCCCGAACGCGACGGCGAAGAGCTCGGTGCGCGGATGAAGGTAAACCCACCCATTCGTCCCGGCCAGATCGACCGGCTCTGGCAGGAACTGGTCGACGGCCGGATTGCATTTGTCAGCTCCGATCATTCCAGCTGGCCGATCGACAACAAGTTTACCGCCAGCATTTTCGATGCCGGAGCGGGAGTTCCCGGGATGGAGACCCTGCTGCCTGCCTTCTACACCGTCGCAAAACAGCGCGGCGTCGACGCGGCGCATTTCTGCGCCGAATATCTCGCAGAACGCCCTGCCCGCTTCTTCGGCCTTTATCCTCGCAAGGGGGCTCTCGTCCCGGGTGCCGATGCCGACATCACGATCCTCGCCGAGGGTGACGATGTCTGGGACGCGAGCCGTGCCCAGGATGGCCTCAACTGGAGCCCTTACGACGGACGGCGTTTCGCCGCTCGGGTTGCCGCGACCTTTCACGCGGGCAAGCTCGCCTATGACGGCCATTCGGTCCTCAACACACCCGGCAGCGGACGCTATCTGTGCCGCGGCGAAAGCAAATGGTTTTCGAAGGAACTCGCAACATGACTGAGGCAGCCACCCGGCCCGATCACGGCATCGTCGAGAAGGCGATCACATTTCTCTACTATGTCGATCTGCCCAGAGCGTTCGACTTCTACACAGAGGTCATGGGCTTTCCGCTCGAGATCGATCAGGGCTGGTCAAAGATCCTGAGAATTGCAGAGCATGCCTATGTCGGTCTTGTCGACGAGACCCGCGGCATGCATCGCGCCAATCCAATCAAGCCCGTGCAGCTTTGCATCCGCGTGCCGGATGTCGATGCCTGGCACCGCTATCTCTCGAGCCAGGACGCGATCGGGCTGACAGAACCAAAGGACAGCGCCTCCTTGGGAATTCGAGCCTTCGTGCTGGAAGACCCGGAAGGCTACCAGATCGAGGTGCAATCCGCACTTCGGTGAAAACGCGCATGCAAACGTGTCGGCATACCAAAAAAGGGGAACGAAAATGCTGAATCTTCGCATGAAATCCGGACGTATCGCGGCGCTTGCCGCATTCGTCCTCGTGAGCTCGACGGCACTTACCGGCTTGGCCCAGGCCAAGGAACTGACCGTCGGGCTGACGTCGGACGCGGTAAACCTCGACCCCCAGGCGGGCGAGGAACTGTCCAGCAACATCCTGTTCTACCACATCTACGATCCCCTGGTCCGCCGCAATGCCGACCTTTCATTCGGACCCGGCCTTGCGGAGAGCTGGGAGCTCAAGGACGACACGACCTGGGTCTTCAAGCTGCGCCGAGGCGTCAAGTTCCACAATGGCGAGGACTTCAAGGCGTCGGACGTTGTCTTCACCCTCGACCGTCTGAAGAAGTCGCTGATGGCCAATCTTGGCGCCAACATCGCTTCCTTCACAGCGGTCGACGACTACGCGGTCGAGATCAAGACACCCAAGCCCTACGCAGTCCTGCCGAACGATCTGGCAGCCGTCCTGATCCTCAGCGAGAAGTATGCGAAGGAAGTGGGCGACGAGCAGCTGGACCTGAAGCCTATCGGCACCGGCCCCTACAAGCTGGTCGAATGGATCAAGGAAGATCACATTACGCTCGCCGCCAACACTGAGTATTTCGCCGGCGCACCGAAGATCGAAGAGGTCACGTTCCGCCCAATCACCAATGGCGCCACCCGCACCGCAGCCCTACTGACCGGTGAAGTCGATGTCATCCAGGATCTCAACGTCCGCGACGTTGCGCGCGTCAAGGCTGACGACCGCTACAAAGTCATGACCAGACCGAGCCTGCTCAATGTCGTTGTGTCGATCGACCAACGTGAGAAGAGCCCTACCATCGCGCTCGACAAGAACCCAATGATGGATCGGCGTGTCCGCGAGGCCATGGTCCGCGCAATCGACGTCAATGCGATCAACAAGATCATCATGAACGGCCTGTCGACACCCTCACAGCAATATGTCCCCGCTTCCCATACGGGCTATGTCGATGGCGCAAGCTTCCGCGACATGTATCCCTTCGATCTTCAGAAGGCGGGCGCGCTCATGGCTGAAGCCGGCTATGCAGATGGCTTCACGGTGACCCTTGACACCACTAACAACCGCTATGTCAACGATCAGCAGATCGCCCAGGCGCTTGCCTCTATGCTCGGCAAGATCAAAGTCGATCTCAAGCTCAACCTAATGCCGAAGTCCAACTTCTTCGGCTACATCCGGGTCCCGAGCGACAAGTCGAGCATGATCATGAGCGGCTGGGACGTTCCCTCCGGTGACGGCGGCTCGATGTACAGCGTGATGTTCTACTCCCGCGACAAGAAGGAAGGCTATGGCCAAGTCAACCGCGGATCCTATTCCAATCCGAAGGTGGACGAGCTGATCGACAAGGCCGATGCGACCTCCAAGCTCGAAGAGCGCGACGGGTACCTGCAGGAAGTCACCAAGATCCTGATGGAGGATATCCCGATGATCCCGATCCACTACGAGCAGGATCTCTATGCGGCAAAGACCAATGTCGAGATGACACCGCGTGCGGACAAGTTCCTTTGGGCCTACGAGATCGACGTCAAGGAATAAGTCTCAACCCGAGCGAACGCGGGACTGTCGACCTTGAGGAAGACAGTCCCGAATTTCTCACTTCTTCATGACGGGACACTGCCTTGCTGGGTTACACGATCAAGCGGCTCCTGCAGATGGTGCTGGTACTCTTTTGCGTATCAATCATCGTCTTCCTGATGATGAGCTTTACCGGCGATCCCGTCTTCATGGTGATCCCGATCGATTCCACCACCGCCGAGATTGAACAGGCCCGCCGCCTTCTGGGTCTCGACCAGTCCCTGCTGAGCCAATACTTCATCTTCCTCGGCAACATGCTGCAGGGCGACTTCGGGCGCTCCTATGTGTTCCGCCAGCCGGCCATGGACCTCATCCTGGAGCGCCTGCCGGCAACGATCGAAATGGTGCTGGTGGCGATCATGCTGGCAACCGTGATCGCCGTGCCGCTCGGTGTTTATGCAGGCGCCAATCCGAACAATCCGGTGTCTCGCGGCATCATGGCAGGCTCGCTGCTTGGCATTTCCCTACCTGGCTTCTGGGTGGGCATGATGCTGATCTTCTTCTTCTCCGTCCGCTACCAGTTTCTGCCCTCGTCTGGACGCGGCGATACGGTCGAAATCCTCGGCATGCGCATATCCATCTTCACGGCGGACGGCTGGTCGCACATCATCCTGCCGTCCGCCACACTGGCGCTTGCCACCCTCGCGATCATGCTGCGCATGACCCGTGCGGGCATGATGGAGGTGATGCGGCAGGATTATATGCGGTTCGCCCGCGCGAAAGGCGCCTCTCGCCAGAACATCCTGTTCAGGCACGGGCTCAAGAACGCCCTCATTCCGGTCGTCACGATCTTCGGCCTCCAGCTCGGTGACCTCATCGCCTTTGCAACAATCACCGAAACAATTTTCGCATGGCCAGGCACAGGCAAGCTGCTGATCGACTCGATCTACCGCGGCGATCGCCCCGTCATCGTCGTCTACCTGATGCTGACAGCCTTCATCTTCGTTGCCATCAATTTTGTCGTCGACATCGTCTACACGCTGATCGACCCGCGCATTACCGTGAAGTGAGGATCGCATGACCGGGTTCTTCTCTTCGGAATTCTTCTTTCACTACCGCCGAAATCTACCGGCGGTCTTCGGCAGCGCACTGCTCGCCTTCTTCGCCCTGCTTGCGACCCTCGGACCACTTCTCGTGTCCCAGGACCCCTACGACGTTTCACAGCTGGAACTGATGGACAGCTTCAAGCCGCCGGTATGGCTGGAGGGTGGCGAGAGCAGATATCTGCTCGGGACGGATGGGCAGGGCCGCGACGTGCTCGCATCCATCGTATACGGCGCGCGGATCTCCGCCTTCATCGGCCTGGCCGCCATGATCTTCTCCTGCGTGATCGGGACGGCACTCGGCCTGATCTCGGGCTACTATGGCGGCATCGTCGACAGCATCATCATGCGCATCGCTGACATCCAGCTGTCGTTTCCCTCCATGCTGATTGCGCTCTTCCTGATGTCGGCCTTCGGGACCGGCATCGGCATGGTTCTGATCGCGCTCACCGCTGTCGGCTGGGTGGTTTACGCCCGCACCGTTCGCGGATCGACATTGAGCGAGATCCAGAAGGAATACATCCAGGCGGCCAAGGTGGCGGGCCTTGGAAACGGCGAGATCATCCTGCGCCACGTGCTGCCGAACGTCATGACGCCGCTCATCGTGGTTGCCACGATCCAGGTCGGCACCTTCATTCTGATCGAAGCTTCGCTGAGTTTCCTCGGTGTCGGCGTTCCGATCACCGAGCCTTCGCTAGGCCTGCTCGTCAAGGAGGGGTTCGATGTCCTTTTCTCGGGCATCTGGTGGACCTCTGCCTTTCCCGGGCTGTTCATCATGTTCCTCGTCTTCGGCATCAACCTGTTCGGCGACTTCCTGCGGGACGAACTCAATCCACGCCTGAGATGACGAAGGAGACGGTGACCATGGGTGAAGCACTTCTCGAAGTCCGGGATCTGAAAACGCATTTCCATACATTCGGCGGCGTGGTGAAAGCCGTGGACGGCGTCAGCTTCGACGTCCGCCCGGGCGAGGTGGTCGGGCTCGTCGGTGAGTCCGGCGGCGGCAAATCCGTGATTGGCTTTTCCATTCTCGGCCTGATCGACCCGCCCGGACGGATCGAAGCCGGCAATATCCTCTTTGCCGGCGAAGACCTGACGCGCAAGAGCGAGGACCAGATGCGTGCGGTGCGCGGCGGCGAGATCGCCATGGTGTTCCAAGACCCCATGACGTCGCTCAACCCAGTCTACACGGTCGGACGCCAGATGGACGAAATGCTGCGCCTGCATACGGATCTCGATCAGAAAGCGCGACGTGCGCGCTGCATCGAGATGCTCGAGGATGTCGGCATCTCGGAGGCCGCCAGCCGCCTCGACGCCTACCCGCACCAGTTTTCTGGCGGTATGCGCCAGCGCGTTGTCATCGCCATCGCGCTGCTGGCTGGTTCCCGGCTGATCATCGCGGACGAACCCACCACAGCCCTTGATGTCACCGTCCAGGCCCAGATCTTGAAGCTCATGCGTCGCCAGATCGTCGAGCGCGGAGCGGCCATGATCCTTGTGACGCACGATCTCGCCGTTGTCTCCGAAATGGCGGACCGGGTCGTCGTGCTTTATTGCGGCAAGGTCGTGGAAAGGGGGCTTACGAGCGAGATCATTCAGTCGCCTGCCCATCCCTATACGCGCGGGCTCCTGGACAGCATTCCGAAGATCACCGATCGCCGGGCACGCCTCAGCCAGATCCCAGGCACTGTACCGGACATTCGCACGCTCGGCCAAGGATGCAGCTTCAAAGACCGGTGCTTCCGGGCCCAGGCCATCTGTTCGGCAGAAACGCCGGCGCTCACCCCCGTGCGCGGCTCGCTCGAAGCAGCCTGCCACTTTCCGCTGGAGGAGACGGCCTAATGACGACCCCCGTGCTCGATGTTCGAGGCCTGGTCAAAGCCTTTCCTGTGGGAGGTCTTTTCGATCGGCTACAGTTCGGAAAGGGAAAGCTCCTCGCTCCCCAGAAACAATTGCGGGCGGTGAATGGTGTCGACCTGTCGATTGCGCCTGGCGAGGTCATGGCCTTGGTGGGCGAATCCGGTTGCGGCAAGTCGACCGTGGCAAAGACGATTGCCAGGATTTACGAGCCGACCGCAGGCGAGATCCGGATCGACGGAGAAGACATTTCCCGCATGCAGTTTCGCGAAATGCGTCCGATCCGCCGCAAGCTGCAGATGATCTTCCAGGATCCTTATGCCTCTCTCGACCCGCGGCAGCGGGTCAGGGACATCGTGATGGAGCCAAGACGCGCTCAGGCCGAGGGCAAACTCAGCCGACGCGAACTCCATGACGAGGCCATTGCACTTCTGGCAAAGGTTGGCCTCAATTCCGAACAGGCCGGCCGCTACCCGCATCAGTTTTCAGGAGGTCAGCGGCAGCGGATCGGCATAGCACGCGCATTGTCGGTCCGGCCAAAGATCATCATTGCCGACGAGCCCGTCTCGGCGCTCGACGTCTCGATCCAAGCGCAGATCCTCAATCTGATGATGGACCTGCGCGACGAGTTCGGCCTATCCTATCTTTTCGTCTCGCATGACCTTTCGGTGGTTCACCACATCGCTGACCGGATCGGGGTCATGTATCTCGGCTTCATGGTTGAGACGGCCAGCCGTGATCAGTTGTTCAATCAGCCGAAACATCCCTACACGCAGGTTCTGCTTTCGGCCGCGCCAACCATCGACAAGTCCCTCGCAAAACCGAAGATCGAGATCGTCGGCGAAGTGCCAAGCGCACTGCGCCTGCCCTCCGGCTGCTGCTTCAGAACCCGGTGCCCCATGGCCTTTGATCGCTGCGCGATCGAGCGTCCCGTGCTGACGCCCCAACCGGATGGCAGCGCTGTTGCATGCCACCTCCATGATCGGAATGATGCCGAAAGGAAATGCCAGTGAATTCGCCCGCCGTCATTGTTCAACCCCGCCTCGCCCTCGAAGATCCGCACGACTGCACCGATGCTAACGACATGCTGGCTGTCTTCGATGCACTGTTCGACGGGCTTGTGCGCTATGGCAAGGATGGCGGCTACGTGCCAGCACTCGCAAGCTCTTGGGATGTCACCCCGGATGCGAAACAATGGACTTTTCGGCTGAGGGAAGGCTTGAGATTTCACGATGGCAGCCCCTGCGATGCGGCAGCCGTCTGCCAATCCCTGACGCGCATGGCCCGTCCTGACAAAGGCTACACACTCGGTGCGCCCGGGGTCTGGCATCAGTATCTTGGTGACGCGGAGATCGAGGCGATCAATCCCCTGACCGTCGCGATCCGCCTCTCGAAGCCGATCGCCGATCTCCTCGACATCTTGGTTTACGGCTACGTGCTTGCTCCCTCAGCACTGGACCGCTACGAGGCGGGAGATACATCGCAGCCAGTCGGTACAGGCCCGTATTGCCTGGTTTCCTACAAACCCGGTCGCGCCCTGCACCTCCAGCGTTTCGAAGGCTGGCATGGCGAGCGACCAGCCAATGCTGAACTGACCTTCCGCTTGGAGCCGAACCGGGAAGCACGACTGCAAATGTTGATCTCCGGCCAGGCGCAGGTGGCAAACAGCCTCGACTACGAAGCATCTGAAGCGCTAAAAGAAACAGGCCAACATACGCGGGTGACATCACTCGTCCCGGTCGCCATCATCTACCTCTTCAATGCCTTCAAGGGACCGCTCAAGGACAGCCGCGTTCGCCGCGCCCTTAACCTGGCGATCGACCGCCAGGCCCTGATTGATCGGGTGGTCGCAGGTGCAGCAAAGCCACTGACCGGCTTCGTCAGCCCCGTGCATTTCGGCAGCATGCCATCGAAGGATCTGCGCCCTGATCTGGATCAGGCAAAAAGGCTGCTCGAAGAAGCTGGATTTGCCGAGGGTCTGACCATTGAGGTTGACAGCCCGACACGCCTGCCCGATGAAGCCGAGGCCCTGACGGCGGCTCTTGCGGAGCAGCTCGCCCCAATCGGTGTGACGCTGAACGTTCACCGCCACACAGACCGCGAAGCCTATGCGCATCGTGTCCGCTTGAAGCAGGTGCGCGACATGTGCGTTTTCGATTCAAGCCCCTTGAGCACCTTCCGCATCCTCGCCGAAAAAATCGATCAAAGGGCTAAGGGCTCCTGGTGGCTGGGCTTTCACAATGCCGAAGCCGAAGACTTGCTCGACGCGGGGCGGGCAACTGTTGATCCGAGTGAACGTGAGAAGATCTTCGTAAAGGCCTTTCACGCGCTGCAAGTGGATCCTCCATGGCTATATCTCTACAATCCATTGAGGGTGACAGGCCTGTCCGGGTCCTGGCCGGACTGGCGCATGCGTCAGGATTGCGTGCTCGACGTGACTCGGCTCCCTAATTTCCAATCCGGGAAACCAGCACCATGAGGCGCGTCGATCTGATCATCAGCGGCGGAACCATCCTCACCATGGACGGGAGTCGCCGCGTTCTCGACCAGGGTGCGGTCGCGGTTCTCGACGATCGCATTGTCGCGATCGGGCACGCGGACGAGATCGCGAAAGAATACCAGGCCGAGCGCCATATCAACGCCAACGGCAAGGTGGTCATGCCCGGGATGATCGACGTCCATGCCCATGCAGGCCATGGTCTGATCAAAACCATGGGCATGGAGCAAGGCAATCATTGGGAAGAGATCTGCAACGCGGCCTATACCGTCGGCTCGACACCGGAATTCTGGTTCGCAGAAGCACGGCTTGCAGCCCTTGAGCGGCTGCGCTTCGGCGTCACCACCGGCGTTTCACTTCTCGGTGGCGGCGATACGATCATGCGCACGGATGATGTCGCCTACGGAAATGCACATTGCGAGGGAGTAAGCGCAGTCGGCACGCGCTCCGTGGTCGCCGTCGGACCGACACGCCCCCCGCATCCGCGAACCTATGCATCCTGGCAAGACGGCAGGGCGTCAGAACGACCTGTAACCTTCGAGGAGCAGTTTGCCGTCAGCCGGAAACTGCTGGAACTGTGGCACGGGCGCGGACGCCTGAAGATCGCCTTGCTCACCCCTGTCCTACGTGACGAACATCAGCGCGGCATGTCGACCGCAGACTACGAAGCCGCGATCGCCCAGACTAAGGCCGTGCGGGCGCTCTCGCGCGACGCGGGCGTGGTGTTCACTCAGGATGGTCACTGGAAGGGCTCCGTTTCCCGCGCCGAAAAGCTCGGAATTCTCGGACCGGACGCGCTGTTGTCCCATGCCATCGACATCACGCCAGAAGAGATCCGCATCATTGCCGATACCGGCGCCCGCATCGCTCATAACCCAAGCGCTATCGCCTCCATCCTTGGCCGGTGCCCAGCGATCGAATTGATCGAGGCAGGTGCAGTGGTCGCGATCGGCTCCGATGCAACCGCGCCGGACCGATCGGCGGACATGTTCCGGCACATGCAGCAATGCATGCACTATCACCGTACGCATTTCCGCGATCCCTCGGTCCTGCCTCCGGGCAAGGCCCTCGAAATGGTGACGATCGATGCAGCGACTGCCCTCGGGCTCGATCAAGACCTCGGATCCCTCGAAGTCGGCAAGAAGGCCGATATCGTGGTGGTCGACATGAAGCGCCCCCACTTAGCGCCCTTCCAGATGCCCATCTTCCGCCTTGCTTACTTCGCCAATGGCAATGACGTCGACACCGTCGTGGCCGACGGGCAGATCCTGCTTGAAGGTGGCCGCCCTCTGCTGACCGACCTCGACGAGGTCATTGCAGAGGCCGACAGGCAAGCCCGATTGCTCATCGAGCGCATGGGCCTCGAAAAAATGATCGGCCAGCCGGAAGGCTTTTTTGGCCATGCAAGATATCCAAAACTTCAAGGAGACAGCCAATGATCAGGCTGAATGAAGAGGCAAAAGGCGTCTATGTTATTGCCCTGACCCCGTTCACGGATACGGGTGATGTAGATCTGGAAAGCACGGACCGCATGGTCGATTTCTACCTTGAGCGCGGCGCGACGGGACTGACCGTGCTTGGGATGATGGGGGAAGCGCAAAAGCTCACCATCGAGGAAGCGCATACCTATGTGCGACGTATCCTTCACAGGGTCGACAGCCGCGTGCCGGTTGTTGCGGGCGTCTCTGCTGCAGGCTTTGCCCAGATGCAGGCCTTGACCTCAATGGTGATGGACGACGGTGCGGCAGGCGTGATGATTGCTCCGCCATCGTCGCTGCGCAACGATCAGCAGATCGTCAGCTACTACAAGCAGGCGGCGGAGTTCATCGGTGATACGCCGTTCGTGCTGCAGGATTTTCCGCTTGTTACCAGCGTCACCATACCCGTTTCCGTCATCCAGACGATCATCGACCAGATCCCGACCTGCGTTTGCCTGAAACACGAGGATTGGCCGGGACTTGCAAAGATCACGGCTCTGCGCACGCAGGCGCAGACCAACGGTACCCGCCGCATTTCGATCCTGTGCGGCAATGGCGGCGTTTTCCTACCTGAGGAGATGGCGCGCGGGGCAGACGGCGCCATGACCGGCTTTGCTTATCCGGAGATGATGCGCGACGTCGTCCTCCACCATGAGAGCGGCGATGCCGAGCGCGCCCAGGACATCTTCGACGCCTATCTCCCCCTCGCCCGTTACGAACAGCAACCGGGCCTTGGCCTCTCCATCCGGAAATACATCATGGCGAAACGTGGCGCGATCGCGACGCCGACACTGCGCAAGCCGGGAGGAGCCCTTTCTCCCGCCGATGTCAGCGAGATCGAGCGCCTCGTCGCGCGGCAGGACAGAAGACTGAAGGAGCTCGGCTGATGGAACTCGGCTTGAAAAACAAAACCGCTCTCGTGATAGGTGCAAGCCGCGGGCTGGGTGCCGCGATCGCCCGCGGGCTCGCCGAAGAGGGGGTGACAGTCCATGCCGCCGCCCGCAACACCTCGGCCATCTCCGAGTGGGCTTCCAAGCTCGCACCGACGTCAGGTACCGTAATCCCACTCCAGCTCGATCTCTCCGACATCGACAGCGTGAATGAGACAATTGCCTCTCTTGTTGCGGCAGGGGGTGTCGACATCCTCGTCAACAATTCTGGCGGCCCGCCGCCAGCTGCAGCCCTCGATGCAAAACGGACGGACTGGCTCAATCATTTCGAGACGATGGCCGCCAACATCTTCCATCTGACCACCGGTCTTTTGCACGGTATGCGGCAGAGACGCTGGGGGCGGATCATATCGGTCGCCTCCTCAGGGGTGGAGCAGCCGATCGCCAGGCTGGCGCTGTCCAATGGTATTCGCTCGGCCCTGATCGGCTGGTCGAAGACGCTTGCTGCGGAAGTGGCCACAGACGGCGTTACCGTGAACGTCCTTCTTCCAGGGCGCATTCACACACAAAGGGTGGACGAACTCGATGCAGCCGCAGCCAGTCACTCAAGCAAGAGTATCAAAGAGATTGCCGCCGAATCCGCAGCCGGCATTCCAGCTGGACGCTATGGACGACCGGAGGAATTCGCCGCCGTTGCCGTTTTCCTCGCCTCCGAGCCCGCATCCTACGTGACGGGAAGCAAGATCAGAGTGGACGGCGGGGCCATCAGATCCGTCTGAAGCCGGATTAAGCAAAACGGACGGACATCCAATGGTCCGTCCGAAACTCCCTCGCCCCGAGCACGACATGCCACCGGATATTCAAGGCTTCGGCAGATGAATGGATTAGGCAGTCAGAAAAACCGCCATCTCCACATTGTAGAAGGTTTTTGTGCGCTGGCCCGTGATGGTGGGATCAGCGAGGCAGTACGCATTCCAAGTCGTGGCGGTCTTGCGGTCCTCATCCAACGGTCCTGCGGACTTGAATACCTCGTAAATCACAAAGCTGTGGGGAGCAGAAGCGGAGAGCCTTGGGTTGTGGAGCTACGGAAGGACCCGCCCGACCTCTGCCAGACTGGCGTCCCGCGCAAGTCCCAAAACGGCAGCGTCCTTCAGTTCCGGAAGCGTTTCAAAGCCTTTGCTACTTTCACTGTTCGAAGGTCTATGCGCGTACATTTGCCCAAAACGATTTGACAGGAAGGCGCCAAGTCTGATCTCTTCCTGCCGGACAAACCCAGACGCCGGCAGTTGACCTTCAGCCAGCAGATCGAGCACCGCGGAAATACCTGCAGCGGTGGTGATCTGGATCGCGCTCATCCGGTGGCCTGCCACCGTCCCAGCATAGATCTTGTTGGCATAGGTCTCCTGAAGATATCGCCCGTCCCTCCAGCCGCAAACGGTAACGAAGATCACGACGACATCCTGATTTGTCGCTGGTAGAGCGTTCTCAAAGAGGTCCTTCAGCACGTCACGGCGGTTGCGCAAATTGAAATCGTTGAGAAGAGCCTTCACGATCGCCTGATGACCCGGGTAGCGGATGGTGCGATAGTTCATTGTCCGCACCTTGCCCTCAAGGGTCTTTGCCAAGGTCCCGAGACCACCAGAGGTATTAAACGCTTCGTAGGTCACTCCGTCGAGCGAAAACTCCTCCCGCTCCTCCATTGCAGGAACCGAGATTAAGCGCCCCTCAACTACAGCCTCGCAGGGCTCGATGTACTCGTTGATCAGTCCGTCCGTGCTCCAGGTGAGATTGTAGTTGAGAGCGTTTGAGGGATACTGCGGCAATGCGCCTACACGCATGCGCACGCTGTCGAGCGTATCAAACCGGCCTGCAAGATCGGCCGCGACGATAGAGATGAAGCCGGGTGCAAGACCACATTGAGGAATCAGTGCAGACTTTGCTTGCTCAGCGAGGCTTTCTACCCTCCGGGTGGTTGTCACGTCTTCCGTCAGATCGAGATAATGAGTACCTGCGTCAACCGCAGCTTTCGCCACGAGACCGGTTAAATGGAACGGTGCAGCAGACAAGACTGCAAATTTGCCCGTGAGAAGAGATACGAGACTGGTATGATCTTTGATATCAACGAGGGACGTTGTGATCCCGTCAAGTGAATTGAAGCCCGCGAGTTGAGCATCATTCGCATCGGACAATGTGACTTGATAATCCTTCGTGGCTGCCAACATGCGAGCAACCGCACCGCCAATTTTTCCCGCGCCGACAATAACGATCTGCTTCATTTGCAACCCATGGCTCCGAATTCGCTGTCAGAAAGACACTCTTATGAGGCACCTCCGATTCATAGCGGCAAAATCAACGAAATACGGTATCAATTTGTGCAAATCGACTGGAGGATCTGTACGGAATGCAAGTGACTGCGAAAGATCGCGAGCTTCTTGGCCTGCTCGCTGAAAATGCCCGAATGGCTGTGGCAACACTGGCAAGGCGGCTGGGGCTATCGCGCACCACCGTGCAAGCCCGTTTGGACAGGCTGGAAAGAGAAGGCGTCATTGCAGGCTATGCGGTGCGGCTCTCGGACGAGTATCTTTCAGGGCTGATCCGCGCCCATGTGCTGATCACCATTGCCCCGAAAGCACTTGCTGCCGTTACTGTAGAACTTGACGCGATACAGGAAGTCCGATCACTGCATTCGGTAAATGGGCTCTACGATCTGATTGCCGTTATCGCCTCGCCGTCCATCGCGCATCTGGACCGGCTGATTGACCTTATTGGGGAACTGCCTGGCGTGGAGCGCACGCTTTCCTCCATCATCCTCTCCGACCGGATTGTACGTTGAAGATGTGGCGTGCAGAGAACGCTACGACCCTTGCCTGACCCGTAAACCGCGCCGGTTTCGCCGGAGGCTCCAACTTCTGAGAAAGTGGAGCGATCATGAGCAAGACAACTAACAAATTTTCACCTGGAGTCCGTCAACATGCCATTCGTATGGTGCTGGATCGCGAAGCCGAGCACCCTTCGCGGTGGGCTGCCGTTTCATCTATCGCTGCCTAGATTGGCTGCTCGCCAGCCACGCGGCCGAATGGGTCAAGAAGACCGAGGTCGACAGCGGCAAGCGTGCAGGTTTGCCGAGTGACGTGGCTGAGAAGATGAAGGCACTGGAGCGGGAGAACCGTGAGATTCGACAGGCCACCGAGATTGGGTTTTAACCTCAGCGTCCCGGCCTTCATTGCTCCCTTCGGTGGCGGCGAGGCTGTGCTTCATCCGCGGGGCCACCTGGCGATCGGCCAGGCCGCGGCAGCCGTCGGCATCCAACAGATGGTGCCGGTTGCCGCCTCCCACTCGCTAGAGGAGATCGCGAAGGCGTCTTCGGTCGCTTCGGTCTTTTCAAATCACTTTCGTCGGTGATGAGGAAGGCGTGCTCGAGATGATGGAGCGCGCCAAGGCGGCTGGCTATGCCTACATATGCGTCACCTATTCGCCGATTCGGCAATGGCGGGAACGAATGATGAAGACCGGTTCTCGCTTCGCTACGAGGCCTCGCCCTCGAACTCCGGCACTGGCAAGTCGGATCCCGCAGCGACGCTGGAATTGCTGCAGCGCGAATTTTGGACAATGCTCGGTCATCTCGCGTGTTCGTCGGTCGACGAACTTTCGACCACTTTACTTGCAGAGCAGCCGCACAATTGGATGTTCCGAGCCTCCGATTAGTTGTTGTATCGCCTTGAAGGGATCCGAACCGGTGTGCCGGGCTTGTCCGAACAAACCACTGTATCCAAACGCAATTAAGGCCCTCCGCTTTAAGCTACGCCTCCGGCGCAAGACGGGAACGCATCCGTCTGTTAGCGCACCGGAATGACGTGGCGCTGCGCCCTGGCAACGGTCGCCGGCACGCGCACATATTGCGCGACCCCAAGATCATGATCATAGTCGCCGAGGTGGAACTGCAGTCCGTTCAGGATCCGCTCACAGGAGTCGACGATCTTTTTGCGGTCCTTAATCGGGTTGCTGTGAAACAGCTCGTTGCGTGTCTCCTTGATGACGCGCATCGTGTCGTTAAACATGGTTTTTGTGAAACTGAAGCCGAGGACAGAATCCGTGGCGAACATGTCGCGGATCAGGGGCCAATCCGCCTGCATAATCGACCAGAGGTCACCCAGGGTAAGGCAATAGTAGAACTCGTCGGTTTTGTTGTTTCCGGTAGCATTGTTGATATGCTGCTGATTGACCATATTGTCGAAAACTCGCCAGACAGCTTTCACGAAAGCTGGATTGACGGGCGTACCTAGAATGTTGGGAAAGGCAGTATAGGTCTGGCCGTTCTGCCGAGCATTGCGGATTAGCGTCCACCAGTCCATCCGCCCGAAGCGTTCTTCTAAATAATCGGCAAGCACCGAGCGCAGAGCGTTCTCCACCGCGAACACGAAGGGATAGATCGACGAAAACTCTTTCACCTTGCGGGTATAGATCCTGTGGATCACCAGCCTCTGCTCAGGTATGGGTATCTGCTGTAGAGCTTGGACCTGAACCCCTTCGCGGATACTATCGCGCAACAGGGTGGGGTTGAGGGTGCGCATATCAGCCTTGAAGTGATCCCCCTGCTGCGGGGTGGGGACGAATGTCAGGTATTCACCCAGTAGCTGTGATGTCGGCACATGCCGCTTGGTGATGCTGGACACTTGCTTCCCCTTGCAATGCGAGTCTGTTTTCCCTATAACATAGCTACTCGCTGAGTGGTGGCACAATGGTGTTGCGAGCCCATGGCCTTACCATGGCACTTGGAGAGTCTAAACGGAATTTGGCTAGGCGTGGTCTTCACAGACTGCGCCTTTAGTCATTCAGGGGTACTGCTGTGCTCTGATGTTCAACGATTTGGCATCCAATAGTGCATGCGCCTTGAAGGGGTTCGAACCCACGACCCTCTTATTTGAATGTAGCTAACGCGCTGAACTTCCACAGAGGGGACCGTCGTTTGTCTTAAAAGGGATCGGCGGATATGGGGCCGCAAGCGGACGGGCGGCTTTCAGGTGATGGAGCCGGGAAGCGGACGAATTCGGGCGAGGAGAACATGTTTGATGTATCGAAGCTGCATTACTCCGCAGCCCCGCAACGGCCCTTAACACTTCATCGGCCACGTTCTGCCCTTTCACATTAAAACGCGTAGCGCCTCCACAACGACCTTAAACGCTGGGGAGTTCTGTCGTCTGCTTGGGTAATAGAGGTAGTAGCCCGGAAACAGCGGCGTCCAGTCATTGAGAATCTGCACTAACTCACCAGACGCAAGCTGCTGTTGAACAAGGTTTTCGGGTACGTAAGCAATTCCGTAGCCCTTCACGGCAGCATCGATCATCGCATAGGACGTGTTGAAGGTCAGTTGGCCCTCTACACGGACCCGAAGCTCCCTGCCGTCCTTCTCGAATTCCCAGCTATAGAGCCCTCCAAGGCGCGACTGCCGATGGTTGATGCAGTCATGAGCGACAAGCTGCTGTGGCGTTTCAGGAGCAGGCCTCCCAGCAAAATATTCCGGAGAGCCAACGACGATTAGTCGCCAGTCCGGCCCGATGCGCACAGCGATCATGTCCTTGTCTACGCTTTCGCCAAGCCGCACGCCGGCGTCGAATTTTTCTTCCACAATATTCCGGAAGCCATTGTCGCTGTTAAGCTCCACCTTGATGTCGGGGTAGTCCCGAAGCACTGAGCACAGCTTCGGCCAGACGACGCTTTCCAAGGCGTGATCGGAAAGCGTTATGCGAACAGAGCCTGACGGTTTGTCCCTGAACTCCATCAGCGCGTCGATCTCGGTCTCAAGCTCCTCGATGCGCGGGGCCAGAGAGCGGATCAATCTCTCGCCCGCTTCCGTAGGAGCAACGCTGCGGGTTGTGCGGGTCAGAAGGCGCAGCCCCATCCGAGCTTCTAGCTTCTTGATGGTATGGCTGATCGTCGATTGCGACGTACCGAGTCTCGCGGCCGCTTTTGTAAAGCTCCGCTCCTCTGCTACCGCCAAGAACCAGAGCATGTCATTGAGATCTTCCCGCTTCATGGTCCGTCTCCAAAGCCTCGGTGATTGATGTCATAGGGCGATAGGTCCAAGCGAATTGCAATGACTAATCTTCGAACTGGCCGTTGCGTATATTGCCGCCATGACACAACAAGCTTTCATACAGCCCGACTTCAAAAACGACGACGACGCAGCCGCGTTCACGACTACCGCCAATTCGACTGTACCAGTTGCGGCCTGGGGCGCAGTCATCTCGATGGCGTTGTGCGTTGCCGTCCTGATCGCGTCGGAGTTCATGCCGGTCAGCCTTCTGTCACCGATTGCAACGGAGCTCGGTGTCACGGAAGGTCGTGCCGGCCAGGCGATCTCGATCTCCGGGGTCTTTGCCGTCGCGACCAGCATTTTCGTAGCTGGCATGACGCGTCGGATGGACAGGCGTCTGGTGCTCGCATCGTTCTCGGCAATCCTGGTGATCTCTGGAACGATCGTCACATTCGCCCCCAACTATCTCGTGTTGATGATAGGGCGCGCCCTGCTGGGCATTGCCATCGGCGGTTTCTGGTCGATGTCGACCTCGATCGTCATGCGGCTGGTTCCGGCCGACTCGGTCCCCAGGGGTCTTGCGATGCTGAACGCCGGCAACGCCGTCGCGGCGACGTTCGCGGCCCCGCTGGGAAGCTTGCTCGGCAGCTATATCGGCTGGCGTGGCGCCTTCTTCGCCGTTGTTCCCCTGGCACTTCTGGCGCTTGTCTGGCAGTGGATCAGCCTTCCTCCCATGCCTCCGCGTTCCAGCGAGGGCTCGTCGAATGTCTTCCGGCTGCTTTTGCGCCCGCCGGTGGCGATCGGGATGGCCTCGATCATGCTGCTGTTCATGGGCCAGTTCGCCCTGTTCACATACCTTCGGCCCGTTCTGGAAACAGTGACGGCGGTTTCGATATCGACACTGTCTCTCCTGCTTCTGCTGATGGGTCTGGCAGGGGTCGCAGGCACCACGATCGTCAGTCACCTGCTTCAGAAACGGCTGTTTGTGATCCTCGCAGCAATCCCGCTGATCATGGCGTTCATTGCCCTGGGCCTGATCGCATTCGGATCATCCTCGACAATCACCGCCGTGCTTCTGGTCGGCTGGGGTCTGTTCAGCACGGCCGCTCCGGTCGGCTGGGGAACCTGGCTCAGCCGGACAATGCCCGACGACGCGGAGGCCGGCGGCGGGTTGCAGGTGGCGACCATCCAGCTTGCAATTACCCTCGGCGCGTCCGTCGGCGGCGTCCTGTTCGACGGCTATGGCTGGTGGACAACCTTTCTTTTGGCCGCAGGGCTGCTTTTCGGCGCGTTTCTTCTCGCCATCGCCGCTTGGCGTTCAACACGCCGATGAACGTGCCGCTCGTTTCAACAAACCCGATTTCCATCGCTTCATCGCTCAAGGAGACATCCATATGACCACCCAGAACCAGGACGGCACGCAGACCGCGAAGACCGGCATCGATCGCCGCAACCTGCTGAAGATGACGGGTGCGGGCATCGCAACTCTCGGGGCGATATCGGTTTTCGACACGCCGCCTGTAGGGGCTCAGGACATGTCCAGAGGCGCCGCCAATTTCTACACCAGCGACAAGGTGACCTCGCACAAGGTTACCTTCAAAAGCCAGTACCAGACATCTGTGGTCGGAAACCTCTTCCTCCCCAATGGCCTCGATCGAACCAGCAAGATAGCCGCGATCATCGTCGGGCATCCGATGGGTGCGGTAAAGGAGCAGAGCGCCAATCTCTACGCAACCAAGATGGCTGAACAGGGCTTTATCGCCATGTCCCTCGATCTGCCGTTCTGGGGAGAGAGCGAAGGGCAGGCACGCAATCTGGTGTCCCCAGAGATGTATGCAGAGGCCTTCAGCGCAGCCGTCGATTTCCTGGGTTCGAATGCGTTCGTCGATCGCGCCAACATAGGTGCAATCGGCGTCTGCGGCAGCGGCAGCTTCGTCATCAGCGCCGCCAAGATCGATCCGCGCATCAAGGCGGTCGCCACTGTCAGTATGTACGACATGGGCGCTGCCTTTCGCGACGCACTGAACAAGTCTCAGACGATCGAGCAGCGGAAGCAGTTCATCGCAACGGCTGCCGAACAGCGCTGGGCAGAGGCCGACGGTGCAGAGGCCCAGTACATCGGTGGCACCACACTGGAACTGACGGCCGATACGGATCCAATACAACGCGAGTTCTACGACTTCTATCGCACGCCTCGCGGTGAGTTCACGCCTGCTGGCGTCACCCGTGAGACGACGACGAAGCCGACCCTTAGCAGCAGCGTCAAATTCATGAATTTCTATCCCTTCAACGACATCGAGACCATCTCGCCGCGCCCAATGCTGTTCATCTCGGGCGACCAAGCGCATTCGAAGGAGTTCAGCCGGGATGCCTATAACCGGGCGTCGGAACCCAAGGAACTGGTCTGGGTAAAGGGCGCCGGTCATGTCGATCTCTACGACCGTGTTGATCTCATCCCGTTCGACCGGCTGAAGACGTTCTTCGGTCAATATCTCGCCTGACCGAAGCGGAACGTCCATCTGTGTCGGTCGTCGTGGGGCGACCGAGACATCCTGGTAAGCTCTGGAACAGGCCTGCGCGTTGCGAGGCTTCGAGCGCCGCATACGAACCAGCATAAGGAATGACAAATATGGAGATCTTTCGCTGGGCTGGCTTGATGGCCCTACCCTTCGTGGTCGTTCTGACGGGCTATTTCCTGGTCGAAATCGAGCTTTCTCCGACACCAGCACTTGCGGCCGCCAATTCCGTGACATTTCCGCCTCTCGACCAGCTCAAGCATTACACGACGGTTAGACGGGGGATTACACGGGAACACATGCTGACAAGCTCTGAGGCCCTCATCGCTCTAAAGGCCGGGCAGCCTGTTCCAACGGGCACGCACATGGTTCTTGTCGATTATCAGAGCGATGTCCTGACGCGTTATCTCGTCGGGCAAAAGATCGGCGATGGTGACAATGAGTGGGAATACCAGTGGTTCTGGCCCGATGGGAGCGTCAAGGCAGACGAAAACGTCGCTCGTTGCTATTCCTGCCATCGATCACGTCAGTCCGAACAGTTCATGTTCACGTTCGATGGAGCCATCTCAGATGATGATCTCCTCTAATGTAAGCGGGGTGTCGCGATGCTCCGACTAGCGACCAATCGCCTTCTTCTTCCCGCAGTTATGGCCGCGCTCTTGATGCTGTCGCTTGCCTACTGGTGGCTCGACAACGGCCTACACGAGATTTTTGGGACGGCGATGTTCGGTCTCCTGGCATGGCATATTTACACCAACAAGCGCTGGTTCGTAACGATTCGCATCGGCCGCTACGACGCGCGCCGCTGGGCGGTCGCGATCATCCATATATGGCTTGCGCTTAATATCGCGGTGCTGTTCGTGACCAGCGTGCTGATCTCCCGCTCGGTGCTGAGCTTCATCCAGTTCACAGACAATGTCAGCATCATCGAACTTCACTGGTTCTCGGCGTACTGGCTGGTGTTGATCATCGCCGCCCATCTCGGAAGCCATTGGACGCGTGTGATGGCGACAACCGCTACAGTACTCAGGCTCTCTCCCTCGCGGATCAGGACCAACTCGCTCAGGTTTTGTTCCGCACTCTTGCTGGCATCTGGAGCTTGGAGTTTCGCTGTCCTCGGCGTTTCGACAAAGCTGATGTTTGGCTACAGCCTGGATTTCTGGGATTTTACCGCGTCGGTGACGCCATTTTTTGCGCATTGGACAGCGGTCATTGCTGGTGTCGCCGTGCTTTCATATTACTCGATGGCTGCTCTGAGGTCCGCTGGAAAGCCCATTTCTCATTCAAACAATGGTGAAACATGAGATATTTCGCAGGAACCGCGTTCGTCATCGCCTCGCTTACAATGCCAGTTGGAGGATCCGCCATGGCCCAAGATCTTATCTCGATTTCGTCCGACTGGGGCACGGTCACGGCCGAGCTGGCGGACAACGCGGCTGCTCGTGCCCTGGCCGAAATGCTGCCTTTGACAATCGAGATGGACGATCATCTGCGCCAGGAAAAGACGGGCGACCTGCCGGCTGCCTTGCCAACGGCTTCACGGCAGCGCGAATTTACCACGGGAATGCTTGGCCTATGGAGTTCGAGCGACTTCGTCATCTATTACCGTGATGGACGCGTGCCGGCGCCAGGCATCGTTGTTCTGGGTCAGGTGCAAGGAGACGTTTCGATCTTTGATCGTCCTGGCCAGGTCAGTGTCACAATAGACATTATAAAGTGACAAATTCAGAAAGAACCCGCCGAACACACACCGACCAGCGGCCTGGTGATCAGTATCGCGTCGATGAACCATGCTACAGATGTCAGCTCTATCATCGTCCACCCGCAGGAAGCGCTTCATTGCGTTGCCAAGGCTGTAAAGGTTGTTCCGAGACCGGGATCGAGCATCTGTCATAAGGCTCCATTCATGAGACGAGTTCATAAGTTCTATCAATGATCGACCCCTAATTTTGAGCAGGAGTGTGGTCATATCCAGTAGGCAGCCACTGTTTCAGTGCGTGCACCCATTCGAAAGGACAGCGAATAATGAAGCAGCATCTTGCCGCCACGGCTTTCTCCCTCTCGCTTGCAGCAGAGCCGGTTCTTGCTGATGAGAAGACATACCCGCTCGCAACCTCGCCTGTCACAATCGAGGATATGAGGACGGTATCGCCGGCATTTGCAAAATACACCGAGGTCTCAGTCATCGGTGGGTTGTGGAAACGTCCGGGTCTTTCTCCGCGAGATCGTAGTGTGATCACTGTTGCGGCTTTGATCGCCCGAAACCAACCTGTTGAACTGCCCTTTCATCTGAATCTGGCACTCGACAATGGGGTAACGCCGGCGGAGTTATCGGAGATCATCACTCATTTGGCCTTCTACTCCGGCTGGGCAAACGCAACGAGCGCCGTCGCGGTAGCAAAGGACGTTTTCGCTGCAAGGGGTATCGGGCAGGATCAGCTTCCTGAAGCATCACCGGCCTTGCTACCTATAGATGGTAAGAAAGATGCGCCACGACAGGCTACCGTCGAACAAACAGTAGCTCCGACATCCCCCGGTGTCGCGGAATATACCAACGGTTTGTTGTTCCAGGACGTATGGTTGCGGCCCGGATTGAACCCGCGTGACAGAAGCCTGATCACGGTCACATCCTTAATCACGAACGGGCAGATCGCTCAGGCCACCTATCACCTCAACCGGGCGATGGATAACGGTCTGAAAGCAACGGAAGCATCCGAAATGCTGACGCAGCTCGCCTTCTATGCGGGTTGGCCAAACGTGTTCTCCGCCGTGCCGATAGTGAAAGACGTGATCAACAAACGCTCCTCGTGAGCGTTGCGCCCAGTGGCTTGTAGATCTACTAGGTACGTTCCCGAAGAGCTTCAAGGACGATTGAGAAGGCTGCCGAGGGCTGCCTTCTCGACGGATAGTAAAGGTGATATCCCGGATAGCAGGGACAATAGTCCCCCAGCACCTGTTTGAGTCGGCCGTCTTTCAGGTCAGCGAGGACAAGGCCCTCTGGCACAAATGCAATCCCGTAGCCGTCGAGAGCCATCTGCTGGATCTGGTAGATGCCGTTGGACGTCATCTGGCCATCGACACGGACGTTGAGGTTCCTGCCGTCCTTTTCAAATTCCCAGGCATAAAGCCCGCCCTTGGTGGGAAGTCGTAGATTGATGCAATCATGCCCGGTAAGATCAAGTGGTGAGACGGGTTCTCTTCGCTTTTCAAAGTATCTGGGCGACCCAACAGCGACCATTCTTTGATCGCCGCTGATACGCGCCGCAATCATTCCCGGTGAAACATTTTCGCCCAGCCGCACACCGGCGTCAAAACGATCAGCAACGATATCTGTCAGGCCATAGTCCACGATGAGTTCTATTTTAATCTCGGGATATTGCTGGAGAACCCGTCTTAGCTTCGGCCACAGGACATGATCTATGGCAAAATCGACGGCAGTAATGCGGATCGTGCCCGCCGGCTTCTCCCGCGTATCGGTCAGTGAGATAAGCGCTTGTTCTACCTTGAGCAATCTCGGCGTTATAGTCTCCAGAATTCGCTCACCTACTGGTGTCGGAGCCACGCTACGGGTGGTTCTTGTTAGAAGACGCAAGCCCAGCCTTTCCTCAAGTCCTCGGATCGAGTGACTCAATCCGGACTGGGAAATGCCAAGCTGTGCTGCAGCCTTCGTGAAGCTGCGCTCGCGAGCAACCACCATGAACGCCATCAGGTCGGTCACGTTTTCCCTCAGCATGCGTCACCTCATTACTGTCTGGGTTAGTGTAGCGAGACTTGCTACCTGCGCCATACACTTACGAGTGAGGCCCATATATCTTTGCGGGTTTTGACCTCTAATGCCAAAGCAACGGCATCCCACTTATGTCGTAGCCATGACGTTCCTCGTAACAAGGTGAAGCGTTCAGGCCAACTTTAAACGACACGACAGAAGGACGATAAGATGAAACTGTTCGCCACAACTGCCATGCTCTTTACACTTTTCGCAACAACACAGGCTTCCGCAGAATCCACGGAGGTCTTTCAGGCAGGATCGAGGCCGACCTCCAAGGGGCCGGAAGCCACCTTCACTGGCTCTGTCATGGTTGACAGGCTCTACTCGAACAACGAGCACACAGGTAATACCGGGGCCTTAGTGACTTTCGAACCGGGCGCTCGTTCGGCGTGGCATACACATCCTGCCGGACAGGTTCTGATCGTTACGTCAGGATCCGGATGGGTTCAGGAGGAAGGTGGCGAAAAGCGCTCCATCAGGCCCGGCGACGTGGTGTGGACGCCGCCTGGCGTAAAGCATTGGCACGGAGCTACAGACAAAACCAGCGTCAGTCATATCGCAGTATCGAACGTCAAGGATGGTAAGCCGGTCGACTGGATGGAAAAAGTCACGGACAACCAATACCTCGACTAAAAGAGAATGCCGGGCACCCAACGGAGCGCCCGGCATCCATCGTCGATCCCTACGTCTTCGACGCTCACGTTGACGTTTGAGTGAGCTCGGTGTCGCGAAATTACTTGTCGTAGTCTTCGTCGGAAACGTGCTCGAGCCAATCGACAACCTTGCCATCCAGGTGTTCCTGGATGGCAATATGGGTCATGGCCGTCGTGGGCGACGCGCCGTGCCAATGTTTTTCACCGGGTTCGAACCAGACGACGTCTCCCGGCCGAATGTCTTCGATTTCACCACCTTCGCGCTGTACACGACCAAAGCCTGCGGTGACAATAAGCGTCTGGCCTAACGGATGCGTGTGCCAGGCAGTTCGCGCGCCTGGCTCGAAAGTGACGGCGCCGGCAGCGCCACGACGTGCATCGTTTGCCGCATAAAGCGGATCGATCCTGACCGTACCGGTGAACCAGTCCGCTGGTCCTTTCGCAGACGGCTGCGATCCAATTCTCTGGATTTTCATCTGGTGCTCCTTAATTATTTTTGGCACGCGACGTCATCCTACCCGCAGGGCGGAGTGATCGATGCGATATTGAAAAACCTCGGTTTTCCGAATGTTCTCAGACGGCGGCTCATGTTGAGCCGCCGTCTGACCACGTCAAGCAACCTCGGGGAGCCCACCAATCAGCTTGTCGAGCGTGACCGGATAGTGCCGAACACGCAAACCTGTCGCATTGTAGATGGCGTTGGCGATGGCGGCGGAAACGCCGCAGAGGCCAAGTTCGCCGATGCCCTTTGCCTTCATGGGCGATGACATCGGGTCGGTTTCGTCCATGAAGATTACTTCCTGGTGCGGAATATCCGCATGCACCGGAACTTCGTAGCCGGCCAGATCGTGGTTGACGAAGAAGCCCCGGCGGGTGTCGACCGCCAGTTCCTCGGTAAGCGCACCGCCGACACCCATGGTCATCGCGCCGATGACCTGGCTGCGTGCGGTGATCGGGTTGAGGATGCGGCCGGCTGCGCAAACTGCAAGCATGCGTCGGATGCGGGTCTCCCCGGTCGCCACGTCCACGCCGACTTCCACGAAATGCGCCCCGAAGGTAGACTGCTGGTGCGTCTCGGTGAGGTTCCCCCACTGCATCGTGTCCTCTCCCACCAAGCCTTCAGGTCCGGCGGACCCGGCAAGAGGAACCGAGCTGTTGCCGGAGCGCACCTGGCCGTCCTCGAAGACTGCATCGGCGGAATTGAAACCGAGCTTCTGAACAATCGCCTCCCGTAGCTTGACGCAGGCGGCGTATACACCTGACGTTGACGAATTGGCACCGAACTGCCCGCCGGAACCGGCCGATACGGGAAACCGCGAGTCGCCCAGTTGGACCGCGACCTTGTCGATCGTGACACCCATCATTTCGGCAGCCGTCTGGGCGATGATCGTGTAGCTGCCCGTTCCGATATCGGTCATGTCGGTTTCGACAGTGATAATCCCCTCGTTGTCCAGGCGCACCCTTGCGCCCGACGGCAGGACCATGTTGTTTCGAAAAGCGGCGGCGACCCCTGTGCCGATCAGCCAGTTGCCTTCGCGCCGTGTGCCGGGTTTGCCGCGGCCGTTCCAGCCGAATGTCTCGGCACCCAGCTTGAGGCAACCGTTGAGGTCACGGTGCGAGAAGGGGCGTTCAGGCTTTTCCGGATCGACCTGCGTGTCGTTGATGATCCGGAAGTCGACCGGGTCGAGCCCAAGCTTCTCCGCCATCTCGTCCATTGCAATTTCGAGTGCCATCAAACCCGGCGCCTCCCCCGGGGCCCGCATGGCGTTACCTTCCGGAAGATCGAGCGCTGCCAGCCGCATCGCCGTCATCCGGTTTTCACCCGCATAGAGCAAACGCGTCTGCAGCGTAGCCGCTTCCAACTGACCACCGGGCTGGTCACCCGACCAGCTTTCGTGACCGATTGCGGTGATCTTGCCGTTCTTTTCGGCGCCGATCCGGATGCGTTGCGAAGTCGCCGGACGGTGTGTGGTGTTGTTGGCCATAAAAGGTCGTGGCAACGCGACTTTCACAGGGCGCTTGGCAGCCTTCGCACCGAAAGCGGCCAGAACGGCATCAACGCGCAGGAAGAGCTTGCCGCCAAACCCGCCGCCGATGAAGGGCGACATCAAATGGATCTTCTCCTTGTCGACGCCAAGCGTCGTTGCAAGGTCGGACCGCCACCAGTCGATCATCTGGCTAGATGTCCACAGCGTCAGTTCGTCACCGTCCCACGCAGCGATCGAAGCATGTGGCTCCATCATCGAATGGGATTGGTCTGGTGTTTTGTAGGTTTCTTCCAGGGTTACGGCAGCCTCCCTGAAGGCGGCATCGAAATCGCCAACAGCGCTATCAGTTGGCGCGCCGCCGGCATCCTTCGGCTTGACCGCATCCTTGACGGCCGCCGAAAGATTGAACACGCCCTCCTCGGCCGTATAATCGACCTTTACAAGAGCAGCGGCAGCACGCGCCTGCTCAAAGGTTTCGGCTACCACCACCGCGATCGCTTGATGATAGTGCTGGATCTTGCTGCCGCCGAAGAGGTTGGCAGTATTGAACTTGCCCTTTGCGCGTTCACCGACGTCCAATGTCGTGACAACGGCGATAACGCCCGGCGACTTCTTGGCGACTGCGACGTCTATTTTGTTGATTTGCCCTTTCGCGATGGCAGCACCGACCGGATAGCCATAGGCACAGGGTGTCGTCGGATCGTGCCATTCATAGGCATACATTGCTCGCCCGGTGGCCTTCAGCTGACCATCGATGCGCTGGATCGGCTGGCCCACGACCTTGAGCTGATCGATTGGATTGGTGGTTGCTGGTGTGTCGAACTTCATGGCTCAGCCCCTCGCTTCGGCGATCACGGCACCGAGCGTACGCTCGACCAGATCGACCTTGAATCGGTTCTGCTCGGTCGGACGGGCGTCCGCGAGAAGAATGGTTGCCGTGGCGCGTGCGCCCTTGGGCAATTCGGCCTCTGCCGCTTCGACGCGCCAGGGTTTGTGGGCAACGCCACCCACTGCGACGCGACCCTTGCCATCCGGCTGGATGACGGCGGCGACGGAAATTAGCGCGAAAGCATAGGACGCTCGATCGCGAACCTTGCGGTAGATATGCTTTCCACCGAGCGGCTGCGGCAGCACGACAGCCGTGATAAATTCGCCCTGATCAAGGACCGTTTCGATCTGCGGCGTTTGGCCTGGCAGGCGATGGAATGTCGCGATTGGGACAGCGTTGCGGCTGCCATCGGCTTTGACGGTTTCGACCACGGCATCCAGTGCCCGCATGGCAATCGCCATGTCGCTTGGATGAGTTGCGATGCAGGCGTCGCTCGCGCCGACAACGGCGTGTAGGCGACTGAAGCCGCCTATGGCGGAACATCCGCTCCCAGGCTGACGCTTGTTGCAGGGATGGTTGGTGTCATAGAAGTAGGGACAGCGCGTCCGCTGCAGCAGATTTCCGGCTGTTGTCGCCTTGTTCCGCAGTTGCCCGGAAGCACCAGCTAAAAGCGCACGCGACAAAAGGCCGTAGTCGCGTCGCACGATCTCATGCGAGGCGAGATCGGTGTTGCGCACCATGGCCCCGATCCGCAGGCCGCCGTCGGCCGTGGTCTCGATCGCATCCAGCCCAAGACCGTTCACATCGATCAGGTGGGTGGGCGTCTCGATCTCGAGCTTCATCAGGTCGAGGAGATTGGTCCCGCCGGCAATAAACTTGGCTTCCCGGTTGCCGGCAGCCGTCTGCACTGCCGCCTCCACGGAGGAAGCACGCTCATAGGTAAAGGCTCTCATGCTTTGATCCCCGCAACTTCGGATATGGCGTCGAGAATATTGGAGTAGGCACCGCAGCGACAGATGTTGCCGCTCATACGTTCGCGCACTTCGTGGGCCGTCATCTGTGCCTGGGCGGTCAGGTCGCCCGTCACGTGGCTGGGGATGTTCGCCTTGATCTCTTCGATCACGGCGATAGAGGAACAGATCTGCCCGGGCGTGCAGTAGCCGCACTGGAAGCCGTCGTGCTTGACGAAGGCGGCCTGCATCGGGTGCAGATTGCCGGGTTCGCCGAGACCCTCGATCGTGGTCACCTGGTCGCCATCATGCATGACCGCAAGCGACAGGCAGGAGTTGACGCGACGGCCGTCCACCATGACGGTACAGGCACCGCACTGGCCGTGGTCGCAGCCCTTTTTCGTGCCTGTCAGGTGAAGATGCTCCCGCAGGGCATCAAGCAGCGTAGTGCGGTTGTCGACGTCGAGCTCACGTATCTCGCCGTTGACAGTGAAGGATAGTTTCGTCGTAAGGTTCATGGCTCGTCCCGCGGGCTGTGCCGCCGCTTTACCCGCGACCCCCTTCACCGCCACTGTCGCGGCTGACGAGACAAGTAAATTCCTTCGGGATATTTCCAGTTGGATTGGGTTTTGCATATCCGGCTCCACTTCGTTCTTCGGTGTTGTCGAGCGCGGGTAGACCGCACCACGGTGAAGGATAGTGGCGGGGATACAAAATGATTAGGTGGCATTCATCGCTTGGACATATCGAACCTGAACATCAATCAATTGGCGATTGGTCCTTGAGCGGCGGAGGATGCCTTGCAAGATAGTAGGCAACACGGCGAACGGAGTCGCCGCAAGTTTGACCAAAGCTGATGGGCAGTCGTGCGAGAGATGATCGCGTTCACATCGACCTCATTCGGCTGACCGATGACAAAAGCCGCTGTAGGCGAGTAGCTATCATAGGAAAATTCCGACCTGGTTGACGTAGTCGCTTTTCGCCGACTTCATCGCCTCGTCAGATATCTGGTCAAGCAACTCGGTCTTAACCCCACCGGGACTTAAAATAGTGGTGTGGATGTTATAGTCCTGCCACCTCTTGGCGGAGACCTTCGCAGAACGCCCTGACGGCAAACTTGGTGCACCCGCGACGACAGTCTAGGCCGGAAACAACAGGTGACCTGCTACTGAGGCCGTAGTGATAATATGGCCCGACTCCTGCACGCCTTCATAATGCAGCGCAGCGGCGATACGATAGAGTACGGCCTTGATGCTAACGTCAATCTTTCGGTCCCATTCATCGACATTAAGCGCTTCAAGGGCAGAAACCGGGATGATGCCCGCATTGTTGATCAGTACGTATTACCGAATTACTTTTTAGGCGGCGCAATTCTGGATGTGCACTACCCATCCTAAGCCGGAAACAAGGGCAAGCAGGCAGAATGCGCACGATTGGAAACCTGAAAATTTCACGGTGATCTCCTTCACAACGAGTAGGTCGTTGGTCGTTTTACATCGGATCCGCCAAAAGGATTAGGTCATCCAGTCCGCATACGGTTATGCGCTATTTGGACCAATCACCCATATATATGCTTGACGAGCTTTCGTTGGCACGGAATTCTTTGACTTCCACGATTTCGACGTGCGGCTCCGAACGTGATCAATGGCGACAAAGTCGAGGCCCACTTTATGCTACGGCAACATGGCAAATCGACGCTCACGAGTCACATTCCGCCTCTGACACAGGGTCGATGACGTCGCAGCGAGCGATTTCTGCTTCCAGTGCACTGCCAGTGCAGGTGCGACGGCTGGAATGGAGGCACGAAGCGGAAATTATTTCCGCTTTGGGGCCGCAAGCGGACTGTCCGATGATGGGTGCCGAACGGCGAAAACCGGACATCCACGTAAGCAGTGATGTGGTCCGCGTTCGGCCCAAAGCGGTCATTGCACGTGCCGCAAAATGCCGACCCATCGTTACCGAAGTTGTCCGTTTGGAAAATCAGCTCGCGAAGTAGCGTGTCGGCGTTGTGCCCAATGCCTTCTTGAACATGACGATAAAGGCGGTCGCGGATTCATATCCCAAGTCGCTCGAAACCCTCTGGACCGTCGCGCCGCTGGCCAGTTCACGCAACGCGACGACCAGGTGCAGTTGCCGCCGCCATCGGCCGAAGGTCAGTCCAGTTTCCTGGACCATCAGCCGCTTCAGGGACCGCTCACTCATGGCAACATGTGCCGCCCAATCCACAAGCGTGCGACGGTCACTCGGCTCCGCTATCAGGGCCGCAGTGATCGCGGCGATTTTGGGATGGCTGGACGCGGGTAGATCAAGCCCCTGTATCGGCATTTGCGTGAGTTCATCCAGCAAGACCCGCACCATACGGCCGACATGATCGTCAGCAGCAGAGTTAACCGGTACATCTGCTAGTCGAAGGATCATCTCGCGTAGCATCGGCGACACAGACAGCGTACAGCACGCCTGAGGCAGCTTGGCCGCTTCGGGTTGAACGAACAGATAGGACAGGCGTGCGTTGGACGTAACCTGGTTGCTGTGCGGCACTCCGCCGGGTATCCAGACGCCGCAGTCTGGTGGGACAATCCAGATGCCATTCTCCGTTCGGCATGTGACGGCCCCGTGCAGCGCCAAAATGAGCTGCCCTTCCTTGTGCTGGTGCTGGGGCACTTCAGCCTCATAGTCACTGAAGTCGAGACGGACAGCGAAGGCCGGACGATTCGACCGGTCGGGTTCAATGTCGTCGGAGCAGGGACGCCGTTTTGCGGATTGGCCCGATTTTGAGATCATCTGGCATTATCTCCAAATTCGTACGCACGGCGATAGTCTATTCCTGGGTGATTAACAACCGAATGGAGACTGTCATGCGAATTTCTGTCGTCGGCGCCACGGGACGAATTGGCGCCAAGCTGACCCGGACCCTGTTGAGCGCCGGGCATCAGGTCAGAGCGCTGTCGAGAGGTGGCCCAGCCTTGGACGCACTGGTCGCGCTCGGAGCCGAGCCGTTTATCGGAAGCTTCGACACAGGCGCGGGAGACCTTGACCAATTTTTCCAGGGTGCAGATGCCGCGTTCCTGATGGTGAAGACCGATTGGAACAACATCGAGGGACACTACCCCGCTGTTGCCCAGCGCTTTTTCGATGCGCTCGAAAAATCCTCCGTCAAACTGGCCGTTAGCCTGACGGCCATGGGTTCGGACGTCAAAGGGAAAACCGGCCATTTTGAAAGCTTCCACCAGTTGGACGAAAAGCTCAACCAACTCGACACTGTCAATCTGGTCCACCTGCGCGCCGCCTGGTTCATGGAGAATGTTTTGGCGTGGACGGGGCCGGTTGCCCAATACGGTCGAATTGCCTGGTTCTGCAAACCTGATTTGAAGATGCCCTGGGTGGCGACCGATGACATCGCATGGCTGGCGGCAAAGGAACTGACCAATCCGACGGGCATACACCGTGTCTATCGCGACGTCGGCTCGGAAGATATCTCGATGAACGAATTGGTCGCGATGATTGGCAAGGAGATCGGCAGGCCGGTGGAGTACCGACACATCGAGACGACCCGCAAAGACGTGGAAGCTGAATTTCTGGCGCGGTTTGGGACGCCGGAGAAATGGCAGGACGACACACTGAGTGCTGACGCTCTCAATAATGGCATCGTCAGGTTCCATGGGGAGCACGCGGATCGTCCGAAATTGCCCACGACCATGGAGGTCTTCATAGGTGATGTTTGGAAGCCGCGCTACCTGGAGGCGGTCAGAGCGGGAGACCAACGAGAGACGTTTGCCCTGTGGACCGCGCGGGACTAGCGGGAGGTCATGCTGGCTCTCTTGAATTGTGCCGGCAGTTTTCAGCCCTTACTGGGAGCTACCGCAAATTTTGTCTTGCGGTAGCTATGACTGCTATTGGCGCAACGCATGCAAGGGCGGCAGTCGGCCGATACTGTTGAAAAACTATTGGTGGTTAGCATCTCATCTGCCCCCTAGAAATTCAGCGGCCGTGACACGAACCGGCCGCCGAGATATCGTGATGCCTTTCTAGGAGACTGATGTGTGTAACTCGGTTGTGGATGGCGAAACAATTTACGAGACGCCGCGCGAGTTGGCGACGCTTGTCGGAATGGATGGCCTCGTATGGCGAGACAAAAATCCTTTTGTAAATTGGTCTGTTGGCAAAGATTGGCACGACCTCGACCTATGCCGACATCGTCAGTTCACGCTCGCCACCAGAGTCCACGCGGATGATCGCCCCTCGCGATCCGGGTGGACGTTGATTGACGGTGGCAGGTTTCCTTCACGAAACCGCGAGATGCTGAAGAAGTCCCTGATCGCCTGCTGGTTGGTCGTGACATTGTAGAGGTTGCACATGCCCGTCTCTCCGTGTCGTGCTTAGATATGCGGCCACGCTGGAGTATCAACAGCGCTTTCAATGGCTAGATGACGGCGGAGCGTCATTAACATGAAGGCGGCGTTCGGGCTCTTCCGAGTGAGACGAGGCCTTGATCTAGGGATCTTGCGCGACAGATAGCAGGCTGATCGATGGGGGAACGCATCCGATGAAGACGCTCGCAAAGGCGGTTACCGCCTCGGTTCTGGTCCTGATCCTTCAGGGTTCGGCCCCATATCTGTTGGGGACATCCGCCGTACAGGCCCAGTCGCCACCCGATGCCACCGTATCTGACGCGGCGATGGGCAAGATGAACACGTACGTCGAGTTTCTCAACCAAACCCTGCGCGCGTCCGAGTCGCTACAGCGATACGACAGTTGGGTCGACATGAAGAAGGGCCCGACCGGCAAGGAGCGCATCATCTATGGCATGTACTCTCTATACGACGTGAGAGAGTTGGCGGGCAAAGCCTTGGCTTCCGCTCAGGAAGAGCCAAAGCTGCCGGAGCTTGACGCTGCCATGACAGCCTATGTCGAGACCTACCAGCAACTGGCTCCCGTCATCGAGCGGGCGAACAAGTATTACGAGCGCCAAGACTATAAGTCGGACAAGATGGCAGACGGTAAGGCGTTCCATAAGGACATCGCTGCCCTTTCGCCCGTCTATGAAGAACGCCGGAAGACAGTGGACGCCGCATTGAGGACCGAAAAGGTCAAGCTCGACCGCGCATCGCTGCTCGCGCTCGAAAAGGCCGAGGGCAAGAAATCGCGCTGGCATGTGCGAAACGTCATGTTCCGGGCAGAGGCCGTGATGGACGTGATGCCGACAAACGAAAAGCCCGTGGTCGCCATGCCTGCATTCAGATCAGTGCTTGCCGACTACGCTCAGGCTGTCCGGGAGTTCGACGACTACGNCGTCTGTCGCTCCCCTTGCGGACCACGGATCGCTGGTTCCGGCTTCCTCACCTCCTGCGACGCATCTCCATCCCGGCAATCGCCTTGTGCCGGCGCGGAAAAACATGGCATAGCCACAGCTCGGATTGATATCATCGAGGCCTTGCAAGCCGCCTCTATATAGAGAGAGCCATGACCGTGCGCGTATTAGACGAAGCCTTCATTGCGGAACTGCCAAACTACTATCGCGGCAAGGTGCGCGATAATTACGATCTGCCTGACGGTTCGCGCATCATCATCTCGACCGACCGGATCAGTGCTTTCGATCGGATCCTGACGGCAATCCCGGATAAGGGGCACGTGCTGACGCAGACTGCCCGCTACTGGTTCGATGCAACGGCCGATATCTGCCCCAACCACGTCATCTCCTATCCGGACCCGAATGTCGTCATCGGCAAGCGGCTGGATATCCTGCCCGTCGAGATCGTCGTGCGCGGCTATCTTGCCGGCACGACCGGCACATCGCTTCTGACGCTCTATAAGAAGGGTCAGCGCCGCATGTATGGTCTCGAGCTGCCCGACGGGCTGAAGGACAACCAGGTTCTGCCGTATCCGGTGATCACCCCCACCAGCAAGGCATTCGACGGCGGTCATGACGAACCGCTGACGCCGGATGATATCATTGCGCAGGGACTGCTGACGGCCCAACAGTGGGAAACACTGTCGCGCTATGCGCTGGCATTGTTTGCTCGCGGCCAGGAACTCGCGGCAAAACGCGGCCTCATTCTTGTCGATACGAAATACGAGTTCGGCACCGACGCGGATGGTACAATCATTCTCGCCGACGAAATCCACACGCCCGACAGCAGTCGTTACTGGATTGCCGACAGCTATGACGACGCCTTTTCAACCGGCGGCCGTCCAAAAAGCTTCGACAAGGATTTCATCCGCTCTTGGGTGGTCGAACGCTGCGATCCCTACAAGGACGATATTCCGGAAATCCCGGCCGATCTGATCGAGGAAACGGCCAAGGTTTACCGAACCGCGTATGAAACGATCACGGGCGCGCGTTTCGTGCCCGATGAGTGCGGCGAGACGGTGCTGGCGCGCATTCGCAAGAACCTCGAGCCGTATTTCGGTACTTGATCAGCAGCAGTCTCCGGGCGGTATCGGCGGCACACAGTTGAGGACATCGTGCGAAGACCAAGGCGCAAGGCGGAAGAGACAAAAGCGGATATCCTGACGGCCGCCGAAGCGCTGCTCAGGAAGAAGGGTTTTGCCGGCTTTTCGATCGCCGACCTTGCAGCCGAATTGCAGATGTCGCCCGCCAATGTCTTCAAGCACTTTCAATCCAAGACGGTGCTTGCGGATGCAATCTGCGACCGGCACACCACCCGGATGATCGGTCGCTTCGACGCGAAGGACGATTCCGTCCCGGCGCCAGCGCGGCTGGGACTTGTTGCGCGCCGCCTGATGGACGCACATCTTGCCGATATCAGGGATAATCCGCTGTTTTTCGAAATGCTGGCCATGATGGCAAGTACCGACCTGCCCAGCGGCCGGCATTATCGAAAGCTCATTGAGGATCTCTTTGAAAGCGTCGTTCGCCACGGCTTCGAAACCGGGGTCTACAAGTCCGCACCGGAAAGTACCATCGGGCGGAGCGTTGCCCCTTGCTTTGCAGGGGTCCTCCACCATGTCTTTCTTATACATGCCGACGAGGCGGAGCTGCATGCCCGCTGCGACGGACTTGTCGAACTCGTGAATGCTGCACTGCAAAGCCCGCTTGCAAAGTGACGATAAGTGAATTACGTCACTTCGAGGCTGGGCTGTGGCGGTTCCGCCCCTTGCCATGCTTCCTCCCGCTTCTTGTGGGTTAACCTGTCCCTCCCGAGGAAATCCGGTTCTTCGGAATGCGCAACGACCGGCCCTGGATCCAACGATGACCCGTCGCAAACTGCTTCTCCCCCTCCTTTTCACGGTCTTGCTCGCCTCCTGCAGCGATTCCGATCAGCAGACCGCAAACGCTCCAGCCGGCGGCGCACCTCAGAAGCCGCCGCAGGCCGTCAGTGTCGTCGTCATGCAAAAGGCCGAGCGGCCGATTACCTCGATTTTGCCGGGCCGCGCCGTTGCATTCCAGACGACCCAGATCAGGCCGCGTGTGACCGGCGCCATTCGTGAGATCAGCTTCAAGGAAGGAAGCGAAGTCAAGGCGGGCGACATCCTCTATCAGATCGAGGACAATCTTTACGAGGCGACCGTCGCGCAGGCGAGAGCGAGCCTTTCCAAGGCCGAGGTCAGCATCCCGGCCGCGCAGGCAAACCTCACCCGCTACGAGCGGCTGGTCAACAGCGGCGCGACGCAGATCGAATATGAAAATGCGAAGGTCACCCTGCTGCAGGCCCAGGCCGATGTGGCGCAGGCGCAGGCCGCTCTGCAATCGGCCGAGATCGATCTCGACCTGACCAAGATCAGGGCGCCCTTCGATGGCGTCACGACCATCTCCAATGTCAGCCTCGGCAATATCGTCACCGCCAACCAGACCGACGCGCTGTCGACACTGCGCAAGCTCGATCCGATCTATATCGATCTCATCGATTCCAGCACCAATCTCCTGGAGCTTCGTGCAGCCTTTGCGTCCGGACGGGTCACCGGCGATCCTCGCAACGCCGAGATCCGATTGCGGTTGGAGGACGGCAAGGCTTACGAACCTGCCGGCAAGCTCGACATGTCGGAAATGGCTGTCAGCGAAACCACCGGCACGTTTCAGATCCGTGCCGTGTTCCCCAACCCGGACAATATCGTTCTGCCCGGCATGTATGTGCGTGCGACGGTGACGCTTGGCAACGAAAACGGCTATCTGATCCCGCAGCGTGCCGCGACCCGCAATGCCCGTGGCGAACTGACGGCGAAATTTGTTGGCGCGGATAACAAGGTGGAAACGCGGACCTTCACGGTCAGCACCACATCCGGCAACAACTGGCTGGTCACCGACGGCATCGCGGATGGCGATCGCCTGATCGTCGACGGGTTCCAGTGGATTGCCGACGCCGCCGCCGTCCAGCCCGTCGAAGTCACGGTCAACGAGCAGGGATTTACTGTCGAGAAGCCGAAGGTTGATGCGCCGAAGCCGTAGAGGTTGAGGTCCGCATCCCGCAACAACGCGAAGAACGCCGCCCCGAATACGGCAAGGAACAAGTGAATGGCCCATTACTTCATCCGGCGGCCCGTCTTCGCCTGGGTTATTGCGATCGTGATCATGCTCGGTGGTGCGCTCGCCATCACCACGCTGTCGATCTCGCAGTATCCGGATATCGCCCCGACCACGGTGCGCATTTCTGCCAGCTATAACGGCGCCAGCGCCGAAACCGTCGAGAAATCGGTGACGACGATCATCGAGGACGGCATGACCGGTCTCGATGATCTCACCTACATGAATTCGTCGTCGTCAACGGGACGCGCGACCGTCACGCTGACATTCGGCAACTCGATCATGCCTGATATCGCCCAGGTTCAGGTGCAGAACAAGTTGCAGCTGGTACAGTCGCAGCTGCCTGACGTCGTGCAGCAGTCCGGCATCGAAGTCTCGCGCTCCACCTCCAGTATCCTGATGGTCGGCGCGCTTGTGTCGTCGGACGGCAAGCGCAGTTCGGTCGATCTCGGCGACGTGTTCTCGACCCAGATCGAAGATCAGGTGAAGCGCCTGGAAGGCGTCGGCAGCATCAATATCTTCGGCTCAGGCTATGCAATGCGCGTCTGGCTCGATCCCTTCAAGCTGCAGAAATACCAGTTGACGTCGGCCGACGTCACATCCGCGATCGAAGCGCAAAATACCCAGGTGTCCGTTGGTTCGCTCGGGGCGCAGCCCGTGTCGGAAGGCCAGCAGCTGACCGTCACCATGACCGCCCAGAGCCAGCTGACCACCGTCGACGACTTCGAGCGGATCATCCTCAAAGTCGGCCAGGACGGCGCCACGGTCAGGATATCGGATATTGGCCGGGTCGAGATCGGCCAGGAAAGCTATGGTGGCAGCTCCCGCTTTAACGGCAAGCCGGCGGCGGGCTTTGCGGTCAACCTCGCGACGGGCGCCAATGCGCTTGATACCGCCGAAAGGGTAAAAACTGCCCTCAACCGGGTCGAGCCGACGCTTCCCGAAAATGTCAGCATCACCTACCCCTACGACACGACGCCGTTCGTCGAGCTGTCGATCGAAAAGGTCATTCACACGCTGATCGAAGCGATCGTTCTGGTGTTCGTGGTGCTTCTGGTCTTCCTTCAGAACCTGCGGGCAACGCTGATCCCCATGGTCGCCGTTCCGGTGGTGTTGCTCGGGACATTCGGCATCCTGGCGCTGACGGGCTATTCGATCAACACTCTCACCATGTTCGCCATGGTGCTGGCGATCGGCCTTCTCGTGGATGACGCGATCGTCGTCGTCGAGAACGTCGAGCGCATCATGGACGAGGAAGGTTTGTCTCCTCTCGAGGCGACCGAAAAGTCCATGCACGAAATTACCGGTGCCATCATCGGCATCGCGCTGGTTCTGACGGCCGTGTTTATCCCGATGGCCTTCTTCGGTGGGTCGACAGGCATCATTTATCGCCAGTTCTCGATCACGATCGTTTCCGCGATGCTGCTTTCGGCCGTGGTTGCGATCGTGCTGACGCCGGCGCTCTGCGCGACGATCCTGAAGCCGGTCAATCACGAGAAGAAGAACAAGGGTATCGGCGCCTGGTTCAACCGCGGCTTCGACAAGACGACAAACGGCTATGTCGGATCGATCGGTTATCTTCTGAAGCGGCCGCTGCGCGTCATGCTTCTTTTCGCACTGATTGTCGGCGGTTGCGGTCTGTTGTTTTCAAGGCTCCCCAGTTCCTTCCTTCCGCAGGAAGACCAGGGCGTTCTGATGGTGCTTGTCCAGACTCCCAACGGTTCGACGACCGCCAGAACCGAGGAAGTGGTCAAGCAGATCGAGTCCTTCTTCCTCAACGACGAGAAGGACAGCGTCGCTTCGGTGTTCGGTGCGATGGGCTTCAGCTTCAACGGCACCGGCCAGAACAATGCGATGATCTTTGCCAAGCTCAAGGATTTCGACGTTCGCACCGAGCCGCAGCAGGAAGCGTCCGCCGTTGTGCAGCGGGCTCAGCGCCATTTCTTCGGACTGCGTGACGCGCAGGTGTTTGCGCTTCTGCCACCAGCAATCCAGGGCCTCGGCAATTCCAGCGGCTTTTCGATGTACCTTGTCGACAGCGGCAACAACGGCAATCCCGCTTTGACGAGCGCATCGCAGCAGCTGATGCAGATTGCCGGCAGCAACCGCAATATCGGCTCGCTGCGCAGCAACTCGCAGAGAACTGAAACGCAGCTGCAGATCCTGCTCGACCAGGAGAAGCTGGGTGCGATGGGTGTCGACCTCGCTTCGGTCAATTCGATGCTGACCACCATCTTTGCCGGTCGCGACGTCAATGACTTCACGCTCGAGAACAAGCTGAAGCCCGTCTATGTGCAGGGTGATGCGCCTTACCGCATGCAGCCGGAGGACCTCAAATACTGGTTTGCCCGCAACACCGGCGGCGAGATGGTCCCGTTTTCGTCCTTCAGCACCGTCCAGTGGAACACGGGCACGCCGCAGCTTGCGCGGTTCAACGGCGTCAGTGCCATATCGCTTGACGGCGCGACCGGCGCCGGCGTCAGCACCGGTCAGTCCATGGACGAGATGGAGAAGCTGACTGCGGCATTGCCGGGTGGCTACTCCGTGGCCTGGCAGGGCATCTCCTATCAGGAACGGTTGTCTGGCTCCCAGGCTCCCATGCTTTACGGCCTGTCCGTTCTGATCGTATTCCTCTGCCTTGCGGCACTTTATGAAAGCTGGTCGATTCCGTTCTCGGTCATTCTCGCGGTTCCGATCGGCGTCCTTGGCGCATTGGCTGCAGCCTATCTGCTTGGCCAGTCGAACGACGTCTATTTCAAGGTCGGTCTTTTGACGACGATCGGATTGGCGGCGAAGAACGCCATCCTGATCGTCGAATTCGCCAAGGATCGTCAGGAGACAGGTATGGGCGTGCTCGAAGCGACCCTCGAGGCCGCAAGATTGCGCCTTCGTCCGATCATCATGACGTCGCTCGCATTCATTCTCGGCGTGGTACCACTTGCGATCGCAACGGGTGCCGGCTCTGCCGCTCAGAACGCCATCGGCATCGGCGTGCTGGGTGGTATGCTTTCTGCAACACTGCTCGGAATTTTCTTCGTTCCGTCCTTCTTTGTTGTTGTGCGCCGGTTATCAAAGCGTGAAAAACAAGTGAAGACAGTGTGAATCTGTTAACGGATTGCCAGCATCGAATCGCCGCTCGTCTGAGCGGGAGGCTGTGCAGTGATTTGCTCCGCTGTTCGCGGGGCCCCATTCTTAAGCGTTTCGGGACAAAGATATGACATCCATTCGCGTAGCCGCCCCTCTCGTCATGCTCCTCCTTTCCGGCTGCGTGGTCGGACCGAACCATCAGGCGCCGGAAGTGTCCCTTCCTTCGAAGTTTGCCGAGGGTGCGCAGACGAGCAATGGCGACGTTTCCATGAAGGCTTGGTGGACGGCGTTTTCCGACACGCGCCTGAACGGCTACATGCAGACGGGCCTGTCGCAGAACCTCAGCGTTCTTCAGGCCCTGGAACGCATCAACCAGGCCCAGGCGTCCGTCGTCAGTGCCGGCGCCGGCGGTCTTCCGTCGCTCGATATCGATGCGCAGGGCGAGCGTAGCGGCACGAAGGACATCGGCGGGCGGCTCGGTCCAACATCGACCGCTCCGCAATCATCCGCCGTCGGTGGAGCCAGCGCGTCCTGGTTCCTGGATCTGTTCGGCCTTTACCGCCGCAGCAAGGAATCGGCTCTTGCCAGTCTCGACGCCGCCTATGCAAGCGTCGACGTTGCGCGCCTGAGCCTGCTTTCGCAGGTTGCCGCAGCCTATATCGATGTTCGCTACTATCAGGAGCGTATCGCGATCACCAAAAAGAACCTCGGTTCTCGCCGTGAAACGCTTGATCTCACCAAGCTTCAGCTGGAAGCCGGTGCTGCCTCCAGACTGGATGTTGTTCAGGCCGAAGGTCTTGTGAACTCGACACTGTCAGAGCTGCCAGGTCTCGAGACCCAGTATCGCACCGCGGCGCATCGCATCGCGACGCTTCTCGGCATGCCGGCGTCCACACTGCTTCCTGAACTGCAGCGCGGTGCCCGCCAGCCGGTCGCCCGCTACAGCACCAAGACCGGCATTCCCGCCGACCTGATCCGCAATCGACCTGACATTCGTGCGTCCGAACGGCAGCTTGCCGCAGCCGTTGCGCAGATCGGCGTTGCCGAAGCACAGCTCTATCCGGCGATTACGCTCGGTGGCTCCATTTCGCCATCCTACACCCGCGTTGCCGGAAGCGGCGAAAGTGGCATCCTGTCCTGGTCCTTCGGTCCGGCCTTGTCTCTTCCGATCTTCGACGGCGGCGCCCTGCGTGCCAACGTCAAGTCGTCCGAATCGTCAGCCCGCGAAGCCTATCTGTCCTGGAAGCAGACGGTTCTCGATGCCGTTGAGGAAGTCGAGAACGCGCTTGCCGCCGTTGCCCGCGATGGCCGCACCGTGGCAGCGCTCCGTGCGACCGTGAAATCCTACGAGGAAGCTCTGCAGCTCGCAACCGCAAGCTATCGTGATGGCGCCTCCTCGCTGCTCGACGTTCTCGACGCACAGCGCGAAGTCTCCACCGCCCAGGCAAGCCTGGCCCAGGCCGTACAGCAGATGGCGCAGGACTATGTCTCGCTCAACGTCGCACTCGGTGGCGGTTATGCCTTCGGATCACCGACGGCGCAGGTGGCCTCTGCCAAGCTGGTTCTGAAAAACTAAACAGCGAAACAGGATGGACCAGCCGGTTCGCCGGCCCTTTTCTTCTCGCGGGATCGCCAGACAACAAAAAACCTCCGAAGCCTGCGGCTCGGAGGTTTTTTTTATGCTCGAATGAAGCCTGATGCTTCGATCAGTTCTTGGCGCGCTCGACGTAGGAATTGTCTTCCGTGGCAATGACGACGCGGGTGCCGGTATCAACATGCGGCGGAACGGCCGTGCGGATGCCGTTCGACAGGATCGCCGGCTTGTAGGAGGACGATGCTGTCTGTCCCTTCGTGACCGGCTCTGTCTCGACGATCTCGAGCGTGACGTGACGCGGCAGCTGCAGCGCGAGCGCGATACCTTCATGCATAGACAGGACGCAGGTCATGCCTTCCTGCAGATACGCCTTCTGGTCGCCCATCGTATCCACGTCCACGACGATCTGATCGTAGTTTTCCGGGTTCATGAAGTGGAAGCCTTCGCCGTCTTCATAGAGGAACTGGAAGTTGACGTCTTCGACGAAGGCGCGCTCGACCTGTTCCGTGGTGCGCCAGCGTTCCGACACCTTCACGCCGTCAACGATGCGACGCATGTTGACCTGGGTCACCGGAGTGCCCTTGCCGGGGTGGAAGTTCTCGGCGGTGAGAACCACATAGAGCTTGCCGTCGACGTCGATGACGTTACCCTTGCGGACGGAAGATGCGATGACCTTGACCATTTGAATTCCTTGTTGGCGTGCCGGCTTGTAACTGCCGGGAATGCGTCGTAGAGGACCGGGCGATAACCGGCCTGAAGGACGGATGATCTGTTTTCCGGGCAACTACCGCAAAAACGCGCAAAGTGGAAGCCTTGCGGGCAAGAACCCGCGAAGAAAGCCGAAATGAGCCTGTTTCACTCCGAAGCCCGATCTGCCCCGTGGTGGACACCGGAAACCCACGCCGACCGGCGGCCTTTCCTGATGGGCCGCAACGCGCTTCAAACGGCGCTGCGGGGTTTCTTCGGCAAAGCGGATTTCATCGAGGTCGACACTGCGACATTGCAGGTATCGCCCGGCAACGAAACCCACCTTCATGCTTTCGCGACGCAAGCGCTGACGATCGATGGCCGCGCAGCGCCGCTTTACCTGCACACCTCGCCGGAATTTGCCGCAAAGAAGCTGCTTGCAGCCGGCGAGAAGCGCATCTTCACCTTCGCGCATGTCTATCGCAACCGGGAGCGCGGACCGCTGCACCACCCGGAATTCACCATGCTGGAATGGTACCGGGTTGGTGAAAACTACGAGCAGCTGATGGCCGACTGCGCCGACATGCTGAAGCTTGCCGCCGAGACCACGGGCACGAAGCAATTCTCGTTTCGTGGCATGAAAACCGACCCCTTTGCCGAACCTGAGATCGTGACGCTGGCGGAGGCGTTTCTCCGCTACGCCGGGATCGATCTGCTTTCGTCCGTGCAAACCGATGGCGCGACCGATCGCGACGCGCTCGCAGCCGAACTGACCCGCACCGGCCATCGGGTTTCGGATGACGATACCTGGGCGGATCTGTTCAGCAAGGTTCTCGTCGAAAAGATCGAACCGCATCTCGGTCAGGGCCGGGCGACGATCCTCTGCGAGTATCCCATCTCGGAAGCAGCCCTCGCCCGACCCTCGGCCCGCGATCCCCGCGTTGCCGAACGCTTCGAGCTGTACGCATGCGGCGTGGAACTGGCGAATGCTTTCGGCGAACTCACCGATGCGGCCGAACAGCGCCGCCGGTTCGAGCACGACATGGCGGAGAAAGCGCGCATCTACGGCGAGACCTATCCGATCGACGAGGATTTCCTGTCAGCGCTTTCGATCATGCCGCAGGCGAGCGGCGCAGCACTGGGCTTTGATCGCCTGGCGATGCTCGCAACCGGCGCGACCCGCATCGACCAGGTCCTGTGGGCGCCCGTCGCCGAGGTTCTGCCGTGAGCGTCGCGCGTACCTTGAAAACGCCCGAGGAACTGGCCGATGCAGGTCTGATTGCGCAAGACCGTCTCGACGGCATCCGTGCCGTCGCCGGCAGTTACGCGATCGCGCTGACGCCGACGGTCGTTTCGCTGATCGACCCGACCGATGACGCCGATCCGATTGCACGACAGTTCGTGCCCGACGCGGCCGAGCTTGTCAGCACGCCGGACGAGCGGGCCGATCCGATCGGCGACGCGGCGCATAGTCCGGTCAAAGGCATCGTCCACCGCTACCCGGACCGCGTCCTTCTGAAGGCCGTGCACATCTGTCCTGTTTATTGCCGTTTCTGCTTTCGCCGTGAAATGGTTGGCCCGCAGGGCGATGGAACGCTTTCGCCGGACGAACTAACGGCCGCGCTCGACTACATCCGCACTCATGAGGAAATTTGGGAAGTCATTCTGACCGGCGGCGATCCGCTTGTCCTGTCTCCGCGCCGGCTTTCCGTGATCATGGTTGGATTGGCTGAAATCGAGCATGTCAAAATCGTGCGCTTTCATACGCGCGTGCCGGCGGTCGAGCCCGAGAGGGTGGATGCGCCGATGATTGCGGCGCTGAAGGAAAGCGGCAAGACAATCTATGTGGCGCTCCACGCCAACCATCCCCGCGAAATGACTGAGGACGCGCGGGCTGCCTGCGCAAGGCTGGTTGACGCCGGCTTTGCGATGGTCAGCCAGACGGTCCTGCTCAAAGGCATCAACGACGATCCGAAAGTGCTCGGCGACCTGATGAAGGCTTTCGTCGAAACGCGCATCAAACCCTATTACCTGCACCATCCGGACCTGGCGCCAGGCACAGGCCATTTCCGGATCGATATCGCCGAGGGCCAGCGAATCGTTTCGGCTCTGCGCGGCACCATTTCCGGACTTTGCCAGCCGACTTACGTGCTTGATATTCCAGGCGGCCACGGCAAGGCGGTCATCGGCGAAAGCGCTGCGCGCCCTGAAGGCGGCTGCTACTCCGTCAGCGATTTTCGCGGCAACGAACACACCTATCCACCGACGTGAATTGCGTCCGCGTTCTGTGATTCACGTGAAATATTGACGGCTTACCGCCCGCAGGAAGCATTTTCCGACATCGCTTTCAGAAGCGTTGCCATCTGCGGCTTGTCGACCGTGCGAACCGGCTGGATGTTGAGGATCTCGTCTTCCGGCCACCAGTCACCGGCTGCCCAATAGGCCCAGCCCAGCCACGCATCCGGGTTGCTCTCGACGACCTTGACCATATCGACCAATGCCGACTGGCATTCCGGCTGGCGCGGAACGGCAAATTCACCCAGCAGGCCGCGCCGGTTGTTCTGCTTCAACCAGGTGCCGACGTCGGAGAGCGCCTTGACCGCATCGGCGGCACGCGAGCATTCGTCATTCTTGCCGGAGAAATCCTGGTCAAGATACTGGTGCACCTCGAAAACGTAATTGTTCTGCGGGTCGACGATCGCCGACATCGCGGCAGCGTTGGTGGTGCCGTAATCCCCGGCAGACCAGCTATGGGCGCCGGTCCAGGCCGTGCCGGGAACAAGGATCAGACTGGCGGACCCGGCCTGCCGGATGGCTGCGATCGCACCGTTGGCGGCGGACACCCAGTCTTCGGCTGCAATACCATGCGGTTCGTTCATCAGACCGAACGCAATGTCTGCTTCTGTGCCAAACCGTACCGAAAGCCTGCGCCAAAAGTCGGCGAACGCGCTTTGCGGAACGTTGTCCGTCCCGATCAGATCACCCTTGTAGCGCGCGTAGTTGTGCGGATCGAGAATAACGACCATCCCGGCTTTGCGTACAAGCTCGACAGTAGCCGCAAGCCGCTTGGCCTCAGCCCGATCGAACGACGCATAGAGCTTGGGCTGCAGCCTTTCCCATAGAAATGGCAGCCGAACGGCTGTGAAGCCCTTGCTTGCAAAATAGCGGATCGTTTCGGCGGAAGGGTAAGTGTAGCCTTTACCGTAGGCATCGCCAACCTTACCGAATTCGGCACCGGCGAGATTGATGCCCCGCATACAGGTCGTGGCAGCGGAAACCGGCTGCGTCGCGAGACTGGCCGCACCGATCAAGGCGATTCCCCTCAAGGCAATGCTTCTGAGGTTTCTACCCAACCAGGCCTTACCCTGAAACCGCCCCGCATATCTAGCCACCAGCATTCCTCCCGTATCTTACAAAATCCGACGAAATAAATATTCGAAAATATTGAATGACAAATGCGCGGCGGACCAAGCACCGCGACGGTGATCAACGCGTGAAAGGCGCAAAAGGACCGGAATTTTTGACGTCCTTGCCTAAGCTGCCGTTTGTAAGGGTGGAACGTTCCATTGCTTTGAGCCGGAACGGAAAAACGCCTCCGTATTTCTGTTCTTTCCTGCGCCTTCGGATATGGTCCGCCGGCGTGGTTATGTCTACAAGGATCTCCGCCAAGTGCAGACCAAGGAGTTATCGATGAAGAGCTATGTACTGACCGTTACCTGCCGTTCCACGCGTGGCATCGTCGCCGCGCTTTCCGGCTTTCTGGCGGAACAGGGCTGCAACATCATCGATAGCTCGCAGTTCGACGATCTGGATACCGGACGCTTCTTCATGCGCGTCTCGTTCATTTCCGAAGAAGGCGTCGGTCGCCCGGCAATTGCCGAAGGCCTCGAGCCGATCGCCGAAAAGTTCGAGATGGAGTGGGACATCTTCGATACCGAAGAACGCATGAAGGTGCTTCTGATGGTGTCGCGATTCGGCCATTGCCTCAACGACCTTCTCTACCGCTGGAAGATCGGCGCGCTGCCGATCGATATCGTCGGCGTCGTCTCCAACCACTTCGAATACCAGAAGCAGGTGGTCAACAACGATATCCCCTTCCACCACATCAAGGTGACGAAGGAAAACAAGCCGCAGGCCGAGGCCCAGTTGCTTGATGTCGTCGAGGCAAGCGGTGCCGAACTGGTGGTTCTGGCCCGTTACATGCAGGTTCTGTCGGATCAGCTGTGCCAGAAAATGTCGGGCAAGATCATCAACATCCACCACTCCTTCCTGCCCAGCTTCAAGGGTGCCAACCCTTACAAGCAGGCCTACCAGCGCGGCGTGAAGCTGATCGGTGCGACCGCTCACTACGTCACCGCCGATCTCGACGAAGGCCCGATCATCGAGCAGGACACGGTGCGCATTACCCACGCGCAATCGCCCGACGATTATGTCTCGCTTGGCCGTGATGTGGAGAGCCAGGTTCTGGCCCGCGCGATCCATGCGCATATCCACCACCGAACCTTCATCAACGGCAATCGCACGGTGGTCTTCCCGCCGAGCCCCGGCTCCTACGCCTCCGAGCGTATGGGTTAATCCATCCGAGTCATCTAATGCTTTGATCCGACTGTCGGTTTACCGACGGTCGGCGCAGCGCCGGATAACAACGTGTCACAATAACTTTAGCCGGTCTCATCTTGTCGCAGACGAGGCCCGCACCTATTTCCTGGCTTGTCGAAGGACAGGCCATCGCGAATGAAATTTCACATTTCCGCCGCGATACTGTCATCAGACAGAAAAATATTCCCTTTAAAAGGATTTTCGTTGATCGCATTCTGCGAGTCACCTAAAGTCCACTTTCGATCGACGGACGTTATCCGTCGGCATTTTACGCAACGCCATGAGGGAGAGTGACATGATTAAACCTGCTTACGTCGCCGCCTACGGTCGGTTCGCGTATAAGATGCTAGGCACGGAGCGTAGCTCCCTTCCGTGCTGTCGAATGTAGACCTTTCAGTTCTTTCGTTCCTGAAAATCCATTCGCCAGTGCTGCGCTTTAGGCAGCAAACGCGGGAGCATGCCATGCAAAAGCAAGTTATAGAATTCGGCGGCGAGCCCGTCGGTATCGTTATCCCGGATGAAGACCGGTTGAAATTCATTGCCGTGAAGTTTCACGTCATCGATCTCGATGAGCAGCGTTTCAATTCGCCCGACGAAGTGAAACTGGCCATCCGTGACCTGGTGCGTGCACGCGCCCAGGCACCGACGGCGCTTGCCTGATCAAACCTGATCGTCGAGACAGAAAAGCCGCCCTTGAGGCGGCTTTTCTATGTAAGGCATCACGGATCAGAACGCCGTGAACGTCATCGTCGTCAGCGACCGCTCGATACCTGGAATGGAGGCGATCTTCTCGTTGACGAAGCGGCCGATTTCATCGTCGCCGCTGATATAGACTTTCAGAAGCAGGTCCCAGTCACCGCTGGTGGAATAGAGTTCGGAAGCCAGCTCGGTCTTGTAGATCGCATCGGCGACCTCGTAGGTCTTGCCGGGCTTGCAGCGAAGCTGGACGAATATCGGTTTCATCAGGGTCTTCCCGTCGGTCGGTCAAAACAATAACAAGTCTCACGGACTATTGGCCGATAGCGCCCATGATCGCAAGTGACCGGTCGCCATCCGCTTCGATCTCCCGCGAGATCCAGTCGCGAAAGACGGCAAGCGGCGGGTAGGTTGCGCGGTCGGGTGGATAGGCGAGATAATATTGTCCCGTCCCCATCGATCCCCCGGCAACCGCCTCCACCAGCAGCCCCTGTTGCAGTTCGCGCTCGATCAGAAAGCGCGGAAGCAGCGCCGTGCCAAGGCCCGCCACGGCCGCCTCGACCATGGTCGCGAACTGATCAAACAACATGCCATGCAGTGCGCCGAACTCGGTTGCCGCTGTGCGGAACCACGTCTCCCAGGCATCCGGCCGGCTGTTGAGGTGAAGCAGCGGCGCATGCACCAGATCACCGGGTGCCCGAATGGCGTGCTTCCTTAGGAAATCCGGGCTGCAGGCCGGGATCACATCCTCGTCCATCAGGAATGTCAGGGCAGCACCCGGCCAGCGCGCCGAGCCGAAATGGATCGCCGCATCCAGCGTATCGAACCGGAAGTCGAACGGCTCCAGCCGGGTGGTCAGGTTGACGACGACGCCGGGGTGAAGATCGAGAAACCGGCCGATCCTTGGCGTGAGCCAGCGCGTGCCGAAAAACGGCAGGATGCCGAGATTGAGCGTTCCACCGGACGGATTGGCCCGAAGGTTCAGCGACGCATTGGAAATCCGCCGCAACGCCTCGCGCACCTCGCGTGCATAGGCATCGCCGGCAAGCGTCAGCCGAATCGTTTGCCGCTCGCGCAGGAACAGCGCCACGCCCAGCTGTTTCTCCAGCGCCGAGATCTGGCGGCTGACGGCGCTCTGCGTCAGGCCGAGTTCGTTCGCCGCCGCAGTGACGCTGCCACTGCGAGCCGCCGCCTCGAAGGCGGCGAGAAGCGAAAACGATGGAAGAAACCGTCTTGGCGGGAGCATTGTCATTCCTCCCGCGAATGACCTGTTGAGATTATGTCGATATTCATCGGGAAACGGGTTCTGTAAAGTCTGCAAAACATAAAGTGCGAGAACTTTCGATGCTCGACGACCAGCGCTCCCACGGCCTCTGGGAAAGAACCGCTCCTGCGGCTCCTTCCACTCTTCCTCTGAGAGGATCAACGTCGTCGGACGTGGTGATCGTCGGCGGCGGTTACACCGGTCTCTCCGCGGCCTTGCATCTGGCGGAACGCGGTGTCGACGTGGTTCTCCTCGAGGCCGCCGAGATCGGCTTTGGCGGTGCCGGCCGCAATGTCGGGCTGATTAATGCCGGCATGTGGGTCATGCCCGACGATTTTCCGAAAGAACTCGGCGATCTCTACGGCGAGCGGGCGCTCGACCTGCTCGGCAACGGCCCCTACCTCGTCCGCGAACTGATCGAGAAGCACGCCATCGCCTGCGAGCTCGAAACCAACGGCACGCTTCACTGCGCTGTTGGTGACAAGGGACTGCGGGAACTGGAGGAGCGCGCGCGCCAGTGGCAAAAGCGCGGTGCCCCGGTTACCCTGCTGGATGCCGCAGAGACCGAACGCCGGATCGGCACAAACGCCTATTCGGGCGCGCTTCTCGACATGCGCGCCGGCACGCTTCAGCCGCTCGCCTATGCCCGCGGCCTTGCCCATGCGGCGATCAAGGCCGGGGCCAAAATTCACACAGGCAGCGCCGTCATCGAAACGTCCGAAGCCGATGGCAAGAAGATCGTCAAGACTGCTGACGGCGAAGTTCACGCCCACTGGATCATCGTATCGACCGACGCCTACAGCACCGGCCCGTGGGCGCAGATACGGCGCGAACAGGTGCACCTGCCCTATTTCAACCTGGCAACAAAGCCGCTGTCCGCCAACCTGCGCGGATCGGTTCTGCCCAATTGCGAAGGCTGCTGGGATACGAAGGAAGTCCTGTCCTCCTTCCGGATGGACCAAGCCGGCCGCCTCGTCTTCGGGTCCGTCGGCGCATTGCGCGGAACAGGCCTCGACATCCACAAATCCTGGGCGCGGCGGTCGCTGAAGCGGCTGTTTCCGCAGCTCGGCGACGTGGAATTCGAGGCCGAATGGTATGGCAAGATCGGCATGACCGACAACGCCCTGCCGCGCTTCCACAAATTCGGCCGCAACGTCATCGGCTTTTCCGGCTATAACGGTCGCGGCATCTCGCCGGGCACCAATTTCGGTAAGGTTCTTGCCCGCCATATCCTTGGCGAGATCACCGAGGAAGACCTGCCGCTGCCGCTGACCACGGTCATGGAACCAGGCTTTCGCACCATCAAGGAAGCCTATTACGAGGCCGGCGCTCAGATCGCTCATTTCACGGGCGAACGCTTCTGACCCAGAACGAATATCGGCGCACCTGTTGTCAAACCGGCGCCGATTTGTAGATTGACCCCAAATTTCGATATCCGGAGACCGACATGACGCTCGCCAAACTCGACCTCGTCGCCGAAGTGGACAAGATCTTTGCTGATCTCGGCGTCACAGCCGACCAGTACAAGGGCGGGACGCTCACCGTCCGCTCGCCGATCACGGGCATGGAAATCGGCAAGCTGCCGGAAGTGACAGCGGACGATGCCACGAAGGCGATCGACGCAGCGCACCAGGCCTTCCTCGAATGGCGCCTCGTGCCGGCGCCCAAGCGTGGCGAACTGATCCGTCTCCTGGGCGAGGAACTGCGTGCCGCCAAGACTTCCCTCGGTCGCCTCGTGTCGATCGAAGTCGGCAAGGTGACATCCGAAGGTCTTGGCGAAGTCCAGGAAATGATCGACATCTGCGATTTCGCAGTCGGCCTGTCGCGCCAGCTCTACGGCCTGACGATCGCTACCGAGCGTTCCGAGCACCGGATGATGGAAACCTGGCATCCGCTTGGTCCCGTCGGCATCATCTCCGCGTTCAACTTCCCCGTCGCCGTCTGGTCGTGGAATGCAGCGCTTGCCCTCGTCTGCGGCAATTCCACCATCTGGAAGCCTTCGGAAAAGACCCCGCTCACCGCACTCGCCACCCAGGCGATCTTCGAAAAGGCGCTGTCGCGCTATATCGCCGATGGTGGAAAAGCCCCTCAGAACCTCTCGACCCTGCTGATCGGCGGCCGCGACATCGGCGAAATCCTCGTGGACCACGACAAGGTGCCGCTCGTCTCTGCGACCGGCTCCACCCGCATGGGCCGCGAAGTCGGTCCGCGGCTGGCGCAGCGCTTTGCCCGCTCCATTCTCGAACTCGGCGGCAACAACGCCGCGATCGTCACCCAGACGGCCGATCTCGATCTGACCCTGCGCGGTGTCGCCTTCTCTGCCATGGGCACAGCCGGACAGCGCTGCACGACGCTCCGCCGCCTCTTCGTCCATGACAGCGTCTATGATGCGCTCGTGCCGCGCCTTGCCAAGGCCTACCAGTCGGTCACCATCGGCTCTCCGCTGCAGGACGGCAATCTCGTCGGCCCGCTGATCGATCAGGCAGCTTTCGACAAGATGAAGGCGGCACTCGAGGCAGCCAAGGCCGCCGGCGGCACGGTCGTTGGCGGTGAACGCGTGCTGGATGGCGAAGCGGCTGATGCCTATTACGTGCGCCCGGCCATCGTTGAAATGCCTGATCAGACCGGCCCGGTCAGAGACGAAACCTTCGCACCGATCCTCTACGTCATCAGATATCAGGACTTCGACGAAGCGATTGCTCTGCACAACGACGTGCCCCAGGGCCTGTCCTCCTCGATCTTCACCAACGACATCCGGGAAGCCGAAGCCTTCGTTTCCGCGCGCGGTTCCGATTGCGGCATTGCCAATGTGAATATCGGTCCGTCGGGCGCTGAAATCGGCGGCGCTTTCGGCGGCGAAAAAGAAACCGGCGGCGGACGCGAATCGGGCTCCGATGCGTGGCGCGCCTATATGCGCCGCGCCACCAACACCGTGAACTATGGCCGCACCCTGCCGCTCGCGCAGGGCGTCAAGTTCGATATCGACTGATACTCGCATGGTGGCGCCATTGAACCTTCTCACCGATATCGAAGGCGTGGCTGTTGGCCACGCGACCGATCTGCAGCTTGGCTCAGGCGTCACCGCGATCATCTTCGACGAGCCGGCGATCGCCTCCGGCTCGGTTCTAGGCGGTGCACCGGGTGGGCGCGAGACCGCCCTTCTCGACCCGTCCATGACGGTGCAGACAGTCGATGCCTTCGTTCTCTCGGGCGGCTCGGCGTTCGGGCTGGATGCAGCCGGTGGGGTGCAGGCAGGCCTGCGCCAGATCGGCCGCGGCTTTCCCGTCGGGTCTGCAAAGGTGCCAATCGTGCCGCAGGCGATCCTGATGGATCTTCTGAACGGCGGCGACAAGGACTGGGGCCTCCATTCGCCCTATCGCGATATGGGCTACGACGCCTTCTGCGCCGCGCAGAAGGGCACATTCGCGCTCGGCACCGTCGGGGCCGGAACCGGCGCCACGACCGCGACCGTCAAGGGCGGCATCGGTTCGGCAAGCGCGAAGACCTCGTCGGGGCACACGATTGCCGTCCTCATGGCCGTCAATGCCATGGGCGCCGCAACGGTCGGTGATACCAAGCACTTCTGGTCGGCGCCGTTCGAGCAGGATGACGAGTTCGGTGGCCTTGGCCTTCCCGCGACATTCACAGCCGACCACATGGCCCTGCGGATGAAGGGCGTGGCGTTGAAGGCAACGACGATCGGCGTGGTCGTCACCGATGCAGTTCTGACCAAGGCGCAGGCGCACAGGCTGTCGATCATGGCGCATGACGGACTGGCACGCGCCGTCTTGCCAGCACATCTGCCGGGAGATGGCGACACGATCTTTTCGGCAGCCACCGGAAAGATCCCGATGGACGATATGAGCGCTTTCGCCGAACTCTGCCACCTCGCGACCCTCGTGACAGCAAGAGCCGTTGCGCGGGGTGTATTCGAGGCGGCCGCGCTGCCAAACGCCCGCGCCCAACCCGCCTGGCGTGACCGGTTCGCTGGCTAAAAGCCCGCGAGAGCTGCTTCCAGCTGCGACCAGTCCTTCTCGTCAGGCAGCCCCAGCCGTAGATCCTCCGGACGCTCTTGGAAGCGTCGGACCATTATTCCGTGTTCGCCGAGATGCTGGAACAGAGCCTGGGCACGCTGATCTCGTATGAAACGGAACAGGGACGTGCCGCCAAAGACCGGAATGCCGGCAGCAGACAGAAGGTCGTCCAGCCTTGCAGCATCCGCGCTGAGCCTGACGCGCATCGCGACCTGCCAATCGGCATCGGCCAGCGCTTCGGATGCCACATGCAGAGCCGGACCGGAGACCGCCCAGGGCCCGAGCCTCTCCTCGATCTTCACGGTGATATCGGGATGGCCGATCGCAAACCCCAGCCGCAGGCCGGCCATGCCGTAGAACTTGCCGAAGGAGCGCAGCACGATCAGCCCGCCCTCGCCGACAGCGCCGGCAACGCTCTGCGCTTCCGACACATCCATGAAGGCCTCATCGACGACGAGCAGCCCGCCCTTCGCGCGCATGATTTCGGCCAGCGCCAGAATGTCATCCGTCGACACGATCCGCCCGGTCGGATTGTTCGGGTTGACGATGACGGCGAGACTGGATGTCGCAAGATCGCCGAGATCATCCGTCTCCAGAACCTTAAAGCCTGCCATCGTCGCGGCACGCGCATGTTCCGCATAGGTGGGCGATAGGATCGCTGCCTTTCCGTCCCCTCCGACAAGGCCGGCGATGATCGGCAGCAGGATCTGCGTTCCCGGCCCAGCCGCGATATGAGATGGTGATGGTGCCTGGTACGCCTCAGCTGCAACCGTCTTCAACCTCTCGAGCGAAGAAGGCTCCGGCAGACGTGCAAAAACATTGCCGGGGATCGGCGTATGCGGATAGGAATGCGGGTTGATGCCGGTCGACAGATCGATCCACGGCTCTGGCGCCTGAGGAAACAGCGCACGCGCCATGGCAAGGTTGCCGCCATGCTGTATCGGACTGCCCAAATCAGAGATCGCCAACGTCATGTTCCTTCTCGCATTCTTCGCCCTGATCACCGAGCGCATCGTCGGCTATCCGGACTGGCTGTTCAAACGCATCGGCCATCCTGTCACCTGGATCGGCCGGCTGATATCGGCACTCGACAGTCGATGGAACCGCGAGGGCGATGATTTCGCCAGCCGCAAACGCATGGGCATTCTCGCGCTCATCGTCCTCATCGGCTGTACCGTCGCCGCCGCGCTGGCGATTGCCGCCGTTCTCATGCTTTTGCCCTTCGGACCGATCCTTCTCGTTCTTGCCGCAGCCAGCCTGCCGGCCCAGAAAAGCCTCGAGACCCATGTGGAAGCCGTGGCAACCGCCTTGCGCTACAACGGGCTCGACGCTGGACGCAAGGCCGTCTCGATGATTGTCGGCCGCGATCCGGAAAAGCTCGATGACGCCGCGGTTTGCCGTGCTGCGATCGAAAGCCTGGCCGAGAATTTTTCGGACGGCGTCGTCGCCCCTGCCTTCTGGCTCGGCATCGGCGGCCTCTCGGGCGGGGCGGCCTACAAGGCTGCCAATACCGCCGACAGCATGATCGGCCACCGGTCGCCGCGTCATGAAGCGTTCGGCTGGGCCGCGGCCCGGTTCGACGACCTGATCAATCTGCCGGCGTCGCGGCTGACGGCGGCGCTGTTCGTTTTGGCCGCTGTGTTCGTCAAGGACGCCTCGCCCCGCGATGCCATGCGTGCGATCCGCCGGGACGCGAAACATCATCGTTCGCCGAATGCCGGCTGGCCGGAAGCAGCGATGGCGGGTGCGCTTGGCATCGCGCTGGCTGGTCCCCGCAGTTACGGCGGCCAGATGATCGAAGCCCGCTACATGGGAGAGGGTAACCGGACCAACCTGAATTTCGACGATATCACCCGCGCCCTCAAGCTTGCCCGCGTGGCGGATGCGCTGCTGATCGGCCTGTTCGGCATCCTGGCGCTGCTCATCTGGCAATTTTGAGCAGTCCGTCGATATCGAGATGCTGCTCCATATGCGCGGCCAGGCGATCGAGAATGGCATCGACATTTGCTTCGTAATTCAGGCCCGACACCGTACCGCCGAGACGCGACAGCCAGGCCGAACGCTGCCGGTCATCGCAAAACAGTCCGTGCACATAGGTACCGACCACCCTGCCATCCCTAGACGATGCACCTTCCGGAACGCCGGCAATGCGCGAAAACGGACGTGAACAGTCGCCGCCAGTGGTATGACCCGTATGCATTTCATAGCCGGCGAAGGATATTCCATCGGAGCTGACGCCCTCGACAGCCTCCAGCCGCTTTGAGGCCGAAAGCACGGTTTCGACATCCAGAAGCCCCAGCCCTTCCGCCGAACCGGGAGGACCTTCCGATCCCTCCGGATCCGATATCCGTCTGCCGAGCATCTGGTATCCGCCGCAGAGCCCGAGCACACGCCCACCGCGCCTGTGGTGGGCGGCGATATCCGTATCGAAGCCCGCTTCGCGCAGCGCCGCTAGATCCGTGATCGTTGCCTTGGAGCCGACCAGAAGCACGAGATCGCAGTCCCCGGGAATGGCCTCGCCGCGGCGAACCCTGATGAGCTCGACATCCGGCTCCGCTTCCAGCGGATCGAGATCATCAAAATTGGAAATATGCGGCAGGATCGGCACTGCGATACGCATCTTCGCGCCGGGCTTGCGCGCAAACGACTGGGTCAGGCCGAGCGCATCTTCTGCCGGCAGGAGAGCCGCATCGGCGAAATGCGGCAAGAGGCCGATCGATTGCCAGCCGGTAAACGCACCGATTATCCGCATGCCCTCGGCAAACAATGCCGGATCGCCGCGAAAGCGGTTGACGATAAAGCCGTGGATCATGGCCGCGTCGTCGTCATCGATGACGAGTTTCGTGCCGGCGAGGCTGGCAATCACGCCGCCCCGGTCGATATCGCCGATCAGAACCACCGGCACATCGGCAGCGCAGGCAAAACCCATATTGGCAATGTCGTTCTGGCGAAGGTTGATTTCGGACGCGCTGCCAGCCCCTTCGACCAGAACCAGGTCCGCCCTGGCTTTCAGGATCTCGAAGCTCTCAAGCACCCGCGAAAGCAGCCTCGGCTTCACAAGCTGGTATTCGGCCGCCTTGGCATTGCCCTCGACCCTTCCCTGCACCACCACCTGGGCGCCGACTTCGCTCTGGGGCTTCAAGAGAACCGGATTCATATGGACGCTGAGCGGCACGCCGGCAGCCCTTGCCTGCAGTGCCTGCGCCCGGCCGATTTCGCCGCCATCGGCGGTGACCGCGGCATTGTTGGACATGTTCTGCGGCTTGAAGGGCAGGACACTTAAGCCACGCAGCGTGAAGACGCGGGCAAGCCCGGCAACGACCAGCGACTTGCCCACATCCGAGCCTGTCCCCTGAAACATGAGAGCGCGAGCCACCACCCGTCAGAACTCGATGCCGGCCTGGGCTTTGACACCGGCCTTGAAGTGATGCTTGACGAGCGTCATCTCGGTCACCAGATCCGCCGCCTCGATCAGAGCCGGTTTTGCATTACGGCCGGTGACGACCACGTGCAGATCCGCCCGGCGCGCCTGTAACTGGGCGACGACCTTGTCGAGATCGAGATAATCGTAACGCAGGGCGATATTGAGTTCGTCGAGAATGACGAGGCCGATCGTTTCGTCGGCCATCAGTTCGAGTGCCATGCCCCAGGCCTTCTCGGCAGCGGCGATGTCACGCTTGAGATCCTGGGTTTCCCAGGTAAAGCCCTCGCCCATCGTGTGCCAGGCGATGCGGTCGCCGAACACCGCAAGCGCTGGCTGCTCGCCGGTCGACCAAGCGCCCTTGATGAACTGCACGATCCCGACGCGCCGGTTGTGGCCAAGCGTGCGCAAAGCCAGCCCGAAGGCCGCCGTCGATTTGCCCTTGCCGGAGCCGGTATGAACCATGAGGAGACCCTTCTCGACGGTCTTCTCCGCGACTTCCGCATCCTGAACCGCCTTGCGGTTCTCCATCTTGGCGCGGTGGCGCTGCTCGGTGGTCTGATCGATTTCCTTCAACGGACTGCAAGCTCCTTGGACGTGGTCGAAATCGCCTCGCCGGCACGGAAACGCTCGCGGAGGACGCCGCAAAGCGCCCCGAGAGCGGCCCAGAAGACGAGGTTCGTCGCGTAGACGGCATTGACGAACCGCGCATGCAGTTCGATCGGCACCGCGGTGTCATGGGTCGGCGGCAGCGGTGCACCGATGATGTGCGGAGCAACCAGCAGGACGATCGCCAGAGCCGCAAGAAGGGCGGAACGGGTATAGGCAAGCAGCCCGAGGGCCAGGGCGGTGCAGACTGCCGTCGCGATCCACCAGATCTGCCGCGGTCCGAGTTCGGCGACGGGCATGCCGGGAAGTTCCGGCGGCAGACCGAGGCCGGGTGCGAGGCTGACGGTGAGGAAGCCAGCAATGCCGAACATCAACCCGCCGCGCCATCCGCCAAACCCGCCGAGTGCTTCGGCAATGGCGATGGCAACCAGCGCAAAACCGATGGCAGAGAGCGCATTGGCGGCAGTCGTGTAGGCAAAGCGCTCGATCCCATCGGCCGGCGCCCATGCCTCTTCGGCATGATCATGCTGAGCGGCAGTTGGTGCTGGAACGCTGGCGGTTGGAGCGGCAGCATGGCTATGTCCGGCACCGTTGCTGCCGGCATGTTCATACGTCTCTGCCGCGATGATAAGCGGCACGACCGAAAAGCTCTGCATCACGGTCATCAGGAGCCCGGACAAAAGCCCTGCGATCACCGCCGTGAGGACGATGTTTCGAAACAGCGACATTTAAGGAATTCCTCTTAGTGGCAGGGAAAGGCCAGCGAGTGTCGCGTATCGTGAGCCGCATTGTGCACAGCCTCGATATGCGAAAAGCCGACAAAGCCGACGATGAACAGGCCGAGTATGGCTGTCATGCCAAGAGGAATGATTTTCGATGCGGAAACGCTGGCTGCACCGGCAGCAGAGTTCGTAACCATGGACGTCGTCTTTCTGCCCTCCACCCGAGGACTTTCACTGTGCCTATCGTCTCCGGCAGGTCTCCTGGCTCGCGGATCGAACGCCTCTGACCCGCCTTCCCGGATGTCTCCAGTGGCATGTTGAGCAGAGACTTTCCGCTTACAGTTGCGGGGGCAGCCGCGGGTTTGACGCCAAGATGTCGTCGCACCGCATTCCCTTCGATGAGCCCTCTCGGGCACCAAAGACGTGATCACTATAGACGGTTTCCCCATACGGGCAATCGCCTTTGCGACATTGACACTGCCCTGCGACAAGGCTTAGGTGACTGCGATACGGTCCCTTGCCGGCAACGGTAGGGGCTAAGAGAGAATGCGGTGCGAGCCCGGGATCATCTTTAAGATCCCATGGTTCAATGCCGCGGCTGCCCCCGCAACTGTAAGCGGCGAGCCATCCTGCCACGAAAGCCACTGGAGAAATCCGGGAAGGCAGGCGGATGGTGACGACCCGCGAGCCAGGAGACCTGCCGTTCGAAAACGTGCCTTTCCGGGCGGGGTGCTCCGGAAAAGCTTCTTTCACTCTGCAGGATAGGCTTGCCTTCCTGTCGTGCACCCCGATGTTATTGACTTGGGCGGTAGTGCGACACGATGGTGATTGACGAACGAAAAGACGAGCGCGACGCGTCCGTAGACGGCCTTGCCGGCGAGCCGGATGTGACGATTTTCGTCTGCACCAATTGTCGCGAGGCTTCCAATAGCGAAGCGCGCCCGGGCATCGGCCTGATGGCGGCACTTCGCGAGGCGGCCGCCGGCAAACCGCTCTCCATCAAACCCGTCACCTGCCTTGCCAACTGCGAAAAAGGCCCAAGTGCTGCCTTCAACCATCGCTCCGGCTGGTCCTATGTCTTTGGTCATCTGTCGCTCGACACGGTCGAGGACATCCTGGTCGGCGCGATGATGCTGGCTGACGACGAGCGCGGTCTACTTCCCCTTCGCGGCCGCCCCATGTGCCTTCGCGGCAAGGGCATGACGGCCCGCATTCCCCCATTCCAGCACCACGAGGACCTGCCTTCATGAGCGTTTCATTCGACCGCGTTCCCTGCACCGTCATCACCGGGTTTCTCGGTGCCGGCAAGACCACGCTGATCCGTCACCTGATCGAAAACCTCAAGGGCAAGCGGCTCGCGATCATCGTCAACGAGTTCGGCGATGTTGGCATCGATGGCGACGTGTTGAAGAGCTGCGGCATCGAAAGCTGCCCAGATGACAACATCATCGAACTTGCCAACGGCTGCATCTGCTGCACCGTCGCCGACGATTTCGTTCCGGCGATCGACCAGATCCTGGCCCGCGAACCGCGCGTCGATCATATCCTGATCGAAACCTCCGGCCTTGCCCTGCCGAAGCCGCTCGTCCAGGCCTTTCAGTGGCCGGACGTGAAGGCCCGCGTCACCGTGGATGCCGTCATTGCCGTGGTGGATGGTCTGGCTCTCGCGCAAGGTCGCGTTGCCGACGATCACGAAGCGCTGGAAGCGCAGCGCAGCCAGGACAGCTCGATCGACCACGACGATCCGGTCGAGGAAGTGTTCGAGGACCAGATCGCCTGCGCCGACATGATTGTGCTGACCAAGACCGACCTTCTCGACCAGGCATCGCTTGCCGCCGCCAAGGGCCGTGTCCAGGCGCATCTGCCACGGGCGGTGAAGATCGTGCCGGCCGCAAACGGCGCCGTCGATCCGAGCGTGCTGATCGGTCTCGGTCTTGCCGTCGAGGACGATATCGAAAACCGCAAGACCCATCACGATGATGAGCTTGACCACGATCACGACGATTTCGACAGTTTCGTCATCGATATTCCAGCCGTTGCCGATGCGGACGAGCTCGCTGCCCGCATTTCCGCCACGGCGGAAGCGGAAAACGTTTTGCGCATCAAGGGTTTTGTCGACGTTGCGAACAAGCCGATGCGCCTTCAGGTGCAGGCGGTCGGTTCACGCGTGAACCACTATTTCGACCGCGCCTGGGGCCCCGGCGAGAGCCGTCAGAGCCGCCTCGTGGTGATCGGCGAAAAAGGCATAGACCGGGCTGCGATCGAAAAGATGCTGACGGCATAAGAGGGCTGTAGAAGGAAAAGGATGCATATTCTCGCCACCACCTCGTCGTCGCTCGACGACCTGATCGAGCCGGTCGACCTCAACCAGTCGCCGGCGGATGTGGTGGTGCTGTCTTTTTCCGGCAGTGACCTCAACGGCATCGCAGCGGGTTGGAGTAATGGCAAGGCGAGCCTCTGCCTTACCAATATCTCCGACCTGCGCCATCCGATGTCCGTCGATCTCTGGCTCGAAAAGACCGCGGCCCATGCGCGCTTCATCCTCGTGCGCATTCTAGGCGGCTACGATCGCTGGGCCTATGGCGCCGATCAGTTGTCGCGGCTGGCGAAGCGCAAGAAGATCCCGCTCGCAATGCTGCCGGGCGAATGCAGCATCAGCGATGACCGCCTGGCCGCTGCCTCGACCGTGCCCGATGCAACGCTGATGGACGTTCTCGCCTTCTTCCGCGAAGGCGGGCCGGACAATATGCAGCTTCTGGCGCGCCGCCTGGATGCGCTGGCAAGCGGCGATACGCAAAGCTTGCCAACCGCGACGCCGATGCCGAAACGGGGCTTCTACAAGCCCGGCCACGGCATCTCGACCGCAGATGAGCTTACTGCTGGCTTCCCGCCCGATGCGCAGCGGCTGCCGATCCTGTTCTACCGCTCCACCTTGCTTGCCAATGATGCGGCCCCGATCGACGCGATGTACGAGGCGCTGGCCGCCCGCGGGTTCGCACCGATGCCGATGTTCGTCGGCGGCCTGAAGGATGCGGACACCATCGGCTTTGTCGAACAAGCGATCGCAGAGCTCGATCCGGCCGCCATTCTCACCACGACCGCCTTTGCAAGTGCGACCGACGACAACGGCGACACGATTTTCGACCGCTCAGGGATTCCCGTCTTCCAGCTGGTCACCGCAACGACACGGCGGGACGGATGGATGGAAGGCCGCCGCGGCCTCAACCCTTCCGACCTTGCCATGCATGTCGTGCTGCCGGAACTGGATGGCCGCATCCTTGCCGGCGCGATCTCGTTCAAGGCAGGCGACAAGACGGCCGATCTCGTCAACCAGCCCGAACCGGACCGTATCGAACACTTCGCAGACCGGATCGCCGCCTTCCTGGCGATGAAGACCGTGTCCCGGGCGAAGCGGAAACTCGTCGTCCTGATGCCGGATTATCCGAGTGCGCCGGGCCGCACCGGTTATGCCGTCGGTCTGGATGTACCGCAAAGCGTTCTCACGATCCTCAGCACGCTATCGACAGCCGGCTATTCGATTTCCGATATCCCGCAAACTCCGCGCGCGCTTCTGGATCTCCTGGCCGCCAGGACGGCGCAATATCCACTTGCCACCTACAGCCCTTCAAGCGGAATCGATTCCGCCTGGGGCGAACCGGCCATGGACGCGGATCTGGAAGACGGTGCCTATCGTTTCCGCGCCGCGCAGTTCGGGAACGTGACGGTAGCGCTTGCGCCGGACCGAGGCCGCGATGCCGACCGGCGCACTGACTATCACAGCCCCGACCTGCCGCCGCGCCATGCCCTTCATGCCTTCGGTCAATGGATGCGCAGTGCCGTGGGTGCCCATGCGATCGTTCATGTCGGCGCCCATGGCACGCTGGAATGGCTGCCTGGGAAAACCGTGGCGCTGTCAAAAGACTGCTTCCCGGAACTTGTGACCGGCGGCCTGCCGGTCATCTATCCCTTCATCGTGTCCAATCCCGGCGAGGCGGCGGTTGCCAAGCGGCGCATTTCCGCAGTGACCATCGGCCACCTGCCGCCGGTTCTGACAGGCGCAGGCCTTTCGGACGAGCAGACGAAACTCGAGCTGCTGGTCGATGAGTACGCGCAGGCCGACGGGCTGGACAGGCGCCGCCGCGACAGGCTGGCGAAACTGATCGTCGAGACTGCCGGCGACTGCGGACTGGCATCCGAGGCCGGCATAACCGGTGATGACGACCCCGACACGGCGCTCAGCCGCATCGACGCGTTTCTCTGCGATCTCAAGGACTTCGCCATCAAGGACGGCCAGCACGTGTTCGGCGAAATCGCCGACGGTGACGACGATCCGCTGCGGATCGCCAGTGCCGGAACCGAAATGCAGGCGCTGCTCGATGCTCTCGATGGCCGGCATATCCGCCCCGGTCCGTCGGGCGCACCATCACGGGGCCGCCGCGATGTGATGCCGACGGGCCGCAATCTTTACGCCAGCGATCCGCGCACCCTGCCGACCCCGACCGCGTTCGAGCTCGGCAAGCGCGCCGCCGACGAGATTTTGCGCAGATACCTGCAGGACCATGGCGACTGGCCGAAAAGCCTCGTCTTCGACCTCTGGGGCAGCGCTTCGCTTCGAAGCGGCGGCGAGGAAGTGGCGCAGGTTCTGGCGCTGATGGGTGCCAGACCCGTCCAGGACGCCGCAACCGGCCGCGTCACCGGTATCGAGGTTCTGGCGCCTGCAACGCTTGGACGCCCGCGTATCGATGTGAGCCTTCGAATTTCCGGCCTGTTCCGCGACATGTTTCCGGCACTGATCGCGCTTCTTGATGCCGCCATGCGGGCGATTGCCGCGCGTGAGGAAGCACCGGGCGACAATCCGCTGGCAGAGGATGCGCAGACGCTCGGCCATGTGCCCCCGCGCATCTTCGGCTCGGCCCCCGGTACCTACGGTTCCGGCATCGAGGAAAAGCTTGCCGACGGCAGCTGGGGCGAACGCGAGGAACTCGGCCGTCTCTATCTCGACGCCACCAGCCACGCATTCGGCGGTGCCGATGGAGATGGCGTCCACGTTCCCGGCGGGTTTGCCGAGCGAATCGGCAGCGCCGACCTGCTTGTCCATACCGGCGACGATCCCGGCCGCGATCTTCTCGACGGGTCCGCCGACGTTGCCTTCATCGGCGGCTTTTCAGCAGCTGTGGCGGCACTTGGCGGCAAGGCGGATGTGATCGCGCTCGATACGACCGATCCGCAAAAGCCGAAAGCACGCTCCATTTCCGAGGCCGTGACCCGCGTCGTGCGCGCCCGTGCCGTCAACCCACGCTTCATCGCCGGCCAGATGCGCCACGGCCCCCGCGGTGCAGCCGAACTGGTCGAAACCGTCGACCGGCTGATCGGCTTTGCCGAGACCACCCACGCCGTTCCGCAATCGCTGATCGACGCGACCTATGATGCCTATCTGGGTGACGAGAAAGTGCGCGACTTCCTGCTGTCGCAGAACCCCGAAGGCGCCCGCTACATGGGCCTGCGGTTCCGCGCCGCGCTCGATCGCGGTCTCTGGCATCCACGCCGCAACGCGGTGGATGCCGAGTTGGAGATGCTGGCCGAAGACTGCGAAAGGCTGGTCGCATGACGGCAATCGCACGCGATCGAGCCGATCCGGATATGAGACGCGGCGCCTGCCCTGCACTCTCTGCGCCGATGATGACGGGCGACGGCCTGCTTGCGCGCGTGCCGCTGACCGCTGCAATCGCGCCGGAGCAACTGGCAGATCTCTGCCGCCTGGCAATACGCTACGGCAATGGCATGATCGACATTTCAGCCCGCGGCAATCTACAGATCCGTGGCTTGAGCGAGACTTCCGCGCCGCGTCTCGAGGCCGAGGTGCGAGCGCTGGACCTGCCGCTGCGCGATGGCCTTGCCGTCGAAGTGCCGCCGCTTGCCGGTGAGGACGCAACCGAAATCGCCGATCCGCGCCCGCTGGCGGACGCCATCAGCCACGGCGCCCGTGACATCAAAGGCCTTGCGCCAAAGACGTCTGTCATCGTCGATGGTGCAGGTCGGCTGACGCTTTCCGGGTTGATCGCCGATATCCGGCTGGTCGCGGTGGAAGCGGGTGGCGAAATCCGCTGGAAGATCCTGCTTGGCGGCACCGAAGGTTCCGGGCGCGTTTTCAATGTTTTGACTGAAGCACAGGCCGTCGAGGCGACCGTCTCACTGCTCGAAAACCTCGCCTCGCTTGGAAGCGATGCCCGCGGTCGCGACCTCGCTTCAGACTTGCCGGTCAACGATTTCACTGCCGCAACTGTCTCCCCCTTCACGCTGCATACCCTGTCGAAAGAAACATTCGCGACCGGCATCGGCCCGGCATTCGGCCAGACCCATGCCGGAAACCTGATTGCCCTCTGCAACGAGGCCACCCGCCTGGACCTCCGCACCGTCAAACCGGCACTCGATCACTCGCTCCTGTTTTTCGGCAGCGAGACCGCGTGCCGCACATTGACGGCATTTGCCGCAGACACCGGTTTCGTGACGTCGGCTGCCGATCCGCGCGGTCATATCGCTGCCTGCACCGGACGCCCGGCCTGCCGTTCCGGCACCATTGCCACCCACGAGATCGCCACGCGCGCTGCCACAGAATGCGCCGATCTGCTGGACGGTTCGTTCAAGCTGCATGTGAGCGGCTGCCCTAAGGGCTGCGCCCATCCGCAAGCAACGGCACTGACGCTGTGCGGCATGCCGGATCACGTTTCGCTGGTTGCCTCTGCGAAAGCGAGCGGCCAACCCTTTGCTTCCATCGCGTTTGCCGATACCAACGCCACGCTTCGCCGCCTTGCCGCTCTCGTTCGATCGGAACGGCGATCGGGGGAAAATTCCGCTGCCTGCCTTGCCCGGATCGGTCCGGACCGGCTTCGCCAGGCGGCCATACCAGGATGACCATGACCAGTTACGACTATATCCACGAAGGCGATGCGATCTATCTGAAGTCCTTTGCGATCATCCGCGAGGAAGCCGACCTTTCCGCATTTTCGGAAGAGCAGGCGGATGTCGCGGTCCGCATGATCCACGCCTGCGGCCTGGTCGAGGCGGCCGAACATTTCCGCTTCTCCGACGACTTTGTTTCTGCAGCCCGCAATGCGCTGCTGGACGGCAAGCCCATCTATTGCGACGCGTTCATGGTGGCGCAGGGGATAACCCGGGCAAGGCTTCCGGCCGATAACGAGGTGATCTGCACGTTGCGCGACAGCCGCACGGTCGAACTGGCAAAGACGATCGGCAATACACGATCGGCAGCGGCACTGGATCTGTGGGACGCGATGGAAGGTTCGGTGGTCGCCATCGGCAATGCGCCGACGGCCCTGTTTCACCTGCTGGAACTGCTGGATGCCGGTGCACCGCGCCCAGCCGCAATCATCGGCATGCCGGTCGGCTTCGTGGGTGCGGCTGAATCCAAGGAAGCACTGATGGAATCGGCACATGGCATTCCCTATGCCGTGGTCCGCGGCCGCATGGGCGGCTCGGCCATGACCGCTGCCGCCGTCAACGCGCTGGCGAGGACAGGCCTTTGAACCCCAATGGTACCAAAGGCAGGCTGATCGGCGTCGGCACCGGACCGGGTGATCCGGAACTGATGACGTTGAAGGCCGTGCGTGCCATCAATGAAGCGGATGTGCTGGCGTTCTTCTGCAAGAAGGGATCCTCAGGCAACGGCCGCACCATCGTCGACGCCCATATCCGCCCGGGCACGATCGAACTGCCGCTGGTCTATCCGGTCACGGTTGAGACCCACAAGGACGAGGCGGACTACAAGACGCCGATCAACGATTTCTTCGATCGGTCGGCCGAAGAAGTCGCAGCTTATCTCGATGCCGGAAAGACCGTCGCCGTTTTGAGCGAAGGAGACCCGCTGTTCTACGGGTCCTACATGCATCTGCATGTCCGGCTGAAGGATCGCTACGAGGTGGATGTCATTGCCGGTGTCACCGCAATGTCCGGCTGCTGGTCGATGACCGGCCTGCCGCTGGTGCAGGGAGACGATATCCTGAGCGTGCTGCCCGGCACTCTGTCCGAGGAAAAGCTGATCGAGCGTCTCGCCGATACCGATGGCGCCGTGATCATGAAGGTCGGGCGCAACCTGCCGAAGATCCGCCGGGCGCTGGCCGCAGTCGGCAAGCTTTCAGGCGCGCTCTATGTCGAACGCGGCACCATGGCCAACGGCGCCTCGGAGCGACTGGAAACCCGCGACGAAAGCCCTGCGCCCTATTTCTCGCTGGTGCTCGTTCCCGGATGGACCAACCGTCCGGGACCCGATCATGGAGCGGCAGAATGACGGGATCGCTGACCGTCGTCGGCCTCGGCCCCGGCAATCCGGACCAGATCACCCCGGAAGCGCTGTCGGCGGTTGCGTCGGCGACCGATTTCTTCGGCTACTTCCCCTATATCGACCGGTTGAACCTGCGGCCGGACCAACGCCGCCATGCATCCGACAATCGCGAGGAACTGGCACGCGCCAAGGCGGCAATCGACATGGCAGCCAGAGGCGGCAAGGTCTGCGTCGTCTCGGGTGGAGACCCCGGCGTCTTCGCGATGGCGGCAGCCGTCTGTGAAGCGATCGATGAAGGTCCGGCAGAATGGCGCGACATTGATCTGTCCATCGTACCTGGCGTCACCGCCATGCTGGCGGTTGCGGCAAAGGCTGGAGCGCCTCTCGGCCATGATTTCTGCGCGATTTCGCTGTCGAACAACCTGAAACCCTGGGCAATCATCGAAAAGCGCCTTGTTGCAGCGGCAACGGCCGGCTTCGTCATGGCCTTTTACAATCCGATCAGCAAGGCGCGGCCGCATCAGCTGGACGAAGCCTTCGATATCCTGCGCGCCAACCTGCCGGGCACGGTTCCGGTCATCTTCGGTCGCGCCGCCGGCAGGCCTGACGAGGCTATCCGGATCGTGCCCTTGGCGGAAGCTCAGGGCGACATGGCCGACATGGCGACCTGCGTCATCGTCGGCACGACAGAGACCAAGCTGATCGAAAGAACCGGCAAGCGACCGATCGTCTATTCGCCGCGGTTCCTGCGGGAGAGCGTCCAGTGACGCACCCGGTCGACCAGCGCGTCCACGCTTGTGGCAGACGGCACATCCGGCAGCTCTGGCCGGTCGATCAGGATGACGTCTATGCCAAGCCGCCGTGCAGCGCTGATCTTGGCCACACTGGCACGACCACCGCTGTTCTTCGAGACGATCAGGTCGATGCCGTGCTCCTCGAGCAGCCGGATCTCGTCACCCTCGGAAAATGGCCCGCGGGCAGTGATGTAGGTCACTTCCGGCAGGTCCAGCGGCGGATCGACCGGATCGACGCTGCGCACCAGGTATCGATGCTGTTTCCTCACCTCGAACGGCAGCAGTTCCTGTCGGCCGAGCGTCAGGAAAACCTTGCGCGGGGCAATGTCGAGCGCTGCGACCGCGGCTTCGATACTGCCGACCTGCTGCCAGCGATCGCCGTCCTGCCGCAACCACGCGGGACGCCGCAGAGCCAGGATTTCGACGCCCGAGGACGCCGCCGCTTCAGCCGCATTGCGAGAAATCTGCGCCGCGAACGGATGCGTCGCGTCGATCAGCAGATCCACGCCCTGCTCACGGATAAAGGCATCGAGGCCCTTCGCACCGCCGAACCCGCCGATCCGCACGGGCACCGGCTGCTGCGCCGGCGCCTTGGTGCGGCCGGCAAGCGAAACGAGGATCTGGTATTCCGGGTCGGTCGCCAACCGGCCGGCCAAGGCCTTCGCCTCGGTCGTACCGCCCAGAATGAGGATGGAGTAAGTCAAGTTGCCTCCTGAATCAGAAGTGAGAGCTTTAAACCAAAGCCGCTGGCTGTCCATCGTCGGCATCGGCGAGGATGGCGTGAAGGGTCTCGGCGACAATGCCCGCGACGCGATCGCCGCCGCCGCATTTGTGTTCGGCGGAAAGCGGCATCTGGAGCTCGCCTCATCCCTCATCACAGGCGAATCACGGCCATGGTCGACGCCCTTCGATCCAGCGATGCGCGATGTCGTCGCTCTGCGTGGAAAGAGGGTCTGCGTACTCGCCTCCGGCGATCCCTTCTGCTTCGGCGTGGGTGCAACCCTGTCACGCCATGTGCCGGCCGACGAATTCGTCTCCTATCCGTCCTCGTCCGCATTTTCGCTCGCAGCGTCCCGTCTCGGCTGGCCGCTGCAGGAGATCGAGACGGTCTCGCTTCATGGTCGTCCGCTGGATCTCATCCGCCCGCTCCTGCATCCAGGCCGGCGCGTAATCGCGCTGACATCGGATGAACGGGGGCCTGCGGAACTGGCGGCGCTCCTGACGGAGAGCGGCTTCGGGAAATCGCAGCTGACCGTGCTCGAAGCGCTTGGCGGCGAAGCGGAGCGCATTCGCAAGGTGCAGGCGGACGAATTTGCATTGCAGGATATCAACGTGCTGAACGTCGTCGCGATCGACGTTGCCGCAAACGGTCCGGCGCGCGTTCTGCCGCTGGGCTTCGGCCTCGATGACGCCCTGTTCGAGCATGACGGTCAGATCACCAAACGCGAGATCCGCGCCTTGACGCTGTCGGCTCTTTCGCCCCGGCGCGGCGAACTGCTCTGGGATATCGGCGCCGGATCCGGTTCGATTGGCATCGAATGGATGCTGGCCGATCCGTCGATGAAGGCGATCGGCATTGAAGCCCATCCCGAGCGGGCCGCGCGTATCAGGCGCAATGCCGCACGCCTCGGGGTTCCGGGCCTCGTCGTGGTCGAGGGCGAAGCACCGTCGGCGCTCCATGGCCTCCCCCCACCGGATGCGATCTTCATCGGCGGCGGCGGCAGCGAACCGGGCGTCTTTGATGCAGCCGTCGCAGGACTCAAGCCCGGCGGCAGGCTCGTTGCCAACGCCGTGACGCTGGAGATGGAAGCGGTGCTGCTGACCGCAAAAGCCACGCTCGGCGGAAGCCTCATCCGCATGGACGTCTCGCGCGCCTCGCCCGTCGGGTCGATGCAGGGCTGGAAACCGGCCATGCCGGTCACGCAGTGGACTTGGACAAAAGGAACAGAACCATGATCGTCGCCGGTTTGGGTTGCCGCAAGGGCACCACGCGCGCAGACCTCTTGTCCGCGCTCGATGCGGCCTGCACGGAGGCCGGTATCGTCAGGGGATCGATCGGGGCACTCGCCACCGGAGAGATCAAGCGGCAGGAACCGGGCATTCTGCAACTGGCCGAAACGCTGGGCATTCCGCTTCACATCGTCAGCGACCAGGCCTTGCTGGAGGCCGAGCCGCGGACCAAGACCGTTTCCCGCCACAGCCTTGCGCAGACGCCGTCATCCAGCCTGTCCGAGGGTGCGGCGCTTGCAGCTGCGGGGGAATGGTCCGAAATCATCGTGCCGCGGCTGATATCCCAGGGCGCCACCTGCGCCTTGGCGCAAACGAAAGACTATCCATGACCGTCCATTTCATCGGTGCCGGCCCCGGTGCCGCGGATCTGATCACCGTCCGTGGTCGCGACATCCTAAGCCGCTCGCCGGTCTGCCTTTATGCAGGCTCGATCATGCCGAAGGAACTGCTGGATTATTGCCCGACCGATGCACGGATCGTCGATACCGGCTCCCTGTCGCTCGATGATATCGAGGCCGAGTATGTTGCCGCTCACAAGGCCGGCAAGGATATAGCCCGCCTGCATTCGGGCGATCTTTCGGTCTGGAGCGCTGTGGCCGAGCAGATCCGCCGGCTCGAGAAATACGGCATCGACTATACGCTGACCCCCGGCGTCCCTTCCTTTGCCGCTGCCGCCGCCGCGTTGCGGCGGGAGCTGACAATTCCCGAAGTCGCGCAAAGCCTCGTTCTCACCCGCGTATCCGGTCGCGCCTCGAAAATGCCCGAGGGCGAAACGCTGAAAGCGTTTGGCGCGACAGGTGCAACGCTTGCGATCCATCTCGCCATCCATGCACTCGACAGGATCGTCGAGGAACTGACGCCGCTTTACGGTCCCGATTGCCCGGTCGCGATCGTCGTGCGCGCCTCATGGCCGGAAGAGCGCATCATAACCGGCACGCTTGCCGATATCGTCGCGATACTGGCAGCAGAACCGGCGGAGCGCACCGCGCTGATCTTCGTCGGCAAAGGACTGGGAGCGAATGATTTCGTCGAGAGCCAGCTATACAATGCAGACTATGTAAGGCGTTTCCGCCCCGGCTGGGATCAGCTCTCTGCGGCTAAGGACCCGGAATGATCGGACGGCGTGAATTCCGTCCGTCCGGCAAGCTGCCCGTGCCGGTCGAACACCAGGATCTCCAGCGCGATCTTAGGGTCGCCGAGCGACTTTGCGGCGGTCTTCCAGGCAAGCGCGGCAATGCGGTCACCGAGCTTCAGACCACGCGCGCCGGCCATCTCGAACGCCTGCGCGACAGTGTTTGCAGCGATGATCCGCGCGACGAGATCAGCATCGGCGCCGGCGTCTTCCGCCACCTTGGCAAGCGCTTCAAGATCGGCAAGCCCGCGCTTGGAATGCACGTCGAGCATGCCTTGGGCGAGCTTGGTCATCTTGGCGACACCGCCGGCAACGGTCACCTTCTTGACCGGATGGCTGCGGATATATTTCAGCATGCCGCCGACGAAATCACCCATGTCGATCAGCGCGACATCGGAGAGGTCATGATAGGCCTGAGCCGCCTTTTCGGACGTATTGCCGGTGGCGCCGGAAATGTGATCGAGGCCGGCCGCGCGCGCCACATCGATGCCACGCCAGATGGAATGGATCCAGGCCGAGCACGAATACGGAATGACGATCCCGGTCGTGCCGAGGATCGATATACCGCCGACGATGCCGAGCCGGCCGTTGAGCGTCTTCTCGGCGATCTTTTCGCCGTCGGGCACCGAAATCTCCACCTCGAAATCGGCGCCCTCGCCGGCAACCTCTGTTATCGCCTGCGCAATCATCTGCCGCGGCACCGGGTTGATCGAGGGTTCGCCGGGTGGCAGCGGCAGACCGGGCCGCGTTACCGTGCCGACGCCGGGTCCGGCCTTGAAGGTGATGCCGCTTTTCGCCGCACCGCGCCGCACTGTGCTCATGATCAGCGCGCCATGGGTCACGTCGGGGTCGTCGCCGGCATCCTTGATGATGCCGGCCTTGGCGAAACCCTCGCCCACTTCTTCGATGGCCAGCGTAAAACCCGGCCGTTGGCCGCCGGGAAGGGTCACCTCCACCAGCGTCGGAAATTCGCCTGTCATCAGCGCCAGACAGGCAGCCTTCGTGGCGGCCGCAGCGCAGGTTCCCGTGGTCCAGCCACGTCGCAGGGTCTTGCTGTCAATATCGATGGCGGCTTCCATGGTCGTTTCTATAGCCCGGCCTTCACCGGCCGGCAAAAGGTTTGCACTCCATGCCCATGAATGAGTTGATCGAAACCATCGTCGAAGCGCCGGAATTCGAGCCCGGCCATGTCTGGCTGGCCGGCTCTGGCCCCGGTCATCCGCGCTATCTGACGCTGGAAGTCGCCGATGCGCTGCAAAAAGCCGACGTGATCGTGCATGACGCGCTGGTCTCCGACGCCGTCCTTGCATTGGCGAAAACACGCGACATGATCTTCGTCGGAAAACGAGGCGGCAAACCTTCGGTCGCGCAGAACGATATCACCGCGCGGCTGATCGAGCTCGCGAGAACAGGCAAACGCGTGCTGCGTCTGAAGGGCGGCGACCCGTTTATCTTCGGGCGCGGCGGCGAAGAGGCGGAAGCGCTGGTGAAGGCGGATATCCCCTTCCGGATTCTGCCCGGCATGACCTCTGCCCTTGCCGCACTCGCCTGCGCCAACATTCCGGCGACGATGCGCGGCATCAGCCGTTCGATCACACTCGCAACCGGCCATGCCGCCGGCACGCCTGGCGATCTCGACTGGAAAGCTTTGGCAAAGACGGGCGAGCCCATCGTCGTCTATATGGGAGTGAGCACGATCGGCACGATCGCGCGGCTGCTGATGGAGGGCGGATTGGCAGGCGATACACCCGTCGCGGTTCTGATGGCGGCAACCACACCCTTGGAGCGCTCGATGATTGCGACGCTTGCGACCGTTGAAGCAGAAGTGCAGCGCCAGGATTTCCAGGCGCCGGCGCTGATCGTGATCGGCCGGATCGTCGAGATGCAGGCGGTTCTTACGGGACCTGCACCATGACGGCCCGCGCATTGATCATCGGCGCACCGCGCTCCGGTTCCGGCAAGACCAGCGTCACCATCGGCCTTTTGCGCGCCTTCCAGCGGCGGGGCATCAAGGTGCGCGGCATCAAGACCGGGCCTGACTATATCGATCCCGGCTTCCACGAAGCGGCAACCCGCCTGCCCGGGCTCAATCTCGACAGCTGGGCCATGGCCCCCGATCTTCTGCGGCATCTGGCCCGCGGCCAGGCAGAGGATGCGGACCTTATCCTGATCGAAAGCGCCATGGGTCTTTTCGACGGCATTCTGGGCGAACCCGGTCGCTCAGGTGCCGCGTCCGATCTCGCCCGCCTGTTCGGCCTGCCGGTTCTGCTGGTGCTCGACGTATCAGGACAGAGCCAGACGGCCGCAGCCGTCGCCTGCGGTTTCATGCATTATGATCCGACGGTGAAGATGGCAGCCTGCGTGCTCAACCGGGCCGGAAGTGAGCGCCACCGAAAACTCTCGGGCGACGCCATCTCCGCAATCGGGCTTCCGGTTGTCGGCACGATTTTGCGCGATCCGACCCTGACGCTGCCCGAACGCCATCTGGGCCTCGTGCAGGCAAGCGAACATCCGCAGATGGACGCCCATATCGACCGGCTGGCCGATGCGATGGAACATTCGCTGGATCTCGACGCGATTTTCGAGGCAGCGCGTCCGTTCGATATCCCCTCCGGTACGACTGAAAAGGCATTACCGCCGCCGGGACAGCGGATCGCACTTGCCGAAGACACCGCCTTCACCTTTCTCTACCCGCATATCAAGCGGGAATGGCAGGCGATGGGGGCCGAGATCATCCGCTTCTCGCCGCTTGCCGACGAAGCGCCGCCGGCCGACTGCGACGTCTGCTGGCTGCCGGGCGGTTATCCAGAACTGCATGCGGGACAGCTTGCAGCGGCTGAAACGTTCAAGACGGGGCTGAAGACCTTCTCGGACACAAAGCCGGTTCACGGCGAATGCGGTGGTTACATGGTGCTTGGCGAAAGGCTGGAGGATGCCGACGGCGCAAGCCACGCGATGACCGGCCTGCTTTCCCATTCCACAAGCTTTTCCAAGCGTAAGATGAACCTCGGCTACCGCCAGGCGCGCCTGATGAGAGAAAGTGCCATTGGTAAAATAGGCGACGTGGTGCGGGGCCACGAATTCCATTATGCTCGAGTGATCGAAGCCGGAACCGACCAACCTCTCGCTATGATTGCAGATGGTCGAGGCGACGAAATAGGTCCGTCGGGCGGTTTTCGGGGAAGGGTGACCGGCACGTTTTTCCATGCGATAGCGCGCGATTAGCAGGATTTGCCTCCCTTTCGAAAGGGGCCTAATTTTCGCAACCCATGGGGGGTTGCTAAATGTGTCGCATCGAAGGCACTTAATGTCGTAGCGAAGGCTCACCCACGCGGCAACGCGACCGTAATCTCCATCACGCCTCAACGGGCCTTCGATCGCTAAGCAGACTATTTCCCGAGGCATAGAGCTCGCACGATAAGAGCCGGGGACTGCATCAGAAAGGAAGTTATGTCGGCCGCAACCGAACCATTTCCCACGATCGACGGAATAATGCGCAAACCGCTGTGGAAGAGGAAACCCGGCGAGACAGCGCAGACTACGAACGCAGAAAACTGCATCGAATAAAAGGGAACAGGGAAATGAACGACATTACGAAATATCTCGCCGGCCGGGTCACCACCGGTGGCATGAACCGCCGCGAATTCATGGGCCGCGCCATGGCAGCGGGCGTGACGCTGGCTGCAGCAAGCCAGCTCTACGCAACCAGCGCCTCCGCACGGGCCCCCAAGAAGGGCGGCAACCTGAAGCTCGGCCTCGAGGGTGGTGCCGCGACCGACAGCATCGATCCCGCCAAGGCGACCTCCCAGGTGATGTTCACCGCGGTCCGCACCTGGGGCGATACGCTGGTCGAAACCCATCCGGAAACCCGCGCACCGGTTCCATCGCTTGCCGAATCCTGGTCGCCATCGCCGGACGCCAAGACCTGGACCTTCAAGATCCGCAAGGGTGTGCAGTTCCACGACGGCAAGGAAATGACCACCGACGACGTGGTCGCGACCTTGAAGCGCCATAGCGATAGCAAGACCGAATCCGGTGCAGCCGGCGTTCTGAAATCCATCAAGTCGATCGAAAACAAGAGCGGCGATCTGGTCGTGACGCTCGACAGCGGCAACGCCGACCTTCCCGCGATCTTCACCGACTACCATCTCGTCATCCAGCCGAACGGCGGTGTCGACGCGCCGAATGCCGGCATCGGCACCGGTGCCTACAAGGTCAAGAGCTTCGAGCCTGGCGTTCGCATGACCTTCGAGAAGAACACTAGCGACTGGCGTTCCGACCGCGGTCATGTCGAGACGGTCGAAATCATCACCATGAACGACGCAACCGCCCGCATCGCGGCCTTGTCGTCCGGCCAGGTGCAGTTCATCAACCGCGTCGATCCAAAGACCGTGCCGCTTCTGACGCGCGCCCCGACGGTGCAGCTTCTGACCACGTCCGGCGGCGGCCACTACGTTTTCATCATGCATTGCGACAAGGCGCCGTTCGACAACAACGATCTGCGCATGGCCCTGAAACTGTCCATCGACCGCGAGGAAATGGTCAAGCGCATCTTGGGCGGCTACGGCAAGGTCGGCAACGACTTCCCGATCAACGATACCTATGCGCTCTTCCCCGAGGGCATCGAGCAACGCTCCTACGATCCGGACAAGGCGAAGTTCCACTTCAAGAAATCAGGCCATAGCGGCTCGGTGCTTCTGCGCACGTCGGAAGTTGCCTTCCCGGGCGCTGTCGATGCATCGGTTCTCTTCCAGCAGAGCGCGAAGAAGGCCGGTATCGATATCGAGATCAAGCGCGAGCCGGGTGACGGCTACTGGTCGAACGTCTGGAACGTGCAACCGTTCTCGGCCTCCTATTGGGGCAGCCGCGCCACGCAGGACCAGTTCTATTCCGGCGCCTATCTGTCGTCTGCAGACTGGAACGACACCCGCTTCAAGAACGAGAAGTTCGACAAGCTGCTGATCACCGCCCGCGGTGAACTGGATGAAGCCAAACGCCGTGAAATGTACCGCGAGATGGCGGTGCTGGTGCGCGACGAAGGTGGCACGATCCTGCCGATGTTCAACGACTTCGTGAACGCGGCGTCGAAGAAGCTCCAGGGTTACGTCAAGGACATCGGCAACGACATGTCGAACGGCTATGTCGCGACCCGCGTCTGGCTCGACGCCTGATACCCGATAGGGGCTTGTCCAGCCCCGCCGATGAATATGGACCGCAGGAAAACCTGCGGTCTGAACCCTTCATTTCGGATACGGGATCGCGCCATATGTCCAATTCCACAGAGGCTGGCGGTTCGCCGGCCCGCAGCTTGAGAGAGCGCTTTCCGCTGCTGAGCATTATCGCCCAGCGCATGGTGCTTTCGCTGATCCTGCTTCTGGCAGTGTCGGCCCTGATTTTCGGCGGCGTCGAAGCGCTGCCCGGCGATTTCGCCTCCACCTATCTCGGTCAGTCCGCGACACCGGAGGCTGTGGCCAACATCACCGCCGAACTCGGCCTCGACCGGCCCCTTGTCACCCGCTATTTCGACTGGCTGGGCGGTGTCCTGCAAGGCGATTTCGGCACATCCTGGGCAAGCCGCAATTCGGTCTCGGAACAGGTCGGCAACCGGTTGGGCAATTCGCTTTTCCTCGCGGCCTTCGCCGCCGTCATCGCCGTGCCGCTGGCGATCTGTCTCGGCATGCTCTCGGTGCATTTCCGCGATCGCATTCCGGACAAGATCATCAACGTGATTTCGCTTGCGGCCATCTCGCTTCCGGAATTCTTCGTCGGCTACCTGCTGATCCTCTATTTCGCCGTCAATTTCGGCATCGCCACCTTCCCGGCCACCGTCTATCAGGGCATGGGCTTTCTGGAGCGCCTCCAGACGATCGCCCTGCCGACCGCGACACTCGTTCTCGTCGTGCTCGCCCACATGATGCGCATGACGCGGGCGGCGATCCTCTCCGTCATGTCCTCGGCCTATATGGAAACCGCCGAGCTCAAGGGCCTGTCCGGCTGGCGCGCGATCGTCAAGCATGCGGCACCCAATGCGCTCGCCCCGATCATCAATGTCGTCGCCTTGAACCTCGCCTACCTCGTCGTTGGCGTCGTGGTGGTCGAGGTTGTGTTCGTCTATCCCGGCATGGGCCAGTACATGGTCGATGCGGTAACCGTGCGCGACATGCCGGTCGTCCAGGCCTGCGGCCTGATCTTTGCAGCCGTCTACATCCTCCTCAACATGGTGGCGGACATTCTCGCGATCATCGCCAACCCCCGTCTGAGGCATCCACGATGAGATTGAGAGAAATCCCCATCACCGCCTGGGTCGGCCTGTTCGGTATCGCGCTCGCACTATTCTGCGCCCTGTTCGCGCCCTGGATTTCCCCTTACGGCGAGACGGAAGTCGTCGGCAATGTCTGGCAGGAGGCCGATGCGCAATTCTTCTTCGGCCTCGACAATCTCGGCCGCGATATCCTGTCGCGCCTGATCTTCGGTGCGCGCACGACGCTGATTGTCGCTTTGGCGGCAACCGTGATTTCCTTTTCGCTCGGGATCATCCTGAGCTTTACCGCCGCCGTTTCAGGTGGCCTCCTCGATACGGTGTTTTCCCGCTTCAACGACCTGATGATGTCGATTCCGACGCTGATCTTCGCGCTCGTGGTGCTGGCCGTTCTGCCGCAACACCTGATCGTGCTGATCCTGGTGATGGCGATCCTTGATTCCACCCGCGTCTACCGGCTTGGCCGGGCCGTGGCGCTGGATGTCGCCGTGATGGAATTCGTGGAAGCGGCGAAGCTCCGCGGTGAAGGCAAGATCTGGATCATCTTTCGCGAAATTCTGCCCAATACGCTCTCGCCGCTGCTGGCCGAATTCGGCCTGCGTTTCGCGTTTGCGATCCTGTTTCTCTCCACCCTCTCCTTCCTTGGGCTCGGCATCCAGCCGCCGACCGCCGACTGGGGCGGCATGGTGAAGGACAACAAGGACGGCATCATCTTCGGCATTCCCGCGGCCTTGGTGCCTGGAACGGCGATTGCGGCTCTCGCCGTCTGCGTCAACCTTGTGGTCGACTGGCTCCTGAAGCGAACCTCCAGCCTGAAGGGAGGCCGCGGCGATGCGTGAAGCTTCATCCCATCTCCTGTCCGTCCGTAACCTCAAGATCGAGGCGACAAGCTATCCGCCCGGCGAGCAGCCAAAGCGGATCACCATTGTCGACGACGTCTCCTTCGATCTCGCCAAGGGCAAGGTTTTAGGCCTGATCGGCGAATCCGGTGCCGGCAAGTCAACGATCGGGCTCGCGGCTTTAGGCTACGGCCGCGGCGGCGCCGAAATCACCGGCGGCGAAGTGAAACTTGACGGCACCGACATCCTGCAACTGGGGAAGAGTGGCATCCGCAAGCTGCGCGGCGCCCGCGTCTGCTATGTCGCGCAATCGGCAGCTGCCGCATTCAACCCCGCCCACAAGCTCGGCGACCAGGTTATCGAGGCGACTGTCAAGCATCGCCTGATGAGCAAGGAAGATGCTCGCGAGCGCGCTCTCTACCTGTTCCAGGTTCTCGGTCTGCCGAACCCCGAAACTTTCGGCGATCGCTTTCCGCACCAGGTTTCCGGCGGCCAGTTGCAACGCGCCATGACGGCGATGGCGCTTTGCTCCAAACCCGACCTGATCGTGTTCGACGAACCGACGACCGCGCTCGACGTGACGACCCAGATCGACGTTCTCGCGGCGATCAAGCACGCGATCGAGGAAACCGATACGGCAGCGCTCTACATCACCCACGATCTGGCCGTCGTCGCGCAGATCTCCGACGACATCATGGTGCTGCGCCACGGCAAGATGGTCGAATACGGTCCCGTGCAGCAGATCATCGAGGCACCGAGACAGGATTACACCCGTGCGCTGGTCAATGTGCGCCAGGCAGCCCGCGAGGAGGCAGTTGACCAGACCGAAGCGGTTCTCAGGGTCGATCATGTCAGCGCCCAGTATTCGAACGGGTTCAAGGTGCTGCACGATGTTTCCCTGCATCTGTGCAAGGGCCAGACGCTTGCGGTCGTCGGCGAATCCGGCTCGGGTAAGTCGACGCTGGCGCGCGTAATCACCGGCCTGTTGGCGCCTAGCAGCGGCGCGATCACCTTCGAGGGCCGGCCGCTGACGCCGTTGCTGAAAAGCCGGCCGAGAGACGACCTGCGCCGCATCCAGCTGATCTACCAGATGGCCGATACGGCCATGAACCCGCGCCAGACGGTGCGCGACATCATCGGCCGTCCGCTGACCTTCTATGACGGCCTGCGTGGCTCGGCCAAGACCGCACGCGTCAAGGAACTGCTCGACCAGATCGAGATGGGCACCGGCTTTATCGATCGCTATCCGGCTGAGCTTTCCGGCGGCCAGAAGCAGCGCGTGGCAATTGCCCGCGCCCTTGCCGCAAGGCCCGAGCTCATCCTATGCGACGAACCCACATCGGCGCTCGATCCGCTGGTGGCGGAAGGGATCCTGAAGCTGCTGATGAAGCTGCAGGAAGAACAGCAGCTGTCTTATCTGTTCATCACCCATGACATCGCAATCGTGAAGGCAATCGCCGACTCGGTCGCCGTCATGCATCGCGGCAAGCTCGTCCGCTTCGGGCCGAAATCCCAGGCGCTGTCGCCACCGTTCGACGACTATACCGACCTTCTCCTCAAATCCGTGCCCGAGATGCAGCTCGGCTGGCTGGAGAAGGTCTTGACGACACGGCGGATGGAAAGCGCGGGAAATTGAAGATCGATATTTGAGAGCGCATGACCATGACTGACCGCCCCTTCACCGTCATCGAGAACCAGTGGATCAGGCTAAAGGACGGAACCCGTCTTGCCGCCCGCATCTGGATGCCTGACAATGCAGACGCCGATCCGGTGCCGGCCGTGTTTGAGTTTCTGCCCTATCGCAAACGGGATGGAACCAGCCCGCGCGACGAATCCACCTATCCGGTGTTTGCGGCAGCAGGCATCGCCGGCGTTCGCGTCGATATTCGCGGCTCCGGGGAATCCGACGGCGTCATCGACGGTGAATATACCGAGCTGGAGCTTGCCAATGCCTGCGAGCTGATCGCCTGGATTGCACAACAGCCCTGGTCGAACGGCAGCGTCGGCATGATGGGCATTTCCTGGGGCGGCTTCAATTGCCTGCAGGTGGCCGCGCTTCGACCACCGGCGCTCAAGGCCGTGATCTCGATCGCCTCAACCACCGACCGCTACAATGACGACATCCATTACAAGAATGGCTGCCACCTGTCGGCCCAGCTCTCCTGGGCCGCCACCATGCTCGCCTACCAGTCGCGATCGCCCGATCCCGACATCGTCGGCGATCGCTGGCTTGAGATGTGGATGGAGCGACTGGAAAACGAACCCTTCTTCCTGGAGGAATGGCTTTCCCACCAGCGCCGGGACTCCTTCTGGAAACACGGCTCCATCCGCGAAGATTATGCGGCTATCGAAATTCCGGCGCTCGTCATTGCCGGCTGGGCGGACGGGTATCGCAACACGCCGCTGCTGGCCGTCGAAGGGCTCGGTGACAAGGCGAAGGCCCTGCTCGGGCCCTGGGTGCACAAATATCCGCATTTCGCCTGGCCGAAACCGCGCGCCGATTTTCATGGCGAGGCAATCGCCTTCTGGAACCGCTGGCTGCGGGGTGAGGAAAACGGCATAGAAACCCTGCCCCAGGTTCGCGCCTATATCCTCGACGGCCCGAAACCGGCGGTACGGCGCGATGTCGATCCGGGCTTCTGGGTTTCCAAGCAGCGCTGGAGCGCGCCGGAGAGCGAGTGCTTCTATGTCGACCAGTTCGGCACGCTGCTGGAGGGGATGCCCATCCCGCATGCACAGGCGCACGAGATCTATCTGAAGTCGCCGCTCGACACCGGAACGGCGGCCGGCGAATGGTTTACCCTCAAACCCGACGCGGAACTCGCCGGTGACCAGCGCAGCGACGATGCCGGATCGTTGGTCTTCCAGACAGCGCCGCTTGCCACGGCCAAAACCTTTCTCGGACGCCCGAGCATCACCTTGACGCTCAGCGCCGACGCCGAGCTTGCCAATCTTTGCGCCGGGATCGTCGATATCCATCCCGACGGCACCGCGACCCGCGTCTCCTTCGGCGTGATCAACCTCGCCCATCGCGACGGCAACGAGGATCCGCAGCCGCTTACTCCCGGCCAGCCGGTCGAGATCCGTCTTGATCTCGATGCCTGCGGCTACCGGTTCGGCGAGGGTCACCGAATCCGGCTATCGCTCTCGACCGCCTACTGGCCGATGATCCTGCCGCCGCCGGTCGATCCCGGCCTGACGATCGATATCGCTTCGCTTGGCCTTGCCATGCCGCTTCTCGGCGATCACGAGACATTCGAGATGAAGCAGCCGGCGAACCCGGATCCGCTGCCGAAATATATCGAGCACGCGCCGTCCACTACCCGCCGCAGCGTCACCCGTGACCTTGCTGAAAACCAGACGCGCTACGAAGTGGCTGAAGACACAGGCCTGTTCGAACATCCGGGCACCGGCCTTTCCACCCGGCAGTTGCGCGAGGAGACCTGGTCGATCGACCCGACCGATCCGCTGTCGATGACGGGCACTTCGGTCTGGACCTGCGACATGAGGCGCGACCGGTGGTCCGTCCGTACCGTCTCCACGGCAAAACTCGCCTGCACGGCAACCGACTGGCTGATCAGCGCTTCGGTCCTCGCCTATGACGGAGAGAAGAAGATCTTTGAAAAGACCTTCGAGAAGGCCATTCACCGCGATCACATGTAGGCGTCGCCCGCCGTGGCTGGCGGCCTACGCCGATGTGATTTGACGCCGGGCCGGTATCCCTGAGACAGTCCATGCGAACAGGAGGAGTTCTCATGGCAGTCTTCGCAAATCGTCTGGCGGCGGCAATGTTTTGCGCCGTCGTGATGGCGTTCCCGGCATCGGCGCTGCGTGCGCAGGAGGCCGCCGTTGCCATTCCGGCGCCGGCGATCGATGAAGCCGCGAAGGGCGACGTCGAGAAAGCTATCTTCGCCGGCGGCTGCTTCTGGGGCGTTCAGGGCGTTTTCCAGCATGTGAAGGGCGTCAGCAACGCCGTCTCCGGCTATTCCGGCGGTGACAAGAAAACCGCGACCTATGAGACGGTAAGCTCCGGCAAGTCGGGCCATGCGGAGGCCGTGGAGATTACCTTCGACCCGAAGGAGGTGAGCTACGGAAAGCTGCTGCAGATCTTCTTTTCCGTCGCCCACAATCCGACCCAGCTGAACTACCAGGGTCCCGACCACGGGACGCAGTACCGCTCCGCGATTTTCACCACCAGCGACGAGCAGAAAAAGGTGGCCGAGGCCTATATCGCCCAGCTCGACGCGACGAAATTGTATCCCGCCGCCATCGTCACGAGGATCTCCAGGCTTTCCGCCTTTTACCCGGCCGAAAAATATCACCAGGACTTTTTGACGCTCAATCCCAGCTACCCGTATATCGTCTATAACGACATGCCGAAGATCGATAATCTGAAGGCGATCTTCCCAAGCGCATTCCGCGCCGATCCGGTTCTGGTGTCAAAGGCTAAGAGCTAGCCGCCATCTGCCGCACGGCCTCGCAGAGCGCCTCGAAACCGCTGCGCGCGCCCTCACTCATGTGGCGGGCACGCAGCCAGGCATGCACCATCTGCGGCTCGTCGCGGAACGTCGCCTCAACACCCGCCTCCCGTAACCGTCGCGCATAAACGTCGCCGTCGTCCCGCAACGGATCGAAATGCGCAACGGTGATATAGGCCGGCGGCAGGCCGGATAGGTCGCGGGCCAGAAGCGGATGCGCGACGGGTTCGATCTCTGGCGCCTTGAGGACTGCCCGGTAATAGGCGACATCGGCCGTGGTGAGCCCCGGCGCATAGGCCATCTCGCGGTAAGACCCAGACACCAGATCGCCGCCGAGCGCTGGATAGATCAGCACCTGGCCGGCAATCCCCGACAGTCCTTCGTCCCGCGCGCGCAACGCAAGGCCCGCCGCAAGATTGCCGCCTGCGCTGTCGCCGATCAGCACGACCTTTCGCCCCTCGCCTAGAAGCTGCTTCATCACACCGAAACAATCGTCCGTCTGGGCCGGCCAGAGATGTTCGGGCGCAAGCCGGTAATCGACCGAGACCAGTTCCGCCTGCGCGAAATCGGCAATCTCCGCACAGATAGCGTGGTGGCTATCCAGCGACCCGACGACGAACCCGCCGCCATGCAGGTAAAGAAGAACCTTTTCGCTGCTGATCGTCGCGGGTCGGTAACGCCGGATCGGCACGACGAGCATCTCTTCCTGAAACGTCAGGCCCTGCGGCAGCGGCTGGTCGAAGCGGGCGCAGAGCGCATCATACCAGTCCCGCTGCTGCGCGATCGGCGCATCCACGGCGTCGGCGGGATAAAAGCGATCGCAGATATCGAGAAATTCGAGGATCCCGGGCTCTTCCGGAAACGGGCCGGACTTCTGGTCACTCTCTGACATCGGCAAGGCACTCCCAAAGAATGCGGGATACTATGCGCAATCTCCGCCACAGGGCAACAATGGCAGTACCGTCACCCAACTACTCGCCGGTGATCTTCGCCTTCACGAAGACATCGTACCGCGTGCTCTTCCCCAATATCTGGTGGGACGGTTTGCGCACGCCCGCCATCGGCTCGGCGCGCAACGGCCATTTCAGCACGACCCGGTTTTGGGCCGCCTCCAGCGCGACTTGCATGAGCTGTACGGAATCCGCATCGGTCCCGACGATATCCCGGATCAGCCGCATCTCTTTCTTGACGAGAGCCGTTTTGTCGCGTGGCGGATGCATGGGATCGATCAGGATCACCTGCGGCTTCATCTGCGGAAGGAGAACACAGGAATCCCCGTGCACCAGCGTCATCCGGGAGACCGTCTCCGCATGCCGCCCGCCTTCCGCCCGCGCCCGTTCGAGCCCTTCCAGAAGTAGCTCATGCATCGTCTCGGATCGCTCGATCAGCGTGACCCGCGCGCCGAGCGATGCCAGCAGAAACGCATCCCGGCCGAGGCCTGCCGTCGCATCGACGACGTCAGGGATCGTGCCGCTCGAAAACCCAACGGCCTTCGGCAGGTCTTGTTTGCGGCCCTCGCCGGAGCGGAAACGGTGGCCGACCGCGCCGCCGACAAAATCGACGATCAGCGGCGTTTTCTCGAGGTTTTGTGCCAATGTCCGATCTCAGAAGGGAGTTGGTGCGGTGAACGTGACGTCCGAACCGGCAGGATGACGGAAGCTTAGTTCTTCGGCATGGAGAAGCAAACGGTTCGCGGCCAGAAGCGCATCGCCATCCGCATAGAACTCGTCCCCGAGAATAACGTGGCCCAGCGCTTTCATATGAACACGCAGCTGATGGGTGCGGCCCGTCAGCGGAAACAATCGCAGCCGCGTCCTGTTCTCGCCGTATCCCATCACCTGCCAACGCGTCTGGGCCGGCTTGCCATGGTCAGGATCGACGCGGTGGCGCGGCTTGTTGTCAGGATCGATCGCCAACGGCAGGTCGACCAAGCCTTCCGCCTGCTCGAGCCTTCCCCAGACCTCGGCCACATAGGATTTTCGCGTGGTGCGACCTTCGAACTGCGCTGCGACAAGCGCATGTGCGTGGCGGTTGAGCGACATCACCACGACACCGGATGTATCCTTGTCCAGACGGTGCACGATCAGCGCCTCCGGATACTCTTTCTGCACCCGCGTCAAAAGACTGTCCGAGAGCGCCGGATGCCGCCCAGGCACCGACAGCAGGCCGCTCGGCTTGTTGAACACAAGCAGATGCGCATCACGGTGCAGCAGCGAAAGATAGGGATCCTGCGGCGGGTTATAGATCGGATCGGCATCGGAAAGCGCGTTCATGGCGACCATCTACCAATGATTCCGTTAGGGTGAAAGGTCCTCGACAGCGCTCGGCAGCAACCCGATGGCGAAATGCGGGCCGAAACACTTGCAAATCCCGGTCCGGTTCTGAACTGTCGCTCCCGACACCTCACGCAAGACCGTATCGACATCGCCATGGCCACGAAGACGACCCTCAACGCGAAGAACCTGGAAGCGCTCGGCTCGCAACGACTTGCCGAGTTGCTGATTGAGATCAGCATGGGCAGCGCCGCAAACAAGCGCAAGCTTCGCATGGAACTGGCCGGCAGCCACAGCAGCGAAGAAGTGGCGCGCGAAGTTCGCAAACGGCTCGGCAGCATCGCGCGCGCCCGAACCGTCATCAGCTGGAGACGGGTAAAATCGACGAAGGCCGACCTCGAAACCCAGCGCAAGACGATCGTCGAGACCGTGGCGCCGGACGATCCAGGCGAAGGCTTCGAGCTGATCTGGCAGTTCCTTTCCCTCGGTGAGCCGATTTTCGAAAGAACGGACGATGCGAGCGGCGTGCTGCTTGCGAGTTTCCATCAGGCCTGCAGCGATGCCGGCACCATCGCCAGCGCCTCGGGCATCGACCCCGATATATTGGCAGACAGGGTTCTGGCGGCGGTTCAGAACAATGGATACGGTCAATTCGACCCGTTCATTCCGGCCATGGCCCCGGCCCTCGGCAACGAAGGCCTCGACCGCCTGAAATCCCTGCTTTTGCAGTGGTTGAACGAGCCCAACGAGAGCGTCCGAGATCATGAGACGACAGTGCGTATCGCGCTCCAGGCAATCGCCGATGCCACGGGTGATGTGGATGCCTACATTGCCGAGCAGCCGGAGAAAACCCGTCTGATACCGGCAATCGCCGCCGAAATCGCCCGCCGTCTCCTCTCCGCAGGGCGCGCCGAGGACGCGCTGCAGGCGCTGGATGGCGCGGACGTAACCGGTTCGCCCGAACGCGAGATGGAGTGGCAGCTTGCCCGCGCCGAGACGCTGGAAACCCTGGGACGCACCGACGAAGCGCAGGTCGATCGCTGGCGATGGTTCGAACAGTCGCTCAGCGACATTCACCTGCGCGCATTCTTGAAACGCCTGCCGGATTTCGACGATATGGACTCCGAGGAAAGGGCGTTTGCCCATGCCCGGACATTTCCGGATGTTCACCAGGCGCTCGCCTTCTTCCTGCGCTGGCCGGCACTGGGCCAGGCGGCGAAGCTGGTGATCAACAGACCGGCAGAGCTGAATGGCGATCTCTACGACCTGATGACATCAGCTGCCGAAGCGCTCTCACCCCATCATCCTCTTGCCGCAACCCTGATCCTGCGCAGCATGATCGACTTCTCGCTCGATCATGGAAAAGCCAGCCGCTACAAGCACGCAGCCCGGCACCTCGCCACAGCGCAAGCCCTCGCGCCCCATATCCTCGATCCCGGCACGCTCATATCCCACGAGGCCTATGTCGCAGCGCTAAAGCGCCTGCACGGAAGCAAGAGCGGCTTCTGGAAGCATGTGGCGTGAGGACTTGGCAGCGTTGAGGCGGCGAACTGCTTGTCCGGCACCAATACGGCGCCGGACAAGGGTAGCGGGCTGCAACTCGGCCGGCGTGATCACGCGGCTTTCGTCAGGTCTCCATGAGGATCCAGCACGTATTTGACCGCAGCCCCCTGGTCGAAGCTTTCATAGCCTTGCGCCGCTTCATCAAGCGAAATGATCTTGGCGTTGACGATGTCGGCGATCGGCAGCCGGTCGTGAAGGATGGCTTGCATGAGCTGACGATTGTATTTCAGCACCGGCGTCTGGCCCGTGTGGAAGGACTGGGCCTTCGCCCAGCCGAGACCCAGCCGAAGCGACAGACTGCCCTTTTTGGCGGCGTCATCCACCGCACCGGGATCTTCCGTCACATAGAGGCCGGGAATACCGATCGAGCCCGCCGCGCGGGTGATCTCCATCATCTGGTTCAAGACGATAGCCGGCTGTTCGCCACCCGAATGTCCGCGGGCTTCGAAACCGACAGCATCGATGGCGCTATCGACCTCGTCTGTCCCAACCACCTCGGCGATCATGTCCCCGAGCCGGTCGCTTTTCGACAGATCGATCGGCTCGAAGCCGACCTTGGCGGCATGCGCGAGACGATCCTTGTTGAAATCACCGATCATGACGACCGCCGCACCGAGAATGCGCGCCGACGCAGCCGCTGCGAGACCGACCGGACCAGCACCCGCAACATAGACCGTCGACCCGACCCCGACGCCTGCCTTGACCGCCCCGTGAAAACCAGTCGGCAGGATATCCGACAGCATCGTCAGATCGCGGATCTTCGACATCGCTCTGTCGCGATCCGGGAATTTCAGCAGATTGAAATCCGCATAGGGAACAGTGACATAACGCGCCTGGCCGCCGATCCAGCCGCCCATATCGACATAACCATAGGCGCCGCCCGCGCGCGACGGATTGACGGTGAGGCAGACGCCCGTATCCTGCGACTTGCAGCAGCGGCAGCGGCCACAGGCGACGTTGAAGGGCACGGAAACGATATCACCGATCTCCAGCATCTCGACATCGACGCCCTTTTCGATGACCTCGCCGGTGATTTCGTGGCCAAGCACGAGACCAGGCAAGGCCGTCGTGCGACCGCGCACCATATGCTGGTCGGACCCGCAGATATTGGTCGAAATCACTTTCAGGATAACGCCATGCTCGATCCGGCGCCCATCCGGCGCCTCGAGCTTGGCGTCGTCGATATCCCTTACCTCGACCTTGCCCGGCCGCAAATAGACTACACCTCTGTTCCTGCTCATGCCCATTCCTCCTCTGGGTTAGACGGAAAGCCAATGCTGCTCGCCGGCAGTTCGCCAAAAGCGGCACTTCCGCCGCATTCCTCGATCTCTTCCTCCTCGAAAAGATCAGGCGAGCAAAACAATGTACCTCAACCCCAGCAGCAGACCACCATCATTCCCATTCGACTGCCGCGACAACGACATGCGGAGATGCAATGGCGACGAGTGGCGATTTGGCGAGGAAGACTTCCGAAATGCGCATAGGTCAGAGCGCCCGAGGAACAGACAAGACGTCATACAGGAACGCCGCTCCGACGTGGAAACGCTGTGACCGCGTCAAGGCAGATGGAGGTGTGTTGGGCGGGCTAGTGACCTGGCGCGAAGTGTGAAAAATCACTATGCATTTTCTATATTCTAGTCCTGCTCCCCGTCTCGAATCCCTATGCGTATCCGATCCATAAAGACGGAGACCCACGCCAACCTGCGCCTGGGCATCGACCCGAAAAAGGTGCGACATGATGTTCGACTACAGATTATTCGGAGCTTCGACGATCCTTTTCGAGGCTTGTCTTGCCCACATGCAGTGGTGTCAGGAGCGGCTTCAGTGCGTTTCGTGATGTTCGCCCGCTTTGTTCGCAACGCCGTCTTTCCCCGCCGGAACGCAAGGATGGCATGTTGTGGCTCCAACGTTATCTTCGGAATTGTTTGCGCACTTGGCTCGGTCATGTTCGTGGCGAAGGTCATCACCAACATTGCATCCGTCAACTGAAATGTCGGAAACAACAGGGCAAGCCCGTCGTGCTGCGTCATCGTGTTGGGCACGATGACGCAGCACGACTTCCGAACAAGGGCAAACCCCGCAGCTGGTGGTGCAGCTCGTTCAGAGACGAACCAGGCTTCGGAATTTAACGGAGGAGAGAAAATGTTGGTCCACGATTTTCTCCTGGCGGAGAACGTCTTCGTTGGGTTGAGTTCATCGTCAAAACAACACCTCCTGCGGCAGATATCTGAGAAGGCTGGCGAAGCGACCTCGGTTCCTTACCGTATAATCGCCAAAGCACTATCCGACCGCGAGGTCCTGGGCTCTACGGGTATCGGGGGCGGTGTGGCCCTTCCGCATGCTGCAGTCGCTGGACTGGAATCCGTATTTTGCCTTGTGGTTCTTCTGGCGCACCCGATCGACTTCGAGGCCGTGGACGGCGAGCCCGTCGACATCGTCATTCTGCTTCTGACACCCGCTTCCGCACGGACGGAAGCCCTCAATGTCCTGTCATGCGTCGCCAGGCGCTTTAGAGAGGGCGACGCTGTTCGAGGGCTACGGGCGGCCAGGACCGGTGACCAGGTTTATGCAATCCTGACAGCGTGACGCCATCCTTGCACACGGAAAGCTGACGAGTTCGTCCGACCCATCGACATCTGGAAGATCGGCGATCAGTTCGACGTCGGTCTCGTCTCAACGGGAAATCACCATGACGTTCTTTCGGGGGCCAGGGCCTTTTTCTATCACAGCGATGCTGACGCCGTTCTCAGCCACCAGCGTCGATATCGCAGTCTTCGAGGCTGAAGTCCGCCACCAAGTCGCGGCGGGAATCGACGGTATCGTCGTCCACGATGTCATCGGGGAGAGCTGCGCGCTTGAGCAGAGGGAACAGGACCTGCTTTTGAGAACGGCCGTCCGCTGTGCGGATAGCCAACTGACTGTCATCGCCGCGACAGGATCGAACTGTACGGCGAAGACGATTGAACGTTCGCTGAGGGCGCAGGAACTGGGGGCAAAGGCCTTGCTGCTGACGGTGCCCTATTACACGAAGCCAACCCTGAAAGGCGTAGTCGATCATTTCCGACAGATCGACGCTGCGGTCCGGCTTCCCATCCTGATCGACGACGATCCGTCAAGGACGGCGCGAGATTTCGGGGAAGAGATGCTTGTCGAGCTTGCTGACCTCGCTCAGGTCGTCGGTATTTGCCACGGCCCCGCACGTCTTGCCCACTTCGCCAATATCAGGGCCTCGTTGCGCAACCGGTTCAAGCACTTGTCCCGGGACGACCACTCCCTGTCTTCCTTCCTCGCACTTGGTGGATCGGGCGTGATATCTGCGCTGAACAACATCCGCCCAGCACCGGTAACGTCACCGAACTGGTCCGTTGATGCAAGGTCCACACCGCAACTGGATACGTGTGATGTCGCGGGGCTGAAGGTTGCCGTCTCGTTGGATCGCCCCTTTCCCACCGACGTTCGGTTGCCGTTGATGCCGCTCGAGCGGGACGAAGAAATCGTCCTTCGCACCGTATGCGCGGAGTTCTTGAGGAGCGACCGTTGACCACGCCCCAGCCTGAAAACTACGCCGTCTATATTTCTTTGTCGCGAAGCCACATCGATTTCGACATGCCCTCAGACTTATTTTTCTTTTGCCGCTTTTGAATGCGTCTTGAGCAGAAGGAGAAACAAATGATGATCGAAAAACAGTCCGCGAATGAGAAGATTCCCCTCCCGGGCAACACAGCTTTCGCTGGACCAAGATTCCTGATTGGCAGAAGTCGTCGGGGTGGTTGGATCGTAAACGACCGCCTCGGGCTGGTCGGTGGCATCTTCGTCAACGAAGCAGCCGCCCGTCATTTTGCGATTGAAGAGTCTGACAGGCACTACGAGCTTATAGCAGTACTGGACGACGCGGCGATCGAGCTTGAGTTCCGCAAAGCAGATTTCTCAAACGCAACAGCATCCCATCAGTCCTCCGAAATCTGCAACCGAAGTGTTGCAAGCGCTCGTTCGGCCTCAACGATATCCTTCAGTAGAAGCCTCTTGTGACGGTGGTCCAGCCCGCCGCCTGCCAACACAGCGTCCACAAGCTCAAGGATATCGGCCGCTTCGACCACGACCTTAGTCGCTCCCCTTTGTACCGCTTCGTTGGCAAGGCGTCCCTCGACCGGAGGCATTATACGCTCCGCTGCCACAAAGACGCTTCCGTCCAGAAGATAAGACGCCAGTCTCGGGTCCGGTAACACTCTGATCAGAGCCTGGATCTCGTCGGCGGAAAAAGGGCTGCGAGCAATCAGTCGCGAGTGAAGCGAGGCGTAGCTCATCCCCAAGGCGGCCGCCGCTTCCTCAACCGACATCTGCTTCTCCACCACGAGAAGCGTGTAGACGATGTGGGCAAAATCTTCGCCGCGGTTCATGAGGTCCCTCCTGAGTGTTGGATCGTCACACAGAGACCCTGATGCTGCAAGGCCATCAAAACGGCGCACGCGTTTTGATCGCGGGAGCCGGTTTGAGATTCTATCTGCGCCAAGGCCGGCGTGACCCCCGTCGGCTGGGATGGTCTTGTGAAGTACCATGCCGATCACATCATCATGGAATGACAATGCTTTTCTGGATCATCATGTCCGTCACAGTCTTTGTGACAACCGTAGCGGCCATTGTCCTCGGCATATCACTTGCCGAAACAGGAAGACTTCACTTCGGTGCCTCCGTAGTTCTCTGGGCCGTCATCGGAGTTTTCATCCCCATGTGGCTGATCATCCGTCACGGACGAAAATGACGACATGGCACCGGTCGCTCTTCTCGGCCAGTCAATCAACCAGGGCCGGGAGCAATGCTCTTAGCGTCGAGAGTGATCACCGCTGCAACGGTAAACGCCGCGATGGTGGCAAACAGGAATGCGCCGACGAAAATAGCGATGGCTTTCAGCGCGCTGACGCCAAGGTCGTGCCTGAACCAGCGGACCTGCGCCTGCGCGTACCAGATGGTGGCAACCGCCACTGCGACGACGCCGGCGAGATTTCCTTGCTCCTGCGGGATGCTGAAGAAATCGAGGCCCAGCACGAGAAAGAAGGCGAAGGGTGCTGCGACATAGCACTGGCTGAAGAAGGGCGGGCGGAGAGAATTTCGGGTGATCCTGACCCTCTTCGATCGCAGCAGCGTCACCGCCATGCAGAGCGGAAAGATACCGAAGATCACCCCTCTTGCGATCAGAAGATTGGAGCCCGAACCGAGCTCGCGGACAGCTTCCGTCGGATCGTAGACCGATGGCAGTGCCCCAGACAGCGCCTGTGAGAGAAGCAGCGTAATGAGCAGGAACAGGGGCGGACTAAGCGTGTCCTGATACTGTTCTTCCGGCTCGTCGGCGAGTTCGATGTCTGCGTAGCGCATCATGCTGAGTGGCCTGACGACCGCACGCCACATGGTAACGGGATAAAAGACCAGCCACGACACCAGCTCGTAGAGGAGCTCTTCGAGCGACTTCAGCAGTTTCATGAAGTCCACGTGCCAGTCCTTTCCGTTGATGCCTGCGTGTGGTTGCACCCTCTTACCAGCGTCGGCACCAGACGTCACTGTGCAGTGCCCTGTCTTTGCGCGCAGGCGGGCACCTGCCACGGTGAAGGACTTGGCCGAACAGGCTTCCCATGCCGATTCAGCTAATGTAGGTTTTTGAAATAGACACCGTGAGGTCGTCACATGAACCCGAACAACTTCGCCAAGGCGCTAAGCCGTGCCTGGGACTTTGCTCGTAGATCGAACGGGAGGAGCCAGTCGATGAAGATGATGAAAAGCCTGATATTCGGGGTCGCCATGATAGCAGCCGTGCCCTCTGTCGCCGACGAGATGCGGCGCGAGACGGTTCGTTTTGCTACGGGATCCTCAAGCTCGACCATCAAATCGTCGGTCAAAGGCTACCAGACGGTTCAGTACGCGCTGTCGGTTACGGCCGGCCAGAAGATGAGCGTCCAGCTCGATTCCCGCAATACAAGCCTCTACTTCAATGTGACCGCTCCGGGCGCCGATGCGGCGATGTACAACAGCTCGATCGATGGAAACGGCACCAGCATCACGATCCCGTCGAGCGGCAAGTACCTCATCGACGTCTATCTGATGCGCAATGCCGCAAGGCGCAATGAGACCGCGAGTTACGATCTCACGCTCTACGTCGAGTAGTCATCCGAACCGCGTGCGACACGGTCGTCCGGAAATGTCGAGGTTCGAAGGGTGATTTCAACCGATCGCGATTTCCCGTTCTACAACGGCAAGCCCGTCGAAATTGATGGACCGGGCTGGCTCCTTGTCATGGTATCGTTGGCGGCCGCTTTGCTTGTGCTCTCCCTCGTTCCCCTTCGCACCTTCCCCTACAATCTCATTCCGGCACTGCTGTTCGTCGCAGTCCCCGTGTTGGCGCTTAGCAAGGTAGCCGGGCACTGGAAGTGCCTGTTCCGTCCTGTCGGATTTCGGTCCGTGGGGCTGATGGTGCTGTTCGGGGTTGCTACGCTGCTCGGATCCATGGCGATGGGCTTGGTCCTGCAACAGTTTTTCGAACTTTACTCCAATCCCGTCGCGGATGCGATCGCCGCGATGTCGGCAACCCAGGTGAGTGCCACGCTTCTGGTGACCGGCATCCAGTTGGTAGGGGAAGAGCTTTTCGGAATACTGCCTTTCCTCGCTGTTTTGTGGCTGTGCGTACAGCGTTTGCACCTGTCACGAAGGTTGGGGATCCTGATCGCCGTTGTCGTTTCGTCTCTGCTCTTCGGCGCGGCGCATCTGCCGACCTATGACTGGCACTTTGCACAGTCTCTCATCGGCATCGGTTTTGCCCGCCTGATACTCACGCTCGCCTATATCGTCACGAGAAATCTCTGGGTCTCCGCGGGCGCCCATATCATCAACGACTGGACTGGATTTGTCTTCATGTTGGAGTTCGGCCACGTGCCGATCAAAGCAGTGGAGTGAATCTCGAAGGCCAGTGGTCGTTGAGAAATCCACCTCATGGCCTTCGTGCCGCAACGTTCGAACGAAAGGACTTGGAATGCGTCTCGTAGCGAAATCTCTCATGGGCATGGTCCTGCTGTCGGCCCTCCCCGCGTCCGCAAACGACGTTCATCAGACAAAGTGCAAGGGCAACAGCGGAGCATGCATCCAGGAGGCCCAACGCGTCTGCGGTGGCGAATACCACGTTCTCTTCAGTGAGAGCCACGCAGGAGGGCTCCTCGGCGACAGCGTTCCAGGACCGGTGACCTGGTACTCCATGAGCTACGAATGTCCGAACTCCCGTGGCGACAAGCCGGACTTCCCGTTCCGCGGCAACACGTATTCACCGCCGCCGGAACGCGATATCGAAACGAAGTCGCGGCAAAGGGTCTCCATCGGAAGCATGGGCAAATTCTGCCAGGGAGAGGCATCAGCCACGTTCGGCCGCAGGCCTCAGGAAATCCTTACTCTCCCGGTGGAGCGTACGGGGGGCGGGTTTACTGTCTACGGCCAGTTCCCACCCGAGGGATCGCGGGTCACCACGTTCGAGTGCCGCTTCGATTCGTCCGGTGCATTCAGGCGCGTTGTTCGGGACTAATTACGGTTTCGCAACGACGCGCAACCTTCCTCGCGGTCGCGAGGTGCGGGTCTCCCACGAGAGCGGTCGCTGATCGTCGCCCGTCACCGACACGTAGTCATCTCAATGTGAAGATGCTGCTCTCCGGTGATCGAGGCGCCGGCTCCAGAAATCTCGCTGAAATTAAGCAGCGTGGTCCACTCCACTCGCGTGAGTGTCGCATGTTGATGGTCCCTGCGCGAGCTGGAACATGCCGACGAGACCGCGTAGGCGTTGCGCCTCGTTCATGAGCAGTGCGCTTGCCGCATTGTTTTCCTCGACCATCGCGGCATTTTGCTGTGTTCCGTGATCGAGCATGTTGACGGCCGTGTTGATCTCGTTGAGGCCGACGGATTGTTCGCGAGCCGAAAGGGCAATCGCTTCGACTTGCGTGGTGATCGCTTTCACGCGGCCGGTGATTTCGGTCAGTCCTTCGCCGGTCTCACGGACGCAGCGAACGCCGTCTAGAACTTCTCGGTCAGACGTCTGGATCAGTTGCTTGATTTCTCGTGCGGCTTCCGCCGACCGTCCTGCCAGAGCGCGGACCTCCTGGGCAACCACCGCAAATCCTCGTCCTGCCTCCCCCGCCCTTGCCGCCTCGACCCCGGCGTTGAGAGCCAGAAGATTGGTTTGGAAAGCGATCTCGTCGATCACACTGATGATTCCGCCGATTTTGGTCGACGAGATCTCGATGCGTGCCATGGCTTTCAACGCATTTGAAACGAGCACTGCTGTGCTTTCACTCGCGGCATTGGTTTCGCTGGCAATACGATGGGCGTCTTGCGATCGGCGCGACGCGTTGCCGACATTGGCAGTGATCTGTTCGAGCGCTGCCGCGGTCTCTTCGAGCGATGCGGCCTGCTGCTCGGTACGGCGGGACAGATCGTCAGCGCTCGAGGCGATCTCGCGGCTTCCCCCCTCGATGGAAATGCTTGCATGGGCGATCGAGCTCATGACATCGGCCAACTGGGCGACTGTTGCATTGAGATCGCGGCGCAGATTTTCGAAGTCCGGCGCAAATGGCTCGGTCAGTTCGAAAGCGAGATCGCCGCTTGCCAAACGCCGCAGCCCTTCGGCGAGACCTCCGGTTGCATGGCTCAATCGTGCCCTTGCCTCGGTCTCTGCTTCCCGTTGCAGGCGGACGCGTTCACCTTCCGCGTTGGCCCGTACGGTCGCTGCTTCTTCTTCCAAACGACGGTTGGCGATCGCCGCCTCCCGAAACGTGTGCAGCGCGCCGGCCATGGCACCGAATTCGCTGCGAGATCCAAACGACGGGATCGCAAGATCCGTCTGTCCCTCTGCGAGCTTACCCATGGCACCGGTCATCGCCGCGACTGGCCGCGTAATGGACCGGCCGATAATCCAGACGCCGCCACCAAGCCCGACGATCGCCAGCAGAACCAGGCCGGCGACGACGGTAAGGTTGCGAGACGCGACTCTTTCATTTTCCACGAGGATAGTCTCGCGCTCCGTTTCGTAAGCTGCGCTGACAGCCTGCACCTGCGGCTCTAACGCAAGGTAGGCAGCTGCAACATCCTTGCGGGTCTCTGCTTCCCCAATGCTGGCTTCGGCGTAAAAGCGAAATGCCGATCGGTAAATTTCCAGGCCATCGAGCACCCGGCTGCGCTGCGCACCCGGGCGGAAGGCGTTTTTCACAAGCGTCGCGAACGTCTCAGCCTCCTCTGTGTGTTTTTGCAGATATGAGGCATCGCCACGCAGTATGAAGTCTTTCTCATGACGCCGCAGCATCAACATGCTGGCGCGAATAGCGGTATCGTCGACGGAGTCCAGACGTCCCTCGATCGAATGAACCGCCGAGCGCATGGCGCCCTGCAAGCCATTGTCCTGATCGAGACCAAGGTCCTGATTGTTCTTCACAAGCGTATCAAACGCTGCTTCGTAGGCGGTCAGGCCAATGCTCAGTTGGTCGAGTTGGGCTGCGAGATCAGGAGTGGCGGAACGACGAAGGCTCGCCAGCACGCTACGACCTTGAGAAACGGCTGCCTTGAACTTTTCCGTGCTGGCCATCTCTTTTTCGAGCAGGAATGCCTGCTGGAACATGTAGCTGGCGCTCACGCTGGCCGACAGGCTTGCAACGTCGGCTTTGCTCTCGGCAAGCGCATCTGCAGCGGCAAGATATCCGTGCTCGACGTGGCGCTGACCGATAAAGATGGCGCAGATCGTGATGATACCGACGAGCGCCATCGCCGCCAGGAGCATGACGCGCTGCGAGATTCGAAGATGGGCGAAGAGCAAAGGCTTAGACCTCAAAGGCAAGAAAACAGCGGCATCAATGCCCTTCGGCTCTTAAGCAAATGTCTACGGAGTGTGAATTTACTGTGACACAGCCGCGTGCGTGCCGGTGCGGCGCAGCTCACTTGCCCCCTCGGCTAGATTGCGGAAGAGGGCTTCAGCACACTGAAGCTGTGATCATTGTGGAGTGCGATAACACCCTCGTATTCAAGGGCATAGAGAGCGTTGAGTAGCTCGTGCCTGGAAAACTTCACTGTCGTCGGCGTGTTTGCGATCGTGCGAAACCGAATCTGCGACGGCGGCCTCAGCCGCAATCGTCGCAATAGATCCGATAAAGCATGCACAACTTCGAGATGGGTTCTCAACGACCGGGTCTCCAGGTAACACTCTCGATCAGCGCAACACGCGCCGAAGCGACAATGCTGTCTCCAGCTATCCCTGGTCTATTTCAGTTTTGTGACGCGGCTTGAGGAATAAGATGGCCTTGCCCAAGCAGTCGTCTGCGTAATCCTGGGCGGGCGTCCCCTGATGGACTTGAGAGCCATGATGGCTGCCCCGTGTGCGATCCTGACACGAGGTCTGTCCGATCCAGTTTGACACCAGGCCGGGCAGTCGTCAGGATCAATTTGCCCTGAACGACATTCGCACACCGTCGTCATCGGAACCGAACTTTCATCCGAAAAAGGAATCGTCCTCATGGGCAAGAAACTGAACAAGGTCTACGAGGCGCTCGTCAGTGGCGCAGCCGACGGTCTAACCGGCAAAGAACTCTATGCTCATGTCGTAGACGAATGCCCGAAGACATCGAGCAAACGCATTGTCAAAGCCTCCCTGTTTGCGTTGTCCGACCCGGACATCAAGGAGAGGGGTCTGCTGGAAGCGATCTACGCGCTTGCTATCGACTATCGCCTGTCCTCGCTGGGGGTCGATGAAGAAACTCAGGAGACAGATGACGAAAACAGTCCGGCTCCACTTGTTTCACAGGAACTGAGAAACCGGCTCGAAAGCACGGTTTCGATTATTCCGGCCATTCGAGAGGACGCGACATTACCCGAACCGTCTAAAGGCATCCATTGAGTGCAGATAGGCACCGCTCAATCCGACGCACTCAGCGTCCATCGGGCACGTCCGTCACAGCAATTTCCAAGGGCTTGATGGCCTTCAGTACGAATTCGATAGCGAGAATATCGACCTCGTTCTACTGCCCTACCCAGTCGGAACTGGCTATGCCTCGCACCTGACCGTCATCCACACGTCACATATTCGTGGAATCTGATCTTGACGATCGGAGGGCGATTACGTGCCGTATCTATGCCTCAACGCGATATCGAAGCACTTCGACCAGTTCACAGCGCTGGATAGCGTCTCGCTCGCGATACCCGACGGAGCGTTTCTCGCCTTGCTTGGACCTTCAGGCTGCGGCAAGACCACTCTTCTGCGCCTGATCGCCGGGCTTGAGCATCCCGATCAAGGAGAGATCCGTTTCGACGATCAGTTAGTCGCCGGTGATGCCGTCTTTGTCCCACCGGAAAAGCGTCGCGTTGGCATGGTCTTTCAGTCGTATGCGCTCTGGCCGACGATGACCGTACGAAAAAATATCGAGTTCGGCTTGAAAGTCGCCGGGCTCACGGTTCAGGAGCGAAACCAATGCATCGATGAGGTTCTGGACGTCGTCGGGCTTCGGGGGCTGGATGGCCGCCGACCGCACGAACTGTCGGGTGGACAGCGGCAAAGGGTAGCGCTTGCTCGCTCGCTCGCAACCAGACCGCAACTCATCCTGCTCGATGAACCGCTTGCCAATCTCGATTCTCACTTGCGTGAGGCCATGCTCGCGGAATTCCGCCGTATCCATAGTCTGACCGGCGCCACATTCGTATTCGTCACCCATGATCAGGACGAGGCGATGGCGGTTGCGACGCATGTCGCCGTCTTGGACCGGGGCCGGCTACAGCAGCTCGGTACGCCGGAAGAGCTTTACCGCCAGCCGTCTTCGAGCATGGTTGCCCGTTTCATCGGTCGGGGACGGACGCTGCCGGTCCAAGTGGTTGAGTCCGGAGCGGGTCGAACGAAGGTCATGCTCGGCCAGCAGCTCCTCGACATGCCGGGCGAGGCCCCGACAGGCTATGGCTGGCTGTGCTGTCATGCCTCCGATTTCAAGCGCGTGCCTGAGGGCGGCCACCTGAAGGTCGAGCTCCTGGGTCAGGTCTTTCAGAACGGCGTCTTCCTCAGCCACTGTCTGCCGACTGAGATTGACGGCGACGTCGTCAGCCTGCCGCTCGAGGAGCGGTTAGCGCCCGGCACATCGATCGAACTCGTCCTTACGGGCGGCTGGGTGATCGGCGACGGCGGAACAGGCCAAACCTGGGCCGGCCGTGTCACTGGTCGATCGTCAACCTGTCGTTCTGCCGTCATCTCTGTGAGCTAGGCGAAACAGCACCTGCCGAACCGGTGGCCGTCTCCCCATCGCCCGGGCGGGGCCGCGTTCAAAACAATCTGCCCTATCAACGAGGTTCTCATGTTCTTCCGCACGCTCGTCGCCACAACCATTCTTGCCGGCCTCGCCTTCCAGGCCGCGGCCGCAGACACGATCACCGTTTACACCTCGCAGCCGCAGGATCAGATGACCAAGGTCATCGAGGCGTTCAACGCCGACCATCCAGAGATCAAGGTTGAACTCTTCCGTTCCGGCACGACCGAGGTCATGGCCAAGCTGCAGGCTGAATATGCCGCTGGCAACAGCCCGGCCGACGTCATCCTGATCGCTGATACCGTCGCGATGACGCAGTTGAAGAACGACGACCGCCTTCTGGCCTTTACCGACGCTCCGGTTGCGGGCATAAACCCGGCCTTCATCGATGCCGACAAGACCTTTTTCGGCACCAAGGTGATCACCACAGGGATCATCTACAACACGAACCTCGTGAAGACCGCCCCGAAGAGCTGGAACGACCTGCTTGCCGCCGATGCGGCCAAGAGCCTTATCATGCCAAGCCCGCTCTATTCCGGTGCGGCCGTCATCCATGTCGGCACGGTAACGCAGCAGCCTGAATTCGGCTGGGCGTATTACGAAAAGCTGGCCGAGGCCGGCGCCGTTGCCGGCCAGGGCAATGGCACGGTTGTCGAAGCCGTTGCGCGCGGCGAAAAGGCCTACGGCATCATCATCGAATACATGGCCCTCAACGCCAAGAAGAAGGGTTCACCCGTCGACTTCGTCTTTCCCGCAGAAGGTGTAAGCTCGATCACCCAGCCAGTCGCCGTGCTCAAGGGGTCCGATCAGGTCAAGGCAGCCAAAACCTTCGTCGCCTGGCAGCTCTCCAAGGCAGCCCAGGTACAGGCCGCCGCCCAAGGCTATTTCCCGATCCTGCCCGGTGTCGCGCAACCGGAAGGGTACCCGGCGCTTACCACACTGAAGATCCTGCCCGCCGATAGCGATGCCATGCTCAAAGCCGACAAGGAAACCAAGGAAAAGTTCGCGGAACTGTTTGGCGGTTGACCCTATGATCCGCAGACCCGTTATGGGCCGGCCGCATCGTTTGGGAGGCGAGCATCTGCTCGTCTCCCTTCTCGTTTTATACGTGTCCTTCACGACGCTATGGCCGCTCGCGCGGCTCTTTTCAGCCGCCTTCCAACCCGGCGAGGACGGCACGCCGCTCGGGCTGATGCTGACCACGCTCACCAGTCGCTCGGCACTCAGGGCGCTCTCGGGAACGCTGCAGACCGCGCTTCTGTCCGTTGCCGTCTCGACTGTCATCGGCGTGGCGCTCGCCTTTGCCGTCAGCCTTTTGAAACTCCGCACCCGCGCCGCAATGACCTTTCTCATCCTGATCCCGCTGATCGTGCCGTCGCAAACCATGGCGCTTGCCTGGATTGAACTCTTTGGCGCGCAGTCGCCGATCCTGAAACCGCTCGGCCTTGCGCCACCGCCGGGCTCCACCAACCCGCTTTATTCAACTGGCGGGATCGCGCTTGTGATGGGCATCGAACACATGCCGCTGGTTTTCATTGCTGTGCGGGCGGCGCTGCGGGCACTGCCGGCCGACCTTGTCGAGGCCGCGCGCATCCTCGGTATTTCGCCAGGCAGGATCGGCCTCAGAATCGTCTTACCCATCGTCATGCCTTCGGTGCTGGCTGGAAGCTTGATCGCGTTCACCGCGGCGATTGGCAATTTCGGCGTGCCGGCACTTCTTGGCATTCCGGGCCGCATCTCGGTCCTGACAACGTTGATCTACCAACGGCTGAACGGCTTCGGCCCGGCCGCCGCCGGCCAAGTGGCGACACTGGCGCTGATGCTCGCTGCCATGGCGGCGCTTGCCATCGTCCTGCGCAACATCGTCACGACCCGCATCGCCGTGCCGCTTCCGGCCGGGACACCCTTCGTGCCTACCCGCCGCGCGCCTGTAATCGAGTTCCTGCTGTGGATCGTGGTGCTCATCCTGTCGCTCGTGCCGCTCGCGGCGCTGACCATGACTGCGCTTTTGCCGGCAATCGGGGTGGCCTTCGGACCCGACACGATAAGCCTCGACCAGTTCCGAGCCGTGCTCGACAATCCGACCGTGCGAAGGGCTTTCGCCAATTCGCTGCTGCTCGCTGTGATTACGGCCGCAATTTCGATGCTGGTGGCCGTGCCGCTGGCCTTTCTTTCTCAACGCCGTACAAATCCTGTGCTCCGGCTGCTTGATTTCGTCATCGAGGGGCCCTGGGTCGTTCCCGGCACTGTTGTCGCGCTCGGCATGATCCTCGCGTTCCTCAAGCCGCTGCCGCTGATCGGGCTGTCGCTCTACGGGACCATGGCGATCCTCGTCATCGCCTATCTCTCGCGCTTCCTGCCGCTGGTGCTCCGGCCCGTGGCCGCCGCCGCGCAATCAGCCGACCCCGCACTGGACGAGGCGGCTCGCATTACCGGCGCCGGTCTTAATCGCCGCATCCTCTCCATCTTCTTGCCCGGCGTGCTACCGGCCGCGGCTGCCGGGGCGATTCTGGTCGTGATGACGGCGCTCAACGAGCTGACGCTTTCGACACTGCTCTGGTCGTCGGGAAAGGAAACCATAGGTGTGATGATTTTTGCCCTGCAGTATGAAGGAAACTCGACTGGCGCAGCGGCAGTCGCAGTTCTCTCAACCCTCCTCGTGTTGAGCCTTGCCGGGGGAGCGACATTGATTGGCTCAAGCATGCCGAAGGGCACCCTGCCCTGGTTGGAGTGATTGAAGTACGGGGGTTTAAGCTTAGTTCCTAGCTTCGAAAATGCGGGGTAAAGGCGTGCCCTACCTTCAAAAAGCTAGGGAAAGAGATGACGGAACTTGACGTGCTATTGATCTGTTGTGAGTGTCCAATCGGAAATTAACGGAGCATTTCGTTGGCGACAGGCCTGATAGCACTACTCGACGATATCGCTGCAATAGCGAAGCTGGCTGCTACGTCGCTGGACGATGTTGCGGCCCAGACTGCAAAAGCAAGCGTCAAGGCTGCAGGCGTTGTTATCGACGACACGGCTGTAACCCCGACCTATGTCGTTGGGCTATCACCGGCCCGGGAGCTGCCGATAATTTTGCGCATCGCTCTGGGCTCGCTGCGCAACAAGCTGGTCTTCCTCCTGCCCATCTGCCTCCTGCTCGGCTACTTCGCCAACTGGCTGATCACCCCGCTGTTGATGATCGGCGGCCTGTACCTGTGCTTCGAAGGCGCTGAGAAAATATACGGTCTGCTGGCCCCCCACGCGCACGATGTGGGTGACTCGTCGACACCGGTTGACCCGGTCGCGCTCGAAGAACAGAAGGTCGCCGGGGCTATCCGCACGGACTTCATCCTATCCGCAGAGATCATGGCCCTGACGCTTGCCGATGTTGCGGATTCCAGCATCTATACCCAGGCTATGGTGCTCGCTGCCGTAGGAGTGCTGATAACGGTTGCCGTCTATGGCGTCGTGGCTTTCATCGTAAAGGCCGATGACATCGGATTGCACATGGCAAAGGCGGGATCTGGCACGGCACGGGTGATCGGCCGCAGCCTGGTCAAGGGTGTGCCGGTGTTTCTACAGATCCTGGCGGCCGTGGGCACTGCGGCCATGCTCTGGGTCGGCGGCAGTATCGTCGTCCACGGGCTGGATGGGCTCGGGCTGTCAACACCCGAGCATGTCATAGAAGGGGCATCCCATTTCATGACGACTACCATCGGGGTTGCTCCGGCTGTGGTCGGGTGGCTTACGACATCCTCGCTTCAGGCTTTGCTGGGCATCATCCTTGGCGCCATCGTCGTCATTGGCGTAACGGCCGTGCATGCGGTGCTCCCCTCGCGTCGCTCGGCGTAACGTCCGGTAACCCCTTCGGAAAGATCGAACGGGTGGCTCGCCCGCGGACTCACCGGACTGAGTGCAGGACGTTGAGGATCAGCTCTATCGGTGTCCAGCCTGATAGCAGGAGCCGTCGCGATGCCGCTGGCCGTTTCGAGGTACGAAAAAGCCCGGGTTTTCTGGTCTGTAAGGTTTCGAACGTCGGCTTACGGACAGCCTCTCTCGCATCCCTATTGTATTCTTAAGGGCGCTGATTGCCGCCTTTCTGGCGTTGAGTTGAAGAACTGGTTCTGAGGGCAGAGAGCCGTGGCGGTTGAACCACGCAGCGCTCATCAGTCTTTCACCACTCCAAGCTGGCCTCATACCGACAGATCGTGGAGATCGCTCCTTATGGCCTCACCCACATCAAAGTCTGAAAAGCGCACGTTCAGCCCGCCGCGCTCCGGCGTACAGGCGGTCGGTCCAATGAGATAGCGATCCGCGGAAGGGAACGGCGCCAGGCGGAGAAGCGGCCATACCTTGCCGTCCGACGAGGCCTGTATCCTTGCCGCTCCGTTTTTGAGCGTGATCCGTATGATGAAGTCTTCCAATCCTTGAAACGGCTGCGAGACGGACCAGTCCGAGCTTCCGGTGGTGACAACCGTTGACAGAAAGCGCTCGCCGTCCGTAAACTCGACACCGGTCTTGATCCAGCGTGTCTCGTCAATCCGCAACATCAAACCCGCCTGGTCATACAGGGATCGGAACTCCCTGGACCCGGACCCGCGCTGTGAATCCTTCGCTGACCGAAACTCCAAGAAAATGTCCACTATCCCGCTCGAACCCGTAATGCGTCTTCTGCCAGAAGTCGGTCTTCTGGTCGGTCGTCATGGTAAGACGATCGGCCGAGACCTCCCAGTTCGCAGGCTCGTTGACCCAGGTTCCGTTCTCGAGATGGGTTCTCATCTATGCAGCCACTCCTTCGCCATCATCGCCATACGCATATCAGTCCTTGGCAAACACCGTAGCGGACTCTGAGGTGGAGACCATCGTGTTGTAGTCAGAGACAAGCCATTCGAGATCGTCGCCCGCGCCTTTGCGGGCGTCGCCTTTGGCCATTTCGAGTTTTTCGTCGAAATTGCGAAGCTTGGACAGGAGCGACGCCGGGCTGGACTCAAACACGTGGAATGAGTTGGGATGCTGGAGAGCGTAGTCGTCGAACTCCCGGACAGCCTGAGCGTAGGCGGCAAGCACTGATCTGAATGCAGGCATGGCGACCACGGGCCTTTCGTTTGTCGGCATAACGTCCATCACGGCCTCTGCCCGGAACATGACGTTTCGCACATGCCAGCGCGATTTCTTGCCCTCGGCCTTTTCGAGCGCGAGTAGCGATGCGCGGTCGAGCTTGACCTTTTCGGTCCTCATTGCGGCGTCCACTGTCTTCCGGCGTTCTTCATAGACGGGCGATAGGGCAGCAATGTCCTTATGGAACGCCTTACCGTCTGCCATCTTGTCCGACTTATAGTCCTGGCGCTCGTAATACTTGTTCGCCCGCTCGATGACGGGAGCCAGTTGCTGGTAGGTCTCGACATAGGCTGTCATGGCAGCGTCAAGCTCCGGCAGCTTTGGCTCTTCCTGAGCGGAAGCCAAGGCTTTGCCCGCCAACTCTCTCACGTCGTATAGAGAGTACATGCCATAGATGATGCGCTCCTTGCCGGTCGGGCCCTTCTTCATGTCGACCCAACTGTCGTAACGCTGTAGCGACTCGGACGCGCGCAGGGTTTGGTTGAGAAACTCGACGTACGTGTTCATCTTGCCCATCGACGCGTCAGATACGGTGGCATCGGGTGGCGACTGGGCCTGTACGGGGGATGTCCCCAAAAGATATGGGACCGAACCCTGAAGGATCAGGACCAGAACCGAGGCGGTAACCGCCTTTGCGAGCGTCTTCATCGGATGCATTTCCCCATCGATCAGACAGCTATTTGTCGCGCTGGATCGCCAGATCAAGGCCAGGCTTGGATCGCGTCCATTCGCAGGACTGCGGCTTTGGTCAATGAGCCGCCAACCTTCACGCCGCTGCTGTATCCGGCTCTGATACTCAAGCCTCTCAGCATGCCGCAGCACGAGACGGAGAGACGCAACAAAATGGTCGCGTGTTGACTACCTCGTCAATTTTCACTATTCTGTATCTGTTCATTATGCTGAACTTTTGAAGATAGAGGTTATCGTGAGCGGTCGTGGTGTCGAGCGTGTTTTGGATATGATCGAGTGGTTTGCGGCTTCACCGGAGGGCGCGAGCCTTTCAGAGATCGCGGCTGCACTTGCCATGCCCAAATCGAGCGCGCTTCTCATGCTGCAATCGCTGGCCGAGCGCGGCTACATACACCGACTGGGCAGCGGTGAGTACCAACTCATCAGGCTCCCGGGTGAGATCTCTGCAGACGGTCCAAACTACGGGGCGCTGATTGCGCTTGTGTCACCTTATCTCTTGAATGCCGTCCAAGAGACGGGGGAGAGCGGGTTCATCGCCGTGCTGGAAGGTCCATCGATCCGCTATCTCAACAAAGTGCTACCCAAGCGAGAGATCCTTTACGATCGCGACATCGTGCCGACGCGTCCAGCACACAAGGTTGCGAGCGGCGTCGTTCTCTTGGCATCGGGCAGCGATGCGGATGTGGAAGCCTATGCGGAAGCGTCGTCCCTGTCCGAGGATGAGCAGTCGAAACTTCAAGAAGCCATCGCCAGTGCGCGCGCATCAGGTTTTTACGTCAATGAGATGGGTGTCGTTGAAGGTGCTGCCGGTGCTGCAGCGCCGATCATTGCTGCAAATGGCAAAGCCATCGCTGCTTTCAATATATCTGGCCCGCAAGGGCGCTTCATTCAAAATTCCGACCGCATCAGTCACGTGGTCAGGGAAACTGCAGTCGCGATTACCGAGGAGTTGGCGCGCCGCAGTCGTCGTTTATCCAAAGGGAGGTAAGGAATGAAATTTGTAACATTTTCGGCCGTGGCCGGGCTTTTGGCCGGCATTGCCGGTTTCGCGCAGGCTCAGGATGCCCCAGCCGGTTATCCCGCTGATTACTCGAAGATCATCGAAGGCTCGCGCTCCGAAAAGGGCCTGATGATCTATTCCAACATGGCCGACAACAACTGGCAGCCGCTCATCAAGGGCTTTAACGCAAAGTATCCTTGGGTGAAGATCGAGACTGTCGATCTGGGGTCAGGCACTGTCCATTCGCGCTGGGAAGCCGAAAAAGGCTCGAGCGCCCGCACCGCCGACGTGCTGGTCTCTGGCGCCAACGACCGCTGGGCATCCTACGGCAAAGACGGCCTGATGGAGGATTACAAGAGCCCCGAGATCGCCAAGCTCCCGGAATTCGCCCACCCCTATCCCGGCGTGAATGTGCTTTCCACCGATCCGCTGGTCATCACGTACAATGCCGCTCTTCTGCCGGAAGATCAGCGCCCGAAAGGTTTCGCCTCACTGGTTGAAGACGCCGTTGCCGATCCGGATACGTTCAAGGAAAAGATTACCACCTACGATGCGGCCCGCAACAGCTTCGGCCTTACCGCATGGTGGGCCTATATGGACAAGAAAGGTGAAGCCGGCTGGGCCGGACTTCGCAAGATCGGTCCGATGATCCGCGGCGAAACCTCGGGCGGTCCGATGAACGAGAAGATCGCCACCGGCGAATATCTCATGGGCATTGCCGTTTCCGGCATCACCATCTTCCCGCGCCTCGAACAGCCGGGTGGCGAAATCCTCGGCTTTGCCTTTCCAGACGACGGCACGATCATGATGCTGCGCGGCATGGGTATTCCGAAGGGCGCGGCTAATCCGAACTCAGCAAAACTCTTCGTCGATTATGCGCTGAGCCAGGATGGCCAGACTCAGGTCGGCAAGGGCGGTCTTGTGCCTTATCGCGAGGACGTTCCAGAGGACCAGGTTCGCTACACGTTTCAGAAGATAAGCGAAATCGTCGGCAAGGATAATGTGATCACGGCCGGTTTCGACCAGCGCTTGATTACGGAAGCCGGTCCCTTCGTCGCAAAGTGGAACGCTGCGATCGCCGGCAAGTAAGCCGAGCCAAAGGGCCGACTGGTCGTCGGCCCTTCCATCAACCCTGACAGGAAATATCGATGACGGATATCAGCCACCCCGGCACGGCCGGACGGGGGATAGACCGATCGCGTGCGATCTACTGGGGCGTTGCGGCGCTGACGACGATCCTCGTATTCGGTCCGATCACCCCGATTGTCTTCCAGGCCTTCCTCGACAAGCCGCTCTACGACGATACGGCTGTCATGACGGTCGGCAATTTCAGCCGCCTGTTTAGCGAACCGGGCATAGCCGGCGTCTTCTTCAACACCCTTTATTTCGGTGCGTTGACGATGGTCGTCGCGCAGGTCTTCGGTGCTGTCATGGCGGTGCTCGTCGGTCGTACCAACCTGCCGGGTCGCAAGTGGCTGGGCGAGATCTTTATCTGGCCGCTGTTCGTCTCGAACCTCGTCATCGCCTTCGGCTGGTTCACCATGTACGGACCGTCAGGCTTCATGACGCTGGCGGCGAAAACCTATCTCGGCGGTGCGCCTTGGAATCTCTACAGTGTCACTGGCATGGGTATCGTCGCAGGTCTCAGCCAGGCGCCGCTCACCTATCTCATGTGTCTTGCCGCCGTCACAAAGGCCGACCCGCTGCTCGAAGATGCGGCGCGCTCGACCGGAGCTGGTCCCTTCCGAGCCCTGTTTTCGGTCACCATCCCAATGATCCGTCCCGCGATCATCTATTCGGCCGTGCTGAACTTCGTCGTTGGCATCGAGATGTTGGCCATCCCGCTGCTGTTCGGCGGTCCGTCTGGAATTCAGACGGTCACGACCTTTCTCTATAACGCCGGCATCAACGCTGCGGTACGGCCAGAATACGGAATTGTGGGCGCGGCTGCCGTCATCCTACTGGTCGTCGTTGCCTTGCTTGTCTGGTTACAGGGCTTTCTGATGAAAGGCGCTGGCCGCTTCGTCACCGTGCGCGGCAAGGCAAGCCGTCCCTCGACGCTCGATCTCGGTGCCTGGCGCTGGCCGGCGTTCCTGTTCGTCTTCGCATTCGCATTCCTGACGATCATTTCAATCTTCGGAGGCATTTTTCTGCGCTCGGCGGTGAGCTTCCTCACACCGCTCATTCCAGTCTGGAAGGTGATGACGACCGCCAATTTCGAGCAGGTTCTTGGCTCGGCCACCTACGTGCGCTCGATCGTCAATTCCGTTCTGGTCGCGACGATCGGTGCTGCGATCGGCACATTCTTCATTCTGGTCATCGCGTTGGTCGCCCGCCGGTCGGATTTCAAGCATAGCCGGGCGCTAGAATATATCGCGCTTTTCCCGCGCGCGCTTCCCGGCATCATCGCTGGCCTCGGGTTCTTCTACGCAGTTATCTGGCTGCCCGGAGCAGACGTCATCCGCGGCACGATCGCGGTGCTGATCCTTGCTTTCATGATCCGCTATATTCCGGTCGGCTTTGGTGCCATCGCGCCGGCGCTTGCTCAGGTCGGTGAGGAACTCGACCGCGGTGCGCGCATTTCCGGCGCCGACTGGTGGACGACCGTGACACGCATCATTGTGCCGATCCTCAAGCCCGCGCTGTTCAGCTGCTATGCGTTGCTGTTCATCCACTTCTTCAAGGAATACGTGACGGCGGCCTTCCTCTATCAACCGGGGTCCGAAATCATCGGCACCACCATGCTGCAGCTTGTCGCTCAAGGTGACAACGGCCCGGTCTCCGCCCTCGCAACCATACAAGTCGTCATTACCGCCGCGTTCGTGATCATCGCTCGCCGCGTCATGGGAGCCAAAATCTATGGCTGATCTCGTCCTTCAGAACCTGACCATCAAGTACGGCGCCGTCACGGCTGTCGACAACCTCAACATCCATGTTCAATCCGGAGAGTTTCTGACGTTACTCGGGCCGTCCGGCTGCGGCAAGTCGACCTCGCTGTTCGCGGTCGCCGGTCTCAACCATGCTACGTCAGGAACGATCCGCATCGGCGACCGAATCCTGTTCGATGGCAACGCCAAAAACACGGTGCCGCCGGAGAAGCGCAATATCGGTCTGGTATTCCAGTCCTACGCGCTGTGGCCACACAAGACCGTTGCCGAGAACCTCGCTTTTCCTCTGACGCTCCGAAAGATTGGAAGAGCAGAGCGTGACGAGCGCATCCGGGAATCGCTCGGCCTCGTGGAAATGCTTCCCTATGCGGACCGCTTTCCGTTCGAACTTTCCGGTGGCCAGCAGCAGCGCGTCGCACTTGCTCGAGCCCTCGTCTACCGCCCGCCGCTTCTGCTCCTCGACGAGCCGCTTTCCAACCTCGATGCCAAACTGCGCGAGCGTGCCCGCGTCTGGCTCCGAGAGCTGCAGGAACGATTGAAGGTCACCACCATCTACGTCACCCACGACCAGGCAGAGGCACTGGCCGTTTCCGACCGGATTGCGGTGATGAGCATGGGACGGATGCGCCAGCTCGGCACGCCGCGCGAAATCTACGAGCGACCAGCCGACAGCTTTGTCGCGGACTTTATTGGCTCGTCTAACTTTTTCGACGGAACGATGGTCGAGAACGGTGCCGACAAAGCCCGCATCCGCTTGGCCGATGGCAGCGAGCTCGTCACGCCCCCCGGTGCCGCCGGCAAGGACGGTTCCGTCGTCGTTGCCATCCGCCCTGAAAAGATCGAGCTCACGAACGAGACTGGCCCGAACACGATGCGGGTGTCGATCGATCAGCGGACCTATCTCGGCTCGGTCTGGCAATATGCGGTCCGGTCGGGCCCGATCGAGTTCCGGGTTCAGACGCCTTCAGAGCTGAAGCAGGATTCGATCCTCGTGCGCATTCCTCAGGAACATTGCGCCGTCTTCCCCGACAAGCCCGGCGCGAATTGAGGTTTTCATGGCAGAGACGAAAACAACCGTCCGGTTTCAGCCGGAACAAAAGGGCCCGCTGCACGGTATCCGGGTCATTGACCTCAGCCGCGTGGTTGCCGGAAACATGCTGTCGCTGCAGCTCGGCGATTTCGGCGCCGACGTCGTCAAGGTGGAGCCGCCACAGGGTGATGCGCTGCGCGAATGGCGCGACCATGGCCATTCGCTTCACTGGAAAACCTATGGCCGAAACAAGCGCTCGATCGCGCTCAACCTGCGGCAGCCGCAGGCGCTGAGAACCCTGAAGAAGCTGCTGGAAACGGCGGATGTTTTCATCGAAAACTTTCGGCCGGGCACGCTGGAGGAAATGGGGCTTTCGCCGCAAAGCCTCCTGGAAATCAACCCGGGGCTTATCATCGTGCGGATCTCGGGCTTTGGCCAGACCGGCCCCTATGCCAAGCTGCCCGGCTTCGGCACGTTGGTCGAGGCGATGAGCGGCTTTGCCTCGCGCACCGGTTTTCCGGATCGCGAACCGGTACTGCCACCTCTGGCGCTGGCGGACATGATCTCAGGACTGACGGGTGCCAATGCCGTAATGATGGCGCTGTTTGCCCGCGAACGCGGTGACGCCGAGGGTCAGGTGATCGATCTTTCCCTGCTGGAGCCGATCTTCGCCTCGCTTGGGCCGGAAGCATCGATCTATAGCGTCACTGGCAAGGTCAAGCAGCGCTCCGGCTCAGGCTCCAATACGGTCTCACCGCGCAACGTCTATCTGTGCAGCGACGGCAAATATGTGGCGCTTTCGGGATCGACCCAGGTCATCGCGATGCGGATTTTCGACATTGTCGGCCGCCCGGAGATGAAGGACGATCCGCGGTTTTCGACCAATGTCGAACGTGTCCGCCATCGCGAGCTGGTGGATGAAGCACTCGGCGCGTGGTTCGTCACCCGCACCCGCGACGATGCGTTGAAAGCCATGCGTGCCGCTGGCGCAACCGTTGGTCCGGTCTATGACATTGCCGATATCAGCACAGACCCGCATTTTGCCGAGCGGCAAATCGTCGTGGATGTGGAAGATGCCGATCTCGGCAGCATTCCGCAACACAACATCTTTCCGCGCTTCTCGACGACTCCAGGGGGCTTTCGTCATCCGGCACCGGGCATCGGAGAACAGACCGAAGAAATCCTTGCCGAGATCGGCATGACCTTGGCTGACCTGGAGGACAAGGCATGATCTCGTCACTCCTCTACGTACCGGGCAACGCGCCCCGTTTTCTGGAAAAGGCCGGTCAGCGCGGGGCCGATGCCGTTATCGTCGATCTTGAAGATGCCGTACCCGAGGCAGCCAAGACCGAAGCCCGAGATGGATTGGCGAGATGGGTACCGGCGATCAAGAAGGCCGGCGGCCGGGTGTTCGTGCGCGTCAACCACTCTGAGCGGCTGATCGAGGACGCGATCGCCGCGACGCAAGCCGGTGCCGACGGACTTTACGTCCCGAAGGTCTGCAGCCCCGATGTTCTCGACCGTTTGGCGAAGAGCCTCGAAAACCACGAAAAGGATCGCTCGCCGATCGCCTTCGTGCCGCTAATAGAGGACATGCAGGGCCTGTTCGAGGTTCGGTCCATTGCCAAGGGGCCGCGCGTCATGGCCCTTGCCTGCGGCGGCGAGGATCTTGCGACCGCCATGGATGCGAAGCCGACGCCGGAGGTGCTGCGTTATCCCAAGCTCATGATCCATTACGCGGCCAAGGAGGCCGGCGTGCTGTCTCTCGGGCTTCTCAGAACCATCGCGGATTTCGCAGACAAGGAGGCCCTTCGCGCCGCCGTACTGGAGGCGCGTGACTTCGGTTTTGACGGGGCAAGCTGCATTCACCCTTCCGTCGTTCCTATCCTCAACGAAGGTTTCGCGCCAAGTCCGCAGGAGGTCGCCTGGGCGCTGAAAGTCGTTGCGGCTAACGAGAGAGAGGCGGCCGCTGGACGAGGCGCCTTCATGCTGGACGGCAAGTTTATCGACGCACCGATCGTCACGCGCGCCGAAAATCTAATTCGCAAATCGCAGAAAGGACGCGCTAGCTGATGATCCATGACATCATCCAAGGGGTCGAGCACGGCAGGCGTGGCCGACGCATCCTTGTGAGCCACAACCAGATCGCTGAAAAGGCGATCAGACTGTTGAATGCGCATGATATCGACGTGTTCTTCTCGCCACCCTACGATCCGTCCGATGTGGTGGCCAAGCGCGCCGCCGATCTCAAGATTGACGGACTGATGGTGCGCCAAGGCCGCATCGACGAAGCGGTGATTTCCGCTTCTCCCAATCTCAAGGTCATCGCCAAGCATGGCGTCGGTGTCGACAATGTCGATATCACCGCCGCCGCCAAGCTTGGCATCCCCGTGCTTCGGGCGATGGGCTCGAATTCGCGTGCCGTCGCCGAGCACACGATCGCGCTGGTGCTCAGTCTGATCAAGGAAATACTGCCGCTCGATTGCGCCGTGAAAAGCGGTGAATGGCCGAAGCCGACATTTATCGGCAAGGATTTCCTAGGCGCCACAATAGGTCTTGTCGGTTACGGCGGGATCGGTCGCGAGACGGCACGCATGGCGGAATCTCTTGGCATGGAAGTCGTGGTCTGTGACCCCTTCGCGCCGGACGCAGCAGAAGCCGATGGTTTCGCAACTTCAGACGATATCGACGCCATGCTGCCGGCGCTGGACATTCTCAGCATTCACTGCCCGCTGACCGCGGCAACACGCGATCTGATCGACGCGAGGAGGCTCGCGATGATGAAGAATTCCGCGGTTCTGGTGAACACCGCACGCGGCGGTATTGTCAACGAAGCGGCACTTGCAGAGGCTCTCGCCGCTGGGACTGTCGCAGGGGCAGCTCTCGACAGTTTCGCCACCGAGCCGCCGGCGGTCGACAACCCGCTTTGGGCCTTCAACACGCTGATCGCAACGCCACACATCGGCGGTGTCACATACGGCTCCGCCGATGCGATGGCAATCATCGCCGCCCAGCACATAATCAGCGTTCTCGACGGCAATGCGCCGGACGAACGCTCGATTGCACGTCCAACCGAACTCTCTGCCTGAGGTATTCATGACGTACGGATTTCGCATCAAACTGAACTGGAATCGCATCGAGCCGGCTCTTGTCCAGTCCTTCCGAAGCCTTCCCGTTGCCAATGTAAGCGATTCCATGTCGCGCATCTGTGCGCTCGGCACAGGAATGCGGCCGATGCATCGGTCGGGCAACCTTGCAGGCTCGGCGCTGACCGTCCGCACCCGGCCGGGCGACAACCTGATGCTGCACAAGGCAATCGACATGGCTCAGCCAGGCGACGTAATCGTCGTTGATGCTGCCGCGGATTTGGCCAATTCGTTGATGGGCGAGCTGATGCTTGCCCATGCCATCCGGCGCGGCGTGGCCGGCTTCGTGCTGAACGGCGCCATCCGCGACGCCGAAGCCTTTTTGGAACGGAACATTCCAACTTTCGCCGTCGGCGTGACCCATCGAGGCCCCTATCGCACCGGCCCTGGAGAAATCGGTCTTCCGATTGCGATCAACGGCACCGTCATAGAACCGGGCGACCTAATCCTTGGCGATCTCGACGGCGTCGTCAGCGTGCCGAAGGTCGATGCGCATGATATTTTGACGGCCACGATCAAGAAGCACGACGCCGAAACCAAGCAGATGGCCGAGACTGAAGCTGGTACAGTCAACCGCGACTGGGTTGACAAGGTACTGAAGGAAGCCGGCTGCGAGTATATCGAGTGATGTGACGGAGCCATGGAGACAAGCGCGCCGGTCCGTGCCGGTCGGCCGCCGGAAAATCCCGCCCTCACTTTCCAACTATCGGCGCTTCTTGCGCCATGGCGCGTCCTTCTGCCAGTCGCCGGCCATGATGCTCCCGTATGGGATGACCTCGTCGACAATTTCGGCAAGGCCGTAATGTTCGATCTGCGACCGGACATTGGCGGCGTTCTTGTAGGCGCTCGGCAGCTCCGAAATATCGGGCGTGCCGGAGAAGAAGCGGGCGTCGAGGCCCGACGTCTCCCTCTCCATGACAGCCGCGATGTTATTCGGGCTGAGACCCCGGTTATCGGCGCCGAATTCCTCGCCGAGGCGACGTATATGCGCCGTACGCGAGAAATTGCGGCCGGCGCCATGCGGCGAGAAGCCGAGGCCATGGGGCGCATTCGAGCCGCGCACGATCAGGATCGGTTCGGCCATGTTGAGCGGGATGATCGTCAGATCGGTCGCGTCGTCCGCCCAGTTGTCGAAAGCTGGCGTGGCACCCTTACCATGGTAGAACAAACCGTCGGACTTGCGGAATACGAAGTTATGCTCGTTCCAAAAACGGTCGCTCACCTTCGCCGCCAGCTTTTCTGCCGTCATGTCATGGATGGCGTAGTGGTTTTCCTTCGTCCACTGGCGGATCGTCTGTAATGCCGACCAGTACATTTCCCCCTCTTCGCTCTCGGCCGGAATCCAGGCATTCTCCCGATGCGTTTCGGGCGAAAGCACTTCCCTGAACCGGTTGGCGATCTTCATGCCGCGATCATACAGTCGTGCGCCAGGAGCGCGCGACCCGTGATGGGTAACGAGCGCCGTCTCGCCGGTTGATTTCATCTGGCCGACATAGGCGAAATGATTGCCGTCGCCCTGCGTGGCGAATTGATCGATGCCCACACTGAGGATTTCCCTCAGCAAAGGGTTTGCGTGGAACGCCGACAATGTCGTCTCGGAAGGCTTGATCTGGGCGCCGCGCGGACGTCCGCCCGGACCGAAATGCGTCACCGCGTGGACGGCATCGAGCAAGGCCTTGGGCTCGATACCCGGGAAGATCGAGATCGCCATCGAGCAGCAGATATCGGCCGAATGCATGCCGGGGTGGATCGCTTCCGACGCCACCACGCCGCCAACCGGGATCGTGCCGACCGGGCCGGCGGGACAGGCGTCGGGCATGATCGCGGCTGCACGCACGACCGGCGTTCGGCAAAGCTCGCGCATCGTCGCACTCACCTTCTCGATATTGTCCTGTTCGAACGCGTTTTCGGCACGGATGTTCATATGGATCAGCACGTCATTTTGCGCCTTAAGCGGCAGGGTCGGCCCCGGCTGATAACCGCGGGCAACCGCCAGCGCATCGGTCGTAGAGCCGCCATCGCTCAGCACCCGGTTGGCCGCTTCCAGCGCATCTCGAAACCACTTGCCCTGGCTCATGCCGGCATCGATCAAGTCCTGTCCGCTCATTACCTCTGTCATTGTCTTCTCTGCGTTTGCAGTCCTTCTGGTTCACTTCAATTTCGTCACGCCACCTAGCCGACAAGCATTTGCAGGAGATCGCTCACCGCACGCATTCCATGGTCATGGCGCGATGCGGCCCCTGTAGTCTCCGGCGGCATTCGCCCAAGATCTTCTCGTCACCCCGGCGACGAGTTTTGACAGGACAGTTGTCTGAGCTACGCGTTACCTCACGGTAACCGGGATGAATCGAACACCCGACCTTCCCGCCGAAGATCGGCGGGCTGCTCTTTCCATGTAGTCCTGCCGGCATTCGCCGGGCATTTCGTTCCTTCAATTCCGCCGGCAACAAGGGTGGCGGGACAGTATTCTCTGAGCTACGCACTCCCTTCGGGAACGCGGGATGATTTGAACATCCGACACACCGACCGGAAACCGGGCGGCTGCTCTACCTGTAGTCCTGCCGGCATTTGCCGGGTCGTAGTCGCAGCGGCGACAAGTGTGGACGAAACCGGATGGTCCCGCTCATGCCAGAGAGCGTGTGCCAAGGAGGAGTCGAACCTGCCAGACCATCCAACGGTGCTGTAGTTTCGTCCGGCATTCGCCGCTGCAATTCACGTCAGAATGACAATCACCCGGAAACGTCCCGCCGGTCCTCCACGATGGGAGACGACGGCGGAGCAGGCTTCGAACCTGCAACTCCATTCGCGGAGCACCAATATCGTTTCCGGGCATTTTGCCTCAGTCATCATGGCGACCAGTATTCGAGGAAACATCCGCTACCATTTGAGGTCGTGACTTCCCCTGCAGGGTTTGAACCTGCCGCGGCTGGTGTAGTTTCCTTTGCATTCGCCATGTCATTCGTCCGTGACGACGAGGTGTGGAGAAACGTCCTGCTCTATCCGCTGAGCTACGGGTCCACAAATTGGAGGACCCGGCGGGACTCGAACCCGCGACCTGGAGGGTGACAGCCTGTAGTTTCTCCGGCATTCGTCACGGTCTCCGCGCCGTTCACACCGGCGCGGAGGTATTGCTTTTGGCGTCAGAGTTCGATCGCCTCGATGGTTTTCACCCAGCTGTCTGCTCCCTTCGGATTGGCCGCGAAGGACGTGATGACCTCATAGACGGCATCCGAGAAGCCGCCGATGTTGAGTACGTCGTCGCGCGTCGGTGCCTGCGTTGTCGCATAGGGCTGGATATCGAGGCAGACCAGCTTTGCAGCCGGGTTGATCCTCTTGATCTTAGCCCACTCCGTCATCACACCTGTCGGCTGGCCGCTCTTGTCCACATCCACCCAGGACTGGTTGTCCGAGATAAACACGACGAGATCGACCTTCGCCTTCTCGTCTGCGAGCTTGCGCAGCGGCGCGGAACAGTTCGTTCGGCCGCCGCCGACTGCGGCCAGCTTCGTGGCATTGGTCATCACTGAATCCCGACGGTTGAGCGAGATGCTCACGACGTCATTCTCGAACGGCAGCACCCGTGCCTTTGGGTTGCGCTGCAGGAACGCCGCGGTCATCAGACCGGCGACATCAATGCAGCGAACCGCTGATGTCGCGCCCTTGCGGAAACCGGTCACAGGCGAGCCCATGGAGCCGGAAACGTCCGGGCAGAGCACCACATTGCCGGCAAGCGACGGCACGTTGGAGATCGCAACATCCATCGCGGCCTGCAGCGCATTGCGCACGACATCAGGAACCTGGCCACTGACCGTCTTCCACGCCATCATCAGTTGATAGGGGAAGACCTTGGCCTTGCGAACCTCGTCCGGATCGGCCAACCGCGCAGCTAGCGCTTCGGCAAACCCTTCGACGTCGAACACGCCGTTGCGTGCGAAGGTGTTGAGGTTCTGCCGCACCATCTGCCAGCCGCCCTTTTCGGCGATCTCGACCCAATGCTCCCGCGTCAGCGGCAGAGAGGTCAGCATCTGGAACGGCACGTCCGGCACAGGACCCGTCTGGTCGCGACGGAAGGCTTCCAGCGCCTTGACCAGGTCCGGCAATGCCGCATAGTCGTGCGGCTTGCCGATCGCCCAGGCATAGAGCGCCTTGCGTTCTTCCGACGCCGGCTTCGGGTGTACCATGCGGATCACGTCGGCGAGCGAAGGATCGTTGCCGACCAACGCTCGCAGGATCTGCTCGGTGCTTGCCCGTTCCAGCCATGCCTGCACCAGCTTCTTCGGCCGCGTGCCGAGCGACTTGCGTCCGGTGGCACCCGACCGCATCACCTGGACGAAACCACGCAGCATCTTGCCGCTCCTGATCACGCGCGGAAACGCACGGGCAAACGCCTCGCTCTGGAGACCGGACAACATGGCCAGCAGGGTGACCGGCATGTCCTTCATGTGGCCTTTGTCGGCAGCATGGATAGCCACCTTGGCCAGGAACTCCGGCTCGACCTGAAGCGCAAGCGCCTTGACCGCCTCCAACTGATCGGCACCATCCGCATAGAAGGTTCCGTTGAACGTGCCCGTCACGGCATACTGCGCCAGCGCTTCGCGCGGCGTCAGTGTGTAAGCCGGCGCAGCTTCGTGGTTTTTCGTGTCCGTGCCCGGAAGCAGTTTTCCGAGATAGGTTTTGAAGATCGCCTTGTTGACCATGACAGCACCTTTTCGTTGGTTCATGCCAGATACAATTCAAGACGCGTGCCAGTTTCCGGAATCCGTCTTTATTTCCAATAAATTCCTTCTAGGTACCTGTTATTGCGATATAAAAAATATTATCGATTAGAAGAAGATCCAATTTAAGGACACTTAGCTACCCAATAATGTATACCAAATGATCGTTCATTATAGAAACGGATAAGTCATGAAGCGGCGTGTTGCCATCAGCATACTGGGAACCACCCTGGACATGGGGAAATGGGACAACCGCTGGAGCCGCTGGCGACCCAATGTCGGGCTCTGCCAGCAAACCGGCCTGTTTATCGATCGGTTGGAACTCATCCATGACAATCATGCCAGCGCGCTAGCCAATCGGATCACCGCTGATATTGCAACAGTATCGCCGGCAACGGAGGTCCGAAGCAATGTCATCAACTTTCGTGATCCGTGGGATTTTTCAGAGGTCTACACAAATCTTCGGGATTTTTCCCGCGGCTACCAGTTTGATCCAGACACGGAGGAATATCTCGTCAACATTACTACCGGCACGCACGTAGCGCAGATCTGCTGGTTCCTGTTGACCGAGGCCCGCATCATTCCCGGCCAATTGCTGCAACTTTCGCCGCCACGCGACCGCGAACCGGACCAGGACTTTGCCGGCACGCACAGGATCATCGACCTAGACCTCTCGCGTTACGACGAGATCGCCAAGCGCTTCGCCTCCGAACGTGAAGATGCCGCCTCGTTTCTGAAATCGGGGATTTCGACCCGCAACGCCGCCTTCAACCGGATGATCGACGAGATCGAGAAGGTGGTCATTCGCTCGAAAGCACCTGTTCTGCTGACCGGTCCGACGGGGGCGGGCAAATCCCAGCTTGCCCGCAGGATCTACGAACTCAAGAAGAGCCAGCGCAAGGTGAGCGGCCCTTTCATTGAGGTCAACTGCGCGACCCTGCGCGGCGACCAGGCGATGTCGACTCTCTTCGGCCACGTGAAAGGTGCATTTACGGGGGCCGCCGGTGAGCGTTCCGGATTGCTGAGGTCAGCGGACAAGGGCGTATTGTTTCTCGACGAGATCGGCGAACTGGGCATCGACGAGCAGGCCATGTGCCTGCGCGCAATCGAAGAGAAACGTTTTCTCCCCGTTGGCGCCGATCGGGAAGTTTCCGCCGATTTCCAGCTTCTAGCCGGCACGAATCGCGAGCTTGGCGAAGATGTGCGGAGGGGCAAGTTCCGGGAGGATCTCTACGCCCGCCTGAATCTCTGGACCTTCCAGTTGCCGGCCCTCCGAGAGCGCAAGGAGGACATCGAGCCCAATCTTGATTTCGAATTGAAGCGCCACCTGGAACGCGAAGGCGAAAACATCACCTTTAACAGGGAAGCACGCGAGCGTTACCTCAGCTTCGCAACCGGCCCGCATGGCATCTGGAGCGCCAACTTCCGTGACCTGTCGGCCTCGATCACCCGCATGGCGACGTTGGCGCCCCACGGTCGGATCACCACGGACGTCGTCGATGACGAGGTTCGGCGGTTGAACACCTTTTGGCGCGCGTCATCAGACGGTCACGCGGCCGATACACTGATTGAGGAGTTTTTGGGTTCCGAAGCGGCCGCGTGTCTGGATCGCTTCGACGCAACCCAGCTTTCCGAAGTCATCCGAACCTGCCGGGAACAGCCAACTGCAAGCGCCGCCGGCCGAGCCCTGTTCGCCAATTCGCGACTGGAAAAGAAGAGCAGCAACGACGCGGATCGCCTCGTAAAATATCTAGCGCGGTTCAACCTGAAGTTCGATGACGTCCGAAAACGAGGCTAGCCGATCATTGGTGAGAACATGGTTGCGGCGTGAGTGTGGCGGTTGATGAGAGCGCATCTTCGAAACAAAAACAGTGCCTCTTTAGAGCCGTTGGGAAAGTGCTGCAAACCCGAAGGCCAACCATGGCGGAGAGGGTGGGAGAAATCCCCAAGTTGCCAATAACCTATTGATATTAAATGATCTTATATGGTGAACCGGGAGCTATACCCACAGCTCTACCCAGGTGAACCATGTACCTTTCTCATCGAAAAAACGGCGTCCGATTTCAGATCGCCGTCCCGAACGACCTTCAGGACAGGATAGGGCGATCGCCGATACGTATCCCACTCGGGCGCGTTTCCGCAGCCGATGCGCGCCGGAAGGCTCGTTTACTCTCCGGTCACGCCGAGCAGCTATTCACGGCTGTCAGAACATCGCGGCGGGAAAACATGACAGCAGACATCCGGGACGCGATCATTGCTGAACTGACCGATATGGTCGCAGCCTTGATCACCAACGCTCATGAAATGGAAGTCCTTCACGAAAAGCATGTTGCGGTAGAAGTTGAGAACACCGAACGACGAATTCTCCTGGAGGAACACAGGCGGCAGAAAGTCCTCGGTGCAAAGCTCAAGACCCTCGGCGACACGATTGCCGACGTGCGGCCTCGAATAAATCAGGTCATCCAACAACAACGGCACGACGATGGTCGCTCCTCGGAAAGTCCGGCCTCCCTCAAGCTTATCATGAAGAGCTTCAGCGCCATGTCTCAACAGGTCGCCGACCTGTCGGATAGGGTTCAAACCTCAATAGAGGGACCACCGCGTCCGCATGCTTCCGAAGCGCTGGAAATGTGGACAGATGTTAGAAGAAAGACAAAAGTCACTCCGAAAAAGATCAACACAGATTACAACCGAATCAAGGATTTCATTGCATTCGTGGGTGACAAGGCCGTGGACAAATACACGTTTCTTGAATTCCAGCGCTGGTCGAACCTACTTGCCCGCGTTCCTAAGCTCATAAGCGTAGTGCCACACCTAAAAGGGAAGACGCATCAGCAGGCGGCTGACCATAACGACAGGCTCAAAATCCCTCGCGCAACCATGACGACGAAGACGATAGAAACGAACTATTTCTCGCCGCTCAAGCATTTCTTCAGGCAAATGGCCGCTGAACATCGCTTCCAGTCGCCCTTTGGCGATGCCGACGTTCGTATGGATGGCCGGGGTTCTGTCAAGCGTCGACCTTTCAAGGTCGAGCAACTGAACATGTGGTTTGCTCATGCCGCTCAGGAAGAGCGCGCAGAAATGATTTGGTTGCCCCTGCTTGGTGCTATCACCGGTGCGCGCATCGCAGAGTTGATCTTCCTGCAGGGCAGGGACATCTATCAGATGGAAAACTCGTTCACCGGGGCCAAATATTGGGTGATCGATCTGCGTTTCGAACTCGTCGCGGAAGATGGCGGCTCTGAAGAACGCAAGACCAAGACCGAGACCTCGAAACGCATAATTGCGCTCCATGAAGTGTTCACGGAGGCCGGATTCATCGACTACGTAAGGAGCCGTCGAGCTGCCGACTGGCTGTTCCCTGCTTCCTTCTATCATGGCAAAAAGCGTGTCGCTGATCCCCCGCGCGCCGCTTCGAAGCGTATGAATCGCATGTTGAAAGATGTGGGCATTCACAAGCCCATGGAACGGGTATTCCATAGCACCCGGCATACTGCGAAGGACATCATGCGGCTTGCGCGTGTCGATGGTCGTACAAGCGATTTGCAGACCGGGCACGCCTTCAAGACCGTATCCGGGAGTTACGGAGCAAAGGATCTGGAAGAACTGCCTACGGAAATCGAGGTGTTGACGGCTCTTCCGCTCCCGGAAGGGCTCGATCTTAGTCCTTACATGGAGAGGAACGACCGAAGGAAATCCCGGCAGGAATAGGCTCGAAAGGTGCTTTCGATCCCACTTATGGACAAGGAATGCCACGTCGGGGGCAGTCAGTCCCGCACATCCGGTTGGGTCGCTATGCTTGCGCTCCTATGGCTGCCCACTTGACCGATCGTGACATGCGCGAATTCCCGCCGTGACCCGATGGGGCGCTATGCTCACGGCTCCGATATGCTCATCCTACCTGGTACTCACGGGGGCTTCGGCCCCCTGACGCGCCTGCGGCTCGTCCGCCCCCGCGCTCATTGGCGCTCGGCCTAGTCCGATCAGGGCTTGCGGCATTTCGCCTTCTGTCCCTGACCGGGGCGACAGGATCGGGACACTCCAGGTCCGTCAACGACAATCAGCGGAACCGGGTCGCTGCCGCTCCCGCCCCACTTCCGCAGTTTCTCATTGACCTCCCTTCCGCTTGCAGCAAGGCTGTTAAGGAACCGATCGCCATCCTTCCGGGTATTCCACCGATGGTCTCCACGAGCCTGGGTCCGCTTCCCTGAATCTGATATAAAACCATTAATTTCAGAGGCTTGGGGGATAAGTAAATGAAGACGATGACAACCGTTATTCGTTTGCTGGCGATCGATATCGTCGTGATCGAGACGACGCAGGCCGATGCGGTCGGCATCGCGTTCTACTACGCCGAAATCCTTGTGCGGGAACGCGGGACCGGTAGCCAGCGCCTTGTCCGGCGAACCCGTATTCCCGGCACGGGCAAGGAGCTGTTGAAGGCGGTGCAGCAGCATGGCGTCCGTGCGCTTGATCGGTTTGCCACAGCAACCGCCTTTTCATTTTCGTGACGGGAGGCGAACGATAAATGTGGAGTTTGCAGAGTCGTGGTCCTACGACCTGTTTGCCTGCACCCGATGTAGCAACCGCCGCGCGTCCCGTTGAAGATGATGCTCGGCCTTGAAGGGCTCCCAGTATTCCGGCATTGCCGCAATCACCGCGTTATAGATCACCTCATCGGCGGAAAGGCCCGTCTCCGACATGATTCTCTCGATACGATCGAAGGTCGAGGCGGCGAGATCAACGCGCCGCGTCTGCCATGATGGTGCGTGCTTGCGGCGGTATCGTCGCGCCCGCTCGGCTGCGGTCATCGCCCCTTCCGCCTTGGCGGGGCGGCCACGCTTACGCTTCACAGGAATTTCCGTGTCGCCTGTCATCACGGAATCTTTGTCTTCTGCCGCTTGTATTTCCGTGACGGCTTCCGTCATCGAAATTATATCGCCCGCCAGAAGCTTTTCTGTTGCATCACCCGTCACGGAAATAGCCGCCGCCGCCTTCCGGACCTCATCTTCAGCTCCCCTGTCGCCAACGACATGCAGTTCATTCGAATCCAGCAGGGCGAGAGCCGTGGCGGCATCACCAGTCGTATAGGCTCCAATCACCCCCAGGTCGGGCTGCCACACGAAGCCAAGCCGCTCGACCATCTCCTTGCCATAAGGGTAGTCATGACGAATAACCCTGACCACCCAGCCCGCACCGCCACGTTTCAAACTTACAACACTTTTCACGCTCACCTCATCATTTCCTGTGACGACATCCGTCACATAAAATGGTCAGAGCAGGCGCAGCAGCGGTCAAGGTCTTTTTCGTGAGGACAGGCAATTTTGGGATTCTATCCTGAAACCAGATGGGTACAGACACCACCCCTACCTCGCCAGGACCGCTCCACGGACCGTTTAAACGCATCGGAATGTTGACGGCAGCGCCGATCAGCCAGGTTTTGGCATTTAGGGATCATGCAGGCTATTTCGGCCAAAGGCATCGATGCCAGCCGATCCACCCCTATCACTTCGGTTTCGGGCCTGCCGGAGGTGCCGCAGCGCCCGCGTCGCCATCCACAGCAGGCGCGGGGTCCTCAGCCGTCCGGTCAAGTGTCGCCTCCCATCGCTTCGCTTCGACCCGCGCCGCAGCGGCAATCTCATCGTCGCTGGCACCGTCGCGTCCGAGCCGCAGCAGGGCCGACCAGTCCTCAAGATCGATCACATGCCGCAACCACAAGACCGCTTCCGCAGGGACGCGGTATTCGAGCAGTAGGCATGCGCGTTCCTTCGTTTGGCGGCGCTTCAAATCCTTGACGAGCCTCGCCCAGGTTGGAGCCGCGCGGCTGGACAGGCGGTAGAAGACAGGTTCGATCCCGTATTCCATGGCGTAGGCAACCGGGCCGCGGTCCTCAGTGTCGAGACGATCGAGGTTCGCCCGCTGGCCGGATCGTGACAGCGCCTCCCGCGACGGCGTGGGACCGATTGTCGAATGGCGGCTTGCGGAATAGAAGGAAAAGGCAGGCAGCGGCGGCAGCAGCGCGAGCGCGGCGGAGAGCAGCCCGAGCAGTTGCAGCAGCAGCTTGCCCGCAGGATCGCCGCCCCGGCTTTGCCGCTGCCGTTCCGCCAGATGGCGGCGCAGCCGATCCGCACAGTTTCGCCGACGTCTCTTTTTCGCTTCGAACTGCCTCACGTTGGTCATCGTCCCGCGCTCCGTTGCTCGTTGCCCCAGAAGGATGAGACGGAGCCGGGACCGGCGCAAACCGAAGTGAGGGGTACGGCCTCGGCAAGCGTGATCCGGCTCCGGTTTTGGATGGGTACAGACACCACCCGGCCCGCCAAACGCGCTGTACGGGCCGCTTTCGACGCACAAATTTTAGGCAAACGGGAGTTTCTTGCTGATTCCGGCACGGAAGTCGGAGCTACGGCCTCGGCCGTGCAGGCATAGAACCCGCAGCAGGTGCGCGAGGGCGCAGCGCGGCGAGTTCCTGCTTTGCCTCGGCAAGCTGCCGCCCGGTGTCCGTCAGATTGTCGCGCAGGTTCCTGGCGCGTGTCTCCGCTTCTCGCCGTCCGGCATCGGCGGCGCTCGCCCGGTCGGAGGCTGCGGCAGCCTGCTTCCGCAGGTCCTCCACTTCGGATTCGACGGCCTTGCGGATACGCGCCGCGACCTTCGATTTCCTCAAGCCATCCCAAAGCCCCCGAAGAAGCCCGCCAAGGCCACTCAACCGTTTTGCCGCCCTCGTGTCGCGAACGGCACGTTCCGACGCTGTACGGGCCGTTTCCGCTCGCTGGCGGGCTACTTTCTCCGCCACCCGCGCGGCAACCATGGCCGCTTGAGCCGTTTCGGTCGCCTTGACCGCTTCGGCGCGTGTCGCAGCAGCCTCTTGTGCGATCCGGTCGGCCTTCTCCCTCGTTGTGGTGATGAAGGCATCCCCCTTCGTCTTCAGGACTTCCGCCCTGGCGAGTGTGTCGCGTAGCGCCTCGGCCTGCCGCTTCTCCTGATGCCATTGCTCCCGCGTCAAACGGCGCTTTCCAGGACCCAGCCGCGTCATTCCGCAGGGCTGGGCGACCTTGGCATGATAATCGTCCAGCCACGCTCGCATCGCCGCCTTATAGGCCGCGTCGGCGCGCTTGCTGACGGCCTTCTCATCTTCCCCCGGCTGCATGACGACTGCCTTCGCAGCCGCCTTCGCCCGAAACCCCGGATGCAGATAGGCGGCAGTCATAGCCGGATCGTCGGGCAGGACATACGCATGAAGGTGGGGATGGCTCTCGTCTTCGTGTCTGACGACCGATACGAGGCGGTCGCCGAACTGGCCACGCAACCAGGCGACAGAACGCCGTTCCCAGTCCCGCACCCGCGCCACGACCTCCGGCTTCGCTCGGTATTCGTCCATCGTGACGGGATAGCTCAGCACGACCCCGGCAAGCGTGTTCTGGTCCTGCCTGACCGCTCTCCGCTTCCCGCCCTTTACCTCCGTTCGGGCTGCCGCCGCCCTCTCGTCGTGGAGTTCCCGCAGCGCGTCCGGTGCCAGGCCGTGGACCACGATCGGCGTGCCGGGGTTCTGAACATGGACACACGCGGACGGAACGCGGGCGACCTCATCGAAGACGAATCCGGTTCCCCGCCCCTCCTTGCCCTTGCGGCTGAAAAGCTCGACCCTAACGAACTGGAATGCCATGGGTCAGTCCCGGCAGGGGAACACTCGTCCCCGCCACTCTTTCGACTGCTCCCATCGATCGAAAGCGCCCATGTAGAAGCGGGCGACAGATGCCACGGCTGCATCGTCCAGTTCCGCCTCAACGACATTGGAAAGAAGCCCTAAGGCCCGTTGCAGGGTCTCGTGATGGATCGCCTCCATCGTGGCTGGAAGATCGAAAACGCGAATGGTCATGACTGCCTCCTCTTTCGAACAGGATTGTCACCGGCGGCACGCAACACAAGTTGTATGGTCCGAATACAGCTATTGCGCTTCGCTCCATAGCATCGGCCCTTTCAGGGGGACCTTGCCGGGGGCTTATCGCCGTCCTCCCGGACGACGAGGCATAACGTAATTTTACGTGATGCCTGCGTAACGGCAATTGTCCTTGCCGATCCGCAATGTCGTCGCAACGGCGGCCGCTTGCCATCCCGCCCCGCCGTCTGACACGCCGACCGGATGCTTGCGCCACCGCTCCACGCCTGTCATTGTCGCGTCAGCGGTGGCGAACCGGCCAGTAAGAAATCAGGGTAGATTTCTTACTATAATACGAAAACGGGACGAATTCATATTTAACCATCTGAAAATTCGACCTTTTCTCTAAATTTAGAATTGCCAAAATCCGAACGCCCCGCCCCGCGTCACTCCTTCGGCGGCAGGAACGCCGCCAGCTCCTTGGCCGTGGGTGCCGTCCATATCCCCGCCTTCTCCTCGTCCGGCAGCGCCCTGCATCGCTTCATCGTCGCGTAGATCGGGCTGGGATCGTCCTCATGCTCTGCCGCGACTTTCGGAAGCACGACGTCCCGGAAGTAGGCCAGCTTGGCATAGCTCTTCGGCGCGGTTCTCGCCAGGTACGCCATGAACCGGAATTCATGGTCGACATCACCGAAGTAGTCGACGGGCTCCCAACCCCGTTCCGCATACGATCGGATCGTGTCCATGGCGCTCGCCAGGGTGTATCCTGCCTTCCTGACTTCCTTGTCCGTCACGCCCGCGCACAGGCTGCGTAGATCGGCCACAAAGTCATCCTGCATGGCATGGCGAACCGCCGTGTCGATGACGGCGACGAGCGGGCGAGGATCGAGCAGCGGGCGCAGCAGCCGCAGCCATGGTTCCAACTGGTCAGCATACGAGAACGTTCGCCACCCGGCACCCGTAAACATCACCGCTAGCACATCGGCAACCCACGGATCAGCCCAGAAGTATTGCCGTCTCCGGCCCTCGGTCTCCGGACTACGCAGGAACTTGAAACCGTTGACTCGCTCCTCTTCCTCCATCCATATCGCAGCCTCCTTCATGCCGTGGAAGCGTCTTCCCCGGCGGATGGCGATCAGGTCGCCGTTGACAAGGATGTTGAAGCCGACGCCCGCTGCCGTTACTGCCGCCAGCAGGTCCGGCAGCTTCTTCCGGCGCTCGGACTTGGTGGAGCGCGGCAGGGATTCGGGAAGCGCATCCAGATCGTCCCAGAGCCTCGCCATGCAATGATCGAGTTGCACGAGCCACGCGCCATCGGTCGGGAAGCTGCTGTCCAGGATACGGGCAAGGCGCCGCGCCGTCGTCGGCAGCGCCGCAATCCTGCCGTCGCGGACGGGAGCGATGCCCTGCAAGCGCAGATGCCGCGCCATCGTGGATTTCGATCGGCCAGCCATCTGAGCGGCGTTCCTCACGCTCGGCTTCATCCCGGCTTCGGCAGCGTCTTCGAGGAAGATCGGAGCGACCGCCGCTTGCGCTGCGCGTTCCTCCCGTCGTCTCAGTGCCTTCCGCTTCGGTCGGCGGTACTTTCGGCCCACCCAGGACGACACGTCCTCGACCAGTGCTTCGGCTTCGCTGGGATCCAGGCCGCTGCCTACACCTTCGCCGCTCTGCCACGCATCCAGTGCGTCCCGGCAATGTTTGCGAAGTGCAACTGCTTCGTTGCCATGCCGCTGCACATGCCCATACGCACTTTTGCGGAGGAATTCGAATGCTTCTGGATTCGCGCTCATGCCGATTTCATCCGCAGCTTTACAGTACCTGAGATTTCGGTCAGCATTTTCACCATCCATGGAAACCGCCGGAGAGGAGCCAACCTCTGTGATGGCGGTTTTTTCATGCTCAGGCGACCGCATGCCTGCGTCAAGGGTTGATGAGTGCTTGCAGCATTTTTAGAGCTTCCGGCAACCGTCACCCTATTCCCGTTTACTTAATACCCGACCCATATGTATCTCGCCAACCACCGACAGATGTGGCCAGCGGAAACAGGTGATGAGAGCGCCTACAGCAGATGGGATTAGAAACGAATGCGACTGACAGACCTGGAAACGACGATCGAGCTGTTGGTTGAGGCAAATGCGAATGTTGATGGAGCGAGGGATCGTATAGCTGCCCGTTACGCGATCCAAAAATCAGTGATCACTGACCGTGTGAAGCGAACTGAGGAGTTCTTCGGGGCCGAACTATTCGGTGGGCCGCAACGAAAGGAACCAACTCGGGCAGGCAAGTTCGTGGCACGTCGTGGCCATCAACTGTTGGCAGAAATTACGTTTTTCGGGGATCTGGTACGCGAGGAAGCCGAAGAACGTTAATATGCTTCCGCTTGTTAGTAAAAGTTGCATGCCGTTTGAATTGCTACAGGTTTGACTTGTGCTTCAACGCCTCCTTTGGTCTTATCCTTTCGATTCGAAATGAGGTTCTCATGTCTGCCTATACCCCCTTCCACAGCAAGTTTTTCGCGCATCGGATTATGCTAGAAGGGCGTAGTGACGAAGCATTTGCAAAGTCCTTGTCGACTGCTCGCGTGGATATGAAGCCGCATCAGGTGGAGGCTGCCCGCTTCGCGCTGCATTCGCCTCTGTCCAAGGGCGTTATCCTGGCCGATGAAGTGGGTCTAGGAAAGACCATTGAGGCCTGCCTTGTGATCGCGCAGAAGTGGGCAGAGCGTCGCCGCAATGTCCTGCTCATTGCCCCCGCCTCCTTGCGAACGCAATGGCAACAGGAGTTGCAGGAGAAGTTCTCTCTGCCGAGCGTCATCCTCGACTCCAAGACCTATCGCGACGCCGTCAAGAACGGCCAGCGCGCGCCGTTCGATAACGACTCTGCAATCATCATCACGTCGTATCAATACGCAGCCGCCAACTCCGACCAGATCCATCGTATCGGTTGGGACCTCGTCATCATCGACGAGGCTCATCGACTGAGAAACGTCTACAAGAAGAACACTTCGGCTCAGGCGAAGAGGTTGAAAGAGGCTCTGTCCTCTCGTTTCAAGGTGCTGCTAACCGCAACGCCCATGCAAAATTCGTTGATGGAGCTCTTCGGGCTCGTGTCGATGATCGACGACAACTTCTTTGGTGACGAGCAGTCCTTCCGGGTGATGTACGGACGCGGTACCGACAAGCAGTCGCTGATTTCCCTTCGCCGTCGAATGGCACCGCTCTACAAGCGCCACCTGCGACGTGACGTGCAAGCCGCTGGCCACGTCAACTACACCCGACGTCTTGCCGTGACTTTCGACTTCGAGCCCCATAGCCTCGAGGAGCAGCTTTACGAAGGCGTTTCAAGCTACCTTCAGAAGACCGATTCCATTGCTTTCGGCTCGAAGCCGAACCAGCTCGTTCTCATCGGCGCACGCAAAACGCTCGGTTCATCCATCGCAGCGATCGCGATGTTTCTTGAGAATGTAATTTCAAGATTGAAGCGCAACCAGGTGGTGACAGAAGCTGTCGTTGAGGACATCGATGACACGGCAGAGATCCAGGAAGAGATAGCGGATGCCGCGACCCTCGCCGATTCTGCAGACGGGTCTACTGAGGACGTCTCTGAAGAGGATCGGCCGGAAATCGACTCGAAAAAGCTCGCTGCAGAAATCTCCGAACTGGAGGGTTATCTTGCGCTTGCAAGATCGATCGGTTCGAACTCCAAGGGAGAGAAGCTCATCAGCCGGCTCCCGGAAGTTCTTGACGAAGTCGTGGCTCGTGAAGGAAAGCGCAAGGCCGTCATCTTCACCGAGTCCGTTCGTACGCAGAACTACCTCTATGAGATCCTCTCACAGAACGGGTACTCTGGCCAAATTGCCCTCATGAATGGGTCCAATAGTGATCCGGAGAGCCAGAAGATTTACAAGGACTGGCTTAAGGAAAAACAGGGAACCGACGCCGTTTCGGGGTCGAAATCCGCCGACATGAAGAGCGCAATCGTCAGTGCGTTCAAGTCAGATGCGAAGTCTATCCTGATCGCAACGGAGTCAGGCGCCGAAGGCATCAACCTCCAGTTCTGCTCATTGCTGATCAATTTCGATCTGCCCTGGAACCCGCAGCGCGTCGAGCAGCGCATCGGTCGATGCCATCGATATGGGCAGAAGATCGATGTCACCGTCGTCAATATGCTGAACCGGAAAAACCAGGCCGAGCGCCGAATCTATGAACTTCTGAGCAATAAGTTCAGGCTGTTCGAGGGGCTTTTCGGAGCCAGCGATCAGGTCCTCGGCGTCATCGAATCCGGCATCGACTTCGAGAAGAAGGTGCTTGCAGTCGTTCAATCCTGCCGGACCGAAGCCCAGGTGAACGAAGCCTTTCAGAAGCTGGAGGCAGAGCTTGAAGATCAGATCAAGGCGGACATGGCGGAGACGCGGCAGCAGCTCTTTGATCTCTTCGACGCCTCGATCGTCGACATGCTGCGCCAGCGTGGGGGAGAGATAGAAAGGACGATGTCCGAATTCGAACGTCGTCTATGGCTCCTCGCTCGTTCAGAACTCCCGGAGGCGACATTCAGCAACGAGGGTATCCCATCGTTCAAGCATGCCGGAAAAACATGGTCGACGGTGTGGCCCGAGGCAGATCATAGGGGGTGGCAGTTCTTCCGTCTCGGCGACGGCACCTTGGCCGACGGCCTCGTACGGGAAAGCCTTTCGCGGCCGCTGTCTGACGCGAAGCTACACTTTGACTACCAGTCCTACCGTGAGGAAGGTCAACCGAAGCTGTCTGACATTGAAGCGCACGTCGGGAAGCGTGGATGGATGCGGGTATCTTTGCTCCGTGCCGAGACAGCAATGGGTTCACGGGACAGCCTCGTCCTGGCAGCAATTACGGATGACGGAACCGTACTCGCTTCTGAAACAGCAGAGCGCTTCTTCCAACTACCAGCCGTCGTCGATGTCGTTGATGCGGAATATCCGACAAGCGCGATGGCGAGCATCGACGACGCTGCTTTGAAAGCCGCGCAGCAGGCCGCAGAAGACGAGAACGTCAAGTGGCTCGATGAAGAGACGATTAAGCTGGAGGCCTATGCCGAAGACCTGGAGCGCGCCAATGATCTGCGTGTGAAGGAATTGGACGTCGAAGCGCGGGCAGCCCGGAAGGCGTTGCGAGGCAACCAATCCGTCGCCTTGGCGGACAAACTCATCGAAGAGCGCCGGATCAAGAGACTTGAGGAAGAGAGAGATGAGTTGAAGCTCTCAACGTTCAAAACTCTCAAGGAAATCCGCAAAGAAGTGAATGACAAGCTAGACGAGGTGGCTGCCAAGCTAGCCATTACCCCAAATGTGACGCCGGTGATGACGATCCGGTGGGAGATTGTAGCGTGACCAAGAAAACTCGTCTTGAACTTACCTGGATTGGTAAAGATCAGCGCCCGAAAATAGAGCCGCGCATATTGCTTGAGGATAGCACGTTGTCACGTCACGCCAAAGCGAGGCGATCTGATGACGACATTTTTGATAATATCCTCATCCATGGTGACAACCTGCTCGCTCTCAGGGCTTTAGAGGCAAGCCACTCCGGCAGCGTGAAGCTAATATACATTGACCCACCCTATAATACTGGATCTGCCTTTGCCCACTATGATGATGGACTCGAGCATTCATTGTGGCTGAGCATGATTGCTGATCGTGTTCGCATCCTTCATCGTTTACTTCGGGAAGACGGATGTTTTTTTGTTCAAGCCGACGACAATGAAGCGCACTACTTAAAGGTAGTTTGTGATGAAATATTCGGTCGGAAAAACTTTATATCGAGTTTTATTTGGAGAAAGGTTGATAGCCCTAATGATAACAAAGTTCCTGTGACACCTGATCATGAGTTTATATTTGGATATGCCAAAAATATATCTTCTGCGAAATTGCATCAACGGGCCGATGAGTCCCTTCTTCAAGCCTACCGAGGACCAGACGAGGACGGACGCTTTTATCGTGACCGACTGCTAAAGAAAAACGGGAAAAATAGCCTCCGAATCGACCGGCCAACCATGTTTTTTGGCGTCACCGACCCGGATGGAAATAACATATTCCCGGAACATGATGATGGGCGCGAAGCACGCTGGGCACTCGGCAAGGATGCTGTTACCCAGTTAGTGGCGGAGGGAAAGCTTATCTGGAAGAAGCGAGGCGATCCAGGTTCCGAAAGGTGGGTCCCCTACACGCGTGAGTACGCAAAGGAAAGCCCAACGCGGCCCTATAATAGCATTTGGGCCGACCTGCCAACGACTCGCCAAACGAAGGCGCATCAAAAGGAGATCTTCGGAACGGGCCAAGAATTCTCGACGCCCAAGCCCGAGGAACTGATCGAGCGATTAATTTTGATGTGCACCGTCGATGGAGACATCGTACTCGACTCGTTCGCGGGTTCCGGCACCACTGGCGCCGTTGCGCACAAAATGCGTAGGCGCTGGATTATGGCAGAACTCGGTGACCACGCGCTCACCCACATCGTGCCTCGACTACAGCAGGTCATCGACGGCACCGATCATGGGGGTATAACCGAGGCGGTCGGTTGGCAGGGTGGTGGTGGGTTCCGGTTTTACACCCTCGCACCCTCGTTGCTGACAAAGGATCGCTTCGGAAACTGGGTGGTTTCAAAAGAATACAATGCGCCGATGCTCGCTGAGGCATTGTGCAGTCATCTCGGCTTTATTTATGCGCCCAGCCACGATTCGGCGGACTACTGGCGGCATGGGCACTCCACGGAAACCGATTTCATTTATGTCACCACCCAGTCGCTGACTTACGATGCACTCAAGAAGCTATCTGAGGAAGTCGGTCCGAATCGGACGCTACTGGTATGTTGCAAGGCTTACAACGCCAAGGAAGACAGCTTTCCGAACCTCACCGTGAAGAAGATTCCTCACTCAATCCTCTCAAAATGTGAATGGGGGCGAGACGATTACTCGCTCCGTATAGCGAACCTGCCGCAAGCGTCTGTCGCTGAAGAGGCCGCTGATGTTGCTAACGATGGGAACGCCACGAATGCCAGCAGACCGGCAGCCGCGCTGCCGCTGTTCGACAGCATGGGAGACGAGTGATGTTGCAGCGGCAGATTCATCAGATCAAGGCTCGGCTTTCCCTTCGGACGCCGCAGTCGGAGGCGCTCGACATCCTGGCCGACGTCCTTGATACCTTCGAGTTCTCGAAGAGTGCGGATTCGGTTGCTGCTTTGGAAGCGATCAAGGCCACTTATCCGAGCGTGACCGATTTCGAGCGCCTATTCCCTTCCGTGTGTTTTGCTTTGGCGACGGGCGTCGGCAAAACCCGACTGATGGGTGCCTTCATCGCCTACCTGTACCTTACCGGGCGCTCGAAGCATTTCTTTATCTTGGCTCCAAACACGACCATCTATAACAAGCTGGTTGCCGACTTCAGTCAGCAGAAATCGCCGAAGTATGTGTTCCGGGGCATCGCCGAGTTCGCTCAACTTCCGCCGATCGTGGAAACGGGTGACAACTGGGAGCGTGGCTATGCCGTGCGTGGCGACCTGCTCGGCGAGACGGCTATCGTATTCATCTTCAACGTCGACAAGATCAACAAGGAGCAGGGCCGCATTCGCAAGCTCCACGAGTACATCGGCGAATCCTATTTCGAGTATCTCTCCGGCCTGCCGGATCTCGTCCTCCTGATGGACGAGGCCCATCGCTATCGTGCAAAGGCGGGAATGTCGGCTATCGCGGAACTCAAGCCAGTTATGGGCCTGGAGCTCACCGCGACACCGCGATCGGTCGGCACCAAGTCGGTTCCGTTCAAGAACGTGGTTTACGACTATCCCCTCGGTCAGGCGATGGAGGATGGTTACGTTAAGGACCCGGCTGTCGCCACTCGCGAAGGTTTTCGGGCTGATCGTGTCACTCCGGAGCAGCTCGAACGGATGAAGCTGGAAGACGGCATCCACTGCCACGAACATACCAAGGCAGAATTGGCCATTTATGCGCAGCAGACGGGACGCAAGCTCGTTCATCCTTTCATGCTCGTCGTGGCGCAGGACACAACCCATGCTGGGGAGATTCGGAAGTTCGTCGAATCCGAGGAGTTCTTCCAGGGCCGCTATAAGGGACGCGTCATTGAGGTCCACTCCGGCACGAAAGCGGAGGAGACGGAGGAGGCCACTGCGAAGCTCGTGGCCCTGGAGCACGATGCACAGACCGACATCGTCATACACGTCAACAAGCTCAAGGAAGGCTGGGACGTTACCAATCTCTATACCATCGTCCCCCTGCGAGCCTCCGCGTCAGACATTCTGACTGAGCAGACGCTTGGGCGTGGGCTGCGCTTGCCTTACGGCCAACGGACCGGTGTTGAAGCAGTCGATCGTCTCACCGTCATAGCTCATGACCGTTTCGATGACGTCATCAAGGCGGCACGCGATCCGAACTCGCTGATCTCGATCCGCAAGACGGTCATTGTCGGAGGCAACGGGGACGTTTCTAATGTCGGCGCCCAGATTGTTACCGCTCCTTCGAATGTCGAAACGATGCTGACGGGTGGCTCAGGTTCATTCGAAGAATCCGAACAGAAGCCATATGTGTTTGAAACTCTCGAAGAACGAGAAGTCGCCCGTGTCACCTGGGAAGTGATCGAGCGCGAGTTCGAGCGCAAGATCAAGACAGGCATCGACAAGCTCGAAACCCCAGAGGTTCAGGCTGAAATCACGCGTATCGTGAAGGAGGTCATGGCTCCGGAACAGGGAACGTTCGAAACTTTCGAACAAAATACTGACGTCGCTGCGACCGTCGCCAAGGTGACAAGGCAGCTCGTCATGCACACCATTTCCATTCCGGAAATTGTCGTGCTGCCGACAAGTGAGGTCAACTTCGGCTTCCATGATTTCGATCTTTCGAATCTCGAAACAATCGCCCGGCAGCCACTCTCTGATCAGATCATGGTTCAGAAACTTCGGGATGAATCCCGCGCCTTCCTCGCTCGCACTGTCGATAGTGCAAAGGAAGAACGGTTGGAGAACTACCTGGTCCGACACCTAATGGACCTGCCGCAGATCGACTACGACACTCAGAGCGAGCTTCTCTTCAAGCTGGCTGGGCAAATGGTCAAACGCTTGGAAGCCTATCTGTCGAGCCCAGAAGACGTCGAGAACGTGCTGATCGGACACGGAAGGGATCTAGCGCGCTTCGTATTCGAGCAGATGAAGACCCACTATTGGGAAAGCCCTACGGACTACCGCGCCAGCGTGTCGCGCGGCTTCGTGATGCTGAAGCCGCAGGCCTACAATATTCCCAGCGACGCTTTCATTCGGAATTTCCGAACATCTGCAAACCCGCTGAAGGATACGCCTAAATACGTCTTCGAGGGCTTCACCAAGTGCTGCTATCCGTACCAGAAATTCCAATCCGACCAGGAAAGAGAATTCGCCGTGATCATTGAGGCCGCGAGCGAAATGTTGGTACAGCGGTGGATGAAGCCAGGCGTCGGCCAGTTCCGGATCGAGTATTCAGCAGGGCAATCCTACGAACCAGACTTCGTCGTCGAAACCGACAAGGAAAAGCTCATCGTCGAGATCAAGGCGAAGAACGAGGTGGATGATCCGGTCGTTCAGGCCAAAGCGAAGGCGGCCCGTAAGTGGATTCATCATGCGAACAATCACGCGAAGGAAACTGGCGAGAAGCCATGGACCTATGTGCTCGTGCCGCATGACGCGGTGAAGCCCAGCGCGACGTTGGCGTCACTGGTGGCCGCATATGCGCAGGCGGCCGACCTCCTAGAATAATTCCCAGTTTCAGCCGTTCGCACGGCAATCATAAAGACGTTTCCATGACCCCAATCGAGAAGCCCTACTTCCGAGTGAAATTGTCGGAACTGTTAGTCGAGTCAATGACCCTTGCAGCCTTGGAGGCTTATGTGCTGGGAGACCAATCCAGCAGGAGAAACAGGGAGAAGGTTGAAACTCTCGGCTATATCTGGGGTGTAAAGAAAGTGGAGAACGAGAGCACAACGCTCTTCCTGGATCGTATGAGCGTCAGCCTCTCGGCCAAAAGAAGTCGGAGCGCGGTTCAGCCTCATCAGCATGCCGCAGAGCTGAAAAGCAACCTAATGGAAAGATGGGCGCCGCACCTCATGCTGCTCGGCGACTTTCATACTCATCCGTACGACGACCTCAATCAGGTGAAAAAAATTTCGGGCTGGGACTTCTCTCCGGAGGACATCAACTTCCTCCAACACGATGATTTCCTCTGGAAGATGTCAGGCGACACTCCAGTCAATCTTGTGATGACCGTCACAAAACTGGGAAAGGTGCGTGAGCGCGATCAAGCGCACTGCATTCGGGAAAATTTGTGGGAATTCGATGCAGGCGAATTCCGCTTTTGGTTGAACGTCAACGTCGGGTACTTGGACATACTCGACGAACGACAGCAGACGTTTGTTGACGGCGACGGTGCATTTCTCGATCTCAACACCCGCTTCTACAACATGAAGGGCGATCGAATCGCGGCTCACATCTGACGGCTGCCGTCGCACACTTCATTCCGCGTACGAATCATCTACGAGTCGGCTCACCCTGAATTTCGATAGTTGACAAGCCGCCGGAAGGTTTATACCCATTCCTCTACCCGGACATCAATGTGATTTTCATAGAAAATCAATGGGTTAGCCATGGCGGAGAGGGTGGGATTCGAACCCACGATACGGTTGCCCGTATGCCGCATTTCGAGTGCGGTGCTTTCGACCACTCAGCCACCTCTCCGCTTTGCTGGTCGGCGCATTTGATGCGCGGCTGTCTCATAGCGGCGAAAAATCGGGCTGGCAAGGGGTGAAATGCAAGTCTTCATATCCTTTCGTCTTGACAGTTTTTAGGGCCTCGCGTAAGGCCGGACGCGTCGAAGTGTGGAAAATGTCCAGATTAGACGTTGCGCGCCAAGGCTCGCAGAAAATCACCGGCAGATGCGTTCTGGAAGATCCGTCTTTCGCAACCCTGCTAAAGCCCGACTGAGAAAAAGACGGCCGTCCTTTTGGGGATAGAGCCGGAACGAACATGAAAGGATAACCAATGTTCGCAGTCATCAAGACCGGCGGTAAACAGTACCGCGTGGCCGCCAACGACGTGCTCACCATCGAAAAGCTGGAAGCAGAAGCTGGCGCAATCGTAGAATTCAACGAAATCCTGGTCATCGGCGTCGGCGCCGATGCCAAGTTCGGCGCTCCCTTCGTTTCGGGTGCGACGGTCAAGGCTGAAGTTGTAGAGCATAACCGTGGCAAGAAGGTTCTGTCCTTCAAGAAGCGTCGCCGCCAGAATTCCAAGCGTATTCGCGGTCATCGCCAGCATCACACGGTCGTCCGCATCACGGACATCCTCGGCTAATCCAGGTTTTCGAAAGTTAAAGGAGAACACCAATGGCACATAAAAAAGCTGGCGGCTCGTCGCGTAACGGTCGCGATTCTCAGTCCAAGCGCCTTGGCGTGAAGAAGTTCGGTGGCGAAGTCGTCATTCCGGGCAACATTATCGTGCGTCAGCGCGGCACGCAGTGGCATCCGGGCGCCAATGTCGGCATCGGCACAGACCACACGATCTTCGCACTGACGGCAGGCAACGTGAATTACCGTACGCGCGCTAATGGCCGCGTATACGTGTCCGTTATGCCGAAAGCCGAAGCCGCAGAATAAAGCCGGCAAGCGTTTAGCAACCGGCGTCTCATCGACCCGGTTGAACGTTTGAAGGTTCAGTCAAAGAAAAGGGGAGATGGGGCGCTACCCATCTTCCCTTTTTCTTTTATCCCTCAAAGGAGACTGAACCATGCAAGGCGAATTAGTAAGGGCTGGCCAATTACGGCCGCCGGAAACAAGACCAGAGGAACGGCTCAGGCCGGACCGGCTGAGAAGCGATTGCCCCGTCTTACTGTCGCAGAGCCTTGTTCTGCGCGCACCGCACGAAGACGATATTGACGCACTTGCCCATCTCGCCAACAATGCGAACATTGCGACCATGGTGTCGCGCATGCCGCATCCCTACACGTCTAAAGACGCGGCCGATTTCGTGCGACGCACGAATGCGGGCGAGATTGGCAAATGCGTTTATGCCGTGACCCGAGCTGACAATGGCCAGTTTCTCGGCTGCTGCGCGCTCGAACCCCAGGTTGACGAACGAACCCTCGAAATCGGCTACTGGCTGGGCGAACCCCACTGGAACAAGGGCTATGCCACGGAAGCGGCGCATGCGCTGATCGACATGGCCTTCCGCACCCGCAGCCATATCGATCACATCGATGCCCGTTGCCGGGTCACCAACATCGCGTCGAAGCGGGTGATCCAGAAATGCGGCTTCCAGTTCCAGGGCACCGGCATGATCGAATGCCTGGCGGTGGGCGGAATGGTCCCCGTCGAATGGTTCCGGCTGGACCGCAAGACATGGATGTCGCTGAGAAGCTGGGGAGAGCTGAGATGAGTGCCGTCGTTCTCGAAAAGGCAAAAGCGGTTCGCACTGAGCCTGGCCCCTGCCCTGAAATCGTCACGCAGCGCCTGACGCTTCGCCCGCACCGCCTGTCGGATGCGGTAGCGATTGCCGAAACGCTTAGCGATTTCAAGGTCAGCCGCATGCTGTCGCGCGTGCCACAGCCCTATGACCGTCAGGATGCGCTCGACTGGCTGGTGCCGCAGACATCAGGCATCCTGCCAAACTGGCAGCTGGCGATCACCACCGGCGACGATGTGCATATCGGCATTGTCGGGCTGGAACTCAGGCACGGCCGCTGGCATCTCGGTTACTGGCTGAACCGGCTTTACTGGGATCGCGGCTATATGAGCGAGGCAGCGTCGGGGGTCCTCGACCGGTTCTTCCGCCGCATGCCGGACACTGTCGTCCATTCGGGCGCGTTTGCCGATAATCTCGGTTCGCTCAATGTGCAGACAAAGCTCGGCTTCCGCATCACCGGCGCAAGCGATGTGTTCAACCGTGCCCGCAATGTCATGGTGCCGCATATCGAGACGGCGCTTGCACCGGAGGATTTCCGGCTTCTGGCCACTACTCCCCGGCATGATCGCGCCTGATCATGCCTTGTTGACGTTCGGCCCCGGCGGATGCCTTGCCCGCCGGGGCCGTTTTCAGCGCATTCTGTCGATAGGCTTTGACCTAAAGCCTGTCGGACGGTATCGAAAACCTTAAGTACGTCCCGCCGGAGAGCGGGAGCGACCAAGAACAGGACTACCAGACCGATGAAATTTCTCGACGAAGCAAAAGTCTATATCCGCTCCGGTGACGGCGGCGCGGGCGCAGTTTCGTTCCGACGGGAAAAGTTCGTCGAATTCGGTGGACCTGACGGTGGCGATGGCGGCCGCGGCGGCGATGTGTGGGTCGAAGCCGTCAACGGCCTCAACACGCTGATCGATTTCCGTTTCCAGCAGCATTACAAGGCAAAGGTCGGCATCCACGGCATGGGCCGCAACCGCACCGGCGCCAATGGCGACAGTGTCACGCTCAAGGTTCCGGTCGGCACGCAGATCTTCGAGGAAGACAACGAAACGCTGATCATCGACATGACCAAGGAAGGTCAGCGTTTCAGGCTTGCCAAGGGCGGCAATGGCGGCTTCGGCAACACGCATTTCAAGAACGCCACGAACCAGGCGCCGAACTGGGCAAACCCAGGCCTTGAAGGCGAGGAAAGCACCATCTGGCTGCGGCTGAAACTGATTGCCGATGCAGGACTTGTCGGTCTTCCGAATGCCGGAAAATCCACCTTCCTGGCCTCGGTTACCCGCGCCCGCCCGAAGATTGCAAACTATCCCTTCACGACGCTGCACCCGAACCTTGGTGTCGCCACGATCGACGGCCGCGAGTTTGTTCTCGCCGATATTCCGGGCCTGATCGAAGGCGCCCATGAAGGCGTCGGCATCGGCGATCGCTTTCTCGGCCATGTGGAACGCACCCGCGTTCTGCTCCACCTCGTTTCCTCCATCGAGGAAGAAGTCGGCAAGGCCTACAAGACGGTCAAGACCGAGCTTCAGGCCTATGGCGGCGGTCTGACCGACAAGCGCGAAATCGTTGCGCTGTCGCAGATCGATGTGCTCGACGAGAAGGAACTGAAGAAGAAGGCCAAGGAGCTTGAGAAAGCCTGCGGCCAGAAACCTTTCCTGATCTCCGCCATCACCGGCACGGGCATGACCGATGTTCTGCGCGCGCTCCGCGATGTCATCGTCGCGGCAAGCGTCGGCGAAGACACGGCCCTGCCGAACCGCTCCGTTCCTGTTCAGGAGTTCGACGAGGACGTCGACGAATGACGCCCGGCCACGAGATCGGTCACAAGCAAGTCTCTTCCGGGCAAGCCGGCGGTCGCAAGCCGCTCGGCGACCATCGCCGGATCGTCATCAAGATCGGCTCGGCCCTCTTGGTCGATCGCAAGACCGGCCTGAAATCTCCGTGGCTCGACGCGATCTGCGCCGATATCGCCGCGCTTCGGGCGAAGGGTATCGATGTTCTCGTCGTCTCCTCCGGCGCGATCGCCCTCGGCCGTACCGTGCTGAACCTTCCCCACGGCGCCCTCAAACTTGAGGAAAGCCAGGCAGCGGCGGCCGTCGGCCAGATCGCGCTTGCCCGCGCCTGGTCGGAAAGCCTGTCCCGTGATGGGATCGTCGCCGGACAGATCCTGCTGACGCTGGGCGATACGGAAGAGCGTCGCCGCTATCTCAATGCCCGCGCCACGATCAACCAGCTTTTGAAGATCGGCGCTGTCCCGATCATCAACGAAAACGACACCGTCGCGACATCCGAAATCCGCTACGGCGACAACGACCGGCTTGCGGCGCGCGTCGCCACCATGGCCGGTGCAGACCTTCTGGTTCTCCTGTCGGATATCGACGGGCTTTACACGGCACCGCCGCATCTCGATCCGGACGCGCAGTTTCTCGATATCATCAATGTCATCACGCCTGAGATCGAGGCGATGGCGGGCGGTGCGGCATCCGAACTGTCGCGCGGCGGCATGCGCACCAAGATCGACGCCGGCAAGATCGCGACGACTGCGGGCTGCGCCATGATCATCGCATCCGGTAAGCCCAATCATCCGCTGCGCGCCATCGAACAGGGCGCGCGCTCCTCGTGGTTTGCCCCGTCGGGCACACCGGTGACGGCGCGCAAGACCTGGATTGCCGGACAGTTGCAGCCCGCCGGCGAACTCGTCGTCGACGAAGGCGCCGAACGCGCGCTTGGATCTGGCAAAAGTCTGCTGCCAGCCGGCGTGCGCCGCATCGAGGGCAATTTCCACCGGGGCGACACGGTCGCGATCATCGGCGCGGAAGGCCGCGAGATTGCCCGCGGTCTTGTCAGCTACGATGCCGACGAGGCACGCCAAATCACCGGCCGCAAATCGGCGGAAATCGAAGCCATTCTGGGCTATGCAGGACGTGCCGCCATGGTTCATCGCGACGACCTTGTCATGACAGGCGCGATCAGGCGCACGACCACCCGCAAGGAGGATGCCGTCCATGTTGGATAAGGTCCAGATGACCGACGTTGCCGCAATCATGGATGCGATCGGCGTCAACGCAAAGGCTGCGGCCGGCGCATTGGCGACGGCATCGACCGAGCAGAAGAATGATGCGCTCAATGCCATGGCCGATCTGGTTCTCGCCAACAGCGCCGAGATCCTGAGCGCCAATGCCGAAGATCTCCGCAACATCGAGGGCAAGGGGCTCCTCCCCTCCTTTATCGACCGGCTGACGCTGACGGAAAAGTCGATCGCCGGCATGGCGGAGGCTCTTCGCCAAATTGCCGCGATCAAGGATCCGGTCGGTGAAGTGATCGCCGCCTGGGATCGCCCGAACGGGCTTCATATCGAACGTGTCCGCACGCCGCTCGGCGTGATCGGCGTGATCTACGAGAGCCGCCCGAACGTGACGGCCGACGCCGGCGCGCTTTGCCTCAAGGCCGGCAATGCGGTGATTTTGCGCGGCGGCTCGGATTCAATCCATTCATCGCAGGCGATCCATCACTGCCTGGTGGCGGGACTGAAGAAGGCGGGTCTTCCCGAACATGCGATCCAGCTCGTGCCGACGACGGATCGTGCGGCCGTTGGCGCCATGCTGTCAGGCCTGTCAGGCGCCATCGACGTCATCGTTCCCCGCGGCGGAAAAAGCCTGGTCGCCCGCGTCCAGTCCGAAGCCCGCGTGCCGGTCTTTGCGCATCTGGAAGGCCTTTGCCACATCTATGTCGATGCCTCCGCGGATCTGGAAATGGCAAAGGCGATCGTCGTCAACGCCAAGATGCGCCGCACCGGCGTCTGCGGTGCGGCCGAAACACTGCTGGTCGACAGCGCTGCGATCGGCACCCACCTGATGCCGGTGCTGGAAGCGCTGACACAGGCCGGCTGCGAAATCCGCGCTTCGGCGGCGGTGCTCAAGGTTCATCCGGGCTTCAAGCCGGCGAACGAGGATGACTGGCATACGGAATATCTCGATGCCGTGATTTCGGTGGCGATCGTCGATGGCATTTCCGGTGCGATCCGCCACATCAACACCTATTCGTCCAGCCACACCGAAGCGGTGATTGCGGAAGATCCGGCCGTGGTCGCGCGCTTCTTCAACGAGATCGATTCGGCGATCCTGCTCCACAACGCGTCTACCCAGTTTGCCGATGGCGGCGAATTCGGCATGGGCGGCGAGATCGGCATTTCCACGGGCAAGATGCATGCGCGCGGCCCTGTTGGCGTCGAGCAGCTGACCTCGTTCAAATACAGGGTGCACGGCACCGGCCAGATCCGGCCCTGACGTGACGATAGAGCGGATCGAAAGACGCCATCTCGCCATGCCGCATGTGGAACGGGGCATGGCCGTCGGCCTTTTCGGCGGTTCGTTCAACCCACCGCATGAAGGCCACCTTCTGGTCGCCGAGATCGCGCTTCGCCGCCTCGGCCTCGATCAGCTGTGGTGGATGGTGACACCTGGCAATCCGCTGAAAAGCCGATCCGAACTCGCATCGCTCCCAGACCGCATCGCCATGAGCGAGCGGCTGATCCAGGATCCGCGCATCAAGGTCACCGCGTTCGAGAAAGCGCTGGGTGGCGCCTATACCGCCGATACGCTGTCCTTCGTCAAAGCGCGCAATCCGCATATCCATTTCATCTGGATCATGGGTGCAGACAGCCTCAGGACCTTTCACCATTGGCAGAAGTGGCAGGAGATCGTCTCCACCTTCCCGATCGCCGTCATAGACCGGCCGGGTGCAACGCTTTCCTTCCTGTCATCAAAGATGGCCCGGACATTCCAGCATGCCCGTGTTGACGAGACGGATGCCGGCACGCTGTGGAAGCGCCGTCCGCCCGCCTGGACCTTTATCCACGGTCCGCGTTCGGCCCTCAGTTCAACGGCAATCCGGGCATCGGGAAAGACGTCCGATTCCTAAAACTGGAACATTCCGATCACTTGAAAGATAAAGCATTCGATGCCACCTTCGGTATGCGGCCGGTCATCAGACGGGATTCGCGCGAAGAGGATGTTGCTGTTACCGGACGAAAGGAACGACCCTGACAACAGTACACGCCAAGGGAAGGACGGCCTCCGTCATTCCGCAGAGCCTGGAACGTGGCGATGATGCCGCCGCCCATGCCCTCGATCAGGTCCTCACGAGCCTCGAGGACTCCAAAGCAGAAGATATCGTCACCATCAATATTGCCGGAAAATCCGCTCTCGGAGACTACATGGTCGTCGTCTCCGGACGATCGAGCCGGCATGTCATGGCGATCTGCGATCACCTCATCACCGACCTGAAAGCAGAGGGCCTCGGCGGTGCCCGTGTCGAAGGCATGGAGACGGGTGATTGGGTGCTGATTGACACTGGTGATATCATCATCCATGTGTTCCGCCCCGAAATCCGCGAGTTCTACAACATCGAAAAGATGTGGGCCGCTCCGGATGTCGAGGAAGGCACAGTGCTTCACTAACAGGCCGGGGCGTTCCTGAGCCGACAAGGGGCGACGATTGCATGCTGACGGCGGCGCGTTGACGACGTGGCGGCGCAGTGGCAGCCGAGAGCTCTGAAAACAACGGATCAGGACATGCGCATCAGCCTTTTTGCCGTGGGACGGCTCAAAGCCGGACCGGAGAAGGATCTTGCGTCCCGTTACCTCGACCGTTTCTCCAAGGCCGGGCCCGCGATCGGGCTCGAACTTGCCAGGATGATCGAAGTGCCGGAAAGCCGTGCTTCCAATGCAGAAACGCGAAAGCGCGAGGAGGCCGCCGCACTCGAGAAGGCCCTTCCCGATGGTGCCATCCTCGTTCTGCTCGATGAACGCGGCAAGGCGCTCGATAGCGAAGCCTTTGCCGGTCTGATCGACAAGTACAAGGACGGCGGCAAGCGCGACATGATGCTCGCGATCGGCGGCGCCGACGGGCTGGACCCGGATCTTCGGGCACGCGCTGATGTCGTCCTCAATCTCGGCTCTATGACATGGCCGCATCAGCTGGTCCGCATTCTCATCGCCGAACAGCTGTATCGCGCCGTCACCATCCTTTCAGGCCATCCCTACCACCGCGTTTAGACTTCGTTTACCTTCCGGGCCGATGTTGCGAAACACGATGTTGTTTATGGCTGGCCCCGGCGAATCAGCCTAGCCTTCGCAGGTCCGCTGCAGATTCGAGAACGCAATGACGATCAGGAGAGCCATAGCCCTGGGCCTTGCGCTGCCAGCGATGGCATCGGCGCTTGCCTTCGCGCCTCTCCGCCTGCCCCCGTTTCACTGGATTGCCTTGGCACAGGAGCCGGCACCGCCTGCGGCCCAACCCTCCCCGCCCGCGACCGAAGCCTTGGCGGATCCGACAGCCGATCTTCAAAAGAGACGCAACGAGACCCGCGGCGAGCTGGAAGTGCTGGCCAAAAGCATGAGCCTCTCGTCGGAAAAGGTCGCTCAGATCGAGCACAGCATTTCCGGCATCAAGAAGACGTCTGCGGATATGCGCCAGGCCCTGATCGATTCAGCCGCACGCCGCAAGGACCTGCAGTCGAAGATCCAGGTGAGCGAAGACAAGCTCGCCTCGCTGAAAGTGCAGGAGGACAAGATCCGCGTGGCCCTGAGGGGGCGTCGCTCCATTCTTGCCGAAGTGCTGGGTGCTCTGGAACGCATGGGCCGCAGCCCGCCGCCGGCGCTGCTGGTCTCCCCCGATGATGCGCTGGGTTCCGTCAGAAGCGCCATCCTGCTCGGCGCCGTCGTGCCCGGCATCCGGGCGGAGGCCGAAAGGCTGGTCACGGATCTTCAAAATCTCGCGAGCCTGCAAGCCGAAGCGGCACGGGAAAAGGAAGCCGTCTCGCAAACCATCACGGCAGGCGTCGAGGAAGAGCGGCGCATGAACCTGCTGCTCGCCGAAAACGCCAAGCTGAATGCCGAGAACGAAAGACAGCTGGCCGCAGAACGCGCGCGTTCTCAGGAACTTGTCGGCCGCGCCACCTCGCTTCAGGATCTTATTCAGGGGCTTGAAGGACAGATCGCATCCGTGCGCGAAGGCATGGATCTGGCCCGTGCCGAGGAAGAGCGTCGGCGGCAGATGTCCGAAGAGGAACGCGAAAAAGCCCGGCAATTGGCCGAAAGCGGTGTGCCCGACAAAAACCGCATTGCGCCCGCATACGCGTTTTCAAGCCTCAGGCAAAAACTTGAGCTTCCGGTTGCCGGCGAAATATTGCGTGCGTTCGGCGATGCAGACGGGACGGGACACCCGGCACGCGGTATGACCGTGGCCTCCAACCCCGGCGCAGTGGTGACGGCACCGGCCGATGGGCTGGTCGTGTTTGCCGGTGCATTCCGGAGCTATGGCCAGATGATCATCCTGAACGCCGGCGACGGCTATCATGTTGTTCTGGCAGGAATGGACATGGTCAACGCGCGGCAGGGCAAGTTTGTCTTTGCTGGCGAACCGATCGCTGCCATGGGTGAGAAAAGAGTAGCAAGTGCGACCGCGTTGGCGCTGGAAACGGATCGTCCGACGCTTTACATTGAATTCCGAAAAGACGGCACTCCGGTTGATTCTAAACCGTGGTGGGCCAGCAAAGAAACTGGAAGGGCGCGAAATGATTCGTAGGGCTTCTCTTGTCATCGTCGGAGCACTGTTGGGTGCGACCGCGATGAGCGTCATTTATTCGGCCGGTGTCCCGGCTCAGGCCGCCGGGGCTTCCACCTATAAGGAACTGTCGATCTTCGGCGACGTGTTCGAGCGCGTTCGCGCCCAGTACGTGACGCCTCCGGATGAAAACAAGCTGGTCGAAAATGCCATCAACGGCATGCTGAGCTCGCTCGATCCGCATTCGAGCTTCATGAATTCCAAAGATGCCGAAGACATGCGCACCCAGACGCGCGGTGAATTCGGTGGTCTCGGCATCGAAGTGACGATGGAGAACGAGCTCGTCAAGGTCATCACACCGATCGACGACACGCCTGCCTCCAAGGCTGGAATTCTTGCCGGCGACTTCATTACCGAAATCGATGGCCAGGCGGTTCGCGGCCTGAAGCTTGAAGACGCGGTCGAAAAGATGCGCGGCGCCGTCAACACACCCATCAAGCTGACCGTCATCCGTCAGGGTGCCGACAAGCCACTCGACATCACCGTCATGCGCGACATCATCGCCGTGCGCGCCGTCAAATCGCGCGTCGAAGCTGGCGACATCGGCTATGTGCGCGTCATCTCGTTTACCGAGAAGACCTATGACGATCTCGAAAAGGCGATCAAGAAGATCAAGGCTGACGTGCCTGCCGACAAGCTGAAGGGCTTCGTGCTTGACCTGCGGCTCAACCCGGGCGGTCTGCTGGACCAGGCGATCAACGTCTCCGATGCGTTCCTGGAACGCGGCGAAGTGGTTTCCACCCGTGGCCGCAACGCAGATGAGACACGCCGCTTCAATGCTGGCCCTGGCGACCTGACCGATGGCAAGCCGGTGGTCGTGCTGGTAAACGGCGGCTCGGCTTCCGCATCTGAAATCGTCGCCGGTGCCCTTCAGGACCTGAAGCGTGCAACAGTTGTCGGCACCCGCTCGTTCGGCAAGGGCTCCGTCCAGACGATCATTCCGCTCGGTGAATCCGGAGCACTGCGTCTGACGACGGCGCTCTATTACACGCCATCGGGCAAGTCGATCCAGGGAACGGGCATTACGCCTGACATCAAGGTCGAGCAGCCGCTGCCGCCGGAACTCCAAGGCAAGGTCCGCGCCGAAGGCGAATCCAGCCTCAAGGGCCATATCCAGGGCGCGGCCGAGACCGATGAGGGTTCCGGTTCGGCTGCCTATGTGCCGCCGGAAACCAAGGACGACCTGCAGCTGAACTATGCCATGGACCTGCTGCATGGGACAAAGACAGACCCGTCCTTCCCGGCAAGCCCCGACAAGGCTGCGGCCGCCGTCAAGAACTAATCAGGCAAACCGGTCAGGCGGCTGTTTCATCACAGCCGCCTGACCGCATTCATTTCGGCAGCGCAGACGCGGGCATATCCCTTGGGCAGCGATCTCCATGCACCGCTCGGTCAAAACCGGCCGCCGAAGCGACGAACGGCGCGTCGCCTGTCGGCCGTTGCCGTTTTAGGAAGCATCGGCGTGATTGCCGTCGTCGGCTTGTCGATCTATGCGATGCGAAACGACCCTCAGCTTGAGCGCATCGCCTCGAGCGAGCCCCCCTCCTCCACGGCGATCGCCCCCAAGACACCTACCGATGATGCAGTTTCTCCCGAAAATGCCAACCCCAACGGCATGCCCCGGTCCAATCCGAATTCCGGCGCGACCATTGAGCAGAACCGGATGGCGGACGGCTCGGTCGTGACAAAATACACGCCGCGCGCAAGGGATGGAAACGGTCCCGTCCTCATCAATGCCCAGAGAATTGGCCAGGACCCGCGATTTGCGGCAGAGCCGAATACGTCTCTTCTGGAAGACACGGAATACGGCAAACTGCCGATCCTCGGCGAGGACGGCAGCCGGCCCATGGACCAGTATGCACGTCCCTGGTCCGGCGCCCGCGGCACAAGGATCGCGATCGTGGTCGGTGGCCTCGGCCTCAGCCAGACGGGCACCCAGCGCGCAATCCAGCAACTGCCATCAGGCGTGACGCTCGGCCTTGCCGCAAGCGGCAACAGTCTGCAGCGCTGGATGCAGGAAGCGCGCCGCGCGGGCCATGAAATCCTCATCCAGGTCCCGTTCGAGCCTTACGACTACCCGGCCAACGACCCCGGACCCGGCACGCTTCTCGTCAAGGATCCGGCGGCAAAGAACCTTGAGCGACTGCATGTGGCGATGGGCGAGATCACCAACTATACGGGGATCATGAACTACCAGGGCGGCCGCTATCTCTCCGACGTCAAGGCGCTTGAGCCTGTCCTGCGCGACATGGCCTCCCGCGGCCTGCTGTTCCTCGATGACGGCACCTCGGCCCAGTCGAAGACGGAGGTGCTGGCAAAGGCGATGCAACTGCCGCACGCCTTCGGTGACCTGACCCTGGACGGTCAGCTTCAATCCGACGCGATCCTCAAGAAACTTGACGAACTGGAGCGGATAGCCCAACGCAAGGGAACGGCAATCGGCATCGCCTCCGCCTTCGACGAGAGCATCGCGGCGATCCGCAAATGGGCCGACGAAGCCTCGCAACGCGGTGTTGAAATCGTCGGTGTATCGACGCTTGCCCGCGAGAGCGTGGCACCTTGAAGCAAGGGGAATGATATGGCCAAGGATCACAAGAAACCGGTGAAAGCGGACGATCTTCCCTATCGTCCCTGCGTCGGGGTCATGGTGCTCAACAGCGAGGGCCTCGTTTGGGCGGGACGCCGCATTGCTGCCGGCAACAGCGAATTCGACGGGTCTCCGCAACTGTGGCAGATGCCGCAGGGCGGGATCGACAAGGGCGAAGATCCCCTGCCCGCCGCCTATCGTGAACTGTACGAAGAAACGGGCATGCGTTCCGTCGCGCTGCTTGCCGAAGCCGGCGAGTGGATCAATTACGATCTTCCGGAACACCTGATCGGTATCGGACTGAAGGGAAAGTATCGCGGCCAGACGCAGCGCTGGTTTGCCTTCCGCTTTGACGGCGATGAAAGCGAGATCGCCATCAACCCGCCGCCGGGCGGCCATACGGCTGAATTCGATGCCTGGGAATGGAAGCCGATGCAGGATCTGCCCGGCCTGATCGTGCCGTTCAAGCGCGCGGTCTATGACAGGGTCGTCGCCGAATTTGCCCACCTCGCGCCGGCAGGCTGATTGCACGTCCGGTTAGCGCTGGTCGGATAAAGCAAAGCCCGGTGAAAGCATCTTCCACCGGGCTCGAGCGATAGAGTGTCGATGATTTGAGCTTTACTCAGCGGAGTCGGCTGATTCCGCGTTGAGCTGGCCGTATCTCTCTTCGCCGATCTTCGAGAGAAGTTCGAGCTGCGTTTCCAGGAAGTCGATATGACCTTCCTCATCCATCAGCAGCTGTTCGAAAAGCTTCATGGAGACATAGTCGCCGGCGGCGTGACAGATATCACGCGACGCCTTGTAGGCGGTGCGGGCATCGTATTCGCCAGCCAGATCGGCTTCGAGAACTTCCTTGACGTTCTGGCCGATGCGAAGCGGTGCCAGCGTCTGAAGGTTCGGATGACCCTCGAGAAAGATGATGCGGTCGATCAGGCGATCGGCATGCTGCATCTCTTCGATGGATTCGGCCCTCTCCTTCTTGGCAAGCTTGGTAAAACCCCAATCATGCAGGAGACGATAGTGCAGCCAGTATTGGTTCACAGCGCCAAGTTCGAGGAAGAGTGCCTCGTTAAGCCGCTCGATGACCTGTAAGTCGCCTTTCAATGTCCGCTCTCCTGTTTTCTTCGTGGAGTTGTTTCAAGCGCGACATATAGACGATCACGTCAGCTTCCGTCGAGTGCCGCTGGGCGTGATATTCCTCAGTGGTCTTGATGATCAGATCAACGACATTGGGAAAGCAACCGCAGCAGCGGCCGCGTTTTTCCATTGCATGGTAGACCTTGACGGGAACGATCAGCTGCCAACAGTCCTCAGTGAGGAGTTGGATGATCGTATCCTTGATCTCCCTTTCGGTGATGTAATTGCAACTGCAAACCAGCATTTTGGATCGACCTGGAGAACATTGACCTCGATACAGACTTTTTGCAAAAGAGGACAAGCGATGTCAAGAAAGAATCCAGCCCGGTAATTGACATATCATAACCCCCTTATCAACGATCCGTGATCGGAGGCAGTGATGCCTAACCGGCTGCTGTGTCGCTGCGATATCTCTGGAAAGGCTCGGATGTCACTCGATCGAAACAACGCGCCGCCACAGGTTCCGTCCGCGGCAGAAGCGGAATCGCTCCACACGCCCGGCAAAGATGCGAGTGTCCCTTTGACGTCGAAACCCATCTGACGGAGTCTGCGGGAGGCATTGCCGAGCAAGACCTGCTCTCCGCCACCGTAATCCGCACAGCCCGTGATATCCAGAGAGAGCCCGTTTCGCCCTTCTAGCGTCACCAGTGGCGTATATCGGTCGCACCAGTCGGAGAGCGCCATCAGAAGCGCCGCGTCGGCATCATCGTCTTCGTCCATCACGTCGAGCTCCGGAAAGATCGCTCGCGCTTCTGAAACGCCCTGTCCCAGCTTCAGGTTAAGGCGTTCGGCGGCGGCGTCGAGCGCTGTCAGGCACATCCTGTCGGCGTGGCGCCCGGCAAAGACGATCGGTGGATGATCATGATGGCGGGAAGACCGCCAGTCCATACCCCAGCGGCGGCGCGCGATTCTGTCGGTTGACAGACGCGGGAACACGAGTGTCAGAATACGCCTCTGTCGATGCGCCAGAGGGAATCGAAAACAGGCGGTCATGCGGGTTCCAATCCAGACCAGACGCGAGCATCAGGAGCAAGCTCGCCAACCGCTTTCCGTCTCCGAGATCGGCTTGCGCAGGGCAAAAGTCTCTCCCGCGCCCAGGCACCTTTGGCCATGGCGTTAACTCCATCGATAATGTTCGCTTTATGTTCTTATGGATTCCAGACACGTGGCAAAGAGTCAACAGCTCCCGATCAGGAATCTTTTCCTCTAAAAGCTATCGCAATGATTCTTTTCTCGAAATAGCTGCTTCAGGTATTATATGTGCCTGAGTTGGAAGGAGATCCCATGGCCCGCATTGACCAGACCGATGATTGGCAGGATCGCCATGCGCCGACGATCAGCACGTTCGAGTCGCTGGCATTAGAAGCCTACAGCCACCTTCCGGACGAATTCCGCAAACTCACGACGAACCTCACCATTGAGGTCGAGGAGTTTCCGGACGACGACGTTTTTGAAGACATGGCGCTCGAAACGCCGTTCGACCTCTTGGGCCTGTTCGAAGGACGTGGCATTTCCGAGCGGTTTACGGTGGAAACCGGCGAACTGCCGAATCGCATCCGGCTTTATCGCCGGCCAATCCTCGATTACTGGGCGGAGAACGAGGAAACGCTGGGCGATATCATCACCCACGTCCTCATTCACGAGATCGGCCATCACTTCGGCCTGAGTGACGACGACATGGAGCGCATCGAGGCGAGCGCCGAGGAAGCAAGCCAGCGCTGATCCAGCGCTGGCCGACACACCTCGGCCTAGCTTTTTACTGCTCGCCGAGCTTCATCTCGGGGCTGTATTCCTTGCCTTCTACGGTCTTCATCACGGCCTGGCCGCAATGCATCTCGCCCGTCTTGCCGTTGAAGGCGTAGCTTGGCGAACCGGATAATTCCCAGCCCTTGTTCAGCGCCGCCGTCACCCGGTGACAAAAGGCGGCATCGTCAGGACCGGTGATGAAACGATATACTTTCATGGCTTTCTCTTTCTGTTGGCGATGACCGCCGCGCTGGCGACGAGCTTTTCCGCATCTTCGAGATGCAGACGCTCGACCATGCGACCGTCGAGGTTGATGACGTTGAGCGTTTCGGCTCCCGGCTGGCGGAAGGCCTCGATGATGGCGCGCGCCTCTTCAAGCGCATCATCATCAGGACCGAAATGACGGTTGGCCGCGTCGATCTGCGCCGGATGGATCAGCATCTTGCCTGAAAATCCCATGGCGCGGCCCTGGGCGCACTCGGCTTCGAACGCGACTTCGTCCCTGAAATCGTTAAACACGCTGTCGATCACATCGACACCATAGGCCCTGCCCGCCAGCACGACCTGCATCAACCAGGGTATGAGATTGGCCCGCCCCGGTTGCGGCAAAACACCCGTTGCCTTGCGAAGATCGTTGAGCCCCACGACGAGGCATTTGATCCGTCCGCCCACGCTCGAGATTTCGGCGGCGTTGAGGACGCCGAGCGGCGTTTCGATCATCGCCCAGATAGAGACCCTCTCCGGCACGCCCGCCTGAGAAAGGCGCTCGGCGATCAACCGGACGTCGTCCGCATGCTCAACCTTGGGAATGACCACCGCATCCGGCAGAAGTTCGACGATGAGCTCGAGATCCGCAGGACCGAATTCGCTTGTGAGCGGATTGATCCGGATAGCCGTCTCGAGACCATCGGAATTCAGCTCGGCAAAGCTTCTGCGGAGGTTATCCCGCGCTTCCGCTTTCTGCGCGAATGCCACGGAATCCTCCAGATCGAAAATCACGCCGTCGCAGTCGAGCTGCGGGATTTTCGAAAGCGCACGGGTGTTGCTCGCGGGAACGCTCAGGAGCGAGCGCCGGATCAGAGCGGCCATCGCTTCGGGACCATGTAATCATTGGGAAAAGTCATAACGTGGTTGTGACAAGCTTTTTGGCCCTCGGCAAGACAGGAGGTCGTGAAACCACTTGTAAGCGGGGCCGGCCGGTCCCACATTTCAGACGTTGAAAGGTATGATCCATGCAAAACATTCGTGCATTTTTCGTCGTCGCCTCAGCTATTGCGGTGCTTGCCATGGCGGCGCTCTTTACAGCGTCTCTGACCGTCGCATTTGCCGGCATTCTCGTCCTTCTTTCAATTGGTAGGGCGATCTCGACCAGGTTGAACCCTGTACCCGTGCGAGCGAAATCGTTCGGACCAAAGCCGGCCAGCCGCGATATCCGTGTGTGGAACGACGGCCGCGGTACCATCATCGACCTCTAGCGTCATCATGTTCGCTCCGCCTGCGCGCTCTGGCGCAGCGGAGTACCGGTTGAAGGCATAATGCCCTTCAAATCGGCGGCAAATTGCTTTATTTGGCCTTCACGACAACTCCCTTGGAGGCAGATCATGGACAAGTTCACGCAACTCACAGGCGTCGCAGCGCCGCTTCCGGTCGTCAACATCGACACCGACATGATCATTCCCAAGGACTACCTGAAGACGATCAAGCGAACCGGTCTCGGCAAGGGACTGTTTGCAGAATCCCGCTACAATCAGGATGGGTCAGAAAACCCGGATTTCATCCTGAACAAGCCGGCCTATCGCAATTCCAAGATCCTGGTGGCTGGCGACAATTTCGGCTGCGGCTCGTCGCGTGAGCACGCGCCTTGGGCACTTCTCGATTTCGGCATCCGTTGCGTGATCTCGACCAGCTTTGCCGATATTTTCTACAATAACTGTTTCAAGAACGGCATCCTGCCGATCATCGTATCTCCGGAAGATCTCGAAAAGCTGCTCGACGATGCGGATCGCGGCTCCAATGCCGTCATTTCGATCGATCTCGAAGCGCAGAAGATCACCGGCCCGGATGGCGGCTCGCTCCATTTCGACATCGATCCCGGCCGCCGCCAGATCCTTCTCGAAGGTCTCGACGATATTGCATCGACGCTGAAGAGCGACACCGTGATCTCGAGTTTCGAGGACAAGAACAGCACGGAACGCCCCTGGCTCTGAGGGTCATCAGATGGTCACGCATATCTCCTCCGGATCACCCTTCGAAGCACGGATCGGCTATTCCCGCGCGGTTGTCGACCGCGACATGGTCTATGTCTCGGGCACGACGGGCTATGACTATGCCCTGATGACGATGCCTGACGATGTTGCCGACCAGACCCGCAACGCGCTCGCCACTATCGCAAAAGCGCTTGGCGAAGCCGGCAGCAGCCTGAAGGACGTGGTCCGCGTGCGCTATTATCTCGTCGACATGGCCGACTACGATGCCGTGGTCGAGGTCGTCGGATCGGTATTTGCCCAGATTCGGCCGGCAGCGACCATGATCGTCTGCGGCCTCACCACCCCTGAAATGAAAATCGAGATCGAAGTGACCGCACGCATCGGTGCCGGCGCTTCCTGAAACAGCTGCCCAACCGCCGCCTGAACAATCAAGGACATCTGCACAATGGCAAAACACCTTTTCCTGCTTCCCGGTGATGGCATCGGTCCAGAGGCCATGGGCGAAGTGCGCAAGATCATCGCCCATATGAACGACGCCATGAGTGCCGATTTCGTCACCGACGAAGGTCTGGTCGGCGGCTGCGCCTATGATGCGCATGGCGCCGCCATTTCCGACGCGGATATGGAAAAAGCGATGGCGGCCGATGCCGTCCTGTTCGGCGCCGTCGGCGGTCCGAAATGGGATAGTGTGCCCTATGAGGTGCGCCCGGAAGCCGGCCTGCTGCGCCTGCGCAAGGATATGGAGCTTTTCGCAAATCTGCGCCCGGCCATCTGCTATCCGGCGCTTGCCGCCGCCTCTTCGCTGAAACCCGAACTGGTGGACGGGCTCGACATCCTGATCATCCGCGAACTGACCGGCGGCGTCTATTTCGGTGAGCCGAAGGAAATCATCGATCTCGGCAACGGCCAGAAGCGCGGCATCGATACCCAGATCTACGACACCTACGAGATCGAACGCATCGCAGGCGTTGCCTTCGAACTGGCGCGCACCCGCAAGAATGCCGTGTGCTCGATGGAAAAGCGCAACGTGATGAAATCCGGCGTGCTGTGGAACCAGGTCGTCACCGAGATCCACAAGGCCAAGTATTCCGATGTGAAGCTGGACCACATGCTGGCCGATGCCGGCGGCATGCAGCTGGTTCGCGCGCCGAAACAGTTCGACGTCATCGTCACCGACAACCTGTTCGGCGACATGCTGTCCGACGTTGCGGCCATGCTGACGGGTTCGCTCGGCATGCTGCCGTCCGCTTCCCTCGGCGCACCCGATGGCAAGACCGGCAAGCGCAAGGCGCTGTACGAGCCGGTCCATGGTTCGGCACCGGATATTGCCGGCAAGGGCATTGCCAACCCGATCGCCATGATCGCGTCCTTTGCCATGTGTCTTCGCTATTCCTTCAACATGATCACCGAAGCCGACAACCTGGAAAAGGCGATCGCCAACGTTCTCGACCAGGGCATCCGCACCGGCGACATCATGGCCGACGGCTGCCGCCAGGTCGGCACCGGCGACATGGGCGACGCCATCCTCAAGGAATTTGCCGGCCTCTCGGCCTGAGGCATCCCGCGAGGGGACCACTTCCCTGAAACGAAAAAGGGCCCGGCGTTTCCGCCGGGCCCTTCTTTTTTGCTGACTGATCAGTCGTTGAGATCGATATTGCGCCGGTCCTTCACGAAGACCGCGCCGATGATGATCGTGAGAACGGCAAAGCCGACCGGGTACCAGAGGCCGGCATAGATATCCCCGGTCGAGGCAACGATCGCGAAGGAGGTGGCCGGCAGCAGCCCGCCGAACCAGCCGTTGCCGATGTGATACGGCAGCGACATGGCGGTATAGCGGATGCGTGTCGGGAAAAACTCCACCAGCGCCGCGGCGATCGGGCCGTAGACGATCGTCACATAGACGACCATGACCCAGAGAATGGCGATGACCGTCAAAGCCTGGGCATTGCCGAACACCGCGAAGAAGCCATCCACACGCACCTTGGCAGCATCGTTGGCGGCAGGGTAGCCGGCTGCCACGCTGGCCGGGCCGAGACGCTGGGCGAAGGTTTCGGTCTTGCCGTCCGGCAACGTCACATTGGCAACGGGAACGTCCGTGCCCGCCACGCTGACCGTGGTTGGCGCACCGGCGGCTGCTGGCACCAGCGTGTAGGTAAACGCCTGCTGCGACAGCGTGCGTCTCGCGACGTCGCAGGGCTGCGTGAAGGTCCTGATACCAACCGGGTCGAACAGGGATCCGCATGTCGCCGGATCCGCCGAAACCTGGATCTGGACGTTTTTGATCGCTGCCGCGTAGGTCGGATTGGCGGTATTGGTCAATGCGTGGAATAGCGGGAAGTACGTGACCGCTGCGAGCGCGCAGCCTGCCAGAATGACCCATTTGCGGCCCACGCGGTCAGACAGCGCACCGAAGACGAGGAAAAATGGTGTGCCGAGAAGAAGCGACCAGGCGATCAGTACGTTCGCCGTCAGAAGGTCGACTTTCAGGATGCTCTGCAGGAAGAACAGCGCGTAGAACTGGCCGGTATACCAGACGACGGCCTGGCCGACGACAAGACCGAACAGTGCGATCAGGACGATCTTGCCGTTCTTCCAGGTGCCGAAGGCTTCCGTCAGCGGTGCCTTCGAACGGGTGCCTTCTTCCTTCATCTTCTGGAAGACGGGGGACTCGTTCATCTGCAAGCGGATGTAGATGGAGACGGCAAGCAGCAGTGCCGATCCGAGGAACGGAATGCGCCAGCCGCCCAGCAGACCGAATATGACCGGATAGCTTGTGGCAAAGGCTTCTTCACCCATGTTGACGCGCAGCGTCACGATGACGGCGAGCGACAGCAACAGGCCAAGCGTCGCCGTCGTCTGAATCCAGGCCGTGTAAAATCCGCGGCGACCGGGCGGGGCGTGCTCCGCCACATAGACAGCAGCACCACCGTATTCGCCACCGAGCGCCAGGCCCTGCAACATGCGCAGCGCGATGAGAAGGATGGGCGCCGTTGCACCAATCTGCTCGTAGCTCGGCAGAAGACCGACAAAGAATGTCGATAGGCCCATGATCACGATCGTGACGAGGAAGGTATATTTGCGTCCGACAAGATCGCCGAGCCGTCCGAAGACCAGTGCGCCGAAGGGGCGGACGAGAAAGCCTGCAGCAAAGGCCAGCAGTGCAAAGATGGCCTGCGTGGCGGGCGGAAACGCCGAAAAGAACTGCCGGCCGATGATGACGGCAAGCGTTCCGTAGAGATAGAAATCATACCATTCGAAAATGGTACCCAGCGACGAGGCGAAGATGACCTTCTTTTCCTCGCGCGTCATGGGGCTAGCCTTCGTCCGGGCTGCCGTTGCGACGTGTGCCATTGTCGTCCTCCCAACAAGATGAACTCCGTGCCTTCCTGTCCGGCCATTCTCCTCCTCGGCCAGACAGGTTAGCGCAATCGTTGCAGAGTGACAGAATTTGGCACGCCGGATGAGACATGCTTTCGGCTTATGACTTTCGTCTAATGACGTAGCCCGGAGTGGTCAGGAGCGAAGCGCCTGGGCGGGCGACTGGCGATAGGTAAGAAGTGCCGGCACGGCCGAAAGGACCGCTGCAAAGCCCAGCAGAAAAAGTGCCAGACGTACGTCGTCTCTCGTGAACCCGACCGGCAGGATGACCCCGCTTTTCGCGGTAAACAGATGGGCGCCGAACTGCGCCGCCAGTAGCCCGCAGACGAAGCCGAGCCCGATGCCGACCGCAACCAGGAGAAGCAGCTCCAGCCACACGATGAGGAACACGGCGCCGCGCGGTGCCCCGAACGCGCGCAGCGCGCCGATCTGCCGGCGCCGTTGCCCCACATGGATGACCGTCACCAGCACCAGTGCCGCCGCGACAAGAGCCTGCGATCCCGCAGCGACCGCGCTCAACACCATTTTCGCATCGCCAAGCGTCGCATAAAGGCCGGTCAGCACCTCGCCGGGAAAGACCCCCACCGTGCCATTGGCGCGATAGGCCTGACGCAGGCGATAGGCATCGGCAATCGACTTCGGTTTGACCAGAATCGCTGGAAGGCCGGGGGTATCAGCCCCGAAATCCTCGACGAGCGGCGCATCCGGATCGATGCCGCCGTGATGATGGTCTTCGTCATGGCTGGTAGAGGCGACAGCTGCCGCAGGCTCCGTGCTTGCGTCCTCGTGCTCATGCTCAGCGCCTAAACCATGAACGTGCCATACGGCCTGGATCGGCACGAGAATGGCGCGGTCCCATGGCGTGCCGGTCGGTTTCAGCTTGCCCACGACCTTGTATGCGATGTCCGTATGGGTTGGACCACCGGTTTCGGCTGTTCCATGCATCGGCTTGACGTCGGCGCCGACCGGAAGAGTGACGGAAGCGCCGAGAACCGCTTCGCCTTCCGCGGCAAACAAGCGCCCCTCGCCAAAGCCCGGCGTCGTGCTGGTCACAAGCCTCGTCGTCGTTCCCACGATCGGATAGCCGGCAAAGGAATCGCCGAAACCGACGGGAGCTGCCCAGGCGACGCGCGGATCGGCGGCAAGTTTTGCCAGCACTTCTCCATCGACCAGCGGCAAGGGTGCCGGCTGCAGGAAGATCGACGAGAGGATCAGCTGCGTTTCGCTGCCGGAGGCGCCGATCACCAGATCGAACTTGTCGGCGGCACGCGCACTGCCGAGCCGCAGCGACCGTTCCTGCAGGGTCACGGCAACCCCGAGCGCCGTAGCTAAGGCAACCAGAAGCACCACGACGGCGCAGCCCAGCCAGAGACGCCGCAGGTCGGCGATGATAAAACGGATCATACCGGCACCTTCCCGACAACATCATCGCCGACGATGCACCCGCCCCTGAGCACGATGCGCCGGTCGAGGCGTTCGATCATGCGCTGGTCGTGGGTCGCCACAACAAGCGTGCTGCCGGCACCGGCCGCGACGGACAGAAGCAGATCCCCCACCGCCTCGCCGTTTTCGAGATCGAGGCTTGCCGTCGGCTCGTCGGCAATGATGATACCCGGCTTGCGCAGCAGCGCCCGGGCGATCGCCACCCGCTGCATCTCGCCGCGCGACATGGTCTCGACGGACTGACCGGGTCGCTTCAACCCCACGGTCTCGATCAGCTCATGCGCTCTTTTCACCAGATTCGGGGTCGAGACCCGCGAAAGCCGTGCCGGCAGCAGCACGTTATCCAGCGCCGAAAGACCCGCAAAGAGATGGAAATCCTGCATTACGAGACCCACATTTTCGGCCCGCCAACGGTCTCGCCGGCCTTCCGACAGTCTGGCAATATCCTGCCCACCCCAGATGACCTCACCGGTGCGAACACGCTCGAGCCCCGCAATGATATTGAGAAGCGTGCTCTTGCCGGATCCCGAACCGCCCGTCAGCGCAACGCGGCTGCCGGCGGCGATCTCGAGAGCATCGATGGAAAGAACCGGTGTCGCCAGACCGGGAAACGAGATGGCGAGAGATTGCACCTTAAGAGGCATCATGTCGTCAGACCGTACCGTATTCAGCCTGGCGGATCCGCAGCAGGCTCACGAAGCCGGTGTCCGGATCGGTCCACGAGCCCATCTCGAGCGTGCCGCGCACCTCGATCGTCTGGCTTGGCTGGGTGAATGTCTGCTTCTCATCGAGATAGACAACGACGATATTGTCCGGCCAGTCCGCATCGGTGGAGCAGAACGGGCAGATCGACATCGGCACTTCGGTCAGAACAAAGAACGAGGCTTCCGCCTTCAGCGGTGGCGCCATGAAACCGCGCATGGCGATCTCCTGGCCGTTCAGCCGCCTGACCTTGTCGGAAAATTCCAGACCGAGAACGCTGACCTTGCCATAGAGTTCGTCGAAGGAAAGGCCGTTTTCTGCGCGGGCGGTTGCGCCTGATATCAGCAGCGGCAGGCCGGCAATGATGCCAAGCGAGGTCTTGAGCATCTGGCGACGGTCGACCATCTCGAGCGCTCCCATGATCACTCTCCCTTGTCGAGCGCCGTCATCATCCTGCAGCTGAGGCATATCTTCAAGTCCCGCGATATCTGAAGTAGATAGGGGCACGCCTCAGGACATGCCCCCTCTTTAACCATGGTCGTTCAGACCCAGTCGGTCTGATCAGTTGGTCTGCTTGGCGCCCAGCGCGAAAGTCTCCGCGAGAACCTTGTAGACGTCGCTCTGCTCCATGTAGCCGCGGAAGCCTTCTGAACCTGGGCCGGCAGCCTGAAGCACGACATCGTCAACCGCATGGACGCCACTGTCGGCGCTTTTCGGAATGATGCCGGTCACGAGAACAGCGCCCGGGATATCCTTGTAGGCTTCGTTGGCGACATATTCCTTCTTCTCGTTCTGGATGGCGGGAACGAAGGGATTGTCGAGCTTCGGACGGAATGTCTCGTAATGATCAGGGCCGTTATTGGCGTTCAGGAACAGGCGCTTGGTAACATCGACCTTGTCAGGATAACCATCCTTGTTCTCGTCCATATAGTTCGGGAAACCTGCCTCGGCATAGGTCCCGACCTTTTCGCGCATGTCGTCGCCCGGCTTTTCATCGTTGACCGTACCGATGATCGAAACACCGTGGGTATGGTCGCCGGTGACGATGATCAGCGTGTCGGGGTTCTTGTCGGCAAATTCGCGGGCTGCGGCGATTGCCTTGTCGAATTCGATCGTATCGACGACTGCGCGGTCCCAGTCCAGCGGATGAGACATCTTGTCGATGTTGGCAGCTTCGACCATCAGGAAGAAGCCGTCCGGGTTCTTCGACAGCGTGTCGAGCGCGACCTTGGTCATGTCGACGAGGCCCGGCTGATCCGGGAACTTCGCCGTCGTGCCCTTTTTCAGGAATTCGCGGTCAAGCGTCGTGTCCATGTTGCCGGTGTGAAACAGGCCGAGGATCTTGCCGGTATTGGTGCCGGCTGCCGTTGCCAGTTCAGCCTTGCTGGTCGCAAGCATGTAGCCGGCATCCTTGAACAGGGCGATATAGTCCTTGTCGTCCTTGCGCTTGGATCCAGGCGTCGCCTGGGGCAGGAAGTAGGCGGAACCGCCGCCGAGCAGGACGTCCGGCTTGACGTCGAACAGCATGCCGTTGATTTCCGCCTTGTCGCCGCGCTTGCGGGTATGGGCGACGACGGCTGCGGGTGTTGCGTCCTGAACTTCTGCGGTCGTGACGATGCCGATCGACTTCTTCGTCTGGCGGCGGACCGCTTCCGCGTATGTTTCAACCTTCGGATCGTCCATCGAGTCAGGCGTGCGATCGGCATAGACGCCGATTGCGTTCACGGCTGTCTTGTGGCCGGTCATATAGGCCGACATCGTGTTGGCGCTGTCGGTGGCGACAGCGTCCGTCGCGGACGTCCCGACAAAGGCTGCCGGCGGGATGTCGTCCATTGCGAGACGACCGTTCGCCTTGCCCTCGGTCATGCCCTTGGCCATGATGCGGGCAGCGGTGCGATGCGCCACGGAAAGACCGTCACCGATCAGGAAGATCACGTTCTTGGCCTTTGGCTGCGCCGCGGTGCCATAAACGTTCCAGGTCACGCTCTTGGTTTCCGAACCAGCAGAGACTTCAACCTTGTAGTCGCCGGCATTCGCGATCGTCAGTGCGCGCAGCACGACGGCGGAACCGAGAACCTTGTCCTTGTTTTTCTCTTCTGCAACGAACTCGACATCCTTGCCGAACACAGACTTGTAGTCCTGGCCGTTGACGGTGATCTTGACGTCCTCAGGCTTTACGACCGAGCTGAACTCGACCTTGAAATCGAATGGAGAGCCTGTCAGGATCGTCGCCCGATCAAGCGGAAAGACGTTCGCGGCGTGGGCGGCTTGCACGCCGCCGGAAAGAATTGTGGTGGCTGCAAAGGCAGCAAGAAGCATACGCATGGAAAACCCCCGTCGTTGCGTCGCATAGAGGTTCGGGGATAGCCCCATGCCATGACAGTGCAATGACAGAAACGTGATAACGGCGCCGAGGTCCGATCGCATCAACCTTGACTCTGCGGCAAAATCTTTTATGAGCAGCTTTGGAAAAGGAGTGTCCATGCTTCGCCGCGACTTTCGCTTTGCTGCGTGCTATGACCTGGCAGTATCTGCCGGGCGGCTGGATGTTGCCCTTTCGGTTTCCGACAAAACCACGGCCAAAACGACGACGAAAATTATCGTCTGACGTCTCTGGCCACCGCTCTCTCCCCGGTACGGCCGGGGACAAGGAACACCGCGTCGCGCGCGACACGGGCTTCCCCCTCAGAAAACCGAGGAGAGACAGAAAGAGAGCAAAGAAATGGGTTTCAAGATCGCAGTCGCCGGTGCAACCGGCAATGTCGGCAGGGAAATGCTGAACATTCTCGCGGAACGTGGTTTTCCGGCTGATGAAGTCGTCGCACTCGCCTCCGCCCGCAGCCAGGGCACGGAAGTTTCCTTCGGCGACAAGACGCTCAAGGTTTCCAACCTCGAGAACCACGATTTCTCCGATACCGACATCTGCCTGATGTCCGCCGGCGGCGATGCCTCCAAGAAGTGGTCGCCGAAGATCGGTGCGCAGGGCTGCGTCGTCATCGACAACTCGTCCGCCTGGCGCTACGATTCGGAAGTGCCGCTGATCGTTCCGGAAGTGAACCCCGACGCCATCGTCGGTTTCTCCAAGAAGAACATCATTGCCAATCCGAACTGCTCGACGGCCCAGCTCGTCGTCGCGCTGAAGCCGCTGCATGACTTTGCCAAGATCAAGCGCGTCGTCGTTTCCACCTACCAGTCGGTGTCCGGTGCCGGCAAGGAAGGCATGGACGAACTCTTCACCCAGACGCGCGCCGTGTTCGTGGCCGATCCGGTCGAATCGAAGAAGTTCACCAAGCGTATTGCCTTCAACGTCATCCCGCATATCGATAGCTTCATGGAAGACGGCTACACGAAGGAAGAGTGGAAGGTTCTGGCCGAGACCAAGAAGATGCTCGACCCGAAGATCCGCGTTACCTGCACGGCAGTGCGCGTTCCGGTCTTTATCGGCCACTCCGAATCCGTCAACATCGAGTTCGAAAACGAGATCACGGCCGATCAGGCCCGCGATATCCTGCGCGAAGCGCCGGGTTGCCTTGTCATCGACAAGCACGAAGACGGCGGTTACATCACGCCTCTCGAATGCGCCGGTGAAGACGCGACCTACATTTCGCGTATCCGCGAAGACGCAACCGTCGAAAACGGACTCAACATCTGGGTCGTCTCCGACAACCTGCGCAAGGGTGCCGCGCTGAACGCGATCCAGATCGCCGAACTTCTGGTCAATCGCGGTCTGATCAAGCCACGCAAGGTTGCTGCTTAATAAGTAACGTACTTTATTAAGCAAATCCGCTTAGAAAGCCCCGTCAGAAATGACGGGGTTTTTTCGATTCGTCTCTCTTCACGAACTATTCATGGGAAGATGAATTGCGATTATCCGCCACTGGGGTCATAAGGCCGAATATAGCGCAATTCTTCCGGAAGCTTTCGGCCAAGCAATCCGGACTTTCGACGGGTTTGACCGCATGATGAAGACTATTCTGGCAGGATTGATCGCAGCAGCAACGCTTGCAACCGCAGCCCCGGCCTTTGCCGCCGCCTGCGGCAATGATGGAGCCGGTTTCGACCGCTGGGTCGCCGATTTCAAGCAGCAGGCACCGTCCAAGGGTATCAGCCCTGCAGTTCTCGACCGCGCCTTTGCTAACGTCGTCTACAACCGCCCGACCATTCGCGCCGACCGCGGCCAGAAAAGCTTCAAGCTTTCCTTCGACGAGTTCATGAAGAAGCGCGGTGGCGCAACGATCATCTCGCGCGGCAAGTCCATGAAGAAATCCAACGCAGCGCTGTTTGCGTCGATTGAGCGCCGCTACGGCGTTCCGGCCGGCCCGATCCTGGCAATCTGGGGCATGGAAACCGGTTTCGGCAATTACATGGGCGACCAGCATACGCTGTCGGCCGTCGCGACGCTTTCCTATGACTGCCGCCGCTCGGCCTACTTTACCGAACAGCTTTACGCTGCCCTGCAGCTCGTTGCCCGCGGTGATCTCAGCACCACTGCAAAGGGTGCAGCGCATGGCGAAATCGGCCAGACGCAGTTCCTGCCGCTCAACGTCATCCGCTACGGCGCTGATGGTGATGGCGACGGCCATATCGACATGGTCCGTTCGCGCGCCGATGCGCTGGCATCGACCGCCAACTTCCTCAAGGGTCATGGCTGGCGTACAGGCGCCGGTTACCAGCAGGGCGAGCCGAATTTCGTCGCCATCCAAGGCTGGAACGCGGCAACCGTCTACCAGCAGGCGATCGCATACATGGGCGCCCAGATCGACGGCGGCTGAGCCGTTACACGGTTGAAATGATCAGGCCGGGCTCTGCTCGGCCTCGATCGCCGGTACACTGATGTCTGGCCGGGTGAAATCGCCCTTCTCGTTCATCACCCACAACTCGCCGGTCGAGATATCGAACCAGGCGCCGTGAATGTCGAGTTCTCCCTTTTCCGTGAGATCGCGGACGAAGGGGAAGGTCTGCAGATTGGCGATCGAATTGCGGATCGACACCCGTTCGAGCGCTGTCTGACGCTCGCTCTGGGTCATCAGGTCGTTGCTCTGGATCTGCGTGGCCGCAGGCCTGACCAAACCCATCCACTTGCCGATGAAATCCCCCTCCGACAGCGGCTTCATGGAAGCGTCGAGCGCTGCCTGGATACCGCCGCAGCGGCCGTGGCCCATGACAACGATATTGCGGATCTCAAGCACCTGCACCGCGTATTCAACCGCAGCCGATGTCCCGTGAAACTGGCTGTCGGGCTCGTAGCGCGGTACCATGTTGGCGACGTTGCGGACCACGAAGAGTTCTCCCGGACCGCAGTCGAAGATCGTCTCGGGCGCCGCGCGACTGTCGCAACAGGCAACCAGGAGCGTATGCGGCTTCTGGCCGGTATCGGCAAGCGCGCGATAGCGCTCCCGCTCGTCGCTGTAGCGACCACTCATGAAGTTACGGTAGCCCGAAAGCAGTTTTTCTGGAAATTCGCTCATGGCTCACGATTATCGTGCAGCCAGACGAGAATCAACGGCCATTGTGTGGATGCGCATGCTGTTTGAGCTTACGGCTTGCGCCTCTTAAGGGGATGCACGAGCCGGCGCATCTGGACCATCGCCATCGGCATCGAGAGGCTGGCGGCATCCATTTCCAGCGTCAGCTCGTTGGCCCCGCGCTTTACCGAACGCGCCAGCACTTCGAACACGCTGGCAGTCGTTGTCTGCAGGGCTTTCTCTTCATCCATGCCGGACATGACGCGGGCGAGAAAAACCGCCGAGAGCAGGTCTCCGAGCCCGTTCGGGGCGTGGTCGATCAGCCGGTGTTCAGCCAGCAGCGCATGATTGCCGGTGAGATAGAGATTGCCTGTACTGCCTGTCATCATCGGCACCGCCGAGGTCACCAGCATCCGCGGCGGCCCGAGCGCGATCGCTGCCTCCATGATCGCATTGTTATCATCGAGCGGTGCACCCGAGAGCCAGGCAAGCTCGTATCGGTTCGGCGTGGCGATGGTGGCAAGCGGCAGAAGCTCGTCGCGGATTGCTTCGGCTGTCGGCTGCGGGATATAGAGCCCGCCGAGATCGCCCATCACGGGATCGCAGACATAGATAAGGTCCGGGTTGTTTCTCCGCAGCGCCTCGATCAGTCGTGCCACGGCGCGCGGCTGCGCGGCATTTCCGAAATACCCGGTCAGCACCGCCTTCACTTCGCCGAGCCATGGCGCCCGGATGAGATCGTCTATAGCCTCGTCGAAATCCGATTCGGGAAACGTCAGGCGCGTCGAAGGACCGTGCCCGGGATGCCAGGGCAGCACGACGGTCGGCATGGCCCAGACGGGATATCCCAGGGTCTCGAGCGCGAAGACGGCGGCCCGGTTACCGACCGAGCCACGGATCACATGGCTGGAAATGACGATGACCGCGCCTGAATTACCCTGCATGATGCTTGCTTTCGACGTTATCGAACCGTTGATCGGATCTCTGTGTCGGCATGTCAACAAGACGTGACACGCCTATGACAAATTCCAGCCGCAAGCACCGGTGAGACACCGCGGCAAAGCATAATGACATTGGCTGCGTTTTATCGCACGTTGAGAAAAAATTTAGGGAGAGACAGATGGCAGGCCGGCAAAACCCGAAGCGGGACAAGCAGATCGAGAAGGCGGGCAAGATTGCGGCCGCTTCCGGCATGGAGGACAATCTCGATCCCTTCCTGATCTTCAGCCGCGCCAGCAGTGACGATCTCGAAAACTACACCCCAGAAATGCTCGCCCTGTGCGCGGGACATGCCGCAAGACGGCTGAAAGCCTGGACGCGAATCAAGGCCGACATCACAATCGAAACCCTTGATGGTGTCGAGCCCGATGGAATGCCGGTTTCGATCATTACGGTGATTGATCGCAACATGCCGTTTCTGTTCGATTCGGTCATGGGTGAAGTGACGACGGCCTATCGCGACCTCACGATGGCCGTCCATCCGATCCTGGTCATCGAACCGGGCAAGCAGCCGACGCTTCACTCGAGCGAGCGACCCGGCGACCCGGCCCATCACGTCAGCCTGATCCAGATCCATGTGCCTCAGCTCAACGACGAGCAAGCCGACGGGCTGGTCGAGCGAATCCGCTTTGTTCTTAACCAGGTGCACCAGGCCATTACCGGCTGGTCCGCGATGCTCGGCGTTCTCAAAGACGCCCAGGCCCAACTCGTCAACGCTAAAAAAGGCAAGAAGGCCGATGCCGACGAGGCGTATGCTTTTCTCGACTGGCTCAGGAACGACAATTTCACCTTCCTCGGCATGCGCGAATACACCTATTCGGGCAAGGGCGCCGATGCCAAGGTGGAGCGCGGCAAGGGCAGGGGCCTCGGCATTCTGTCCGATCCGGATGTGCTCGTCCTGCGTCAGGGCAAGGATCAGGTCACGACGACGCCAGAAATCCTCGAATTTCTCGACGGCCCGGATTTCCTCATCGTCGCCAAGGCCAACGTCAAATCCGTCGTGCACCGTCGCGCCTATATGGATTACGTCGGGGTGAAGCGCTTCGATGAGAAGGGCAATGTGGTCGGCGAACTGCGCATCGTCGGCCTGTTCACCTCCACTGCCTATACCCAGTCCGTCCGCGACGTGCCGCTGCTGCGCGCAAAGATCGCCCGTATTGAAAAGAATTTCGGGTTCGATCCGGAAAGCCATTCGGGCCGCATGCTCGAAAACACGCTGGAATCCTACCCGCGCGACGATCTCTTCCAGATCGATCTCGACGTGCTCTCGAGCTTCTGCGAACAGATCATGGAGCTGAGCGAGAGGCCGCGCGTGCGCGTGCTGCCGCGTATCGACCATTTCGACCGTTTCGTTTCGGTCATCGTCTACGTGCCGCGCGAGGATTATAATTCGATCGTCCGCGAAAAGGTCGGCGCATATCTCTGCGAGATCTTCGACGGCCACGTCTCGGCCTATTACCCGGCCTTCCCGGAAGCCCGCGTTGCCCGCGTCCATATGATCATTGGTCGCAGCGGCGGCAAGACGCCGCGTGTCGCGCAGGCAAAGCTCGAGGAGGCTGTGCGCCTTATCGCGACGCCGTGGGAAGACAGGTTCGCATTGCTTGCGGAAGACAGCCCCCGCCTTTCCGTCACCCGCGCTTTCCAGGAAGCGTTCTCTCCGGAAGAAACCTTTGCCGACCTGCCCGATATTGCCGCCTGCGCTGCCGGCGAGACCATCCGGATCGACTTCTACCGGCGCCCCGGTGACGATGCGAACACAGTTTCGCTAAAGATCTTCCACCGCGACCAGCATCTTTCCCTGTCGCGCCGCGTGCCGCTTCTCGAAAATCTCGGCTTTCACGTGGTCAGCGAGCAGACATTCGAAATCCACGCCGGCCCGCAGGCGGACCTCATCGTCCTGCACGACATGGAACTGCAGCTCGACGGTGCCCGCGAGATCGATCTTGCGCGTGAGGGACAGCGGCTCGAAGACGCATTCCTCAGGGCGTTCGAGGGACTGATCGACAATGACGGCTTCAACCGCCTCGTTCTCCTTGCGGGTCTTTCCGCCCGCGAAGTGACCGTGCTGCGCGCCTATGCCCGCTATCTGCGCCAGGCCGGCATCGTCTACTCGCAGACCTATATTGCCGATACGCTCAACAAGTATCCGGAAATTTCCGCCGCCGTCTTCCGCCTGTTCCGCGACGGGTTCGATCCGAAGATTGCCGAAAAAGCCCGCATCAAGAAGCTGACCGAGCTGCACGAGACGATCGAGGAAGCGCTCGGCAACGTCCCGAACCTCGACGAGGACCGCACGCTTCGCCGCTTCGTCAACGCGATCGACGCAACGCTTCGCACCAATTACTTCCAGGTGGACGAGAACGGCGGCGCAAAGCCGATGCTGGCGTTCAAGCTTGATCCTGACATGCTCGACGGCCTGCCGGAGCCGCGCCCGTTCCGCGAGATCTTCGTTTACGGCACCGAAGTCGAGGGCGTTCACCTGCGCTTCGGCAAGGTCGCACGAGGCGGCATCCGCTGGTCGGACCGCGGCGAGGATTATCGCACTGAAGTGCTGGGCCTCGTGAAGGCGCAGCAGGTGAAGAACGCCGTCATCGTTCCCGTCGGCGCCAAGGGCGGCTTCTTCCCGAAGATGCTTCCCGCCGCCGCCGCGCGCGACGCCTTCTTCAACGCCGGCAAGGAAGCCTACAAGACCTATATCCGCACGCTTCTGTCGGTTACCGACAACATCATCGACGGAGAGGTGGTCCCGCCCGAAAACACGCTGCGCATCGATGAGGACGATCCTTACTTTGTCGTCGCTGCCGATAAGGGAACGGCAACCTTCTCCGACACCGCGAACGGTCTGGCGCAGGAAGCCGGCTTCTGGCTGGATGATGCCTTCGCATCGGGCGGCTCGGCCGGCTACGACCACAAGAAGATGGGCATTACCGCCCGCGGCGCGTGGGAAGCGGTCAAGCGGCATTTCCGCGAAAAGGACATCGACATCCAGACGACGCCGTTCTCGGTCGCCGGTGTCGGCGACATGTCGGGCGACGTCTTCGGCAACGGCATGCTTCTGTCGGAAAAGATCCGTCTGATCGCCGCCTTCGACCACCGCGACATCTTTATCGATCCGGATCCGGATATCGAAAAGTCCTTCGCCGAACGCAGCCGCATGTTCGCCCTTGCCCGCTCCAGCTGGCAGGATTACGACCGCTCGACGCTGTCTGAAGGTGCAATGATCATTTCGCGCACGGAAAAATCCGTCAAACTGACCAAGCAGGCGGCAGCGGCGATCGGTATCGACAAGATGACGGCCTCGCCCTTCGAGATCCTGACGGCGATCCTGAAAAGCCAGGTGGATCTTCTCTGGTTCGGCGGCATCGGCACCTATATCAAGGCGGCATCGGAAACCGATACCGAAGTGGGCGACCGCGCCAACGATCCGATCCGCATCACGGCCGCAGAAGTGCGCGCCAGCGTGATCGGCGAGGGCGCCAATCTCGGCGTTACCCAGAAGGGCCGCATCGCCTATTCGCTGGCCGGCGGGCGCTGCAATTCCGACGCGATCGACAATTCCGCCGGCGTCAATTCGTCCGACGTCGAGGTCAATATCAAGATCGCGCTCAATCCGGCCATGCAGGACGGCAGGCTGACCCGCGCCAAGCGCAACACGCTGCTCGCCTCCATGACGGAAGACGTGGGTCATCTCGTCTTGCGCAACAACTACCTGCAACCACTGGCGATTTCGCTCGTCGAGCGCAAGGGTGCCGCCAATCGCGAGCAGCTCGCCCGCCTGATGTCGGTCCTCGAAAGCGAAGGGCGGCTGAACCGCAAGGTCGAGACTCTGCCCGACGACGCCGAGCTTGCCGAGCGCTACGCCAGTGGGAGACCGCTGACACGACCGGAGATCGGCGTGCTCGTCTCCTACTCGAAGATCGTCCTATTCGACGCACTCATCGACAGCACCATCCCGGACGACCCATATTTTGCTTCCGTGCTGAAAGCCTATTTCCCGGCGAAGATGCAGAAGGCTTATGCCGCGGATATCGCCGGCCACCGCCTGCACCGCGAAATCGTCGCGACGGCGCTGGCAAACGAAGCCATTAACCGCGGCGGCCCGGGCTTTGTCCACATGATGAGCGACATGACGGGGGCCACCTCGGCCAATGTCGTCAAGGCACTCTTCCTCGTTCGCGACGGCTTCGATCTCGAAAACATCTGGGCCGAAATCGACCAACTGGATGGCAAGATCTCGGGCAGGGTTCAGAATGATCTCTACGCCCAGGTTAGCCGCATCATCGGCATCGGCACCTATCTCGCGCTTCAGACGCAGATCGGCACGACGGAGCTGACCGAGGCCATCGCCAGGCTCCGGGCCGCCATCAAGGGTCTGCGCGCCGCCGTGACCGACGATATCATCGCCGAAACGGGCCCGCTTGCCGCAGAACTTGAGGCCGAAGGGGCGCCGTCCGGTCTCGTGAAAGAAATACGCCTGCTATCGGCCCTCGTCATCGTGCCGGAGATCATGCGGATTGCCGACCGGACCGGCGAAAGCATGGCGCGCGCCATCGAGAGCTATTTCGCCGTCACCGAAACGTTCCGCGTCAACCGGCTGATCGTGGCCGGCGAGCGGATTGGCACAAGCGACCATTACGAAAGCCTGGCACTGTCACGCAGCCTGCAACAGCTCGCATCGGCCCGCCGTGACATCGTCATTGCCGTCTTGACCGAGCACCGCAAGGACAAGAAGCCGGTGGAAGCCTGGATCGCTGGCGATCGACTGCGCGTCAATCGCATCGGCGCTGAACTGATGAGCCTCAGCGAAAGCGGCGATCTGACCCTCTCGAAGATTTCCGTCGCCGCCGGCCTGCTGGGAGATCTGGCACACGCACGGTCGACTTGAGGGCAGGGGCTGCGGGGAAAAGAAGATGGCCGAGACAGGACTTGACGAGGCGCCGGCTAAACCAGGCCGGCGCGGCATCTGGGGCTGGATGCTGTTCGACTGGGCAGCACAGCCGTTCTTTACCGTTGTCATCACCTTCATCTTCGGCCCGTATTTCGTCGCGCGCCTCACCGACGACCCGATCTCCGCCCAGACCACCTGGAGCAACATGGCGACGGCATCCTCCGTCGTCATCGCCATCCTGTCTCCGATCCTGGGCTCGATCGCCGATCAGTCGGGCGCCAGAAAGCCATGGATCGCAAGCTTTGCACTGATCAAGGTCGCAAGCCTCGTCATGCTCTGGCAGGCGGCACCCGGCTCTCCGCTCACCCTGCCGGTCACCTGCATCATCCTTGCCTCGATCGCGGCCGAATTTTCGATCGTCTTCAACGATTCCATGATGCCGCGTCTGGTGTCCAAGGTCGATATCGGCAGGGTCTCGAACATCGCCTGGGGTCTGGGTTATCTCGGCGGCATGGTCGTCCTGATCGCGGTCGTTGCGCTGCTTGCGGCCAATCCGGAAACGGGTCTGACGCTCATCGGCATTCCGCCGCTGTTCGGTCTGGATCCGGCGCTCGGCGAGGACGCCCGCATCACCGGCCCGATCGCGGCGATCTGGTATCTTCTGTTCATCCTGCCGATGTTCTTCTTCACGCCGGATGCCCCGAAAGGCCTGCCTCTCGCAAAGGCCGTCGGCTCCGGCTTCCGTGAACTTGCAGGCACCTTGCGTGAACTCAAGCAACGCCCGGGCATCATCCGTTTCCTGATTGCCCGCATGCTCTACCAGGATGGCGTCAACGGCCTGATCATTCTGGGCGGCACGTTTGCGGCGGGCATGTTCGGCTGGGCGACCATCGAGATCGGCATCTACGGCATCATCCTGAATGTCGTGGCGATTTTCGGCTGTATCGCCGCCGGGGTCCTCGACCGCGTGCTCGGATCAAAGACGGTGGTGGTTACAAGTCTCGTCCTGCTGCTGATCGCAACACTCGGCATCGTTTCCACCAGCCCGGGCGAGGTCTTCTTCGGCCTGATGCCGCTTTCCATGGAGGACTCAGGTGGAATGTTCGGCACCGCGGCGGAAAAGGCCTATATCCTGTTCGGGCTTCTGATCGGTGCCGCCTTCGGCCCGGTCCAGGCCTCGTCGCGGTCATACCTTGCCCGCAGCATCGATGTCTCGGAGGCCGGCCGCTATTTCGGGATCTACGCGCTGTCGGGACGCGCGACGAGCTTCCTCGCCACGCTGTCGTTTTCCATCGTCACCTATGCAACGGGCTCGGCCCATCTCGGCATGGCGACGCTGACAGTCTTTCTTGGCACCGGCCTGATCCTGCTTCTGACCGTTCCCTATCCGGCCGATAGACCGGCCGGATAGAAAGTCTTCGGCTCAGATTAGTGCCGGAAGTGACGCATGCCGGTAAACACCATCGCCACATCATGCTCGTCGGCTGCCGCAATCACTTCCGCATCGCGCATCGAGCCGCCGGGCTGGATGACAGCTGTGGCGCCGGCAGCAATCGCCGAGAGGAGACCGTCGGCAAACGGGAAGAAGGCTTCCGATGCGACCGCTGACCCCTTGGTCATCGGCTCGGCCCAGCCCATGGCCTTCGCCGCATCTTCGGCCTTGAGGCCGGCGATGCGGGCGGAATCGATCCGGCTCATCTGGCCGGCGCCGATGCCCGCCGTCTGGCCGTCCTTGGCATAGACGATAGCGTTGGACTTGACGTGCTTTGCCACCTTGTAGGCAAACTTCATGTCTTCAAGCTCGGTCGGCGTCGGTGCGCGCTTGGTCACGACCTTCAGATCGACATCCTCGATGACACCGCTGTCGCGGCTTTGCACCAGAAGGCCGCCGGCAACGGTCTTTGCCGTAATGCCGCGCGAACGCGGGTCCGGCAGACCGCCGGTCACCAGCAGGCGCAGGTTCTTCTTGGAAGCGATGATCGCCTTCGCCTCGTCGGAAACCTCGGGTGCGATGATTACTTCGGTAAACAGCTTGACGATCTCTTCCGCCGTCTCGGCGTCGAGCAACTGGTTGAGCGCGATGATGCCGCCGAAGGCAGAGGTGCTGTCGCAGGCCAGCGCCCGCAGATAGGCGTCCCTCAGCGTCGAGCCGGTCGCGACGCCGCAAGGGTTGGCGTGCTTGATGATGGCACAAGCCGGTCCCTGATTGGCCGCAAATTCGCCGATCAACTCGAAGGCGCCATCGGTATCGTTGATGTTATTGTAGGAAAGCTGCTTGCCCTGCAGCAGCACCGCCGTGGCAACGCCGGGGCGGTTCTCGCCGGTCACGTAGAAGCCGGCGCTCTGGTGCGGGTTCTCGCCGTAGCGCATGGCTTCCTTCAGCACGCCGCCGATTGTCCGATAGCTCGGCGTCTCGATCTCGAGCGCTTCGGCAAACCAGTTGGAGATCGCCGTGTCATAGGCTGCGGTGCGGGCATAGGCCTTGGCGGCAAGCTTCTGGCGGAACGCATAGTCCGTTTCGCCGCCATTGGCCTGCAGCGCCTCGATCAGGGCAGGGTAGTCGGAGGGATCGGTGACGATCGTGACATAGGCATGGTTCTTGGCGGACGCACGGATCATCGCCGGGCCGCCGATATCGATATTCTCGACCGTCGTCGGATAATCACCGCCTGCCGCGCGCACTTCCTCGAACGGATAGAGATTGATGACCGAAAGATCGATGCTCTCGATGCCGTGTGTCTTCATCGCCGCGACATGCTCCTCATCGTCGCGGATGGCGAGAAGACCGCCATGTACGGTCGGATGCAACGTCTTGACGCGACCGTCCATGATCTCAGGAAAGCCCGTGACTTCGGAGACGTCGGTGACGGCAAGACCCGCGGCGGCGATCGCCTTGTGCGTGCCGCCGGTCGATAGCAGCTTCACACCCTGCTCGGTCAGCGCCTTGGCGAGCTCGATGATGCCGGCCTTGTCGGACACGGAAAGAAGCGCTGTGCGGATCTTGACGCGGTCTGGCGCTGGGATTTTTTTGGATGCGACGGCCATCGGTCTCTCCTGAAAGAGGGTGCCCCGAAAGGGCTAAAAGGGATTGGCCGCCGGTTAGCACAGCTACCCCTTCAGGGAAACCCTATTCCAACCAAGGCTAATCGGCGCGACGCAGCATCCAGCGGATTTCGGTGACCTCGGGCAGGGTAAATTCGATCGCCAGTTGCTGGCTCGGGCGAGGGCCGGAAACATCCGCAAAGAAGATGTCCTCGTCGATCATGACCTCGAGACCCGGCGCCGAAAAAAGCCATTTCTCGCCGTCACTCGCCTGCATCACGACGCTTTCGGGGTCGCGCCGCACCAGCCGGATGGCAGGATGGATGTGGAAGCGAACCACGGCCACCAGTCTCTCGTCGCCCGGCTCTTCGCCATCGGGCACGAACAGCCGGTCATGGCCCTTGATCTTGTTGCCGGTCGTGTTGAGGCCGATCTCGCGGTGGTAGAGATAGCCGAACTCCTTGAGATACCCGTCATGGGTCGCCCGCAGCCAGTCGTTGCCATGCGCATCGTCGCGTCGGTCGATCGTGACGTCGGAGACGCCGGGAAGCAGGATGGGCCCGGCAAGCTTCGACTTGGCGATCCGGCTCGATGACGTCTCCGACAGCGTCAGTGTCGAATGCGCCGCCGTCGAGCGCGCCATCCTGCGGTGGCCGCGCCCGGAAAATTTCGGTGAGCCCGAGTTGACGATGAATCTGTTGCGGCCCGACGAGAGCTCGAAGGCGAGGCAACCGGCATGGGCCGTGCGCGAGAATTCCGGCTCCGACCAGCCGGTATCGACGATCAGCGTCGTGTCCTCGGCCGTCAGCCGGTGATAGTTCATATGCGGCAGCGCCTTGAATGGCTTGCCACCGCTTTCGTCATACCGCAGCACCGACATCAGCTCGCTTGCCGGTGTCGCCGTGGCACCGTTGAACAGCGCCAGATCGCCATCCTGGTGGCGGAAGAAGCGCAGCGCCGGATAGATGCGGTCGATCGTCGGGATCAGCTTTTGCGGCAGATCATGGCCGAGATTGATATAGGTCTGCCGCAGCGGCAGAAGATCGAGCAGCGCATCGAGCATCGAGCGCGGATTGCGCGAGAGATGGCCGCCATCGGCCAGAATCTGGAATTCCAGTTCACGGTCGAGCCGCGCACCTTCGCGGCGGATGAAAGCCGCACGGGTGGGCATGGAAACCGATGCCATGGCGAGCGCGATGCGGATACGAAGCCGGGTCTCGTCGGCGGGAATGCAGCCAGCGATCTTGCGCAGGTAGCGAACCTGAAACGCCAGGCTCTTCATGAAGCGGCGGTAGAAGCCGGCCTCCGCGCCCTGGAGGAGGACGGTCGAGTGCGACAGCCATGCGACCACCCGCTCGGCCACCACGCTCGGTTCCCAGCCGATGCCCCTCTGGCGACGGCCATGCAGTGTGATCCAGTCCGCCACCACGTCACGGGCGTGGTCGCAGGCCTCTTCCGTCTTGTTGGCGCGAACATGCCGCAGCCAGGCAAACGAATGCAGCCGCTCGGCAAACGCCTTGGACGGAAGCTCGACCTGAAACGGCGAATGACCGAAAGTTTCGAGAACGCGACCGGCCAGCGGATAGCGCCCTTCGAGAATTTCCTCGGCAATGAACGGATCGATCGATCGCAGATCGGTTGGCGCCACGATCAGCCTGTCCGGCACCGGCAGCGGTGTCAGAGCAAGGCGCATGCCGGCGGACCGGCGACAAATGCGTCGCCAGATCTCCCGCATGCCGAAGGCGAGAAGCCTTCGGCGATCGGCAAGCCGCATCGTCACTTGAGATATTCTCCGCAGGGCCGGATGCTCTCCCCGAGCGCCCGGAATCGATTATGGATCAACCGAAACTATGTAAGGTTATAGTGAATAAAGACTTACCTGACGCGGAGCACGCTCGCGAAGAAGCCATCCATACCACCGGCAAAGGTCTCATCCCCCGGCAGCATGGCCGGCGTGGTCCGAAATTCACCGAGATCTGAAATCGCGGATTCCAGACCCGGCCAATCGCTCGGGCTGACCGGCTGCCGTTCCAGTGTCGGCGTATCCCCCAGCACCTTGGCCACCAGCTTCTCGCCCTCCAGCGGATCGAGCGAGCAGTTCGAAAACACGATGAGCCCACCCGGTTTTACCAGCGTCACCGCATACCGCAGCATGCGTTCCTGCAGCACGGCAAGCTTGCCGATATCCTCGGGTCCCTTGGTCCAGAGCACATCGGGATGGCGGCGGGTGGTGCCGGTGGACGAGCAGGGTGCATCAAGCAGCACGCCATCAAGCAATTCGTCCGGCTTGAATTCGAACAGATCACCGCTCGAGAGCTCCGCCTCGAGACCGAGCCGTGCCAGGTTTTCCTTCAGCCGCGCCAGCCGGTTGGCGGATTGCTCGACGGCAATCACGTGCGCGCCGGCCACAACCAGCTGCGCCGTCTTGCCGCCGGGCGCCGCACAGAGATCCGCGATACGCTTGCCCGTGAGGTCACCGAACAACTGTGCCGGAATGGATGCGGCAACGTCCTGCACCCACCATTCACCGTCCTCGAAACCCTCGAGACCGGTCACGGATCCCTGGAAAGCCTGCAGGCGGATGCTGCCTGTTGGCAACAGCTTGCCGCCGAGCTTTTCGGCCCAGCCCTTGGCATCGCCCTTTACTGTCAGATCGATGGCGGCCGGCGTCAGCTGCGCTTCGGCAATCTTGTCGGCCTCGGTCTCGCCGTAGGCGGCAACCAGACGCTTGCGGAACCAATCCGGTACCGGCGACACCGAAGCGGTGGCCGGGAGGATCTCTTCCTTTTCGCGCACCATGCGGCGCAGAACGGCATTCACCAGCTTGGCAAAGCGACGGTTGCGAGGATCGCGATTGGCCTGCTCGACGGCCAAGTCGACCGCCGCATGCGAGGGGACGTCGAGATGGAGGATCTGCGCGGCCGCAACCACCAGAACATGATGCAGGGATTTTGCCCCGTGCGGCAGCGGCGTATCGATCATGGACGAAATCGCCGCTTCGAGCCGGGTCAGATGGCGAAGGGCGGTGGTCAGGATGGCGCGCGTCAGGGCCCGGTCAGCATCGCCCAATGCCTTGTAGGCCGGGTTGCCGTGGGACAGGTCGAGCATGCCATCGAGCGAAATCTTCTTGTCGATGGCCGCCGACAAAAGCTTGGCCGCTGTCACGCGGACTTCGAGCCCCGGCTTTGCCGGTCCGGCGTCTGGGCGAGAGCCTGGCGCATGGGATGTCGGGTTTTCCCGCGCGCCAGTTGATCTGGAAGGCTTGTTGTTTTTCTTGTCGTTCAAGACCATGGACCCTTGGGCGGTTCGTTCGAACTGCGGCCCCACCGGCTGTCGGAGCCGGAATTCGGAACGGAGCGCGCGCTTCGCTGCGGTCTAGCAGCCGAAGACTGCCCCGTCGAGCCACCGCCGCCGATGTCCCCCCGGAACTCACCAGCCATCTGCTGAAGTGCTGCGATCCGGTTGTCCGTATTCGGATGGGTCGAGAACAGGTTATCCATCCGCTCGCCCGAAAGCGGGTTGATGATGAACATATGCGCCGTCGCAGGGTTGCGCTCCGCCTCGTAATTCGGAACCTGCCGCGCCGTGCCGGCGATCTTGGAGAGTGCGGAAGCCAGCGCCAGCGGCTTGCCGCAGATCTCGGCACCACGACGGTCGGCCGAATATTCGCGGGTCCGGCTGATCGCCATCTGCACCAGCATCGCCGCAAAGGGCGCAACGACCATGGCAACGATCACGCCGATAAAACCGAGCGGATTGCTGTTGTTTCCGCGATTGCCACCGAACAGAAACGCGAAGTTGCCAAGCATGGAAATCGCACCAGCAAGTGTCGCTGTGATCGTCATGATCAGCGTGTCGCGGTTTTGCACATGCGCGAGCTCATGCGCCATGACGCCAGCCACTTCGTCATGCGTCAGGCTTTGCAACAGACCGGTCGAGGCGGCAACGGCAGCATTTTCCGGATTCCGGCCGGTCGCAAACGCATTCGGCTGCGGGTTATCGTAGATATAGACCTTCGGCATCGGCAGGCCCGCATTGGCCGCAAGCGATTGCACCATCAGGTAAAATTCCGGCGCCGACTGCGCATCCACTTCCTGCGCATGATAGGCAGACAGCACCATCTTGTCGGAGTTCCAGTAGGAAAACAGGTTCATGCCGGCCGCGATCACCAGCGCGATCATCATCCCGCCCTTGCCGCCGATCAGGAAGCCGATGCCCATGAACAAGGCTGTCATGAAGGCCAGAAGCATGGCGGTGCGCATCACATTCATCGTCATATCTCCCGTTGCCAATTCGACCGTCTAGGCTTTTCGAAACCTTGAGAACGCCCTATAATGTGGTGAATTCGCTCAGACTTTCAATAAACCATCCGGTGAATGAAATGCAGACGCCCGACAACGACAACAGCGAAACGCAGATCGAGACCGCAGCGCCGAGCAAACCACTCTCGCCCGCTGCCCAGCGCGCGCTGAAGGAAGCCGAGGAGCGCCGGCAGGCAGCAGCAAAGACGGACACGCCGGAAGAATTCGGCGGCCGCGGCGGCGCCGATCCCGCCCGCTTCGGCGACTGGGAAATCAACGGCCGCGCCATCGATTTCTGAGCGGTAAGCCGTGAGTAAATATTCCTATTGACTTCGCCTCATGTTCGGAATTTATTCCTTTCATGGTCAGATATCTCGCGGTCATTGCTGTTCTCCTCGGAGCCACTGCGGCTGACGCGAGCGCACGCGAGGAAATCTCCGGCCCGGTTGCTGCCGAGATCCTGCGGGTCATCGATGGAGACACGATCCTGGTCGAGGCGCGGCCTTGGCCGCAGCAGAGGGTGGAAGTCTATGTCCGCATCCGAGGCATCGATGCGCCGGAGCTGAAGTCGAAGTGCCATTCCGTCCGGCAGGCCGGCGGCGACGCGCGACAGGCGCTGGAAGCATTGACGCAGGCGTCCGGCACGATCCAGCTCGTCAACATTTCCGGAGACAAGTATTTTGGCCGCGTCGTCGCCGATGTCGTGCTGCCAGATGGCCGCAACGCCGGCTCGGACCTGCTTCTGGCAGGACTGGTCCAACCCTATGACGGCGGCCGCAAAATGGTGCCGGTCTGTGGTGACTGACCCTGTATTGGCCGTTTGGAATAATACGCAGATATTCGTTTCAAGGCCGAGAAATGCGTGGGATGCCATCGCTGACACCCCACGCGAGTGATCGGATCAATCCGACCTGTTCTGCCGGTTGGCGATGAGATCATCCACCACGCCTGGATCGGCGAGGGTCGACGTATCGCCGAGTGCCCCGAAATCGTCCTCGGCAATCTTGCGCAGAATGCGTCGCATGATCTTGCCGGATCGGGTCTTGGGGAGGCCGGGAGAGAACTGGATCTTGTCCGGTGCCGCGATCGGGCCGATCTCCTGGCGCACATGCTTGACCAACTGCTGGCGAAGCTCTTCCGTGCCCTCGTTGCCGGCCATCAGCGTCACATAGCAGTAGATACCCTGGCCCTTGATATTGTGCGGATAGCCAACCACGGCCGCCTCCGACACGAGGTTGTGCGACACCAGCGCCGATTCCACTTCCGCCGTCCCGAGACGGTGGCCGGAAACGTTGAGCACGTCGTCAACGCGGCCGGTGATCCAGTAATAGCCATCCTCGTCGCGCCGGCAGCCGTCGCCGGTAAAGTACTTGCCCTTGTAGGTGGTGAAATACGCCTCGACGAAGCGGTCATGATCGCCGTAGAGCGTGCGCATCTGGCCCGGCCAGCTGTCGATGATGCAGAGATTGCCGTCGGCAGCCCCTTCCAGGACATTGCCTTCGTTATCCACCAGCTGCGGCTGCACGCCGAAAAACGGTTTCGTCGCCGAACCCGGCTTGAGCGCTGTGGCACCCGGGAGCGGGGTGATCATGTGGCCGCCGGTCTCCGTCTGCCACCAGGTATCGACGATCGGGCAGCGCTTGTTTCCGACCACCTCGTGATACCAGTTCCAGGCCTCCGGATTGATCGGCTCGCCGACCGTTCCGAGTAACCGCAGGCTGGCCCGCGACGACCGCGTCACGAACTCGTCGCCGGCGCCCATCAGCGAACGGATCGCTGTCGGCGCCGTGTAAAAGATGTTGACCTTGTGCTTGTCGACGATTTCCCAGAACCGGCCCTGATCGGGGAAGTTCGGCACGCCTTCGAACATCAGCGTTGTCGCGCAGTTCGCCAGCGGCCCGTAGACGAGATACGAATGCCCGGTCACCCAGCCCACATCGGCCGTGCACCAGTAGATATCCCCATCATGGTAATCGAACGTGTATTCATGCGTCATGGCCGCATAGACGAGATAGCCGCCGGTCGTGTGCAGAACGCCTTTCGGCTTGCCGGTGGAACCGGACGTGTAGAGGATGAAAAGCGGGTCTTCCGCCTTCATCTTCACCGGTTCGCAATGCTCCTTCACGGTGGCGATTTCCTGGTGATACCAGAGGTCGCGGCCGGGCGCCCAGTTCGTCTTGCCGCCGGTACGGCGGACGACCAGAACCTTGTTGACCGTGACATACTGCTTGGCTGCGATGCGGATGGCAGTATCCGTATTTTCCTTGAGCGGCACCGGTTTGCCGCCGCGCACGCCCTCGTCGCAGGTGATCACGAATGTCGACTGGCAGTCGATGATGCGGCCGGCCAGCGCTTCCGGCGAAAATCCGCCGAACACGACCGAATGAACCGCGCCGATCCGGGCGCAGGCCAGCATAGCATAGGCTGCCTCCGGGATCATCGGCATGTAGATCGTCACCCGGTCGCCCTTCTTGACGCCGTGCTTCTTCAGCACGTTCGCCATGCGGCACACCTGATCGTAGAGCTGGTTATAGGTGATCTTCTTGTCGATATACGGGTTATCGCCTTCCCAGATGATCGCAGTGCGCTCGCCATGCGTCTTCAGGTGTCGATCGATGCAATTATAGGAAACGTTGGTCTGGCCATCCTCGAACCATTTGATCGAGACCTTTCCCTTGAACGACGTGTTTTTCACCTTGGTGAAAGGCTTGAACCAGTCGATCCGCTTGCCATGCTTGCCCCAGAACTTGTCCGGGTTTTCAATGCTTTCCTCATACCACTTGTCATACTTGTCCTTGTCGATGAGCGCCTTTGCCTTGGTGGCTTTTTCGACCGGATAGATTTTTTCGGACATGTGCTCCTCCCTGCTTTGACCCATATCTAACACTTGGAACATGGGCCGCAATTAGACAAAGGGTAAGGTGCTGGACGATTTGCAATTCCGACGCAAATCGAATATAGGGCAATAAATTCCCGGAAATTGTGGTTGATACCCACGCCCGCGACACCGGCGCGGACGGACAGAGGAACTATATCTATGGCTCAAACACTGCTCATGCCGAAAGCGACAGCCGTCTGGCTCGTCGACAACACCGCGCTTTCGTTCGACCAGATCGCCCAGTTCTGCAAACTTCACCCGCTTGAGGTGAAGGCGATTGCAGACGGCGAAGCAGCGCAGGGTATCAAGGGCCTCGACCCGATCGCCACCGGCCAGCTGTCGCGCGACGAGATCGAGCGCGCTGAAAAAGACATCAACTACAAGCTCAAGCTTTCCGAGCCGAAGGTTCGCGTTCCCGAATCCAAGCGCCGCGGCCCGCGTTACACGCCGGTCTCCAAGCGCCAGGATCGCCCCAACGCCATTCTCTGGCTGGTGCGCAATCACGCAGAACTGAAGGACGCGCAGATTTCGCGCCTCGTCGGCACCACCAAGTCGACCATCGAGCAGATCCGCGAGCGCACCCACTGGAACGCCGCAAACCTGGCGCCAATGGACCCGGTCACGCTTGGCCTCTGCAGCCAGATCGATCTCGACCTTGAAGTCGAAAAGGCCTCGAAGGGTCGCCCGCTTCCAACCGCTGCCGAGCTCGGTGCGTCCCTGCAGCCTGCTGCAGAAGCCGAAAACATCGGCTTCAGCGGTTTCCGCAGCGAACGCGAAGAAGAGAAGGAAAAGGAAATCGATGCGAACGCCGTGTTCGCCAAGCTTTCCTCCCTCAAGTCGACCCGCAAGGACGACGACGAAGAAGACGACGGCCGCTTCTAAGCCGCGATCTTCGAGATACGATTTTACGAAAGCCCTGGGCCACAGCCCGGGGCTTTTTATTTGGGCGCTCAGTCGCCAGCCTAGGTGTCGCCTGTGCGCGATACAGCCCGCATGCCCCCTCCATAGCCTTTCGCGGTGAGCGCGGCTGTCACCGCATCCAGTGCGCCCGGATCCTCGATCGTTGCCGGCATGGTCCAGGGCATCCCGTCCGCGATTTTCTGCATCGTGCCCCGCAGGATTTTGCCCGAGCGTGTTTTGGGCAGTTTCGGCACAATCATGACCGTCTTGAACGCCGCAACCGGGCCGATCTCCGAGCGCACCATTTCTGCGACTTCCGACGAGATCTTATCCGTTTCCCGTGAAACATTGTGCTTCAGGACAAGGAAGCCGCAGGGGATCTGCCCCTTCACCGTATCGCTGATGCCGATCACGGCGCATTCCGCCACATCAGGATGTTTCGCACAGACCTCTTCCATTGAGCCGGTCGAAAGGCGATGCCCGGCGCAGTTGATGATGTCATCCGTGCGCGCCATCACGAAGACGTAGCCGTCCTCGTCGATCACGCCTGCATCTGCGGTCGTATAGTACCCAGGGAAGGTGCTGAGACAGGTCTCGCGGAAACGCTCATCTGCGCTCCAGAAGGTCGGCAGGCATCCGGGCGGCAGCGGCAGCCGGATGGCGAGGTTGCCGAGCGTCCCCGCCGGCACCGGCAGTCCGGAATCATCAAGAACATCGATGGCGTAGCCGGGCATCGGTCGTGTGGGAGATCCGTGCTTGAACGGCATCAGCCCCAGCCCCATCGGATTGGCAGCAATCGGCCAGCCGGTCTCGGTCTGCCACCAGTGGTCTATCACAGGCACTTTCAGCTTCTGTTCCGCCCATTTCAGCGTTTCCGGATCCGCCCTTTCGCCGGCCAGAAAAAGAGCGCGCAGACCATTGAGATCGTAATGCGCCATGAGCTCGCCATCCGGGTCTTCGCGGCGGATAGCGCGGAACGCCGTTGGCGCCGTGAAGAAGACCTTGACGTCATGGTCGGCGATGACGCGCCAGAAGGTCCCTGCATCCGGTGTTCCGACGGGCTTTCCCTCGAAGATGACGCTGGTATTGCCGGCAAGCAGCGGCGCGTAAACGATATAGGAGTGACCGACCACCCAGCCGATATCGGACGCGGTCCAGAACACCTCGCCCGGCTTGATCCCGAAAATATTCGGCATACTCCAGGCGAGCGCCACCATGTAACCGCCGTTGTCGCGCACCACGCCCTTTGGCTGTCCCGTCGTACCGGATGTGTAGAGAATGTAGAGCGGATCGGTAGCCTTGACCGCCACGCATTCGATATCCCGGCCAAGCGCGTTGCCAACCAGATCGGCAAAGTCGAGCTCGCCCTTTTCGGGCCTGAGCTGCGCTATGAGTTCCGGCCGCTGCACGATGAGGCAATGCTCGGGCTTGACTGTTGCGAGGTCGATTGCCCTGTCAAGCAACGGCTTGTAGGCGACGACCCTGCCGGGCTCCAGTCCGCAGCTCGCGGAGATGACCAGTTTTGCCTGGCTATCATTCAGCCGTGCTGCGAGTTCCTGTGCCGCGAAACCGCCGAACACCACGGAATGTACAGCGCCGATCCGCGCGCAGGCCAGCATCGAGAAGATCGCTTCCGGCACCATCGGCATGTAGATGACGACCCGGTCACCTCGACCGATGCCAAGATCGCGCATGACAGCGGCAATCGCCTTCACCTGCGCCAACACCTCGGCATAGGTGAAGGACTGTTGCGTACCGGTCATCGCGCTGTCGTGGATGAAGGCGAGCCGATCGCCGTTACCCGCCGCGACATGGCGGTCGAGGCAATTGTAGCAGGTGTTGGTTTCACCCCCCACGAACCACCGACCATAGACACCGGCATTGGCATCAAAGACCGCGTCCGGTTCTTTGAACCAGTCGATCGCCTCTGACGCGGACTTCCAGAAGGCCTCTGGGTTGTTTTCCCAGCTGCTGTAAACGTCGAAATATTGGCTTTGCATCTGTACCTCCCAACACAACCGCATAGCCTGATCGGGCGAGTGTAGGGGAGGGACGATCGGGCGGGAAGCCCGACCAACGGGTTAGACTTCAGCGCGCGCCGAAGATTGCCGAACCGACTCGCACGCTGGTGGCGCCAAATTCCACCGCCGTCTCGAAATCGCCGGACATGCCCATGGAAAGCTTGTCCACGCCGCATTCTTTGGCAAGCTTGGCCAGCAGCGCGAAATGCGGTCCCGGATTTTCATCCGCGGGCGGAATGCACATCAGCCCTTCGACGGCGAGCCCCAGTTCGTTTCGGCAAAGCGCGACGAACGCCACCGTCTCTTTCGGCTCGATGCCTGCCTTTTGCGGTTCAAGCCCGGTATTCACCTGCACATAGAGCTTCGGCGACTTGCCCTGCTTAGCCATTTCGTCTGCCAGGGCTCGTGCAATCTTCTCGCGGTCCACCGTCTCGATCACGTCGAACAGAGCCACCGCATCGGCCGCCTTGTTGGATTGCAGCGGACCGATCAGATGCAGCGTGATGCCCGGCGTCTCCGCCTTGAGCTCCGGCCACTTGCCCTGGCTCTCCTGCACCCGGTTTTCACCGAACACACGCTGGCCCGACGCGATGACCGGCCTAATGTCACCGGCATCGAATGTCTTGGAGACAGCGACGAGCGAGACAGAGCCCGCGGAGCGATTGGCCGTCTCTTCCGCCTTGCCGATCCTTGTCCTGACTTCCTGGAGCCGTTGTTCGACGCTCATTGTCCGTCACCTTTCGCTATTCTTGTGATGCAAGCGATTAAAGCCCATATGAGGCTCTGCCAAGGGCATGTCCCATCAAAGTTTGGCACGTGTCAGGCCTCAAAAACTTGACGCTTGCGGCCATTCATGGTGAAGGTCTGCCCGACTCCTATATCCTGATTTCCCGGAATATCATCCAGATGGCGACTGAACGTTACAACCCGCGCGATGCCGAGCCCCGTTGGCAGCAGACCTGGAACGAGGCGAAGGTTTTCGAAACCGACAATGCCGATCCGCGGGAAAAGTATTACGTCCTCGAGATGTTCCCCTATCCGTCCGGCCGCATTCACATGGGTCACGTGCGCAATTATGCGATGGGTGACGTTGTCGCCCGCTACAAGCGCGCCCGCGGCTTCAACGTTCTGCACCCGATGGGCTGGGACGCGTTCGGCATGCCGGCAGAAAACGCCGCGCGTGACAACAAGACCCACCCGAAGGCCTGGACCTACCAGAACATCGAATCCATGAAAAAGCAGCTGAAGGCGATGGGCCTTTCGCTGGACTGGTCGCGCGAGTTCGCCACCTGCGACGTGGCATATTACCAGCAGCAGCAGCACCTCTTCCTCGACATGATGGAAAAGGGCCTGGTCTATCGCAAGCAATCCAAGGTCAACTGGGATCCGGTCGACCAGACGGTTCTGGCCAACGAACAGGTGATCGACGGTCGCGGCTGGCGTTCCGGCGCTCTGGTCGATCAGCGCGAGCTGGTGCAGTGGTTCTTCAAGATCACCGATTTCAGCCAGGATCTGCTCGACGAACTGGATAACCTGGATCAGTGGCCTGAAAAGGTCCGGCTGATGCAGAAGAACTGGATCGGCCGCTCCGAAGGAATGAGCCTGCGCTGGGAAATCGTGACGGAAACCGCACCCGCCGGCGTCGACAAGGACGTGACGGTCTATACGACCCGTCCCGACACGCTGTTCGGCGCCTCGTTCCTGGCAATCGCTGCCGACCATCCGCTGGCCAAGGCCGCGGCTGCGAACAACCCTGAGATCGAAGCCTTCGCCGAGGAATGCCGCCGTCAGGGCACATCCCTTGCTGCGCTGGAAACGGCCGAGAAAAAGGGCATAGACACCGGCGTCCGCGTAAGGCATCCGCTCGACCCTTCTTGGGAACTGCCGGTCTATGTCGCGAACTTCGTGCTGATGGAATACGGCACAGGCGCCATCTTCGGCTGCCCGGCCGGCGACCAGCGCGACCTGGATTTCGCCCGCAAATACAATCTTCCAGTCGTTGCCGTCGTGATGCCCGAGGATGGCGATGCCGCCACGTTCGAGATCGGCGACACCGCCTTCGTCGACGATGGCGTGATGATCAATTCCCGCTTCCTGGACGGCAAGAGCACCGACGAAGCGTTTCAGATCATTGCCGACAAGCTGTCCGAACAGACGCTGGGCAATGCACCGCAGGGCGAGCGCAAGGTGAACTTCCGCCTGCGCGACTGGGGTATTTCCCGCCAGCGCTACTGGGGTTGCCCAATCCCTGTCATCCATTGCGAAGTCTGCGGCGTCGTGCCGGTGCCGAAGAAGGACCTGCCGGTGCAGTTGCCCGACGACGTCACCTTCGACCTGCCGGGCAACCCGCTCGATCGCCACCCGACCTGGCGCCATGTCAGCTGCCCGAAATGCGGCCACGATGCCCGTCGCGAGACGGATACGATGGATACGTTTGTCGATTCCAGCTGGTATTTCACACGCTTCACAGCCCCTTGGCTGAACGAGCCGACAAACCCGGCCGTTGCCGATCACTGGCTGCCGGTCGATCAGTATATCGGCGGCATCGAGCACGCCATCCTGCATCTGCTCTATTCGCGCTTCTTCACCCGTGCCATGCGCGAGACCGGCCATGTGGCCGTGAAGGAACCGTTCAAGGGCCTGTTCACGCAAGGCATGGTCGTGCATGAAACCTACCGTCTCGGCGAGTCCGGCCAAAACGGTGAATGGGTCGCCCCCGCCGATATCCGTATCGAGGAAATCGACGGCAAGCGTACCGCGACGCTGCTGACAAGCGGCGCCGGCGTCACCATCGGCTCGATCGAAAAAATGTCGAAGTCGAAAAAGAATGTCGTCGATCCCGATGACATCATCGCATCCTACGGCGCCGATACGGCCCGCTTCTTCGTTCTGTCCGATAGTCCGCCGGATCGCGACGTGATCTGGTCGGAAGCGGGTGTCGAAGGTTCCTACCGCTTTACCCAGCGCCTGTGGCGCTTGATCTCGGAAGCTGCCGAAAACCTGAAGACGGTCGATCCGACTCCGGCTAAGGATGGCGATGGACTGGCAATCTCGCAGCTGGCCCACAAGACGCTGCAGGCCGTTCAGGGCGATCTCGACAAGCTGTCCTTCAACAAGGCCGTCGCCCGCATCTACGAGCTGGTCAACGCGCTGGCAGCGCCGCTGACCGATGTTGCAGCCGGCAAGGGCGACGCCGCCTACCGTGCCGCTGTTCGCAACGCCTCGGAAATCCTGATCCAGATCGTCGCGCCAATGACGCCGCATCTGGCCGAGGAATGCTGGGCCGTGCTCGGCAATGGCGAGATGGTATCAACAACTGCCTGGCCAAAGTTCGACAAGGCTCTCGTGGTTGAAAACGACGTCACGATGCCGGTCCAGATCAACGGCAAGAAGCGCGCCGAATTGACAATCGCGCGCGACGCGGATCAAACTGCCGTCGAGGCTGCAGCCCTCGCACTCGACGTGGTAAAAGCCGCTCTCGGTGGCAAGCCACCGAAGAAGATCATCGTCGTCCCACAGAGGATCGTGAACATTGTTGCCTGATCGTTCATTCCGCCGCTTTGGCATCGCACTTGGCATCGCCGGCCTTGCCCTTCTGGCGGGATGCCAGGCACGGCCTCTCTATTCCGAACAGGAAGGCACCGGTCAGAAGCTCGCATCCGTGGAGTTTGCGGATCCGAAGACCCGTATCGAGCAGGTGATCCGCAACAATCTCGTCTTCCTCACCGGTCATGGTGCAGGCGAGACCGCGCATCCGCTCTACGAAGTAAAGATGACGGCCACGAGCTCCGCCTCGAGCATTCTAGACCTTACCAGCGACGATGACACCGTGTCTGTCAGCAACATCCCTGTTGCCGGCCGCGTCCAGGTGGATGTCACCTATACGCTGACCCGTATCAGCGACAGCAAGATCCTGAAATCGGCCAAGCGCGAAGTTGTCGCCTTGATCGATGTCCCGGGACAGAGCTTTGCAAAATTGCGCGCAATCCGCGACGCTGAAAACCGTGCTGCCCGCGAGACAGCCGAGTTCCTGCGTGGTGAAATCGCCATTGCCCTTGCCCGCGAGCCCCAGTCGCCTCCCGTATGGCAGAAATAAAATCCCACGAGTTCGACCGGTTTCTTGACAAGTCGGTCAGCCTCTACAAGATCTTCGTCATCTATGGGCCCGATCGCGGGCTCGTTTCCGAGCGGGCTGCGCAGATCGCAGCCAAGACCGGTGTCGCGCAGGACGACCCATTCGCGATGCTCAAGCTTGATGTATCCGATCTCCAGGGCGATCCCGGCCGTCTTCTCGATGAGGTCAACTCACTCGGCCTTTTTGGAGGTGCCAAGCTCGTCTGGCTCCGTGGCGCAATGAACGAGAAGCCGTTGCTGGATGCCATGCAGGCGCTCGCCAAGGATGAGCCTCCCGCCAATATCTTGATCATCGAGGCTGGTGACCTGAAGAAGGGCAGCGGCCTTCGCAAGGTGGTGGAGCCGGTCCGCTCCATCGCCGTCATTCCCTGCTATGCGGACGATGCACGGGCCCTTGCTGGCCTGATCGATACCGAACTGTCGGCCGAAGGCCTCACCATCAGCGGCGCTGCCCGCCAGCGCCTGATGGAGCTTCTCGGCGGCGATCGAATCGCATCCCGCAATGAGGTGAAGAAGCTGGCGCTCTATTGTCGCGGTGCGGGGACTGTTACCGAAGATCACGTCGATGAAATCATCGGCGATGCGAGCAGCGTCTCCGCGGACGAGGCCGTCGACGCCATTCTCTCTGGGGACGTGGCATCTCTGCAGCGCGCTTTCCAGAAGGTGCTTGTATCCAAGACGCCGATCTTCCTGATCCTGCAATCCTGCCTCAGACAGTTCCAGTTGCTGGATGTGATGCGGGCGGAAATGGACGACAAGAAGCTGCAGGCCGCACAGGTCATGATGACGCTCGGTCGGCATATCCATTTCAAGCGCAAGCCGATTATCGAAAAGGCGCTGCGATCCTGGACCGCGCCGGCACTTGCCCGGGAAACCGAGCGCCTGCAGGCGGCCGTCCTCCAGTCCCGGCAAAGACAAAGTCTCGAGCCCAGCATCGCCTTCCACAGCCTGATGGCAATCGCGATACAGTCGTCGCGATATCGCTGATGACGATCTGGGAAGGCGCTAACCGCGGCGCTCCAGCAACCGGCAAACCTCTTCAAGCTGCTCGAGATTGCGGTAGTTGATCCGAACCTGGCCGCTTCCCCCGCGGTGATTGATCTTCACATCCAATCCGAGAGCATCGGTCAACGTGCGCTCCAAGGCCAGCGTATCGGAATCTTTTTCGACCGACTTGGTTTCAAGCTGGGGCATCCCCTGGGACTTGATATCGTTTTGCGCAAGCCGCTCTGCATCGCGCACCGACATGCCTTTGGACACGATCGTGCGCGCGAGGGACGAGGGATCAGACGTGGTGATCAAGGCACGCGCGTGACCAGCCGAAAGGCTTCCGGCAGACAGCATGTCGCGAACCGGGTCCGGCAATTTCAGAAGGCGAAGGCTGTTTGCGACGTGACTGCGGCTCTTGCCGATGATTTCACCCAGATCGTTTTGGGTATAGCCATGTTCGGCAATCAACTGCTCGTAACCGAGCGCCTCTTCGAGCGGATTGAGGTCGGACCGCTGAACGTTTTCAACGATTGCGATTTCAAGTGCGGTCCGATCGTCTACGTCGCGGACGATGACTGGGATCTCAGTCAGTCCCGCCAGTTGCGCTGCACGCCACCGCCGCTCACCGGCAATGATCTCAAGGCGACCGTCGACTGTCCGAACAACGACCGGCTGGACAATGCCATGCTGCCTGATCGAGCTGGCGAGATCCTGCAACTCCGCCTCATCGAAATGGCGCCTGGGGTTTTTCGGACTGCGCGAAACATGCTCGATCGGCACCATACGGTCTGGATTGACGTTTTTCGCAGGTGCATTGACCTGTACAGGCTGATCCATCTCACCGATAAGCGCAGCAAGCCCGCGGCCCAGCCGCCTTTTCGAGGGATCTTCGTTCATCCTGTCACCTGTTATTTCGTGTAATCAAAGAAGGGTCTCAAGCCGCCTTGCGCCGACGTTCCCGCTGGATCACCTCGGAGGCGAGCTGAAGGTAGGCCTGGCTCCCAGCGCATTTGAGATCATAAAGAATAGCCGGCTTACCATATGAAGGCGCTTCGGATACCCGAACGTTGCGCGGAATCAGCGTGTGGTACACCTTATCACCGAGATATGTCCTGACGTCGCTGACGACCTGTTGGGCCAGATTGTTACGCGCATCGAACATCGTCAGAACGATGCCCTGGATATCAAGCAGCGGATTGACCGTCCGGCGGACCTGGTCAACCGTTTCGAGGAGCTGGCTCAAACCCTCGAGCGCAAAGAACTCGCACTGCAGAGGTACAAGCACCGAATGCGCTGCGGCCATCGCATTCATCGTCAGCAGATTGAAAGAGGGTGGGCAGTCGACGAGGATATAAGAGTATGCACGTGCGACATCAGTATCCAGCGCCCGCTTTAACCGGAAAGCGCGGTCCGTGGCCTGCGAAATCTCCATCTCGAAACCGAGAAGATCCATGGTGGAGGGAACGATGGACAGGTTCGGAACAGCAGTCGGAACGGCAGTTTCGCCAATATCGCTTTCACCCATCAGCACGTCATAAGACGAATGAACGCGATCCTTGCGGTTAATACCGAGGCCAGTGCTGGCGTTTCCCTGAGGATCAAGGTCGATGATGAGGACGTTTTCGCCGATTGCGGCGAGCGCCGTTGCCAGGTTGATCGCTGTCGTCGTCTTACCGACGCCGCCTTTTTGATTAGCGATGGTAATAATACGGTTCTTTTCGAACATATCGCACCTGACTTTACGGGTCCTTGCGTCGGAGGTTGCTGATCTCAAGAATAACCGAGTCCTGCTCGACAACGCTTTGGTGTTCTAGCAGATCGAAATCCCAGCGACTACGGGCTTCGCTGACTTCACGGCGATAATCCCGGCCTTTGTGGAATAAGCCTCTAGCTTCCGTCTCGACCATCCAATCGGAGGAATAGGATAGAAGTTGGTCGAGATCAGCCAGAGCGCGAGCGGAAACGCGCTGGCATTCAGGCAATTCATGTGCCGCCTGCTCGATCCGGAGCGGGTGAACCGAACCCCGAGCTCCGGTTTCGTTTAGAGCGACGCGGAGGAAAGCAGCCTTTTTATGGTTGCTTTCGACCAAGTGAACCCAACCATCTTCAAGCTCGGCGAGCAATATCGCGGTCACGACGCCCGGAAAGCCACCGCCCGAGCCAAGATCGATCCATTTCGATGGCTCCGGGGATAGTTGAAAGATTTGCGCGCTATCGGCGATATGGCGCTGCCAAATCTCGTTCAGGGTCGAGGGAGCGACAAGGTTAATTGTTTTCGCCCACTTGGAGAAGAGCGTGGCAAAGTGCTCAAGCCTCTCCTGCGTTTCACGTGAAACACTTCTGCCGTTCAACATCATGCCGAGACTCGTTTTACGCGATCCGAGACCGCGGCTTCTTTTTTTACAAGCGCAAGAATAAGTGCCAACGCTGCCGGCGTCATACCGTCAACTTTTGCGGCCTGCGCCATATTGCTGGGCTGATGCTTCGCGAGCTTTATTCGTAGCTCGTTTGAGAGACCGGGCACTGTAGAATAATCGAAGGACAGGGGGATGGTTTTTGACTCATCGCGGATCGTTGAGCCAATATCTGCAGCCTGTCTATTCATGTAGACAGAGTAGGTGGATTCGATCTCAAGAGCTTCCGCTACCTTTGGATTGACCCCACGGAGTTCTCCCCAGACACCGGCCAGATCAGCCATCGACTGGTTGGGGTAGGCGAGCAGTTCGTACGCCGTACGCCGCTGGCCGTCCTGGTTGAGGGACAATCCGTGGGCTGCACCCTGTTTAGGCGTCACCGAGAGCGATTTTAGCATCGCACGGGCTTCGTCGACTGCTCTGGAGTAGGCCGCGAACTTGGCTGCACGATCGGCGCCCACGCAGCCCAGTTCGATGCCCTTCTGAGTGAGCCTGATATCGGCATTGTCGGCTCGTAGCGAAAGGCGGTATTCTGCACGTGATGTAAACATCCGATAAGGTTCCGTCACGCCCTTCGACGTGAGGTCATCGACCATGACACCGATATAGGATTCGGCACGACTGAACGGCTCCGGCTGGCCTCCCGAAGCCGTGATCGCTGCTGAAAGGCCGGCGACCATTCCTTGCGCGGCAGCTTCCTCGTAACCCGTGGTGCCGTTGATCTGGCCAGCCAGGAACAGCCCCGGCAATTTCTTGACTTCCAGCGTGGGTGTCAATTCCCGCGGATCAACATAGTCATACTCGATCGCATAGCCGGGCTGAATAATCTCGACCTGCTCAAGGCCCAGGATAGTGCGGATGAAAGCTTCCTGGACTGATGCGGGCAGGGACGTGGATATTCCGTTTGGGTAAACAGTTGGATCATCAAGCCCTTCGGGCTCTAGGAAGATCTGGTGCCCGTCGCGCTCACCGAACCGCACGATCTTGTCTTCGATCGACGGACAATAACGCGGGCCCACGCCCTCGATCTGGCCGGAATACATTGCGGACAGGTGGATGTTGTCGGAGATGATCCGATGGGTCGCCTCGTTCGTGCGGGTCACTCCACAGCTGATCTGCGGCGTTACGATTTTATCGGTCATGAACGAGAATGGAACTGGCTGCTCATCGGCTTCCTGCTTGTCGAGCTTGTCCCAGGCGATGGTCCGCCCATCAAGCCGTGCCGGTGTGCCGGTTTTCAGGCGCCCCAGGGCGACGCCAAGGCCGAGAAGCGTCGCTGACAGCCCGAGCGATGGCTCCTCACCCACCCGACCGGCCGGTATCTTTTCCTGCCCGATATGAATAAGCCCGCGCAGGAACGTACCGGCCGTGAGTACAGCCGTTCCGCATCCGAATCGACGGCCATCCTTCAGGATGACAGATGACACTCGACCAGTTTCTTTGATGAGGTCGAATGCATCACCCTCGATGACAGTCAGGTTCAGGTGATTGAAGATTTCCTGCTGCATCGCTTCACGGTAAAGGCGTCGGTCGGCTTGCGTACGGGGACCACGAACGGCGGGACCCTTTTTCCGGTTGAGCAAACGGAACTGGATTCCGGAAACGTCTGCGACGCGGCCCATCAGACCGTCAAGCGCATCGACCTCGCGCACGAGGTGACCTTTGCCCAGCCCGCCAATCGCGGGATTGCAGGACATGACACCAATCGTTTCGCGTTTGTGTGTGATCAGGGCCGTCCTCGCGCCCATCCGCGCTGCAGCGCTCGCGGCCTCGCAACCCGCGTGACCACCACCAATGACGATGACATCGAAATTTTGGTCCATATTCATTGTCCCACGTCGGCCGAGTGTTTCACGTGAATCATTTTCCGATACAGAACTGCGAGAAGATAACATCCAGCAACTGCTCGACATCGACCCGGCCCGTAATGCGCCCCAAGGCGGATGCGGCTGCTCGGAGGCTCTCGGCTCTCAAGTCAAGTTCCGTGCCGTTTAACGCCTCTGCGATAAAATTGGAAGCATCTTTCAGTGCGTCGACCTGGCGAGCTCTGTTCGGAACCAGCGAACCGGTCCACAGCGCTGTGATCTTTCGGAGGATGGTCTCCCTGAGGAGCTCGAGCCCGTCGCCGGTCCTTGTGGAGATGCAAAGGTCGAATTCGTCCGAAGGTGCGTGCGCATCCAGCTTCGTTCCGACAGTTAGAACGTTAGCGTGACTAAACTCATGGTTTTGTAACGCCGGCGAATCGATCTCGTTGAGAGAGAGGATCATGTCGGCTTGCTCGATCGCAACACGGGCCCGACGGATCCCTTCGACTTCGACAATATCGTCGCTTTCCCGCAGGCCAGCCGTATCGAAGAACCGGACGAGATAACCCGACATATCGAGATCGACGTGCAGGATATCCCGGGTCGTTCCAGCACGTTCCGTCACAATCGCCACATCCCGATTCGCAAGCGCGTTTAAAAGGCTGCTTTTGCCCGCGTTCGGAGGTCCGGCGATGACGATCTTGTAGCCATCCCGGATGATCTCGCCAGACTTTGCGGTTTCCAGATGCTGGAGAAGTTCCAGATAAATCTGGCCCACATCGCTCCAGACCCGCTCCGATACGGAACCCGGCACGTCGTCCTCGTCAGCGAAATCCAGCTCGGCCTCGATCAGAGCACGCGACCGCGTCAGGCGCTCAGCCAAGTCGATATAGAGCGCTGACTGGCCCCCAAAGCTTTGCTCGACCGCGAGCCGGCGCTGCATTTCCGTTTCGGCAGAAATGAGATCCGCAAGACCTTCAATCTCGACCAGATCCAGCTTGCCGTTCTCAAACGCTCGCCTTGAAAACTCTCCCGCCTCGGCCAACCTCAGTCCGTCGATTTGCTCGAGCTCTAGGATGAGAGCTGCAACAACGGCGCGGCTGCCATGCACATGCAGTTCGACGCAGTCTTCTCCCGTAAACGAGTTTGGCCCCGGGAAGCCGACCACCAGTCCCTGATCGATGATTGCGCCGTTTCGGCCGCGAATCGTTCTGAGCGAGGCTTTCCGGTCTGTCGCTAAACGACCAGCAAGCGTCTCAGCCGCGGTGAAGGCTTGGTTGCCGCTTAGCCTGATAACGGCGAGACCTGCGGGCAGTGCTCCACTCGAAAGGGCAAAGATCGTATCAGGGTTCATGGTGCGGCTTTCGGACTGTGTCCCAGAAACTCGAAAGCGCCCGTCTTTACGACGGGCGCCTCTCGGTAGCAGTGAATCCGGCTAAGGATCAGGTGTTCATCGAGTCGAAGAAGTCGCTGTTGCTCTTGGTCTGCTTCAGCTTGTCGATCAGGAACTCGATTGCATCGGTCGTTCCCATCGGCGCGAGAATGCGACGGAGAACAAAGATCTTCTGCAGGTCCTGGCGCTGGACAAGGAGGTCTTCCTTGCGCGTGCCGGATTTCAGAATATCCATGGCCGGGAAGATGCGCTTGTCGGCAACCTTGCGGTCGAGCACGATTTCCGAGTTGCCGGTACCCTTGAACTCTTCGAAGATGACTTCGTCCATACGGCTGCCCGTATCGATCAGCGCCGTTGCGATGATCGTCAGCGAGCCGCCTTCTTCGATATTACGCGCGGCACCGAAGAAGCGCTTCGGGCGCTGCAGGGCGTTGGCATCCACACCACCGGTCAGAACCTTGCCGGATGACGGAACGACCGTGTTGTAGGCGCGGCCAAGACGCGTGATGGAGTCGAGCAGAATGACGACATCGCGCCCGTGTTCGACCAGACGTTTCGCCTTCTCGATGACCATTTCAGCCACCTGAACGTGGCGGATGGCGGGTTCGTCGAAGGTCGAGGAAACAACTTCGCCCTTCACCGAGCGCTGCATGTCCGTCACTTCTTCCGGCCGCTCGTCGATCAGGAGAACGATGAGATAGCACTCGGGGTGGTTTGCCGTGATCGAATGCGCGATGTTCTGCAACAGAACGGTCTTACCCGTGCGCGGCGGCGCGACGATCAGGCCGCGCTGGCCCTTGCCGAGCGGTGCGACGAGATCGATGACGCGCGCCGAATTGTCCTTCGACGTCGGGACGTCGAGTTCCATCTTGAAGCGCTCGTTCGGGTAGAGCGGCGTCAGATTGTCGAAATGCACCTTGTGGCGAATTTTTTCCGGGTCATCGAAGTTGATCGTGTTGACCTTCAGCAGCGCGAAATAGCGCTCGCCTTCCTTCGGCCCGCGGATCGGTCCCTCGACGGTGTCGCCGGTCTTCAGCGAGAAGCGGCGAATCTGCGAGGGAGAGATGTAGATATCATCGGGGCCAGGCAGGTAATTGGCATTGGCCGAACGGAGAAATCCGAAGCCATCCTGCAGAACTTCAACGACACCTTCGCCGATGATCTCGACATCCTGGCTGGCCAGGATCTTGAGAATCGCAAACATCAATTCCTGCTTGCGCATGGTGCTGGCGTTTTCCACCTCCAGCGATTCGGCGAATGTCAGCAAATCGGTCGGCGATTTGCTCTTGAGTTCTTGAAGCTTCATTTCAGCCATGAAGAGGGGACCATATTCAGAATTTTTTGGGGAAACAGGCGTGTCGGTGAAATTCGCTACCGCGGAAGAAACCGGGTAGGACAGACGATTACACACATGCCACGAGATGAGATGGCTGGGAAAATAGCTGTTCACGAGCACGCCTGCAAGGGGGAGGGGCAGGCGGAGTTAAGAAAAAGCTCAAGACACCATCAAAATGGCTTAACGATGACCATGATTACGATGGCGATCATCAAAACCGTCGGGATCTCGTTCATCAACCGCCAGTAACGAGCGGTTTTTCGCGGCCCATCTATGGCAAAAGCCCGAACTGCAGCACTGAACCGCATATGCGCCATGGTGAGCAGCAGGACAAACAGGATCTTGGCATGAAGCCATCCGCCCTGGAAACCGTAGACTGCCCAGGCGAGATAAAGCCCGAGCGCCCAGCTGATCATCATCGCCGGGTTCATGATGATTTTCAGGAGGCGCCCCTCCATCACTTTGAAGGTTTCCGACTGGGCAGAACCCGGCTCGGCTTCCGTGTGATAGATGAAAAGCCTGGGCAGGTACAGCAGCCCGGCCATCCAGGAAATCACGGCGATGACGTGAAAGGCCTTGATGTAGAGCAGGAAATCATCCGGCCGCAGCCAGTAGATAAAAAACAGCACGACGACGAAAACCGAAAGCGCCGTCGCCGCCCGGAACGCAACACGCCGCCCATTTCCGGCACCGGTGCGATCGTCCCGCGTCATACGCCCGATCCTCTGACCCGTTTCACAAGATGCGCGACAGTCTGCGGATCCGCCTGCGGCGTGATGCCGTGGCCGAGGTTGAAGATAAGCGGACCTTGTCCAAGCCCCTGCAGGATCGCGTCGATCCCGTCGTCGAGGGACTTTCCGCCCGCCACCACGCGCATTGGATCGAGATTGCCCTGAACAGGTCCGTCCTTCTGCAGCTCCTGCGCAAACGACATCGGCACCGACCAATCGAGCCCGATTGCATCTGCGCCCGTCCGGGCCCGGTAGTGTTTGAGGTTCATGCCTGCACCCTTGGCGAAAGCAATCACCTTCGCGTCAGGTCGCGCTGCCTTGATGATATCGATGATCCGCCGCACGGGCTTGATCGAAAATTCCTTGAATTCCTTCTCCCCGAGCACGCCGGCCCAGGAATCGAAGATCTGCACGACATCTGCGCCCGCATCGATCTGACCGATCAGATATTCGGCAGACATTTCCGCCAGCAGAGCCAGCAGTTTTTCGAAGGCCTCGGGGTAGCGGTAGGCGAACAGACGTGCCGGCGCTTGGTCCGGTGTTCCCTGACCGGCGATCATATAGGTCGCAACGGTCCAGGGAGCCCCGCAGAAGCCGATCAGGGCAGTTTCAGGGGGTAGCTCCAGCCGAAGCCTCCGAACCGTCTCCAGCACCGGTGCAAGGTGGGAAAGCATCGTGCTGCCATCGAGCGCTGCAATCCCTGCTTCGTCGATCGGATCCATCCTTGGACCCTCTCCCTGCACGAAGCGAACATTGCGCTTCAAGGCATCGGGAATGACGAGGATATCGGAAAACAGGATGGCTGCGTCGAACTGGTAGCGCCGGATAGGCTGAAGCGTCACTTCGACAGCCAGATCCGGCGTATAACAGAGATCGAGAAACGAACCGGCTGCCGCACGGACTTCCCGGTACTCGGGCAGATATCGACCTGCCTGCCTCATAAGCCATATCGGCGGTGGGGTGATCGTCTTGCCGTTCAGCACCTCAACGATCTTCCTGGTCGGACCGGCCAATGGGTTCTCCAAATAAAGAAAATAAGATTCTTAAGATCTTCTATTTCTTAGAGTCGGTGAGTAGCAAGGATTAAAACTCCTGCACAGAAAACGCGACGATCTGCCGCTCCGTATCGCTGAAAAGGAAAACTTCCGGGCATTCTTGGCAGAGCTTCTGGATAACCATATTTAAATCAGGGATATCAATTGCTTGTGCCGGGCGCTTGGTGAAGCTCTCTTGTGGATATCTTGTGAATCAATCGATAGGTTCATCCGGTTATCCCCGCTTTGAACAGGGGGCCTGAAACGGCTTCCTCGAAATACGTGATTGTGGACAACTCGGAGGTTATCCCAGGGGTCGGGCCCGTCCCTCCAAACGCGGTCACTCTCTCCCCGGTTATCAACAGAGGACGAAGAACAACGTGGAGAACAGAAAAAACTTCTTCCATCTCCACCTCATATCTGACTCCACGGGCGAAACCCTGATCTCGACAGGACGCGCGGCGACAGCCCAGTTTCAGACCTCGCTCGCCGTCGAGCACGTCTATCCGCTGGTGCGAAACCGCAAGCAGCTTCTCGCCGTGCTGGAGGCGATCGATCGTGAACCGGGGATCGTCCTTTATACGATCGTTGATCGCGAGCTTGCGAAACTGCTGGACGACCGCTGCCGTCAGATAGGAACACCGTGCGTCAACGTGCTGGAACCGGTTATGGCGACATTCCAGACCTATCTCGGAGCACCGTCTAAATACCGCGTCGGCGCGCAGCATGCGCTCAACGCGGAATATTTCGCCCGCATCGAAGCGCTGAACTTCACCATGGATCATGACGATGGCCAGATGCCCGAAGGGTACGACGAGGCCGATGTCGTACTGGTCGGGATCAGCCGCACCTCGAAGACGCCGACCAGCATCTATCTCGCCAACCGCGGAATCAAGACGGCCAATATCCCGATCGTGCCGGGCGTCGACCTTCCGCACGCACTTCTGTCTGCAACCCGGCCCCTGATCGTCGGGCTGGTCGCGACGACGGACCGCATTTCACAGGTGCGCGAACACCGCGAACTCGGAACCACGCAAAATTTCGATCGCGGTCATTATACGGATCGGGCAACGATCAACGAGGAACTGAAATATGCACGAGCGCTCTGCTCGCGCCACGGCTGGCCGGTCATCGACGTCACCCGTCGGTCGATCGAGGAGACGGCGGCGGCCATCGTTGCGCTCCGCCCGAAGCTACGGTAATTCGGCACTAATTCCATCCGGAGATCTGCCGTGACAATGTCTCACTCCAGGCCACTCATACTGGCCTCATCCAGCAAGTTCAGACGCATGTTGATGGAAAATGCGGGGCTGAGTTTCGAAAGCCGGGCCGCCGATATCGATGAACGTCAGATCGAGGCGGGACTGGTGGGCGCCAGCCCAGATATCGTCGCGCTGACCTTGGCAAAGGCCAAGGCGCTCGATGTCAGCAGACACTATCCTTCCGCCATCGTCATCGGGTCGGATCAGACCATGTCGCTTGATCATCGCGTTTATCACAAGCCGAAATCACGGGAAGAGGCGCGCGAAAGCCTGCTCTCTCTGTCGGATAGGACGCATAGGCTGAACAGCGCCGTCGCTCTTGTACGCGATGGCGAAACCCTTTGGGAGCATGTTGCACACGCCGATCTTACCGTCAGACCGCTCAGCGAGATATTCGTGGATCGCTATCTGGATAGGGTGGGCGAAACCGTGTTCGGAAGCGTCGGCGCCTACCAGTTGGAAGGTGAGGGCATTCAGCTCTTCTCGCGGATCGAGGGAGATTACTTTACCATTCTCGGCCTACCCATGCTGCCGCTTCTCGACACCTTGCGCGCGATCGGAGCGATCGATGGCTGATTCACGTGAAACACTTTTGGTTAACGCTTTCGTAACGGGCTGGCCGATCAAGCACTCGCGTTCGCCGATCATCCACGGTCATTGGCTGGCTAAGTTCGGTATTGCTGGCTGCTACACACGTGAAGCGGTGGCACCTGAGGATTTTCCAGCTTTCATCAGCAAGCTCAAAGACGGATCATCGGGCTATCGCGGCGGCAATGTCACCATTCCCCACAAGGAAATGGCTTTTGCGCTCGCTGATCGTCCAGATGCGATCGCCGAAGAACTTGGTGCCGCCAACACGCTGTGGATGGAGGACGGTGTTCTTCACGCCTCGAACTCCGATGTCTACGGCTTTACCGCCAACCTCGACGAACAGTCGCCCGGTTGGGGAAATGTCGATCGCGCCGTCATTCTCGGTGCCGGCGGTGCCAGCCGTGCTATCATTCAAGCCGTCAGGGATCAGGGCGTCGGAGAAATCCATGTCGTCAACCGGACCGTGGCGCGTGCGCAAGAACTTGCCGACCGGTTCGGACAAAACGTGCACGCGCACGCGATGGAAGCACTGGGCGAGGTCATGTCCGGCGCAGGTCTCTTTGTGAATACAACATCGCTCGGCATGGACGGCGCGCCGATACCGCAGTTCGACTTCTCGACCATGCTCACGAACGCAGTCGTTACCGATATCGTTTATATCCCGCTGCAAACGGACATTCTGAAACAGGCGGAGGAGCAGGGCTTCGTGACCGTGGATGGTCTCGGCATGCTTCTGCATCAGGCCGTGCCGGGTTTCGAGAAATGGTTCGGCCTCCGCCCTGTCGTCGATCGGGCGCTGCGGGATCTCGTCATCGCAGATATGGATATGCACGGATGATCGTTATCGGCCTCACCGGCTCCATCGGCATGGGAAAATCCACCACCGCAGAAATGTTTGCGCAAGAGGGTATCCCGGTCAACGATGCCGACCAGGTGGTCCACGATCTCTATCAAGGTGAAGCGGTCGATCCGATCGCGGAGGCGTTCCCGAATGCGGTCAGAGACGGTGTCGTCGACCGACAGGAACTGTCGCGCCAGCTTTCGGTAGCACCTGAAAAATTCAAACTGCTGGAATCCATCGTCCACCCGCTGGTGCGCAAACGCGAAGCAGAATTTCTCGATAAACACAAAAGCGCCGGCGCAGCGCTCGTCGTGCTCGACATTCCCTTGCTGTTCGAGACCGGCGGCGAGAAAAGGGTCGATTTTGTCGTCGTCGTCAGCTGCGATCCACAGGTGCAGCGCCAGAGGGTACTTGCGCGGCCCGGCATGACGGAGGAGAAGTTGTCGATGATCTTGGCGCGGCAGGTTCCGGATGCCGAAAAGCGCGCGCGTGCCGATTTCGTCATCGACACCGGCGCCGGACGGGAGACAGCCAGATCAAGCGTGCGCGAGATCATCGCCACGCTCAAAGCCGGCAGCAGGAACGGAAATACCCATGCGTGAAATCATCTTCGATACCGAAACCACGGGCCTTGAATCCAAGGCCGACCGGATTATCGAAATCGGCGGCATAGAGCTCATCAACAACTTCCCGACGGGAAGAACGCTGCACCTCTATATCAACCCGGGCGATCGCAAGGTTCATCCGGATGCGCTGGCTGTCCACGGCATTACCGACGAGTCGCTGAAAGAAAAGCCGCCCTTCGCCCAGGTGGCGCAGCAGATCATCGACTTCTTCGATGGCGCCCGGTGGATCGCCCACAACGCCAATTTCGATATCGGCTTTATCAATGCCGAGTTCGAGCGCATAGGCCTGCCGCCGGTCCCGCCGGAAAGTGTCGTCGATACGCTTTCGATGGCGCGCCGAAAGCATCCGATGGGTCCGAATTCCCTGGACGCACTGTGCCGGCGTTACGGCATCGACAATGGCCATCGCACCAAGCACGGCGCGCTGCTCGACTCCGAACTCCTGGCGGAAGTCTATATCGAAATGACCGGCGGCCGGCAGGCGGCGCTCGGTCTGGTCGGTGCCGATCAGCCGAGAAACGTCATCGAGATCGAGGATGTGGTGGTAACGGCGATTGCCGCACGACCACGGCCTTTGCCACCGCGCATCAGCGAAGACGACATCGCCGCCCATGCCGCGATGGTGAGCGGGCTCAAGGACAAGGCTGTCTGGCTGAAATATGCAGCCGACTGATTCCTACTGAAGTCCAGACATAAAAAAGCCCGGCTGTGACCGGGCTTTTTTGTATTGGATCGGTCTGCTGCTCAGCTGTTGAGCGGCTGAACCTGCGACTTGGTCTGTTCTTCGGCCATACGCTGCGAGAACATCTGACCGAAATCGATCGGATCGATCATCAGCGGCGGGAAGCCGCCATTGCGGGTGACGTCCGAAATGATCTGGCGTGCGAACGGGAACAGAAGACGCGGGCATTCGATAAACAGCAGCGGCAGCATGTGCTCCTGCGGGAAACCGGTGATGCGGAAAACGCCGCCGTAAACCAGCTCGGCCGCAAACACGATCTTGTCGTCTTCACGGGCTTCGGCACTCAGCGATAGAACGACGTCGAAGTCGTTTTCCGAAAGCGGATTGGCGTTGACGTTGACGCTGATATTGATCGCTGGAGCCTTGTCGCGCGACTGCAGCGAGCGTGGCGCGCCGGGATTTTCGAACGAAAGATCCTTGGTGTACTGCGCCAGGATATTGAGCGAGGGTGCGGAAGCCTGTTCGTTATCGTCTGCCATAAAAATTCCTCAAGGCTGGAAAGGGTGGCTGAAAAGCGTTGGGGGCACTTAACATTTCGCTCCGGGGCTTACAACCCTGCGAGATCTTAGCCTTAAGGTTCGATCCGCTTATCCTTGTCCGCCCAAGGCGAGGACGGGTTCGGTTCGCGGCGATAATCGTCGTCATCGAGATCGACCACCGGGCCGGATCCAACCGGATGAACAGGCGCAGGACCGGGGCCAGGGCCGGGACCGGTGCGAAAACCGCCCGGGCTTCTTCGATCGCCCGAATTCACGACAACCACGCGGCTGCCGATGGCCGACCAGATCAGCTTGCGGATAAAGGGCACAAGCAGTGCGAGACCAATGATGTCGGTCAGAAACCCCGGCAGCATCAGCAGGATGCCAGCCACCACGACCATCGCTCCGCTTACCAGTTCGGCTGCAGGCATCCGACCTTCGCGCCCTTCTGTCGAAAGCCGCCGCAGCATAGTCATCCCCTGGCCGCGGATCATCAATGCGCCCAGGAGGCCCGTTCCGAGGACGAGGCCAAGCGTTCCCCAAAGTCCGATCGCTCTTCCGACCAGAACAAAACCAGCGATTTCGGCCAGCGGCCATGCCAGGAGAACAACCGGAAGGAATGGTAAGCGCATAATCATTGCCTGTATCTAATTGGCGGATATGGGTTCATCTCACGCCGTTGCTATTTGAAGATGGGCGGTAGGAGACTATATGAAAAGCTGCATAGAACTTTTAAACGACAATTGCGGGATAAAATGGGCTCGAACGACTTGATAACACTGTTTTTCCTCGTCGCAGCAGTGCTGATATTCCTGCAATTGCGCAGCGTCCTCGGCCGGCGCACGGGACATGAGAAGCCGCCGACTGAGACAGTCAGCCCTCGCGATGTTGCCCGCGGTCCCGTCGAGGACGATAGCAAGGTAGTGACGCTTCCTCGCCGCGACAATGTCGATGAGGAACAACGCAATGCCGATATCGATGCCGTCGCAAAGCCTGATACGCCGCTCAACGCATCGCTTCGTGCCCTCGTGAAGGAAGATCCGTCGTTCCGCCCGAAGGAATTCCTCAACGGCGTGCGGATGGCGTACGAAATGATCGTCATGGCTTTTGCCGATGGTGATCGGAAGACCTTGAAGGGGCTTCTCTCCAATGAGGTCTATGACGGCTTCGAAGCGGCGATCGCCGAGCGCGAGGCCAAGGGCGAGGTGATCAAGTCCACCTTTGTCGGCATCGACAAATGCGACATGACACAGGTTTCGATCAAGGACGGCGAATCTCAGGTTACCGTCCGCATTGTCAGCCAGTTGATCTCCGCAACCTTCGACAAGGCCGGCACGCTGATCGACGGCGATCAGGAAACCGTAGCCGACGTCATCGACATCTGGACCTTTGCCCGCGACATCGGCTCCCGCGACCCGAACTGGAAGCTGGTCGCCACCGAATCCGAACAATGATTTCCGCGTCTCCGACCCTCTCTGACTTCCGCCTCGAGAGGGTCGACTTCGCGGATCTCCCCGGTTGGGCTGCCGACGATCCGAGCCCGCTGTATGAGGCGATGCATGCTTGCGCGGCCCATATCCGCAACGTTAAGCCCTATCGCAAGGGTTCTCTCGGCCTGGAGGCCATGGAACTGGCGGACCTCTTCGAGCAGGCCGCACCATTTGCCGATGCCTCTGCAGCTCGCACCTTCTTCGAACAACGCTGCACACCCTTCCGGATCCTGAAGCACAATGACGAACAAGGATTCGTCACCGCCTTCTACGAACCGGAAGTCGACGTCTCCGATGTGAGCGAAGGTCTTTTCACCCATCCCTTCTATTTCCGGCCTGACGATCTCGTCGATCTCGACGAAAGCAATCGCCCTGCGGATCTCGACTCCGGCTACATGTTCGGCCGTCAGACGCCGGATGGTATCGTCGCTTATCCGGATCGCGGTGAAATCGATCGCGGCTGTCTCGACGGCCGGGGGCTGGAGATAGCCTTCGCACGGTCGCGGATCGACGTCTTCTTTGCCCATGTTCAGGGCGCAGCTCGGCTGGTCTACCCCGATGGCCGCGTCCGTCGCATCACCTACGCGGCAAAGGCTGGCCATCCGTTTTCGCCGATCGGCAAGCTTCTGATCGATCGTGGCGAAATCGCTCGCGAAGATATTTCCATGCAGAGCATACGGGCGTGGCTTGCCGAAGCTCTAGTGTTGAATCCGGCTAAGGTTGATGAAGTCTTATGGCACAACAAGTCCTACATCTTCTTCCGTGAGGCCGATGTCAGCGACCCTGACCTCGGTCCTATCGCTGCCGCCAAGGTGCCGCTGATCGCGGGACGCTCGCTCGCCGTGGATCGCTCCATTCACACATTCGGCTACCCCTTTTTCATCCGTGCGGAACGGCTGACACATCTCGACGACGGCAAGCCGTTCGCGCGGCTGATGCTGGCGCTCGATACGGGTTCAGCCATTATTGGGCCTGCAAGGGGCGATATCTTCACCGGTTCCGGCTATCACGCAGGCGAGCTTGCCGGCACGGTGCGAAACGATGCGGATTTCTATATCCTCGTTCCAAACGCGGCCGCCGGCCGTTATGCCGGGTAGGATATGGCGCATGAAGGATCGAAAACTCAGTTCAGATGAACGCATCCTTTGGGGCAAGGTGGCGAAATCCGCCCGTGCTCTGCCTGGGCGCATGAAAGAGATCGCTGCCTTCGAAGAGGAAATGGCGGCACGACTGGCGGCAGAGGATGAAGTCTCTAAGCCCCCGGTACCGCCAACCCAGCGTGTCAGCGATGCCTTCGCGGCAGTCGCGCCGAAGGTGAAAAAGCCTGCCGGCATTCATCATCCGCTGGAAAAACCCACCCGGAAGAAGCTCGCCAAGGGTCGCCTTGCGATCGATGCTCGGCTCGATCTGCATGGTCTCTACCAGGACGCCGCCCACGATCTGCTGCTCGATTTTCTTTACAGTGCCCATGATCGCGGTCTGCGCCATGTTCTTGTCATCACCGGCAAGGGCCGCTCGGTGGGCGGCGAGGGGGTTCTGCGCCGTGCGGTGCCGCTGTGGTTCTCGAAGGCCGAATTTCGTTTCCTGATCTCGTCCTACGAATGGGCAGCCCAAAACCATGGTGGCGAGGGCGCCATGTACGTGCGGCTTTCAAAGAGCCGTGCGGATTATCGGGGATCGGTCCTGTGACGCCTTTTGGTGAAGCGCTTCGACAGCTGCGTGCCAAAAAGGGAGTTACCCAGAGGCAACTGGCAGAGGCGATCGGGGTTACGCCTGCCTATCTGTCGGCCTTGGAACATGGCAAACGGGGCCGGCCCACATTCGAGCTGCTCCAGCGTATCACCGGCTATTTTAACATCATCTGGGATGAAGCGGAAGAATTGTTTCGGGTCGCAGAAGCCTCGCGCCCGAAAGTGGTCCTCGACACGACAGGCCTGGCGCCTGCATACACCGCATTTGCCAACGCCTTGGCGGCACGGATTCGCTCTTTGCCGCCGGACGTGCTAGAGGAAATGCGAAGACTTCTGCAAAAGGCTTGAATTGCCCTGGAAATCTCTGCGCATCCACGCCTTTCCAGGCATTTTGCGAGGCACCAACCTTTAGAAACCGCCCTGAATTCCCTATATTCAAGGCGGAGACTCCGGTGATTCGCTCGCCGGTATTTTAACCAACTGGAAGAGACTGAATGACCGACACACCCGTCAGCGATCACGGCGCGAGTGCCGAATACGGTGCCGATTCCATCAAGGTTCTAAAGGGCCTGGATGCGGTGCGAAAGCGCCCAGGCATGTATATCGGCGACACAGACGACGGCTCGGGTCTGCATCACATGGTCTACGAAGTGGTCGACAACGCGATCGACGAAGCCTTGGCCGGCCATGCAGATATCGTCACGGTCACGCTCAATGCGGATGGCTCGGTTAGCGTCACCGACAACGGTCGCGGCATTCCGACGGATATCCATACCGGCGAAGGCGTCTCGGCAGCCGAGGTCATCATGACCCAGCTCCACGCCGGCGGTAAGTTCGACCAGAATTCCTACAAGGTCTCGGGCGGCCTGCACGGCGTTGGCGTCTCGGTCGTCAATGCGCTTTCGGTCTGGCTCAAGCTGAAGATCCGTCGCTCAGGCAAGGTTCACGAGATCTCGTTCACGCACGGCGTCGCCGATGCGCCGCTGAAGGTCATCGGGGATTATGAAGGTCGCTCCGGCACGGAAGTTACCTTCCTCGCCAGCACCGAAACCTTCACCATGACCGAGTTCGATTACGGCACACTCGAGCACCGCCTTCGCGAACTCGCCTTCCTCAACTCCGGCGTTCGAATCCGGCTCACGGATCGGCGCAAGCCCGACGTGAAGGAAGAGGAAATGCTGTATGACGGCGGCCTCGAAGCCTTCGTCAAATATCTCGACCGTTCCAAGAAGCCGCTCGTCGAAAAGCCTGTCGCCATCAAGGGCGAGAAGGATGGCATGACGGTGGAAGTCGCGATGTGGTGGAATGACAGCTACCACGAGAACGTTCTCTGCTTCACCAACAACATTCCGCAGCGCGATGGCGGCACGCATATGGCGGGCTTCCGTGGTGCGCTGACTCGCCAGATCACATCCTATGCGGATTCGTCCGGCATCATGAAAAAGGAAAAGGTTTCGCTCACCGGTGACGACTGCCGAGAAGGCCTGACCGCAGTTCTTTCCGTGAAGGTGCCGGATCCGAAGTTCTCGTCTCAGACCAAGGACAAACTCGTGTCCTCGGAAGTGCGCCCGGTTGTCGAAAGCCTTGTCAACGAAGCGCTGAGCTCCTGGCTTGAAGAGCATCCGGCTGAAGCGAAGATCCTGGTCGGCAAGGTGGTGGAAGCTGCCGTTGCCCGCGAAGCGGCCCGCAAGGCTCGTGAACTCACCCGCCGCAAGGGCGTGCTCGATATCGCCTCGCTTCCCGGCAAGCTCGCCGATTGCTCCGAGCGTGATCCGGCCAAGTCCGAAGTCTTCCTCGTTGAGGGTGACTCCGCTGGTGGTTCCGCCAAGCAGGGCCGTTCGCGTGATACCCAGGCGATCCTACCGCTCCGCGGCAAGATCCTGAACGTCGAGCGCGCCCGTTTCGACAAGATGCTGTCCAGCCAGGAAATCGGCACGCTGATTACCGCTCTGGGTACATCGATCGGCAAGGATGAGTTCAACGCTGACAAGCTGCGTTATCACAAGATCATCATCATGACGGACGCCGATGTCGATGGCGCCCATATCAGAACCCTGCTGCTGACCTTCTTCTTCCGTCAGATGCCGGAACTGATCGAGCGTGGCCACATCTACATTGCCCAGCCGCCGCTTTATAAGGTGACGCGAGGCAAGTCGATCCAGTACCTGAAGAACGAGCAGGCTCTGGAAGAGTATCTGATCGGCATGGGGCTGGAAGATACGACCCTGACCCTCGGCTCCGGTGAAGTCCGTGCCGGCCAGGATATGCGCGAAGTCATCCAGGATGCATTGCGCATCCGCTCGATCATCGAGGGACTGCATTCTCGCTACAACCGCTCGATCATCGAGCAGGCAGCCATTGCCGGCGCGCTTCATCCAGATCTGACGGATAACCCCGAACGGGCCCAGCAGACGGCTAACGAAGTCGCCAAGCGTCTCGATATGATCGCCGAGGAAACCGAGCGTGGCTGGTCGGGTCACGTCACCGACGAAGGCGGCATGCGCTTTGAGCGGATGGTTCGTGGCGTAAAGGAAGTCGCCGTGATCGATGTGGCTCTGATCGGCTCTGCCGATGCCCGCCATATCGACCAGATGTCGTCGCGTCTGCAGGAGATCTATAGCACGTCGCCAGTTCTTGCCCGCAAGGATAGCGAGCAGGATATTTCAGGTCCACGCGCCCTTCTCGACACGATCTTTGCGGCGGGACGCAAAGGACTGTCCATGCAGCGCTATAAGGGACTTGGTGAAATGAATGCCGAGCAGCTGTGGGAAACAACGCTTGATCCCAACGTTCGCTCGCTGCTTCAGGTCAAGGTTCCCGATGCGACGGATGCAGACGGCCTGTTCTCGCGTTTGATGGGCGACGAGGTCGAGCCTCGGCGCGAGTTCATCCAAGAGAACGCGCTGAACGTCGCCAACCTCGATATCTAGCAATCTTTTCATCGTGCAAAAATGGCGGCCTCCCGGCCGCCATTTTTGTTTGTCCAGCAGAAATCTGTTTCACGTGAATCTAACCTGTGGATGGACGATTCACGTGAAACAATTATTCTTCGCCGGCAAACCTTCCTTCGAAAGCGACTTCCGATACAGGCTTGCGCTGGCTTGGAACCTCACGCTCGCGCAAGTCCTCCGGCAGCGTGTCCTTGGCTGCCATGCGCCCGATCGCCGCTGCGGCTTCCACCCTGAAACCCTCAGGCAAACCAAGTTCGCCAACAGCCTTTTCCTTGTCGAACCCTTCCATGCCATGCGCATGATACCCAAGCTTCATCGCCTGGCAGATGATTGAGAACCACGCGGCGCCCGTGTCGAAAGAATGCGTATAGCCCTCGCGACGTTCGCCATCCTTGGAAACGCGATAGGTTTTCGACACGAAGAAGACCAGCGCGCCCGCGTTTTCTGCCCAGCGCCGATTGCCCGGAACGAGTAGATCCGCAAGTCTGGTGAAATCCTCGGTACCATGTAACGCGTAGACAAAGCGCCAAGGTTGGCTGTTGCCGGAAGAGGGCGCCCAATGCGCGGCATCCAGAATGGTCAGCATCGTTTCCCGATCGATGGCTTCCTTCTCGAAGGCCCGCGGCGACCAGCGATCGAGAAAGAAAGCGTCGATTGGAAATTCCGAAGTCCGGCTGTTGCTGGTCGTCATAGTGTCCTCTCAAGTTTGGGTCTTACCCAATCTAGGCAGTTAGGGCTGCTTTGCAATGAACCGCAGATGGCAGAAAGAGGGGTGACAATCGCGCCTCTTTTTTGCATAAACACTTGTCTGACAACTGGAGGAATAAGACCTTGAAATTGATGCGTGTAGGACCTGTGGGCCAGGAGAAGCCGGCATTGCTCGATCAGGATGGCAAGATCCGTGATCTGTCTGGCCATGTCGCGGATATCGGCGGGGAGGCGATTTCGCCCGAGGGTTTGACGAAGATTGCCGCGATCGACGCGTCGACATTGCCGGAACTGTCTGCCGATCGGATCGGCGCCTGCGTGACGGGCACCGGCAAGTTCATCTGCATCGGCCTCAACTATTCCGACCACGCGGCCGAAACCGGCGCCACCGTGCCGCCGGAACCGATCATCTTCATGAAGGCCACCTCCGCCATCGTCGGACCCAACGACGACGTCGTCATTCCGCGCACATCGGAAAAGACCGACTGGGAAGTTGAACTCGGTGTCGTGATTGGAAAGACCGCGAAATACGTGTCGGAAGCCGAGGCGCTGGAATACGTTGCCGGTTACTGCCTGACCAACGACGTCTCCGAGCGCGCCTTCCAGACAGAACGCGCGGGCCAGTGGACCAAGGGCAAGTCCTGCGACACGTTCGGACCGATTGGCCCATGGCTTGTCACCAAGGACGAGGTCGCGGATCCGCAGAACCTTGGAATGTGGCTGACGGTCAACGGCGAAAAGATGCAGAACGGCTCATCCAAGACGATGGTTTACGGGGTCGCCTTCCTCGTCTCCTATCTCAGCCAGTTCATGTCGCTGCATCCGGGAGACGTCATCTCCACGGGTACGCCTCCGGGCGTCGGCCTTGGCCTCAAGCCCCCGCGCTTCCTGAAAGCCGGCGACGTTGTCGAACTCGGCATCGATAGTCTCGGCACCCAGAAACAGACATTCGTCGCCGATATCTGATCGATCGCTGGCATTGGCAAGGCGTGCTGCAGCGAGGGAAGGGCGGTGGTAAACCGCCGCCCTTTCATAACTACCTCCACAAGTGCTAGCCATGCTGCATTCCGATGGCGGAACGTTTTGCCCGCCACCGCTTTGACGGATATCGGACCAGGGATGAGGAGAGCCCGATTTCATGTTCTACCAGCTCTATGAGTTGAACCATGCCGCCATGGCGCCGTTCCGGGCCGCCGCGGATGCCATGCGCTTCATTTCCGACAATCCTATGAACCCGTTCGCCCAGACAGCACTTGGCCGCTCCATGTCGGCCAGTCTCGAAGTGTTCGAGCGGATGACGCGACGCTATGGAAAGCCGAGCTTCAATCTTCCGGAAACGGTGGTCGACGGTAAGCCGGTCATGGTCACCGAAGAGATCCTCTGGGCAAAGCCCTTTTGCAATCTCCTGCATTTTCGCCGCGATCTGCCCGCCGCGTGCCCGGCCGACCAGAAGATCCTGCTCGTCGCGCCAATGTCCGGTCACTATGCCACCTTGCTGCGTGGCACGGTCGAGGCGTTGCTTCCGCATGCGGATCTCTACATCACCGACTGGATCGATGCCCGCATGGTTCCGGTCACCGAGGGCAGCTTCGATCTCGACGATTACATCGACTACCTGATCGAGATGCTGCATCAGATCGGTCCCGGCACCCACGTGGTCGGCGTCTGCCAGCCGTCGGTGCCTGTGCTTGCCGCCGTTGCGGTGATGGAAACCCGCGGTGATCGGATGGCGCCCGCCTCGATGACGCTGATGGGCGGACCGATCGATACCCGCAGCAATCCGACAGCCGTCAACAAACTCGCCGGAGATCACCCACTCGAATGGTTTCGCGACAATGTCATCATGAGCGTACCGTTTCCGCAGCCGGGCTTCATGCGGCGTGTCTATCCGGGCTTCCTGCAGCTTTCCGGCTTCATGTCGATGAATCTTGACCGCCACGTCACCGCTCACAAGGAGTTCTACGAGCACCTCGTCAAGAACGATGGCGAGCCTGCCGAAAAACACCGCGAATTCTACGACGAATATCTCGCGGTGATGGATCTGACGGAAGAATTCTATCTGCAGACCGTCGATGCCGTCTTTATCCGTCATTCCTTGCCGAAGGGCGAGATGATGCATCGCGCGATGCCTGTTGATACGAAGGCGATCCGCTCCGTCGCTCTTTTGACGGTAGAAGGCGAAAACGACGATATTTCCGGCGTCGGCCAGACAAAGGCGGCACACACGATTTGTCCGAATATCCCGGATGACAAGCGCCAGCATTACATGCAGCCCGATGTCGGGCATTACGGCGTCTTCAACGGCTCGCGTTTCCGCAGCGAAATCGCCCCCCGCATTATCGAATTCACCCGTAAGCATGCCATGGCCGATACCAAGACTGCCAAGCCCCCATCCCGGAAGCGCAATACCAAGGGTGATTCGCCGACCTGAGAGCAGATCCGGTTCGATGCCGGTATCTGGATTTCTTCAAGGTATTTCAGCATGTTCTTGGATTTAGCGACCTGTCTTCTTGAAGGCGGGTCTGAGGCTCACCAAATCGGATATCATCGGGCTGGCATCAGGCCACTCCGCATTGAACTGAAGGGTGTAACCCATGAACCAGTCTGCATTGATTCGTCCGGAATGGACGCCGGCCACCATTGGTTTAATGGTGCTCGGTTTCGTGGTCTTCTGGCCTCTTGGCTTGGCCATGCTTGCCTATATCATCTTCGGGGATCGGCTTCGCGGCTTCAAGCGCGATGCCAATAATCGCGCCGACGAATGGGCCGGCAAGACCAGCCGATGGTTTTCCAGAAGCCGCGCCGCTGGCTACAACACGCATTTCTCGACAGGCAACGTTGCCTTCGACGATTGGCGCAAGGCCGAACTCAACCGCATGGATGAAGAACGCCGCAAGCTCGACGAAATGCGCGATGAGTTCGACAGCTATTCCCGCGAGCTTCGCCGTGCCAAAGATCAGGAAGAGTTCGATCGTTTCATGCGCGAGCGCCGTAACAGCAACGCTTCCGGCCAGAACCCGGTCGTCGACGTCTGATCGGTCAAACGGATCTTCTGAAAACGTAACGAGCCGGCGTCCTTGCGACGCCGGCTTTTTCATGAGAACGGTGCTCTCGAATCGGCTAGAAAGGCTACATGTTCGCGCTCCTCAAGAAGCCCCTTCGCGCCCGCCCGAAACCGCTCGAAACCGTGAAGCGCACGCTTGAAGTCGGAAACCGCGCTTTGCCGCTGACGATCAAGGAAAACAGTCGCGCCACTCGTATCACGCTGCGCATCGAGCCCGGCGGCCGCGCGCTTAATCTCACTGTGCCGGCAGGCCTTCGAAACAGCGAGATCGAGGAATTTCTCGAGCGCCATCAGGGTTGGCTGCTTACGAAGCTCTCGAAATTCTCCACCGACAATCCCATCCGCTCAGGCGGCTTCGTGCCGATTCGCGGCGTTCAGCACCGCATCGACCATACCGGAACGCTTCGCGGCCTGACGGAAATCGCCGTGGTCGATGGCGTGCCGGTGGTAAGGGTAAGCGGGCTGGAGGATCATCTCGGCCGTCGGGTCGCGACATTTCTGAAAAAAGAAGCACGTAGAGATATGGAGTTGCTGGCTTTTCGCCATGCCGCATCGATCCGCAAGCCGGTCGCATCAGTCACGCTGAAAGACACGAGAAGCCGGTGGGGATCCTGTTCCTGGGACGGAAACCTGAGCTTTTCCTGGCGCATCGTCATGGCGCCGCCGCTGGTGATCGATTACCTCGCAGCCCACGAAGTGGCGCATCTGAAGGAAATGAACCACGGGCCAAAGTTCTGGGCTCTCTGCCACCAGCTTTGCCCGAGGATGGAAGAGGCGCGCAAATGGCTGAAGCAGAATGGCTCGCAGCTTCACGCGCTGGATTTCAGCTGAAGCCCGGCTAAAACAAACGGAAACTGGACGAAGAGATCAAGGTGTAGCTGTGCGAGCCGGGAACTGACGCGGAGTCGGCGCGACCATTACCATGTCGCCGGCTGTGTCGGTCTTGGCACCCGCCGGGCGCCGTTTCGGCAGAGGCCCGCTATTGGGCAAGGCTTCAGTCGAAAGAATGGCAGCACTTGCCGCATCCATGCCAGCGCCGGCCTGGTAGGCCTGCATCATGCTGGGCGAATGGGAAACAGGCTGCACTGTTGCGACAGCGGCGGAAGATGTGTCGGCAACAGTTGTGACAGAGGCAACACCCGGCAAGGGCTGCTGCGTTGCTGCGGACGCAACGGCAACGGGGCTTGGTGTCTGTTCACGAACAGGCTCGGCCCGTGCGATCATGCTCATCGCTCCCGGCGTTGGTACGATCGTCCCTTCAGCCATCATGACATAGGCCCCGGCAGGCTTCGGCTCTGGCGTCTGCAAGTTGCCGTCCTCGTCGCGCTTTTCGTAAAACACGTTGCCGCCGGCATCAGCCACGTAATGCATGTTCTTGTAGGGGAAGCGCAGGCCCTTCGTGTGGAAGAACATCGCTTCCTTCACATCGGGGTGGCGCTTGCCCTTCAGCACGGCTTCCGCTGCTTCATTCAGCTGCGGCGCAGTGTTTTCGTCCATCTTGCGGGTCATCACACCCGGCGCGAACTGCTTTTCCTGCCCCACGACACCACAGATCGTCTCAGGGTAAAGACCTGAGGTCAGGCGGTTCATGATGACGCTGCCGACAGCCATGAAACCATCGGGGCTGCTGCGCCTTGATTCGAAATACATCGCGCGCTTGAGGCATTCGCGGTCGCTGGACGAATAGGTGTAGACCTGCTTTGCCGAACCCACATTGACCTGGGCAGTTCGTGTCTTCGAAGACTTGGAATCGAGCGACGCAGTCGTCTGAGTGCAGGCTGAAAGAGCGCTCACCGCGGCAAGGCACATTGCAGCGCGCACAAAGTTCGCACCTCTTGCCGCCATGACTACCCCCTGCGAAAACATTTCAAGAAACAATTTGCTGTGGAATAAGTTACTGGCAAAACCCTAATAAATCAAACCTGAATCGAGAACGTCTATTTTCCCGGAAAAACCTGCTCTTTTGACCGAGGTTCTGGTTGTGATGATGTCGGCGAGCATGTCCTTTCGCGTGCAGGATCGTGGTGGAGAACCGAATCACGCCCCGGATGATTGCCTGAGGTCTTGAGAAGAGGAGTCCGTGCCGAACTGTCACGCCACCAAACCGCTGAAGGGCTCGACTCCGGGCGCGTTTCGTGCCAATCCGCGCACATGAAACCGGATATCAAGATCTGCGGCCTCAAGACTGAAGAAGCGGTCGATCGCGCGGTGACGCGTGGCGCAACCCATATCGGCTTTATCTTCTTCCCCAAGAGCCCGCGTAACATCGCGCCCGAGATCGCCGGAGACCTGGCGGACCGGGTGCGTGGTAGAGCTAAGATCGTTGCGGTCACGGTGGATGCCGATGACGAGGAACTGGACGATATCGTCTCGCTGCTTCGCCCGGACATGCTTCAGCTCCACGGTCACGAGAGCCCGGAACGGATTTTGCACGTCAAGGCGCTCTACGGTCTGCCTGTCATGAAAGCGTTTTCTGTCAAGTCCGCGGATGATCTTGCAGGGGTCGATGCCTATATAGGTGTGGCTGACCGTTTTCTGTTCGACGCGAAGGCACCGGCTGGCTCCGATCTTCCGGGCGGCAACGGCGTTTCCTTCGACTGGAAGGCCATGGCGTCGCTTGACCAGAGCGTGGATTACATGCTTTCCGGGGGCCTGAACAAGGATAATGTCGCGACTGCGCTCTCATCGACGCGGGCAAGCGGCATAGATGTATCGTCCGGTGTCGAAAGCGCGCCAGGCGCCAAGGATCTGGGCATGATCGATGCGTTCTTCGATGCGGCAGACGTCGCTACGAAACGCTGAAGGAGTTGAAAGTGAACGAGACCCCAAAACTGAATTCGTTCCGTTCCGGTCCCGACGAGGACGGCCTCTTCGGTATTTTCGGCGGCCGCTTTGTCGCGGAAACCCTGATGCCCCTGATCCTCGATCTGCAGGGCGAATGGGAAAAGGCGAAGACCGATCCCGGATTTCAAAAGCAGCTTACCGATCTCGGCAAACACTATGTCGGCCGGCCCAGCCCGCTCTATTTCGCCGAGCGCATGACGGCAGAACTCGGCGGCGCCAAGATCTATTTCAAGCGCGACGAGCTCAATCATACTGGCTCCCACAAGATCAACAACTGCATTGGCCAGATCCTGCTTGCCAAGCGCATGGGCAAGACGCGCATCATCGCTGAAACCGGTGCCGGCCAGCATGGCGTCGCTTCGGCCACGGTCGCTGCCCGCTTCGGCCTGCCCTGCGTCGTCTACATGGGCGCGACAGATGTCGAGCGCCAGGCACCCAATGTCTTCCGCATGAAGCTTTTGGGCGCCGAGGTGATCCCGGTCACGTCAGGCCACGGCACGCTCAAGGATGCCATGAACGAGGCATTGCGCGACTGGGTCACCAATGTCGATGACACCTATTACATGATCGGCACCGCTGCCGGTCCGCATCCCTATCCGGAAATGGTGCGCGACTTCCAGTCGGTCATCGGTCGCGAAACCAAGGAACAGATGCTGGCAGCCGAAGGCCGTCTGCCCGACATGCTGGTAGCAGCCGTTGGCGGTGGATCGAATGCGATCGGCCTATTCCATCCGTTCCTCGATGATGACAGCGTAAGGATCGTCGGCGTCGAAGCCGGCGGCAAGGGCCTCAACGGCGAGGAGCACTGCGCCTCGCTGACGGCAGGCTCCCCTGGCGTTCTGCATGGCAACCGCACCTATCTGCTGCAGGATGGCGACGGACAGATCAAGGAAGGTCATTCGATCTCGGCCGGTCTCGACTATCCCGGCATCGGCCCGGAGCATTCCTGGCTGAAAGACATGGGACGTGTCGAATACGTCCCGATCATGGATACCGAAGCGCTCGAAGCCTTCCAGTTCCTGACGCGCACCGAGGGCATCATCCCCGCGCTCGAACCCTCGCACGCACTGGCCGAAGTCATGAAGCGCGCACCAAAGATGTCCAAGGACGAAATCATCGTCATGAACCTGTGCGGTCGTGGCGACAAGGACATCTTCACTGTCGGCAAAATCCTTGGAATGGGGCTCTGAACATGACCGCACGGATGGACAAGCGTTTTGCCGATCTGAAGGCCGAAGGCCGCCCGGCACTGATCACCTATTTCATGGGCGGCGATCCTGATTTCGCCACGTCGCTGGCCATCATGAAGGCTCTGCCGGATGCCGGCGCCGACGTGATCGAACTCGGAATGCCCTTTTCCGACCCGATGGCCGATGGTCCGGCAATCCAGATGGCGGGGCAGCGCGCGCTGAAAGGCGGCCAGACGCTCGCCAAGACGCTGGATCTCGCCCGCGAATTCCGCAAGACCGATGCCGCGACGCCGATCGTCATGATGGGCTACTACAATCCGATCTATATCTACGGCGTCGACAGGTTTGTTGATGACGCGCTGGAAGCCGGAATCGACGGCCTGATCATCGTCGACCTGCCGCCTGAAATGGATGACGAGCTTTGCATCCCGGCGATCGCCAAGGGGCTGAACTTCATCCGTCTGACCACGCCGACCACGGACGAAAAGCGCCTTCCGACGGTTTTGCACAACACGTCGGGCTTCGTCTATTACGTTTCGATGAACGGCATTACCGGATCCGCTCTGCCGGATCTGTCGCTGATCTCGGGCGCTGTCTCCCGCATCAAGGGTCATACCGACCTGCCGGTCTGCGTCGGCTTCGGCGTCAAGACCGCCAACCATGCGCAAGCCATCGGCGCTGCGGCTGATGGTGTCGTCGTCGGCAGTGCAATCGTTGCGCAGGTTGCCGGCAGTCTCACCAAGGATGGCGCTGCGACGCCAGATACGGTATCTGCCGTTTCCACCTTCGTCCGCGGCCTGGCCACCGGTGTGCGTTCCGCCCGCCTTGTTGCCGCCGAATAACTGGCCCAGATAGGCCTGACAAGTCCAAACTCGGAGTACGCCCAGTGAACTGGATCACCAATTACGTCCGGCCGCGCATCAACTCCATGCTCGGCCGTCCCGATCGGGATGTGCCGGAAAATCTCTGGATCAAATGCCCGGAAACCGGGGAAATGGTCTTCCACAAGGATCTCGAAGAGAACAAGTGGGTCATTCCCGCCTCCGGCTTCCACATGAAGATGCCGGCCAAGGCGCGTCTGAGAGATATGTTCGACGACGGCGAGTTCGAATCGCTGGTGCAGCCGAAGGTCGCCCAGGATCCGCTCAAGTTTCGCGACTCCAAGAAATATGCTGACCGCTTGAAGGACAGCCGTATCAAGACCGATCAGGAGGACACGATCCTCGCCGGTCTCGGTTCCGTCCATGGCGTTAAACTCGTCGCCGTCGTGCACGAATTCAACTTCATCGGTGGTTCGCTCGGCATGGCGGCCGGCGAAGCGATCGTCAAGGCGGCCGAGCGTGCGCTGAAGGAAAAGTGCCCGCTGGTGATCTTCCCGGCTTCTGGCGGCGCCCGCATGCAGGAAGGCATCCTGTCACTGATGCAGCTACCGCGCACCACGGTTGCCGTCGACATGCTGAAGGAAGCAGGCCTTCCCTATATCTGTGTGCTGACCAACCCGACCACCGGCGGCGTGACCGCTTCCTATGCCATGCTCGGTGATGTCCATATCGCCGAACCGGGCGCCGAGATCGGCTTTGCCGGCAAGCGCGTGATCGAACAGACCCTGCGCGAAAAGCTGCCAGAAGGCTTCCAGACAGCAGAATACCTGCTTGAGCACGGCATGGTGGATATGGTCGTCAAGCGCCACGATATCCCGGCAACGCTGGCGCGGATCCTGAAGATGCTGATGAGACAGCCCGATCAGGAATTCCTTGCCGCCCCTGTCGCCGTCAGCGCCTGAACACCGGTTCTGACCTAACGTGATCGGAGCCGGAGCTTCGGGATGACGACGATGAACCAGCCCGTGGCAAGTGCGGCCGAGCAGGAAATCGAGCGGCTGATGACCCTTCACCCGAAGGGTTTCGATCTGTCGCTCGAGCGCATTACCCGCCTCCTTGAGGTGCTCGGCAATCCACATCTGAAACTGCCGCCGGTCATTCATGTGGCCGGCACCAACGGCAAGGGGTCCTGCACCGCCTTTTGCCGCGCGCTTCTCGAAGCGGGTGGCTACTCCGTGCATGTCCACACCTCACCGCATCTTGTGCGCTGGCACGAACGGTTTCGCATCGGCGTCAAGGGCGGCCGCGGCCAGCTTGTCGACGATGCGCTTCTGGCGGATGCGCTTCGCCGCGTCGGCGATGCCAATGCCGGCCAGATGATCACCGTGTTCGAAATCCTGACGGCAGCAACCTTCCTGATCTTCTCCGAACAGCCGGCCGATGCCGTAGTGCTGGAAGTGGGCTTGGGCGGTCGCTTCGATGCGACCAACGTCATCACCGACCCCGCCGTCTCGGTGATCATGCCGATCGCGCTCGATCACCAGGCCTATCTGGGTGACAAGGTCGAACTGATCGCAGCGGAAAAGGCCGGCATCATGAAGCGCCGTCGCCCGGTCGTGGTCGGCGCCCAGGAATTCGACGCGTCCCGCGAGGTTCTGGTTGCGACTGCCGAACGGCTGGGCTGTCCGCTCTCCATCTATGGCCAGGATTTCTCCGCCCATGAGGAATTCGGGCGGCTGATCTACCAGGACGAAGACGGTCTGCAAGACCTGCCGCTGCCGCGCCTTCCGGGCCGCCACCAGTTCGCCAACGCCGCTGCTGCCATCCGCGCCGTCAAGGCCGCCGGTTTCACGGTAACGGATGCGACGATGGAAAAGGCGATGGGCATAGTCGAATGGCCGGCCCGCCTGCAAAAGCTGGTCCAAGGCAAACTGCTCGAATTCGCGCCCCCGGGTTCGGAAATCTGGCTGGACGGCGGGCACAACCCGGCCGGAGGCGAAGTGATTGCCGAAGCCATGGCCGCCTTCGAGGAACGCCAGCCCCGGCCGCTCTACCTCGTCACCGGCATGATCAATACAAAGGATCCCGTCGGCTATTTCCGGGCCTTTGCCGATCTCGGCGAACACGTCTTTACCGTCCGCATCCGCGATAGCGAGGCAGGCCTCGATCCGGTTGTGCTGGCCAATGCTGCGTTCGACGCTGGCCTGGTCGCCGAACCCGCTGGTTCCACCATCGAAGCCTTGCAGGAAATCACCCGGCGCCAGCTGCCCGGCAGTCCGCCGCCCCGTATCCTGATCGGCGGCTCACTCTATTTCGCCGGCAATGTACTCGCCGACAATGGCACGCCACCGGTCTGATGACGGACAGGATCTATCAACAGCAGATAACAAAAAACCCGGCTGATCGATCAGCCGGGTTTTTGGATTCACGTGAAACAGAAGCTTAAGCGGCGCTGGAGATCCAGGCTGCTAGAGCCGTCTTTGGCGCAGCGCCAACCTTGATGTCGGCCACTTCGCCGCCCTTGAACATGGCAAGGGTCGGGATCGAGCGCACACCAAACTGGGCAGCCAGTTCCGGGTTCTCATCGATGTTCAGCTTGACGACTTTCACCTTGCCGGCGAGTTCCGTCGAAATCTCTTCAAGGCTCGGAGCGATCATCTTGCACGGGCCGCACCATTCGGCCCAGAAATCGACGACGACCGGCTCTACGGCGTCCAGAACTTCAGCCTGAAAATTGTTCGTATCGACTTTCACGGTAGCCATTGGGCTCTCCTTCGATTCTTGTTGACCCAGATGTGAGATCGGCACTCACTATTTTCAATGTCCGTCATGTCACTTTGTCTTAAGTTCTGCAAGCGAACGGGACATCAGCTCCACACCCAGTGATATCACCTTTGCCGTCTCGGTGTAGACGAGCACGCAGTCGATCGCTTTGCCCGGATAAAGCGGCGTGAGGATTTCGCGGTAGATCGCGAGCTGTGCCCGATGGGTCAATGGCACGTCGTCGGCAGTGCCCGGCGGAAAGCGGTTCGTCTTGTAATCCAGGATGATGACGCGGTCCTCCATCTCGACCAGCCGGTCGATCCGGCCCGAAATGGCATAGTCCTGCCCCTCCAGCGTCAGCGTCCCCATGATCGACACTTCCGACTGGCTGCGAGCCGAGAAAACCGGCGCAAGCTCGGGGAGAGACAGAACCGACATGACACTCGCGACCAGGCTCTGGCGTTCGCTCGGCGGCCAGAAGCGGGCGGCGCGGTCGGCATAACGCCGGGCTGCACCCTCGCGTTCACCGTCCGGGAAGTCGGTCAGCATCTGCAGCATCCGATGCACCAGCTTGCCTTTTTGCAGTGCCAGGCTGCCGGTCGCCTTGTCTCCAAACAGGGGCGATGTGACGATCAGATCATCATCGTCGTCATCGATCATCGTGCCGGCACCAGACGGGCTAAGTGGCCTCGGCAGGATTTTTCGTGGGGGAAGCGGCCGGGAGAGGGCAGTGGGCAGGGTAGGGGCGAATGCCTCCCGTTCCGAGCCGCCTGCACCTGCGTGGTCCGCTTTGGCAGCAGCCTTGCCGGGCGCCTGGGGCAAACGCCAGGACAGGCCGCTCCACTCGCCCTCGGGTCCGGAGAATGTAGTCGGGCTGCAATGCTGACCGCTCGCCGACAAGGCCCGCGCGATCATCGCCTGCCAGCTGTCAGGGTTGTCGCGGCTGCCACGATAGCCGCAAATCACCAGATGATCGGCAGCGCGGGTCATGCCCACATAGAGAAGCCGCCGGTACTCTTCTTCGGCAGATGTCTTCAACCGCTCGTCGTCCGCCGCCGTCAGCGGGTTGGACAAAGTCTTGCCCGCAAGCCAGGCCGGAACATCGCCATGGACGGTCTTCAGCAAACGAAATTTCGGGACATGCGACGGAATGAAGGATTTCGAGTTGCTGTCGACGAGGAACACGACCGGCGCTTCCAAACCCTTGGAGGCATGCACGGTCATGATCCGCACCTCGTTGCGGCCGCCATCCTGTTCGCGCTTCACCTCCGGGCTTTCGAGCTCCAGCGTCGACACGAAGGCCTGCAGGCCGGGCAGGCCGGATGTCTCGTGATCGAGCGCGAAGGTGAGCAATTCATCGAGAATGTCGCCCGCCTCTGTGCCCAGCCGTCCGAGAAACTTCCGCCGTCCGCCGTGTTGCCCCAGAATACGGGCATAGAGATCATGCGGGCTGAGCAGGCGCGACAGTGTCAGCAGATGCTGCAGGCGCTCGGCGGCATCGCGAAACCGCAGCGGCTGTTCTTCGGCAAGACGCTTGAGCTGCGTCCAGGCGCTGTCATCGTCGGATCTGAGCGCCGCAACCTCGAACACGTCCTCCTCCGACAGATCGAATAGCGGGCTTTTGAGAAGCGCTGCAAGCGACAGGTCGTCCTGCGGCAGAAGCAGAAAGCGGCCAAGCGCCAGCAGATCCTGCACCGCGATATGGCTTGTCAGCTTCAGCCGGTCGGCACCGGCGACGGGAATGTTGTCGCGGCGTTTCAGCGCCCGCGTCAGTGCGTTAACGAAGGCGTCGCGCTTTCTCACGAGAACGAGAATGTCGCCCGGCTCGATCGGCCGTTCCACGCCCTTTTCGATGATCGTCTCGCGGCCGATCATCTCGCCGATCCGGGCGGCGATGCGAGAGGCGAGAATGGCAGCCGGTGCCTTGTCCGGGGTCGAATCGAACGGCGCCGTCCAGTCGTCTTCCTGTTCGGAAACCTCCGGCGCCACCACGTCCCACAGATCGACCGCGCCGGGATGACCCATGCGGTTTGAACGGTGCTGCACCGGATCGCCGATTGCAGACAGGCCCTTGGCGTTTTCCTCGATCGAAAACACCTGATCGACGGCAGAAAGAATGTCGGCTGTCGACCGGAAGGACAGCGGCAGGCGGATCGCATGGAACGGCTGGCCGCTGGCAACCACCTGCCTCTGCGTCGCGCTGCGTTCCTCGGCAAACCGCTCCGGCCGCGCGCCCTGGAACGAATAGATCGACTGTTTCTCGTCGCCGACGGCAAACATCGTGCGGCGCGTATCGCGCGCGCTGTTGCCGGAATAAAAGTCCTCCGCCAGCGACTTGATCACGGTCCACTGGATCGGGCTGGTATCCTGCGCCTCGTCGACCAGAATGTGATCGATGCCCTGGTCGAGCTTGTAATGCACCCAGGCGCCGACACCGTCGCGAGTGAGAAGATCGGCGGTACGAGCGATCAGATCCTCGAAATCGAGAAGGCTGCGGCCCCGTTTCAGGTCCTCGTAGTCGTCGGTCAGGCGTGCGGCGAGTGTCAGCGCCGCCTTGGTGGCCGCAAACAGGCGAAACAGCCGCAACCGGTTCCGGCAGCTCAGAACATGCTCTCGCGCCGCATCGATCGCGCCGGCAAGCTCCGGTGCGATCTTGGTCATGGCGCTGGCGATCAGGCTGCGATCCGACTTCACCGTTCCCTTGGCCGTCAGAAAGATGGAGTCGAGATAAGCGGCGCGCTTGAAGACGTCCGGCTCCTTGGCGACCAGGCGCAAACCATAGGCCACCTCATGGACGGTCGAGCCGCCCTTCTGATCGGCAAGCGACAGATAGAGATCGAGCGTGATGCCGGAAAGCTGGGGCAGAGGCCAATAGGTGGCGGCAATGCTGTCTTCGCTATCGGCAGGGTCGAGCCCGAGAACCCGTTTCAGTTCCGGGCCGATGCCACCGTTATTCTCCGCGGTAAACTTGCGGATCGCCGTGCGTCTGGCAACGATATCGGACAGCAGCGCCTCCAGCCCGAACTCGTCGCCGAGATCGAGCACATGGGCAAAGGCTTCCGCCAGATCCGGATCGTCTTCAGCAGATGTCGCCGTCAGCAGCGAACGCCGCGCCTCTGAGAGGAGAGCAGTGGCGGCACGGTCGTCGAGCACGGAGAAATGGCCGGCCACATTGGCCTCCAGCGGAAACTGGTGCAGCAGGGCTTCGCAGAAGGCGTGGATCGTCTGGATCTTCAGTCCACCCGGCGTTTCCAGCGCCTTCGCAAACAGCCGCCGCGCCTCGGCAATTTTCAGCGAATCCGGCTCATGACCCTCGATAGCCGAAATCCGCGTGCGCAACTCCTCGTCGGAAAGAACCGTCCATTCCGACAGCCGCTGAAACACACGGTTTGACATTTCGGACGCCGCGGCCTTGGTATAGGTGAGGCAGAGGATGGCGGAGGGGCGGCATCCGGCAAGCAGAAGCCGGATCACCCGCTGGGTCAGAACATGTGTCTTGCCGGAGCCGGCATTGGCCGACACCCAGGCGGAACTGGCCGGGTCAGAGGCGCGCGATTGCTGAACCGTGGTCCAGTCGATCCAGTGGATCGGGTCGTCTCCATCTGGCAGATCCGAAGCCGGGTTCTCAGGCAGTTGCGTGAAAAGATCACTCATCGGCGTCTGCCTCTCCGTCGTCATCCGCGGTCGACCACTCGGCAACGCGGGCGAGGTGATCGTATTCACCTCCGAAATCACCCTGAGCAAACGGGACCAGCCGCGAGGCGAACCCCGCATCGCCCTGACGCAGCTTGACGACGAACTTGGTCAGCTGGTCGATCGATTCCTGCGCCAGATCGATCGCCGATTTCGGCTGGCGTTTGGCATTCGCGGTTGCGCCCTCATTGTTGATCCGGTCTTCCTTGAACCGGTCGCCGGGTCGAAGCCGGACATAAAGAAGATCGCCGGGCCGCTGGATGCCCATCGTCTTGAAGGCGCCTGCCTGCAGCGCCGCTGCCTCCAAGGCAAGTTGCGGATCGAGTAACGACCTGGCCTGCAGTATGGAAGGATTGAGGCCGGTCTTGTAGTCGATGATATCGGCCTCGCCGGACCGCTTGATGTCGATCCGGTCGGCAATGCCCGTGACCCGGATGCCGGCGCCCTCGACGTCGAAACCGGCACCGGCTTCCGTAACGCTGCTGCGGACTTCCGGTGCGCGACGCTCTTCCCAGTCGAGAAACGCCCGCGCGACCTCGACGAAGCGCGGCCGCCAGACCCGGTCGATATGCGGCGGGAGCTGTTCGGCGTCGAACAGCTCCCGCGTGATGTGCTGCATTGCTTCACGTGAAACCGGCGTACCGGGCTTGTGGCCTTCGCGCGTATAGCGGTCGATAATGGCGTGGTAGAGCGTGCCGCGCTGTGCGGCACCCGGGTCCTCGTTGAACGGCGCCAGCGGATCGAGCTTCAGGATGCGCCGTGCATAGATCGAATAGGGGTCGCGGCGCAGCCGTCCGACTTCGCTGAACGAATATTTGACCGGCTGCAGCTCCGCCGGCGGTTTGGGGGCAGGGCGCCTGGCAGGCTGCTGGTTGTCGCCGCGATCGATCAGCGATGCCCAGTGAAGGACATCCTTGCCGCGCGCCTTCAATTTGTCGGCAAAGCTTTTGCCGCCCAGTGCCAGCAGTCTCTGCAGCCAGCGGGAAGCAACCGTCGGCGTCGATCCCTGCCGTGTGGAGCGGGAAAAGATCAGGTTGCGGGTGCCGCAGGCCATTTCGAAATCGTGCGCCAGCTGGCCGATCCGCCGTTCGGGCGGTTCCAGACCCATGTCGGTCTTCATCGAACGCGACAGGAACGGGTTGTTGACTGTCTGTCCCGGCCAGGAGCCTTCGTTGAGACCGCCGAGGATCATCGTATCAACGCTTTGCAGCCGCGCTTCCAGCGTTCCGAAGATAAACACCCGAGGATGCGCAAGCGATCGTGGCTTGACCGCTTCGCCTGTCGTCAGCGCCATGACGATGTCGATCCACTGCGGTCCGTCGGCCTCGATCTGGCCTTCCGTCTCGATCACTTCGCCCAGCAGACCCGAGAGACGTTCGCCGGGCTCGCCCGACCAGAGGGCCGAGAGATCACCGCGCTCGTCGATGCACAGCGCCTCGAGCGCGCGCCCGGTGCGTGTCGCCCAATCGGACAGCGTCAGTCTTGCCGTCAACCCGCGTCCATCCGCCCGGCGGCGGATAAAGGCGCTCACCAGCGGTTCGACCGCCGCCGATATCCGCTTTGTGATATCCTTTGCCTGACCGACCGCGCCTTCGGGCAACGAGCTGCGCCAATGCGGCATGTGCCGGTCTTCGAGGATCGCGGTCAGCTGCGCATCGAGAAGCGGCTCAAGTGCTGAAATATCCATGTCGCCGACGCCACCGCGGAGTGCCAGCACTTCCAGCGCATCGATCGCGGCGCGTAGCTCGGCCGGTGGAAGGCCAAGCCGTATCAGCGGGTGTTTCAGGAGACCCACGATCGCCACAGGGTCGCCGGGGCGAAGCGTGGCTTCCAGCAGAAGCTGGGTCAACGTGCCCTGCGGCGTGCCCGAAAGCGCCGAACCGGCCGAATCATCGGCGAGGATGCCGAAACGGGCAAGCTCTGCGGTGACGCGGCGGCCGAGCGCGCGGTCGGGGGTGATCAGCGCCGCCTGGGCCTCGCCACCGTTGCGTCCGGGTTTTTCCAGCGCCAGCCGTAACGCGATGGCAATCGCCACTGCTTCCTCGCGCTCGTTGGCAGCTTCGATCAGCGCGACATCGGCAAAGGCCGCGCGCAGCCTTTCAGGGTCGGCTTCCTGGCGCCACGTATTCCAGCGATCGGTCGCCTTGGCAGGCACCAGCGCCTGCGAGATCGCCTCGGCGCGAAAGGCGAGATCGGCCTGCATCTCGCCGATGACAGTGACATCCTCACGCGTGGCACCGATCTTCTTCAACAGGCGAGACAAACCGAACTGCGGATGGCTGCGGCTCGAAGGGTCGGGCTTGCCGTCAAAGCTTTCCTCGCCAACCATGTCCCACTGGTCCTGCGGCATCGTCATGTCGAGACCCGGCAGGACAACCGTGCCTTCGGCAAGCCTGGAGATCGCCGCGATCAGCTCGGCCGCTGCCGGCACCGACCCGGTGGAGCCGGCAACGATCACGGGGCCTTTGTGCTCCCGCTCGGTAATCCGTCGCGCTTCGCCGCGCAGGATCGAAGCGCGATGCTTTGCCGGCGAAGAGCGTTTCAGCTCTTCAAGCCGCGTCGGCCAGAAGCCGCTGGCGATCTTCAGAAATTCGGCGGTCAGCTGCCACCACAGCGCATGTTCGCCGGTCTGGAGATTGTCGAGATCCTTCCAGTCGCGTTCCTCGGTTTCGATCGCATCAATCAGTTCCGCCAGCGCACGGGCAAGCCAGATCGCATCCGCAGGACTTGCGGGCGCGACAAGCGGCGATTCCGAATGCACGTCCAGCACGATCTTCGGCAGCTGGTTGCGCCAGGCAAGGATCAGCCGTCCGAGTTCGAGAAGTCGCGCCGTGCCGCCGATCGGCAGGGCCAGATCCATTTCCTCGGGCGCCACGAGATCGAAAAACCCCTGATCGTCGTCGGTTTCGCCAAGCGGCCGGATGACCGGCAGGATCGCGGCGCGACCGCCGAGAAGATCGACGAATTCCGAGCGCAGCACGCGGGCCGAACGGCGCGTCGGCACAAAAATGGTGACGTCAGCCAGCGACAGCGGATTTTGGGGATCGTAGCGAAACGTCTCGTTCAGTCGCCCGTCGCAGAGTGCTGCGGCTAGCGTCTTCAGGAAAGGCGCACCTGACGGGATGGAGAAGAGACGGTTCGGCGATACATCCGACATCGATCAGGCCCCCGCTTTGTGGCGGGCGATCACGGCTTCGGCTTCAGGCAGCGCTTCCGGCGTGCCGACGGTGATCCATTCGCCATCCATCACATGGCCGAACAGCCGATCGTTCTGGATCGCGCGGTCGAAATAGATGTTGAGATTGAAGGCATCGTCAGGCGCGTCGTCGAGAAGCGACGTGTGCATGACGATCGCGCCCGCATAGACGACCGGGTTATCTTCGCCTTCAACGTAACGCGAAAGCCGGCCGTCGGAGGACAGCTGGAAATCCTTCTTGCCGTTGTGTCCGGTGGTGCGCTCCAGCGGCACGCAAAGCAGTGCCATATCCATGCGCTGCGGATCGAAAAACCCGGCCAGGCGCTCAAGATTGGTGGGCTCGCCAGGCTTTTCGCCGATCCAGAACAGGTCGGCATTCATGACGAAGACAAAGCCTGGTTGAAGCAGGGACAGACCCTGCTTCAAGCCGCCACCCGAATTCATCAGCTGCGCCCGCTCGTCGGACACAATGATCTCAAGGCGCGGATAGGCGGCGAGATGCGCTTCCATCCGGTCGGCGAAGTGATGGACGTTGACGACCGCATGGGTCACGCCGACGTCGGCCAGGGCATCGAGCCCGTAATCGATCATCGGCTTTCCGGCGACGGGCACCAGCGGCTTCGGCATCGTATCGGTGATCGGGCGAAGCCGGGTACCGAGCCCTGCCGCCAGCACCATAGCCTGCGTGATCGGGGCGTTGGTCATGTCCATGCAACCGTATTTATGATTCGGGAAGCGCTATACCAGCCCTGTGGCACCAATCGCGCAAGGGCGCGAGTGCTTCATGCGCGAGTGCCGTCGAAAGATGGCGCAATGTTCGCGGCATATGCTTCATATATTGCGGCTTGCCGTCGCGTTCGCGCAGTCGAACCCAGAGCCCGGCAAGCTTGCAGTTGCGCTGTGCCGCCATGATCGCCCAGGATTTGAGGAAACCCGCTTCGTCAAATCCGCCCAGTGCGCGGCGCAGCGTCAGGTAGTCGATCATCATCTGATCGGCCAGAACCTTGGGAATATCGACGCGGGCGTCCTGAACCAGTGACGCGAGGTCATAGGCCGTCGGGCCGATCATCGCATCCTGGAAATCGATCAGGCCCACCTGGTGCACGCCGGATGCCTGTGAACGCCAGATGATGTTCGGCGAATGGAAATCGCGCAGGAGCAGGTTTTTCTCCGCGCTGCCGAGCTCTGCGATCAGCCCGTCCCAGATCGAGAGATACTCTTCTCGCTCGTCCTCTCCAGGCTGTCCGTCCCGCTTCCACGGCAGATACCAGTCGAGCAGAAGCCGCGCTTCCATCTTCATCGCGACCGGATCGAAATCCGGAATGTGATGCGTGTGGGAGCCGTCGACGGGAAGGTCCTGCCGGATCTCATGGCCGTGCAAATAGGCCAGCGCCACGACGCTTTCGCGGTAGCGTTCGGCGATCGGCTGGCCGTCCTCGTCGAGCACGCCATCCTGGCCGAGGTTTTCGATGAGGAGAATGCCCTGGTCATAATCCACGGCAAGCACCTCAGGGGCGCAAAGGCCGATGCCGCGCAGGTAATCGGAGATCGCCACGAACGGATAGGCGTCCTCGGCAATATGCGCCACTTTCGGATAGGGCTTGCCGTCGAGAACCGGCGGACCCTCGGGCCGCTTCGGCCAGTCCATCAGGATCACCTTTTCGGCTGATTCGGTCAGAACGGTTTCATAGGCCCGCATCGAGGCATCGCCGGTCAGGAACCGGCGTCGGCCATCGGCATGACCGTGAGTGCGCAGAAACTCGCGGATGGCGATCACCCGGCGAATGCGGGCAAGGGCTGCTTCCGGTGCCGTAATCGTCGCCCGTCGGCCGTTCGTCTCATGCTCGAGCGTCAGCGTGATGCGATCCGCGGGCAGGAGGTCGCCGCCCATTTCCGGCCATTCGACAAGGCAGATACCGGAAGAAAGCGCTTCGTCGAAACCGAGTTCGTCGAGCTCAGACGGATCGGCCAGCCGATAGAGATCGAAATGCGCCACGGGAATGCGCAGTTCATAGATCTGGACCAGCGTGAAAGTGGGGCTTGGCACTTCCAGATCGTCCTGGTCCGCCATGGCCCGAAGAAAGGCACGCGCCAGCGTCGATTTGCCGGCGCCGAGATCGCCCGAAAGAGCCAGGCAGTCGCCAGCCTTCAGCGCCAGCACCAGATCCTCGCCGAACAGAATTGTCTCGGCCTCGTCGGCCAGTGCCACGACAATGCTATCGCCAGGCGCAGCGATCATTCGGCCGCGACCGAACGGGTCCGCGCTCCAACCGGAATGCGACAGGTAACCACCGTTCCCTGTCCGGCCCGGCTGTCGATCGAGACGTCCCCGTTGTGAAGGGTAACGAAGCTTTCGACGATCGAAAGACCAAGGCCAGCACCGCTGCGCTTGCCGCCCTTGGCGTTCGCCTTGAACCGGTCGAACACCGTTTTCAGCATGTCAGGAGGAATGCCGGGGCCTCTGTCAGTTACCGAGAAGAACACGTTGCTCTCGTCGCGCCAGCAATTCAGCGAGATTGCGGACCCCTCGGGCGCAAAATTGGTGGCGTTCATCAGAAGCTTGATCAGGATCTGCTTCAGCCGCTGCTCGTCGGCAAACACGGTTCCGAGTGCCGTCGGCGCGATGATTTCCAGCGTCACCGTATTTTCGTGGAGCCGGTCGGCGATCTGCATCGCTACGTCGTCCAAAAGCTCGTCCACGGCCAGCTGCGAATAGTTCAGCTGCATGATGCCGGCATCGACGGTCGCAAGATCAAGGATATCGTTGACGATGGTGAGAAGCACCGACGAGGACGTGGAGATGTGGTCGATATATTCGGCCTGTCGCTCGTTCAATTCGCCCATGCCGGGCGTCTTCAGGAGATCCGTGAAGCCAATGATGTTGGTCAGCGGCGACCGCAACTCGTAGGAAACGTGCTGGACGAAATCGTTCTTCAGCTCGTCTGCCTTCTGCAGCGCCTCGTTCTTTTCTTTGAGTGCCCGCTCGGCACGCGCGCTGGCCGTCATGTCGACGAAGGTGAACATCGTCTGGGCATTCGGCAAAGGCGTCGCGGCATAATCAAGGATCAGGCCGGAATAGAGCTCGAACGTTCCCTGAATCGAGGCCCGTTCGTCATCGAAATTGGTCAGCATCTGCCCGAAATGACGCCAGCCGTCCGGCTCGTCATAGGATGGCGCGCAGGCTTTCTCGATCGCCTTGATATGGGTGCCCGGCTTGGTCTCGTCGGCGGTCACGCCCCAGAGCGCACGGAAAGCGGGGTTGGACAGTGTGATTCGGCCGTCAGGGCCGAACACTGCCACGCCTTCTGCAAGGTGGTCGATCGTTTCGCCCTGAACCTTAACCAGCGTGTTGTAACGGGTTTCGAGATCGACCTGTTCTGTCAGGTTCTCGAACACCCAGGTGGCGCCGCCGCGAGGGTGCGCGGTGGCGATGACGCGCAGCGTCTGGCCGTTCGGCAGGTGCCAGGTATCGGTCTTGGTATCGAGCGCCTGGTAGATCGACAGCGCCGATTCCTTCCAGTTGCGCCAGCTGAGCTCTTCCGGCAGCTTGCCGTTGGCGCGCAGCTTGTCGAGCAGTTCGGAATTATCCGGCCGCGATTCGAGGAAGGGCAGGGAAAGGCCCCACAGCTGGACGAAAGCCTGGTTGTAGAATTGCAGCCGCCGTTCGCCGTCGAAGATCGCGACGGGTGTCGCGAGATGGTCCAGCGTTTCGGCGTGGCTGTTGAGCGTCCGCTTCAGCTCTTCGCGCACCGATTCGGCTTCCGACACATCGATCGCAATGCCGACGGAACCGTTCGTTGCCACGACATCGACAACGTCGAACACGGTACGATTGCCGCGCACGACAGTGGAGATGCGGTCGTGGAAAGGCGAGTTGGCTGTTGCGACGGCGCGGATTTTCTCACGCGCGATCGTGCCCAGGAATTCGCGGCTTTCGTCAACGGCCTGCGTCGGAACCTTGGCTTCCACGGCATCGCTATAGGCGTGGTTGACCCAGGCAAGCCTGCCCTGTGCGTCGCGCTGCCAGACCGGCTGTTCGATCGTGTCGAGCAGCGAGTGGAAAAGCGAGATGGAGTGGGTCAGCCGTTCGCGTTCGATCTTCAGTTCGGCAAGCTCGGCGCGCAGGTTGTTGAGCGCGATAAAGCGGACAAACGCCTTTCCGCCCGAAACGCGGCCCTGCACCTCAAGGATTTCGTCGCGGTTGGTTTCAAGAACCAGATCGAAGCTGCGGGCTTCGCCGCGCAGAGCGTCGATCGCCTTTTCAAGCTCGATTGCCGAGGAAGAGCGCAGCCAGCGGCCGAAGGCGAGAAAATCGCGATCCTGCTGCGGCGCACCGGTTTCAGCCGGCAACTGGCCCAGGAACTCAGGTTTGGAGTAGCCGCTTTCCCACACCACGATGCGGCGGTTCTTGTCGGCGATCAGCGCTTCGTACTTGGAAATCCGCTGCTGCGCATCCGACAGCGCGCTGCGCATATCCTGGGTTTCGGCTTCCATGTTGCCGCGCTGGCGAACCAGCCAGACGGCCGACAGCAGGGCAGCCCCCAGCGCGCCAAGCACCAGCGACGACCAGATCACCTGGGTCGACGAGAACATGTGCGGGCCGACCGTGCCGGCCTCCTGTGCATGCGCCATCCCAGCCACGCCTGAGAGCACCGTCCCCGCCAGGAACGCTGCAGCTGGACGTGCCAAGCTCACCGGCGCAAGCCGGGCAAGGTCTTTCTTCCACCGCCCATTTGCCGCCTCTTTACAAGCGTCCAGGCCGCAGCTCATCGCCACGCCACAAATGAGATCGGCCTGCTTTCGCAGGCTCGTTTTTCTTACCGACATGACCGGTCTGTCTCCGTCCAATTGCCGCTTATCGACAAGACATACCACATCGCACCTTGCCCGAAGCCGGAGGCTCGAACGAGTACGAATCAAGAGCCGTAACAATACCTGCCGCGGCAGAGAGCGGGAAGGCGCGGGGCCAAAAAAGAAGCCGCAGCCTTTGTCAAGGCTGCGGCCACAAGATGTTGTGGATTGTTCGGCTACGGATCAGTAGCGGTAGTGTTCAGCCTTGAACGGACCCTGCGACGAGACGCCGATATAAGCAGCCTGTTCGTCAGAAAGTTTGGTCAGCGTCACGCCGAGCCTTCCGAGGTGAAGACGGGCAACTTTTTCGTCGAGGTGCTTGGGCAGGATATAGACCTCGTTCTTGTACTCGCCCTGCTTCGTGAACAGCTCGATCTGGGCCAGCGTCTGGTTGGTGAACGAGGCGGACATGACGAAGGACGGATGGCCGGTAGCATTTCCGAGGTTGAGAAGGCGACCTTCCGACAGAAGGATCATCCGGTTGCCCTTCGGGAACTCGATCATGTCGACCTGCGGCTTCACGTTGGTCCACTTCAGGTTCTTCAGCGCCGCAACCTGGATCTCGTTATCGAAATGGCCGATATTGCCGACGATCGCCATATCCTTCATCTCGCGCATATGCTCGATGCGGATGACGTCCTTGTTGCCGGTCGTGGTGATAAAGATATCGGCCGAGGCAACGACGTCTTCGAGCACGACAACTTCAAACCCGTCCATGGCAGCCTGCAGGGCGCAGATCGGATCGACTTCCGTGACCTTGACGCGAGCACCGGCGCCCTGAAGCGAAGCAGCCGATCCCTTGCCGACATCGCCGTAACCGCAGACGACGGCGACCTTGCCGGCCATCATCACGTCGGTGCCGCGGCGAATGCCGTCGACCAGCGATTCCTTGCAGCCGTATTTGTTGTCGAACTTCGACTTGGTGACGGAGTCGTTGACGTTGATGGCCGGGAAGGGCAGCAGGCCCTTCTTGGAAAGATCATAAAGGCGGTGAACGCCTGTGGTGGTCTCTTCGGTCACACCCTTGATCGCATCACGCTGCTTGGTGAACCAGCCTGGCGAAGCAGCAAGACGCTTCTTGATCTGCGCGAACAGGATCTCTTCTTCTTCCGATGTGGGCACGGACAGAACGTCCTCACCGGCTTCGGCACGGGCGCCGAGCAGGATGTACATGGTGGCATCGCCACCATCATCGAGGATCATGTTGGAGAAGCCGCCATCGGTCCACTGAAAGATCTTGTCGGTGTATTCCCAGTACTCGGTGAGCGATTCACCCTTCACGGCAAATACCGGGATGCCGGACGCTGCAATTGCAGCAGCGGCATGATCCTGGGTCGAGAAGATGTTGCAGGAGGCCCAGCGAATGTCGGCGCCGAGTTCCTTCAGCGTCTCGATCAGAACCGCCGTCTGGATCGTCATGTGCAGCGAACCGGAGATGCGGGCGCCCTTGAGCGGCTGCGATGCACCGAATTCCTCGCGGCACGACATCAGGCCCGGCATTTCGGTTTCGGCGATGTCGAGCTCCTTGCGGCCGTAGGCAGCAAGTTCGATATCCGCGACGATGTAATCCTTGTCAGTGCTCATAAAGCTCTCCGCGTGGTGTGTCGAAGGCAGGGGAACGGATTTCCGTTCATCCGGGCGTCGACGAAAAATCTCGCCAGCGGTGTAACAGGCTTGAGGCTGACTTGCAACTAACACATAAAGACGTCTTTATATGTTTATGTCCGTTCGGTTGCTATGGTTATCAAGCTTCTTCGCCGAACTTGTTGGCAACGAGCGCCTCCAGAGCGTCGAGCGCTTCAACAGCCTGCGGGCCGCTTGCGGAAACCTCGATCGAACAGCCGGTGCTGGCGGCCAGCATCATCAGGCCCATGATGGAATTGCCGCCGACTGTCGATCCATCCCTTGAAACCTTCACATCGGCTTCGAAACTTTCCACCATCTGCACGAACTTGGCCGATGCTCGCGCGTGGAGACCACGCTTGTTGACGATTGTGAAATGCCGTGGGGCAAGGGGAGACATGCGTTTGCAGTGCTTTCTTATTTTCCGCTGAGCACGCGGCTTGCGACGTTGATATATTTGCGGCCGGCCTCGGAGGACTCGACCAGCGAGCGCTCCATGTTGTTGTCGCTTCGGACGCCGGCAAGCTTGATCAGCATCGGCAGGTTCATGCCGGCGATGACCTCCGTCTTGCCGCTTTCCATCACTGAGATCGAAAGGTTCGACGGCGTACCGCCGAACATGTCGGTGAGGATGATGACGCCGTATCCGTCATCGGCCTTCGCGACCGCATCGACGATATCCTGCCTCCGCTGGTCCATATCGTCTTCGGGGCCGATGCAAATGGTTTCGATGAATTTCTGAGGTCCGACGACGTGCTCGACGGCCTGTCGAAATTCCTCAGCCAGCTTGCCATGAGTGACAAGCACAATTCCGATCATGAAAACTGCCCCCTGCTATGGAAACTTGCGGCCAATATCGCAACGCAATACAGGCGTCCAGCGGTGGGGAGCCATCTTCGCCATGTCCGCATCAAGTTCAAGTTAAAAAATCGCGAGCCGGATTGGGTCAGAAGGGTCGCTCCCCTCGAAATGCCGGGAAAAGGCCGGAAAGCGCGGAAAGTGGCTCCGGAAAGAGCGACCATAATCTCACCAGTGGAATGTCTCCGAGACCCGAAAGCGCGAAGCGCTCGTTGTCCGGCGGATACCGTTCGTCGTTCGGAGACGACAGGACGCGCACGGCAAGATCGAGGGCAGCTGACGGGGCGGAGTCTACTTCGACAATGCCACTGCCGCGCAATTCGATGAGGCCGGCGATCGTCTGCGGCCGGTGTGCGACGAGGCGATCATTCTCGCGCGAGACGAACACCTGATCGTCGGCCACCAGCGCCGCAAAGACGCCCTGGCGTCTGGCGGCACTCAGACAGGCAAACGCCAGCATGGATTTACCGCTGCCGGAAGGACCGGTGAAGAGGATGCCGCGGGTCCCGACGACGATCGCCGTTGCATGGATATTGACCCGTTGCGTATCGCTCATGGCTCTTCGCCCGACGGAAGCGACAGCGTGAAGCGCGCGCCCTTAAGCGTCTCCGTCTGCGGATCGACAAGGTTTTCCGCCTGCAGCGAGCCGCCATGCGCCACGGCGATCTGACGGCTGATCGACAGTCCCAGGCCCGAATTCTGGCCGAAGCTCTCGCCATCGGGGCGATCGGTGTAGAACCGCTCGAAGATGCGATCGATGTTCTCGGCCTGAATGCCCGGACCGTTGTCATCCACGGTGACGACCACCTTGTCCTTGACCCGGGCGAGGCGGATGGCAATGCGCCCGCCTTTTTCCGGCACGAAGGAGCGGGCATTTTCGATAAGGTTGGTGATGATCTGGCCAAGCCGCAGGTCGTGGCCGTTGACGAGGTAATTCGGTTTCTGCCCGCCCTTCGCGTCGATGACCAGATCGATCTCGACCGGTTTGCGGCCGGTGCGGATCTGTCTGGAAATATCGACGAGGTTGCCGAGCAGCGTATCCATGCCGACAGGTGCCGAATCGGTCCGGGCAAGCTCCGCGTCGAGCCGGGATGCATCGGAGATATCGCTGATCAGCCGGTCGAGGCGGCGGACGTCGTGGAAAATGATATCGGTCAGTTTCTGTTTCGAGGCCTCGGACTTGGCGAGCGGCAGCGTCTCGACGGCGCTGCGCAACGACGTCAGCGGGTTCTTCAGCTCATGGCTCACGTCGGCTGCAAAACTTTCGATCGCGTCGATGCGGTCGTAGAGCGCGTTGGTCATGTCGCGCACCGCGATCGAAAGGTTGCCGATCTCGTCCTGGCGGTAGGAGAAGTCCGGGATCTCTTCACGCTGCTTGGCGCCGCGACGCACCCGAACGGCAGCGGCCGCAAGCCGGCGCAGCGGATTGGCGATGGTGGACGACAGAAGCAGCGACAGCAGAATGTTCACAAGCGTTGCGACGCCGAAGACGCGCATGATCGCCAGCCGCTCCGCATGCACGATCTTGTCAATGTCGCCGGCTTGGGTCGACAGAAGCAGAACGCCGAGCACGGCACGGAACCTCTGGACCGGGACTGCGACGGAAACGATCAGTTCGCCGCGATCGGTAATGCGCACCACCGCGCCGCGAACGCCGGTGAGCGCGTTCATCACTTCCGGATAGATCGAGCCATCGCCGCCGGGCGCTTCCTTGTAGGTCGGCAGGTTGCCGGGCTGCAGCATGCGGTTGAACAGGCCGGCAACCCATTCGCTCCAGGTCTGCGACTGGTCTTCAACCGGCGGCAGATCGAAGCGCAGCACCTGGCCGCGCGAATAGAGGTGGCGGGAATCCAGCAGCAGATTTGCGTCCGCATCGAATAGCCGGGCACGGGTGCGGGTCGGCGAGATCAGCCGCCGCAGCACGGGCGCCACGCGTTCGGGGTCGATCGGGAAATCGAGGTCCTCGTCGTTCGGCACCGGCGTGATGCTCTGGCCTGCCTGCAGTTCGAGAAGTTTCTGCGGATCGATGGTGATCGAATTGGTATCAACGGAGGCCGAGGCAGAGATTGCGCCGGCAATGATTTCACCCTGGGTCAGCAGGCTCTCGACGCGGGCATCGATCAACCCCTCGCGAAACTGGTTGAGATAGAGGATGCCGGCGACGAGAACGACGGTCGCCGCGATGTTGAAGAACAGAATGCGGCGGGTGAGGCTGGAAAACACCGCGTGGCCGAACACCCGGCGAATGAGCGTGAACGGTCGCGACCAGAAGCGCCGTGAGGCGCGGCGTATTCCGGCACTCGCGGGTCTGGTCGTTCCGGTTTCATGCAATCGGTCTGCCACGTGCAGTCCTTCCAGAGAGCTTACAGTCTAAGCCCTGTGCCGCGGTGGCTTCAAGTTACGCATCCGCACGATCGAATTTTTAGAGGCTCCCGGGTCTCGGAGCTGGCAACCGTTACGCAGCCTCGCGGAATCGGTAGCCAACGCCGTACAGCGTCTCGATCATGTCGAAATCCGTGTCAACCATCTTGAACTTCTTGCGCAGGCGTTTGATGTGGCTGTCGATGGTGCGGTCGTCCACATAGACCTGTTCGTCATAGGCGGCATCCATCAGCGCGTCACGGCTTTTCACGACGCCCGGACGCTGCGCCAGCGAATGCAGGATCAGGAATTCCGTCACCGTCAGGGTGACCGCTTCGCCCTTCCAGGTGCACGTGTGGCGTTCCTGGTCCATCGCCAGCTGGCCGCGTTCCAGTGTGCGGGCCGCCAACTGGTCCGGGGTCGGCTTGACGCCGCCACTTGCCTGCTGGGCTTCGCGTGCGCTGGAACGGCGCAGGATCGCCTTCACGCGCTCGACCAGCAATCGCTGCGAGAACGGCTTGGTGATGAAATCGTCTGCGCCCATCTTGAGCCCGAACAGCTCGTCGATCTCTTCATCCTTGGAGGTGAGGAAGATCACAGGCAGATCGGATTTCTGTCGCAGGCGTCGCAACAGCTCCATTCCGTCCATGCGCGGCATTTTGATATCGAAGATGGCCAGGTGCGGGGGGCGGGCGATCAGCCCGTCGAGCGCGGAGGCGCCATCGGTATAGGTTTCGACCTTATACCCTTCGGCTTCCAGTGCAATCGACACCGAAGTCAGGATATTGCGGTCGTCATCTACGAGCGCGATTGTCTGCATTCTCTCCGTCTCCATCGTCATATAGGCGCATCTCCTGGATGTCCCCAGCCAGAATTGGCGAAAGCCATGCGCTTCTTCAGTATAAAGGTGGAACAAATTGTGGCAACGCCAAGAGGCGCACGGTCGGTAGGGACCTTTGTCCCAATGAGCCAAACACAGTCTGCAGGTCGTGAAAGACACGCAGAAACGGCGAACAGAAAACCCTCGTAAACCGATTTAATCGAGAATAAAATTTTTTAAATCGATTAAATAACTGATATTATTACGCTATTTCAGAATTATCTTGCCCTTTTTAAAAACCCGCTCTAGGTTCCGCGCAGGTTCAATCCACAAAAAGGAGCGCGCGTATGGAGCAGTTTGGACTTCACAACCCATCGAACGGGCTCGCAGACATCGGTCTCGGCAATGCATCGCGTGTGAATTACAATCTCAGCGAAGTCGAGCTTTACGAAGAAGCGATTCGCCGGGGCGAAGCCGATCTGACGATCGACGGCGCGTTGAGGGCTCGCACCGGACAGCATACCGGCCGGTCGCCCAAGGACAAATTCGTCGTCCGCGACGCGGGTACCGAAGACAAGATCTGGTGGGACAACAACAAGCCGATGTCGCCCGAGCACTTTGCCGTGCTGAAGGCTGACATGCTGGCCCATGCCAGCGGCAAGACCCTGTTCGTCCAGGATCTGATCGGCGGCGCCGATGAAGCAAACGCGCTTCCGACCCGCGTCGTCACAGAGCTTGCCTGGCATGCGCTGTTCATCCGCAACCTCCTCATCCGCCCCAAGCGCGATACGTTGCAAGGTTTCGAACAGAAGCTGACGATCATCAACCTGCCGAGCTTCAAGGCCGATCCGGCCCGTCACGGCTGCCGCTCCGAAACCGTGATCGCCTGCGATCTGGAAAACGGCCTCGTGCTGATCGGCGGCACGTCCTATGCCGGCGAAAACAAGAAGTCGGTCTTTACCGTTCTGAACTATCTCCTGCCGGCCAAGGGCGTGATGCCGATGCATTGCTCCGCCAATGTTGGCAGCGAAGGCGATACCGCCGTGTTCTTCGGCCTCTCGGGCACCGGCAAGACCACGCTTTCGGCCGACCCGACCCGCACGCTGATCGGTGACGACGAGCATGGCTGGGGCGAAAACGGCGTCTTCAACTTCGAAGGCGGCTGCTACGCCAAGGCGATCAAGCTTTCGGCAGAAGCCGAGCCCGAAATCTACGCGGCAACCCGCCGTTTCGGCACGGTCCTGGAAAACGTCGTTCTCGACGACAACCGCATTCCCGATTTCGACGACAATTCGCTGACGGAAAACACCCGCAGTGCCTATCCGCTGCATTTCATTCCGAACGCATCGGAAACCGGTCTCGCGCCGCATCCGAAGACGATCATCATGCTGACGGCAGATGCTTTCGGCGTGATGCCGCCGATCGCAAGGCTGACCCCGGAACAGGCCATGTACCACTTCCTGTCCGGCTACACCGCCAAGGTGGCGGGTACGGAGAAGGGTGTGACGGAGCCGGAAGCGACGTTCTCGACCTGCTTTGGCGCGCCATTCATGCCCCGTCATCCGGCTGAATACGGCAACCTCCTGAAGGACCTGATCGCCAAGCATGGCGTCGATTGCTGGCTGGTCAACACCGGCTGGACGGGCGGCGCCTACGGCACCGGTCGTCGTATGCCGATCAAGGCCACCCGCGCGCTTCTGGCCGCAGCCCTGAACGGCAGCCTCAAGGATGCCGAGTTCCGCACGGATGCCAATTTTGGCTTTGCCGTTCCGGTCGCCGTCGACGGCGTCGAGACCTCGATTCTCGACCCGCGTTCGACCTGGTCCGATGGCCAGGCCTACGACAACCAGGCAGCCAAGCTGGTCTCGATGTTCATCAAGAGCTTTGAGAAGTTCGAAGACCATGTCGATAGCAAGGTCCGCGACGCAGCACCTGGCCTGAAGATCGCCGCCGAGTAATCCTTTGGTCCCAGCTGGACCTTAAGGATTCACGTGGAACATTATAGCCGTCGGCTCTCCTTGAGCCGGCGGTTTTCTTTTGCTCCGGTTTGTGGGAAATACGGCCATGGCCAGCAATCCTCTCGAGATCAACACCCGCATCACCATCGCCGGATGGGAGCTCACCGAGCAGTTCGTGCTGGCGGGCGGTCCGGGCGGCCAGAACGTCAACAAGGTCTCGACGGCGGTCCAGCTGTTCTTCGATCTCGTCAATTCCCCGTCGCTGCCCGAACGGATCAAGGAAGCCGCGATCAAGCTCGCCGGCCGGAAAGTATCGAAGGACGGCGTGCTGATGATCGAGGCCAACCGGTTTCGCAGCCAGGAGCGCAACCGCGAGGATGCGCGCGAGCGGCTGAAGGAACTCATCCTCAAGGCCGCCGAGCCGCCACCACCACCGCGCCGGAAAACCAAGCCCACCAAAGGCTCGGTCGAGCGGCGGCTGAAAGCAAAATCCGGCCGCTCCGATGTGAAGAAGATGCGTGGTAAGCCCAGCGGCGACTGACCGCGCAGGTCCACGGAGGGAATCATATGGCGACTTTGGCAAACGGCATCCGGCATCTGCCCGACTATCTGGACCGGAGCGCACAGGAGCGGCTCGTCGAGGTCATCCGCGGCATTGTTGCCGATGCACCGCTCTATATCCCGGCTATGCCCGGCACGGGCAAACAGATGTCAGTCAGGATGACGAATTGCGGCGCGCTCGGCTGGGTAACGGACAAGGAGCGTGGCTACCGCTACCAGGATGTCCATCCGCAGACCGGCCGACCATGGCCAGCCATTCCCTCGGAACTGATGGAGCTCTGGGAAACCCTTGCCGGCTACGACAAGCCGCCGGAGGCCTGCCTCGTCAATTTCTATTCCGACGACGCGAAGATGGGCCTGCATCAGGACAAGGACGAATCAGACCTTAAGGCGCCGGTCCTGTCCATCTCGCTCGGCAATACCTGCCTGTTTCGGGTCGGCGGGGTCGACCGCAAGGATCCGACGGGTTCCTTCAAGCTCTCGAGCGGCGATATCGTGGTGCTGGGTGGGGAAGGGCGGCTGGCGTTTCACGGGGTCGACCGGATCTATCCCGGCACGTCGACACTTCTCAAGAATGGCGGCCGCATCAATCTGACACTGCGAAGGGTCAATAGCTGACGATCGAAGATCCATCGTGTGATGGGTATCGATCGACAGCCTACAGTTTTCTCAGGGCTACCGTCTCGATGAAGTGATCGCGACCCTTGCGCAGAATGATATCGGCGCGGGGCCGGGTCGGGATGATGTTCTGGCGCAGGTTCTTGAGGTTGATGTTTTCCCAGAGCCCTTCGGCGACGGCCATCGCCTCCGCTTCGCTGATCGCCGCATACTTGTTGAAGAAGGATGTCGGCTCACGAAACGCCGTCTGTCGCAGTTTCATGAAGCGCTGGACGTACCACTGGTGGATCTGCTCCTCGTCGGCATCGATATAGATCGAGAAGTCGAAGAAGTCAGACACGATCGGCACGATCTTGCCATCAACAGGCAATGCGCGCGACTGCAGCACATTGATGCCTTCGAAGATCAGGATGTCAGGACGGTCCACCAGCGTGTATTCGCCCGGCAGCACGTCATAGGTCAGATGCGAGTAGCGCGGTGCCTTGACGTTTTTCTCGCCGGCCTTGATCGCCGACAGAAACCGCAGGATCTGGCCGATATCGTAGCTTTCCGGAAAACCCTTGCGCTGCATCAGGTCTTCACGCTGCAGGACAGCGTTGGGATAGAGAAATCCGTCGGTCGTGATCAGATCGACCTTGGGACTTGCCGGCCAGCGGGCGAGCAGCTCCTTCAGCACGCGCGCGGTGGTCGATTTGCCGACCGCGACCGAACCGGCAACGCCGATGATGAACGGGGTCTTAGATACATCCGGAAGGGTCAGAAACCGGTTACGCTGCCGGTAAAGCCGCTGCGAGGCCTCGACATGGGTCGAAAGCAGGCGCGACAGCGACAGATAGATGCGCCGGACTTCGTCGATGTTGATCGGGTCGTCCAGAGAGCGCAGCCGGGCGATTTCCTCGGCCTTCAGCGTCAGCGGCGTATCGGCCCGGAACTTCGCCCATTCCTCGGCCGTGAAGTGGTGGTAGGGCGAGTAGTATTCCGAGTTCACACCGCTCTCAGGGATATCCACATCATGCTTTTCAGGCGTCGAAACGATGTTCATGAAGGAGCTCGGCTCGCCTTTTCCTGCAGGCCTGTCTGGCCTGTCCTGCGCTGAAGTTCGGCGAGCACATCCTGCAACGGGATGTCGGCAATGTTCAATACGACCATAAGATGATAGAGAAGGTCGGCACTTTCCGACACGAGATCGTTGCGGTCCTGCGCCACCGCGGCGATCACGGTTTCCACCGCCTCCTCGCCAAGCTTCTTGGCGGCCTTGGTCTGTCCGGCCGCCACAAGCTTCGCAGTCCAGGATTCCTCCGGCGGGGCTTTCGCGCGCTGCGCAACGATCTTCTCGAGATCGCCGAGGGTAAATTCACTCAAAACCGTCTCCTCCCGTCCCGAATGTCAGTCGAGCCGCATAGCAATGCCATGGTCGGCCATATAGCGCTTTGCCTCGCCAATCGAATAGGTCCCGAAGTGGAAAATCGAAGCGGCAAGAACGGCCGTGGCGTGGCCCTCTTTCACGCCCGCAACAAGATCGTCGAGCGTGCCGACGCCGCCCGAGGCGATCACGGGAACGCGAACCGAATCGGCAATCGTGCTGGTCAGCGCCAGATCGTAGCCGATCTTCGTGCCGTCGCGGTCCATCGAGGTCACGAGCAACTCGCCGGCGCCGCGTTCCACCATCTTTCGCGCAAACTCGACGGCATCGATCCCGGTTGCCGTGCGGCCGCCATGGGTGAAGATCTCCCAGCGGTCGCTCTCGCCGGCGGAGGACACCCGCTTGGCATCGATCGACACGACGATGCACTGGTTGCCGAACTTGTTGGCAGCTTCGTAGACGAAATCCGGATTGTTCACGGCAGCGGAGTTGATCGAAACCTTGTCGGCCCCAGCCAGCAACAGCTTGCGGATATCGGCAATGGCGCGAACGCCGCCGCCGACGGTCAGCGGCATGAAGCAGTGTTCGGCGGTGCGCGCGACGACGTCGAAAATCGTGTCGCGATTGTCTGACGAAGCAGTGATGTCGAGGAAGCAGAGTTCGTCGGCACCGGCAGCGTCATAGGCTTTTGCGGCCTCGACCGGATCGCCGGCATCGATCAGATCGACGAAGTTGACGCCCTTGACGACGCGGCCGTCCTTCACGTCGAGACAGGGAATGACACGGGCCTTGAGGGTCATGCGGCTTCTCCTCTCGCGGCGCGAATCAGCGAAAGCGCTTCGTCAGGATCGATCCGGCCGTCATAGAGCGCTCGCCCGGAAATCGCGCCTTCGAGACGGGCCGCATCCGGCTGCAGCATGCGGTGGATATCGTCCATCGAGGCAAGCCCGCCCGACGCGATGACGGGAATGGAAACTGCATCCGCCAGTTCCAGCGTCGAGGCCCAGTTGATGCCGGCGAGGATCCCGTCGCGGTCGATGTCGGTATAGATGATTGCCGAAACACCAGCGCCTTCAAATTTCTTGGCAAGCTCGATCACGCCCAGCTCGGACGCTTCCGCCCAGCCTTCCACCGCCACTTTGCCACCCTTGGCATCGATGCCGACGGCGACCTGGCCCGGAAACTTCTCGCATGCCTCGATGACGAGAGCAGGATCTCGAACCGCGACGGTCCCGAGAATGACACGCGCCAATCCGCGGCTAAGCCATGCCTCGATATGCTCGAGCGTCCGGATGCCGCCGCCGAGCTGGACCGGGTTCTTCGTTGCCTTCAGGATCGCATCGACGGCCGCGCCGTTGACGCTTTCGCCGGCAAAGGCGCCGTTGAGGTCCACCACATGCAACCACTCGAAACCCTGGTCCTCAAAGGCCTTGGCCTGGTCGGCCGGGTCCGGATTGTAGACGGTCGCCTGCTCCATGTCGCCAAGCTTGAGGCGCACGCACTGGCCGTCCTTGAGATCGATAGCCGGGAAAAGAATCATGTTAGGGCTTCCAGCGCAGGAAGTTGGAAATCAGGGCGAGGCCGAGTGTCTGGCTCTTTTCCGGATGGAATTGCGCCCCCACCATGTTGTCGCGTCCAACGAAGGCCGTCATCGCGCCACCGTATTCCGTCGTGGCGATGACGTCGGAAGGGTTTGCGGCGGCGAGATGGTAGGAGTGCACGAAATAGGCGTGCAGTCCGTCCGGTCCGGTCGGAATGCCATCGAACAAAGGATGCGGGTTGACGAGCTCCAGCGTGTTCCAGCCGATCTGCGGGATCTTCAAGCCGGGATCGGACGGCGTCATCTCGACGACGTCGCCCTTGATCCAGCCGAACCCTTCGCTGGTGGTCTTTTCGAGCCCGCGCGAGGACATCAGCTGCATGCCGACGCAGACCCCGAGGAAAGGGCGTGCGTTTGTCTCGACGGCCTCGATCAGTGCCTCGTGCATGCCGGAAACGGCATCGAGCCCGGCCCGGCAATCGGCATAGGCGCCGACGCCAGGAAGAACGATGCGATCGGCCGTGGCCACGGCGTCGGGCTTGTCGGTGAGGTCGATTTCAGCGTCGATGCCGGCCTCGCGGGCGGCGCGTTCGAAAGCCTTGGTGGCGGATCGGAGATTGCCGGATCCGTAGTCGATGATTGCGACGCGCATCAGCGTCCTCCGTGATCGAAAAGTCCGGCGCCGGAACTTTGCCATCCGGCAGCGGCGGGGAAAGGGGTGTTCGTCTGTGGCGCCCACTCGGAAAGACTAGGCATGGCCTTCGGTTCAGGCTGCGGCAGATTGGAGAAATACATTTCCTCGGCCGTGCTTCTGTCCTGCGCAAACACGACAGTTTCGAGCGTGTAGCCCCGGCGCTGCAGCGACTGCGAATAGAGATGCCGGCCTTCCAGCGCAACGATGAGGTTCATCGCAAAGCCGAGCAGCCAGCCACCGATCGCAAAACCCGGCATGGTCGAAAGAATGCCGCTGCCGATCTGGATGACGAGGGCGACCGCGCCGGCAATCCACATCCGGTGCCAGAACAGCCAGATCCAGGAAAGCAGGAATGCCGGCCAGGAAAAGCCGTCCGGCATGATGATGGTGGAACGGTGCTCCCTGTCGGGGCCATTTTTCGGCGTCAGAACGAGATAGCTTCTCAAGGATGAAACTCCTGGAAGCGTCAGGCAAGCGTACCCTTGGTCGAAGGAACGCGATTGGCCTGCCGCGGATCGATTTCTGTCGCGATGCGCAACACGCGCGCCACGGATTTGAAGCAGGTCTCGGCGATATGATGGTTGTTGGCGCCGTAATGGTTGAGAATATGCAGCGTGATCCCGGCATTCTGGGCCAGCGCGTTGAAGAATTCCCGCACCAGTTCCGTATCGAACGTGCCGATCTTCGGTGCCGAAAAGGAAACGTTCCAGACCAGGAATGGCCGGCCCGACACGTCGACCGCAGCTTTCGTCATCGTTTCGTCCATGGCGAGATCGAGCGAGGCATAGCGGGCAATGCCGCGCCGGTCGCCTAGCGCCTTGGAAATGGCCTGGCCAATCGCGATGCCGGTGTCTTCCACCGTATGGTGATCGTCGACATGCAGGTCACCCTTTACGTCGATCTCCATGTCGATCAGCGAATGGCGCGACAGCTGGTCCAGCATATGGTCGAAAAACCCGACGCCCGTCGAAATCTTCGACGTGCCGGTGCCGTCAAGATTGACGGAAACCGAAACGGAGGTCTCGTTGGTCTTGCGGGAAACGCTTCCCGTACGTGTGGCTGTCGTATCGCCCATCAGGTCACCCATGCTTATTATGCGCGCTCCATATCAGGCGGCAGATCAAATATCCAGCAAAAGCACGGCCGAAGCGCGGCCGGTACGCTGTGCCGTTTCGGCAAGATTGTATTCGGCGGATGCCCACTTACATAGGGCTCAACGGAGCCGCCATGAACGTCGCTGGGGCTCGCAATCGAAGGCGCCCTCCAGGGGCTTTTAGAGGTATATGGAATGACAACGATTATTACGGTCCGAAAGGGCGGCAAGGTGGTGATGGCCGGTGACGGTCAGGTGAGCCTGGGCCAGACGGTGATGAAGGGCAATGCCCGCAAGGTGCGCCGAATTGGCAAGACCGGCGATGTGATCGCCGGGTTCGCCGGCGCCACTGCGGATGCCTTCACGCTTCTCGATCGCCTCGAAAAGAAGCTCGAGCAGTATCCCGGCCAGCTGATGCGCGCCGCCGTCGAACTTGCCAAGGACTGGCGCACCGACAAGTATCTGCGCAATCTCGAGGCGATGATGCTGGTTGCCGACAAGTCGATCACGCTCGCCGTCACCGGCAACGGCGATGTGCTGGAGCCCGAACACGGCACGATCGCCATCGGCTCCGGCGGAAACTACGCCTATGCGGCTGCCCGCGCGCTGATGGACACGGACATGTCGGCCGAAGAGGTTGCCCGCAAGGGGCTCGATATCGCGGCCGATATCTGCGTCTACACCAATCACAATCTCGTCGTCGAAACGCTCGACGCCGAATAACGCCATCCAAGCCAGAGGATCTCTCACGGGCCGGGCCTGACAGGACGGTTGACGAGGGACGCCAAGAGGAACTCATGACCAATTTTTCTCCCCGGGAAATCGTTTCCGAGCTCGACCGCCACATCATTGGCCAGCACGACGCCAAGCGCGCCGTTGCCATTGCGCTTCGAAACCGTTGGCGCCGTCATCAGCTGGACGAAAGCCTGCGTGACGAAGTCATGCCGAAGAACATCCTGATGATCGGGCCGACCGGCGTCGGCAAGACGGAGATCTCTCGTCGCCTTGCAAAGCTAGCCGGCGCTCCCTTCATTAAGGTGGAAGCCACCAAGTTCACCGAGGTCGGCTATGTCGGGCGTGACGTCGAACAGATCATCCGCGATCTCGTCGAGATCGGCATCGGCCTGATCCGTGAGAAAAAACGCACCGAAGTGCAGGCGAAGGCGCAGGCAAGTGCCGAGGAGCGCGTGCTCGATGCGCTCGTCGGATCGACGGCCTCTCCTGCCACCCGCGACAGTTTCCGCAAGCGCCTGCGCAGCGGCGAGCTTGACGAGAAGGAAATCGAGATCGAGGTGGCCGACACCAGCTCGGGCATGCCCGGCTTCGACATTCCCGGCATGCCGGGCGGCAATATCGGCGTTCTCAACCTCTCCGACATGTTCGGTAAGGCGATGGGTGGGCGCACCAAGAAGGTCAAAACCACCGTTGCCAAGTCCTACGGCGAACTGGTGCGCGACGAATCCGACAAGCTGATCGACAACGAGGTGATTCAGCGCGAAGCGGTGCGTTCGGTCGAGAATGACGGCATCGTGTTCCTCGACGAGATCGACAAGATCGCTGCCCGCGACGGCGGCATGGGTGCCGGTGTTTCACGTGAAGGCGTGCAGCGCGACCTGTTGCCGCTCGTCGAAGGCACCACGGTCTCGACCAAATACGGACCGGTAAAGACCGATCATATCCTGTTCATCGCCTCCGGTGCCTTCCATGTGTCGAAGCCATCGGACCTTTTGCCGGAACTCCAGGGCCGTCTGCCGATCCGCGTCGAGCTGAAGCCGCTGACCAAGGAAGACTTCCGCCGCATCCTGACGGAAACCGAGGCAAGCCTGATCCGGCAGTACAAGGCGCTGATGGGCACGGAAGATCTGGCGCTCGACTTTACCGATGACGCGCTCGACGCGCTGGCCGATGTCGCGGTGCATCTCAACTCCACCGTCGAGAATATCGGTGCTCGCCGGTTGCAGACGGTGATGGAGCGCGTGCTGGACGAGATTTCCTTCACCGCGCCCGATCAGGGCGGCACGGCGATCACGATCGATGCCGAATATGTCCGCAAGCATGTCGGCGATCTCGCCAACGATACCGACCTGTCGCGTTACATCCTCTGACCTTGAATTCGTGGCAGCCGGGCAACGACCGGCTGCTGCTCGCCTTGGCAGTGACGCTATTTTGAATGCCACTCTCTCGACATTACAGCATCTCTTCACGTAAGGGTGACGCGCTTTCGTGATGCGCCGTTCTCCACCGCCTGACTGTTTCGGCGTCTGGAGCGTTATCGGTGCAGACCGTAATTGGGACACGACAATTTTGAAACGCCTCCTGCTTGCATTTCTGATGACCGTCGCATGGACGGCCGCTTCCACGACCTACGCGGCCGCGGTAACCGTGGTGCCGGAAGGCAATCGCAATACGGTGCAGCCGAAAGTGCCGGGTGCCTCCGTGCGCCGAACCCGTGCCGGTCGCACCACGTTCGACGACAAGTATGAAAAGATCCGCGATCTGCTCGCAACCGACAAGAAACTGATCGGCAAGATCAGGTCTGCAGCATCGGCCTATGGCTTCGATCCGATCCATATCGTCGGCGCGATCGTTGGTGAGCACACCTACAATGTCGATGCCTATGACCGGTTGCAGACCTATTACATCAAGGCCGCCGCCTATGCCGGCAACAGTTTCCGCTTCGGCTACGACGACGAATCGATCAAGGATTTTCTCGACCGCCCGCAATTTGCAAAATGCAGCACGGGGCTCGACTCCTACCGTCTCTGGACCTGCCGGGAAAATGTCTGGGAAGACGCTTTCCGGGGACGCAAGGTCGATGGCAAGGCGTTTCCGGACAATCGTTTCAGCGCGGTCTTCTTCCAGCCCTTCTATGCCGGCCAGACCTTCGGCCTCGGCCAGCTCAATCCGCTGACGGCGATGATGTTTTCAGACACCGTCGCCCGCGTTTCCGGTTACCCGAAGCTGGACGAAAACAAGGCATCGGAAGTCTATGACGCTATCATGGACCCGGACAAGTCGCTGGCCTACATGGCGGCCAACATCCGCCGCTCCATCGACGACTACAAGACGATTGCGAATGTCGATATCTCCCGCAATCCCGGCATCACAGCCACTCTCTATAACACCGGCGGCTCGGCACAACGGGCGGCAGCCTTGAGGGCGCGCGGCGGGTTGCCGGAAGAGAATTATTACGGCTGGCTGGTCAACGATAAGATCGCCGAGTTGAAATCGCTCTTCTGAGTTCTGATATGTTCTTCATCTCTTAAAGATGAGGACCCTTCATATGGACATGCGCCCCGAACCTTTCGTGCCACCGGCACCGGAGCCGCGCACTGTCCCACCGTCGCGGCTGGAAGTCATCCGCACCGTGATGCGCAATCCCCTCGAACTGTGGGGAAAGCCGTCCTACACGCTTCCCTGGATCGAGACGAAGTTCCTCAAGGAACGCACCCTCATCGTCAACGATCCGGGCCTTATCCGGCACATTCTTGTCGATAATTCTGCTAATTACGAGATGTCGGAGATCCGTCAGCTCATCCTGCGGCCGATCCTGCGTGACGGGTTGCTGACGGCGGAAGGGCCCGTGTGGAAGCGCTCGCGCAAGGCGATGGCACCGGTGTTCACGCCGCGCCACTCCCGCGGTTTTGCCGGCCAGATGCTGGCGAAGTCGGAGGAATATGTCGAGAAGTATGAGGCCGACCATCCCTCGGGCGCTGTCCACGACATCTCTGTCGACATGACGGAACTTGCCTTTGCGATTCTTTCGGAGACGCTGTTTTCCGGCGAGATCGTCACCGAAAGCGAGAAATTTTCCGATGACGTCGACAGCCTTCTGCATCGCATGGGCCGCGTCGATCCGATGGATCTTATGCGTGCCCCGCCTTGGGTGCCGCGCCTGACGCGGATCGGTGGCCAGCGCGTGCTGGACAAGTTCCGCAAGGTCGTCGCCGATACCATGATCCAGCGCCAGAAGCGGATCCGCGAGACGCCGGATGCCGTACCGCAGGATTTCCTGACATTGCTGCTGCAGCTCGAAGGGCCCGACGGCCTGACGATGGCCGAAATCGAAGACAATATCCTGACCTTCATCGGCGCCGGCCACGAAACGACGGCGAGGGCGCTCGCCTGGACGCTGTATTGCGTCGGCCAGTCGCCGCATGTGCGCGATGCGATGGAAACGGAGATCGATCAGGTCTTGGGCGAAGGGGCCGAACCGGTCGACTGGCTGGAGAGAATGCCCTGGGTGAGGGCGGCTTTCGAGGAAGCGCTGCGGCTCTATCCGCCGGCGCCCTCCATCAACCGCGCGGCAATCCGTGGCGATCGCTGGACCAGCCCGACAGGCGAGACCGTGACCATCGATGCGGGCGTCACGGTTCTCGTCATGCCATGGACGCTGCATCGGCATGAACTCTACTGGGAAAAGCCGCGTGCTTTCATGCCCGAACGCTTCCTTCCGGAAAACCGCGGCAACATCAATCGCTTCCAGTACCTGCCGTTTGGGGCGGGGCCGCGCACTTGTATCGGTGCGGTCTTTGCCATGCAGGAAGCGGTGATCGCGCTTGCCGTGTTGATGAAGAGCTACCGGTTCGATGTGGTGCCGGGCACCAAAGTCTGGCCGGTTCAAAAGCTTACCACCCAGCCGCAGGACGGAATACCGATGAAGGTCACCCGGCGGCGCTCCACGTGAAACACCTCTTGAGGGTGGTCCATATCGGCCCATGATTTCATGGTCGATGGCATCGTCGGCGATTGACAGACAAGGTCTTGCGGGCAATCTGCATCTCACCAAAAAATCATACGGGAGGCTGCATGACTCGCATCGAAAAAAACGGACTGCAGATCGATCAGAAGCTGCACTACTTTCTGGTTACGGAAGCTCTGCCAGAGACCGGTATTGATGCCGACCATTTCTTCGCCGAGTTTTCCGCGATCGTTCACGACCTTGCGCCGAAGAACCGGGCGCTTCTGTCCAGGCGCGATGCGTTTCAGCTCGAGATCGACGAGTGGTACCGCAAGCACGGTGCACCGAACGACCTGGCTGCCTACGAGGAATTCCTGCGCGAGATCGGCTATCTTCTTCCCGAAGGACCCGATTTTAAGGTCTCGACGGAAAACGTCGATCCGGAAATTGCCGGCATCGCTGGCCCGCAGCTCGTCGTCCCCGTGATGAATGCACGCTATGCACTGAACGCCGCCAATGCCCGCTGGGGTTCGCTCTATGATGCGCTTTATGGCACGGACGCCATCCCGGAAGCCAATGGTGCCGATAAGGGCAAGGGCTACAATCCGGTCCGCGGCAAACAGGTGATTGCCTGGGTGCGCGACTTCCTCGATCAGTCGGCTCCGCTTTCCGGCGCGAGCTGGAAGGATGCAGCCTCCTTCAAGGTGGAAGATGCCGCCCTGTTCGTGACGCTGTCGAACGGCGAGGTGACAGGCCTGACCGATCCGACGCAGTTTGCCGGCTATCTGGGCGAACCGAACCGGATCCTGCTTGTGCGCAACAACCTGCATGTCGAAATCGTCATCGATCCGGCAACCGCGATCGGCAAGGACGATCCGGCCCATATTTCTGATGTGCGAATCGAATCGGCGATCACCACAATCATGGACTGCGAAGATTCGGTCGCCGCTGTCGACGCTGAGGATAAGGTTGCCGTCTATCGCAACTGGCTCGGCCTGATGAAGGGCGATCTCGCGGAAGAGGTTGCCAAGGGTGGCAAGAACTTCCTGCGCACGCTCAACCCGGATTTTGACTATACGGCGCCCAATGGCGCAACCGTCGAAGTCAAAGCCCGCTCGCTGATGCTGATCCGCAATGTCGGCCACCTCATGACCAACCCGGCCATTCTCGACCGCGACGGCCATGAAGTGCCCGAAGGCATCATGGATGCTGTCGTCACGGCGCTGATCGCCATCCACGACATCGGTCGCAAGGATGGCGGCATCACCGGCCGCCGCAAGAATTCGAAGCTCGGCTCCATGTATGTGGTCAAGCCGAAGATGCACGGGCCGGAAGAAGTGGCCTTCGCAGCCGAGATCTTCACGCGCGTCGAACAGGCGCTCGGCCTTGCCGACAATGCCATGAAGATGGGCATCATGGACGAAGAGCGCCGCACCACGATCAACCTCAAGGAAGCGATCCGCGCCGCGAAGGAGCGCGTCGTGTTTATCAACACCGGCTTCCTCGACCGCACCGGCGACGAGATCCACACCTCGATGGAAGCCGGCCCGATGATCCGCAAGGGCGACATGAAGCAGGCAGCCTGGATTGCGGCCTATGAGAACTGGAATGTCGATATCGGCCTCGCCTGCGGGCTGTCCGGCCATGCACAGATCGGCAAGGGCATGTGGGCGATGCCGGATCTGATGGCGGCGATGCTCGAGCAGAAGATCGGTCACCCGAAAGCGGGCGCCAACACCGCCTGGGTCCCGTCGCCGACGGCGGCGACGCTGCATGCCACCCATTATCACACGGTCGATGTCGCCGAGGTCCAGAAGGGGTTGAAGACCCGTACCCGTGCCAAACTCTCCGATATCCTGTCGGTGCCTGTCGCCTCGCGGCCGAACTGGACGCCGGAAGAAATCCAGCGCGAACTCGACAACAATGCGCAGGGCATTCTCGGCTACGTCGTGCGCTGGATCGACCAGGGCGTCGGCTGCTCCAAGGTGCCGGATATCAACGACATCGCGCTGATGGAAGACCGGGCGACCCTGCGCATCTCGTCGCAGCATATGGCCAACTGGCTGCACCACAAGCTTGTCACCGAAGAGCAGATCGTCGAGACGCTGAAGCGGATGGCGGCAGTGGTCGATGGCCAGAACGAAGGCGATCCGCTCTATACGCCGATGGCAGCTAACTTCGAAGCCTCGGTCGCCTTTCAGGCAGCGCTCGAACTGGTGCTCAAGGGTCGCGAACAGCCGAACGGCTATACCGAACCGGTCCTGCATCGCCGCCGGCTGGAACTCAAGGCAAAGGCCGGCTGATCCGGCCCGTCGCTCAGACACAAAAAAGCCGCCGGGAAATCCTCGGCGGCTTTTGCATTTTCAGGCGTTGAACCCTTACTGGATCACGACGACCTTGGTGTTGCGGCCCGGACGGACGCGGCTGTAGAGGTCGATCACGTCCTGGTTCATCAGACGGATGCAGCCCGACGAAGCGGCGGTGCCAATCGAGGCCCATTCCGGCGTTCCATGCAGGCGGAACAGCGTGTCCTGGCCCTTTTCGTTGAACAGATACATGGCGCGTGCACCAAGCGGGTTCGACAGACCGGGGCCCATGCCGTTTTCGACATAACGGGCGATGTCCGGCTTGCGCACTGCCATTTCCTTCGGCGGATGCCAGTTCGGCCATTCCTGCTTCCAGGCAACATAGGCGGTACCCGACCATGCGAAGCCCTGCTTGCCGACGCCGATACCATAGCGCATCGCACGACCACCCGGCAGGATGAAATAGAGATGACGCTCGCGGGTGTTGACGATGACCGTTCCCGGCCGCTCATTCGTCTCGTAATTGACGACCTGGCGAACGAACTGCGGCTTCACCCGGTTGATCGGGATCGCCGGCAGGGTGTAACCTGCATCGGTGATCGACCCATACGAATCGGTAAAGATCTGCGCCGTCTCGATACGGACCGGAGCTTCGGCCTGGGCGACCGTCCGGGGTGTGTCGGACGTAGTGGAGCAGCCGGCCAGGGCAGAGGTTGCCAACAGGCCGAGTGCGAGCATGCTGTTGCGAAAGCGCATGGATGTCTCTTGATGTACGAATCGATTGAAATGGGCGCTCAGGCGCCTTCGGACCCGTTATTTTCCATAGCGCAGCACTTGGCAAGCGATAGCAGTGAGCCAGGGGATCGCGCTTCCACGAATGCAAAAGGCAATGTCCTTTTTGCAACATCCGTAACCCCCCGGAGGGGCTGTGACAGGTCAAGTGCATGACGATATTGAATATTGCCAATAATAACCCGCTGGTCGACGGCCGTCAGTCGTCGCGGGCCATGATGGTCCGCCGCGGCATGCAGATCCTGCTCCACGACATGCGGCATGCCATTCTTCCGGAAATGGCGCTTTCCAACGGTCGCCGCGCCGATCTCATAACGGTATCGGAGAAGGGCGAGATCTGGATCATCGAGATCAAGACCTCCATCGAGGACTTCCGGGTCGATCGCAAATGGCCTGATTACCGCGCCTCCTGCGACCGGCTGTTTTTCGCCACCCACAAGGACGTGCCGCTCGATATCTTTCCGGAGGATTGCGGCCTGTTCCTCTCCGATGGCTACGGCGCGCACCAGATGCGCGAGGCGCCGGAACACAGGCTGGCGCCTGCATCGCGCAAGTCGATCATGCTGAATTTCTCGCGCGTTGCCGCACGAAGGCTGATGCTGGCCGAATGGGCGACCGGCAAGAGCTTCGACGACATCTGACGGCGCGACTTACTTCGGTGCGCGCTTGGCAAGGATCCGCTGCAGCGTGCGACGATGCATGTTCAGCCGCCGTGCTGTCTCGGAAACATTGCGCTCGCAGGCCTCGTAGACGCGCTGGATATGTTCCCAGCGCACCCGATCGGCAGACATCGGGTTCTCGGGCACATCCGCCTTTTCGCCCGGGCGCTGCATCAAGGCGTTGAACACATCGTCCGCATCCGCAGGCTTGGACAGATAGTCGAGCGCTCCAAGCTTAACAGCCGTCACCGCGGTCGCGATATTGCCGTAGCCGGTCAGCACCACGATCTTGGTGTCCGAACCGGACTTCTGGATGGCTTCGATCACGTCGAGACCGTTGCCGTCACCCAGCCGCAAATCGACCACGGCATATTTCGGCGGCCGGGCTTCGGCCTTGGCGATCCCTTCGGCGACCGATTCCGCTGCATCCACGATAAAGCCGCGGCTTTCCATGGCGCGCGCCAGGCGGCGCAGGAACGGGCCGTCGTCATCGACGAGCAGCAGGAACGGATCGTCCCCAAGCTGGGGATCCTCGAGTGCCGGAATGGTTTCAGAATTCGTATCCATCGTCTGTCTCCACGGACAACGGTCCGTTGCTGCACTTCAATATGGGTCGCGTTGGCAAAGCGGCCACTCATTTTATCGCCGGCCGGTCCATCAGGCTGCGCGGCCATTCGATCCGGATCCGGGCGCCTGCCTTGCCGGCATCGCGGTTGCCGAACTTGAGCGATGCCCCCGATCGCTCAAGCAGCGTCTTGGCGATGAAGAGCCCGAGCCCGAGCCCACCCGCGCTTTCGTCTTCGCGAGACCGCGTGGTCATATAGGGCTCGCCGATATGGGCGAGTATATCCGGCGCATAACCGGGACCATCATCCTCGATCGTGATGGCGACCCGCGACGCGGTGTGTTCGGTGGTCACCGTGACCTTCTCTCTGGCATAATCGACGGCATTCTCGACAAGGTTGCCGAGACCATAGAGGATGGCCGGGTTGCGGTTGCCGACCGGCTCGCCGGCAATGTCGCTCTTTTCGATGATCTCGACATCGATGCCGAATTGCCGATGCGGCGCAATCACTTCCTCGATCAGCGACGACAGCGGCAGACGCCGCATATGCTCCTCGCTCTCGGTCGAAAGCGATGTCAGCCGGCGCAGGATATCGCGGCAGCGTTCGCTCTGGCTGCGCAGCAAAAGCACGTCCTCGCGAAACCGGTCGTCTTCGCGCAGGTCGCGCAGCATTTCCTTGGCAACGACGCTGATCGTGGCAAGCGGTGTTCCAAGCTCGTGCGCGGCCGCGGCCGCCAGCCCGTCGAGCTGCGACAGGTGCTTTTCCCGCTCCAGCACCAGTTCGGTTGCGGCCAGCGCATCCGCCAGAAGCGCCGCCTCGCTCGAGACCCGGTAGGCATAAAAGGCGGCAAACATCATCATCGAGGCGATCGCGCACCAGACGCCGATCTGCATCACCGGCTGCGTCTCCAGCGTCTGGCCCGCATACCAGGGCACGTCGAAGGGCGAAAAGGCGATGGTGGTGGTGCAGATCAGGGCAAACACGATCAGCATGATCGAATGGCGCAAGGGTTGCGAGGCAAACGAAATGATCACCGGCACGCAGATCAGCGGCGCGAAGGGATTGGCAAGGCCACCGGTGATAAACAGCAGCGAGGCCATCTGCAGCAGATCGAAGCCCAGAAGCGCAATGACGGACCGCGGTCCCAGCCGATGCGTCGCTGGAAACCAGGCCGAGAGGGTAAGGTTCGCCACGGCAAGCGCCGCGATCAGGATTGCCGCCTCCATCAGGGGCAGCGGGAACTGCAGCACTAACGCGACGATCACCACCGTTGCCGTCTGTCCGGCAACCGCAAGCCAGCGCAGCCGCACCAGCGTCTGCAGGCGCATCCGCCGGCTGGATCGGCTGCGCACCGCATCGGAAAGGGCGATGACGCCGCTTTCGCTGGTCGCCATCTCGTCGCCGGACATGTCTCTGGTCGCCATCTCTTCTATGTCCCGCTTTCCGCTTCGACTGTCACGACGCTTTTCATAGCGCGCCGCATCTCGTGGTCGCAGGCGGCATTCTGTCACGTCTGCCTATCATGTCCCGCGCGGTTTCGCCCGCGCCGTCGGCAGAGCTTCTGCCGGATCTTCCGGCCACGGATGTTTCGGATAGCGTCCGCGCATGTCGGCGCGCACATCCTTCCACGATCCTGACCAGAAACCGGGCAGGTCTCTTGTCGTCTGGATCGGCCGGTGCGCCGGCGATGTCAGTTCGAGCAGCAGCGGCAGGCGCCCGCCCGCTACAGCCGGATGGGTCTTCAGCCCGAACAGTTCCTGAACGCGGATCGACAGGGTCGGCTCGTCTCCGTCGTAGCGGATCGGATGCCGCTGTCCGGTCGGCGCTTCGAAATGCGTCGGTGCCAAGCGTCCCAGATCCTGCAGGATGTCGTAGGGAACAAGCGAGCGCAGTCCTTCCGAAAGACTGCCGGGCTGGATCGCGTCGATGCCGGAGGCCTGTCCCTGAAACGGAACGAACCATTCGGCAAGCCGGTCCAGCAGTGCTGCGTCATCCATGTCAGGCCAGGGCGCACCGATCGTCCGGTGGAGAAAGCCGAGCCTCTCGCGCAGCTGCGCGCCGTCCTTGGAAAACGGCAGGACCTGAAGGCCCAGCTCCCGCACACCCTCGGCAAGTGCCAGGGCAGCGGCTTCGCCCGTCTTGCGGGGCAGCGGCTTTTCCTCAAACACGATGGCGCCAAGCCGCGTCACCTTGCGGGCCCGCAGCTTCAGGCTCTGGCGGTCGAACACCGTCTCGTCCTGGCGGATGATCAGATCGTCGAGCTCGGCCTCGATCTCGGCACGACTGGTTTCGGCCGCCGCAAGGATCCGGGCTTTGACGGCCCGGCCGGAGAGATCGGCGATGACAAGCATCGGTGCACCCGCAAGCCGCTCGGTTTCAGGCAGTTCCGCCCCGCGGCCGTTTGCCATCACGAACCGGCCACGCCCGCCGCGCTGGATCGCCACCCGGTCCGGATAGGCGTGCAGCAGAAGCTGGCCGGCTGTCGCTGGCAAACCCGGTTGCGTCTTGAGGGGCAGGCCGGAAGCGATCCGGTCCGCAAGCCGCCTTGCCGCGTCGGCACGCTCGCCTCTCTCATTGCGAAACCGTCTCAACCTCTCGTCGAGATCCACATCCGATCCGCCAAGCCCCTGTTCGGTCAGGAGCACGGCGAGCAGGCAGGCCTGCCGGCCATGACCGTCGTCCGCCGCCGAGATCGTCATCGCCGCAAGCCGCGGCGGCAGCGCCATGTCGCGCATGGTCTTGCCCCGCGCCGTCAACCGTCCTTGTTGGTCGAAGGCCCCAAGCTGGGTGAGAAGGCTTTTCGCCTCCTTGAAGGCCGCCGCGGGCGGCGGATCGAGAAACGCCAGCGATGCCGGATCCTCCACGCCCCAATGGGCAAGGTCGAGGACGAGGCTAGAGAGATCGCTCGCAAGGATCTGCGGTGGCGTGAATGCGGGCAGGGCCGCGGTCTGGCCGGCATGCCACAGACGGATAGCGATACCCGGTTCGGTTCGCCCGGCGCGTCCGGCACGCTGATCGGCCGAAGCGCGCGAGGCCCGAACGGTCTCCAGTCTGGTAATGCCGGTCGAGGGCTCGAACACCGGCAGCCGCTGCAAACCGCTGTCGATCACGAGGCGCACCCCGTCGATGGTGATCGAGGTCTCGGCGATCGAGGTCGCGAGCACGATCTTGCGCTGTCCGGCAGGGCAGGGCCGGATCGCCAGATCCTGATCGCGCTGCGAAAGATTGCCGTAAAGCGGCACCACCAGCGTTTCCGGCCCGAAACGTCCCTGAAGTCGTTCAGCCGTGCGCAGGATTTCCGCCTGCCCCGGAAGAAAGGCAAGGATCGACCCGGTTTCCGACCGGTGCGCTTCAATGATCGCGCGCGAGACCGTATCCTCGATCCGCTCGCCCGCCGGCCTGTCCTGATGGCGGATCTCGATCTGGTGGCCTCGTCCCTCGCTGACGATGACAGGAGGATCGGAAAGCAGCCCGGCAACGCGCTCGACATCGAGCGTCGCCGACATCACGAGGACGCGAAGGTCTTCCCGCAGCGCCGACTGGACATCGAGCGCCAGTGCCAGCCCGAAATCCGCATCAAGCGACCGTTCGTGGAATTCGTCGAAGATGACAGCGGAAATGCCCGCAAGTTCGGGATCGTCGAGCACCATGCGCGCGAACACACCTTCGGTGACCACCTCGATCCGGGTTGCCGCGGAAACCCGGTTGTCGAGACGCATCCGGTAGCCAACGCGACCGCCCACCTCTTCTCCCATAAGAGAGGCCATGCGTGCTGCTGCGGCGCGCGCCGCAAGCCGCCGCGGTTCAAGCAGGATGATTCTGCCCCCGCACCACGGTTCAAAGAGAAGTGCCAGCGGCACCAGTGTCGTCTTGCCGGCGCCGGGTGGCGCGGAAATCACGGCCCGGTTGCCGTCACGCAGCGCCGACAGAATCTGAGGAAGCACATCCGAGACCGGAAGCTTCGGCAGCCTCGCGATGAGGGCCGCACCTGACGATGCAGAAGGCAATGAAGCAGACATTCCAGAACTCGCTTTTCGATGCTCTCTATATAGAGACAGATACGGGCCACGACGCGGGCGCTAGCCCTCGAAGACCGGATAGGGCAACCAGGGAAGTTGGGCTGGGACGGACCTCTTCTAGCAATCCGTCCTGACATAGGAATAGCCACTTCCGCAAAGAGAGGATGCTCCACCACAACTGCCCGCTTTGTCATCACTGCCCAAATTCTATGCCGTATCAGTGGCTTCCGAGGGGTTGTGAAAGAAAAATGACATTTTTGAAAAACCCCTGTTGACTTGTTCTGGGCCTCGGATCTATAACCCGCTCACTGAACGAGGGCGGCGGCGCTGCTAGCGACGGACTTCTTCGTTTCGGTG
>NZ_JACYUU010000007.1:0-125204 GCF_014841925.1 Rhizobium sp. CFBP 13726
TCGGACGTGATGAAGCGCATCGGTATGACCGAGGGCTTCGATGTCGGTTTGGAAATGTCGGGCGCGGCCCCCGCATTCCGCGACATGATCGACAAGATGAACAATGGCGGCAAGATTGCGATTCTCGGCATCGCGCCGACCGGGTTCGAGATCGACTGGAACAAAGTGATCTTCAAGATGCTCAATCTTAAGGGCATCTACGGGCGGGAAATGTTCGAGACTTGGTACAAGATGATCGCCTTCGTGCAGGGCGGCCTCGACCTTTCGCCTCTTATTACCCATCGCATCGGCATCGACGGCTTTCGAGACGGGTTCGAGGCTATGCGCTCCGGCAATTCCGGGAAGGTCGTCATGGATTGGTGAGGCCATCATCACGTCCAATGAAAATCCGGAGGATGGGGGCGATCAGATGCCGATCGAGACTGTAGCGCTATCGAATTTCTACCCGTCAAGGCTTTGTAGCTTATGACCGCTTCAACCACGCAGGGCACGGAGGTAAACTGGAACCGCCGAATGCTCTTTCTGGCGCTTCCCATCATTCTGGCAAATCTTGCCCAGCCGATCCTGTCGCTCGTTGATACGATGGTGGCAGGACATCTTCCGGGGTCGTCCTTTCTCGGCGGTGTGGCGCTGAGCGGCGTGCTGTTCAATTTCCTTTTCTGGAGTTTCAGTTTTCTGCGTATGGCAACGACCGGTCTGGTTTCCCAGGCATGGGGTGCCAGCGATAGCGTGCTCATGCGCATGCATCTGTTTCGAGCGCTGCTCATCGCAGCCGTCGGCGGCACGGTGATCATCCTGCTGCAAAAGCCGATCATCGAGATCGGCCTGGGATTTCTCGGCGGCAGCGAAGCGGTCTACGAAAGCGCGTCGGCCTATGCATTCGCCAGGATCTGGTCGGCGCCTGCTACGCTCGGCAACTTTGTCCTTCTCGGCTTCCTTCTCGGTTGCCAGCGCGTGATGATATCTCTCGCGCTGCAAATCGCCCTTAACATCGTCAACCTGCTCGCAACTCTGACGGTGGTGCTCGTTTTCGACTGTGGCGTCGCCGGTATCGGGGCAGGGACAGCTGTCGCGGAATGGATTGCCCTGATCGCAGGTCTCCTCATCATTAAGCCATTCGGTGCGCATCCCGCAGTGCGGATGAAAGAGCTGCTGGACGGGTTGGCGCTTCGACGGCTGGTCGCGGTCAACCGGGACATCTTTCTGCGAAGCTTCTTCCTTCTGCTCTGTTTCGGCTGGTTTGCCCGCAGCGGTGCCAAGGAAGGCGACACGATCCTCGCCGCCAATGCCATTGTGCTCAATTTGCACGGCTTTGCCTCCTATGGTTTGGACGGGTTTGCGAATGCCACTGAAACCCTGGTCGGTTCAGTCATCGGTGCGCGGCAAAAAAAGGCGCTCGCCCAGGTGATCAAGGCCGCGTTTGTGTGGTCGGTTTTGGTAGCGTGCATGTTTTCGGTGGCCTACGCCGTCGCTGGACCTTCGATCATCGCTCTCCTCACCAATCAGGAGGATGTCCGCGCCGCTGCCATAACCCTGCTTCCCTTCCTGATCGCGTTGCCGCTCGTTTCCGTGACCAGCTTTATGCTCGACGGCGTCATGATAGGGGCAATGCGTGCCCGCGATCTGCGCAACAGCATGATCATCTCGACCTGCATCTTCATTGCCGCCGCGTATATCCTGCAGCAGATTTGGGGGAATCAGGGTTTGTGGATAGCAATGATGATCCTGATGCTCGCTCGCGCGGTGACGCTAGGTCTCAAATTGAAGTATGTCTTTGAAGAGATATGACGTGTTGACCGAGTATACGGACCATGAGTAGAGCCGGAACAGCGGCAAGATCCATGCCTGGCGGAGACGATTTCGGCGCGATCCCAAGCGCCATCGTGACCCGTTCCAGAAATCCTGTCACGGGTGGAGGAGATCTTTTCGGATGGGATGGGCATGCTCGTGTCCGCCTGTGACCAGTTTCGCGCCCGATAGATGCGGGTGATCCGGTGAAAGGTCGGCGTGCACGTGCCGATCATCCTCGTCGGCCGCGGGCCACAGGGACGCGGCCGCGAAGGCACCGAGTGCGGTCATCGCGGCGAGAACCACATAGGTCGCGGTCATGCCCGCCGTCGCACCGAGCCAGCCCGCAAGCGGATAGGTGATCAGCCAGCATCCGTGCGAGAGCGCAAACTGGGCTGCGAAAAGGGCTGGACGATCCTCGGGCGAAGCCGAGCGTCTCAGGATGCGTCCCGATGGCGTGAGAACGAGCGAGTAACCAACGCCGATCACCGCCCAGACGACGACAAGGCCTGCATAGGAACTTGTGAACATGCCGACCAGCAGTGCCAAGACCAGGACCGCGGTTCCCGACAGCATGGTCGGGCGGTCGTCGATCCTCTTCAGAAGCCGCGGAAGAAGAAGTGCCGCCAGCATGGAACCGAGACCAAAGGCAGCGAGAGCGGTTGCCGTGTAGCGTTCGTGGAGCGACATGACACCCTGGACCAGAACCACTGTGTTGACGAACACCATCGATCCACCTGCTGCGACAGCGAGGTTGAGCGCCAGCAGCCCTCGAAGGCGCGGTACTGTCAGGTAAAGGCGGAGGCCACGGGTCGTACGGTCGTAGATGCTGCGCGGTTGGCCAGGCTTCGGGTCGGGCAACACAACCGATACAACCAGGCTTGCTGAGGCGAGAAACCCGACGACGGTTCCGAGATAGAGATTGTGGTAGCTCATCAGCGCCAGCAGGACCGCCGCTAGCAACGGACTGCCGACCTTTTCCAGATCGTAGGCCAGGCGCGAGAGCGACAGTGCGTTGGTGTAGTCATCTTCGTCGGGAAGGACGTCGGGAATGGTCGCCTGGAACGTCGGCGTGAAAGCCGCGGAGGCTGCCTGGAGGATGAAGATCAGCGCATAGGCTTGCCACACTCCGGTGATATAGGGCAGACAGAGTGCGACGCCGGCCCTGATCAGGTCGAGCGTCACCAGCATCGCCCGTCGCGGCATCTGTTCGGTAAACGCCGTGGCGATCGGGGCGACCGCGACATAGGCGATCATCTTGATGGCCAACGCCGTTCCGAGAACAGCGCCCGCATTGCCGTCCGCGAGCTCGAAGGCCTGCAGACCAAGCGCCACGGTCGCCAGCCCTGTCCCGAGCAAGGCGATAACCTGAGCGAGAAAAAGATGGCGGTAAGTTCGGTTCTTCAGGACGGATAGCATCGGTTCAACCTCGCGTCGGCTGTTGTGTCGTGACCGCGGGAGCCTCCGCATGTGCGGATAGTCCCTGCCAGCCGTGGATGCCGGCATAGATGCCGACGGCGATGATAAGCAGACCGTAGATTTAGGCTGCGCGACGGGCGACCGTGCTTCACCATCCGAAGCGTAGTCGCATGGCGCACACTAAAAGCGGCGATGGCTCCCACCATCACCCGCGTGATCGCAAGACCGATCGAGACGCACAGAACCAGCGCGAAACCAAGGCTGAACTCCTTCAATTGCAGGCAGAGAAGCAGCACGGTGATTGCGGCAGGACACGGGGTCAGACCACCCGTCAGTCCGAACAGGACGATCTGCCATTTGGTGACGTTACGGTCAGCGAAACGGCGGCGGATCTCGTTGGCATGGGCCAGCGCGTGAGCATCCAGATAACCGTCCGTTGCGACGTCGAGACTATGGAGTCCCTCTTGAAAGTGGTCGTGGCCCTCGCTTTCGACGAAGGACAGGTCGTAATCATGCGTGTGGTTGCCGTGGCCAAGGCTCAGGCGCGCCATGAACTCGTGCGGCTCGGGGATGGAGGTGGTCGAGTCGAGATAGCCGCCCCTGTCGACGAAGGCGAAGGCCCGCGTCGAGCCATCTGAACGTTCCGTCGTCACGGTCAAGTCGGACGCTTCCCAAGCATGCCCGCGTTCGGTGCACATGCGCCAGACAGGTGGAATCCCGTCTTCGAAGACTTCGAGCACTACCACACCGTGCCCGGTATCGACCCGGCGCACTTCGTCGTGGCCGCCGTGTCCATGCCCGCCGTAATGACCGCCATGCGTATGCCCGGAGGCCGCCTTCGCCATCTGCTGGTCTTCCCAGGTCCTCCAGAACATCCACAGCGCGACCGCGATGATGATCGCGGCCGAGACGAGCTGAACATACGGCTCGAACGTCTCGCCATCCACGCCCTGCCAGATGGACATGCCAGCGAATGCGATCGCCCAGACGACGGCGGCGTGTAAGATGGTGGCGACTATGCCGAGAGGGACGGCCTGGCCGACGGTTCCGCGCACGGCGACGATGAGGGCCGCAATCATGGTTTTGGAATGACCCGGCTCCTGACCGTGCAGGGCACCGAGAAGGATCGCACTCGGGACGAATAGCCGGGCGTGCGCCGAGCCTCGTGCGAACGGGTCTGCGAAACTAGGCATCGGAGTATCCTTACAGGTACTTGGTGATGGTCCTGAACTCGTCGATCGCCTGCCGCTGCTGACGGCCGAGAGAGCCGACGGAGTCTTCGAGGCAATGATCGAGATGATCCTGGATCAGCGTCCGCTTGGCGTTGGTGATAGCCTTCTCCACGGCGTGGAGCTGCTGAGCGATGTCCAGGCAAGGGCGCCCATCTTCGATCATGGCGATGACGCTTTTCAGATGTCCTTCGGCCCGCTTGAGCCGCTTGACGATGTCGGAATGGGTGTCGTGTCGGTGGCCGTGGGTTGCTTCGCTCATTGCACACTCCTATCCCCCTGGAGAGGATATCTCAATCGGCATCTGTTTGAATCTTCATTTGCCGCTATGATATCAGACACTGCCTCGGCTGAAGCCGAGAAGCTTGGCCTGACGCACGATGGATAGTTTATGCTGGCGGTCGATCATTTTTTGCCGAGCGCTCCGGCTAAAAATTCATTTTACCGTGTCAGCTCCCCGATGTCAGTGTAATGCAGCTTGTAACGCGGCATGCAGCGTATTTGACGTCGAAAGTCGGGACTGCCGGTATTGCGAAACCGTTTGCGACCCTCGTGATTGGAGTTATGGAACGGCAGGGATCCACCAGTCCATTCGTGTCGAGGCTCGGGCGGCCGTCAAGCTTCCGGACTCGCCGTTTCACGGCCGCGTTGACTTGTCGCGGGCGACTGTTTCCCGCAGGGGACCTTTCCTGGCTTCCCGACGGTCCGAGCGAGGAAGAGCCCGGAAGCCGATCCACGCACCAAAGTCCTGACGGCGTTTGATCGGCTTTGTACGTGACAGGCTGTATTTCCGGCATTGCTAACCAGCCAATGCACACACGCATAGCAGAACGATATCGTCAAGGAAGCCGCCGTCTTGATTACGGGCGCGGCGGTTCGTATCTCATCAAGACCTCTGATTCACTTAAGTGGGTGGAGTTGATTGCCACAGATAGTCGTACGTCCACAATGAAACGGTCGTGAGCGATGTCCGCATGAAGGTTAAGCCTGTCCTGCTGACCGAGACCGTTATCATCTACTAGATGCTGCCCCGTTCGCTTTCGATCAGTTCAAGACACTTCAAATTAAGAGCAGGCGGCGTTCCAGACAGGCTTGCGATCAGCATTTCACCCGCTTCACGACCAAGCAGCGCGCTGTCGATTCCAATCGTCGTCAGGCCGGGTGGGATCTCGGCGGCGATGTCGCTTTCGCCAAAACCGAGAATGCCGAGATCGTCGGGTATGCGTATGTTTAGGCGGCGGGCTTCCATCAGGCATCCGAGCGCCAGCACGTCATTGCTGCAGAAGAGCGCCTCCGGCTTGACCGGCTGGGACAATGCAGCGGCAAGCAGACGTCGTCCGTCCGAAACTCCATTGACGTCGTCGATGAGATGTTCGCCGACAAACGTTAATCCGAGTGCCTCACATCCCCTGCGGAAGCCCTGCAGGCGCAGGGCACCGCGTCCACTGCGCCGGCCGATGTAGGAGACCGAGCGGTAACCCTTCCGGTGCAGCATTTCTGCAGCACGTCGTCCAGCCTCCGTGTTGGAAAACCCGACCAGCATGTCGATGGGGTCGCGCGGCAAAGCCCAGGTTTCCATGATGGGTATGCCAAGTCCGCGCAGGAGCTCCCGATTGGTTTCCAGCTCTATGACACCCGTGAACATGACGGCGGCAGGCTTCATCGCGTGCAGGGAGCGGATGGCGGCGGTTTCGCGCTCGTAGGAATAGGACGTCTGACCCACAAGAAAAAGATAGCCGGCGTCTTCCAGCACGGCAGCGCAGGCTTTCAATGCAGAAGAAAATTGTTCACTCATCAGGTTGGACGCGAACGCCAGCACGACATTTGACCGTCCGCTTTTCAGCGCGCTGGCGTGCGGATTGACGCTGTAGCCGGTTTGCTCAACGGCACGCAGGATTCGCTCGCGCTTGTCTGCGCTGACCTTTTCCGGGTTTCGCAACGCCCTGGAGACGGTGATCGGCGCAACCTCCGCCAGGCGCGCGACGTCGCCAATAGCGACCCGCGCCAGCTTTTCCCTTTCTCGGCCATCAAACAGGACTGGCTTTGACCCACCGGCGCCGGTGATGCGTACGACCTCGTCGTATACGAAGGTCGTCTCGTCTTCCTTGCGCTCGATAGCCATTGGTCTCCAATCCTTTGTTCCGGATGATGTTTAGTCCGCGCTCTGGTGCCAGGCAACCGCCAGATCTTGAGGGAGGCCAGCCTTGGATGCTGTCCGGCGCGAAGCCATGCAATCGGATTCTTGCGCGAATGGTAACGTTGTCATTGACTCCACTATTACTGATGGTAACGTTGTCATAAAGCGGCGATGCAGAGCCTTGTTCACAACCTTGCCGCCTGCAAAAATGGGGAACGACATGATCACAGTGACAACGCCAATCGGCGCCTCCATGCGCCGTCTTCTTGCTGCAGCAGCGACTGCCGCAATCATGGTTGCTGCAACTGCAAGCGGTGCATCCGCTGCATCGGGATGCATCAAGGGTGACCGCAAGGCGCCTTACACGATCGGCTGGGCGAATATCTATTCGGTGCCGACCTGGATGAAGCAGACCGAGGGTACCATCACAGCCGAAGTCGACGAACTGAAGAAGTCTGGCCTCGTCAAGGACCTGATGATCACCGACGCCCAGGGTAATGCGCAAACCCAGATCCAGCATATCCAGTCGATGATCGATGCCAATGTTGATGCCATCGTCGTCATCGCCGGTTCTTCCAACGCACTGGACCGCGTCATCTCGGATGCCTGCGACAAGGGTATCGCCATCGTCAACTTCGACAGTCTCGTCAACACGGACAAGGTGACTGCGAAGATCAACACCGACTCCGCCGAATGGGGCGGGGCCGCAGCAAAGTGGCTGGTCGGCCAACTGGGCGGCAAGGGCAAGATCATCGTCATGAATGGTCCGGCCGGCATTTCGGTTTCAGACGATCGCCGCAAGGGTGCGCAGCCGGTTCTGGATGCCAACAAAGACATTGAAGTCATCACCGAAACCAATTCGGAGTACAATGTCGCGCCTGCCCAGGAAGCTATGACGAGCCTGCTCTTCGCCAATCAGGAGATCGACGGGGTGCTGTCCCTCGGTGGCGCGCTATCGGCCGGTTCCGTTTTGGCATTTGATCGTCAGGGGCGTGAACAGGTGCCGATCACGGGTGAGAATGCCCGCCAGTTCCTTGAACTTTGGAAGGAGAAGGGCCTGAAGGGATGGGCGACCATGCAGCCGAACTGGCTGGGTGCATTTTCGGTCTATACGGCGGTGCAGGCTCTGGAAGGAAAAACCGTTCCAGCCTTCATCAAGGTTCCGCTGCCGGTCATCGACGACAGTTCCGTTGAGAGTTACCTCGCACGCGCCGAAAACTTCCCCGCCGATGGATATATCTACTCGGACTACGACAAGGCATTGTTCGATAAACTCCTCGCCCAGTGAGGTATTCGACGTGACAGAGGTTCGGCCGATCCTGGAGGCGCGCGGGCTTTTCAAGGGGTTTTTCGGCAACCCGGTGCTGAAGGGCATCGATATCGCCCTTCAGCCGGGCAGGGTGCATGCCCTGCTCGGCGAAAACGGAGCCGGCAAATCTACTCTGATCAATCTTCTGTCCGGCGCCCTGACGCCGGACGAGGGCACGATCGCCATCGACGGGAAAGCCGTGGCACGGCTGTCGCCGTCTATGGCGCGGGCGGCCGGGATCGGTGTCGTGCAGCAGGAGCTAAGCCTTGCCAGCCAGTTGTCGATTGCCGAGAACATCGGGCTGGGCGCCTATCCGAAGCGGTTCGGCCTGATCGACTACCGCGCGCTTGCGCTTGGAGCGCGGGATGTCTGCGAACTGGTCGGGGTCACAGAGCCGCTCGATACGCCAGTGTCGAGCCTGTCACTCGGGCGTCGCCAGATGGTCGAGATCGCCAAGGCACTCTTTGCCAAGCCACGCGTCCTCATCCTGGACGAGCCGACATCATCCCTTTCTGCCCATGAGGCCAGCGTTCTTGCTGACGTCATCTTCACGCTGCGGGACCGTGGTGTGGCCGTCCTCTACATCTCCCATCGGCTGAACGAGGTCCGCGCGCTTTGCTCGCATGTCACAGTTCTGAAGGACGGCGGCATCACGGCCGACCGGTCGCTCGATGGCATCGACGGGGAAGGCCTTGTCCGGCTGATGGTTGGTCGCGAAACCGGCGCACTCTTTCCGCCTCGTCCAGACATCGTGCCGGGCCCTCTTCGCCTCAGCACGAAGGGCTTTTCCGCCGGCATTGTGCGCGACGCCGATGTTCTCGGGCACGCCGGAGAAGTCCTCGGTATAGGCGGGCTGGTCGGGCAGGGGCAGGAGGATCTTCTTCTCGGCCTTTATGGCGCCATTCCAGCGAGATCCATCGAGACGAAGATCGACGGTCAATCCGGGCTTCCGAACAATGTTGCCGCCGCCAATGCCGCGGGCATTGTCTATGTGCCGGCCGACCGGAAGCATGAAGGTCTTGTGCTGACGCATTCGATCGCCTCGAACATCATCCTGCCGTCGCTCGCCAAGCTGGCGCGCCGGGGTCTGCGCAGCCGGGGCGCTGAGGCCGACATGATCGGCGATCTTGCCCGCCAGCTCATGATCAAGGGTGACGTGGCGCGACCTGTCCAGGCGCTTTCTGGTGGAAACCAGCAAAAGGTCGCTCTGGCGAAATGGCTTCCGCTGGATCCTGGCGTCCTGCTTCTCAATGATCCCACGCGCGGCGTCGACATCGAGACCAAGCGGGAAATCTACAAGATGTTGCGGCGTTTTACAGGCGAGGGCCGTCTTGTCATCCTTGCAAGCTCGGATACGCCGGAACTCGTTCATCTCTGCGACCGGGTGCTCGTGCTGCGGGAAGGCCGGGTCGTTTTGGAATTGCGCGGGGACGCGATCACGGAGGAAGCGATCGTCGGCGCCGCGATGGGTATCGAGGCCGATGGCGAGACACGCATCGTTAGAGAAGAGGTTGCCCAATGACTCTTGCAGCCTCATCGAGCCTTTACGGCGCCGTGCAACGCCGGCGAAATCGTGGCCTTCTCGGCCTGTACATCGTCGTTACCGCCTTTCTGATTCTCTATGCCGTGCTTTTTCCCGGTATCCTGTCGGTCGGCGGGTTTTCAAAATTCACGCAGAACTGGTTTCCGCTAGCGCTGGTTGCCATGGCGCAAGCGCTGCTGATGCTGAACGGAGGCATTACCCTTGCCATTGGTCCGATGGTCAGTCTGGGCGCGGTCATTGCCGCAACGACCATGGGCGGACCCCTCGGCACGTTTGGTGGATTTCTCGCGGTCGCCGCTGCCGGTCTTTGCATCGGGGCGGCAACAGGCGCAATCGTTGCACTTCTGCGCCTTCCGGCGATCATCGTCACGCTGGCCGGCTCCTTCATTATTTCCGGCGTTGCTCTTATCCTATTGCCTCGTCCGGGCGGCTTCGTGCCGGAATGGCTCTCCACATTGCTGGCGGGCCATACGCCGGTGGCATTCCTGCTGCTGGTGCTGATCCTCGGCCTCTGGAAACTCTTCCTCGCCACGCCGCTCGGGCTCGGCATCTATGCCGCTGGGGATAATCCTGTTGGCGCCTATCGGTCCGGCGTGCCGATCGATCGCGTGAAGATCGTCTCCTTCGCGCTGTCGGGTCTTCTTGCAGCGCTTGCCGGGCTTTTCGTGGCGGCTCAGACGGGTTCGGGCGATCCCATAATTGGCACACCCTTTACCCTGAACTCTATCGCGGCGGCGGTTCTCGGCGGTGTCGGCTTTCTCGGCGGCAAGGGAACGATGCGGGGGGCGGTCTGCGGCAGCCTGCTGCTGTCAGTCATGATCAACGTCATGTTCTTTCTCGGTTTTTCTCCGGTCGCGCAATATGTCGCGCAAGGGCTCATCATCGTCGGAGCCGTGGCCGTACCGGAGTTGCTCGGACGCTGGAGGACCAACCGATGAGCCTCTTGAAGACCATCCTTCGCAATCCGCCACTTCTGACGTTCCTACTCGTTGCGCTCGTCTGGCTGGTTGCCGGTCTCACGCTGCGCGGTTTCGGTGCCTTTGGGCATCTGCGCTACCTGCTGGAGCTTGCATCGGTCATCGGCATCGCTGCCGCCGGCCAGACGCTGGTGATCCTCATGGGCGGCATCGACCTGTCCGTGGGCGCGGTAATCACCGTCACGGCCATCCTGCTGCCGCTTCTGTCGCCGGCCTGGGATCCGACGGGACTGGTCGGCGTCGTCCTGGCACTCTCTATTGCCATCGGCGTAGGCTTTCTCAACGGGCTTGGCGCTGCGGTTCTAAGGGTTCCACCAATCATCATGACGCTGGCAATGGCGACATTTCTGCAAGGCATGCTCGTTCTTGTCGCCGGCGGCAGCGCGGTGACCGTCCAGAACCCGGCCGTCATCCTGCTCGGCCAGGCAAGACCTCTCGGGGTCCCTGCAGGTGTGGTTCTGTGGATCGTCGTCTCGGCTGTCGTGCTGATGCTCATCCATCGCATGCCGATCGGTGCACGCTTCCTCGCTCTCGGTGCCAACCCGCTCTCCGCCCGCCTGTCGGGCGTCAGTTTGACCCGCAACACGCTCATCCTCTACTCGCTCTCCGGCTTCTTTGCTGGGCTTGCCGGCATTCTTCTTCTCGGCATGAACCGGCAGGGCTATGTGGGCATCGGCGATCCTTATCTGCTCACTTCGATCGCGGCGGTCGTGCTCGGCGGCACCTCAATCCTCGGCGGGCGCGGTACCTATGCGGGAACCATTCCCGGCGCCCTCCTTCTGGTCACCACGACGGCACTGATCACGGTCGTCAACGCCTCGCCCGGCTGGCGTTCGATCATGTTCGGGTCCCTCATTCTTGGCCTGCTGCTGATCTCGGGCAGGGAGGCACGCCGATGACGCGCTATGACGGACCGGTGATCGACCCGCATCATCATCTCTGGGATCTCGGCCTCAAGCGCCATCCCTGGCTGGAAAAAAAGTTTGGTGCATCAAGTGAGATGGTGTTCGGCCAGATGTCGTCCCTGCTGCGAGATTACGGCGTCAAGGACTATGCCAGGGATGCCGCGCGGCAGAATATCGTGGCCACCGTTCATGTCGAGGCAGGCTGGTCGGACGGTCATCCGCTGGAGGAGAGCGCGTGGCTCGACACGCTCGACCACACAGGCCGCATTGCGGAACGCTATGTCGCCCGTGTCCGGCTGGACGATCCCGATGCAAGGATCAAGATCGAGGCCGAAGCGACCAATCCGCGCGTTGTCGGGATACGCGATATCGTCAGCTGGCATCCGGATGCCAACAAAAGCTTTGCGCCGCATGCCGGGCGGATGAGTGATCCGCAGTGGCGTCTGGGGCTTTCGCATCTGTCCGGTCTCGGCCTGGTCTTCGACCTGATGCTCTATCCCTGGCAGATGCATGAGGCCTGCGATCTCGTTCGCAGCTTTCCGGAGACGCTTTTCGTCCTGAACCACGGGGGCAGTCCGGCGGATCGGACAGAGGAGGGGATGGCTCTTTGGAGAGACGGCCTCTCGTCTCTCGGGGAAGAGCCCAATATCCGCCTGAAGATTTCCGATCTGGTCGCCTATGACCACGGCTGGAGCTTCGAAAGCCTGAAGCCGGTCATCGAGCACTGCCTTGAAAGCTTCGGCGCTGCCCGCTGCATGTTCGCCAGCGATTTTCCGGTTGCCGGCCTTCACGCCACATTCCACGAGGTCTACGAGGTGTTCCGCCGCGCCGCCGAACCGCTGTCGCTGGATGAGCAAACATCGCTGTTCTTCACCACTGCCAACAACACCTACCGGCTCGGCCTTGACGAGGTCGAAACGCCTGCCATGGGAGAAAACCATGTCTGACGTCACCTTGAACACCACGCCCACACCAGTCCTCGACGACCGCATCCGCGGCTTTCCACCGGGACACCGGCCTTTGCCGCTTGAAGCGATCGGCGTGCAGAACTGGACGCCTTACGACGGGCATATGGCACTGCCGCTGATGTCGTTGGATGAAACCGCCTTCGCCGGGAACGTCGATGCAATGATGGGATTTGTGGACGACCACGGTGTCCAGATTGCGCCGCATGCAAAGACGCCGATGGCGCCTGCTCTCGCAGAGGCGCTCCTTTCTGCGGGCGCATGGGGTACGACAGTTGCCGACATCCGCCAGTTAAGCGTTTTCTTAAATGCGGGTCAAAGACAGCTCATCCTAGCCAATGAAATCGGCGGCCTCGCAGCAGCGCGGCGGCTGTCCGCGTTGCTGGCCGGGTTCCCGGACGCGGAAGTTCACATTTTCGTCGACTCGCGGGAGGCGGTGGAATCCCTTCGTCAGGCCTGGAGCGAGCGGGACGACCTTCCACTGCTCGGCCTCCTCGTCGAATTTGGTGTCGGCCGGGGAGGGGCCCGGACGGTGCAGGCCGGGCTGGACATCCTCGACCTCGTGCTTACCTCGGAAACGCAAAGTCTGCGGCTGACAGGCATTGCTGCCTATGAAGGGGCGGCGGCGACCAGCGACGCCCGGGAAACGGAGGAGCGCATACATGGGCTTCTGCAAATGACGTCCGAATTTCTGGTCCTGGTCCGGAAGCGCCTTTGCGATGCGCGCTCCCTGATCCTCACTGCGGGGGGATCCGTTTTTTTTGACATGGTGGTTGCCGAGCTCTCCAATGCGGTGGCTGCGGATCCGGACTGCCGACTGGTCCTGCGTAGCGGCGCCATCTTCTTCCACGATCACGGCGTTTATGAGCGCGGGCTTGCCGCTCTTGATGCCCGGGAAGGCTATGTCCGGCAAGGGATCGTGGAGTCCGCCGCTGCGGCCTTCGTTCCGGCGCTCAGGATCTGGGCGGAAGTGCTGTCTTGCCCGGAACCCGGACTTGCCATCTGCGGCATGGGTTTGCGCGATGTCGCCAACGATCAGGGTCTGCCGCGACCGCTTAAGCTTTATCGCGACGGGCAGTATCAAGCTGATCTCGACGGGTGCGAGGTGCTGCGGCTCAACGACCAGCACGCGTTCATCCGGGTCGACACGCAAAGCACGGTTGCTGTCGGCGACGTCATCGCGTTCGGCATTTCGCATCCCTGCACCTGCCTCGACCGACATGCCGTCGTCTATGGGCTCGGCCCCGATCATCGCGTGAGGCATGCCTATCTCACGAGCTTTGGTTGAGGATCGTAGGGTGCCGGTTGCGGTACCGACATATCTTTCGTCGGAGACTCGACGCCTGGCGGAATGACCGAGCGTCTTGAACGCATGGGTCGACCTTCAACATACGCCGCGGCGCGCCCACTTTTTGCGCTGTTAGACTGGAGACAAAATGCACAGTGGCCTCGTCAATCCGATCGATCTTGCGAAAGAGGGCCGACAGGCCGGCTTTCTCGCGATCCCTTTTTCGATCGACCGTTCGCCCTACTACCAGATCCGTATTCCCGTCCTGCGCCTGAAGAACGGCGAGGGGCCGAGCATCCTGCTTATGGCAGGCAATCACGGCGACGAGTATGAAGGTGAACTTCAGTTGGCGCGCCTGATGCGGCGCCTCGAGCCGTCAAAGATCAGGGGTGCCATGACCATCCTGCCAATTGCCAACGTGCCGGCGGTCATGGCGGCAAAACGCTGCTCGCCGTTTGACGGCGGCAATCTCAACCGCGCGTTTCCCGGCGATCCCTCCGGCACGCCGACAGCGCGCCTAGCGCACTTTCTCGAGACACAGCTCTTTCCCTTCCACGACATTGTCCTCGATCTTCATTCGGGCGGCACATCCATGGCGCATCTCCCCTGCACCCTGATCGAGCGACAGGCGGATGACGCTCGCTTCAGGCGCTCGGCCGAACTTCTAGCCGCCATCGGCGGTTCCCATGCCTTTATCGCCGACAATGGTCAGTCCGCGCCGACATCGATGGGTGCCGCCAGCCGTGCCGGCGCGATCGGGCTCTCGGGCGAATTTGGCGGCGGTGGAACGGTCACTCCGGATAGCATGGCGTTTACAGCTTGCGCCATCGACCGCCTTTTGCTGACACTCGGGATCGTTGACGGGCCGATCCTGTCGAGAAAACCTTTGCCAGCACCGGGTCCCCTGCAACTGCTGTCCCTGTCACGCCATAGTCAGGGTATTTATGCGGAGCGACGCGGCTGGTTCGAGCCGGCCGTCCGGCTCGGCGCTGCCGTCCTTCAAGGGGACATTGCAGGCTGGTATCACGACCTCGAGCGTTTGGATCAACCTGAGGAGGCGCTGCTTTTTGCCGAAGGCGGCGTCGTCATTTCGAGCCGGCTGCATTGCGACAGCCAGGCAGGCGATTGCCTCATCCAGGTGGCCGAGCCGATCGACGGCTGACTGGGCCATTCGATCCTACCTTGCGGACTTCATTTCAACGGACGAAAGGCAGCGCCATGCATCTTTCCATGTGGACCTATCCTTGGGACCTTCAGGACCAGGGACTTGTCGAAGCCACCGCCGAACTGCGAGACCGCGCCAGTCTCAACAGCATCAGTCTCGCGACCTCCTATCATGCGGGGCGGTTCCTCCAGCCGCGCAGTCCGCTTCAGAAGGCATATTTTCCCGAAGACGGTACGGTCTACTATCGTCCGCAGGACACGACCTGGGTCGGAAGGGAAATCCGGCCGCTGATGGCCCAAAATGTGACCGAGCGCGGCGACATGCTGGCGGCACTGAAGCAGGCACGGGCGACCGGCGGCATGAAGGTCTCCTGCTGGACAGTCTGCCTGCACAACACGCGCCTCGGCATGCTCCATCCGGAACATGTGACGCGCAACGCCTTCGGCAACGCCAACTATTACAATCTCTGCCCGTCGAGCCCGGCCGCCCGCGACTATGTCGTGACCATGGTCGCCGAAATTACGCAGAGCTACAAACCCGACATGGTGGAGCTCGAAAGCCCGAGTTTCATGGGTTTCGCGCACGAGTATCATCACGAAAAAGACGGCGTCGGGCTTTTGCCGGAGGATGACTTTTTCATGTCTCTCTGCTTCTGCGATCATTGCATGGCGCGGGCGCAAAAGGCGGGTGTTGCGGTTGAAGGAGCACGCGACACGGTGAAGCGGTTTATCGCCGAGCTTTGCGAGCGGGAGGTGCCGGAGGCGCAGGTTCCCGGTTTCCCGGCGGAGGGCATCGATGCCTTCCGTGCCTGGCCCGACCTGTATAGTTACCTCAGCTGGCGTACGGAGCCGGTCACGAGCCTCGTGGCGGAGATCCGCGCCGCGGCCGATCCGGCAACGCGCATTGTTCTCATCGACCTTAAAGACGGCTGGCTCGGCGGCGTCGATCTCGCCGCAGTCGGCATGATCTGCGACGGTGCGATCCTGTGCTGCTACTCCATGGAGCCGGACGCCGTGTCAGACCTGATGCAGGCCGGTCGTACTGCCCTCGGACCAGAAAAGTATCTCGGAGCCGGATTTCGGGTGTTTTATCCCGAAGTCACATCGGCTGAGGCACTTGCGGCGCGCGCACGAGCGGCAATCGATGGCGGCGCCGATGGCATTAACTTTTACAACTACGGGCTTATTCCGCAACGGAGACTCGATTGGGTTCGACAAGCCATTCATGGATTGCGAACGTAACTGCGAGGTTTCTATCTGACGGTGTTACTTCGGCATGATGCTCGTTGTGAGCCCGCAAGAACCATATCGGCTTCGATTGGGGGAGTACTTGTTTCTCCACTGAATGACTGGCTTGCGAGTGCCAGTATCGACAAGGTAGCAGTTTCCGGAAAGTCGATCTCATCACAGCCGGCCACCATTGTTGCGTTCGCACCGCGATCTTGTGACCTTGGATAAGATCCGAACTGTTCATTCGCCGTCGCCCGATATAAAAAAGATTATCACCTAGCTTCAGCACCTTGATGTCGATCAACTGACTGGTCGTAGGTTCGGATTGGTTCAAGCCCACGGATATCAGGTTGCAACAACTCGCAATCTTCTAACTTTCGTCAAGGAAATTTGATGGTGGCACGCTGAAGCGAATCCGATGTGTTTCTTCTGACTTTACCTTTCTTCAGTCTATTCCATTGGATCCCGTTACGCTTTTAACGGACGCAATCAACAGGTCTACGAACGCAGAGACCTTAGGCGGTCTAAAGCGGGCGGCCGGGTATACCGTATAGACACCACCCGATGGTAGATGCCAGTCCGGAAGGACACGAACCAGCCGTCCGCTCGCTATGTCTGCGGCCGTTAGGAAGTCCGGCAAAACTGATAGCCCGCCGCCTTGCCGCACAGCTTCCATCACGGCCGGCGTTGTGTTGATCGCAATGTCGGCCTTGAAACGCACAGTTCGTGCCTCGCCTCCTTCGTTGCGGACAAAGGTCCACTCCAAGGGCTCCTTTAGCGCGTTGTTGGCGACGAAGGGCAGGAATGGCAAATCGCCAGGCTCGTTAAGTTTGGCCACCTTGCTCACGAGCTCAGGTGCGCCAACCAGATATTGTCGAAACGCGCCAATCCGGCGGGCTTGCAGGCCTGAATCGGGCAGCCAGCCTACGCGAATAGCGAGGTCCATGCTGTCGGCGACGAGATCGACCATTTTGTCGCTGAGGCAGAGTTCGACCTTGCAGTCCGTATATCGGACAGTGAAGGCGGTCACCATGGGCACAATCACCGAGGTGCCATAGTCGTATGGCGCGGTGATCCTCAGCAGACCCTTTGGCTCTGTTCTGGCTTGAGCCAACTCTCTCAGGGCATCCTCGGCCTCGCGCAAGACGAGGACGCAACGAAGGTGAAACATCCTTCCTGCCTCGGTCGGCTGGAGCCGGCGTGTCGTGCGCATCAGCAGCGTGGTGCCAACCTCCTCTTCGAGCTTCGCAACCTGCTGGCTGACGACAGCCTTGGTAATGCCGAGATATTCGGCTGCGCGCGTGAAAGAACCCGCATCGACGACAGCGACGAAATAGGCCAGCCGATTGAGATTGGTCGCTTCCTGCATGCGTGCGCTCCAAATTGATTGTTTGCTTATAGCATACATTTTGTCGTCTTCGACGGACTTCTCGCTCTAATCCTTTTATGCCATCTAAAGATGCGCAAGGAGCAAGATATGAGCGATAGGCCCCATATTACCTACCTATTCGATCCCCTCTGCGGCTGGTGCTATGGCGCGTCGCCTTTGCTTGCACAACTCGCCGCGCTGCCAAACCTTATCGTCGCACTCGCGCCGACTGGTCTTTTCTCAGGGACAGGCGCACGGGTGGTAGACGAACATTTCGCGAATTTTGCCTGGTCCAATGATGTTCGCATCGCGAGCTTAACGGGGGAGCAGTTCACTGAGGATTATCGCGTGAAGGTGCTCGGCGGTGGCGGATTGCTGGATTCTGGCCCACCGACGCTGGCAGTCACAGCCGTTTCTCTGACAGAACCGTCTCGCGAAATTGATGCAATTCGGCTCATCCAGGAAGCGCGCTATGTCGCTGGTCGCGACGTTACCGACCTGTCGGAACTGCGCGATATCCTGGAGAGGGCCGACCTCAGTGCCGCCGCCGCTTGCCTTGCGGCACCGGATGCGGAGCTGCTGGTGGCAAACCGCAAGCGTGTCGAGCGGGCCCAGTTGCTGATGCGGGAGTTCGAAGCCGGTGGCGTGCCAGCGTTGATTGTCGATGACGGACAGCGAACCGAGCTGGTCAAGGCCCACGAGCTGTTCGGCAACGCCGATGATCTTATAGCGAGGCTTTCTGCTCTTGGCAGGGCCCGGCCCACCCTTTCCTAAAGCCTAAACCTGGAGACAATCATGTTCACGAGGAGAACCATCATGAAAACCACTCTCGCCGTCGGCGCCACCGCGGTTTTCGCGCCCGCTGACTTGGGCCATGCCGCAGGAAGCCTCACCTGGAAGCATTTTCCCGCCGGGCAGACTGGCTTCTTCCGTGCGCCTGTTCTGGTCTCCGGCCCGACTGAAGCTGTACTGATCGATGGCGGCTTTACGCTTCCCGACGGCAAGGCCTTGGCCGAAGCGATCAAGGCAACGGGCAAGACGCTCACAACGATCTATGTCAGCCAGTCTGATCCAGATTATTATTTCAGCCTCGGTCCGATCAAGGTCGCCTTCCCCGACGCCAAGGTGCTCGCTGCCTCAGCCACGGTTGACGCAATCAAGGCCAGTGTCGAAAAGAAGCTTGCCGTCTGGGGACCGCAACTCAAGGAAAATGGCCCGCAGACGCTGGCCGATGTCGTCATGCCCAATATCTTCGACGGCAAGACCCTGACGGTTGACGGTGAAACGATCGAGATCGTCGAAGCGGAAGGCCTCGCCAATCGGCGTTATCTCTTCGTTCCATCCCTGAACGCCGTGTTTGGCGGTGTGATGATCTTCAACGGTGTCCATGTGTGGACGGCAGACACCAACAGCGCCGAACTCCGGGCTGCCTGGGTTGCCAATCTCGAAAAGATCGCGGCGCGCAAGCCGGCTGTCGTGGTGGCCGGACACATGGTGCCCGACGCCAAGACCGATCTTTCCGGTGTTCAGCACACCATCGCTTACCTGAAAGCGTTCGAGGAGGAACTCTCCAAGCATAAGGACTCCGCATCGCTCAAGGCTGCAATGGAAGCACGCTTCCCGGGTCTCGGCATGGGTGTGGCACTCGACATCGGCTCCAAGGTCGCCACCGGCGAAATGAAGTGGGGCTGATCGCGATGGGCGCCAATCTCGATCTCATCAGGGCCACCTATGAGGGCTCATCCGAGGATAACGGCCGCAACCTGCTTGCGGCCCTGGCGCACGATGCGACGTGGACGGAAGCCGAAGGCTTCCCCTATGCCGGCACCTATGTCGGCCCCGACGCCATTGTCGCCGGGGTATTCCACAGGCTCGGTACGGAGTGGATCGGCTACAACGCGAAAGTCCATACCCTCATGGAGGACGGCAATCGTGTTGCGGCGTTCGGCATCTACTCCGGCACCTACAAGGCGACAGGCAAGTCGATGACGGCGCACTTTGCCCATCTCTACGAGGTCCGCGACGGTAAGATCGTCAGTATGGTCCAATATGTCGATACGCTGCTGGTGAACCGGGCCATCGTCCCAGATGCCTGACAGCCGGATGACTGAGAACGCTGTATGGTTGGGGGCTCGCCAATGTGGAACGCCCCCAATCCGTCTTTGAGATAACTCCAAAGGAAACTATCGATTTTTCCTTGGCAGTTGAGGTTTCGAAATGGCGGTCGTTGGTTCAGATTCTTTCAGGGCGGGGGATCAGCTCGACAGGTTCGAGAAAATGTTTTCAAACCAGTTGACGGAGGCACGCGCCTTTGCGGTCGGCAGTCTCCCGCTTGGATAAAGCGACCCACAAGTCGGCGCTTGGCAGCTCCCAGTCGGTAAGCATCTGAATGACGCTTCCATTCGCAAGCTCAGGTTCCATCACCCAGCGTTACGCCACCTTTTCGGCGGCTTAGTTCAGCCAATAAACGTGCCATTGGTTCGGATCCCTTCAAGGCGACAAGGTAGTATAAACGGGTTTTGTCTGACCCCTTCAGGACCACAGACGGTGCATTTCCTAGGTCATTCCATCTCCAGCAAGGGCGTACTGCAAACGAATATGGTTGCGGTCCGACGCCCCCTGCCAGAACTCAACAACAACAGGAGATACGGCATACACACGCCAATCCAGTGCAACGTGGTCGGGGTTTGCCGCTAGGAAGGTCCGGGCATCGCTAAGACGTTGCTCGAGCTCTCGGTTGTCTTTCAGAACGTCACTTTGCCTCGATGCTATCGCACTCACTTTGGAACCGGAGGGTCGTTCCAGGAAGTCTTTGGCGCATTCTTCTGCATTGAGCACGGCAGCCTCGCCGCGTATGCGAACCTGGCGCCCAAGGTCAGGCCAATAGAATGTCAACGCGACTTTTGGCATCACTTCTATCTGCTTACCCTTCGGGCTTTCGGCCTTAATTGCGAAATGCCAGCCGCGCTTATCGACATTCTTCAAGATAAGAACTCGGGCATCCGGCCAGCCGCTCTCATCTGCCGTGGATAGCGTCATCGCATGTGGCTCTTTGATGCCAGCTGCAAGAGCATCCTCAAGCCACATTGTGAATGCCGCGTGCGGTGTGTCGGGAAATCTCTCCAGGTCCATATGAGGAAGCGGCCCTTTTAGGGAGGGGATCTGACGTAACCTGTCTTTCATCGACAAATGGTTCGGATTAGAGATGCTCATTGGCGATGTTCCTTGAGGAGAATTTCCGGAATTTCGGACAGTGTTTCAGCGACGAGGCTGACTTCGTGACTACCGCGCCCAACAAGTATGGTCGACAGCCCAACAGCTTGGCCGCCCGCGATGTCCGCGTCGGGGTTGTCGCCAATCATCCACAGAGCCCGACCGGGAGCCAGCGATGCAATCGCGTATCGGAAAAAAGCTGGTGATGGCTTTTCAACTCCTATCCGCCCTGAGCAGAAGACTTTATCGAAATGACCGGTAAGGCCCAAGCCCTCCATCAACAACGGAAGCTCTGGAGCAAAGTTGGAAAGAGCTGCATGGTGCCAACCTAGAGCAGACAGATGTTCCAATACCTCGACAGCATCGGTATCTACCTGCCAACCAGCAAGATCCACACGCGATCTTTTCGAGACCGAAACGGCCAGCCTCGGTTCCATGCCAAGGGTAAGGAGAGCCGTTTCAGCTGCGGCAAGGATCGGGCTCCACCACCCATCGGCATTCCCTGCCCAGGGATGCGCCAGCTTGGCACCGTGCCAAGGGAAAGCACCCGATAGGAATGGCCTGATGAAATCAGCAGTACCGGCGAATGCGGGACCGGCAGCGATGGCTGCGGCTTCGAGAGCACTTGTGTAGCGCCCTTTGCGCGCCGCTAACGTTCCGTCGAAATCCCATAGTAGGTAGCGTTTGGAGAGCTGCGGTGACAACATCAAGAACCTACAGTTTATAACGTACTATTCGTATGTTCGCGTTACGAGAGGTATATACCTCTACCATCGTCAACATGACAGTGGAATGACAAAGGGGGCGTTCAAAAAATGGCTAACGCTGGTTCACGGGCACCGCTATGGATGCAGGCGGCGCACAAAATCCGTGAAAGGATCGAAGAAGGCATATTGAGGCCTGGCGAAAGAATGCCTTCCAGTCACCAGATTGCTGAAGAATTTGCGATCAACCGGATGACAGCCCGACGCGCCCTAGCAGAATTGGAGAAAGACGGGCTCCTCCGCATCCTTCATGGCAACGGCACCTTTGTTGCCGATACGCCGATCTCTTATGCTATTGGCGCTAGGGTAAGGTTTGACCAAAATCTGAAAGCCGTGGGCGCAACTCCGGAAAGAAAAATCATCCGACACTGGTTGGAGCCCGCAAATGAAGAGGTTGCAGTTCCACTAGCGTTGACAATTGCATCGCCCGTAATCGCGATTGAGATCGGTGCGTATGCCAGCGGCCATCCAATCGGAATTGGGAGGCGTTACTGCTGTGCGACACGATTTGCTGGTTTCGCCGAGATTTTTGACGAGCTTGGCTCAATCAGTATGGCGCTAAAGCAGTTCAATATCGCTGATTTTCACAGAGCTAGCACAATCGTCGTCGCGAGGATGCCGACGACCGTCGAATGCGACTTTCTCAGGTCGTCGAGATCGCAACCTGTATTGGCTTACACTGCGATTGATGAGGCTCCTGCGGACAAGGCGATATCCTATTTCACAGGTTGTTTTTCGGCTCGTGCCGTTGAGATTCACATTACTAGCTGAGCAATTGACGGTTCGTACCCCACCAAGGCGACAAGGTGATATAAACGCGTCATCATCTGATCCCTTTAGTTCCAGAGACGGGGACTGCCCTAGTCAACCAATTTCCAGCAAGGGCATACTGCGGACGTTGCGGTTTCGCTCCGTTGCTCCTTGCCAGAAGTGCGCGGGAACTGGGGACAGCATGCACGGGCCAACCCGGCTACAACGTGGTCAGGGTTGAATTTTAAGGAGGGCGGTGAGTAGAAAATACTTTGTTCGAGCACCTCGCAATCTTTCGGAGCGCCACTGCAATAGGCTTCAGCCGCAAAGCCATGAGATTAGTTATTCACTTTCTCCACGTCGGCTTTGGTTCTTTGAATCAGCCGGTGCTTGAGGTAGTCCAGGCGTACCGGCCTTTAGTAACGAAGAGGAACGCAAACGTGCGGGTCTATTTATCATCGTACCGCATTGGTGACTATCCAGAGAAGCTGGTAGATATCAGTGGCCAAGGGCGCGTGGCTATCATTGGCAACGCACTCGATTTCCGCCCTCCGGAGGCAAGACGCCAGTACGAGGCTGAGGTCTATAACCCATTCAACGAATTTGCAGCGCTTGGTTTAGAGGCTGCTCCCCTCGACCTAAGGACGTATTTTGGCAATCCACGTGCATTATCAGACGCGTTGCGGAAATTCGGAATGGTGTGGTTGTTAGGCGGCAATGCATTTCTTCTTATGCGAGCTATTAGGCAAAGTGGCTTTGAGGATGTCATTCGTCCGATGCTGGCGGCAGACGAGATAGCTTACGGCGGCTTCAGCGCCGGGGCTGTGGTCGCGACCCCTCATTTAAGGGGTATCGAGCTTATGGATGAGCCACAACAGCTTGCCGAAGGGTACGACGCCGACATTATTTGGAAGGGGATGGGAATTGTCGATTTTGCCATCGTGCCGCACTATCGCTCTGATCATCACGAGGCAGAGGCTGCCGAAAAGGCCGTAGCTTTCATGAAAGCCACTCAAATCCCGTTTAAAGCGATGACCGATGGCGACGTGTACGCTATCCACAATGGGCAAGGGGAGCATTTCCTATCTAGCCGTGTGAAGCAAAGTGCCTTGTCTCCATAGTTGTCAATAAGCTGCAGAACAAAGCACCTCAGTGCCCTAAATCGTCTCTAAGTTGTTGCCGCTTCGATTTCCTTGGAAGCGTGCAACGTACGTCGCTCAGCCTCGATAGCTCAGAGCCCTAGAAGTACGGCGAAGGTGGGCAAGGGCAGGCGCAAGCGCCCGCTGAGGTAATAGAGTTCATAGCCGGGGAAGGGGTTACCCTTCTTCGAGGACTCGAATGTGATTCCTTTCGCGACTTTCGCATCCGATCGTGCTGGCGGAAGGTTGCACGGTCGCTTAACGATTGGACTGGGGAGTGGTCGGCAGGAGAGTGCGACATCCTGATTGCAACCGCAGCTGACGGTGCTTTGACCGTCACCGGGGATGCAACCCGCGGAATGAAAGACCCGCAACAAGAAGCGACTGTGCACACTGGAACGGTGTCCGGGACAGCAAAGCTGGACGCAGGAGTTCTTGCCTACACTGAGGGCGATGAGGCGACACTTCGTTACGACGACGGGGACGAGTTCAGTTGCCGTGTGCGAATGATCCTTCGCGATCCGTATCTGGTGGGCGCGCGACAACAAAAATTGCGGCGGCCTCAACGTTAGTTTTTCGGGCTTGTATCGCCGCAAAGGTTGACTCATTTCGACGAATTTAAATCGCGCGACCTTACGCCATCACTGTACTGGAAAATGGCTTGATAATCGGTTTTTGGATTGCTGGGGTGATACTCGCGGCAGCAGATCAGCTGCCCGGCGAAGTGAGCGCGTTTCTAGAACGCCGTAACCAGTGTACCCACTGGGCCGACGAGGAGGCCTATGACGATCAGCGTGCCGCTGAGATAGATAAAGCCTTAAAGCAACTGGGTTGCGACAACGTTGAGGCAGAGGAGGCCGACCTGCGCCGTCGCTTTGCGGAAGCGCAAACCGTTTTGAACGCCCTGAGTGCGGAACCGCACTAGACGCGCCCTTGTCTGTAGTGAGCCGAACGGGCGAAACTCAAGCTCCGACCAAGCTTTGCCGTTCTGCCTGCATCTGGCTGAACCTCGCCATCGCTCGGGCGATTGTTTGCATCCTGGGATTGCCTTTGCGCTCAGCGGCTCCAGATTGCCTGCAACCTGATATTCTTGGGAAAATTCCGCATGGGGCGCCTAGTGGTAGCGTTGAGAGTGATGGCAGCGATCGGTCTGCTTGGGGCCGGACGCGGTCCGAATGTCTTCAGCGCACGGAAAGCTGGGTTGACCTGAAGAAGTGTCCAACCAGAAAAACTTAAACGTCCGAACTTAGTTTGATGGAGAAATTTACATGCGTAAAATTGTTGTATTTGCAGTTGCGGCGTTGGCGCTATCAGCGTCCTTTACGGCGGCTCAGATCTTGCCAACTCTTGGAGAGCGCCGGGCAATTTCTGCTGTCGAGAAAGACAAATTTCCAGCGGTTCAGAAGAGAATCCAGGACGCCGCCGGCTTTGAGGTTGCCATCAAGGTCGACTGGAATAGCCTCGCGCTGCCCGGCGACGACCAGTACTATGGTCAGGACGATTATTTGGTCAAAACAGTTTTTCTTCCCATCGAGAATGCGATGAAAAATGTTGCCAAGGATGCGATGGGCAAGGAAGCGTTGAAGGCTAAGCTTACGACCATCAATATCCATTACATCGACGCCGGAATTTCGGCGTCCGCCTACAAGGACCGCGTCAAATTCGGATCTGGCACGCTGGACATCAACTTTCGGCCCTTTACCAATTCCGCTGATGTCGACGAGCGAACGAACGCTATCATCAGCGTGCTTGAAGCGGCGCTGTAGTCGCTCTTGAGACCGCCGGTTTCATTGATATGGCGTCGGCGAAGTGTTCTTAGCGGCGAGCGAGGCCGCAAGGCGGCTCGCCGCGATAGCGGCGTTCCTTCTCCAATCGGAATACAAATGATGCTTCATCGTCTCGCCTTCCTCGTTTTTGTCGTTTCGTGTCTGGTCGTGCTCCCCGAGGTTACTCTCGCGCAGAACCCTCGGTTCCCGGCCGGAGCAGAAGCGGCATCTAGACTTGATCCGAGCCAGTTAATGAAAAAGGCGCTGCCTCTTTTGAAAACAGGCCGCGAGGACGAGGCGGTTTTCTGGTTTTATGCCGGACAATTGCGGTGGCGCTCGCAGCTTGTTTCTCACCCGGATCAGGATCCAACCGGACAGCCCGCGTTATTTTCGTCGTTTATGGCGACGATAGGCCCTGACGTAAACGAGTGGGCATTTGGAGACATTCCCGCGCTCCAAAAAACCATCGCCTCTGTTCTTGAATGGGACCGCCGTTATCCAGATCCGACTGTCTCCGCCGCTGCGGCTGAGTCGAGCCGTTCCGGATTGCGGAATCTAAGGACCAGCATCGGGAAAGATGTGGACAGCATAAAGCGAAAGCGCGCCGCCAACGGGCTTACCAATCGCTGACATAGGCCGGATTTGGACGCGTTGGGGGTGCTAGCATACGCATCGACATGACCATGAGGTTGGTCTGCATATGACCAGCCACCATTTTCTGCTTCTATACAAAACCGAAGGGACAACGGTCCCCCGGGTATTGGCTCAGGCTTTCATCATTATACGCGCTGTCTCCAAGGCGTCGTTTTGACAGAAAGAGTATGTCCTATTTCCAGCTGGTGTAGTCGGCGGCAGCGCATCCGAATGGCGCTCTGTCCTGACCGAAACGCTTTTTCAGCTGGTCGCATCCCCATTCGTTCAGGGGCGCCGGCATCAGGTTGTTGATGTCCATCCCCGGAGATTGAAACTGCGTTGTGGAGCTTGTGACGTACCATAGCCAGAAGCCGATGACGCCGAGGAATATCAAAAGCAACGTCCCGAGAAAAATTTGAAATCGTTTCCAGATGGAAATGGTCTTCTTTGGTGTCTCGAGCACACCGGCCTGCTGACCGCTGTCGGGCCGACCGGCAAACGGGGCGAGGGCCACGGCACGCTCGTCGTCTGTCATGGATATGCGCTGGAGACGACTATCGAGCAGCACCGGCAAAGCCGTTTTCCCATGCCGGACCGCCAACCCGATGAGCTTGCCATTGGCGTTGTCTATGATCAATGGCTCTTCATTCTGGCCCATACGGGTATAAGCGGAACGACCGGTTTTATCACTTGCGATCTTGTCGTTATACGTGATGGACAGGATGTCACGTTTGCGATCGAACGCGGTAATTTCGACGGCCGCAGGCCTAAGGTCTGCAGGTCTGCGCAACTGGCTTTTGACCCGCCAGATCCGTAACGCGAGGAAAATCATTCCGAGGCCCATGCCGCCCAGAACCACTGTGAAGGCGGTGAGCGTAATGATACGGTTCCAGAGCTTGTCCAAACCGAGGCTCATTGTCGCCAGTTCAGGATGATCAGCTGAAATCACCAGGCCGGTCTCGTAGTCGCCCGTATGGAAATCGACAAACATGACCTCCACTTCGGTGTCATAGCTCTGCCCGTTGTAGCTGTAGACGAGACGAGCTTCGCAGTCTGTAACGATAGCTTTCCGCGTGGTGCATCGGCCATTCTGGACATCCCCGCTTTCCAACACCAGCGGGTTTTGGCTGATCTGAAAGTCTCGAAATATTCCGGGTGCTTCCCAGACAAAGATCAAAATGGCGAGGGCGAGAATAATGGGGGTCGACCAGAAATACGCGCGAGGTGTGGAGATGACGTCAGATGACAGAGAGAGCGGTCGATTTGGAAGAATGAGCGTGGGCGTCAAAACTAAGCCTTTCGATTTTTTAATCGAAATATCCCAAAGAAGACGAAATTAGAACCCAGTAAGCCACCTCGTTGGATCAAGGAGCGCCCGATTTAACCTGACCAAAACATGGCAGAGTCGCAAAAACACAACGTTGTCAGCAGTTGGTAGCCTGTTGACCCCATGCGCGACGTGACAGCGGCGCTTGACTGTAAAATTCCGCGAGGGCTACGATCTTGGCGATGGTCGCTCAGACTGAAGGGTCGCAGTGGCCAGATTCCAATGGACCGGCAGGTTCAGCTTGTGCTCGAACGTCTCGCTCTCCATACAGCCAGATAATGGACAGAGCAGTTGCACCGGATATTCACGGATGGACTGATAGCAGGATAACATATATTTTCTAAGATGGAGGGACGCATGAGCCCATCGCGCCAACAACCCCCCGTGAATCCGAAAGCCTATTGAGTGAAGAAAACACAACGCAATTTTGCCGTCGAGTACAAATCCGGCCGCCGAAAGCTTGACACCAAGCCCACCTCCATCTGGGGAAACGTGGATCTTAAGTCTGTTTCTCGTGACGGTGAGGACGAGGCAATGCCATCCCTGCTACCAGGTATCGAGGGGGACTTCCCGAAACCGGAGTTGTCAGTGCATCGTGCAGACCCTCGTCTCGCATCATTGACACCACCCGAAGCGACGCCAACAATTGCCGAAGAAGCGAAGGAGATGCTCATGGCCGACGATACCGACACAATCAACGATGTTGACGCGCCGGCACAGGAAGAAGCGCCTGTTGCTGTAAAGAAGCAGCGTAAGCCTCGGGCGAAGAATACCTCCGTTGTCGCAACGACAGCAGAAAGCGCTACAGCCGGTACCGATGGCCCAAAGAAGCGAGGCCGCAAGCCACGCGTGAGCAAAGACACAACGCCGGTCGAACCCGCGGCGCCGAAGCTTGCCCCGACGGCTGACCAGATCGCTGGTGACGCTGCGACTTCAGCTGGCGACGAAATGGCTGATCTGCTGCAGCTAGAGGCGGAGAACCAAAAGTTACGCAAGATGCTGGCTGAAAAGCTTCGTGCTGAAAACGCTGATTTGCGCAAAAAGCTCAATCTCGATTGATTTGACCGCTGCGGCCGGAAACGCCTCACATCTCTAGTTTAAGATAGTCAGCTTGGCGGCCTTAGCCAGTCGCCGGACTGAGTGCGCATAGATCACTAACTGATGCGAGGCCTGTATCATGGCATCTCCCTGGAAGTTTCTAAGCCGACTTGTGCCACGCCGCCGTGAGCCGAAGCAGGACGCGGTGGTTGCCGATGCGAAGCCGAATGTCCTGGCTCTTTCCGGCCCAGCGGAGACCGCTGCTGAGGAGAGCCCATCGGTCTCAAGCGCACGCGCAGCTGCTGAGCTATCACCGTCGGCTGTATCCGATCCTGATTTGGAAGAGCCTACGCCGGTGGAAAGCGCTGTAAGCAGGGCGGATGATGGGGCAGGGACTTTCGTTGCTGACGTAGTCGTTGGTGATACTGCGCCTTCCAATCTCCCGGGTACCGTCGTCATCCCATCTCCGGACGCAGCGAATTTGCAGCTGCGGGTAGAGAGCAAACCGCGCAGGCAGTTGGGTCGAGGCAGGAAACCGGAGTTGGTTGACACGACTCAAGTCCCACCTGCCCGCAGCATCCCGTCAGACGATACGCTGAGCCTCGACGACGAGATCAGGTTGCTCAGGGGCCAATTGGTCGGAAAGCTTCGATTGCAGAACGCGCAACTGCGAAAGATGCTCGAGCGGTTCGAGCGTTAGCGCAAGACGGTGCCAATCTAAAAAGCGGGGATTGGGCGCCGTTTCGGTGTCGTTCAGCTCTTTCAAGCTACATATCCGTAGAAGTGCATGATAATTCTCAAAGGATGACGCAGCAGCATCTGACGGGCAAGCCAGCCCAATTCGATATGTTCATCGACCACGCTAACGGCGAAGAGGGATCGGGCTACTCCCCCTCGCTTGTCAGACGCGTTAGAAGCCACCGTATGCAAGAGGCTGAGATGCTGGCGCATCTTGCCGCGACGGGCCGCTACCGGATCCTGCACAGGCTTGAACCTCGTCAGGTCGCAGGCAGCGTTCGACCCGAATACCCTCTGCACGGCGTCATCATCGACACGGAAACTACCGGTCTCGATCATCGCAAAGATGAGATTATCGAGATTGGCGTGATTGCTTTCACCTTCGACGGATGCGGGGTCATCGGCGATATCACCGGAGTGTATGGCGGGCTGCAGCAGCCGGCAACCACCATTCCAGCCGAAATTACCAAGATTACCGGTATCACTGATGAGATGGTTGACGGTCAGTTCATCGATATCCCGATGCTACGGTCGCTCATCGAACCTGCTGATCTGGTTATCGCCCACAATGCCAGATTCGACCGCCCCTTCTGCGAGGCATTTTCGCCGATGTTTTCCAGCAAGGCATGGGCGTGCTCGAACGCCGAAATCGACTGGCCGTCGCGGGGCTTCGAAGGCACGAAGCTCGGTTACCTGATCGGACAGGCTGGCTTTTTCCACAATGGCCATCGAGCGGTTGACGACTGCTTTGCGCTACTGGAGATCCTCGATCGGAAGGGTGAAGCCGACGGCATCTCACCATTCGCAGAGCTTTACAACGCGAGCCAGCGGTCACGTGTCCGTATCTTCGCGGAAAACAGCCCTTACGATTTCAAAGATCATCTGAAGGCTCGTGGCTATCGTTGGTCGGACGGAGCAGAGGGTGGACCGAGAAGCTGGTGGATAGAGGTCGATGAGCCCGACCTCGAGGACGAGCTCCGCTACCTGCGAACCGAGATCTACCAGTATCCCGAAGCAGATCCGCAAACCAAAAACCTAACGGCGTTTGATCGTTTTAAAGCCTGACAGGACAACACTTGGGCGTTTTCTGAGGAGGCGATGCATAAAGTGCATAGCTGCGCTGCGCCTGACCTCCTTACTAATATCGCTGGCTAGGGTAGATTGGCGTCAACGAAGCGATGCACCTCCTCCCGCCGAGCTTCGTGTTCCAGGCGCCCACGCTCCTCCCATGGGGCACCTGGCAGAACAACGGCGCTCCTCCTCCCAGCCGCTGTTCGATTATTCGAAAGCCTGCCGCTCCTCCCGCGGCAGGCTTTTCCATTTTTCCTGACTGGTGCAATGCCGGATTGATCAGCCGCGCTAGTGGATCCAGAAAGTTCTGGATTAGATGCGTTCTGCGCAACACTTCCACAAAAGTATGACATGGTTTGGCCATCACGCCATCTCGGGAAGAATTTACCTTCTCCCTGGCGCGCGCCGCCGGGCACGCAGCCAAGGGACGACCGCCGCGACAGCGGTTGCAATAGCGGCGAGTGCGCAGAGCACGGCCTTCGAGATCGGCTCCATCGTGCCTTCGATCAGCATTGCATGGACTGCACCACCGAACACCACGACGCTGGCAAGGCTCGTGTGTGCGAGACGCCACGTCCGCGGCGACAACCGGCGGCGGACGGCAGCAAGAAGCGCGGCGGCAAATAGCGCCCACATGGCAGCGACGCCCCAAACGGAGAAAGGGGTAGGGGAGAGCAACAGAAGCGCGTCTTCGATATCCGGCGGGCTGGTAATCCAAAGGCCGGTAACGTGAACGATGACTGAAACAACAAGTGCGGTTCCGACCACCCGGTGGGCGCGACGACTGCGCAACACATGCAGGCCAGGTAGCCAACCAGCGGCAAGAAGTGGCTGCACAAGCAGCAGACAGAGGGCGATGACGCCCGCAAAGCCAGCGGAGATGTAGATCGGATCGCGCCAAGCCAGGTATTCGCTCGATGCGGCAAACCCCAAAGGAACGCCAAGCGTCAGAAGCAACCCGGTCCAGATAAAGAATGCACGAGTCCTGCGCGCTGTTGAGCCCAAGTCAGGCCCGCTGCAGGACAAAATGCGCTTCTAGACTGGTATCCCTTGCGCTTGAGAGCAAGGGACGGAGGAAGACGGTCTCGAATTCCATGCTATCGTAGGCAAGATGCGCGTGGGCTTGACCGAGCGCCGGAATGATTTGCGGCATTTCAAGGCGGAAAACACCATTGGCGTCGGTCAGCGTTGCGCCGTGGCTGCGCGGATCGCTTTCACTACCTTCTTTGGTATGAGCCCACATCTGGATCCGCTGCCCTGCCAGCGGTGCGCCGTCGCCAGCGCGGCGCACTGTGCCCGAAATGACAAAGCCTCCGCCGCCGATACGCTCAACGATCTGAGCGCCCGGGATATAATTATTGGCGCCTCCACGTATCGTTGGCGTTGCCGCAAGCCCAGAGGCTCGAGCAGGCAAGTCGAGACCAGCAACGCCGGCTGTTGCAAGTGCGCCGCCTCCGAGAAGCAAAGCCCGGCGCTCGAAACCGATTTCAGACATATCGATAACCCTCGAACTCGCATTCAGTTGGCTCGAAGGTTAGCACCTTCGCTGCCCGCAACGAATTGGGACCTTGAACACTAAGAGCCATGGTTACGTGATGGAGATCGATTGGGTCAAAACGTCGCCATCTGCGTCATATCGGTGGCGCCTTCAAAGTTGAACTCTGAGGCCTAGATCCGTGTCCAGTTGACAGCAAGAAGGGCGGCCGAGAGGCGAAGCGACGACCCTACCGAACCCTATGAGTTTCCTATTTCTCTGTCATCCAGTCCCAATCGAAAACATATGAGCATGTCGCTACGTTTGTCGTGCCGCGGATGCGCGCGCCTACACAAGGACATGACACATGTACGGACGCCTGGGATACTTCTACCACCTTCATCTCGCTGAAGCTCGGGGACAACGACAAAGGCTCGCCATAACCACAACTGCGGCGAACAAGGACAACATCGAAGTGACCAGCAGAAAGCGGCTTAATGCGTCGCTAGGAGTTTTCTGCCTGACGGTCGCGACGCTTGGCATGCTCTTGGCGGCAAGTGTGGTCGTTCGCATAGCTGCGATCTAACCATCAGATCGCAACCTGTTCGCCAAGCTCGACGACCCGGTTCGGGGGTAGCTTGAAGTAAGCGGACGGGTCGATTCCAAAGTCGGCGAGCGCGATTTAGAGGCATTCCTGCCACCGCGGCAGGCCCGTGTTCGGGGTCGAAACCAGGTTTCGGCGACCAAGGTAGAATGAGGTTTGCATGATCTCGAACTCGAAGCCTGCCTTCTCGCTGTACAGCGCGGGGTGTGGTCAGGAAATCTCGAAAAGCTGAGTTGCGAGGTATGTGGTGTCGAAGCCTTTCGCCAGTATCATGTACGCGATGCTCTTCGCCAGATCATGACTGGATTATAACGCCACAGTTGCCCCTGACTTATGATGCAAGCGAACGGCTCAAGGGCGTCGCGGGCAATCCGTGTGGGCAGGCTGTCTCAACCCGGTTTCGTCCAAGGGCTTTTGCTCGGTACAGAGCGCCATCGGCGCTCGCGAGCATTTCGGCGAGGTCATGNGATGCCCGGCAGGACAAAGGCATCTCCTGCGTCGTGAACGGTGGCTGCGGCAGGGGCTTCGCCCTCACCGATCGCGTGGATGAGCGAGCCAGAGATCGCGACCCAACCATTGGGGATGGTCATCTGAGGTGTAACGATACGCCCGCGAATGACGAGATCAATGCTCACAGCGTTCTCCTGCGGTAGCCGAGTTCAGCCTGCATGCAGGCAAGCGCGACGCCGGCTTGAACCGGGTCGATGACGGGCAAGCCCAGTTCCGCCTGCAAAGCCTCCCGGTAGGTCCCAAGACCGGCACAGCCGAGGATGACTGCTTCGGCACCGTCTTGATCGCGAAGCACGGAGGCGATCCGAGTGACGGGAATGACCGCGTCTTGGGCGACGAGTTCTGCAACCGTCATGTCGATCGACCGATCGCCTGCAAGCCTACCGTCGAGTCGCAGGGCTTCAAGGTAGCGTCGGTGGCGGTCGATCGAGGAGGGTCCCATCGAAACGATTCCGAAACCCCGACTTAGTCCGAGTGCTGTCAGATAGGCTGCTTCGGCGATGCCGATGACCGGGACATTCGTGGTGGCGCGTACGGCCGAAATTCCGGGATCCGAGAAGCAAGCGATCACAATGGCGTCTGCCTTTGCCGCACGCACAGCTTCGATCAGCATCGGCACGACTTCGGCGACATGGGCATCCGTCTCGATACCAACAGGCGCGCCCTCGAGCTCGGTGCAGCGGATTTCGTGGCCATTGCCTTCAAACGGCTTCAGGCACGCCTCCATCGAGCGTGTGACGGCCTTCGAACTGTTCGGATTGATCACTAGGATCTGTGCCACGGTTCCTCCCAAGGGCGGCTCTCCCAAGCCGTCAAACTGTGATATGCATTGTGATATACTACAAAATATTTCATGTCAAAGGCTGGCCGTCTTGCGAAGTCAGAAAAAGTGGAGGAAGACAGAAAGGGGCGTGAAGCCTCGTGATCCGCGAGCGGGTCCAACAGATCCCACGAGCTTGGAGAGAAGCTGTCTTGCAGAGCCTCAGCGTCGAAAGTGATACCTCGCCGGCCCGGCAGAAGAAAATTTCCCTGACGGAAACCGCTTATGTTTCTCTGCGCGCGCGCGTGCTCTCCGGCGCCCTGAGGCCCGGAACCGAGTTTTCCGAGCTCGAGTTGGCAGAACAGCTTGCCATGAGCAAGACGCCGGTACGGGAAGCGCTCGGTCGCTTGGTGGCGGAAGGTCTGATCGAAGCGTTTCCGCGACGGGGCTACCGGGTAACGCCCGTGACGGTAAAGGACATCAACGATCTCTTCGCCATCCGCGCGATGACGGAGGGCACCGCCGCTGCCATGGCCGCTCTAAATCTATCAGCTGAAGATCTCGATCGGCTCGAAGCTCTGGCGGAGGCTCGCTACGACCCGCAACAGGGCGAGAGCGTACAGTCCTTCGTCAAAGCCAACCGCGATTTCCATCTGGCGATCGCCGAGGGAGCGAACAATTCCCGGCTGTTGGCGCTGGTTGCCGCACATCTCGACGAGTGCACGCGTCTCTTTTACCTCGGCGCCGTCAGCCGAGACGTCAATCCGGAAACCAGTGCGGATCATCGACGTATTGTCGATGTCCTGCGTCTGCGCGACCCGGATCTTGCCCGAGCGGCGATGGTCGAGCACAGCGACCACACGCAGAAGGGTATCCTCAAGGCGTTGCTTTCAAGCGACACCACGGCGTTGACGCTATAGTCGTTCAAAGTGACGGCGTGTTTAACCTGTGTAAGCGACAAGCAGACCCCATCTGGCGAAGCAGCTTAGCGGTCGGCTATCGGTAGCGGACAAGATGAACCGCTGTGAGCTTCTATGTCTGCGCCTAGCTCTGGAACTAGAACTTTCCATATGATCGAGGCTGTTGCGGACCGCTTTGAGGGCGCACCCCGGTAGCTTCGCCGACGCTGGTCGGATGATTTTAAAGCGCGGGCGGTGGCAGAGGCACTTGAGCCTGGTGCGAGCGTCTCAGCGATTGCACGTCGGCTCGATATCCACCCGTCACAACTATTTGGCTGGCGTCGCGCCGCGCTTGGTCCTCACAAGGAGAGCACAGGCTCGAGCGGTCATAAGGCAGTCACGCCATCGGCAGGCGTTGCGATAATCGAAGTTCTGATTGGCGATGTCGTCGTGCGCGCTCCCGTTGATGCTGACGAAGCTCATCTGCAGCGCGTGATCCGGGCGGTTCGCTCAGCATGATCCCTGTAGGTGTAAAGGTCTTCCTCGCCAGCCATCCCATCGACTTCCGCAAAGGACCGGACAGCTTGCTGTCGCTGGTGCGAGATGCTGGCAGTGATCCGTTCAATGGCTCCCTTTATGTCTTCCGGGCGAAGCGGGCGGACCGGGTCAAGATCGTCTGGTGGGATGGATCCGGGGTCTGCCTCTACTCGAAGCGGCTGGAGAAGGCGCAGTTCTGCTGGCCTCGGATCGGCCATAATCGGGTGCAGCTCAACCATGCCCAGCTCATGGCGCTCGTTGATGGCATGGACTGGAAACGGGTCCGCTCGGTGGCGGTAAAGCCGCCGGAGATTGTTGGGTAAAGGCCTGCGGCGAAGTGAATCAACCGCCTGAAAGGGCAGGAAAACCGGAGCGAAATATGCTCTGGTAGGCCTTATGACGCCGCCCGATCTGCAGCTCCCGGATGATGTAGAGACCCTGAAAGGCATGGTCCTTGCCATGGCCGAGAAGGCTGCGCGCGCCGATGCTCTGGAGAGCGAGGTCGCAGATCTGAAGGCCAGAAACGCCGATGCTGATGAACGCATCGAGCGACTGACCCAGATCCTGAAAGCCTTCGATCGAGCCCGCTTCGGTCGGCGATCGGAGAAGCTCGGCTCTCCAGGCATCGACGATGAGCAGCAGGCTTTTGTCTTCGAGGAAATCGAAACCGGCATCGCTGCAATCCGAGCCCAGGTGAACAAGAGTGTTATCCATATCGATGGCAAACGTCCGCCCCGGCCGCGCAAGGGCTTTGCACCTCATCTGGAACGGGTCGAAGTAGTGATCGAGCCAGATGATCTGCCCGAGCACGTTGGCAAACAGAAGGTGCTGATCGGAGAAGACGTCTCGGAGCGGCTGGACGTCGTGCCGGCGAAGTTCCGCGTCATCGTCACCCGCCGGCCGAAATATGCCTTCAAAAACGAAGACGGCGTCATCCAGGCAGCCGCGCCCGCGTATATCATTGAGGGCGGCATTCCGACGGAAGCGCTTCTGGCCCAGATCGCGGTCTCGAAGTATGCCGATGGCCTTCCGCTCTATCGGCAGGAGGCAATCTATGCACGCGACAAGGTCGAGCTTGACCGGAAGCTGATGGCTCAATGGATGGGCAAGCTCGGCTTCGAGCTCGATATTCTGGCCGATTACATCCTGGTCGAGATCAAGAAAGCTGAGCGGATCTTCGCTGACGAGACGACGTTGCCCACGCTGGCGCCCGGATCCGGATCGGCCAAGACGGCCTGGCTATGGGCTTATGCCAGGGATGACAGACCCTTCGGTGGCAGCGGTCCGCCGATGGTCGCCTATCGCTTCGAAGATAGCCGCGCTGGCGATAGGGTCGCCCGGCATCTGAGTGGCTATCGAGGCATCCTTCAGGTCGACGGGTATGGTGCCTACAACAAGCTTGCCCGATCTGACGGCGGCAATGACGGCATGATGCTCGCTGGCTGTTGGTCCCACACCCGACGCAAGTTCTACGAGCTGCACGCTTCGGACAGCTCTAGGATCGCCACCGAGACAGTGGAGCTGATGGCGAAGCTCTGGCAGGTGGAAGATACGGCCCGTGGTCAAATCCCTGACGCCCGTGTCGCGGCGCGCCAGGCGAAATCTGCTGCGGTTGTCATGGAGCTCTTCGCTCTCTGGCAGAAGACCCTGCCGCGGATCTCCGGCAAGTCGAAGCTCGCTGAGGCGATCCGCTATGCCACCTCGCGTCGCACCATCTTCGAGCGCTTCCTCACCGACGGCCGCATCGAGCTCGACTCCAACATCGTTGAGCGCGCCATCAGGCCCCAGACAATTACGCGAAAGAACAGTCTGTTCGCTGGCAGCGACGGCGGCGGAAGGACCTGGGCGACAATCGCCACGCTCCTTCAGACGGCAAAGATGAACAACGTCGATCCGCAGGCCTGGCTCACCCAGACCCTCGAGCGCATCGCCAACGGCTGGCCGAGCAGCGATCTCGATGCACTCATGCCCTGGAACTACGAAGCCTGAACGGCCTCAGCTTGCCGCTTACTAACCTGTGAATGACTCCTGAGGAAATTGCATCTATCGCCAATGAACCAATAGCTCACAGCTATGACTATAGTTCTTGCGCTAAAGGCCTGGCCTACTGCACCATATTTTTAGGGTTTTAAAAACTCTCCGCGCGATCAGGCCCGTCGTTGGCACATGCGAAAGAAGCGGCTCGCTGTTGCGGAAGGTCTATGGATGCTAAACCAGTCCGCTTTCGGTGCCTGTTCAAAACGGAAATAATTACCGCTCCCAATGTGGTTCTTGCTAAGCGCGACATGGGGCCAGAATTTGCCGACACCGCTTTTTGAACGCAGTGCGTTATCCTTCCAGAACTCTGGCCGGATCGTCAGCGATCTGCTGCGCGTCGGAGGGAGCCGAGTCGCTGCCTTCCCCGATAGTCAGGTGGACCCAGCCCACGACTGTCACCAGGAATACGACGAGCGCATCCATGGCCCACCTGAAATGTCCCCGTCCGGTTCGGCGGGAGTTGCTGTGTGGTGTCTCATACTCGGTGGAGGTGCCGTCGGATCCGTCACGCTCCTTCTCGCCAGTAGATAGCTGTTTCAGTCGGTAACAGACGTTAACGTTGAGACCGTGGAACGACTAATTACTGATCAATAACCGTCCTTGCGCGAACGACAGCTATCCCCTCCTTGGCGCAGAACCGGACAGTCCCCTTTCGGCCCCATATCCGTCGTTCACCGTAAAACAAACCGTCGTTTGTCGCTGTCGAACTTCAGCCCGTTAGCCCTATCCAATAACCGGGTAGATGGTTCAGATCCCTTCAAGGCAACGAGTACTGATGCGCGTGCAGCACCTGCGAGACGGCCTGTTGGCCGCCCCGAGATCCGTTAAACGCTATTTTGCAAAGCCGGCCCGGATATTTGCACCAACAGAGACGGTCGCAGTTTCAGGGACGTCAATATAGCCAACTCCGCCCTTGATGATCATCTCAGTTCCGAAGGGCTTTGAGTATTCCTGAACGAGTCGCAGGATACGCTCGGCATTCTCCGGCGATGGCTTCATCGGAATGTTCATACGCGACCAAGGCCGCTCCCTGCCTAGCCCAAGGTCGGTCGGATGAATTCTAATCTGAGTCAGGCGACCGTCCTTGTAGTCAACCTCAGCAAGATAGGCCATCAGATTGATATCCTGCTGCAGCCACTGTTCGCCGACTTCACCGTCCTCGATATAGGTCTTGCCGTCTCCACCGTCCGGGGTGCCATCGGCGCCAAAACGATGGACAGAGAGATTACCGAGATTATAGAAAATCGGACGGCCCTTGTAGATCTCGATCCCTTGCATGGTATGGTTGCCTTGGCCATGAAAGACATCAAGGCCATTGTCGATCAGCTCATGAGCAAGGCGGACCGCATAGTCGGTTGGATAGTGATCCTGCGAATAAGCCTGGAAAGCATACCGGTTTTCGTGCATGTGCATCGAAAAGATCGCGAAGTCAGCATATTCTTTGGCACCGCGAACCGCCAGCACCTGAGCTTGCTCGTCCTTCGGGTCCATGGCGTATAGATAGTTGCCGGGCTTGTCGCCGAGAACATAGTTTTTGCCTTGAAGTTCGACAAAGTCCGGTTTGTCCCTGGGGATGTCTATCGGCCGCGTGACGTCAGGCTCAGTCCGGCGGGCCACAACGGAGTCGCGGATCGCCTTCAACTCCGCCAGTTGCTCGGCTGTCACCGTCATGCTTTGAGTGAGCTTCAGTGTATTCAATCCCCACTGCTCAGCGCCTTCGTTGCCCTTTTTGTCGCGCGCCGTCTCGGACGATGACGCAACAGGTCCCACGGGAAGCGCGTAGACCATCGCGACGCGGCCCTGTTCTAGCTCTTGGAACACCGGCTGGCGCGCAACGGTCAAGTTGGGACCATAGCCGCCGACCTTGATGCCGGCCTCTTCCATGATCTTGAGGGTCGATATCATTCCCGCTTCGCCACCGGCAGCCTCCCCGGCGCCCATCAGGTCAAAACCGAGATCGGCCCAGTCCGCTGCCAGTTCTTTCGGTGCCCAGTTGTTGCCATAGCCGTTAGGGCCTGCCCAGAAACGACGATCGACGATGAACACTTCCGCATTGCCGATCGTTGTGTCGGCATCGCGCAAGACGGATTTCAGCTCTGGGCTGATCCGCTTGCCCATTGGCTCCTGCATCAGTACGTCACCGGCGAGCGCCAGCGTATAGTTTCCCGTCATCTTGTTGCGCAGTTCCTTGGTCAGGTCGCGGGCTACAAAGCTGTCGGGATCGGTGCGGGTGCGTGAAGACTGTGCGTGGGCGGTGGTCGCCACGCTGCAGACGGCTGCCGATGTTGCGAGGAGATAGATGGCAAGGTTTTTCATTCAATGTTTCCTTGATTGCAACGCTGGTTGATTACGCCACGACGCTCCTGTTGGTTGCGAAGTTTGGATTACCCGTTGGTAGCGGTCGGAAGATCGTGTCGATTGAACACGCTATGATCACCAGTCTTCGTAAGTCTGTTGCATCCGGTTCAGCCCGGCAGCTGGCTTTTCGCAATAGACGTGTCAAGCGCCTCGTATGCGTCGAGGCCAATCGTCTCGTAGAGCTCGGCTCGGGTCTGCATTCTCGAGAGCATGTTTTCCGTCGTGCCGGCGAGCGCCAGATCCTTGTAAAGCTTCTGCTGGGCATGGTTTGCCACCCGCAGCGAAGAAACCGGCCAGATGACTATCCGATAACCAAGCGTTTCCAGCTCCTCAGCCGTCATGGGTGGCGAGCGGCCGAACTCGGTCATATTGGCTAACAGCGGAACTCCTTTCATTGCCTCAGAAAACTCTGCAAACATCGCTGGCGAGGTCAGTGCCTCGGGAAAAATCGCATCGGCCCCTGCCTTGACGTAGAGCCTTGCCCGATCGATGGCCCGTGCAAGACCTTCCTCCGCAACCGCGTCGGTTCGGGCAAGGATCAGCAACGACCGCCGAGCACGGGCTGCCGCGGCAACCTTCGCGGCCATGTCTTGAGCAGGCGCTAGCTTCTTGTCGTTCAGGTGGCCGCATTTTTTTGGCAGCAGCTGGTCTTCTATCTGGATGGCGGCAGCTCCGGCGTCCTCAAGGCTTCGAACGGTGTGCATAACGTTCAGCGCTTCACCAAACCCGGTGTCTGCATCGACCAGCAGCGGCAAGTCGCTGGCACGTACGATCTGTCGGGTGAAGAATAGGACGTCTTCGAGCGTCAGAATGCCGAGATCCGGCATGCCCATCGAAGCACTCATGGCCGCGCCTGAAAGGTATAGTGCCTGAAATCCTGCTTGCTTTGCCTGCAGGGCAGCGAAACCATTATGAGCGCCTGGCATCCTGACGATGGCAGGTTTATTCAACAACTGTCTTAGACGCACTCCGGCAGAACTGGTTTCGAGGTCATTTCCGACGAGATATGGCATTGGACGACCTCAATCCGGCTCAGTGATTGCTTCCTCGCGCCAACGTCTAAACCGAGGCATGAGAAGCGGAACCAGCAATACTAATGCAGCCATCACCCACAGGACGATCGCGATAGGGCTGGACCAGAGGATTGCGACGTCCCCCGCCGATAGCGAAAGCGCGCGCCGAAGGCTCTGCTCGAGGATCTTGCCAAGCACTAGGCCCAGGATTAGCGGCGCCATCGGCACTCCGAAGCGTCTCAGGAAGTATGCGCCGACGCCAAGAGCCACCATCAGCACGAGGTCGAACGTCGTAGACTTTCCTGAATATACCCCGATCGTGCTGACCACGACGATAAATGGTACGAGAACCCAGGCTGGGACGGAGAGCATTCTGGCAAACAGCCCAACCAGCGGGATGTTGATGGCCAGCAGAAAAACGTTGCCGATGAACAGTGAAGCAATCAAACCCCAGACGAGATCTGGCTGAGAGCGGAATAGTGCAGGCCCGGGAGTGATATTGTAAAGGGTCAAAACGCCCAGCATGATTGCTGTGGTTCCAGAACTTGGGATACCGAGCGTTAGCATCGGGATGAAGTTGCTGTTTGAAGCGCTGTTGTTTGCAGCTTCCACGGAGGCGAGCCCGCGCATGTCGCCTTGGCCGAAACGGCTGCCCTCCGGGTCGGTACGCTCAACGACGCGTTTTTCCGTCGTATAGGCTAGCGCCGAGGCGACGGTGCCGCCTGCACCTGGAAGAATGCCGACAAAGAAACCGATCAGCGAACCGCGCATTGTCGCTGCATTTGTGAATTTCATTTCGGCACGGTTGAACAGTGGCCGGCCGAGCTGCTCGATGCGTGGCGCTGCTCCACCCTTCATGCTTTCTAGCATGATCAACAATTCGCTGATGGCGAAAAGCCCAATCACGACCGTCGCGAATTGGACGCCGTCGACCAGGTTCGGTGAATCGAAAGTGTAGCGATAAACGCCTGAGTTGGCGTCGATGCCTATGGTCGATATCCCGAGGCCAAGCATGATTGCGAGCAGTGCCTTTACGGGTTGATCCGTAAGCAGCCCAGTCAAGCATGCAAAGGCGAACACCATCAGTGCGACATATTCGATAGGCCCGAAGGCCAACGCCCATCTCGCCAGAAGAGGCGCGGCAATCACGATGCCGAGTGTGGCAATCGCCGAGCCAACGAATGAGGTCCAGGCAGACAGCGAAAGCGCTATGCCAGCTTTTCCCTGCCGGGCTAGGGGATACCCCTCAATCGCAGTCATGACAGCAGACGCTTCGCCTGGGACATTAAGCAGGATCGCGCTGATGCGCCCACCGTATTCGGATCCGATGTAGATTGCTGCCATCAGAATCAGCGAAGATTCGGGCGTCAGGCCGAGTGCGAAGACGACCGGCACCAGCATCGCAACGGCATTAATTGGCCCAAGCCCCGGCAAAACGCCGACCATGGTGCCGACGATCGCGCCGATGGCGGCTAGAAGCAAATTCGTCGGGGCAAGCGCGATTCCGAAACCGTGCGCCAGATAGGAGAGCGTTTCCATCAGATAAATCCTCCGAACGGGCCTACGGGCAGAATGACGTCGAGCAGTTTGTCGAAAAGCAGATAGGAGGATATTGCCAGCGCCGCACCGGTGATAAGCCCTTGCCACCACGACGCTCCAAACACCATGGCGATCGGAACCATCAACACTGTCGTTGATAGTACGAAGCCGAGTGGTTGAAACAGCAAAGCATAGGCCAGCAGGCAGCCGGAGAGGATGAGGATCGGGCGACTGATGCCCGATCCTTCCTCAGTGTTCGCTTCACCCGGTTTCAAAACCAGGATGATGCCGCAGACTGCGATGGCGGCAGCTGCCATCAACGGGAATGCGCGGGGTCCAACGGGCTCGTATGCAAACGGCGCCTGCAGGCCATAGCCGAAAATGACCATCACGGCCGCTAACGCGATCGCGGCTAGTCCGAGGAAGCGGTCCTGGGTCATGTATGCAGCCCTACTTGGTTGCGAGGCCGAAATCGGTGGCAAGCTTCTTGTACGCGGCGACTTGGCTGTGGACGAAAGCTGTCGTCTCCTCGGCAGTCATCGGCAGCGTAAACAGGTTGCGCTCCTGTAGAAGCTTGGCGTAATCGGGCGACTTCATCGTCGTGGCAAAGGCATCCGCCCACCACCTGTAGTCGGCATCGCTGACGTCGGGTCCGACATAGAAGCCGCGTGCAATCGGCCACTTTATGTCAAATCCCTGCTCGGCTGCGGTTGGTACCTCAGCCAGCTTGCCAGGGAGGCGCTGTTCGGAGAAAATCGCAAGCAGCTTCAAAGGTGCCCCGCCGTCGATTGCCGCCTGGCTGTCGCCGACATCGTTCATGCAGACATGGACGTGCCCACCTTGCAGTGCCGTCGCGCAATCACCACCGCCCTCGAATGCGACGAAACGCATCGTCTTGTAGTCGATACCGGCTGCGCGGGCCGTAAGCGCGGCTTTCATCCAATCCTGGCTGCCGATCGTTCCGCCTGCACCGATGATTACCGATGCTGGGTCGGCCTTGATCGCCGCCATCAATTCGGTGAGTGACTTATGGACGCTGTCCTGCTGAACCACCACGGCACCGTAGTCGGTACCGATGTTGGCGACCCAGCGGACATCCTTTTCGGTGTAGGCGCCGAACTTGCCCTGGGCGATATTGAGAAGCGATCCGGCAGAAAACGCGATGATCGTTCCTGCTTCCGCACGCCGCTGGCCGACGATTGAATTGTAAGCGACGGCGCCAATGCCACCCGGCATGTATGAGACGCGCAGTGGTGCCTTCAGGGCGCCTGAGTTCTGCAGTGAGGCCTGGGCCAGTTTGCAGGTGATATCAAAACCGCCGCCTGGCTGTGCAGGTGCGATGCATTCGGGTTTTGCGGGCTCGGTTTTGCCGACCGTCGGAAACGCCAGAACGGCTACGGACGCAAAAGCAGCTGCAATGGTGGCTTGAATACGCTTGGTCATCAACAATCTCCTCCAAGATTTCGCAGACCTCCATCTGCGTGGAAGCGCTATATCGGATCGAAGCTTTCAAACAGCTTTCAACCGGGGATGGGTGAGACGACAGGTAGGCTGATGCTGACCACAAGGCCGCTTCTGTCCGGACGATTGCGGACCTCCATGCTGCCACCGGAAGCACGTGCGACGGTGAGGGCAATTGCTAGTCCAAGGCCGCTGCCATCGACCGATCGCTTGGTCGAGCCACGCCGGAAGCGCGAACCCGCATGCGCGATTTCGTCATCAGCCATGCCCGGGCCTTCATCCATGATCTCGGTAAGGGCCCGATCATTCTCGATTTGCAAGCGGATCGATATGAGCGAGCCGGGTGGCGCATAGGCAATGGCGTTGTCGATTACGTTGACGAGGGCTTCTTGCAGCAGCCCCTCGTTTGCCCGCACGACCACCGTGGCATCCGGCGGCTCGAACACGCAGTCCATCCGCCGGCTGCGAATACGTGACCACAACATACGCACCGTCTCGGCGATCGTTTCCTCAAGCGCGATCTGCTCTTGTGGATAGGCGTCGTAACCTTGAGAGGTCCGGGCGCGCGCAAGTGCAAGCAACTGGTTGGTGGTGCGGACAGATCGATCCAGGACGTTCCGGGATGACAGCAAGGTCTGCCTGATATCGTCGAGGTTCTGCTGATGCAATGCGACATCCAGCTGTGTCCTCATTATCGCCATCGGCGTTCTCAGCTGGTGCGAAGCATCGTCCAGGAAACGTCGTTGCTGATCAGCTTGCTCGACGTTTCGTTGCATCAACCGATTGACCGCCTCGACCAGCGGCCGCACTTCAAGCGGCAGCGAAGCGACTTCCACAGGCGTCAGGTCGTCAGGTTCACGTTTGTCGATTGCCTCACGCAGCCGATTGAGCGGCTTGACCGCCGCATAGGCTCCTGCGGCAAGGAGCAATACCAGCGCCAGGATAACCAGAAAATCTCGCAACACCGCACGACCGATCAGCTCGTTTTGGAACGCCACTCTCGAGCCCTTTGTCTCGGCAACCTGAATAATGATGTGCGTACCTTCGGGAGCGGTCGGCGAGAGCGGTCGCTTCAGGGAACCGACGCGGATCGCCTGGCCGAGATAGGTATCGTCCGAAAAGCGGATCTCGCCGCTGGTCAGGTCAGGAGGAGGCGGCAACAGAACGTCACCTATTTGCACGAACCCGTCGTCGGTCGTGACGTTGAAGTATACCGCGCCTTGTGCTGTCAACTCGAAGAATTTGAATAGCTGGTAAGGCTGTTCAACACCGACACCACCGCTTTGTGTTGAAACATTGGAGTCGATCGCGCGGATCGCGCCGGCGAGTGAGCGATCATAGGCGCTGTCTGCCAGTTCGTTAATGGTGGTGGCGCTGAACCAGAGCGTTGAAATCATCCCAACGATCAACGCCGGCAGGGTCCATAAACCCAGTGTGACCGCCAGCCGGCGGCCGGGCAGCGCCCCAGCCTTCCGATTGATCACGTTGCATCCACTTCCAGCACATAGCCTAGTCCACGTAGTGTTCGTATGTGTACGGCTTCCCCAAGCTTCTTGCGCAATCGGTGTGCGATCACCTCGATTGCATCAAGTTGGATGTCCGCATCATATGAGAACATCCGGTCGATGATCTTCTGCTTCGACATCGGCTCGCCGGCATGTTGCAGAAGGATGCGAAGCATCGAATGCTCTCTCGGTGTAAGCTCAAGAGGCTCTCCATCGAGAGAGAAGCGTTGCTCGGCCGAATGATAACTCAAGGGACCGGATGCAAAAGTGCCGGCGTTCTTGCCGTGAGCACGTCGAACCAGTGCAACAAGTCGCGCTTCGAGCTCCTCAATAGCGAAAGGCTTGGCCAGAAAATCGTCAGCCCCCTGATGCAGGCTTTCGATGCGCTCGGCCAGAGAATCCCGTGCAGTCAAGATCAGGGCAGGCGTAGTGTCACCCCTTGATCGCATTGCTGAGAGCAGCGACCGCCCGTCCATCTGTGGTAATCCGAGGTCAAGAATGATGGCATCGAATTCTTCCGTCTGGAGGCGCTTATTGGCGACAAGGCCGTCTTCTGACCATTCGGTCATGAAGTCGTATCGCTGGCTCAAGGCTTTCATGAGCCATTCCGCCAGCTCGATATCGTCCTCGATCAGTAGTATTTTCACGAGCGTCCTCCAGTGCTGGAGATATGTCCGCATGTCTTCGTAGATGACAAGACCAGAAATTTGGCGAGCTTCACTCTGCCATTCGGCTCATCGGAGGACGTTTAGCAACCGTCCTTGAAATTGCAGAACAGGCAGTATCAAGTCTCATATTCGACCGTTATCTCACGAAGTATATCTTTTCAGACACTTGCTCTATCTGGCCGACCTGTCGCTGGTTAATATTCTTTCAAGGCGAATGAGCGTATCGCTACGGCACCTTTACGCCCTCATGTCGGTCACTGAGGCCACCGTTTCGCCTAACTGAGAGCAGTCATCCTCTTAGCCGGCGCCACCATCATCCCTTTAAACCAACAGCGGTTGTGCCGAAATCTGGAGCGCGCTCAGGACTTCACTTCCGCAAGAGCGCGTCGCAGAGGGGCATCTGAAATCTGGATCGTACCATGAAACGGAATGTCCATATCCAGGACCAAGTAAAAAGCCGTTGCAATCAGACCGGCTGCAACCGCAAAAGACAGAACCACGATCGCATTGCGGGGGGCACGATAACCGAAGCTGCCGAAGATTAGCGTGAGCCAGGCGGCCAGCAGGGCGATTAACGGCATTGGTATTGCACCTTCAGCGTTTTCCACGATACCCCACCTCTGTTCGACCAGCCGGTGATACTGCTGCCGGATGTCGATCAGCAAATTCTGCTGGAAGTCTCCAGACGGCTGGATTGAGAGGAGCGCGTTTCCGACCGCATCGAGCGCACGCCCGGCTTCATCAGGCTTGGTCATGTCAGCTCTGGCGGGATTTTCAACAGCATGCACCAGGTAGTCCTGAAGCCTGTCTCGGGCCTCCCTGCCTGTAAGGCCGTACGTCCGTAACGAGCGGTCGAGTAGGATGATATTGGTCGAGAAAGCATGGACGCTGGTATCGATGCTTTCGTAGGTGTTCTTGGCCGAGTTGATCATAAGACCGAAAACCAGTCACGACATTACAACGAAGATGTTGGCAACAAGCCGGACGACCGCGTTTGTCTCATCGTCGCGGTGCCGGGCGGGCATCTTCGGGGACAGAACCATCGCTCCGTTAGATGCGGCCGACAGGCTTAGGAATATCGTAGCGGCAATCCAAATTTCGTTCATCGATATTCCAGCGCGCATAGATCAGGTATCGCTCTATCCTACCGTATCAAATGCTGTCGAGCCAAGCTGCCTGATTCTTAAGATCCTGCTTCTTATGGATGATGCCTCGGCAGCGAAGAGCCGCAATAGTCCAGCCACGCGCGCAGATCGACTGACAGCTCTGAAGCGATGGCGCTCTCGTTCGAAAAACGCGACATTGGATTAGAACGCGCCGGCCACCGCTATCACTGACTTAAGATGCAAGGGAACGGCTCAAGGCCGCAGCGGGCATTTCGTGTAGGCAGGCGGTCTCAACCCGGTTTCGTCCAAGGGCTTTTGCTCGGTACAGAGCACCATCGGCGCTCGCGAGCATTTCGGCGAGGTCATGGCAGTCCGGTGCCGCAAGACCAATACTGACGGTCGCCTGGGTCTTCAGGCCCTCTGCTCGCGCGGCTGTGATGGCGAACCGGCGTGCGATCACCGAGCCACGACTGAGAGCTTGATGATGGTCGCACCGTGGCAGGAGTGCGGCGAATTCCTCACCACCCAGCCGGACAAGAAGCGCGTCGGGTCCCGCTTCTTCGCGGGCGGTCTCTGCGAACAGCTTGAGAATCTGATCTCCGACTGGATGGCCGTGACGGTCGTTGATCGCCTTGAAGTGGTCGAGATCGAAGGCAAGCAGGGAGACGGGGTGGCCTTGCCGCTCCCTGATGATCCGAGCTGCCTGCTCAAAAAAGGCGTGGCGGTTCGCAAGCCCGGTCAACTGATCGGTTTGCGACAGGCGGAGCAGGTGCTGCTTCTCCTCCTCTCGAACGATCATCAAAAAGGACATCGGCATCGCTACAGAATACAAGACGGCCTCGTACATCGTCGCCTTTCCGATGGTGGAGAGAATATCTGCCCCGTACCGCTGGAGGAGGATAGGGGCAATGAACGCGCGGCCGAGGTAGAACACGGCATGGACGGCCGAGATCGCTACTGCGATCGGACGTGAGCGCAGTCCCTGAACCGTGCGGCTGCGCAGAAGTATCCACGCTGTCAGGCCGCAGGTCAGCGCGATGGGGAGAGACGAGACATGGTTCCAGAAGGCGGCCGGGAAGTGCGTGCCCGCGATCGCCCAGGCGAGGGCCAGGAAGCTTAGCGCTCCAGCAGACGACCAGACATATCGGTGACCGTCAAGGCCCGCGATGGCGTTTAGGACCAAAAGGTAGCCCAACATCATCAGGATGTTCGTCGCCCCCATGCCGAGCGCGACCGAGATGTGGCTGCGGTTCATTGCAAGTGCGCAGCCGAGAACAAACGCGAAGAGAGCCGCGGCCATAACACCGAGCACGCGTGCGCGACCTGGATGAGCCTGCCTTTCCCAAAGGAGAAGCGAAGCTGACACCAGCAGCGTTCCGATTGTTAAGTACCAGAGAGTTTGTAAATCGATCTGCATTGCTTTGCCTGCCTCGAGTCAAAGCTTACAGAGAGGTGTTTGAAGGATTCTTTACGTAGCCTCCTATGCCGCCGACATGGTTGGCGTAACGTTAAGCGTGGCGTTAAATGCCTGCACTACTGCAGTGGGTTGTTTCTCGCTGTCATACAACTTTCCAGCGAATCGAATGAGACGGTCGCATCTTTAGCCGCCGCTAGACCCGCACCAGGTGGAAGGTGATATCGTTTTCAGTACAGAAAACATCATCGGTTTGCATCCAACCGAGAGCGCCATTGAAGCTGCCCGGCATATAACCAGAATGTCGCCTCGTCATTCCCAACCGCCTGCACCAAGGTAGCCGAGCGAAGCATGATCTCGCTGGGCGGCGCGTTCTCTGCGGCTCGGCGCCCGTGTGGCAAGATTCAACCGTGTTGCGCCGCAACAAAGTCTGGGTCGTGTTTCTGTGAACAGTGGCAGCCTGGTCAGTCTGGCGAGAACGAGCCGACGACGAAGTGGTAGCGCTATCATACTTCCACGAACACTTGCCAATCGACCAACCTCACAATAGCTTACGTTATGCGCGGTAGAATTCCATCTGATGTTCTTCTCCGGCCTGAAGACCTGGCTCTGCTCGAAAGAGTATTTGCGCAGGCAGTGCCGATACACGACACGCATCCCGACGAGCTCGCGATGCTGCTTTTCCGCTTGTTCCAGGAAGGAATGAGAGACGAGAAGAAACTGCTGACAGCGGCCGAAGCGTGGTTGCTGAAAGCCGACCTTGCGCCCTTTGACCCGATCGAGAGCGATGAGGTAGCAGATGCCGTCTCGGTTACCTTCGCAAGCGGAAAGATCGAACAGTACGANTGCCGTCTCGGTTACCTTCGAAAGCGGAAAGATCGAACAGTACGATCTGGTCGTCATTGCGGAGGGCGTAGGCTCATCTACCCGCCAACTTGTAATCCCTCGGCAGGCTGACACAGCGTTCCTCCACTAATGAGCTGATGAACTGCCTAAGGAATCTTAGTGATTTGATCTCTAATGACCGGGTCGTAGGTTCTGATCCCATCAAAAGCTAAGCTAAACACAATTGGTTTGCAGTCGCCCCAAAGCAGTCATCCAGTACCGCCCCTTTGCCCAGGCCACTCTCACGTCGCCATGTGCCGATCCCATATCTGCATCAGTGCTGTCACAGCTTCGTTGATATCGCCGCCATCAGCACCGTCCCGTGCTTCAAATGCGATACCCATCAGAAAGGTATGAAACAGGGTCGCCAACCCACGTACATTCGTGGTGCTGACAAGCTCTCCTCCATCGACTGCACGCCTGATGCAGGTTTCGATGCCCGCACGATTTCGCATCCGGTCGGCTGCGAGCACATCATCTACGTGACGATTTTCGGGCGCACAGTTGTTGGCCCCCAGGATCATTAAGCATCCTGGCGGGTGTGTCTTGTCGGTTTGCATCCTTGCGGAAAGCCTCAGAGCCGTCTCGATAGCTTCGCGTGGTGGCAGAGCGTCATTCTTTAGGCTTGCAGTTACGCGCCCGTAGGAGGCCTGATAGCGCAGGACGACCTCGTCGAAGAGGGCTTCCTTAGACCCGAAGGCCGCATAAAAACTTGCCGGAGAAATGTCTCCCATCGCGGCTTTCAGTTGATTGAGAGAGGTCGGCTCATAGCCCTGCTCCCAGAATAGGATCATCGCGGCATGCAGTGCCTTGTCTCTGTCAAACGCCCTTGGCCGCCCAGTTCGAGCCATATCGTGCCTCCGTGATTTATTCTGTACTATTCGATCCAGAATATCTTGCCAAGGGTGCTTGATGTCGATATCTGGATCGTTCGATCCATATGTCGAGGTTCATGAAATCAATGAGAACTACCGAATTTGAAAAAGACACCCAACGATTGCCTGTTGCTGGGTTGCTGGCACTGGCGATGACTGGCTTTATTTGTATTCTTACAGAGACCCTACCCGCGGGGCTTCTGCCGCAGATCACTGAGGGTTTAGCCGTTTCTCCATCCCTTGCTGGCCAGATGGTGACTGTCTACGCCCTCGGTTCGCTGCTCGCGGCGATTCCTTTGACCATTGCCACAAGCAGTTGGCGGCGCAGGACAGTCCTGCTGTCCACCATCATTGGGTTTCTGATCTTCAACACTGTGACTGCGATTTCGTCCAACTACACACTCACATTGGTCGCACGTTTCTTTGCTGGCGTTGCCGCTGGTTTGGCTTGGAGCCTTTTGGCAGGCTATGCACGACGCATGGTCCCTGCACATCAACAGGGGAAGGCGATGGCGATCGCTATGGTAGGAACGCCGATCGCGCTGTCGCTTGGCGTGCCGATGGGGACATGGCTTGGTGCGCAGGTCGGCTGGCGAACCGCCTTTTGGATCATGTCGATATTGACATTGATCCTGATCGGCTGGGTCATAATGAAAGTGCCGGACTATCCAGGCCAGAAGAAGGGCGATCGACTGCCCCTGCTTCGGGTATTTTCAACCCCCGGCGTTCGACCGGTCCTTTCCGTTGTCGTTGCATGGATGCTCGCGCACAACATTCTCTACACCTATATCGCACCCTTCGTTCAGTCGGCCGGGCTCCAGGATCGGGTCGACCTTGTTCTCCTTGTATTTGGATTGGCCGCGCTCGTCGGTATCTGGATGGCGGGAAAGCTGGTCGACCGTCTCCCGCGAGCGACCGTGCTGACCAGTCTGGCCGCCTTTGCACTGGTATCCCTGCTTTTCGGGACCGTTTCGATGTCGTCTTGGTTGATATATGGTGGCGTTGCCATTTGGGGCCTGACATTCGGCGGCGCCGCAACGCTCTTGCAAACCGCCCTGGCAGACACCGCGGGTGATGGTGCAGACGTTGCTCTTTCGATGAACGTCGTCGCCTGGAATGGCGCCATCGCGGGCGGGGGAATCATGGGCGGTATTCTTTTGGACGCCTATGGCCCAACGGCGTTTCCATGGGAGCTGACCGTTTTGCTGATCATCGCCCTTTTGATCGCCTGGTCCGGACGGGCGCGCGGATTTACTCCGGGTGCACGCACTTCCAACGCAAAGGTGGGGGGACACTGACGCTTCACCAAGACATGGATCGGTCCTATCGTTGCAGCGATGGGGCCGAAACACGACCGCGACTGAAATGCGGAGCCATGTCTCCCATTGGCACGTAGTAACAACGGGTCAGCGGTTCGATTCCGTTCAAGGCGCTATATGATCTTGTCGTTCAACACCCTAAAACGCGATACCGGCCGATCGGCAGCATCATAGGACGGCCGGAGACCGGGTCGGTGATGATCTGGCTTTCGAGGCCGAACACGGCGCGCATGTTCTGTTGTGTCAGGACCTCTTCGGGCGAGCCGGAGACATGCACCCGACCGTTGGCGATGGCGACCAGATGGTCGGCGTAGCGCGCCGCGAGATTGAGATCGTGAAGAACCATGACGACCGTCGTGCCGCGCTCGCGGTTTAGATCGGTCAGTAGGTCGAGAACTTCGATCTGGTGGCTGATGTCGAGGAATGTCGTGGGCTCGTCGAGCAGTAGTATGTCGGTCTCCTGCGCCAGTGCCATGGCAATCCAGACGCGCTGGCGTTGACCGCCGGAAAGCTCGTCTACCGGTCTTTCCGCAAGTTCGGTCGTGCGCGTGGCGGTCAATGCCGCATCGACGGCCTCATCATCCTTTCGCGTCCAGCGGGAGAACAGGTTTTGGTGCGGATGTCGGCCGCGGCTGACCAGATCGGCGACCGCAATGCCCTCAGGTGCGATCGGCGACTGGGGGAGGAGGCCCATGGTCCGGGCGAGCTGTCGCGGCGACATGCGGTGGATCGACTTGCCGTCGAGCAGGACCTGACCGCCACGCGGCGACAAAAGCCGCGACATGGCTCTCAGCAGCGTGGACTTGCCGCAGGCATTGGCGCCGACGATAACCGTGATCCGGCCCGGCGCGACCGAAAGGTCGAGGTCATGCAGGATGTCACTCGTGCCGTATCCCGTCGACAGCCCGAGGACATCGAGCATATGGTCTGGCATTGCCTCTTTCATAGCGAGCTTCCGATCCGGTTGACGCGTACAATCAAGTAGATGAGGTAGGGCGCGCCGAGCGCTCCGGTGACGACGCCGACCGGATAACGGCTCGGCAGAATGAACTGACCGACATAATCGCCCGCCAACACCAGTACAGCGCCGATTAGAGCCGCCGGGATAAGTGGTGATCCGCTATTGCCGACAATGCGCGCAGCGATCGGCCCCGACAGGAATGCGACGAATGCGATCGGCCCGGACACCGCGGTCGCCGACGCGATCATGCCGACGGCCGCAACCATGATCAGCATGCGGGTGCGGGCTACCTCGACACCGAGTGCGGATGCCGTGTCGTCTCCCAGGCGAAGAGCTTCCAGATCTCGGATACGGGAGAGTAGGAGCCCGCCGAAGACGGCGAGCGAAGCCAGAAGCGGAACTGCTTGAGCGAGTTGCGCGCCGTTGACGCTGCCGGTCAGCCAGCGCATCGCCTCCTGCAGGTTCCAGGCTGGTGCGCTGGAGAGAATATAGGCGATGACGCTTTCCAGCATGGCCGAAATGCCGATGCCGACCAAGATCAGCCGCGTTCCGGCCACCCCGTTGCGGAAGGAGAGGCCGTAGACAAGCATCGCGACCCCAAGTCCCGCGACGACCGCGATGATCGAAACGATCGGACCGTTCAGCGACAGGACAATGATGGCAAACACCGCCGCAGCACTTGCGCCCGAAGTTATCCCGATGATGTCGGGGCTGGCTAGGGGATTGCGCAACATCAGCTGGAAGGTGACGCCGCCAAGACCGAAGCTCAATCCGGCGAGAACCGACGTCACAGCACGCGGCAGCCTCAGCTGCCCGACAGTAAAGGATGCGCCGGCGATCTGTTCGCCAAGCAGGACACGGATCACATCGAGTGGTGGCGTGAAGGCCTGGCCGATCGTGAGGCTGACTGCAAACAGTGCCAGGACAAGCAAGGTCAGAATGAAGATCACGCTTCGGTAGCGGCGCTGTCGGCGTCGGCGATTGTCAATCAGTGTCCGGAGCGAGGTGGAAACCATCATCAGAGTTCCCGCACGCGCTGGCGGCGTACGATCCAGATGAAGAACGGCGCTCCGATCAATGCAGTCAGGATACCCACATCGATCTCCGCCGGCCGCGCGGCAATGCGGCCTGCAACGTCGGCTGCGATCAGAAGACAGGCGCCGCCGACCGCCGAAAACGGTAGAAGCCAGCGGTGGTCTATCCCGACCAGAAGCCGGCAGACATGCGGAACGACAAGTCCGAGGAAGCCGATCGGGCCGCAGACGGCAGTCGTTGCGCCACAGAGAAGAATAGCGCCGATCGAGGCGGAGGCTCGGGCAAAGGCAACCCGTTCGCCCAGGCCGACAGCAATCTCGTCACCCAGTGCCAGCAGGTTCAATTTGCGGGCCGAGATAAGGCTGATCGCGAAACCGACGGCGAGAAACGGCAGGACCGGCCAGATCCTCTCTGATGTCGCACCGCCAATGCCGCCGATCTGCCAGGAGCGGATGCCGCCGGCTATATCGGCGCGGGGCAGAACCACGGCAATGACGAGGGACGCAAAGGCGACTGACGTCGCGGCCCCCGCCAGTGCCAGCTTCAACGGCGTCGCGCCGCCGCGTCCGAGCGAGCCGATCGTGTAGACGAACACGGCAGCGAGCGCCGCTCCTGAAATCGCCGACCAGATGAAGGCTTCCGCTGTCTCGATCTGAAACCAGACAATGCCGATCACCACGGCGAGCGACGCACCCATGTTGACCCCAAGGATACCGGGATCGGCAAGCGGATTGCGGGTGACGCCCTGCATCACGGCGCCGGCAAGACCAAGTGCCGAACCGGCCAAGAGACCAAGAAGCGTTCGCGGGATACGCAATGCGACGGCAGCCTGGCCGAGGCTGTCCGTTCGGCCAGCGAGAGCAGCAGTGATATCGCTCCAGCTCACGTCGCGTGTGCCGACCGTAACCGACAACGCGCAGAGCGCGGCGAGCAGCGCCACGACACCGGCAAGCCACAGGGCGCGGTTGCGGTTCGTTAGCGCGATGGCAGATACGCGGTGTTTCGCGTCGGGGGGGCGAGCCGTCATCATCAGTTTAGAGCGGTCGTGCCCACGGCCTTGGACAATAGCGCCACGTAGTCCTTCAGCAGCCAGGAGATCGAAAGCGGCGTCGGGTTAGCGGCTGTGCCGAGCGGATTGCGGCTGAGCATGACGAGCCCGCCCTTCGCCACCGCCGGCATGCGCGAGGTCAGCGGATTGGTTTTCAGAGCATCGAAAAGCTTCTCGCCCCCATAGGTGACGACGATATCGACGTCGTCGAAAGCATCGATCCGCTCGGCACTGACGGATCCGGAAAACTTGCCTGAGCGCGATGCTTCCACCACGCTTTTCGGCGAGGTCAGGCCGAGATCGGCAAAGAACTTCACGCGGGTATCGTGGGCTGTGTAGAAGTTGACCGTGCTGAGGTCGGTCGGGTCGAGATGGGTGATGAACATCGCCGACTTGCCCGTTATCTCCGGATGGCCTGCGACTGTATCGACGATCTGTCCCTCGATCCTTGTGATAAGGGCCTCTCCCTCGGCCGACATTCCCATGCCGGCGCTATTGAGCCGGATCATTGCCCGCCAGTCGGTCGACCACGGCGCGTCGGGAAAGGCAACGACCGGCGCGATCAGGCTCAGCGTGTCGTAATCCGCTTGGCTGAGGCCGGAATAGGCGGCGAGTATCACATCGGGCCGGGTCGCGGAGACCGCCTCGAAATCGATGCCGTCTCCCTCGTCGAACAGCACAGGCGTTTCAGCTCCAAGTTCCTTCAGTCGCTCCGCCACCCAAGGCAGTACGCCATCACCGTCATCATCGCCGAAATTTGCGCGGGCAAAGCCGACAGGCACGATACCAAGCGCGAGCGGCACTTCGTGATTGGCCCAGGCGACCGTTGCGACACGCACGGGTTTCTTCGTGATATCAGCGGTTCCGAGCGCGTTCTTGAGGACGATGGGATAGGCCTGACCGTCGGCTGCGGCCGCCACGCCCGGAAGCGCAGGGAAAAGACATACTGCCGCAAATCGCACGGCAAGGATAAAAGACAGCTTCATCGGGTGACCTTTTCCTCACTTAAAAGTGGACACTCATTCTCAGGTTCACGAGACGGCGTCAACGAGAAGCCGACAGTTGCGCAAATGTCGGCTTGCAATTTCCGTGGTTTTCTACAATTTCAGAAAAAGATACAATACCGGAGTATCATTCTCAAGTTATCAGCGTTTCAGGGGACATTTCTGGTAAGACACTTGCTGCGGCTAAAGCAGTTCATTGCTTGGGCGGGTAATGACTTTGCGGCCTTTCCCCCGAAGATCACGCCAACCTTGGAATTCGCAATATGGATATGGATATAGCAGGCCGCTGCGCGTACCGGATTACCACTCGCTCCTCGAAAGCTGTCCTCCTCGCTTGTACGGCGCTTGTCTCGCTGTCACCGACCATGTTGGCCGCGCAGGAAGCCGGCAGCTCGATGTCCAATACGACCTTGGCGCCGATCGTGATCAGCGGAAGCGGCACGACGCTCGATACGAGCAACGATTCCCTATCGATCGTCGCGACGGAGACCACCGCAGTCGGCAGAATGCCGACCGATATTCTCGTTGCGCCGGCATCCATCTCCGTCATCACGTCGAAGGAGATCGAGGAGCGTGGCGCCGACAGCGTCGAGAAGGTGGTGCAGTATACGGCTGGTGTGGTGACCGACTATTACGGTGGTGACGATCGTTACGACTATATCGATATTCGTGGTTTCACGCCTTACACCTATCGCGACGGGCTGGCGATCGGCCGCACATTCGGCGGCGTCAAGGAAGAACCCTATGCCTATGAGCGCATCGAGGTTCTGAAGGGCACGAGTTCTTCGGGATTCGGCGCGGCCGAACCGGGCGGCGCAATCAATTACGTGACGAAGCTGCCGAAGACCGAACGCTTCGGAGAGGCCTATGCCACCGGCGGCTCATTCAGCCACAAGGAAGGTGGCTTCGACTTCGGCGACAATCTGACCGAAGACGATACGCTGTCCTACCGTCTCACCGGCAAGTTCCAGAATGCTGATGCGGAATACGATTATTCCAAGGACAACGAGAAGTTCCTCATGGGCGGCCTCACATGGCGCCCGACCGATCTTACCAGCCTGTCCTTCGTTTTCGATCATCTCGACAAGGACGGCATTCCGGGCAGCGGCGGTCAGCCGATCGGGTCGGACTTCGATCGCGACAAGTTCTTCGGTGAGCCGGACTATTACTTCCTGACCACAAACCGCAATTCCTACAGCCTGATGTTCGACCACGACTTCGACAACGGCCTGAGCTTCGGTTCGAAAGCGCGCTACAGCAATTCCGATACCGCGTTCGGAAGCGCCTATCTGTCGAATACGCGTACCGACGGCTCGAACCTCGCGGATCGCTACTTCTTTGGAAGCGATACCTCGACCGAGCAATTCGTTGTCGATGCGCACCTGATGTACGAAAAGGATTTCGACAATGTCGAGACCCGGACGCTCGTCGGCATCGACTACAACAACTTCAAGTCGGACAATTACGGGCTGTACGATACGAGTGCACCGCCGATCAGCACGACCGATCCGGTTTATACCGGCGGACCGGTTTCGACCGACCCAACCTACGGTACCGCAAACGACCAGAAGACGACGGGCCTGTACCTGCAGCAGGATCTGACCTTCTGGGACAAGCTCACCACCAGCATCGGCGTGCGCAACGATTGGTTCGATCTGAGCCAGGACGACCTTTTCTCGAGCGCGTCGGATTCCGATACGCAGAGCAAGTTCACAAAGCGGTTCGGCGTAAGCTACAAGATCACCGAGGAAGTCGCAGCATTCGCAAGCTACGCCGAGTCTGCTGCACCTCCCGGCATCGGGACCGAGCCCACGACTGGACGCCAGTATGAGGTTGGCATCAAGTACCGTCCGGAAGCCTTCCCCGCACTGTTCACGGCGTCCGTCTATGACCTGACGAAGAGCAATATCACCGTCTACGACAGCGTCACCTATCTGCCGTCGACAGTCGAAAAGGTCCGCCACCGTGGTTTCGAACTTGAAGCTAAGGCAGAAGTGACCGAGAGCATCGACGTGATCGCAGCCTATAGCTATATCGACTCTAAGATCGACGAGCCCGGTGGCGTCAATGACGGCAATCGTCTGATGCGTGTACCCAAGCACCTGGCATCTGTGTGGACGACCTACACGCTGGACGGCGAGGGCGCCCGCGGCGACATGACGTTCGGCGTCGGCGGCCGATACATGGACTCCTACTTCCTCGATCTTGCCAATAGCGGATCTTCGGAAAGCGCCTTCGTGTTCGATGCCTCCTTCACCTACAAGATCCAGAAGAATACGACGTTCCAGCTCAACATGAGCAACGTGTTCGATGAAAAGCACATTGCAAGCCAGGACAGCGGCGGCGTCTATTACAATCCAGGCCGTACCGTCATGGCGACGCTGCGCCAGACCTGGTAACGCGGAACTCGAAACGATAAAGCCCACGCGCCTTAAAGCGGGTGGGCTTTTTCTTTGGGATCACATCGTGGCTAGCGTACCTGCAGCATCCGCCGCCAGGCGGCGGGGGTATCGCCGGCGACCTGTCGGAATGCCTTAGTGAAATGCGCCTGGTCGGAGAAACCGAGCTGCGCTGCAATACCTGCAACTCTCAAGTCATTGTCCAGCAGCAGTTTCTTGGCAAGATCGATCCGCCGGGCGAGCTGCCACTGGAGAGGGGTCTTGCCTGTCGTCTGCTTGAAGACGTTGGCAAACCAGCTTTCCGACAGGCCGACGGTGGCCGCCATTTCAGCGACGGTCATCCGGCAGTCACCAAGCCCGTCGATGCGGGCGGCAAGCTTGTTCATCTGCGCCTGGGTCAGACGGCCGTCGGCTTTGCCAGCACCCTGTTCGGAGATCTCGAGCAGTCCGGTGACGATGCTGCCGACCAAGCTTTCCGCATAGACCTCATGACGAGAGAGATTGTCCAGTTCTTCGGCGAGCAGACCGGCAAGCACCTGCAGACCCGGCGCATCCTGTAATTCCGCAGGCTGTTTCAGCGCTGACAATGCGGCAGCCTGCCCGACCGATGGCGACAGGAAGCGCAGCAGACGGTCTTTATGAATATGCAGGTTGAGATGCGAGAAGCGATGAAGTGACGTGCTCGTCGTCCACATCGGCACGCCCGCCGGAATGTAGATTGCCCGGGTCAAGGGCCGGTGATTTAGCTCGAAGTCGCCACTCTGGTTCGAGATGCGGACCCGCGATGATACGTCATCGAAGAAGACCATGATGCGCGGGTCGGCTGCAAGGTAATAGCCGCTGGCGCCTGCTTGGCTTTCCGCCTCCCAGAGAGCGCCGACTATGCCATCGAAGCGTCTCCATTTGACCTGGGAGATCACGCGAATGCCATCTGTGCGCCAAATCATGGAATGCCAGAAAGTCAAAGGGCACACAGCTCCTAGCGGCTCGCGTTGCGCGTTAACACCAATGCATGTCTAACAATCTTGAGAGATGTATCATGCTAGAGAGAGATTCATCAACGGTGATGGATCAGTCGGCCGGGCTCGGTTTGATATCAGGGTAAAGAGGCGTCCGCTGGATGGATTTCTCAAGGCTTCCAGAACGAAAATAATATTGGCTCAAATAGTAGAATATTTTGCAGAATTCTGTCGTTTTCCGGCAATGTTCAGCTTTAAAAATCTAAGCGGCGATTGCAGATACAACAGTGCCGGACAACGTCGCTTGCAAATCCTAACTTATTGAATTTTGAGAAAGTCGTGGAAGGCGTCGCTGGCTCAGATCCAATCAAGACCAATGGTTCGACCTTTTGCTCAACAGGGGCTGCCGCCCATGGCAGCTTTGCGCCTTCAATTCGGTCGTAGAAGTCATCGCCGCGCGCACCTGAAAGCAGACATTGCTCGCGGCGATGTAACGTCGTCGCCTATGCGCCAAAAGCAGTCATCGCAGTGACGTGAAGTGATGCTCGGAATGGTGTCGAGAGACGAAAGAAAGTTCGTAAGGCTATCCAACCGACGCTAGATCGGGCAGACGTAACTGGTAGGTATGTGAGGATTAAAGATGGCCGAAGATGCCGGCGTAATAGCTGTGGACCACACGGGATTCTCGGTCGCCTCGTTGGAGGAGGCGATCCAGTTCTGGACTGAGGCGATGGGTTTCGACCTTGCTCGCCAAGGAGAGATGGGTGGGGAGTTTCTACGGGAGGCTACTGGGGTTGACGACCCCCGTTGCCGAATGGCGCTGGTGACGGCTCCAAATGGCTACCCTATCGAGCTTCTCGAGTATTCGACAGGCCGTACGCTGGGCCAGACACCTCGTAGCGCGGGTGCGATCGGCGCCGCTCATATCGCCCTCACGGTTAAGGATATCCGCACGGCGATCGCGCGGGTTGAGACGGCGGGGTGGGCAGTGAACGGTTCGCCGCAGCCGATACCAGCCGGCCCCCGATGCGGAACAATGGTCGCGTACATCTCCGGCCCGGATGGTATCACTATAGAACTAATGCAGCCGCCTGCTTAGTGAAGGATTGCTGATACTTTACTCTAGCGGCTGGGGCTCAAGGCTATTCGCATCAGCACCACCTATGCAAACCTGCCGCCTGCAAGCGTATATCGCATCATGAGGACGACAGTCGCATGAACCGGACAGCTTGCACACCCTGACTTGTCCGCTTTGGGCCGAAACGAGCTAAGAAATGAGGTCTCCGATGCACCAATTACGGTCATTGCGGCTGCCGCAAAACTCCCTATTCTGCCACGTCGCAGAAGTCAGGAAAATAAGTGTCGTTATAACTAGGATATTTGCGAGGCTGTGTTCCACGTTCGTGGCGGCAGCCAACCTTATGAAGGACTAGGGCCAGTCAATCCGTGACTCTGAATGATAGGAGAGATCTATGACGCAAGGCTTCCGTAAAAGCATATTATTTCCGATCACTCTCATGTTTGCTGGTGTCGCCGCGTTTTTTCTTTTCCTTTTTGTGACAGGGCATGATCCTGACGAAAAGCCGCTGACAATGATCCATTGGATTATCGGCGGAGCGCTGATCGGTCCAGGTTTTGGCTACCTCATCCAATGGAGGCGGGACAGGGACCGATCCAAGTTATAAGCAACTCTTAGCTTTGGCGGCCCTCACAAATTTCCTGTCAACCTCCTGACATCCTTGATCGGGTTTAGGTACGCTGCTCTTCTCGGCGGTTTCTGCGTAGGGCCGACAGGCGGCATGACGCAGAAGCGCCGATATCGTTGAAAAACTCGCCGGATTAGCTGCTCATCCGCCCATTTTGTTTTTCCGGGCGGAGTACCAACGCGTTTCTACATCCGGCATCACCGAACAATCTTCAGCTCCATCGGGTCCGCTGTCATCCGTTCACACTGAAGTCCTACTTGCGCCAGAGAGGCCGAGATATCGACGCCGCAAAGGAAAGACAACATCAGCGCGGCACGCCTATGCTTGGACTTTCCCAAGGGGCATCACCGGATAGCGACTGCTAAGCGTGCCGCGTATCCTGCAAATCGATTTCAGGTACCATTGGCGCCAGTCATGCAGTATCCATTGATGCCCCAATAGCACTGCCGACTGCGTACGATGAGATATGTCGAAGACGCGCTCCGTTTGAGACTCAAGCGTTTTTCGAATGACTACACAACACCTGCGATCAGACCGCATCAGCGTGAAAAGAAATCTTACGTCGCGCCGCCCGCCTAGCTGACAGATGCTGGTCGATCATCGTCTGTCACCATTTGATGCGATTGGCGCAAACCCTCTTAGTCTAAAGCCAACCAATGCATGGTCGATGTTATCTCTGCCGGATCGTAGGGCTTTGGAAAAAAGACGGTGTGGGCAGGAATGCCGCCGTCTTCGAGCCGGAAGTGACCGGATGTGATGATGATCTTAATCGGTGGGCAGCGAGCCCTTACAGCCGCCGCGAGCTTCAATCCGTCCATTGTCCCTGGCATGTCAATGTCGGTAAACACGATGCGGATATCGCTGCGTCCCTCCAGGATGTGGATGGCTTCGGCGGCATCGCGGGCCTCAACTGCTTCGAAACCAGCGTCCTCAACAAGGTCGATCGCCATCAGCCGTAAAAGCGGTTCGTCCTCTACGACGAGCACCACCTGCTTCTTCGGTGCATTTGCCTGTCCCACCCGGTTATTCCGCATGCTGGAGTTGGTGTAACGGAGCCGTCATCTCTGCTCTGAAGCCTGTAGGAGCGTAACTGATTTCTACGCCGCCTGTTCCGATTAGTCCCATGCGAATAAGCTTGGAACCGAACCCCCTTCTGTCCGGTTCGCGGACTGGCGGACCTCCGGATTCCTGCCATGAGAATATGACGGATGGCTCGTCTTCAACGGTCTTCACACACCAGTCTATCGAGACACGGCCCGCATCAACTGAAAGAGACCCGTACTTGAGCGCGTTGGTTGCCAGTTCATGGAGCATCAGAGCTAGTGATAGTGTGCCCTTTGGCCCAATGGTGATCTCTGGTCCCCTTACTGCTAGTCGCTCCGTCGGAACAAGGCGGTTGAGGGTTGCATCAATGATCTGGGATATCGGAGCCTCGTCCCTGTTATCCAGCAACAGCACGTCCTGAGCGGAACTCAGGGCCCTGAGGCGATTATCAAAAGCCTCAACATAGGAACGGTCGCTAACTGGCCTCAGTGTCTGGCTTGCGATAGCCTGCACCATAGCAAGCATGTTCTTCAGGCGATGGCTCATCTCGCGGTTGATGATCCGCTGCTGTTCTTCCTGCTTCTTCTGGTCGGCAATATCGGAAACGACTATGACTGCACCAGAAAGTTTCCCGGCATTGTCATGAATAGCTTCTCCTACGATTGCTACCCACACCCAGTCTCCGTCAGGTTTCTTGAATCGCACTTCCATCCTGTTCGAAAGGCACTCTCCCGCCAATATCTTAGATAACGGATATTCCTCCGGCCTTACCGCAGTCCCGTCGCGGTGCTCAGCGACAAATACGTCGTACTGATCTTTGCTTCCGACATCGGTTGCGTCCTGGCCGATGATCTGGCGCAAACGCTGGTTTTGCATGACGATCCGGCCGCTTGGGGCCGAGGCGAGGACCACGCCCACGGGCATGCTGTCAAGGACCGTCCGCAACTGCTGCTCGCGATCCCGTAGTTCGTTTTCCATACGAAGGCGCTCGGTCACTTCCACGAACATCACGACGAAACGCTCGTCATCTAGTGGCTGGACATGGCCCTCGTACCAGCGTTCGAGCGAGCCGACCTGACGGGTGAAGACCTTCGCCGTCCCGGAACCAACCACGTCGGCAAATTCCATGACCCACTCGTCTTCGATCCCAGGAAACACCTCACGGATCGTACGGCCCAGAGCAGTTTCCGAGGGCACTCCGACCAACTCGCCCCATGCGCGGTTGACCTCTTTGTAACGCCAATCAACGGCATTTCCCCGGTCGTCGCGGATCAGTTCTCCGAGGATGAAACCTTCTTCGAGTTGCTCGAACAGTCCGCGCCAGTGGGCCTCGCTTTCAGACAGGCGGATCTCAGCCGTCTTTCGATCCGTAATGTCGGTAAAGATCGAAGCGATACGCTCGGAATCCAGCCTACGGATACGGTTCTCGAACCAACGTCCGCCGAGTACAGTCGCGCTGTTGGAATGAAGATAGCTTTCACCGGACTTCAGCACACGATCATAGGCGGGAATCATTTCCTGGACGACATCCGGGAAAAGACCCGTCAAAGTGCTTCCGACAACTCGTTCAGAAGGCAGTCCCGTCAGTTTCGTAAATGCCGGGTTCACGTCTTCAAAAAGCACATCCGTCAACTCACCCTGCTGGTTTCTGATCGCGGTCGCGACGTAGTACCCTTCGTGCATGTCAGCGAAGAGGCTGCGGTATTTAAGCTCCGAAATCCCGACGGCGATTTCTTTCTCGACGACTTTGGCCAACGACTCAAGCGATCGACGATCCCGTTCTGTCCAGTTCCGCGGCTTCGTGTCGATAGCCGCCAAGGCACCCACAAGTTCACCGGTAGGGAGGGATATCGGAACACCGAGGTAGGCGACGACGCCAAGGTCGCCTATCGCATGGTTATCCATGACCAGCTCGTGAGCGTTGGCATTCCTTACGACAAGAGGTGCGTTGTCTTCGACCACATGCTGGCAGAATGAATGCGTCAAAGGTGTCTCGCCCTGCGATGCCCAAGGCTCGGGAAGTCCGCAATGCCCCGCGAATACCTGCCTGTGCCGATCAACGATGGAGATGATAGCTACGGGCACCTCAAGGGAAGTTCGAACATGTTCCGTCAGATGTCCGAACTGCTCGCTCCCCGCGCGATCCAGAAGTCCGCTTCGCCTAATGGCATCGATGCGATTATTTGTAGGTATCAAAATGAGCGTCTCGTCTCTTGCCTCGGAAATGCTGTCGCGCAACTTCACCACCAAAACGGTCCGAGCACTGTCGGAGTAATCACTCAGCCGATATGGAGCTGTCTAGGGCAAATCCAATGTCATGTCTGTCAACAAAGCAAGGGCAAGGGACTTTCTGAGAGTGTGATCTTAAAGGGGGGGCGAGCCAGCTCTCATCGAGTAGGTCGATGGTCTTTGCGCAGTTGTAAACCTGGGACGTTGAGAAGGCGGTTGCGCGCAGAGAGGTCGAGAAGCCCGGTCCTCGCGTTCGAGTACTGGAACAGCGCCATCAGTGTACCCGTCCGTAGTCTGCTGGCCCGTCGTCCCAATCGCCTTTCATAAGCTGAGGCGCTCGCTCCAGCGCCTCCTCTCTAGCGGCGAGGCAACGCCTTACCTAGATGGCATCCGCAACCGGCCTACTGTCAAACCTGCCATTGCCGATGATGACCTTGTACAGGCAGAGAACGTCGAAATCTTCGCCGATCCCCCAGAAAAGGCACCTGGAAGAGGCCGCAACGGCCAGAACATGCTGTGGAGACACTGCCTCCCCTCGTGCGGGTTCTACAAGCACGATCACATCTATTCTCGCTATCTCATCCCAGGCTAACGTGGGGTTGCCGCGCTGACCACACATTGTTCGGACGAAGTGGAGGTCGCCATCCTTACAAACTCGATCCAAGTTTGCCTCAATGCAAGGTTGAAGTTACCGGAAGAAGCGATCAGGAGGCCAGGCGGCGCGCATCCAATGTCAGCGTGACAAGGGCGCCGACCGCGGCCCAGTGATAGGAGAACGTTCCGCCAAGATGGGCTGACACGGTCCGCTAAATCAGAATGCTGCGGTAGCTACCCGCACCTTGCGGTGTAATTACTTCGGGAGCGCCTCTTCGGTTCAGGCAAAAAACACGTCGTCGCCGTCGACCGACCCCGAGACGTCCTTCGGCTCAATCGCTGCCAAAGAAGACCCGACCCGTCACATATGCCTCTGCTACCCAATCCTCGGCACCTCTCCTGAAACGGCCGGAGAACGCCGTCTCGTCGTAGGGAGCGAGCGCCTGAGTAACGGAGGTCAGCGCATGGCGTAATTGGATCTTAGTCCTTGGCAAACACCGTAGCGGACTCTGAGGTGGAGACCATCGTGTTGTAGTCAGAGACAAGCCATTCGAGATTGTCGCCCGCGCCTTTGCGGGCGTCGCCTTTGGCCATTTCGAGTTTTTCGTCGAAATTGCGAAGCTTGGACAGGAGCGACGCCGGGCTGGACTCAAACACGTGGAATGAGTTGGGATGCTGGAGAGCGTAGTCGTCGAACTCCCGGACAGCCTGAGCGTANTGATAAACTGCCTCCGCGGCTTGTGTCTCACGAACATTCCGCTCTCATTCACGCCAGCAGGCTTTAGACTGAGACCCGAAATGCTTATAGGCTAGGGATCCGACTGGATGTTCCTCCGGATCCTTGAACCTTTTCCGTAGATCGAAAGCCCTCCTTTACGCGGACGAGATCGTAGGCCTCGCAGACCCTGGCCACCATCTGAACGTGCAACTCTTGGCTGTCGTCGATGTCGAATGACTGGACCACGCCGGAGCTAATTGCGAAGACCTCATGAGGTTCAAGGCCGCTATTGTCGATCAGCAGGACTTCATCCGCGATCCTCAGGGCTTCGGTCAGCTTCATCAGTGATCCCTTATGCCGCCGGCGGATGTTTTCTTCAGGAATGTCATGACCGCCCTTGAGGACACGCTGCCTAACGCGCTCGACATTCGTCTCGACGGAATCCAGGGCGACGTAATACAGTCCTACTGTGAACCCGGCCGCCTTTGCTTCCTGCATCAACCGTATTGATTGCAGGCTGCTCAGTGTAGTCTCGAAAATAAAGCTTTGCCGAGTTTCGATCATCTCGGCAATTTTCAGGAGTGCGGCTCTGCCAGCCTGCAAGTCGGTCGATCTGCCGTCGTGGTCCGAGGGTATCGCCTTGGCAATTTCATCTGCGTTGATCCAGACACCTTCGAGATCGAGCTTCGCGAACGCGGAAGACTTGCCGGAGCCATTCGGCCTGCGAGGAGTATGCACGACAATTCCGGCATGAAGCGACTGCTACCTCACCGTCGCCGGGGCGCGATCCTTGCGCTCGGTTGCCGACCGATCCTTTGCCTCGTTCTGCTTGTCCTTAGCGGAGATCGACAAACCCATGCGACGGCTCTCGGCAATAGCTTCACGGCCAATCTGCTTTAGAGCTTCCTTGTTTTCGCGGTACTTCTTCAAAAGCATGTTAGATCTCCCTTCCTTGTCTCGATATACCGCTTCAAGCCATCCGCTGCAAATTCTGCTTGGCCAGGCCTGCCGACAGCAACACTGGACCGAGGAACCGCCACGTACCAGCGACAGGGCTTGATCAACGTGTCATGGGTGCCTGTATCTACTAATCGCACCAGTCTGAAACACCCGCACCTGGGGACAAAACGATCTGCGCGCAGTTAGATCGAGCCTTTTGCCTCTGCAAATGCAGATAAACTCTCGTGCCTCGTTCGTGGAACACATGTCCTCAGCTATGCATTCTGATTTCTTGCATGAGGAGACACCAATGCGTAAACTGACGAAAGCTTTTTCTGCCCTATCGATCTCGGTTATGTTAACCTTGACGTCGCTAGGTTCCGTTTCGGCAATGCCGTTGCCCGCGGTCTCAGCTCCAAAGGTCAGCGATGTCGAGCAGGTGCAATTTCGAAATCACCGGCATCACCGACACCATCAATTCAGACATCATCGCGGACACCGTCACCATTACCGCCACCACCGCGGTGATCGACACTACGGTCGGCACTACCGCCGTCATCATCGCAACAACGCTGGCGCAATTATAGGTGGGTTGGCAGCAGGTGCGATAATCGGCGGTGCTCTCGCTAGCCCATCGCGACCGGCATATGCCGGTAATAGTCATCAGTCATGGTGCGCGAACCGCTACCGGACCTACCGAGCCTCCGACAACACATACGTTCCGCGTGTAGGTTATCGAGCTCAGTGCGTTTCGCCTTATTGAAAGTAACAACGCATGAAGGAAGGCGGTAGGAATACCGCCTTTTTGAGGGCTGATACTGCTTTACACCCGGCTGCTCCAGATCTACGGTTAACTACACAGTCTCGACTGGTTGTTATCATCAACTGCTCATAAACTTATGCGCTGCCATGCCGCTGATTTGAATCTGGCAGGGATCGGATAGGCAAGTCTTTCTGTTGGAGCACATATCTAGCGGGAAGGGACCACCGGACCTGCGTAGCTTTCTCTAGCGTAGCGTTGGAGACGCAAGGAAGCGTACACATATCGAAGCGTGATGTTAGCGCGCCGGCGACGACGGGAATGTCTCAATTTCGCCGTCCTTACCAATACTCATGTCTTCTCCGCTGCATAGGCAATCGCAAGGTACTTCGTCAGCCGCAACTCCGCTTTTATTGGCGCTATATGCGGAAACGAGGCCACCGAACGGCAGCTACATTAACTTCTTCGACCGTCCGCCTTCAGGGACGCTTGGTGTGGTGACTCTGATTGTCTGGAGCTATCCGGTCATTGCTGCAGTCCGTAGACGACACTCAGGTTCCTCGGCAGATGACACGGGAACTTAAGTCTGTACGATTTTCGGTCCAGACGTTTGGATTACAATTCGCGACTTAGATGTATGAACGACCGTTCATTTGACCAATGTAGTCGTTGCTAGCTTATCCTGGCCTTGACACCACAACGCACCCGACTAGGACCCCCGTGACGAATTGCGGAAGTATGGGAGTAGGGCATGAAATCGATAGCAACCGTATCGGCATTTGTAGGCAAGACGTTCGCCGTTTGGGTGATTCTTTTTGCGGTTCTGGGGTTCTTTCTCCCTGATACGTTCAAACAGATCGTTCCCTTTATCGTAACACTACTGTCGATCATTATGTTCGGTATGGGCCTGACCCTATCGGTCGATGACTTCCGTGAAGTCGTAAAGCGTCCGGTAGACGTGGGTATCGGCGTCTTCTGTCAGTTTCTAATCATGCCCCTTCTCGCCGTTCTTCTCACGCAGATCATTCCGATGTCCCCAGAAGTAGCGGCCGGTGTTATTCTGGTCGGTTGTTGCCCAGGCGGAACCTCATCCAATGTGATGACATATCTTTCAAAGGGCGACGTGGCCTTGTCGGTTGCCTGCACGTCGGTGACAACGCTTGCCGCGCCATTGGTGACGCCGTTCTTGGTTTGGTTGTTTGCCAGCCAGTTCCTTCCGGTCGATGGATGGGCGATGTTTTTGAGCATCGTCAAGGTCGTGCTCATGCCGCTGGCTCTTGGTGCAATCTTGCAAAGATTGCTTCCCGGTGTAGTCAAGGCCGCAGTTCCTGCGCTGCCACTCATCAGCGTCATCGGTATTGTGTTGATTGTTTCAGCCGTTGTCGGGGCTTCGAAGGGCGCGATCGTGCAGTCTGGCTTAATGATCTTTGCGGTCGTCGTTCTTCACAATGGTTTAGGTTATTTGCTCGGGTATTTTGCAGCGAGAGCAAGTGGAATGTCTCTTGCTAAGCGCAAGGCGATCGCCATCGAGGTGGGAATGCAAAATTCGGGGCTTGGTGCGGCATTGGCGACGGCTTACTTTTCGCCTCTTGCCGCCGTCCCAAGCGCCATTTTCAGCGTTTGGCACAATATCTCAGGTGCGCTTTTGGCTAACTGGTTTTCTGGAAGGGTTGAGGAGGATACACAAGTCGGATCCGAGCGGCCGATTTGACAAAGGCGATTGTAGGTTTTCAACATGCTTGAGAGCTAGGCGCGAGTGCCAAAGGCTTGTGTGCGCAATTCCTTAGGCACCACCTTGTCTGAGATACGAGGGATGACAGTAGAAAGACCGGCGATAAGGCCAACGTTCCGCCGTAATACGAGACCAGGTCGCTTTGAGCCACAAAGTCACACTGGACTAAGTTAGGCCAATATCGCTATGGATTGTTGGTTTGATCACGTCCCTGCTGTTCGTTCAAGGCCGCATGGTTTTTCGCACGTTTGGCACGCATCGCCCCTGCAATGAAATTGCGTGAGAGACCGTGATAGAGCGGCTCGCGCGAGAAGACGCGCGAAGTGAGATATCCCAGCATAGACACCGCCATGATTGGGATAACGGCCTGACGATCTCCGGTCATTTCCAGAATGATGACGAAGGCTGTCATCGGGGCCTGGACGACCCCAGCGAAGTATCCGGCCATGCCGAGAATAGCCGCAAGCGCTATACTTGTTCCAAGAAGTGAGCCAACGGTGCTGCCGAAACCCGCGCCCACAGCAAGTGACGGGGCGAATATGCCACCTGGGATTCCAGACATCATCGACAGGAAACTCGCTAACAGTTTCTCAGCAAAAAACAGCGATTGTGTAGGGTGACCTTCAATCGCACCACGCGCTTGATCATAGCTTGTGCCGAAGGTATCACCGCCAGACACGACACCGACGACGGCTACGCCGAGCCCACATATGCCCGCGAGCAGAATCATGCGCTTACGAGGGGAGGGCTGAGCCCATCGACGAATGCGAATACCCGAGTACAGTGCGAACCCGCTAAACGCGGCGCCGAGCATGCCGCCGCCGATCCCGCAAATCGGCACAAGCAGCCAATCTATGACATTGAAAGGAGCAGCCTTCGCCGTCCCGAAATAGTTGTAATTACCCGACAGGCCGAGTGCTGCAAGGCCCGACAAGATGACCGCCGTCAGCACGATCCCGTTGGCGCGTGATTCATAGGCCCGGCTCATTTCCTCGATCGCAAAGACTATGCCTGCAAGCGGCGTGTTGAATGCTGCTGCGATACCGGCGGCAGAGCCTGCCAGAATGAGCCCTCGCGCCTGGGCCATTCCACCAAAGCGGGCTGCGGCTAACATAAAGGAAGCGCCTACCTGAACTGTTGGACCTTCTCGTCCGATTGAGGCACCGCAAAAGAGACCGAGGACGGTCATGCCAATCTTGCCAAATGCAATACGGAGTGACAGGAGAGCCGAGCGGTCTGCCTCGTCATGCAGGTGCCTAGCAGCAATAGCTTGGGGGATGCGGCTTCCTTGGGAGTTTGGAAAGAGAGTTATCGCGAGCCAAGCGGACAGGATAAAACCGAGCGGTGTTACGACAAGCGGCAGGAGAGGGGTACGACCACCCGATGTCGTGATACCTAAGAAAGCGTTCTGCGCCATGTCGGCGACCCAAGCAAACGCAACGCTCGTCACTCCGATTGCCATCGCCCCAGTCCAAAAGATCAGACGAGGTTCCACAGCTTGAACGATCCGCGAAACAGGCGAGATCGCCGTATGAATTTAGACTTGCGATAGGAGATGGACATTCTGCCTGCCGGTTATAAAGGGATCGCAGGCTTATCGGCTCAGCCGAACAATGATGCAAGCATTCAGAACAAGCTTGAGCGACCACTAGGCGGGAACGCCCTCACTCGCAGCTGACTTTGGGCTATAATCGATACAACGAGGACGGAACCGCCGAGCGCTACGCGTCTATACCACCGCAGTCGTCCGCGACCTGTCCAGGCTGAAGTACCAGTAGGAGCGATAGTATCTTCGATCTTGTCGAACGGGGAAGCTTACTCATTGCATCGATGACGTCGTATCCCTCTTTGCTCGATCTGTACGACTGTTGAAGTTCGAGGTTTGCAATGGATTCTCCAGCCATCTTGTCGCTGAGAGCCAGATCCTCGAAGAAGTACGTTATTGGCGTCTCAAGAGCGATCGCTATCTCGTAGAGCTTCGACGTGCTTATAAGGTTCGTCTCTCGCTCATATTTCTGCACTTGCTGGAATGTAATCCCCAACCCGTCCGCGAGGTTTGTCTGAGACATTCCTACCTCGTTTCGCCGCATCCGGACGCGGCGGCCCACGTGAATATCGACAGGGTGCGGGCCCTCAGCGTTCATTTTGCCTCGGCTCATCAGTCCCTCGTGTTTCAATCGCGACTCAACGAGAGCCAAGCTGCCCATAGCACAGGCAGTCATCGATTACATTCGATAGAGGCGCTAACTGCTCTCCTATGTCTCGAAAGGACCCGGCTCTGAACACAAGGTCAGTTTGCCACACCTGGAGTTATTTTTATATTGAAGGCAAAACTGACTGTGGCGACGGATCGACCTTGTTCATCACTGATGTCCACCTGTAAATTCTCAGGCGGCGGGAAGTGGTTACAGAAAAACTGAGCGAGCGCGGTTACGCCTGTCTCAATGGCCTCATGCGAGTGCATGGCTTCGATCTCAACTTCCGCCTCTTTGCCGTCCATAATGTGCAAATTGAACTTTGGCATCTGCTCTCCAATCGTCAGGACGCTGCATCAGCGTCCCAGCATACTACAATTTTAGCAAGTGCATTGATAAAAACTTCCTGCAATGGTTGCCGAAACCATAGCGCTCGGGATGCCGAGACGTGGTCGATCGGAAACCCGCATCCTGGTACAGCGACGTAGCCGTAGGTCGTGGGGGTCAATAACCACTTCCCTCGCCGACTGCGATCGCTTCAAGTTCACCATAGTTGAAGCAAAGCAAAGCAATCAACCAGCCGCGGGATTGATCAGCGATGTCGCGCTCAACAGACAGCGCAGCTGGCGAGCGATAGCGTCGCTTCCGTCAGACATGAACGTCACCAAAAGCGAACTCGCCATCATCGGTCTCGGGGTGGAGGGAGGCGAAAAGTACGCATCGGTAGAGGACGACGACGACATGTCACGTCGACGGCATTTGCCGCAGATGGGAAAGCTGAAATCTCCAAGCAGCAATACGAAGCGCGACAAACGAAGCGCTTCCTTCAAGCGGACGCTGACGGCAACGGTATGGTCAGTCAGCAGGAGTTTGACACCCACCGTGCTGCCGCCCAGGCAAACAAACGTGCAAAGCGGTTCGCAAGGATGGATGCAAACAAAGATGGATCCATCGACGCCAAAGAATTGAACGCTGTTCTCGACCGTCGTTTCGACCGACTGGACAGAGATAAGAATGGCGCGTTGTCCTCTAAGGAACGTCCGGGCAGGAAGAAAAACGGTTGATGGCGATGCCGTAGGGCAGGTTGCTTTGAATCACGATAATCAGGACGACTTGCTGATGAAGCGCATTGCACAGGGGCACCCCCGTGCGATGCGCGAACTGACAACGATGGCGGGTTCACGTTTGTACGCCTTCGCTGCCCGTATCCTCGGTAACAACGCAGATGCTGAAGACGTGACACAGGAGGCGGTCATTCGCGCTGTGCGCTATGCACCCCGATGGCAATCAGGCACAGCAAGGCTGGATACATGGTTCCATGCGGTGGTGCTCAATCTCTGTGCGATCGCCTTCGCAAGCGTCAACGAGCCAGCACCGCTGAGGTGCCTGATAGCGCCGACGCGGCGTTAAATCCCGAAGAGGCTCTGATCGAGTCAGAGCGAGGCCAACAGGTATCGGCTGCAATAGGCCAATTGCCAGAGAGGCAAAGGGAAGCGATCATGTTGGTTCATTACCAGGATATGAACGCCGCCGATGCCGCCCGTGTTTTGGATATCAGCATCGAAGCCTTGGAATCGTTGTTAGCGAGGGGCCGCAGAAGTCTCAAGCAAGAACTGCTAGCGAAGGAAAATCGCATATGAGCCCGTCAACGCAGCCCATCGATCTTGCACAGTTCAAAGCCGTTGCTGAGACTTATGGGTCCGACATCAACCGGTGGCCCTCAGAGGTTCAGGTGTCTGCTCGCCTTTTGGCATCGCGACCTGGCGGTGCATCTATTCTCCAGGCAGAGGCCGATTTTGATGCAGTCCTTGATCAATGGACAATGCCTCTCCCATCGCCCTCATTCCGGCAGCAGATTGCCGCAACCGCAGCAAATTCGGTTCGCAGATCCTGGGGGACGACCCGATACTGGTGGGCGGCTATTGGTCTTGCTGCAGCGCTTTCTGGGGCAGCCACAGGCACAGCGGGCACTGCGATGTTTGTGATGCCCCAGCACGTGGCAGGCGACACGATCTTCGGGGACGTCGATGACGAAGGGGACAACTAGACTGATGACGAAGATGCGCACTATCTTGGCCTTGTCGATCGTTCTGAACGTCTTTTTAATCGGCGCGTTGGGCGGTGGCGCCGCATGGTTGAACTACGGCTCAAGAATGATCGCAGCCGGATCACTTCGTGTAGCAGGGTCAGAGCTCCCGGCCGACCAGGCACGAGCGTTTCGCAAGGTTCTTCGACAGGCCCGTGCCGGCGCAAACGAGCATGTACAACAGTCTCGCCGCGCGCGCGCGAACGCCGCTGAACTTCTCAAAGCGCCAGACGTCGACCAAACAGCTGTAAAAGACACTTTAGAGGAAGGACGCGAGGCTAACTTCCGCGTACGCGCCGCAGTAGAAGATGCGGCGGTCCAGTTCGCGTCGACCCTTCCCCTCGAACAACGCACGCAACTTGCTGACGCCATTGCCGAACGCAACCTCCACAGAGGCCGGCGAAACAGATAGCGGAGATAATGCAGCTCGTGCTCGAATATCGTCGTATCGGTCTGGACGATGACTGGAGTGGAAGAGCACCTCGGTCATCGTACGCGGAACCTTCCTTCGATCCAATGGGTTGCAGCGGGGCAGATTGGAGAAATAAGTTGCAAGACGTGCCCGCTAGACACTTCACATTCCATCAAAACAAAGCAGCTCAGCTGCTAAACCTGATGGCAAGCCCCGTCCGGATCGAGATCTTGAAAAGGCTTACGGCGAGGGAGTGGGATGTAAACTCGCTGTCACTGGAGCTGAAAATTACGCAATCAGCGCTCTCCCAGCATCTCGCAAAACTTCGGGCCTCCGAAATGGTGGATACCCGGCGAGACGCTCAGCGAATTTTCTATTCATCGAACTCGACAGCAGTGCTGGCCGTTCTGACGGTCTTGGCAGAACTGGTGGATGATTGCTCAGTTGTGGAATCGAGAGAGCAAGCTGGCCGAGTGCGGAGGATAGCCAGAGCAAAGTGACAACGAGCTCTTTTTGTGTGCTACTCAGCAGCGGCGCCCCCGGAGCGTGCATCTACGCATAACTCGTTCCGGTAGGTCGCTTGATGCGGAGGCGCAGGCGGAGGTCCGGTGTACATCAGCCCGCTAATTTACCCAGAGCAGAATGATGCTTCACGGATCCGGCATTCACCGCATCGGTGTGCAACTTGGTTCAGGACGCTAAGTCGATCAAATCCTTGAGACCGCGATGGTCGGCCATAGCAAGCTCTAGAGCGTTCTTGGTGTCATGTCCCTCACGGTACAGGTTGATAACTATTGCGGCGGCGAGCTCACCCTCAGGACTATCCTTTTAAATTTTTTGGATATTCAGCCAGTCGTTGAACGCCTGTTCGACAAGCAATAACTCTTGTGGTCCGAACGCCGTTTCGAGAAATCTGCGCATACTGAACTCCTTTCCCGCCACACCCCTATGTAAACGGGTGCGAGTCAGTCAAGGCCGCTGGCCACGTCTGATGTTCAAACCTAACTGATAGCTCACCGCCCACGCTACGACTGTTTTGCACCCTACAGACATGTGTCCCAGCTCCCGAAACGACATGTCGACCGGAACGTTCTGGCCCCTCGACGCTTCTAGCGGCATGGAAAAGAAAAAGCCCTGCCAGAATGTCCTCATTGTCGAGGACCAGTACCTGATCGCTATCTCCGTTGAGGATGCTGTAATTGAAGCTGGCTTTGAGGTCTGTGGATTGGCAACCTGCAAAAAGGAGGCAATGGACCTTGTGCCGCAAACAGACATCGCGTTGGTTGACATCAATTTGCGCGATGGAAGAACAGGGCCAGAGATCGGAGCCGCGCTAGCGGCAGCTGGCAAGACCGTCATCTTCATGACCGGTAATCCCAACGAAGTTTCTGGTGGGGTTGATGGCGCGCTTGGCGTCATATCAAAACCAGTACTTGATGCTGAGTTGGGTGAGTTAGTCAGATATGCAGCATCTCACTGCAGCGGGTCCAGCCATCCGCCACCCCGTAACCTCAAACTGTTTTTTCAGCAGTGAGACCATAACGATGACTGACGACACGATGCCTCGCTCTCGTTGTCGACGCAATTTTCTTGTGGAAGTTGCTGACCTGACACTCGCTGGGGTCCGCCGAGTGCATTGATGTTACTTAGTAAGGCGAGCCAATCCTCGCAACAAGCAGATGTATTGCCCCTGCCAATACATCTGCGGTCTCGATATGCGCCGCAACAGTCCCGATCTCGGTGATGACGGTGATACCTACGAGATCTACATTCCGTTCCGATCGAAGTTGCTCGGCAACAACCTCCAAGATCACATTTGCCGCATCGGAACTTGCTGCGTGAAGATCCGAAAATTCTGCGCCGTCGTCGTCTTCAACAATGCGGTCCGTAAATCGCATTTGAAACTTATATCTCGGCATGGATGCTCCGGCGCTTCATGGTACTAAGACAAACGCTTCAATCGCGGCAGCGATGAAAGCGTCTCGAGCTTCCTGAGAGGTCACGGTACGTTTTGCGAAGCGCTCGCATTTCCGCTTGGCCATTTCGAAATACATACCGGAGTCTGCTGGCCATCGGCTTAGAAGACACTCAAGTGCTTCAGGTGGACCCGCAATGACTTCAACTTCACCGTAGGCAATTTGTATCGTCACTGGCATCAACCAGGTGGGCTCGTTGTGTTTCATCGCAGCCCCTAGCCGGGAAATACCAGCAGTCCGCAGCTTACCATCGCGCAGAAATTGCCGCTACAAAATAATCAATTTAAAATAGCAGCCATCATACAATGATTTAGTGGGGGACCTGACGACCGTACTGCTCGCAACTTTTGCCAAAAAACTGTCCAAGTGTAAGACTTCATTGCGGCGACGTTTGGATTTGCTCTCGGCCGCGTCGGCAGGAAGAAGCGAAGGGCCGTCTCGAACTCCGGGAATGCTACGGGCTGAAACGAGGCAAAGGTCGCTTTAAATTGGAATGGAATATCGGCATTGTGTACACGCCGAAAAAATACCGAAACGTCCAAAAACCATCTAGCGGCGTTATTCGTCTTCAGCTTTGTAATCTCGGTCGGAGCGTCGACCCATTCGCCGAAGAGTTTCGATCACTGTTTCAACCTGAGATCTGTTTTTGGCACCGGTCTTTGATCTTTCCTTCAAAAGCTTCAAATATTCAGTCAGTTTTTCGATAGAGGAAAGGTGCGAGTCGTCAGTCAAGGTACACCGTATTGAGTTCATAAGGACCGATGGAGATTGGCCTGCTAAACATTGGCTGAGGTTGTGGAAGGGGTGCCGCAAAAATCAGCGTTTGATCGCCTACTAATCAATGTTCTGGAGAAATGTTCCCTTTGCGAAAGAAGGACCGAATGCCGGGCGTTGCAAATCTCAGATTGAAATGGATATATACTGTGAAGCAGGTGAGCCCGAGCTTGTCGCGTCGGTGTTCCTGTCCCTTCCAGATGATTTGAAAGCGTTTTGAGTGAAAAAACCGCAACGTAGTTTTGCCGTCGCGTACAAATCCGGCGGCCGGAAACTTGACGCCAAGCCCAACTCCATCTGGGGAAATATGGACCTCAAGTCCGTTGCCCGTGATGTAGAGGAGGAGGCGATGCCATTGCTGCCGGAAGGACTGGTGGCGGATGAAACCGGCCTTGACTCACTAGCGCCGGTGGAACCCACTCAGACTTTATTGACACTACTTGACGCGACGCCGACAATTGCTGAAGAACCGAAGGAGATGCTCATGGCCGACGATACCGAGACAATGAACGATGTTGAAATGCCCGCGCCGGAAGAAGAGCCTATTGCCGCAAAGAAGCAGCGTAAGCCTCGGGCGAAGAAGACCTCCGTTGTCGCAACGACAGCAGAAGGTACAGCCGGTACCGATGGCCGAAAAAAGCGGGGCCGCAAGCCACGTGTGAGCGTAGACCCAACGCCGGTCGAGCCCGCCGCGCCGAAGCTTGCTCCGACGCCTGACCGGATCGCTGATGACGCTGCGACTTCATCTCGCGACGAAATGGCTGATCTTCTGCAGCTAGAGGCGGAGAACCAAAAGTTGCGCAAGATGCTGGCTGAAAAGCTCCGTGCTGAAAACGCTGATTTGCGCAAAAAGCTCAATCTCGATTGATTTGACCGCTGCGGCCGGAAACGTCTCACATCTCTAGTTTAAGATAGTCAGCTTGGCGGCCTTAGCCAGTCGCCGGACTGAGTGCGCATAGATCACTAACTGATGCGAGGCCTGTCTCATGGCATCTCCCTGGAAGTTTCTAAGCCGACTTGTGCCACGCCGCCGTGAGCCGAAGCAGGACGCGGAGGTTGCCGATGCAAAGCCGAATGTCCTGGCTCTTCCCGGCCAAGCGGAGACCGCTGCAGAGGAGAGCCCATCGGTCTCAAGCGCACGCGCAGCTACTGAGCTACCACCGACTGATAGATCGGATCCTGTTTCGGTAGAGCCTCCCACGATTGCAAGCGCTGCAGGCGAAGCTGATGACATGCCAGCCAATGTCGTAGCTGACGTTGTCGCTGATCATGATCTGACGCCCTCCGATCTCCCGGACATCGCCGTCCTCCCATCTCCGAACTCAGCGGATTTGCAGGTGCGAGGAGAGACCAAACCGCGCAAGCAGATGGGTCGAGCCAGGAAACCCAATCCATTTGAAACAGCGCCTTTCCCACCTGACCAAAGCAGCCCGTCTGACGATCCGCTAAGCCTCGACGACGAGATCAGGGTGCTAAGGGGCCAACTAGCTGAAAAGCTTCGACTGCAGAACGCGCAACTGAGGAAAATGTTTGCGGTTTGAGCGATAGCGCAGGCGTCCTTACTCCCAATTGAGCTGGGAACCCAACGCTTCACCTTCACCAACGCGTCGTCTTCCTCGGTAAAGCGGCTGGATGTGATGTTTAACCTTGCAAGGAGGACGCGTAACGTGTCGGGGTCGTTGAGTGTGGACATTGCGTCGCGGAGTTACTTCAATAAGGGCAAAATCCTCTGCTCGATAGGCACGCTGAGGAAGCGATCTTCCGGTAAAGTCATGGCAGTTGTTCTGGTATTGATCCTATCGGTCTTGTCCATTGAAGCAGCCTCCGCTGGAGGGTCCTGCACCCCGCCGCATCGCTTTCCAAATCCCTCCCTTCTGAACGCGTTACAGCGCGGCGTTAATCTTCCGGATTGGGATCATTCCGATCGTTCGCAACGGCCGGGAGCCATGGCCCTCAAAGCTCTTCGGGCACAAGGGTTGACGCATATTCGGTTGCTGCTGAACAACAACCGGCTGAGCGACGCGTCATCGAGTGTTTATCTCAACGAGATCTATGACGAGCTGATTTCGCTGATTAGCATGGGATATGTTGTCTCGCTCGATCTTCATGCGGATGACGCCGTTTCAAAGAAGTTCGCTGAAGGATATGAAATCGGCTTCCTGTATCTCCAAAGCATCTGGAAAAAAGTGGCCTTGATGGCGCAGGTCCTGGACTCCGAAAAGGTCGCGTTGGAGCTACTCAACGAACCCAATATCGGACAGGAAGACTGGATGCGTGCAGCCGACGGCCTGATCGATACAATCCGGCAGATCGCGCCGCAACACACGATCATCGTCGGCCCCTCCGGGCCGCAGCGGCATGAGACGCTCTCCGGCATGCAGCCGTTCGAAGACCCCAATATCGTGTATGCGATCCACTATTACGATCCATTCCTGTTCACGCATCAGGGCGCGACATGGGGACGAGAAACCGATCCCCTGCGGGTGATGAGAGGATTGCCGTTTCCGGCATCGCTCAGGGATGCCCGCATCGTGAAGATCCTCGCCGAACTTGATACGAAAGAGCAGTTCGAAGCCGCGACGGCGATCCGCAAGAGCCTCGATCGTGACTGGAACGAAGACACGCTGCGTGAGGCGTTTGACATTATGGCTGGTTGGGCGAAGACCTATTCAAGGCCCGTCATCATCAACGAGTTCGGCGTTCTGGATTTCGTCGTTGACCGGCAATCCAGGCTGAACTGGTTGGAGAACGTGAACCGATTGGCTCGGAAAAGATGTCTCGGCTGGACGCATTGGGACTTCCAGCAGGGCTTCGGCCTCATCGATCGCAAGACCCGATTGCCTGATGCCGGTATCATGCGGGCGCTACGGGATGCCGATTAGGTGCTCCCATAAAATACTGACGACGCCGGTTCACCCGGTCATTCCTTCGCGGACGCCGGCTCCGATGATCATGCCTCCGAGCGCAAGGAAACTGGTGAGCGATAGCGGTGCAAAATACGCCTCTTCCTGGAACAGGCCGTTGGCGACGATCGAGAGCAGGGTGAATGCCATGGCAACATGGAGGCCATTTTGCGTGATACTTCCAAGCTTCAGAAGTTTCCACGACAGCCACACATAAGCGCCGATCGGCGCTAGAGCAAAAATTCCCATTTGATAGAGAAGGACGCCTACTGAGCTTTCAACCGGAAACGGGGTATGGCCGACTGCTTGCGCTTGCTGGAAGTCGATTGTGTTAAACAGCGGAGAAAGATTGCCACCGATGCCGATCCCACGACCGATCGGGTTCTCAAAGAAATTGTAGAAGCCCGACATTAATCCGAGCACATGGTAATCGCCGATCCGCGAACCCACGATGACCCCGACCACCGCATAAGCAACGACCGCGATCGAATGGAACACGAAGGCAAGCCTAGATCCAATTATGCAGTAGATCGACCAGCTGATCGCCACCATTAGAAACACTATGACCGGCCCTTTGACGCTGCACAGGACGGCAAGTGCAATAAAGACTGTCGCCTGCAGCAGTCGCCCGCGATAAAGCGTGAAGATGGCGAACATGATCAGGCAATAGGCAAAGCTGATGGCGTGCATGTTCGGGCCGAATATGCGCATGACGGGAACGCCGATATCGGAGAGCAGCGGGGAATTAAAGAAGGAAATCCTAAACGTATCCGTGAGTGTGGTGATCACTTCCCCGGTTTTTCTGGCCTGCTCGTCAAGCTGTAGCGTCACCCAGTTCGGCCCGTTGAAAAGCGTCCAGTATTTCTCGCTGTTCGTGTAATTCAGCCACTGATCTCGAAACAGGACTTCGATGATGGCACAGAAAATTACCGATATCCCAAGACCCGTCAGTGCCGGCGTGATCCGCACCGTCCGCTCGGCAAACACAACGAGGCATATCTGGAACAGCAGCAGCGGCATCGCGATATTGCGCAGATTGACGATCGCCGCGGTTCCGTAAAGCACGAAGCCGACAACGAAGTACACGCCGATGGCAGTGAGTGCCGCGGTGGTGACTTTTAGGAATATAACGATATTGCCGGGCTTGGTTCGCCAGTTCATGAGGAACCGGATCGCAATCGTCAGCCAGCACGTGCACAGGATCAGGAAGTTGTAGGCGCGAATGACGTCGAACTCGGCCTTCGAATGAACCCAGTTCGAAACGAGCGAGACGACGAGATTTTGAAACATGAACGAGGCAAGGATCGTCACGATGGCGACGCCCGGCGCGACGATCGCGCATATCGTTGCAAGCAACAGGACGGTCAGTATTCCCAGAAGAGGATGCACGATATGTGCAACGATTGGCAACGCCACGATGACGAAGGCTGCCATCAGCGTCAGAACCGAACCTTCGATATCCCTGATGAAATAACCCGTCGTCGAGCCGCCGCGATTGGATAAGCCCCTATCTACCTGCGGTATCTGCATCTCAGGAACTGCCCATATCGCCTGCCTTGCATGGTGCCAGTTCGGAGTCTTCCAGCATGATAAGAAGACTATCGGATTTCGGTCACCGATAGGTTAACTGGAGGTTTAATAATTGCGTCCATAAATGGCTCCACCGGCGGACGCGACCGGGCTGAGATGCAGGAGAATCCGATGTCGGCTTGGGATATGTCAGATCAATCCGAGCGCTTGCCGAACGCCGCTCTCGCGCGTCGCCGCTCCCATGACATGATATCACGTAACCGCGAAAGCGACGCGCTCTTCGATATCGCTCGCATTCTGGGTTTTTTGGCCGGCAAGGGGGTTCTCATCGCTGTCGTTGCCATGGTCATCGCAGCTCTCCTCCTGACCACAGTTTTGCTTGTCAGTTTTCCCTACACTGCGACGGCCGTGGTTTTCGTCGATCCACGCGACCAGAACGTCACGATGCAGCAGGAGGTTTTACCAGCGATAGGCACAGACGCCGCCGTGTTGGAAAGTATGGTCCAAATCGTACGGTCTGACGGTTTCCTGATTGACCTCATACAGAAGCTCCATCTCCTCGAAGACGGTCAGCCCTGGACAGGTAGTGAAGACCAAATCAAGCAACTGGCGAAATTGCGCAAGAAGATCGACATCGAGCGAATGGGCGCCACCTATCTCGTCAAGATTTCCTACCACGCAGCGAACGGCAACGACGCGGCCCGGATTGCTAACGAGATCGCCGCTGCCTTTGCCGCAAACCAGAATGGCTTGCGCAGCAGTGCCAATGTTAACGCCTCGCGCGCGCTGACCGACCGCCTCGTAGAGTTACGCTCGAAGCTCAATGCAGCAGAAGAGGCGGTCGCCCAGTTCAAAGCTGATAATAACATCGTTTATATCGATGAACGCAACACCGTTCAGATGCGCCAGCTCTCCGACCTCAGTCAGCAACTGGCAACGGTGAAGAGTGCGTCCGAGGAGGCCGGTGCCCGCTATGCAGAATTCTTGGCAAACGGAACTTTCACGCGCTCCGCAACCCAGGGAAATGACGAAAACGAGCAGCTTTCGTTTCTCAGGAGGCAGTGGACGCAGTTGATCCAGGCTCGCGATCAGCAGATCTTCACATATGGCCCTCGCCACCCGCGTCTCGTTGATACGCAGCAGATGCTCAATGGGCTCGAGCGCCAGATCACGCAGCAGAGGACTCGGCTGGCAGAACAGATCAAGTCAGAGCGCGATATCAATCTCGTCAAGCAAGAGCAGCTGGCAAGGCAGGTCGACGATCTCAGTAGCAATATCTCTCAAACGGAAGACCAGCGCGTGCAGCTCACAAGCTTGGAACGGGAGGCGAATGCTAACCGCGAACTCTACCAACAGCTTCTCAGCCGCAACAAGGCAACCAACGAACTTGTCCAGCAGCCGACCGATAACGTCCGCGTTGTATCGCCAGCAGTCGTTCCAATCCTATCCTCCCGTCCGCCAATAGTTCTTCTCGTGCCAGTCATTGGTTTCATCAGCTTGGTGTTGGCAATCGTTCTTGTCGCTCTAGCCAGTTTTCGACCACTAAAACCTGCGCTTCGTCGCCAAAATTCCACGTCCTATTCGGAAAACCCTCCGGAGAATGCGGTCGAGCCAGGTCAAAGTTCCGATCGCAAGTATCGGAGCGAACAGTGGTCTCTACTCTCTCTCCTGCCTGATAACCGGGCTCATTGAGGTATCGTGCAATTGAGACCACGCTGTGCGTTGGTGCTGCCGTTCCAGATACCCTGCCATTGACTGCAGGTCCTAGAGTCTCGAACAACAACGAAAACAAAGTGGGGCCTCCGGTCGGATCCTTGTCCGGGTTTGCGTTCAGCTGAGAGCGCCATCGAAGCTGTCCCGCATAGAACCAGAATATCGCCTCGTCATTCTTACACGCCTGCATCAAGGGGCCGCGCGAAGCATGAGCTCGCTGGCCGGCGCGTTCGATGCAGTCTCGGCACCCGATGGAACGCTTGGCTCTAGCGAAGAAGGTAATACTGAGGAAACTAAAGTGATTAGAACTGGGACCATTGAGATAGGACATGTGATCAGCAGTCGTCTGCGGCAGCCGCCGCGGTTGGTAGAAGACTATGTTTGCTTTAAATTGGTTAGTTCAAGGCATAGCGGTACATGCGTACAGTTTCTGAAAAGTCGGCGACTGCCGGTTCCCAGTCAATTTTTAAACTGACGGCAAACGGCCAATCAGGCTCTAAGCGGTTCGTGATCATTTCCTACATGCTGACCGTAGAGGGCCATTAGGCTTGCAGCAGCATCTGCATCAACGGCCCTGGAGAATAAGTATCCTTGTCCAAGTTTGCAGCCGAACGACACGAGTTGCTTAAGCTGGAGATCCGTTTCGATCCCTTCGGCGACAACCCTGAGACCCACCTTGTTTGCTATGCTGACCAGCCCTTCGACTATAACGACAGCCCCGTCATCAGGCGTCAGCCTGTCGACGAAAGATTTGTCGATCTTGATGATGTCGACCGGGACCGTCAGGAGATGAGTGAGTGATGCGAACCCTGTCCCAAAGTCGTCGAGCGCGACGCGCATTCCGCAACTGCGAAGCAGTTTGATTTCGTCGGCAACCACATGATCGCGGTGGCCAAGATAGACGGACTCGGTCACCTCAAGGACGACATGATCAAGCGGGACGCCGGCGTCCGCGAAGACTGTACAGATCCTCTCCTGTAGCCGACCCGCATGAAAATCAGCAGCAGAAAGATTGATGCCAACGTGCTGGAGAGGAAGGCCCCTGTTGAGCCAGCTGCGCATATCACGCGCGACACGTTGGAGCATGCACTGGGTTAGTTCGGCAGCGACATGGGCATCTTTGGTTGCTTCGTGGAAATTGGCAGCCGCGATGATGTCACCTGAGGCTTCCGACATCCGACACAACGCTTCAAACCCTACCACTTCACCCGACTCGAGCCGTACGATTGGTTGGTAGTAAGGATGTATTCGCTTTTCAACGAGTGCGAGACTAACGTCTCGGATCGCCCTAAAGCGCCGCGTTAGTGCGGTTCCAAGCCCAGGTCGGTGTTCGACGAATTGGCCGCGACTGCGCTCTTTAGCATGGTACAACGCGACATCAGCGCCTTGGCGCACTTGATCGGCAGGCTCATCTGGGCTCGCGACACACCCGCCTAGCGTGGCGCTGGGGAGGACAACGTGGTCGCCGCAATGCGCTTGCCCCTTGATGGCCTCAAGGAGCCTTCCTGCTAAAGTCGAAAGCGGAGACGTAGTGTCGCTCTCAACAACGACTGCGAATTCGTCGCCACCGATCCTGAACGCACGACCCGTGCCGGCTACAGCGTCTATCCTTTTTGCAACGATCTGTATGAGTTCGTCACCGGCGCCGTGTCCGAATGTATCGTTGATGACTTTGAGATTATCCAGGTCCGCTAGGATTACGGCCCAACCGCCCCCTGCGCGCCCGGCTAGCGCTGAAAGAACCTGATTGAACGCTGCCCGGTTCGGAAGCCCGGTCAGTACGTCAGTATAAGTCAGGCGCTGGCGCTCCCGAACCCTATCATCTCGCTCTATGGCGATAGCACAAAGATGAGTGCACGCATTGACTATGCGCTGTTCTAGCTCGTTTCGGCCTCGGCAGTCCTGAAAGTAAAAATTAAACGTCGCGACGACGCGGCCGCCACTGCAAATCGGCGTCGACCAGCGTGATTTGAAGCCGAGCGGGAGTGCTATGGCGTTAAAGCCTGCCCAAAGAGGATCATGTTCGATCTCTGTGACGGTCACCGCTTCCCCTTCAAAAGCTGTAGTGTCGCAGGACCCAATAAAACCCGCGATCGGCAAACCATCCAAGGCTTCTTGAAAAGATTGCGGGAGTGATGGGCCAGCGAGAGCTTGAAGACGTTCATCACGAACTAACAACACTGAACACACCGTCCCGATGAGCAAGGCTTCAGTTTCGACACACAGCCGCTCGATCGTTGCCTGCAAAGCTTCGCCGCGGGCGATCATTTCCAAAATGGTGTTCTGCAGTTTTAGTATCATCGCAATTGCTTTCTCGGAGGCTGGAAGGCTGCCAGCTCAGATCCTTAACCATGCATTGTCGATAGTAATCTTAGCCTCACAGGCAATTCTGTCGTTCAACGCAAACCCGACCCGGCACCAAGAACGTGCTATACCCCTCGCGGACATGCTCCTTGATAATCACCCAATGGCGCCTCACCTATTTGACTGCGCGTCATGCTACCCCCCTGCCACCAAACCAAAACAAATGCTTCGGTGGCAATGAGATTGAGGCCTTACATGCCTCATCGAGCCGTGGCACTTCCCTTTCGCTATCTCGACGACCATATCGGTCTCCGCAGGCGGACGAGTCATTCAAGACTAGCGGGCCTCGGCTGCCCATGTTGCGGCCACAGTGATCCTCGCCTGAGGCCGTCGGGAAGAGCCAATGAGCCTGCCGGGGACAAGTTCTTTAAGGACGTCGATATTGATGAAGAAGGTAGGCTCGCCCGTGCTGATTGAAGCGAGCCCACCAACTGCCTCTTACCTCTCACGACTCGAAGCGTTTAGACATTGATACGTCGAGGTTTCAGAAACATTAAGACACGCTAAAATACGAGATTCTAAAGTACGCTGTCGTCTCAGCGGCTTGGAAGGATTTTGCAGCTGTTGGTATTAGCAACGGTTGCTTCGCCAAAACGGTGGCAGAGGGTCAAGCATATGCCGAGCTCATATGCTAAAAATGACCAAATGACCTCAGATAACTGCTTTAGTGATAGTCATGCGCGAGAGCCGAATGCGCGGACAGTAATTCTTAAAAGGTTAGATCGTCGTGACGCACACTGAGCTGAGCCGCGACGTCCTCCATGGATACAGTGACGTAGAGCCTACCGTTGGCTGTGTAAGCGGCAGCTGCAGAGATAGCGGCCATTGCCAAACCCTATCCAACTGTTGCTGCCGCCAGTCCGTTTGCAGCACTGGAGAGAGGCATTCTGTGAAGGCGAACTGCCACGCACTGATCTGTGCCAGTAGGCATACTGCGCCTGTATAGCCTCGCGTCCGGTCAGGCTGTCGCTAGCCGTTGTGACATCCTGCAGGACCTCTAGTTCGGCAAGTCAAGTTTGTAGGACGGATCACAAACCGATGTAGGCGGTAGAGTCGCGCGTTATCCGCAGCGGAGGGTATCCTTCGGTCGCGCATGCAAGGATGGCGTCCGCCACCTTACGAAGCCGCTGCTCACATGGAAGCGCCGAACGTGTCCAGCAGGGGAATCCTTGTCCGCCTTCCGCACTGTACAGGTCCGCTGCCGGAAACTAAACGTTGACGCAAAAGCTTCTAGCCCTTAGGAATGACTGATCGATCTTTTGCTTGCCGAGCTTTGTCTACCGCGCGATTGGCACCGCGCTTTGAGCGAACTTCTCTTTCAAAAATATTCGGTCGTCATCTGCACAGCACCTGCTGCGCGGCTCACTCTTTGCTTTGAAAGGCTTCGCTATGACCACTGGCACAGCAAAATGGTTTAATTCCACCAAAGGTTTCGGCTTTATCGAGCCCGACAACGGCGGCGCTGACGCCTTCGTTCACATCTCGGCTGTAGAACGTGCAGGTAGGAGCGAACTCGTGGAAGGTCAAAAGGTCTCTTTTGAGTTCGAGCGCGATGCAAAATCCGGTAAGATGTCGGCTGGCAACTTGCAGTCCACGTAATCCTTTTTCGTCGTTCACGGACTGTTCAAATTTTGTTGTAACTACGTTATTAGCTTAACGCCAGGCGTTGCGGCTTGCCTCATCTATTAGACTCCATCACCATTGAAAAAAGATCTAGCAAATGTGCCAGAAGCACGTGATCGCCTTCGGCGTTTGCCGGTGCCGCGTCGATTCGCTCAACGTCTTCTCAGTAGGTAGTGCAGGAAGTGATGGCAAACCGTTACTATACATCGCCTGTATTAGATCGAGCTTTGGCCACTAGAGTCCATTCCTATTTACGAATGCATGGCAGTAAGCTGACAGACGCTTAATACCCAATAAGGAAACGATTTGAAAAACTCAAGAAACAACGAGCTTGTTGACCGTCGCTCTGCAGCGGCTGACGCGAAGGCATCCCTCCTCAATGCCTACCGTGAAGCGCAGAGCTCCATCGAACTTTCGCGAGTTGCCAGACAGGCTGAGCGTGTCTCGATTGTTGAAGCTCGTGAAGCTCGCCGCGTTGAACGAGATCGCATCAGGTTCGAAGAGCGGCTCCGGCTAGAGGCAGTGGCTTCCGACGCAAAAGCTACCGCGGAAGCACAAATAGAGACACGTAAAGCGACTGAGGACGAACTCGTTGCGCGCGTTGTTAAAGATGAAGCTGAACGGAAAGCCGAGCGCGATCGCCGATACGCAAATCGCAAGGCGCGGAAGCGTTAGTTAACTGCTAAAGCCTTACAGCTGTCGGGGCCTCCAGGTCTTAAGTCGTCCTCACCAAACTAAGGTCTCTAGGCCTGCCGTCCGGCGGGCCATGGGTCGAGGTCACGCCCTCACCGAAACGTTCGGCGACAATGGACTTCTATTGTCATCGGCAACACTCTGGACCGTCAATTCGACGTTGCTGCTCCAGACAAGGCGTGGGTCACGGACATCACCTACATCCGGACCAACGAAGGCTTCGCCTATCTCGCGGTGGTGATCGATCTCTATTCCCGCCGTGTTATCGGCTGGTTGATGCAGAGCCATCAGACAACGGATGTCGTGATGCAGGCGTTGCTGATGGCTGTCTGGAGGCGAAAGCCAGAGGAAAAGGTTCCAGTGCATTCGGACAGGGATCGCAATTCACCAGTATGGACCGGGCAGCGTTCCTGAAGCACCACAATCTGGTTCATTCGATGAGCCGACGGGGCAACTGCCATGACAATGCCGTCGCTGAGAGTTTCTTCAATCTGTTGAAGCGGGAGCGGATACGCCGGAAGGTCTATCGCTCAAGAGACCAAGCCAGGCAGGACGTGTTCGACTATATCGAGATGTTCCACAACCCGAAGCGCAAACATGTCAGAAACGGGATGCTGTCGCCCGTCGAGTTCGAAAAGCAGCAGAAAACGTAACCGGAGGGTGTCTACGAAACTCGCGGCTATTCACGCCACGCCCTCGCACTGCAATCGTGAATGTTCACTACCCTAAAAGGGTGGCGGTCAACCCGAAATTCAGTCACTATTTTCACACCGATAATGAGGTGCAATGATCTCAAGCGTTCGTTGGCTTTCGGCAGCAACGCCGTCCATTGTCACACAGTTGCGCTCGCTTGTCTTTGCCTCGTATAGAGCAGTATCTGCACGCTGGATGTCATCCTCCAAAGCGCGTGCTGAAGTGGTCCCCAATTTGCACTCAACGCTGGTGGTAAAGCTGATCTTTTGCTTTCCTGCTGTGACGATGGTGCTGGTGATCTCTTCGCGCAGTCTGGTCTTTCTATTGCTTGATTAGGTTCGCATGCACGTCAAACTGCTGGGAAAATTCCACCAGCGTCTGCTCGCCACGGATCGCAGCGAGCGCCATCTTTGCCTTGAAAGCCGGGCTACGGTCCCCGCGCGGTCGTATCGATATGTCCTGTTCCCGGCATCTAACGCGATGACAGGCAGACATTCCACTTTTCCCAGCTGTGCAAACTGCCCGAGCCAGCTCTGGATGAGTATTGCGCTGTCGGCCTCAAGGGCTGATACAGGTTTCGCAGTTTAAGGCGGGTCGAACCGCTTTCTAGGAGGGACACATGAGTGGATGTTGTTCGGGAGCGGCGCGAGCCGGGGACGGCCAGGCGGCGGCAGGAGCCAAAAGTTTCACGGTTCGAGGTTGCCCTGGCCAGACGATTGCGGTGAAGGGAGCAGAGAGCTTCGTCGGTACCCATGATCCCGTCATCGCCGCTGATGGTGAAGGTCCGGAGCGGAGGGTCTTGCTGCAGGATTTCCATCTTGAGGTCGAAACCGTCACGCTCGCCCGGTTTTCCGACTTCATCGAGGCGACGGGCCATGTGACGGAATCGGAGCGGTTCGGCATGTCGGCGGTGTTCTCCCCACTCCTCAAAAACCAGTCCCTCGCTACTGGAGGTGTCGTCAACACCCCCTGGTGGACACGCGTCGACGGCGCGACCTGGAATCAACCAGAAGGGCCAGGCAGCTCGATCGAGGACCGTCTGGATCATCCAGTAACGCACGTCTCCTGGCATGATGCGATGGCATTTGCCGCATGGGTAGGTGGCCGACTGCCTACCGAAGCCGAATGGGAACATGCCGCACGCGGCGGCAACCGGAGGCGCCGGTATCCCTGGGGCGACATTGAGCCGAGCGACGATCTGAGTTTCTGCAATATCTGGCAGGGCCGGTTTCCGAACCACAATACGATGGTTGACGGCTACTTCGGCACGGCGCCGGCACGCAGCTTCGAACCATCAGAAGCAGGTTTCTACAACCTTTCCGGTAACGTCTGGGAATGGACCGCGGATGCCTTCAAAGTGCGGTCGCTCTCCAAGGCTGCGAAGCTTCGCAACGACCAGGCGAAAAAGTCCGCTGACAAGGTTCTGAAAGGTGGCTCATTCTTGTGCCACAAGAGCTACTGCTATCGCTACCGAATAGCTGCCCGCATGGGCCTTTCGGCCGACAGTGCTTCGAGCAATACGGGTTTCCGTGTCGCCTATGACGTGCTGCCGTAACCGTGACTTTTACCAAGGGAGGATCTGGCCATTGTAATCGTAGAAGCTGCCTGTCTGGTGCGGGCCGGAATGATCGATGACCTCGCGCATCCGCACGATGCTCTCGGATATGCTCAGTCCGCCGTCCCCTTGACGGGCGACTTTGCCGGGGTGAAGGCCAAGCACGCAGATCTGGCGGGGCGCGAGATCGATGGCAAGGCTCTTCATGACCATGTTGAGGCCTGCCTTGCTGGATCGATAGGCGTAGGCGCTAGCTGTATTGTTCAGCCCGATCGACCCCATGCGGCTTGTTATGAAAGCGATCACCTTGCGCTCGCTGCGGGCAACGTGCTCGGTGAAGGCCCTTGTGACGACGAAAGGCGCGATCAGATTGACTTCCAGCATGTTTCGCCAGAGCACGAGGTCCGTTTCGTGCAAGTCCGGATGCGGGCCCGGAATGCCGGCATTGTTGATCAGCACGTCGATTGCAACGCCGTCCAGCTCCGCAGCGAGGCGAAGGACCGACGCTTCGTCGGTCACGTCCAGCTTGACGGTTTCTATAGTGCGGAGATGTTTGTGCCGTTTGCTAAAAGCGTCGGGATCAAGGCAAGTGGCGATGACCCGATCGCCTTTGGCCGCGTATTGAAGCGCGAATTCCTCGCCAAGCCCGCGATCGCACCCGGTGATCAGAACGGTCGCCATTGGTTCTCCTCCTGCTCGCCGGCATTGCTTGCGTCCGCATTGGGCGCAGCATCATATTTGGTACTAGAGTTTTCGGCAGATGAGAACAGCTGCTTGTTGAGAGTGAAAGGCTTGCGGTCGCTCGGGCTGTAAGCGGGTGTCGGACTGGGAGAAACATCATGTCAAACGAGAAGAAAAAGCCGAACATCATCTTTGTCATCACCGACCAGCAGCGGTTCGACACAATTGCTGCCGGCGGCTTTCCCTATATGAAGACGCCCAATCTCGACCGGATGGTCAGGGAAGGCACCTACTTCCGCCAGACCTACGTCACCTCGCCCTCCTGCGCGCCGTCGCGCGCAAGCCTGTTTACGGGTGTGTATCCGCATACCAACGGCGTGTTCCGCAATGACGAGCCGTGGGCGTTCAGCTGGGTGCAACTGATGGCCGAGGCGGGATACCGCTGCGTCAACGTCGGCAAGATGCACACGTCTCCCTTCGAGGATTCGTTCGGGTTTCACGAGCGGCACGTAGTGGAAAACAAAGACCGTGCCACGCCGCGGCTCCCGTTTTTCCTCGACCAGTGGGACAAGGCGATCTGGACGCGCGGCTTTGAAAAGCCGAGCCGTGTCACCTATCGTCGGCGGGAGGATTACCGCTCGTCCCTCGGCGGCTTCGTCTGGAACCTGCCCGAGGACCTGCATTCCGACAACTTCGTCTCGGCGCTCGCCCAGATGTGGCTCGATACCTACACCGGCAATGAACCTTTCTTTCTGCAGATCGGTATCCCCGGGCCGCACCCGCCCTATGATCCGACCCAGGAATTTCTCGACATCTATGCGGATGCCGAGCTGCCGGAACCTATTCTCAGCAAGGATGACATCGCCGCGCAGCCGGCGGCGCTGAAAGTGCTGCGCGATCAGCATCTGGCGGTCGACCACGATGCCGTCGTGCATCTAGCCGAGCCGACAAGGGAACAGACGCGCCGCCAGCGGCAGCACTATTTCGCCAACGTTTCTATGATCGACGCACAGATGGGCAAGCTGATCGAGGCCGTGACAAGGCGCGGCGTGCTGGACGATACGATCATCATCTTCACGTCGGACCACGGCGACAGCCTAAACGATCACGGACACAGCCAGAAATGGTCGATGTACGAGCACAGTGTTCGTGTGCCGGCAATTGTCTGGGCGCCGGGGCGGGTGGCCGAGGGCAGGGTGGTGGACGATCTCGTCTCGCTCTTTGACTTTGCTCCGACTGTTCTGGACATGGCTGGCGTGCCGGTGCCGGACTGGATGGAGGCACAGTCGCTGATGCCTTATCTGCGCGGTGAGGAGTGCGAGCCCCGACGATACGTCTTTTCCGAACATGCCGGCGACCGCATATTCAGCGGCACGACGTTCATGACGATGATCCGCAGCCGGCGCCACAAACTCGTGCATTTCGTCGACAGCCACGAAGGCCAGTTGTTCGACATGGACCACGATCCGACGGAGGTGAACAATTTATGGTCCGACCCGGCGCACCAGGCCGTGAAGCAGGAACTGATTAGCGCGATCTTGGCTTGGCGCATCGAAAGTTCGCTGAGGACTCAAGGGTGGACGCTCGCGAGTGTGCGCCTCGGCGCCAATTCCAGTCGCACGCCAGAAAACAGATCGCGGCAGGACGGCGCCTAGCCGTCTCTCGCCTCCGCCCGAACCGTATCGCGTTGTGTGCTCTGGCGGGCAACGAGTTTCCAGTCGACGACGGTGGTCTGCGGTTCGCCGCCGTTGATGCGGGCGACGATGGCGTCGGCGGTCAAGCGTCCAATCCGTTCGCGATCGGGACGGATGGTGGTGAGGGGCGGGGTGATGCAGGCCGCAGCCTCGTTGTCTCCGAATGCAATCACGCCGACATCCTCCGGCACGCGTAAGCCGAGTTTCCTCAAGCCCCGCATCACGCCGAAAGCAACGACGTCGCTGTTGCAGACGATGGCATCGATGCCGGGATGGGTTTGGAGCAGGTCAAGCGCCAGTTTTTCGCCGAGATCGGGGCTGCCCCCTACTGGTTCTGTGCAGGTGACGACTGGTGGGAGCCCGGCTTTGACCGCTTCGGTTTCGAGGCCAAGAAGACGTTTGCGGGCGCGCCGGTCGTTTTCGCGGAGGCTGCCGACAAAGGTTAGCTTTCGGTAACCGCGATCGATCAGGTGTCGGGCCTGGGCTGCCCCCACCGCTTGGTGGTCGAAGCCGATCGCCGTGTCGATCACCGGACCGCTGGTATCCCACATCTCGAGGATCGGTATGCCGGAGGATTTTAGGAGCTCGACCACTTTTGGCGGATGGTCGATTCCGATGATCGCCACGGCCGCCGGCCGCCAGCTCAGGATCGAGCGGACCAGTTTCAGCTCCTGGTCGGGATTGTAGCGGGTATTGGCAAGCATGACCTGAAGGTCGTGTTCGAGAAGGGATGACTGCAACGTATCAATGATGCTGGCGAATTCCGAATAATACAGCGAGGTCACGACGACGCCGACGATATCGGTGCGCGTGCCGGAAAGGCCACCGGCTAGGCGGTTCGGAACGTAATTAAGTTCTTCCATCGCCACGTTGATGCGTTTGCGCAGTTCGACCCTTACCGTATTGGGTGCCCGAAGTGCGCGCGATACGGTGTTGACGGAAACGCCCACCCGTTCGGCGATCGAGGCGAGCGTTGGGGCAGGGCGGTCCTTCCTCTCACTCGCACTTCGGTCGTCGTCCCCGTCCCTGGCTTTCGTACTGATCGTCATAGATCCAAAACCTGCCAACTAACGTCGTTCGAGCAGCGATAGTGATCGTTGCGTTATCGATAACTTTGTGTCATCCATTGCGTCGAGAGGCAAGCGAAACAGGGGGATGGTTCCTTCGCATGCTGTAATGTCCGCCGCGCCGTTTGGCTGCAGTGGGGAGGAGCTGTTTGATGGCTGACAGGCCGAACATCATTTTGATCATGACCGACCAGCAGCGCTACGATTCCATTTCGGCGCTCGGTTACCCTTACGCCCATACGCCGAATATCGATGCGATGATCGAGAAAGGTGTGGCGCTGACCGACTGCCACATCACAGCGCCGAGTTGCGTGCCGTCACGAGCAAGCCTGTTTACCGGCTATTACCCGCATACGACCGGCGTTCTCGCCAACGGTCAGAAATGGCAGCGGACCTGGGTCGAAAGCCTGCGCGACGCCGGTTATCGCTGCGTCAATGTCGGCAAGATGCACACCATCCCCTATAATTCGGACAGCGGTTTCCACGAGCGTTACGTCGTGGAAAACAAGGACCGCTACATGGAGGGACGCTGGTACTTTGACGAGTGGGACAAGGCGCTCGCCGCTCAAGGTCTCGTCAAGCAGCAGCGCGAATTCTACCGCGAGCGTGCGGACTATCGAGAGCGGCTTGGATGTTTTGACTGGGAGCTTCCAGAAAACATGCATTCCGATGCCTTCGTCGGCGACATGGCGAAGTGGTGGGTCGAGACCTATCCGCCGGCAGAGCCATTGTTCTTGCAGGTCGGCTTTCCCGGGCCCCATCCGCCGTTCGATCCGCCGGCGCGCTATACCGAGCGTTATTTGAAGCGCAACGATCTGCCGCTGCCGAAGCCGACGAAAGAGGAACTCGACAGCCTGCATCAGGAGCTGAAGGACAAGCGTCAGCACGATGTCGAGGTTGACCATGATTCCGTCGTCTGGAGTCTGGATCCGAGTGAGGACCAGATGCAGCGGCTGTGGGCTCACTATCTCGGCAATGTGACGCTGATCGACGAAAAGGTCGGCGAACTGCTCGCATCGTTGAAAGAGCGTGGATATCTTGAGGACGCGATCGTCATCTTCACCTCGGATCATGGGGAGTGCCTTGGCGAACATGGGCTGATCCAAAAATGGTCGATGTACGATATCGTGACCCGCGTTCCGACGGTCATCTGGTCGACTGCCGGCCGGTTCGAGGGCGGTCGAACGATCGACGGGCTCTGTCAGCTTTTCGACCTGGGGCCGACCATTCTCGACTATGCCGGCATCACGCCGCCGGAGACTTTTGAGGCGAAAAGCCTGCGGCCTGCATTGGAAGGCAGGGACTGGACGCCCCGCACGCACGTCTTCTGCGAGCAGATCGGCGACGTGGCAATGGTTGGCGGCGTCGAATTCATGACCGGTGTGCGCAGCGACAGATGGAAACTGGTTCATTTCAAGGGCTCGACCGACGGACAGTTGTTTGACCTCGAGAATGATCCGAAGGAGGTTAGAAACCTCTGGAGCGATTCAGACTATCAGGATCGCAAGCGCGAGCTTTTGGACGTGATGCGCGACTGGCTAATCGAATCAAATTTCAAGACTCGGGATGTTATGGCGGCGGCGCGCTGACCGGATGACGGACTGGCCGAATGCTCGGGAGGAGTGGTCTTGGCAGTTATAGAGAACGAAAACACATCGGATAGAGCAGGTGTTGTGCCTCGGCGTTCGGGTCCACTCACAATGCTGATGATCAACATCGTTGCCGTCGTTTTCGGTATCTCGATGTGGGCCCTGGTAACAGCCTATGGTGTTGTCGGGCTACCTACGCCGCTGGCAGTCGCCAGACAAGCTGTGATCCAAGCGCAAAGCGGCCTTCTATGGTCCGACGCGCTGGCAAGTCTCGGCCGCGTCTTTACCGGTTTCGCGCTCGGCATTCTCGTTGCAATTCCGGTCGGCTTCCTGATGGGCTGGTACAAAGTCGCCCGCGCCATCATCGAGCCCTACGTCCAGTTCTTCCGCACCATTCCGCCACTTGCCATCATTCCGCTGGCAATCGTGACGATGGGCATCGACGAGACGCCGAAGATCTTCGTCATCTTCCTCGCATCCTTCCTGTCTTCCGTCGTCGCCACCTATCAAGGCGTCATCAGCGTCGATAGGACAATGATCAACGCGGCGCGGGTGCTGGGGGCCAACGATTTCACCATTTTCCGACGCGTCATCGTGCCGGCGTCGCTGCCCTATATTATGGTCGGCGTCCGTATCGGTCTTGGTTCTTCGTGGTCGACCGTGGTGGCTGCCGAGCTGATCGCAGCACAGTCGGGCCTCGGTTTCCGGATGCAGCAGGCACAACTCTACTACGACCTGGCGACCATTTTCGTCAGCCTTATCTCGATCGGTCTTCTTGGACTGATCATGGATCGCATCGTCATGGCGATCGACAGTGTGCTGACCGCCTGGCAGGAGAAGCTATGACCCCGAAAATCTCATTCAAAAACGTCAACAAGACGTTTGATATCGCCGGTCGGCCAGCGTTTACGGCACTCGAAGGTCTGAACCTTGATATCAAGGATGGCGAGTTCATCACCGTCGTCGGACCCTCCGGGTGTGGCAAGTCGACGGCGATGAATATTGCTGCCGGCCTGACCGCGCCGTCTTCCGGACAGGTTCTGGTCGACGACACGCCAGTCAGTGGGCCGGGACCGGAACGCGGCGTGATCTTTCAGCAATATGCGCTTTTTCCGTGGCTGACTGTGCGGCAGAATGTTGAGTTCGGCCTGAAGATTGCCGGCCACAAACGGGATGAGCGGCGGCGGATCGCCGATCATTTCATCGCCCTTGTCGGGCTGACCGACTTTGCCAATTCACTGCCGAAGACTCTGTCTGGCGGCATGAAGCAACGCTGCGCGATTGCCCGTGCCTATGCGGTCAATCCGAAGATCTTGCTCATGGACGAGCCGTTCGGAGCGCTCGATGCTTTGACCCGCGTGCAGCTCCAGGATCAGTTGCTGACGATGTGGAGCAAGGAACGGCGCACGGTAATGTTCATTACCCATGATGTCGACGAGGCCGTCTATCTCGCAAGCCGTGTCGTTGTCATGGCAGCCCGGCCGGGCCGGCTTTATAAGATTGTCAATGTCGATCTGCCCTATCCTCGCACCGAGGATATGCGGCTTTCGTTAGAATTTTCAGAATTGCGCAACGAGGTCTGGCGGGCGGTGTATCACCCTGCCGCAGCCGCCTGTTCCTTGCCTATGAAGCGTTGCAGCCCGTCAAAGGAGGAATGACCATGCTGACGAGACGACATCTTATGGTAACCGGCGCCGCACTTGCCGGCGCCAGCGCGTTTTCCATCGGCGCCGGGGCTCGCGCCCAGTCCGCCGAGATGACGATCGGCTATATCGCCGATTTCCCGAATGCCAGTGTGCTGGCAATCGCCAAGGACCAGAAGCTGTGGGAGGCAGAAGGTCTCAAGCCAACGGTGAAGGTCTTTACCAATGGTCCGATCCAGATCCAGGCGATGGGTGCGGGCAGTCTGAATTTCGGGACGATCGGCCCCGGCGCCCTCTGGTTGCCAGCGAGCGGCCGCGCAAAGGTGGTTGGCGTCAACGATATCGGCTTTTCTGACCGCGTTATCGCCCAGGCCGGTATCGCCTCGATGGCCGATCTCAAGGGCAAGAAGGTCGGCGTTCCTCAAGGAACGTCTGGCGATATGATCTTGCGCATGGCGCTGACAAAAGCTGGCATGACGATCGCCGACATCCAGATGGTGCCGATGGACCCGTCGACCGTTGTCGCGGCCTTCACGTCGAAACAAATCGATGGCGCAGGCATCTGGTACCCGCTGATCGACACGATCAAGCCGCGCGTGCCCGACATGAAGGAACTGGCCTCGAACCAGGATTTCTATCCGCAGACGTCGTTCATCAACACGTTTGTGGCACGCAACGAAATCGTCGAACAGAACCCGGACTTGGTGAAGAAATTCCTGCGGGTGATGAAGAAGGCGATGGATTACCGCGTCGCCAATCTCGATCACTCGATCGAGATCACCACGGCGTTTCTCAACGCACCTAAGGAAGCAACCGACAAGGTTGCCCGCAGCCGCAAGATGCTGACATCCAAGGAACTTGAAGGCTTTACCAAGGACGGCACGGTCAACAGATGGCTGGCTGATTTCAACAGGATGTTCCAGGATTTTGGCACGGTCAAGGACCCGCTGGCGCCGGAGAAGTTTTACACCGGCGAGCTCTTCACCAGCGCTTGATCGTGCAGACAGAAGTCGACGTCAAGATTGCACAGCAGTCAAAAGTCGCTCCGACTGTCCTAGCAGCACGCAGATCTGGGAGGAAGCTGAAGTTACAGTAGATACTAGTTTGTTGATCTAGATGAGCAGTCCAATCGACCGGTCATGGGGCAGAGCCGTTCAACGCGTCGGAACGGTTCGAATATCATAACGCGGCTCCCAAAGCTTCGAACCTCATCAAGGCGAAGACGACTGACGCCCAGGCAGACGCGGAGATCGTTTCCGCATCTGCCTGGGCGATGTGGATCAGCTATTCAACTTACTGGTTATGCAGCTTCCCAAACCTGATTGAGAATTTTCGCCGCAAGTGCCGCCTTGTCTTGGGGTAGGAAGCGACCGTAGTGCTGCTGAACGACATCCGGTGTGTCCTGTATGGCATAACTGGCCTGCTCGTAGGATCCGGTCTGTTTGAGGATATGCGTTGCTAGAATATCTCTAAGGTTATGCGGTCCGTGCGGCAGCAGCCCCTTTATGGCGCCGCGGTCGGTGTAGGGGTTGTAAATCCCATAACGTTGGATCACGGTTCGCCAAGCCTCGTAGAATTTCGTCGAGTCGTACGCCGCGTCGATGCTTGTCGTCTTCACCGTTTTCACGAACAGGGTGCCAGGATCCTTGGCGCTGCCCAGCAGTACGCCGCGGTGCCTGTCGATATACGCCTCGAGGTATTTGTAGAGGTCGAGCAGATCCGGCAGGATCAGCCGAAACGGCTTTTGTCCGAAGAAGGATGAGCCTGAGTTCTTGAAGGCGACCGATGGAATGAGTACCTCCCATCCGTTCTCTCGATCGCTCCAGCGTAGCTCACCGCATTTCATGTCTTCCAGTCGTCGCTCTGACGTCGGAAAATGCCCGCGTGGGCACAAGCGAAGCTGTCGAAGGTTCTTTTGCCGAAGTCCCAGATGCAGGCCAAGGCGGAGTAACAGAAAGGATCGTACAGCCTCTGCGGCCGGCCGGGGATAGCGGTTTTCGTCCGGCATTCGCTTCAGGATCTCGTCTGTGATCTTGCGATATTCTGCCAGCGGGCTGTCCGCCTCAAGGATCACCATGATCGGCTCGAACGGGTCGCGATGCACACGCATGACCCGCTGGATCTCCTTCGAGCGATTGGCGGCATGCCGGTGGAATGCATCGCATGCGCCGTGCCAGTCTCGCGCCGCAAATTCTATCTCCTCGGGCGCGATCAGCCCTTCGATTGGCTGAACCTTCGTCAACAATTCTGGATGCTGGCGTATCCAGCCGACTTCGGCACGGGTCAGCGCCATTGCCACCATCAACATGTCTTCCTCCCACTTGGTATAGAAGCCACGCCGCTGCTCGCGCCATTGCAGGTACCAATCCCAGACGCCTGGGAAGATCAGCAGTCCAAAGGTCAGTTGGCTGAGAGGCACGCCACGCCCTTTGACGACGCCGGCAGGCGAGGCGGCGAGCGCACCGAACATGAGGCCGAGATGCTCGACCTTCTGAGACGCGGTTTCCTCTCCCCAAACTCCATTTCGTTGGAAGCCGATAGTTGTCAGCGTCGATGTCTTGAAGCGGATGAGATCGGCCATCTCCATAGCCAGCCGTGGTGGCGCATCGACGACGCCTGACAGGAGATCTGGATCTTCAAAGGTTTCGGAATTGTGGCCCGTGCTGTCTGGATTGATTTGCGATCGTGGGGACAGAGCTCCTCCGCCATAGGTCACGCCTGGGAACCGAATTGCATAACGCTGCTTGCTCGCCGCCGCCTGATAGCGGCGATAGTCTGTTGAGCCCGAGATGATGACCCTGCGCACCCACTCGATGATCTCCTCCCGCTTGGAGAACGGCAGGCTGCTGAAATCGTCCGGAAGATGCCATGCAAGCCGTCGATGTTCCGCAGCGCTGATGTCACCCATATCATGGCCATACAGGGAGCGGGATTGGTGCGGCAACTTCGCTTTGAAATAGCCTTGCTCCAGCCGATAACGCCGTTCGATGCGGGACAGGATCTCGAAGCTTGTCAAAGATCGCGGTACTCGCTTGCCCTGTATCCAGGACAGTAGCGTCTTTTCATCGAAGGTCTCGCCCAATCGAACCACGGCGCGATAGAGTTGCCAATAACTCTCCCCGAACCGGCGCATCTGATAAATGAGCGCATCGTGAAAGCTGGCCGGATCATTGGTCGCCTCGAACAAAGGCTCAGGGAAGGGACTGATCGGCTTCGGTTCTGGCCCTCTGGGCAACGACGAAGATTGAACGGTGGGCGTATCGGAGAGGATCTGTCGTGGTTTGGAGCACGTCGCAGTTTCCAGCTTGCGCCGAACAGCATTGTTCGATTTCGCACGTTGTCTTGTGGACCGTATGTCCTCAGCGGCAGGTGGCGCTCCGAGCCAGCGGATAATAGCGTCCAGGCCCGGACGGAGCGCCTTGTTAAACTCAGCCGTCAATTCGCCTTCAATCCCGCATGCCTGGCCAATGATCGTCCAGTCAATGCGGCCGTTCGCTACCGGGGGCGGCTGGCGGTGGACGACGAGACTTATGAGGTAGGGCCGAATGCATTCCAGCATCCGCTTTGAGGCGATTGGCGCAAGGCGCACTTCGCAGAAATCAGAGATTTTTCGTTGAAAGCGATGAGTTGAAAGATTGTTTTTTGCCATGCTCTTATTCCATTTTCTCGACACCAGTGCCGAGGGCGGGCCGGAATAGGAGCGGATAATTAACAAATGGTTTTGCCACAGCTGCAAGCATTTGGGGCCAGGTGCTCAAGAGCAGTAAGTGAAACGAGAACTGGTGACGGCAGCCCTACTAGCTATCGCATTTGTCATTCATATGAATTATGATCTTGGCCAAAGTGGAGATTGGTTATGGCGGCAAATGCACTGGTACAAACTCGTATTGACGCCGAGGTCCGGGATCGTGCCTCAGCGGTGCTTGGAAATATGGGACTGACCGTCTCGGACGCGGTCCGTATATTACTCACCCGGACGGCCAACGAGGGTGCGCTGCCGCTGGAACTTCTTTCTGGCAGTGAGGCGCATGACGCTTGGTTTCGCACCAAGGTACTTGAAGCGCTAAACGATACTCGACCGGACGTTTCGGACGATGAAGTCGAGTTGCATTTCGCTAAACGCCGAGCAGCAGCCCGTCTCAACGCGGGTGAGCGCAAAGCTTGAAGCTTACCTGGTCTGCGTTCGCGTTATCCGATCGCGACGCCATCTTTACGTATATAGAATTAGAAAATCCGTCAGCGGCCATTCTGGTCGATGAGCGGATCGTTGCCGCCGTCAGCCGGTTGGGGGAATTTTCCGCGAGCGGTCGTGTTGGCAGAATTGCCGGCACCCGCGAACTTGTCATCAAGGGGACGCCGTACGTCGCGGCATATGAAATTTCCGAAACCGTGGTCCGTATCCTTCGCGTCCTTCATGGAGCGCAGGAATGGCCAGACACTTTGCCAACGAGCTAAAATTCGTCGTCACGGCAAAGAGCAACGGGTCCGCGGTTCGAATTGGTTCAAGGCGAAGAGCACATCCTGCGAAATTGACCGATGCAATTTCGTTTTACCTGAACAGCGGCTGCGCGCGATGAGCAAGGAAGTTATGACAAGCTTTCCCATCACCCGGAAGCTAAGGTGACTTCCGTTCTTGAAGTTCGCCGTGGGGATCACGCGGATCGTGCAAGCGACTCGGAGTTTCCAACGGGGGCCAGTCCGAAATGTGAGCGTAGCGTGTGGCCTTCGTACTCCGTCCGGAATAGCCCCCGCTTCTGCAGGATTGGAACGACTTCCTCGGCAAACAGTGAGAGCTGGCTGTTGATAATCGGCGGCATCACGTTGAAGCCGTCGGCGGCGCCGGTGCGGAACCAGTCTTCAATGATGTCTGCGACTTGTTCGGGCGTGCCGGTCGCTACGAAATGGCCACGGGCGCCCGCAAGCTTGCGCAGCAATTGCCTGAGCGTCAGATTTTCCTTCAATGTCATGTCGATATAGCCAATGACCCGGCTCTTCGAAGCTTCGACGGAATCCGGATCTGGAAAGTCGTGTTTGGTCAAAGTGCGGTCCAGCGGGACGCCGCTGAAATCGTGACCGCCGAACCGGGCCGCGAGCCGCGTCAGTCCCACATCCGTGCTGGTCAGCGCGTCGAGCTCCTCCCAGACCTGTTCCGCTTCCTTTGTCGTCGACCCGATCGCCGCGCTGATGCCTGGCAGAATGACGACATCCTCCGGGCTGCGTCCATAACCCACAGCGCGGTTTTTCACATCCGTGTAGAAGGCCTTGGCAGATTCCTTCGTCATGTGGGCGGTAAATATCGCTTCCGCCCATCTTGCCGCAAATCCGCGACCGGCGTCGGATTGACCTGCTTGAATGTAGACCGGGCGGGACTGCGGACTTGCCGGCACATTGAGCGGACCCTTGGTGCGGTAGTGGTCACCTGCATAGTTAACAGGCTTGATCCGATCGACGTCTAGATACAGTCCTCGTTCCCTGTCATCGAGAACAGCTTCTGCCGGAAAGCTCTTCCACAAGGCATCGACCGCTTCGACGAATTCTTCCGCCAGCTTGTATCGATCCGCGTGGTCGAGATTTTGCTGCAGGCCATAGTTCGCACCGGCCTCAGGTGCCCAGGATGTGACGATATTCCATCCGGCGCGACCATTAGAGAGGTGGTCGAGCGTGGCGAACTGGCGTGCCAAAGTGTAGGGCAGGCTGTAGGTCGTCGAGGCCGTTCCGATGAGACCGATCTTCCTTGTATTAGCCGCGAGCAACGACAGCAGCACGATCGGCTCCAACGACCCCGACGACGCCAGGCCGCTGCTGTTTCCGGCCGCCAATGTATCGGCAAGGAAGACAGCATCGAACTTTGCGCTCTCCGCGATCGCGGCAGCTTCAACGTAGAGCTGAAGGTCGGTCAGAGCCTTGCGGTTGGCATGCGAATGACGCCACGCCCCTTCATGGTGGCCGCGGGACATAAGGAAGAGATTGAGATGCAACTTGTGCGACATGGGGTGCCTTTCAAATATTGTCGGCTTCGACGCCGAGGCTCTTGAGCAGTTTTGACCGAAGCGAAAACAGTTCGGCCTGATGCTCGTGGCGCGGGTGGGGAAGCGAGATCGAGTGATCTTCGATGATGCTGCCATCCTTGAGGACAAGGACGCGGTCTGACAAAAGCAGGGCTTCGTCGACGTCGTGGGTCACCAGGATAATGGTCGGTCGCTGACGTTCGACAAGGCGCATCAGCAGCGCCTGCATCTTCAGCCGCGTGAGCGCGTCAAGCGCACCGAACGGTTCGTCCGCCAGCAGAAGGTCTGGCTCGCGCAGGAGGGAACGCGCCAGTGACGCCCTCTGCTTTTGTCCGCCAGAGAGTGTCGACGGCCAGACATCCGTCTTGTCACCTATCCCGACATCCCTCAACATATCACGTGCGGCAGCCTGACCATCGGCGCGGCGCAGCCCGAGCGTGACGTTGTCGATCACCGTCTTCCACGGCAGAAGCCGTGAGTCCTGGAAAAGCACGGAGACACTTACCGGCGTACTGTAATGTCCCTTGGTTTCCGCATCGTCGTCGAGCCCGGCAAGCGCCCGCAGCAGGGTTGTCTTGCCGGAACCGGACTCTCCAAGAAGAGCCACGAACTGCCCCGTCGGAATATCGAGCGAGATGCGGTCGAGCACAGTCTTCCCCTTGAAACTGCGGGAAAGGTCTCGAAGGACCACGGCATTCGTCACATGCGCATTCATGAGCCCAGAGCCCGTCGATAGGAAAGCGCGCGGGCCTCGATGAATCTGACGACAGCGTCGGAAAGCAGTCCGAGCAGCGCGTAGATCATAATGCCGACGACGATGATGTCGGTCTGGCCCCAGTCGCGTGCCCGGTTCATGAGATAGCCGATCCCTGTTTGCGTATTGACGAGTTCCAGCACGACGAGTGCCGTCCAGCACAGCGCGACGGCAAGCCGCAGTGACACGAAAAAGCCGGGTAGCGCCCCGGGCAGTGCGACATGACGGATGAACTCGGCGCGGGTCAGACCAAGCGTGCGTGCAAGCTCCACATGCCCTATGTCGATTCCGCGCAACGCCGCATGGGTGTTGATGTAGACGGGGATGAGGACCGCCGTGAAGATCAGGAAGACCTTCATGGCCTCGCCGATCCCGAGCCAAATGATGACTAGCGGGATGAGCGCAAGTGTCGGCACCGCACGCTTGATCTGCACAAGACCATCAATCAGGGCTTCGCCAGTTCGCGTCAGTCCCGACAGGAGAGCGAGGACAACACCAACCACAACGCCAAGGAGGAGCCCGGAATAGGCGCGTGCTGCCGAGGCGGCGAGGTGAGGCAGAAGGCTGCCGTCCACGACCATGTCATAGCCTGTCTTTACCGCCGTGGAAGGGGCGGCGAGCGTGCTGGGCGAGAGGACGCCGATGCGAGCCGCCGTCTCCCAAACGATCAGAAGGATGATGGGGCCGAGAAGCCTCAATCCGGGTGGAAGCTTTGCGGGCGTCAGTTGTGTCGGCCTGCGGTCGAGGGCACGACCTTTTATCCGCTCCGCGCGCGCGTTGACTACCCTGCCTGAAGATATGTCCATCATACTACCTCCGATCAGCGTGATTGCTCTACGACCTTGTCGAACGTATCGACGAACGATCCCTTGGCATCCAGACGCTCCTTGATGGAGCCTGCCTGGTACAGGATGTCGATCAGCTTCTGGTGATGGGGGATCGCCTCAACCGATGTCTGGAAGAGAAGGGGCGACTGTCCTGCAAGGATGGCGGCGCTGTCTTCCGGAGATACACGCTGGAAGGCGGTATAGTAGAATTTCGCCCATTCTTGCTGGTGCTCGTTGCTCCAGTTGCCGGCTTTAACGAAGGCGGCCAGAAATTGCTTGATCGATTCCGTCTTCTTCGGGTCGGCAAGAACATCTGGACGTGCATAGAAGTAGGATGTGCTCGGCAGAAGCTTGCGCTCTTCTGGATCAAGTACCGGGCTCGCGCCGGACTGGTTCGTCAGCCGTGTGACGAAGGGCTCCTGGAGGACCGCGACATCGACGGCGCCGGACCGCAGAGCATCGGGCAAGTCCGCGACGCGAAGGTTAACCAGGGTAACATCCTTCAGCGTCAGCCCGGCCCGGTTGAGCGCCTCGATCAGAAAGACCTGGCGGCCGGAACCCTCCACATAGCTTAGCTTTTTGCCCTTGAGTTCGGACAACGCGTTGATATTTAGGCCGGGACGACTGGTCAGCCGATACTGGGCGATCTCGCGTGTGAACGTGGCGACGATTGGCAGCAAGGTGCCGGAGGAACGCGCCTGGATCGGCGGGGTGTCGCCGACATAGGCTATGTCCACCGCGCCTGCCCGGATTGCCTCGAGGATGGCTGGGCCACCGGCAAAGTTTGGGAACTCGATGTCGAATGCCAGGTTCTTTCGCTCTCCGCTGGCGTCCAGCAGATTGCGCACGAGTTCGGCCTGGTCGGCTACGATCAGCTTGGTTGCCGGATCGGCTGCGCTCGCCGCAGACGCGACCAAGGAAAGACCCGCGAATACGCAGGACGCGGACGCTTGCAGAAATGTTCTACGATACAAAGAAAGCTCCATTCTGAACCTGCAAGCCCGGAGGACACGCGGTGGTGAGGAAAGAGATTTCAGTGTAGTTTAACTCGACCGCATTGGTAGAGATACCGATGCGCCGAACAGCGGAGCTGCGCATTTTCGTTCTTCAAGATGGAATCTGTTGAGGCGATCATTCTAATTTCACGAGTAACTGGAACGCTGGGGTAGGATGTTTGCCCTCAATATTTTTTTCATAAGGGGCTGGCCTCCGTGTTGAGAGCCCATACGGTTTTTGGCGCTGTTGCCGCCCTTCTGCCTGGCTCAGGCTCCGTATTTGCCGGACTATGAGATGAAGTCAGCTTCGCTATCCGTGTCGCGCCAGAAAGAGCCATCGAGATCGGTTGGATTATGCTCGGCGCGTCGCGCGTCCTTCGGCGACGTGAAGCTCCGCGGATATTGCCTCTGCGATCCGTTTGGCCTGGACACGAATGTCCGGCACCGCCGTGATTTCCCAGAACTGGCCTGCAGTCAGGGCCCCGACAGCAAACAGTCCTGCGTTCTGCAACTGCGTATCACCGAGGACACGCGACGTCTTGTCGACGACAATCCCGAGGCCCAGTTCGTCGATTCGGATCAGCCCGAGGTCGCACATCGTTCTAAGAAGTGGCGAATGTCGGGTTCCGGCCTTTTCCATTCCCGTACAGTTCACCACCAGATCTGCGATGAAGGTCGTGGCGTTCTGGCTGCCTCTTGGCCGGTACTCGACTCGAACGCCGTCCCCGTCGTCATGGATGCCGGAGAGAAAGCCCGCCTCAACTTTCACTGTGCCGTCCGCCACCAGGGCTTGGAACTTCCGGTGCACATCCGGAGCGATACGGTGACGGTGAATATTCCACCAGGCCAGCGCATGACGCATGAACCGCGATCGCTGCGCCATGGTTAGCCCCTGCCAGAGTGCCTGGGTCTTCGGACGCAATCCGTCGATGACGGACCGCCAATCCGCGACATCGTCAGCGGACCGGCGAAGTGCATGCAGCACCTGGCTAAGCTCGGCTCCGTCCGGAAGGTCGACCGCTACGGGCTCGCTTCGGCGATCAAGATGCGGCATCGGCACGAGGCCGCGACGCGAAAGCGCGCGGATCTGCCCGCGATGCCCTCTGGCGCGAAGCGACAGCACTTGGTCGATCATCGTCAGGCCTGAGCCCAGCACGCAGATCGCGTTGTTTCGCCCGACGTGCGAAAGCCAGCCCATGGTCCATGGATTTTCGATAATTCGCCCGCGGGCAGCCGCCGAAACCCGGTCTGACGCGACCGGCAATCCTGCGCTTCCCACGCCGAGCGCAAGGACAACAGTTCGGGCCCGCAGGCTTCCACCCGTGTCGAGAACGAATGAGATCCCGTCTCCCTGCCCATCGTTGCAGCTCACGGCTTTCGCCCGAACAAAATCAAGACGTGCGCGATGCTCCCGCGCTCGAAGCCGGGAGGCGAGCCTGTCACGCAGGTAGAGACCAAAGTCACCTCGAGACGCAAAAGCGTCGGGACTGACGGCTTTACCCCGCGACGTGAGCCAGTCGGTGAAGTCGTCAGGCTGGTCGGGGAAGATACTCATGCGCGCAGCGGGCACGTTGAGGCGGTGGAGATAGAATTCTGTCCGGTACGCCGTTCCCCGTCCGAACCCCGGATCGTCTCCGATCACGGCAATAGTCGCCTCTGGTGGCAGGATATCGAGAAGATTGATTGTCAGTGCGATCGCCGAGAAACCGGCTCCAACAATGGCGACATCGTAGGTCAAGGACGTTCTCCTTAGCCGTTGGGGGGCGCTCTGTCTGAGGTGCCCGACGCAAACAAGTCAGGTCATTCCCTCAATCGCTACGAATTTAGTAGAGATTGAGGGGATGTAAAGTGCGGGTATCACGGAGGCGAAGGTGAGGCTACTAGCGCGCAACCTTCTCGATGTTGCGCCTACGGCAGCCTTCTAATCGTGCTGTAGATGATATTGCGGTTGGTCCCGAACCAGACGCGGGCATCGATTGCCTCCGCATCGACACTGGCACCGACGATACGCCACATATCTGACTCCGAACGCTGCAAGAGCTCCCAGTTCATATAAGATTCCATATAGCCGTCGTCAGACATCTCATCGGAGAAATTAGCGAACAAGAATACTCCGCCCGGCTTCAGCATCTCGACGCAAATCTGCGTAAGTCTAATCGCTACTTTATCACTAAGGTAATCGTAGAGACCCGCGGCATAAATCAAATCAAATGTTCCGAGTTGATGCTTTCCCGTGAGGAGCCCACGCACCGATCCATCGATTGGATCGACAGACGTCCCTTCGAATTGTCTTATGATTGAGCCGATGCTTTGGGGATCCTGATCAAGGGCGACCCATCGCTTGATTTCGCCTTTTGAAAGGGCCGTCGATGCCTCCGCTTCCCGGAGGTGTCCGGCGGCAATCGCCAGGATTTCAGTATCCGAGGCGGTCCTCGCCGCGGTCTCATCGACGTAGCTGGTTAGAATGTCTCGCCTTTCCCTGACCGCAACCGGCCCTGGTGCGTTAATTGTGTACTCAAAGATCTGAAGCCCGACAGGAGTCGCCTTGGCAACTTCTTCAGCTACCGCTTCATGTCCATAGATGAAGTCTATCAGTCCGGCATCTCCCGAATACCCACGCGGCTTCTCGAACGACCACCGGGTGAAGGGGCACTGCTGCAATATCTGCGCGGAAGGATGCGCTTGTATGATTGGGACGAGCATCTGCCAGACTTCGAGCCCTGCTTTTTGCCTGATATCATGCAGTTGACCGATCAACCATCTGGTCATCTCGGGCAGATCCTTCCCGGCATCCAACCGCTGCATCGCCAGGTTTATGACAATGGCAAATTGAGCTTTTGCTTCAGCTAGAAGTTCTGCCTGGTTGGTCGGTTTTTGAGAAATAAGACTGTCGCTGACGGATCGGGGCATTATCAAGCTTTTGCCGTCAGGCGAGAAAAGGGGCTGAGCCAAGAAAAATAACCTCATGATTAATGGAATGTTAATGCAAGGTTAAATTCTTCACCGATTTGTCATTCGTCAAGGATTATTAGCCTGTCCCGCATTGGGCCAATCAAGCGTCACCAACTTTAGAAATTATTAAATAAGCTGGGCGGTTCGTATCGAGTGCGCGCACGATAAGCTCGTTATCGTTTGTCGCGGATGTCACATGGCGCTACTTAACGTACAGCGGCGATCTACGACGCGTAGCTACAACCGAATTGGTTCTTAGGCCATGCTGCACATGTTTGCCGAGGCAGGTTACGTCGCAGCAGGTACGACGCCCTCGCCGGAAGACTTGCGTGATTTGTACGTGCGTGAGAGCGAGCGGGGCAGGAGACGCGTCACGCGCAAAGGCCTATGGATAGCCGTCGTCGCGTATCTGGCGTATTCTCTTACCGACTACCTCTTTATTCCCGACGTCGCTTACTACACCGTCGCGGGCCGTCTCGTCGTTGGGGTCTGTGCCTTAGCGATCTTAGAGGTCTTGATCTACGCCGGAGCAAGATCCGGCCTGATCGACACTGTCGCGGCTACAGCCGTATCCGTAGCCTATCTTGTTTGGATTCTCACTGCACAGATGTCCAGTGCTGTGGAGGCGCTCTCCTACTACATGGTTTTCGGCGCCATCTTCATGATGAGCGTGAACCTGTTTTTCAGCTTTCGCTTTCCCGTTGCACTCACAGCCTCTGCAGCGAATATGCTCATCTTTCTGGGCACGCTCTACCTATATTCACCCATGTTGCCGCTTTATAAGCTGATCCTCGGAGCCTTCTGCATCTCGTGCTTCATATTTACTTCGTACGTGAACCTGAAACTTAACCGAGAGCGTTACAACGTGTTCCTCAACGCTCTCGAGGCCCGTGTCCAGCACAACGCGGCAGAGGAGAGGGGTAAAGCTCTCCTCCTTTTGTCCAACACTGACTCGCTCACTGGGCTGGAAAACCGCCGGGCTGTCGATGAGCGACTGCGTGATTACTGGCGACGTTGGCTCGACCATAGGTCGATGTTCTACGTGCTGCTGCTCGATGTCGATTACTTCAAACGATACAACGACCGCTATGGTCATCAAGAGGGTGACCGGTGCCTTGTCGCTGTGTCCCATCTTCTTCAAGAGGTTGTCAATTCCCACGGAGCTAGGATTGCACGTTACGGCGGCGAGGAATTCATCATCATCGCGCAGCAGCAAAGCGTTGAGGACGCCATCGCTTTTGCAGAGGCGATCAAGTCTGCCATACGTGCGCTGGCTTTACCTCATGAGAACCGACGAGATGGAACCTCGATCGTTACGGTCAGCATCGGATTATCGTTCGCTAGGAACCAGACCAAGCACCTCGACCGAGTTGTCCACGAAGCGGATCTTGCCCTCTACGCCGCGAAGAAAGGCGGTCGGAACACGGTGGTGGTGTTCGATCCTGGTGACGCGAGGACACGGGATGACGAGGAAGACATAGCAGCGATCCTAAAGGTCGCGGTAAACCACCAGCTTGTATCCCTCGTCTATCAACCGATCCGAAATGTTCAGACGGGCAGAGTGGCGGCTGCAGAGGCTCTGATGCGCTTGCGTCGGCCGGATGGCACATCGATCGCGCCGGTTGATTTCATCCCCGTCGCGGAACGATCAGGGTCAATAATCGAGCTGGGGCGTTGGGCGATACGCACCGTCTGCAGCGACATTCTGGCAGGAAATAAGGTTGAGGTAGCCAGTGTCAATGTTTCGCCGATTGAGCTCAAAATGTCGGATTTCTCAAGTTTCGTCGCTTCAACTCTCTCTGATTTCGGTTTAGCAGGAGCGAGGCTCGCTCTCGAAATTACAGAAGGGATGGAGCTGGAAATAGACCAAGACGTAGTGCGCTGCATCAACGATTTGCGAAAGTTGGGCGTCCAGGTCTGGCTGGACGACTTCGGTACGGGTTTCGCGGGATTGTCGTGGCTGCGTCTCATAGAATTCGATACCGTCAAAATTGATCGGTCCTTCCTCCATGACTGCAACACGGAGAAAGGACGACGAATGATGTTGGACATCATCGGCCTGCTTCGTAATCGTGGAACCCGCATTCTTGTCGAAGGGGTAGAAACTATCGAGCATCAGCGTCTGATGCAGCAGTACGGCATTCATCAGCTACAAGGGTACTATCTTGGCCGACCGGCAGCTGCAGACCAACTTCAATCCATCAACGTGTTACCGTTCGATATGATGAAGAGCCGCGTAGGCTAGGTTCCAAGCATTGAGAGTAGTTTTGAGCCTGTTGGCACTGATGCGACTAACGCAGCCTGTGTTCGACAACCTCGCCTGGCCATGAGTTCAATTCCTCTCAATGCCATACAACTGAGCACGGATCTTTCATCTTGTCGCGAGAAGGAGCGCTAGCACTTCGATGCAACGAGCCGTCCTTCTTACGCGACCCGCTACGACAAGCAGTGCGCTGAGCTCTTAGTCATCACGTGGCAGGTTTGCCCTCGGCTCACTCCCTACGTCATCATTCCAGAGCATAGGCCTGCCGAGCCGCCACGCAGGCGATGGACAGGCTGTCGCGTGGATTTGCTACGAATTTTGGAAGGTCGCCCGCATCGGTCCCGAGAAAACCCGCCACTGCAGCCGACGAGATCGACAAGAGCATGGCGGGTTGAAACGGCAAGAGTGATAAGCCAGAGAGCCGTTCGCGCTCCGATTCCAGGCTCGTCGGCTGATAGGAAACATCCAGCTGCCTGGCCAGATCGACAACTGAGAACGGCGTTATCCCCGACAGCTCGTATGTGACGCCAGCATGGGCTTCGGGCTTCGCCAGCACTGCGACGGCGGCGTCGGCAAGGTCCGCCCGTGCCACGGCGGAAATGGGACCTGTGCCGAAGGGGGTGGTGATCCGGCCTTCGCGAGGTGCGGAAAGGGCGCCGATCAGTTCGGCATAGAGGCCGTTTCGCAGGATGGTCCATGCCATGCCGCTGTTCATGACAGCCCGTTCGGTCCATCGATGGGCGAGCGCGAAGCCGAGATGATCACTCGCTTTGGAAAGGCTCGTATAAACGACGTGCTTGACCCCCTGCCGACCGGCTGCCTCCAGCACCGCGCCATGTCGACGGATCACGACATCGTCCTCCGCATATCCGGCGGAGACGAGAAACAGGGTTTCAACTTCCGAGAAATCCAAGGTCTCTGGCCGATCAAAGTCCATTCTTCTGTCAGCAGTAGGTGACCGGCTGGCTGTCAGAGCCGGCAAGCCCGACTCTTTCGCCTTATCGGCAACAAGCGAAGCGAGTTGGCCTGATGCTCCCGTTATCAAAATCATGCTATGCTCCTTTTGTGTCAGTGCTGCCCCTCACTTAGGAGGTTCTGACCGCACGCATAAGGAGGCACAATCTTGTCCGATACGCACATCGATGTTCGTCCCGCCGCAGTGCTGATCCCTTGTGGAGCGCCCGGCCACGAAGACTGCGGTCTGCGGCTCATCCTCGATCGACTGGGCGAACAGTGGACGGTCATGGCGTTGGCGGAGCTTACTCCCGGTCCGCGCCGTTACCGTCAATTGGAACGGGCCTTGTCGGGCACATCCCAGCGGATGATGACCTTGACACTGCGCCGCCTTGAAAGGGACGGACATATTGTGCGCCATGTCGAAGCGAGCGTTCCACCAAGCGTAACCTATGAGCTCACGCACCTTGGCCGCTCCTTCGCTTCCCAGGTCGCGGCTCTTGTTGAATGGAGCCGAGACAGCAAACATCAGATCGAGCTTGCGCAGGCGAGTTTTGACGCACGACAAGGCGCTTGAGCCGTGCGTCTATGATTAGTGCGAGCAGCGTTGTCGCTGACTACAAACGCCTGACCCACTGAGCAAGCCTGAACCGTTATCTCGCAATCGGCGGATTGATCCGTGCGAACCCTTCCTGCCGGTAATATGGGAAATGCGGATAGGGTGCCGTCACCTCGCTGGCATCGTTGAGCTTGGCGACGTGTTCGGCAGACAGCGTCCAGCCGACGGCACCGAGATTTTGGCGAAGCTGAGCCTCGTTGCGCGCGCCGATGATGACGGATGAGACGGTTGGCCTCTGGACCAGCCAATTGAGTGCCACCTGCGGTACTGTCTTGCCGACGTCTGCGGCAACCGCTTCCAGCGCATCTACGACACGGAACAGAAGTTCATCGTCTACGGGTGGGCCAAAGCTTGCCGTATCGTGGAGACGGCTTCCGTCCGGAATGGGATCGCCGCGCCTGACCTTGCCGGTCAGCCGTCCCCAGCCAAGTGGGCTCCACACCAGAGCGCCAAGCCCCTGGTCTGCTCCAAACGGCATCAGGTCCCATTCATAGTCGCGGCCAACCAGCGAATAATACACCTGGTTGGCAATATAGCGCGGCCAGCCGTAGCGATCGGCCGCGGCGAGTGCCTTCATGATCTGCCAGCCGGAAAAGTTGGAGACGCCGATATAGCGAACCTTTCCGGCGCGAACGAGCGTATCGAGCGTGGACAGGACCTCTTCTACCGGCGTTGCGGCGTCGAAGGCATGAAGTTGCAGAATGTCGATGTAATCGGTCCCGAGCCGCGTCAGCGCATCCTCGATCGATCGGATCAGCCTGAAACGCGAAGACCCTGCATCGTTTGGACCATCGCCCATCGGCAGGCTAGCCTTGGTCGAGATCAGAACCTTGTCGCGACGGCCTTTGAGAGCGGCACCGAGCACGTGTTCGGATGCGCCGTTCGAATAGACATCCGCGGTGTCGAACAGGTTGACACCGGCATCCAGGCAGATGTCGATCAGCCGTCGCGCTTCTTCGACATCCGTGTTACCCCATGCGCCGAACAGCGGCCCTGAACCACCGAATGTGCCGGCGCCGAAGCTGAGCACCGAGACCTTGAGACCGGAGCGGCCGAGATAGCGATAATCCATTGTTTGTCCTTTGCAACGAGCGAGGGTTTAGCGGTCGCTCAAGTGGCAGGTCGAGGGCGCTAGCCACGATCTGTCCCGCAACCCCTGGTGACCAGGCCACAAAGTAGACGCTTGCCAATTTCCGATATAGTCTGCCCAGAAGAACATCATCTGTGAATTGAAAGACCAATGGCGCGCTCTGATATCAACCGATCCGGTGAAATGGAGGTCTTCGTCTGCGTGGTAGAACGCGGCGGATTTTCGGCCGCAGCGCGCGCTTGCCACATGACGCCGTCCGCAGTCAGCAAGCTTGTCGCCCGGCTAGAGGCACGGCTTGGGGCCCGATTGGTCAACCGATCAACCCGGGCTTTCCAGCTCACAGCCGAGGGGTGCTCGTTCTACGAAAGGGCGAACCGTATTCTTGCCGACATCGGCGATGCCGAGCGTAGCGCTGGTGCAGGCGAGCAGCCGGTGGGACGCATCCGTCTCAACACCAGCGCATCCTACGCCACGCACATTCTCGCTCCGATCCTGCCGGAGTTCCTGGAGCGCTATCCCGGCGTCACCCTTGATCTCGTGCAGACCGACGTAATTGTAGACCTGCTGGCGGAGCGGACGGATGTGGCAGTTCGCGCAGGAGCACTGAAGAGTTCAAGCCTGGTGGCGCGCAAGCTTGGGGATACAGCCATGATTGTCGCAGGCAGCCCTGCATACATAGCGCGCTTCGGTGAGCCGCAGACCGTTGAAGACCTCGATCGCCACAACTGCCTTGGCTTCTCCTATATCCGTAACGTCGATGGATGGCCGTTGAAGACGGGAGCCGGAACCGTCGTCATTCCGGCCGTTGGGCGGGTTCAGGTGGGCGACGGCGAAGCGCTGCGCCGTCTGGCGCTTTGCGGTGTCGGGCTCGTGCGCCTTGCCCAGTTCACGGTCCAAGACGACATCGATGCCGGGCGTCTCGTACCCGTTCTGGAGCAGTTCAACCCCGGCGATCGCGAGGCCTTCCATGCGATCCACACCGGCCAGGGGGGACTGCTCCCTTCGAGGGTGCGCGCGCTCCTGGATTTTCTTGCCGAGCGTGGGAAAGTGCGGGGTTGACGGTAAAGACTTGTTCGTCATCGCTCTGCTAAGTTGCGACGGCCCCGTCAATTCCGACGGCGATTGCCGACCGACAGCGACAAGCGGCTGACACTGCTGTCCTTCCTCACCCAATCGTTGCTGCTGGCCGGGCGGAGAACCAATTCTCGTCGAGGACATGGGCAGATCGGACCGATCGTTCACGAATATGTCGACCGTCCCGGCGACAGCGTCATCAAGACAGCGGTGAAATGCGCCTAACTTCTCATGCGTATGGGCGCACGAGAGCACAGATCGGCCGCTTCGTTGATCGCACCTCGCTGACTTATGGGCAGGACTCGATGAGTTGATGCCCAAAGCCAAATTCGTGGCCGACAACGCCATTCTCGCCACGTGAGATCGAAATGTTCCTCGCCGCGGCTCAGCTCGTCAGAATTGCCACGCAGCGGTTCACCACGTGGCAAGACCCGGCGTGACCGACCACGAGATCTATGAACCTTTCATGCGATCACAGCTCTCCTTCGGCGGCGAGACGGGTGACGGATATCAGATCAGCATAAGCTTACCAGGGCACCACCACCCCGTCGAAGTAGAAGCCGCCTGTCGGACCTTTTTCACCCAGCGTCGCAAGCCACACGATGCCGCTTGCAGCCTGCTGGACCGTGCGATAGCCGGAATGACCGTTGAAGTCGGTTGCTGTGTAGCCTGGATCAGCCGCGTTAACCTTGATGCCCGAGGCTGCAAGTTCCTTGGCAAGAGCCACCGTTATGGCGTTGAGTGCCGTTTTGGAGCTGTTGTAGCCGAGAAAGTTGACACCGTAGAACTGGTTGCCCGGGTCCGAGAGCCAACCAAGGGAACCGAGGCCGCTGCTGACCATGACGATGTTTGCGTTCCCAACCTTCTTGAGAGCGGGAAGAAAGGCCTGGGTCACCAGAACAGGTGCGAAGACGTTGGTATCGTAGATGGTGCGGATGTCATTGATCGACTGCTGAGAGGGCGGCACCATCTCACCTGGAATACCCGCATTGTTGATGAGAACATCGAGCTTGCCATCCTCTGTCTGGACGCGATTGGCCGCCTGCCTCACCGACGCCTCGTCCGTTACGTCGATGTAAATCGGCCTCGCCTCAACGCCTTCAGCAGATAGCAACTGCACAGCCTCTTCGCCGCGCGCAGCATCGCGGGTTCCAATCCACACGCTGTAGCCATTGCGACCCATTTGACGCGCCGTTTCAAATCCGATGCTTTTGTTCGCACCTGTGATCAACACTGTTTTCTTGTGCATCATGTTTTCCTTTGAGATTGGCCATTGCGGTGGACTGCTCATGGAGATAGATGTAGATTTAGCGCCCGATAATCCCCCTAATCCTATATACCGTGATCGTCATGGCGAACAATGAAGACATTTCTGGCTTCAACGACCTAGCGGTGTTTCTCGACATTTGCGAGACCGGCGGCTTTCGGAAGACTGCGCAGCGACTTGGGCTGTCCCCGTCGTCGGTCAGCGAACGTGTGAAGCGTTTGGAGCAGCAGATCGGCGTTCCTTTGCTGACAAGGACGACACGCAGCGTCTCGCCGACGGATGCGGGCCGCTCATTGGCGGAACGCCTCTTGCCTCTTTATGCGGAAGCGCGCGCGGCCCTTCAGGATGCCGCAAGCTCCCAAGCCGAAACCCGTGGCTTGCTGAAGCTGAATGTAACCGGCGCAGTCATGGTCGATATCCTTCCGCCACTTGTCGAAGGCTTCCTTGAGAAGCATCCTGGCGTGCGCATCGAGTTCGTGGTCGAGGATAGGCTTGTGGATGCTGTGGCAGCCGGATGTGATGCCGGCATTCGCTATGGCGAGCATCTCGCTCAAGACGTTATTGCCGTACCGTTGGGTCCAGCAAGACAGCGAGCCGCGCTCGCGGCCAGTCCGTCATACCTCGCAAGTGGAAAAAGGCTTCGGCATCCGAGCGATGTGCTCGATCACGAATGCATCCGCCTGAGGTTCTCCAGCGGGGCTTACGTGATGTGGGAGTTTGAAAGGGAAGGCGAGGCACTTGCGGTCGACCCTCAGGGACGGCTGGTCGTCGGTGTGGATGCTGCCGCCGCGGCGATCGACTTTGCCCGGCACGGATGTGGCCTGATCTACACGTTCGAGAATTGGCTTCAACCGCACTTTGATTCCGGAGATCTCGAACCCGTGCTACCGGAATGGTGGACAAGTTTTGACGGTCCACGACTGTATTTCTCCCGCAGGTTTATGCCTGCGCCATTGAGAGCGTTCATCGATTTTGTTGCCTCGGAAAGAAGTAAGTAACTTGCGCCATTGTGGTTCGCTTAGGCCGGAAGGCGCTCTTATGCTTCGCGCCTTCATAGTGGTTGCCAATGCATACCTTCGTAAGCTGACATGGCTCCTGTGGGGCTCATGTCTCTTGCTCGTTCGAACCAGCATGCTGCGATGACCGGCCGCGTGCGCACAGCAATAGAAGATGCGGCGGTCCAGTTCGCGGCGACCCTTTCCCTGGAACAGGGCACGCAACTTGCTATTTCCGAACGCAACCTTCATGGAGGCCTGCGAAACAGATAGCGCAGATAATGCAGCTAGTGCTCGACGATATCGTAGGATTTCTGTCCGGACGGTGACTGGAGTGGGTTGAGCACCAAGGCCATCGTGAGCGGAACCTTGCTTCAATCTGGCGGTTTGCGGCAGGCTAGGTTGGAGAATTAGGTTGCAAGACGGACCCGCGAAACCGGGTCTCTCCTATGCTCCACAACCGGGATGAAGAGGTCAGGCCGAACCGAGGCTGACCTCCCGTTGCTTTCTCTCCTTTCCGATTACACTACCGCGACTGGTCTGTCATGATAGGGAGTAGGAAGAGTTTCCGGGGTATCAAGTTGCAAAGACCGTGGTGACCTTTGGGGGCGTAGCTCGGTAGCTCGTTTACAAAACGCTCAAGCATCTAACTGACGATAGGCTGCAAACCGTTCGCCTTGGGACCACTTGCTGTGCTGCATTAAATAGCTCCTAGATTTGTTGACGCCCTCGCGCAGCAATGCGCAAATAACAGCCGATGAGGGTATCCCGCGGGTAACTTGGGTGACGCGCGCGTCTAAGAGCGGCAGGGTTGAGGATGAGGCAGTCGCGGCGGACCGCCTGTGGAGATGCGTTTGGTGCGGGCGCTCTTATTAGCTTTGCGCCCGGGCGGAAGGGTGGCTGTGAGACTAAACAAATATACGGCTTCTCCATTAGCGGGCTTATGAAAGCGCGTAATATATATTATGGAACATGGCGTGCCTCGATCCCGGATGGGCTTCAAGAAGCAGCTCCCACTTTCCCAGCTTAGGAACAGTAACAGCAGAACGAACCCTCAATTTTGCGAAAAGTAAGGCCTACAAATCAAGGCTTGGCACTGGTGGATTCCCTTGGGCACTATCGGTGTACCGTAAGTGTCATTATCGGTAGTGCCACGCGTCCGGCGATGTAAACGTACATTAGACGTACTCCCGTTGCCCGGAACAATCGCACTTCGGCGATGTTCGGCGATCGAGGGAGAAAACGGACATGGCACATCAGCAGGACGGATCGAACGGCACCCCCACAGAGTACGAGACGAAGCATAGCAACTCCCGCCGAACCGGTCGGGGACGTTCCAGGTGGGCCATGGTGGCTCTCGCAGTATTCTTGGTATCGGTCGTGGGTTGGGCTCTTTTGAATTCAGTGGAAGGCAGCGGCTCGGCTCCCTCTTCTCCAGTCGGTATGGAGAATGCCAATCCCGGACCGTCAGCCAAGCCCTGACTACACGCGACGCTTTTCGGGTCAGCGTCGCAGCTGCGCGGCCTCGCGGTTAATGATGTCCAATCACTGCAATAATGCTGACGGGCCAGTGGGAGCGCCGCTTTAACGTCGGCGTAGCGCTTTGCCAACTGAATTACTCTTGCCGCACCGGATCGGCTGGAAAGATAATCGATCCGTCAACGGTCTCGTCGGCAAGAGCTGCTTCCAGAGGTTGCCTCAGTGCAGCGCCTAGTTCTTACACTGCATAGTTTCGTGTAGCAACGGCTGGCCAGATCGCGATATCGATGATGTCCGGATCGACCGGGACGCTGTCATCCCTCCCGCCTTGGGATTCCATCCAGTTGATCTGGATCACGCAGTCTGTGCTACCCACGAGGAAGATCGGGCCGTACGGCAAAGGATCGGGCAGCGACGGGCTGAATATCCCGAACGACATCGAAGGGAACGAGGCTTGCGTCTGCTCTATTCGCGTCCACAGATTGCCGCTCAAGGGCTCGGTGACCGGATGCTCCGGTTCGCTGTCGTAGATAGCGATCCTGATATGTTGCTGAAGGCTGGACTGGGTGTAGATTACAAGCCCCCTGGGCGTCACGCACAGGCTACGTGCCTCCATCTCCATCGTGTTCTCCACGGGAGCTACGTCCTCCCTGTCCACAAGGTAGAACTGACCGTAGTCGGACTGCCAGGCGAATGTCGCCCAGCCTTTTGGCGATGGTGCCATTCTCGTCATCCTTATTGCGCCTCCGCCCAGTGAGGATAGGTCACGTATGCCGTCAGCGCGCCCTCGCCCTCCGTCGTGATCGTTACGGCCTCGCCCTTGGGCATGTAGACGATGTCGCCAGGTCCTGCAGTCACGGTTCCGTCCCCAGTGGAAACCGAGAGCCTGCCTTCTATGACTACCATCGTGTCGTGGACGGCCATGGTCTCTGTAAGCGACTGGTCAGGAGCGTAGCGGCCGTATCCGATGGTAACGGGGCCACCATCCTTCTCGTCGATTAGGTTTCCGACAAAGATATCGGCATCCTGTCCCGGAGACTTGACCAGTTCAGCGTCCGACAGGCTGAATTTTTGAACCTTCATTGCTACCTCCCTATTCACGACTGGAGGTAGTGCGGCTGTCGAGATCGCCAAGGACGACAGGAAAGGAGACATGGATGACCAGGAGCTGCGCCGTACCGACACCCGAACAGCGCCAGTACATGGAAATCAGAGAAGCAGCCGAGCGCGCGATGCTCGACAAGGTCTACAAAGCGATTGAGGACGCGGCGCCCAAGTGGCGGACAAATTCCGGGAGGCCGGACTGGAATTCGAGCCAACCAGCAAGGACTATTTCACGTCTGCCACCCAGCAGGTCCTTTTCGTGCGCCTCAGCGGCGGCGATCCCGACACTCTGAAAGGCGGCGATCCGGAAATTGGAGAACGCGTCGTTCGGAACTGCAGCCACATTATCGACCACTATTGGAAGGGCGAGGCCCACCCTCTCGATGACCGGTCAACGGGCTAAACAAGTCGGTCTTTGATCATTCGAGACGTTTCCGCAGAAATTCGGCACCTTGCATCGCCTCGTCGGCGGAATCGAGTGTCCGACCTCCTGTAGGCCAGTGGATTGCACGTTAACCGAACTGAAAGTGCCATGTGTCAGGGGGCGGCGTTGCCCGACGTACGGTGGCTAGGGCCACGCACTGCGAGTGCGTGACGGATGTGAGCGACGCAATTGGCAGTTGGTACTATGAGCGTTCTATCTCGTTCCCATTGTCTCCGCGTTCTTCCTTTCCTGGATGCAAAGAAGGGCGGCATGCTGACTCGCGTCTAGCAGAACCGATCCATCACCAGTGTGAACGATGACGCTGAAACCGTAGTGCGTTAGGTCGTCACGAAGAATCGTCCGCAGGACAACCGGGAGCCAGCTGTTGAGATAAGTGACGGGCTTCGTAAGTGCGGTGAAGTCGGTCTCGCTATGGTCGTTCTCGTCGTAGAACTGCTCGGCATCCCAATGCGACATAGGCCGTCCTCGCTTCTTTCATCGACAGTGCGCGCAGTTCTATCGGAGCGCAAGGCCGCGACCGATCAGCGACGGACGGCGCGTCAGAACTCGGGCTGGAAGGCATAGTCGCCAAGAGGCCGGACCTACCGTCCGGGACGGGCGGTGACTGGCGGATGATAAAACGTGTCGCCAGCGACACGTTCGTCGCTGGCGGCTACGAGCCGTCCTCGGCCGGTACGGGAAACCTCGGCAGTCTGCTTCTGGCTGCGCGAAAGGGCGACGATCTCGTCTACGTTGGAAGCGTCGGAACCGTGTTGAGCGCACGGACGGCAAGGGTACTGGAAGGCACGTTTCGATGTCATCAGAGACAGGAAGGCCGTGGTCATGATCAGGTCGCGCTCGGCCGTCTACGTCGAGCCGACGCTGGCGGCAGAGATCGAATACAGGGCCTGGGCGGCTAGCTTAGGCACGGCTAGTTCAAGGGTATTCGAGACCCGTCGGACGACGTGTCGATATACGAGCTACCGGGCTGATCTACAGCAGGGTGTGCGCCGCAAAGCGCTACCCCGATGTTACGCTCTGAGCGGGTGATGGCCGTTGTCTAAATTCTGACCATGGCTGGCCATCAGAACAGTCGCAGCATCTCTATCGACAGCTTTGGAGAACAGATATCCCTGCCCGAGCTTGCACCCGAACGACACGAGTTGCTCGAGCTGGGTCTCGGTTTCGATCCCTTCCGCCACAACTCTGAGACCCAAATTGTTTGCGATGCTGACCAACCCCTCCACGATCACGACTGCGCCGTCGTCCGGAACCAGTCTTTCGACGAAGGATTTGTCGATCTTGATGATGTCGACCGGGACAGTGAGGAGATGGGTGAGCGATGCGAAGCCCGTTCCGAAGTCGTCAAGCGCGACCCGCATTCCACAGCTACGCAGTAGCTTGATTTCGTCGGCAACCACATGGTCGCGTTGGCCAAGATAGACGGACTCGGTGACTTCGAGAATGACATGATCCAACGGAACACCGGCATCCGCGAAGACTGCACAGATCCGCTCCTGTAGCCGGCCCGCGTGAAAGTCCGCGGCGGAAAGGTTGATCCCAACGTGCTGAAGAGGAAGGCCCCGGTCGAGCCAGCTGCGCATATCACGCGCTACTTGTTGAAGCATGCACTGGGTTAGTTCGGCAGCGACATGGGCGTCTTTGGTTGCTTCGTGGAAGTTGGCAGCGGCGATGATGTCCCCTGACGCTGTCGACATCCGACACAACGCTTCGAAACCGACGACTTGCCCGGTATCAAGTCGCACAATCGGTTGGTAGTAGGGGTGTATGCGCTTCTCGACGAGGGCAAGACTGACCTGTCTGATCGCTCGAAAGCGTCGCGTTATTGCGGTGCCAAACCCGGGCCTGTGTTCGACGAACTGGCCGCGATTGCGCTCTTTAGCGTGGTACAACGCGACATCCGCACACTGGCGAACATGATCGGGTGTTTCCCCCGGTCCTGCGACACAACCGCCTAGCGTCGCGCTTGGAACGATGGCGTGACCGTTGCAATGCGCTTGTTCCTTGATCGTCGCAAGTATCCCTGCTGCAACTGTCGAGATTGATGATCCAACGCTACTTTCGACCACCACTGCAAATTCGTCACCGCCGATCCTGAACGCACGACCCTTGCCGACCGCAGCGGCTATCCTTGTTGCAACGATCTGGATGAGTTCGTCTCCGGCACCATGTCCGAACGTATCGTTGACGACCTTTAGGTTATCCAGGTCTGCCAGGATTACGCCCCAACCGCCCTCTAGGCGTTCGGTGTAATTCAGCAGAACCTGACTGAACTTTGCCCGATTGGGCAGTCCTGTCAGCACGTCGGTGTAAGTCAGGCGCTGACGCTCCTGGACCCGCTCCTCTCGCTCGATCGCGATCGCACAGAGATAAATGCAGGCGTCTACGATGCGCTGCTCTAGCTCGTTTGGTCCCCTGCACTCCCGGAAATAGAAAGCGAACGTCGCGACGACGCGGTCGGCACTGAAAATCGGCGTCGACCAACATGCCCTGAAGCCGAGCGGCAGAACCACATCCCTAAAATCCACCCAGCGAGGGTCATGTTCAATGTCTGTGACGGTTACCGCCTCCCCTTGGAAGGCCGCACTGCCACAGGAACCCACGGATGCCCCGATAGACACACCATCCAGCACGGCCGAATATGAGGAAGGCAGCGAGGGTCCAGCTAAAGGATGAAGGCGTTCGTCGCGAATTGACAACACCGAGCACACCGTCCCCGGAACCAAGGCTTCAGCTTCAAGGCATATTCGCTCGATCGTCGCCTGCAAAGCTTCGCCGCGGGCGATCATCTCGAGAATGACGTTCTGCAGTTTCAAGATCATAGGAACCCAGTCTCTCAACGGATACGTCACTCTGACATCCTAGCATTCATTTCGGGTTTCTGATGCACGTAAAAGTTTATCGAGATGAGCCTTTCTACAACGTCGCCTGCCCGCCGACAGATTGACGGTGGTGCCGCGCTACACGGCGGTCGGAGGCGCCGGATGACTTCGCGCACCGGCGAAAGACCTTTTTGGATAGCATGGGACGGAGTGGACGTGTGAACGTGGTGCAAGTGGCAGATTGACGTCGTTAGTCGCCGAGCAATGCTTCCGAGCTTCGGTCAATAGCCCGCTTTTGAGGGGTTGCAATGACATGTACTAGGTGTTCAGAATTCCATCAAAACGCGCAGCGATGAGACCAGATCTAACCCCTCAGAGAAGCGAGCGGCCCGTGGGCATGCTTTCATCCCAGATTCCGGAATTTGTACGCGACGTTGTGGCCACGGGCTGCAACATTTGCGCCGTAGGTCAAGAACACTACCTGTTTGGCGACGGCGACCTGAAAGACGAGGACTTCGAAAGAGTATCGGGACTTCTTGACGACATAGACGCCAGGTACGGCGAGCGTGATCACCTGCGGGCGGACATAGTCGCTTACCTGCGAAGTATTGGACGCTACATCGATACAGACGACGTCCACGCGTTCCACAGCAATCAATAGGTCGCACGCTGAAATCGCCGCGCAATTTGAACTCGTCGTGGGAGAATGGGGTGGAGATGTCTATCTCGTGGTCCGTAGAGAGGGACACCTGTCAGACCGCGACTCGACGGTCGAAGCGGCTGGGTCGAGCCGCGAACTTCGCGGCTTCGTTCTCCGGCATCGGCGGCGAAAACAGGTATCCTTGAACACTAGTCCCTCCCAACGCCGTGAGGGCAGCAAGCTCCGCCTTCGTCTCGACGCCTTCGATAACGCAATCCAGTCCCATGTCAGCACTGAGTGCCAGCAAGGATTTGACGATCTTGTAGCTGGACGGTCGCGTATCCAAGTCCTTGACGAAGCTGCGATCAATCTTGAACTTCGTCAGCGGTAACGCATGAAGGCGCGTCAGGCTCGAGTATCCTGTTCCGAAATCATCAAGCGAAATTCCACACCCCAGGCTTCGAAGGGTTTCGACGGACCGTGTGACCTGCGCAAAATCGTGAGTGAAAGCCGTCTCCGTGATCTCGAGATCGAGCCGTTTCGGATCAAAGCCGCTACCTCGAATTATCCCGATCAGCGTCAAGACGCCGTCGTCGGAATTCAGGTCGTGGGCTGACAGGTTGAACGACAACCGCAGAGACTGCCTCCAGTTCGAAGCAGCAGCCAGCGCTTTCTTGAGAAGGGGCCTCGTGAGCGATCCGACGATGCCCGCTCTTTCAGCAATAGGAATGAAACAACCTGGAGAAATTTTGCCGAGCTGTGGGCTATCCCACCGCGCCAAAGCCTCAAACCCTAATGTTTCCAGGTCGCGAATGTCGACTATCGGCTGGAAAACGACCGAAAGCTCCTCATTGAGGTCAGCCTGCTTGAGCGCGCTTTCTATCCTGGCCTCGGCATTGATTTGGTCTTGATGATCGGAGTCGAATAGAACCGCTCCCCCGCGCAGCCTCCTTTTAGCGTGATAAAGCGCGTAGTCAGCTCGCTCGAACAGTTGCTCGCAACTGAGAGCCAGATCGGGAAATACCGCAATCCCCATTGACGCCGAAATGTGCACCGTACCTTCCGGCAAACGATAGGGCTCCTTCAGCTTCGCCGAAATTGCATTGGCGTTCGTCACCAGCACTGTATTCTCCGGAGGAAGAGGAGCGATTATCGCGAACTCGTCACCGCCTAACCTGAACGCCGTGCTCGCCTTCAAAGTGGTCGACAGGCGGGTTGCGACCTCGACCAGGAGACGATCACCGACCGAATGACCGTAGAGGTCGTTGACGGGCTTGAAACCGTCTAGATCCATGACTCCAAGAGCTAGCCGCTCTCCCCGCGCTCGAGCCTTCACCAGCTCGGCTTCCAGTTCCGCGAAGAAGGCTCGGCGATTGCCGAGTCCGGTGAGGCTATCGAGATTGGCGAGCTTGAAATTCTCTCGGCTCAGGGCCTCGCTCTGCTGTTTCGAAACCACCATGCTTTCGAAATTCCGGTAGTTGGTCAAAAGGACTGACATCATGCTGGCGCAGACCAGCAACACGTTGATTGAGATAGCGACAAAGGTAGGCTGCGCCGTGGATACGAAGAACACGACGAAGGCACCATTGACCACGAGTGTCACGATGAAAGCCGCCGAACGCACGTACATCATGCAGAATATGCAAGAGATGACGGTAATCGCCATGTAGAAGGCGACGTGCGAGCGGGTGTAGGCGTCGCCGTACGGAAACAATGCAAAGGACCAGGCGGTAAAGGCGATAGCAAGGCCTCCCGCAAGCCGATTGGTACGCAGGAGAGCGGCATGCGCGAGTTCCGGAGAGAGATCCGCGTTTCTGGTTCTCAGCCAGAAGATCACTCTGATCACGCAGCCGACCGTGAGCAATGCCGGAACGCCCAGTGTCAACCAACCCGGCGCAACCCTCATGTGGGTCGTGGCGAGCGCCCACGTGCTGGAAAGCAGGATGAAGTACATCATCGGCATCTGTCGCGTGAAAGCCCGATATTGAGCTTTGAGAAGCTCGGGGTTTTCGCTTTGCACGGACAGGAATTCTCCGATACCGCGCCGTGCACTGTGCAGATTCATAATTTCGCCCGTCCGTTGATGAACGGTTCCTAACATGCCCATGTTACGATCTCGGAAATCAGCACGGTTAATCAAAGCCGGAGAGGCACCACGTTACCGACAAAAGCTTCGTTCTTTTTGATCTATACCAATCGAGTAGCGTCGAAATAGCAAATCCAGGAGTGTCGCTTTCAAATACTCCTATGCACCGAAGCCGTCCCTATCCGGGACTTGCGTGACTTCGACGACGACCCCCAAGTCAGGGAGATGATGGCGGTCGGAAGACACAGCGACGGTGCACGCCCCGTCTAATGTCTTGTTGACCTGAGCGGCACCTAAGCCGCGCGTCTGGAAGCGTGTCGGAGTTTCGACGAGCGATCGCCTTGACGATTAAGACATCCATCCATCCTTCAGTCCTGCCGCGAAAGCGTTATTCAATGCGCGGTTGAACTTAAATTCTGAAAACAACTTCCATTTAGGAACGATATCCGCAGGGTTCTGTTGTCCCGCCACATGCAAGGGGTGGGTGATGCGTAAGGTACTGGTAGTCGACGATGAAGTTCTGATCCGTCTGACCGTGACGGACGCTCTTGAGGATGCGGGCTTTGAGGTCATCGAAGCGAGTACGGCAGACGAGGCCATGGACAAGATGGACGATTCTGCCATCCACTTCCTGTTTACCGACATCCAGATGCCCGGTCATCTTACAGGTGTTGACCTCGCCAACGAAGTGGCGGCGCGGTTCCCAGAGGCTGGGATAGTAGTCGCATCGGGCCGTATCAAGCCATGCGACGTCGACTTGCCCCCGTCGGCACAGTTCTACTCGAAGCCATACGACCTCAACCTCATAGTCGCGAGGTTTGAGGCAATGTCCCGCGCGCAGATCATCGATAGCTGACCGTTTCAGGTCCGAGAAGACATCTTGCCTTTCCAGTCCGTGACCATTGAGTCGAATGGCCACTGGCCGGAACCGTCCTGGCCCACCATTGCGCAGACCTGCCTTCCCCATACCAGGGAAGGACGTCGTGCGCCCGGAGATACCACGATGCGTATGACCATGCCCTCGGCGTCGGAAATTGCCCAGGCCTCCAGCTTCCTGACTTTAATCGGGAACGGGAAGCGTATGCTCATCCTAGATATCGTCAGCAGAAACGAAACCTCGGTTGGTAAGTTGGCCCTCATGGTGGGTCTGAGGCAGTCGGCTCTTTCGCAGCATCTGACCATACTGAAGAACGCCACTTGGTGCAGACGCGACGCGATGCCCAGACGATTTATTACAGAAGCGAGTCTGCATCGGTCGCTTTGATACTGGCGGTCATCCACGAGATTTTCAACATCGACGTTCCCGCGTCCCAAGACGTCGATGGTGTCGACGAATCCGTGGTCGTGGAACTGCTCAGGCAATAAGCGCGACAGCAGGAGATGTCGGCATGAACATCATCGTAGTCGACTTCCACGCGCGCTGGCGGGCGCCCGTCGTCATTATCGGAGACGAGCCGTCATCGACCGTCACCATCCTTGGTCCGGCTGACGCGTTGCGGTATCTGAGGACGTGCGCGGCCAGGTCGGACAGGGGTTACATCCGTGCAGTCGATCTCTGCCAACACGCCCTTCTGAACGGCGTTGACCCGGAATTGTCGCGTCCGCATTTTCTCGCCGCGTGCGCCAACTTGGGTTTAGAGGAGCCAGGCTAAGGCTGGAAGTAGCGATCAGGAGGCCAGGCGGCGCGCATCCAATGTCAGCGCGACAAGGCCGCCGACCGCGGCCCAGTGATAGGAGAACGTTCCGCCAAGATGGGCTGACACGGTCCGCTAAATCAGAATGCTG
>NZ_JACYUU010000008.1:0-54372 GCF_014841925.1 Rhizobium sp. CFBP 13726
CCGGTAGCTCGTCAGGCTCATAACCTGAAGGCCGCAGGTTCAAATCCTGCCCCCGCAACCACTGTAACTTGTAACAGCAGCTATTGCTGCTCACGCTCGGCCAGCAAGGCTTCGCAGCGGTGCAGGAATTTTGTCTTGTCGGCAAGTGACTTGAACTCTCCAGCAGAACGTATGTGACCTTGCCCCGTTGAGATAATCCATTTTGAAGTAAGCTCTGGCCCATTGAGAGGACCAGAGAATGAAGCGCAACCGTTTCACAGATGAGCAGATTATCGGGATATTGAAGGAGCACGAGGCCGGCACGCCGGTCTCGGAGCTTTGCCGCAAGCACGGCGTCAGCGATGCCAGCATCTATAAATGGAAGGCCAAATTCGGCGGCATGGACGTATCCGAAGCCAAGCGGCTGAAGACGCTTGAAGACGAGAACGCGAAGCTGAAGCGGCTCCTGGCGGGCGCGATTCTCGACAATGCAGCTTTGAAAGACCTTTTGGGAAAGAAGTGGTGACGCCCGCAGCCAGGCGGAAAGCTGTCGCGCATTTGATGGGTCACCACGAGATGAGCGAACGGCGGGCGTGTAAAGCCATGGGCTTTTGCCGAATGACAATCCGTTACAAAACCAGGCGCAGCGGCGATGATAGTCTTCGCGAGCGGATGAAGGCACTGGCGCATGAACGCCGCCGCTTCGGTTACCGACGCATCCATGTGCTGCTCAAACGCGAGGGACACCGTGTGAACCACAAGAAACTCTTCCGGCTGTATCGGGAGGAGAAGCTGACCGTGCGCAAGCGCGGCGGCCGCAAGCGCGCGATCGGCACGCGAGCACCGATGCTGGTCCCGATGACGGCCAATGATCGCTGGTCGCTGGACTTCGTGTCGGATCAACTCACCGATGGGCGCAGGTTCCGGGTGCTGACGATCGTCGATGATTGCACCAGAGAATGCCTGGGCCTCGTCGCCGATACATCCCTCTCGGGCCTTCGGGTTGCTCGAGAGTTGGATCAGATCATCGAGAAGCGTGGCAAGCCGAAGATGATCGTCAGCGACAATGGCAGTGAGTTCACCAGCAACGCGATCCTGCAATGGACGGATCAGGTCAAGGTGGGATGGCACTACATCGCGCCGGGTAAGCCAATCCAGAACGCCTTCATCGAAAGCTTCAATGGCCGACTGCGGGATGAGCTCCTGAACGAGACGCTCTTCTCGTCACTGAGCCATGCCCGATCAGTGCTCTCAACCTGGTGCAATGACTACAACGATCATCGACCACATTCCGGCCTCGGCTGGCTGACACCGGCCGAGTTCGCTCAGACCATCAACCCGCGACGTGATGCGGTGCTGCGCAGCCGGAATGGCTCCGCACCGCAACACGCCGCTACCGCACAAAATACAGCAACCACAAACCGCCGGAGCGAACTCAAAACTGGATAAAATTTGGGGGCAAGGTCATATGCGGGCGAACTCCGAAGATTGTTGATGCCGCAGGTCACAGGAGACCTCACGCCAGGCTTCCTGGGCGGCCATAATCGCGGCGAGGCGACCGTGAATGGTCAGTTCCGCCGTCTTGCCACCCGACGATGGCGCGATGACCACCTTTTGCACGAGCTGGCGGGTTATCGATATCCAGGTCTCTTCGGCACCGCTCTCTCGGGTTGACAGCATGGTCTTGACCGCGGCTATTGAACTATGCACCTACGGGGATGATGGCTTATCGCCGGGTGTTCGCAAATTACCACCGTCTGGATCAGGACGCGAATGGCAACCTCGACATTCGGGATTGGACTGCTACTTCAGTCCGGCAATTTGTTACAGATAATCGTCCGCCAGCACGTCGATGCAGGCGAGCCGAGACCACCTTCTCACGCGTGCTTCGAGTTCATCGTGCTGAGCGTCTAGGATGGCAAGGCGCGGCCGGCGCTCTGTGTGTTTGGCGTGAAAGGCGGCCAACCGATTGGACTGAACCCTCGTAGTTTTGGTAATGTCGGAGATACGGAAAGTGCTCCGGCCAACGCTCCCAGCATCCTGTTTCGGTCCCTGGCTGACGTTCGCAAAAGATGCCATATCTGTAGACGAGAGGTAGATTTCATTGCCACTGACTCGATTTTTTGCCAGTCTCTTCCCTGGACAATCTCGACCACGACGTGATCGAAGCAACTCTACAGGGATGACTGGAATAGTATGACAATGTTGAAAAATATCCCGAAGCATCTGAGTCCAGACGTTCTTTGGGCACTCGCAGCAATGGGGCATGGTGATTGTCTCGTAGTGGTGGATGCCAATTATCCAGCATATTCCCGTCATCAACGCGTCTTGCCGATTGTAGGGGTCCCTCTCGTTTCAATCATCACCGATATATTGAAGCTGATGCCGGTCGACGATTTCCTCGAAAAGCCCGTTGTGAAAATGGTCCCTGACGGCGACCTCGGCTACGGCACGTCGGTTCATGACGATGTCGAAAAAATAGTAAACGAAATAGAGCAACGGGAGGTTGGCTTCCAGCCCGTTGAGAGGACGAGATTCTACGATGTGGCGGCTGGTGCATTTGCTGTTGTCGCGACTACGGACGATCGACCATTTGGATGTTTCATTTTCACAAAAGGCGTCATCCGATCTGTCTAATTTGCATCCAGCGGTTCAATTCACCAGCCTTTTCATGTGGTCAGGCCGCCCATCGAGCGCAGGATCGAACCTGCGAGCATGACTCAGCAATGCAACGTGAAGTGGCTACTGATCGCGATCTCGCCTAGTAATATAGAGGAAAGAGCGCTTGCCACATCATCGGTCACGCCAGCGGTTCGCGTGTTGATGCCCTCTCCCCCAGCCAGGCCGCGGCTACGCCGACGTCCAACACGGCGCCTATAAAATTGCCAAAGCCTAAGAGTTGCGACCGCCCAAACGAGCAGCGCGGAAGATTCGGCTGAAGCCAGCCGTTGAAGGGGAGGCGAAGATTGCAACGCCTACCGCAGCGTCGGCAAGACCCCTCCGACATATTCCGCAAAAGCAGTATGTTGGTCGGAACCACGGTCAACAATAACTGATTCCTGCCCACTGGAAATGCCGTGACGCGCAACGCCGCCGCGCACCGGATGGATACAATGCCGGTATACTTTTGGGAAACCCGCAGGCGCGCGCCGTCCGGAATAATCCAGTTCCACGATGTGGAGGTTGCACTCCTTCAACATTGGGGTTGAGAACTCGCCGGTCCAGGCCGCTCGTTGGCCCAGTGCAATGTTCTCCGCTCCAATCTTCCCGGAGGTCTCCGCGTGCGAGGCCGTCGCCTCGCGCATGGAGTTGAAAGGCGAAATGACGAAACGCTGAATGGGGGATCACGCATCGCGTCAGCGGCTATCGGCCCTCGACAAAGGTTTCGCCTTTGCCATTGCCTTGTTCATCTTCCAACTGATGCCAATCCGCGCACGTGGCTTTGGCTGTTTTTATTCCAGTTGTTCGGCTGCAATCGTCAGATGTGCCTGTAAATCCTCTTGTCAGCTCACCAGCGCGCGGGCGGTCGGTTCGTCGGTGATCAGGCCTTTGAGGCGGCGGCTGCGCAGTACGGCTCGGATCGAGGCAAGCTTTTGCAACCCGCCCGCGATTGCTACGATGCGGGTCTGTTCAGGCGTTTCGAGATCGACCGAGAGCGTGCGGGCACTGAGCGTCGTTTCGAGGACGCGGCCATCTCCATCGAAGAAGTGGCCGAGCATTTCCCCGACAGCGCCGACGGCGGCGATTTCCGTGATTTCCCGCCGTTCGATCATACCGGAGGCAACAAGCTGTGCGCTGGCGTCTGCCGTTCCGATGCCGACGAATTTGAGGCCGGCACCGTTCGACATGTCAAAGATTTCCCGCACGCCGCGCTGGGCCAGCAGGATTTCGCGATCTTCTGCAGAGTTGGCAAAAAAGGGTACTGGCATCACATAGGATTGCGACCCGGTCTTCTCCGCCAGATTATACATCACGTCATGCGGATTTGCGGCGTAATTGCGGGTGAGCCCACCAAGCAGTGATACGAAGCACACGCCGGTCGCTTCAAAGCGCGGCATTTGGCGCACCGCAGCAGCCAGTGTGCGGCCATGGCCAAGGCCGATGACTTTGTAATCGCCACCCTCGATCGTGCGGCGCAGGAAGCTGGAGCCGGCAAGGCCGAGCGCGCGAAGCGGCAGGCCGTCCTCTCCCAGATCCGGCGCCACCTCGCAGGTAGCGAGCCCATAGCGATCGCAAAGCTGAGCTTCCAGTTCGGCGCATTCGACGATGGCGCCATCGATCGAGACCTTGACGGCACCGTCGGCCACCGCGCGTGCAATGAGTCGATGCGCCTTAACAGAGGGCACGCCGAGCCGTTTTGCCACCGCAGCCTGCGTCAGTCCGCCAGCGTAATGCAGCCAGGCCGCGCGGATCGCCAGGCTTTCTTCGGGATCGCTGTCACTGCGGCGGGCCATTGCTCTTCCTTCTGCTGCTGTCTGTCGTCAGGCTAGTCAAGACAAGGATCTCCTGCAATTCGCCCTCTGCGCCGTTTCCTGCAAGAGCCGCTGTCTGATGAGATCGGATCAGATATGCAGGTCCTTGATGCCGCTCTCGATATGGGGTGCCCAGAAGGCAATGCTTTCGGCGATCTGGGAAATCACCTGACGGTCGTTCGGATCGCGCTCCTTGAAGGACAGTTCTAGGCAGATCTCGTTGTTCTCCGCGCCGCCTTGCGCAAAGGCTTCGAGCAGCGGCTCGGGATGGATGCGGCCCTTGGCGTTGAATTCGGCGATGAACGGCCGGTGACCGCCCTTGTCCATCAGGCTCTGCTTGATGTGGATGATCGGCGACACTTTTGGCACGGCGCGGGCCCAGGCATAAGGGTCGAAATCGTCCGGATTGGCGGAGGTGACATCGCCGTGGTCGATATCGGCCATCATCCACATCGGGATCGCCATATTCGCTGATGTCAGCCGATCCTGAAGGTGAAGACAGCCTGCGATCGTTTCGCCGAATTCGCGCCCGACGCTCATCGGTTCCCAGAACAGGAAGGAGAGGCCGGCACCCTTGGCATGTTCCGCCACCTCGGCCCAGCAGTCGATGGCGATCTTGATCAGCTCTTCGCGACGGGCCGGATCATCGAAATCCTTATAGGTGAAGATCGCAAACTGCGTGCCGACGGAGGTGCCGCCGAGATCGGCGGTGATATCGGCAAAGGTCTTGAACCAGTCGATATAATAGCGCCGCACATCGGCATCCGGATGGCCGAAATGGTTGAGGCGGCCATAGGGTCCGGTCATGCCGCTGGTCACGCGAACGCCGGTGCGGTTAAGGGCAGTGCCCATCTCCCGCGTCAGGCGGCGGATGACGGGCGCCGGCCAGCTCGGGTTGATGAACTCATGGGTCAGCTGCAGGTCGCGGACTTTCAGGTCGCGCGCCACCGTTTCGATGAGATCGGCCGGCTCGGCAAAACGGTTCACCAGCGGGTTGGTGTTGAGGGAAAGCGTCAGCGGCATGGGCGGTCTCCGGTCTCAGGCGGCACTGGCGAGATTTGCTTCGTCAAACCAGGCGGTAAAGGCAGCCTGTTCTGCCTCAGTCAAGTGCAGGTAATGTTTCGTGCGGCGGTAGAGCACGTCCTTGGCTGTGCGTGCCCATTCGCTTTTCACGAGGTAGCGCACCTCCGCCTCGTAAAGCTGGCCACCGAAATGCCGGCCTAGATCTGCAAGACTATCTGCCGTGCCGGCAATCTGGCGCGTGCGCGTGCCGTAAAGGCGGCCGTAATGCTGCAGAAGCGCACGCGGCATCCATGGATAAAGATCACGTAAGGTATTGGCAAAACTCTCGTAGTCAGCATTGGGCATGTCGCCGCCAGGAAGCGGCGCCGCTTCCGTCCAGTTGCCCCCCATTGTGGGAAAGACCTGGGTCAGCTTCTGCATCCCGCGCTCGGCAAGCTCGCGGAACGTGGTGATCTTGCCGCCGAACACATTGAGGAGCGGCGCGCCGCCCGTTTCGTCGAGATCAAAGACATAGTCGCGCGTGACGGCCGACGGATTGCCCTTCCCATCGTCAAACAGGGGCCGCACGCCGGAAAACGTGTGCAGCACATCCTGGCGCCGGAGCTTTTCCTTGAAATACCGGTTCACGGCAGACAGGAGATACTCGATCTCCCGCTCGTCGGCACTCACCTCTTCGGCACGGCCTTCATAGGCAATATCGGTGGTGCCGATCAGAGCCTTGTCTCCCTCGTAAGGGTTGATGAAGATCACCCGCTTGTCGTGGTTCTGCACCAGATAGGCCTGCGGCCCTGCCCACCATTTGGGCACGATGATATGGCTGCCCTTGACGAGGCGCACATTGCGCGCCGAGTTGGAGCCGGCCACCCGGCCGATAATGTCCGATACCCACGGGCCGGCGCAATTGGCAATGCAGCGGGCGCGGAATTGGCGAGTTTCGCCGGTCAGAACATTCTTCGTGGTAATGGACCAGGCGCTGTCTTCGCGCCGTGCGGTGACGGCGGCTGTGCGGGTCAGAACCTCGCAGCCCTTTTCTGCTGCATCCACTGCGTTCAGTACGACCAGGCGCGCATCGTCCACCCAGCAGTCGGAGTATTCAAACCCCTTGGTGTAGTCGTCGAGGATCGGTGCGCCTTCGGGATCGCGGGTGAGATCCAGCGTACGGGTACCCGGCAGTTTCTTGCGGCCGCCGAGGTGATCGTAGAGAAAGAGGCCGAGCCGTACCAGCCAGGCGGGGCGATCCTGCGGGCTATGCGGCAGAACGAACCGCATCGGCCAGATGATGTGCGGGGCGGCCTTCAGCAGCACCTCGCGTTCGATCAGCGCCTCGCGCACCAGACGGAATTCGTAGTATTCGAGATAACGCAAACCGCCATGCACCAGCTTGCCGGAGCGCGAGGACGTGCCTTCGGCCAGATCGTCCTTCTCGCACAAGACCACTTTGAGGCCGCGGCCGGCAGCGTCGCGCGCCATCCCGGCACCATTGATGCCGCCGCCAATGACGAACAGATCGATCATCTGTGTTTGCGTGCTCATGTCTTTTTCCTCTGAAGTGTCGCATCGCGGGCCGCCGCCAGCCTCGTCCAGGCGGGAACAAGCGCGTGACGCGCGGATTGGAAAGCGGGAAACAGCCGATCATAGGTGGCGGCAAGTTCTGCGTTCGGGGTCTCCGGTGCAGCAAGCAGCGGCGTCACCCATTCGCCAACGCAGGCGTTCATGTCGGGATAGGCGCCGATGGCAACGGCTGCCATCATTGCGGCACCCGCAGCGCCTGCCTCTTCACGGTCGGAGACGCGGACCGGCGCGTTGATCGCAGCTGAGAGAACCGCGCGCAGACCGCGCGAGCGCGCCGCGCCGCCGCTGAGGCGTAGTTCCGAGGGAAGGCCGCCCATCGCCGCATAACAATCGCGCATCGCCATGCCGAGACCTTCAACCACGGCGCGCACCAGATCCGGGTAACGATGACTGGCCGAAAGGCCGATGAAACCGGCACGGGCCTGCGCGTTAACGAAAGGCCCACGCTCGCCAGCTTCGGAAATATAGGGATGGTAGGCGATCTGGCCGGGAGTGGATTTTTCAAGCCAGCCCTCGATACGGCCCATCAGGTCGCGTGGTGTGATCTCCTGTCCCATCTCGCGCAGCAGGTCTGTGCCAAGGCTTAAGACCCAGTCGAGATTGAGGGTGGCGGCCATATTGGTTTGGGCCTGCACGACCGTATTCGGTACGGGGAGCGCCATGACATATCCGGTGCCTTCGGCGTTGAGATGTACGCCGGCGATATTGGTTGCCCGCATGTGGACGCCGGTCGAGCCGACGATGGAGCAGGCGGTATCGCCGGTACCACCATAAACGCCGGCACCCAGCGCCGTCATCACCATGTCCACGTAACCGAGGCAGACGGGCGTGCCCTCCAGCAAACCCGTCTGTTTTGCCGCCGTCGCTGTCAGCGGATTGAGGGTCTGCGTGCCCTCGATGATTTCAGGCAGCAGATGGCGGCGGTGGCCAAGACCCAGCGCGTCAAAAACCTGGTCCTCATAACCGCGCGTGCGGAAATTCCCGAAGGTAAAATTTGCTTCCGACGGATCGGTGGCGCGCACGTCTGTGAGGTTGAGATAAAGCCAGTCCTTGCAATGGAGGGCAACGTCGGCAGAATCGAGAAGTTCTGGAAAAAACCGGTCCATATGCGCCATTTGCGCACCCTGCTGGCAGGTGTTTAGCCCTGTACCCGTCAGTTCGAAACGCGCCCGGTTCTCAGTCTTTGCGGCAAGCACATCAACGGTCGGGGCCGCGCGGGCGTCGAGCCACAGCCAGGCATCGCCAACGGGCCGGTTATCGCGGTCGACAAGCCATGTACCGTCGCCCTGAGCAGTCACGGCAACCGCTGCCGTCCGACGGGAAAGATCGGTGATCTGCTCGCCAAGACCCCGTAGCGCCCGCGTGCAATCGGCCCAGGTTCTGTCGAGCGGCTGCGTCGCGGATCCATCGGAACCGGACAGGTAGCTGTTGGGCACGCTGGAGGACGAGATCTGCCGGCCTGCCAGATCGAAGGCCACCGCCTTGATAACCGAGGTGCCGGCATCAATGCCGATGATCACATCACGCATGGCGCATACCGCGGATCGTCGCATGGACAGGGACGCACAAAGGCGCTTTGGAGATAGTCTTCATGCAGTTTCATCCTCCTCCGCGCGATACCGTTGCGTCCTGTCGAAGGCATTCCTCACCCCGCGCCCCGGATCGCTCGCACGTTGATAATACATATCACAATGATAACAAGGAACATGATTTTTTTTGCAGACGCGGAAGTTTTTTTCAGTTATGTTAGAAAGCTATAGGGTTTTTTCGTTGCTTGCGTGCGGCCGGCGCTGTCTCGCTACATCCGACAGTCTTTTGCGCTGGTACGCTCGCCTCGGCCACCGGCAGACTTTAGCGTGGTCGCATCGTGGTTTGCGGATTTTTGTTTAAGTTCAAGACATTGCTGCAAGTGCGTTGTGTCGGTCCGCAAGAGTGCTCTGCCCTCAAAGAGCGTCGGGCGGCTTGCACAATCGGCGGCCGGCGCGCCTGGAAGGCCTTCGGATCTGGCGAATGTGCCGTCGATCCCGTGCAAGATCTCACCTCTGCGTGAGCGATCTCTCAAAAAGGACCTGTCTTCAACATAACATACTTGACGGCCTATATAACGTGAATATAGCGTAGAGGGATGAAGCGATCGTGGGGCCTGGAGGAGGCGCTGCGGCTATCAAGAATGGGAGGAGGCCATGCTGCTTTACGCCGCGCGCTGCACGCGTTTGCCGCCGATCAGGAAGGCCCGGCTTCGGGCTGCCTTCCTGCTTCTTTCCATACTCTTTCAACATCGGGCGAAAGGCGAGGCCGGCTCATGAGCACCCTCCAATCTTCAGTCGCCGCATTGCGTGCGCGTAAAGCCAAGCAATCGTCGAAGCGCACGGGTGTCGTCCTTGTGGGTGCCGGCCTGCTTGTTCTGTCTGCCATCGCGCTCGACACGACGGTTGTCCATGTCGGGTCGGAAGCCGATGTTCGCCAGCAGGCGTTTTCGCCCGATACGTTCGGCACAAAGGAATTTCCGCGTGTTCAGTCGGTGGTGGTGGAAAAGGCTGCCGACGCCGTGGCGATCGCGCCGGAAGTGCTTGCCGACAAGGCAGCTGCCGGCAAGAAATACGGCACCGCGTCTACGACCGGTACGGTGATGATGGTCGAATTTTCCGGTGTCGTGGGCGAAGGCAAGTCCGGCATCTATGAGGTGGCTGTCGCCGGAATGCCGGCCGATATCAAGCTGCGCATGCAGACCGGGCCCGCCATCAACGGCACAGATCTGCGCGATGCGCCGGGCGATATCGCCTTCGGGTCGTTCAAGAACCAGATCGAATACCAGGACGCCGGTTCGGCCATCAACCGCGCCATGAAGGCTTCGGTGCTCGATCCGATCGATACGTCGGCGCTGACGGGCAAGACGGTCGAAGTCGTCGGCGCCTTTCGCCTCGTCAACCCGAAAAACTGGTTGATCACGCCGGTGAAGGTGGATGTGAAATGAGCGAGCCAGAGACGAAAGACCCCCGCCGCGGCGATGTCGTGCTGTCGGCGCGCAACATCGCCAAGTCGTATGGCAACATCCATGCTCTCAAGGGCGTGAATTTCGATATCCGTTATGGCCAGGTCACCACGCTGTTCGGCGAAAATGGTGCCGGCAAGTCGACGCTGATGAAGATCCTGTCTGGCGTCGTTCAGCCGACATCGGGTGAAATCGTGCTGGATGGCGAGGGGGTGAACTTTACCTCGTCGACCGAGGCGCGTGACCACGGCATCTCGATCATCCACCAAGAACTCAGCCTGGCACCCAATCTTTCGGTGCGCGACAACGTGTTCATGGGCCGCGAGATCCAGGGCGCCACGGGCGTAGATTTTGCCGAGGAAGAGCGTCAGGTGCGGCTTCTGCTCGAAGAGTTGGAAGAAGACATCGACCCGCTGACGCCCGTAGAAGACCTGCGTCTCGGCCAGCAGCAGATCGTGGAAATCGCCCGCGCGCTTTCAATCGACAGCCGCATCCTGATCATGGACGAGCCAACCTCGGCGCTTTCGGCGGCCGAAGTCGAGGTGCTGTTCAAGGTTATTCGGGATCTCACAGCCAAGGGCGTATCGATCGTTTATATCTCGCACCATCTCGAAGAAGCGCTGGAAATCACCGATCACGCCGTCGTGCTGCGCGATGGTACCATGACCGCTTATGCGCCGCGCGCCGAGATCGATCTGGAATGGATCGTGCGCAACATGGTGGGCGAACATTATGATCTGGGATCCCCGCCGTCAGGTTATGATTTTGGGGAAACGGCGCTTTCAGTGGTCGATCTGACGGTTGCCGATCCCAATGCCGGCTTCAACCTAGTGGACCGCTTGTCGCTCGATGTGAAGGCCGGCGAAATCGTCTGCATCTACGGGCTGATGGGGGCAGGGCGCACCGAGTTGCTGGAAACGCTGGCCGGCCGCCTCAAGCCGAAATCCGGCAGTATCTTTCTGGAGGGCGAGGAAATCTCGTCGCTGTCGATTGCCGATCGCATTGCCTGTGGTCTAGCGCTCGTGCCGGAAGACCGCCAGCGCGATGGCCTGGTGCAGACCATGAGCGTCGGTGAAAACATGTCGCTCGCATCGATCATGAATTTCACCCGCGGCCTCTTTACCAGCCGGCGGATCGAGCAGTCGCTGATTGCCGATACCATCCGTAAGGTAACCGTGAAGACGTCTGGCGGTGGCGCCCCCATCGGCTCTCTTTCGGGGGGCAACCAGCAGAAGGTGGTCATCGGCAAGATGCTGGCGACCGATCCGACCGTGCTCCTGCTCGACGAGCCATCGCGCGGCATCGATATCGGCGCCAAGGCAGAAGTGTTTAAGCTTCTGGCAGAGCGCGCGCGCACCGGTCTGGCGGTGGTATTTTCCACGTCGGAAGTCAGCGAGTGCCTGTCGGTCGCACATCGCATCATCGTCATGCACAAGGGTCGCATCTCGGCCGAGTTCGATTCGAGCGTCACCAAGGAAAAGATCATGGCTGCCTCCGGCGAGTCTGTGGCTGCCTGATGCCGTCAATTGGGGAATTCTAGACCATGAACCAAGCCATCGCACCGAAAGCCGAAACTGCCAAAGTCGACAAAGCTGGCGGCATGAGCATTGGCCAACTCCTTTTGGAGGGGCGCGCCTTCTTCGCCCTGATCCTCATCATTGCCGTGTTTTCCTACCTGTCGCCGAACTATTTCACCGTTGCCAATTTTCTCATCATGGCTTCGCATGTCGCCATTTACGGTATCCTTGCCATCGGCATGCTGCTAGTGATCCTAAACGGCGGCATTGACCTGTCGGTCGGCTCGATCCTTGCACTCTGCGGGGTCGTTGCCGGCGCCATGATGCAGGGCGTCGAGCTTTCGGCCTTCGGCGTCATCCTTTACCCGCCGGTCTGGGCGGTAGTGGTGCTGACCTGCCTGTTCGGCGCTTTTGTTGGCGCCATCAACGGCATCCTGGTCGCCTGGTTCCGCGTGCCGGCCTTCGTTGCAACGCTCGGCGTCATGTATGTTGCCCGCGGTATCGCGCTGTTGCAGACCAATGGCCTCACCTACAACAACCTGTCGGGCCGTCCCGAACTTGGCAATACCGGCTTCGACTGGCTTGGCTTCAACCGTCTGGCTGGCGTCCCCATCTCCGTCATCGTTCTGACCGTGATCGCCCTCTTGGCCGGCCTGATGCTTGCCCGCTCGGCTTTTGGCCGCTGGCTGTATGCATCTGGTGGCAACGAGCGGGCGGCAGATCTCTCCGGCGTGCCGGTCAAACGCGTCAAGATCACCGTCTATACGCTCTCCGGTATCCTTTCGGCCATTGCCGGGCTGGTGCTGTCATCACAGCTGACATCTGCTGGCCCGACGGCCGGCAGCACCTATGAACTGACGGCAATTGCCGCTGTGGTTGTCGGCGGTGCGGCACTGACCGGTGGTCGCGGCACGGTACGCGGCACGATGCTTGGCGCTTTCGTCATCGGTTTCCTTTCCGATGGCCTGGTCATCATCGGCGTCTCGTCCTACTGGCAGACCGTTTTCACCGGCTCGGTTATCGTGCTGGCCGTCCTCATGAACACAATTCAGTACGGCTCCGGCGCACGCAAGGGCTGACGTCCAAGAACTTGTCCGCAAAGGCCTGTTGGGAGGGTACCGCGGAAAGGATGCCTGAAGAGGCGAAGACTGCAACATTCCAATGGGAGTAGAAAATGTTGAAATCCTTTCAGAAATTCATGCTTGCCGCCGTCGCGACAGGCCTCATGACGACAGCTGCCATGGCAGACGGCCTGATCTCGATCATCGTCACGGATCCGGCCAACCCCTACTGGCGCACCGAAGGTGAAGTTGCCAAGAAGACGGCGGAAGGCCTTGGCTACAAGGCGAATGTCGCCGCCCACAAGGGCGACACCAACACCGAATCGACCCTCATCGATACGGCGATCACCAACAAGTCGGCCGCCATCATCCTCGATCCAGCCAATGCCGATGGTTCGGTCGGCGCGGTGAAGAAGGCTGTTGCCGCGGGTATCCCGGTCATTCTCGTCAATGCCGAGATCAACCAGGAAGGTCTTGCCAAGGCGCAGCTCGTTTCCAACAACGCGCAAGGGGCAGCGCTTGGTGCCGAAACCTGGATCTCGATGGTCGGCGAAAAGGGCACCTATGTGGAGCTGTTCGGCAACCCCGCAGACAACAATGCCGCGACCCGCTCTAACGGCTACGAAACCGTCATTACCCAGTATCCGGACATGAAGAAGGTCGGCAGGGAAGTGGCCAACTGGGATCGCACCCAGGGCTACCAGAAGATGCAGTCCCTGCTTCAGGCCAACCCGAACATCAACGGCGTTATCGCCGGCAATGACGAAATGGCGCTGGGTGCGATTGCAGCGCTGAAGGAAGCCGGCAAGCTCGACAAGGTCAAGGTCGGCGGCTTCGACGGTTCGCCGGATGCGGTTGCCGCCATCAAGTCCGGCGAGATGCAGTATACGGTGCTCCAGCCGGTTGCCGTCTTCTCGGCCGAAGCCGTGAAGCAGGCCGATTCCTTCATCAAGACGGGCAAGACCGGCGCTGCCACCGAAAAGCAGCTCTTCGATTGCCTGCTGATCACCAAAGACAACGTCGACGAGTATACCGGCCCGTTCACGCTCTCGCAGTAACCGGATACGATCTATCCGGGGCCGCACTCGCTGCGGCCCCGACCTCTTGCGATTTCAGCTCTTCTTTGCGGGGAAGATCATTCCAACCGGTGGCGCCCCGCTGAAGACGTGCTAGATGTCGATTGCACCAGAGGCGCGTATGGCGTGCGGATGTTCCCTGTGAGCGAGCAGCGGTGCGACAGACCGGAGCCATGGAGATGTGCGTTCACCAGTTCGCGCGGTTCTCCGGGAGATGTGGGCAATAAGCATGCGCGACCAACAGGAACGTCCTCTCGAGCGCCTGATGGGAGAGGAGATTTCCAGCGATAGCCGCCAAGCCCGCCAGATCGCTCGAAGGCAGCTGGTGGCCGAGGCCGTGATGGCTGAGGGCACGATGCGCATCGAGGATCTGACCGAGCGGTTTGGCATCAGTCTGATGACCGCTCACCGCGATCTCGATGAGTTGGTGAGCCGCGGCCTGCTCCGCAAGACACGCGGCATTGTCTCAGCGGCACCGACAAGCCTCATCGAATCCAGTGACGTCTATCGATCCACGCGGCAGGCATCCGAAAAGCGCGCCATTGCTGCTGCTGCTGCCGAGTTTATCCAGCCGGGGCAGGCGATCTTCTTTGATGATTCCACGACCGTTTTGCAAATGGTGCCGCATCTTTCAGCGCGCGTGCCGCTCACGGCGATTACCAATTCCATCACGATGATCAATGCCCTGCGTGAGGTGAGCGACCTGACGCTGCTCTGTCTTGGCGGGCAGTTCCAGAACTGGTGCAATGCCTTCATGGGACCCGTGACCACCAACGAGATCCGCCGCCTGCGCCCCGATCAGGTGTTTCTCTCCGTATCCGCCATCAGTGAAGACATGCTGTTTCACCAGTCTCCGGATATGGTGGACATCAAGCGGGCCATGTTCGAATGCGCCTCGCGCCGCATCCTGCTGGTCGACCATACCAAATTCGAGCGGCGCGCGCTGCATGCCATGGGATCGCTGGATGAATTCGACGTGGTCATCGTCGACAGCGCCACGCCTCCGCGCACCATCGAGCGGCTGCGCGCGCGAGGCATCAATCTCGTCGTTGCCGCACCAAACGGCAATGCGGATGATACAAAGAGTGATTTGTAACAGTACATCCTGTGAAGTTAACAGTAGAGTGCTCGTTCTAACGAAGCGGGCCGTCTGCCCGTGCGGGCCGGGCGCCTGACATCTCACGCATTGCGCCGGCCAGACAAGCGGATCTTCGACCACGCGATGCATTTTTTCGGAGCTTCCGATGCCCTGTCTGCTTGGGATCGACAATGGCCTCACCGTCACCAAGGCGGTTGTCTTCGATGAGACGGGTGCCGTCCTGTCGGTGGCGCGGCGACGTATTCCCCAGATCATGACAAAAGCCCGCCATGTCGAGCGCGATATGGCAGGCCTCTGGGCGGCAACCGCCGAGGCCATTTCGGACGCGATTGCCGAAAGCGGCCGGCCGGCATCCGAGATCGCAGCGGTGGCCGCAACCGCTCATGGCGACGGGCTCTACCTTCTGGACCGCGACGGCAATCCGCTCGGCCACGGCATCCTGTCTCTCGACAGCCGCGGCGGCGACATCGTTGCCCACTGGGATGGCGATGGCACGGCAGAGGCGGCGCTGGCCTTGAGCGGCCAGCGCCCGCATGCATCCGCGCCGGCATCACTTCTGGCCCATATCCGAGAGCATGAACCTGAGCGGTTTGGTGCCATCGGAACGGCGTTTGCCTGCAAGGACTGGCTGCGTTACTGCCTGACCGGCACAATCGGCACGGACCTGACGGAAGCCAGCACTTCCTTCACCGAAGTAGCGTCGCAGGCCTACGCGCCTGACATCCTCGAGCTCTACGGCCTCGGCGCGCTTTCCGGCGCTCTGCCGGAGGTGGCGCTGCCGGATGCGGTGATCGGTGGCGTGACACCGCAGGCAGCGGCTTTGACCGGGCTTGTCGCCGGAACGCCTGTTGTCGCCGGCCTACATGATGTCACGGCCTCGTCGCTCGGCATCGGCGGTTATGGCGTGGGTCAGGTGGCAGTGGTGGCCGGCACCTATTCCATCAACGAGACTGTCTCGACGCGCCCCGTGGTCGATGCCCGCTGGTTCTGCCGAAACGGGTTGAGGTTCGGCGAGTGGAACAATATGGCGATTTCGCCGGCGTCTGCGGCAAACTATGACTGGTTCCTCGACCGCCTGTGTAAATCCGACCAGAAGGCGGCAGAGGTTGAGGGTGCTTCCATCCATGAGCGTCTCGGCCGCGAAATCGGTGAAGCAATCGAGCGTCCCTCGACGGTGCTGTTTCACCCCTACCTGTTCGGCTCTCCGCATGGATCGACGGCCAGCGCCGGATTCCTCGGCCTGCGCGGTTGGCACGGCCGGGCCGACATGCTGCGGGCGGTGATCGAGGGTATTGCCTTCAACCATCGGGTTCATGTGGGCGACCTGCGCCAGGGTTTTGAGATGAAGACGGCAAAGCTGACGGGCGGCATCTCCCGCAATCCGCTTTTTGCGCAGTTGTTTGCCGATGTGCTTGGGATGACGGTGACCGTCACGGACACCGAAGAGGCCGCAGCCTGGGGAGCCGCACTCTGTGCTGGCTCCGGTATCGGGCTTTTTTCCTCCCCGACGGATGATCCGCGCGATCTGGCCTCCATCGGCCACGACTACCATCCCGACCTTGTACGGCAAAAGGCGCTCGACGAGCGGTATGGCCTGCATAGCGATCTGGCGAAGGCGCTTGCGCCGCTCTGGCCCCGTATCGAAGCCTTCGGATCGGAGGGCGCGGAATGACCGCTGATACCCGCCGCGAGGCCATCGCCGCTTTTGTGATTGAACGCGGCGAAGCCCGTATCGACGATCTCGTGACCGAATTCGGCGTCTCGCGCATGACAATCCATCGGCACGTGGAGGACTTGGCAAGGCAGGGCGTGTTGCGCAAGCTGCATGGTGCCGTCAGCGCCCAGCCGTCAGGCGTCTATGAGAGCCTGTTCAGCTTCCGCAAGACCCGCTCGCTTGCCGCCAAGGCGGCGCTGGCCAGGGCTGCGGTTGGCGAGATCGAGCCGGGGAGCGTGATCCTCATCGATGATTCCACCACCGTCAACGCGCTCGCGCCGCATATCACGGAGGTGAGGCCGCTCACCGTCGTCACCAACAGCCTTGATCTTTCGGAACGGCTGAGCGGGGTTGATGAGGTGAAGCTGCTTTGTCTCGGTGGCGAATATCACCCGACCTATCACGCCTTTATCGGCCATCTCTGCGAAAGCGCCTTGTCGCGCCTGCGCGTCAATCTCTTGATATGCTCGGCGTCGGCGATCAGCGGCACCTCTGCTATGATCCAGGATCCGCTCGTCGTGCGCGTCAAGCAGGCGATGATGGCTTCCGCCGTGCGCAAGGTTCTGCTGGTGGATTCGGAGAAATTCGACCGGGTGGCGCTGCACCTTTTTGCCGATCTCAAAGAGTTCGACGTGGTTTACGTCGATGATCGCCTTTCCGTAAAAACAGCCGATGCCCTACGGGCGGCCGGTGTTAGCCTCAAGCTGGTGACGGAAAATGACTGATATTGAAGACGTGGACGTTCTGATCCTTGGCGCTGGCATCAATGGAGCCGGGGTGTTTCGCGATCTCTGCGAGCAGGGGCTGACCTGCGTCATCTCCGACAAAGCCGATTTCGGTTCCGGCACCTCGGCGGCCCCTTCGCGCCTCATCCATGGCGGAATCAAATATCTTGAGACGGGCGAGTTTCGCCTTGTCGCGCAGTCGACTCTGGAGCGCAATCTTCTCCTCAAGAACGCGCCGCATTGCGTCAGCCGCCTGCCGACGGTGATCCCCATCTTCTCCTGGTTCAAAGGAATTCCGGCAGCACTTCGCACGCTCTTCGGCTCTACAACGGCGCCGCGAAGCCGTGGCGCGGTGCTGATGAAGATCGGTCTCGCGCTTTACGATTTCTATGGCTCGCGTCATCGCATGATGCCGCGCCATTCGCTGTGGAGCAAGGCGCGGGCACTCGCCACCATTCCGGCGCTCACGCCGCGCATTGTGGCGGCCGGCCTCTACTACGACGCCAAGATCAGTCATCCGGAACGGCTGGTGCTGGAACTCGTCGAGGATGGCCTGCGGGCAAGTCCTTCGTCACGTGCCCTAAATTATACGCGGATCGGTGGCACGGATGGGCAGGCCGTGGTCCTCGTCGATGAGGACGGGAATGAGCAGCGTATTCGCCCACGCCTCGTCATCAATGCCGCCGGCCCCTGGATCGACCGGGTCAATGAAGATCTGGGTGTAACCTCCCGCCTGATCGGCGGCACCAAGGGGTCCCACATTCTTCTCGATCATCCGGATCTCATCGAAACGCTCGGCGGGCGGATGATCTATTTCGAGGCGGATGATGGGCGCATCTGCCTCGTGTTCGATTATCTCGGCAAGGCGCTGGTCGGCTCGACAGATATTCGCGACGACGACCCGGATCAGGTCACCTGCAGCGATGCCGAGATCGATTACCTGCTGCAGAGCCTCAGCGGCCTGTTGCCGGGTCTTTCCTTCGACCGCAGCCAGATCGTCTATACCTATGCCGGCATCCGCCCGCTCCCGGCCTCCGATAGCACGGCCCCCGGCCTGATCAGCCGCGATCATTCGGCACCGGTCATCGAGCCGGAGGGGGAGAGACCGTGGCCGATTGTCTCGCTCGTCGGCGGCAAGTGGACGACATTTCGCGGCTTTGCCGAGGAAGTGACCGACATGGTTCTGGTCCGGCTTCAGCAGACGCGCCGCATCAGCACGCAAAGCTTGGCCATTGGAGGAGGACGCGGTTTTCCGCGCGAGAACGAGCGGGTCAAGTGGCTGGACATGGCCTGCTCAAGGACCGGCGTGGATCAGGCTCGCGCCGACACGCTGCTATCGCGTTATGGCACGACGGCGCTTGCCATTCTGGAAGCCGAAGGGAATACGCCCACCATGCTGGCGGATGCACCGGATTATTCATTTGATGAATTGGCCTGGATTACGGGCCATGAGCAGGTGGCGCATCTGGACGATCTTGTGCTGCGCCGCACGGCGCTTGCCATCACCGGCCGCCTCAGCGGACGCGATCTAGATGCCATGGCAGATCGCATGGCGGCGCAGAAAGACTGGAACCCGGAGCGTCTTGCGGTGGAACTTCGCGCCACCAAGGCAAGACTTGCCGCGCGTCACGGGTTTTCGTTTGCTTGAGCAGCTCGGCGACTCCGCCGGTCGCACTTGCCTCAAACCGGTATATTCAAGACCAGCCGAATACGTTTCGTGCCGAGACGGCACCGATGGGTTGTTTTGTTTCCAACCGCGTCAGGCGGCAATACAACGAAAACCCAGTACTTTCTCTTATATCCAGAATAACACGTCCTGCGCGTATTTATTTAGGTATTCAGAAGCGCTTTTTCCTCGAACCGATTGCCGCGTTTTTTGTATCCATCGCGGTCATGGGATTGATGCAGATTTTGGTATGAACTCAATCTGTTAGACTGCAAGCCTACGAGAGTTTCGAAGTTCGTTTTTAGGGACTTGCATATGGATAAGCTCCAGTCTGTTAGCCTGCGCCGAGGGAAAGCAGACTAAATTTTCGATGGAGGCTCCTGTCCGGAGCAGGGTCACCAAGCCGCGCGCGATCAATCGGGCTTCCCTCCAAAGCATCTTCCTAGTGTCTAAGAGGAGATAGCGCCGAAAAGCTTGGTCCTTGCCCGATGTCCCAACACTCCAACTAGACACATGGCCTAAGAATTGCGTGTGACCGGGAGATAGTGAGCCGGGAGACGTCATTGGCAGTTTACGCGCCCATCCAATGCATCGTGATTGCGCTGAGCTGCATCGGAATGAGAGCGATCAGCGCATTTTTGCGCCATGATAGGACCAAAGCACTTGTGTTGCCGGTCATTGCCGTACGCGATCTCGAAGTAAGGCAAACCCTGATCGTCGCGAGCAACAGGAGTGCGTCTTTGCTCCGGGGTCGGGGGGCTGCGTCAAGCGTGGGCCGCTTGCATCTCGCATGCCATTGCTCTGTTGCCCCGGCATGAGCAGATCAAAAATCACCACGGACCTGACGATCCTGGTCATCGACGAGAACGCCATCCGGGGTTCGATCATCGAAGAGGGTTTGAACGAGGCGGGGCACCTGAATGTCAGGGTCATCCATGAGATGCAGGGCGTGGCGCGGCTGATCGAGACGATGGATCCGGATGTCATCATCATTGATATCGAAAATCCAAATCGTGACATGATGGAGCACATGTTCCAGCTCACCCGCATGATTTCGCGGCCAATTGCCATGTTCGTGGACAGATCCGATACGGCGGCGATCGAGGCTGCTGTTGATGCCGGGGTTTCCGCCTATGTGGTCGACGGGCTGAAGAAGGAGAGGATCAAGCCGATCCTCGATATGGCGGTGAGCCGCTTCAATGCCTTCAGCCGGTTGCAGCGCGAACTCGCCGAGGCACGCAGTGCGCTTGAAGAGCGCAAGGTCATCGAGAGGGCCAAGGGCATTTTGATGAAGATGCGGGGGATGAGCGAAGAACAGGCATACGCGCTCTTACGCCAGACGGCGATGAACGAGAAGAAGAAGCTGGCAGACATCGCGCAAAGCGTCGTCACGGCTGCAGGAATGCTGCTTTGAGCGCGGCATCGATTGGAGAATGCTGGTGAGTGATCGTGTTTCCACGCAATCTGGCGACAGCGCCGTCAAAGCGCCGTCACGTGTCCGCGGCAAGGAGCAGAGGCTTCTGCGCGCGGGATACATCCCTTTGATGGATGCCGCGATCCTGATCGTTGCAGCCGAGCTCGGCTTTGCGGAGAAAGAGGGACTGCGTCTAGAACTGGTACGGGATGTCACCTGGGCCAATCTGCGGGACCGGCTGGCGTTTCGTCAGTTCGACATTGCCCATATGCTGTCGCCGATGCCGGTCGCCTCCATGCTGGGGCTGGGATCCAATCCTTCGCCGACGATCACACCCTTTTCGCTTGGCCGCGGCGGCAATGCCATCACGCTGTCGGCGCGGATCTTCGAGCGGATGAAGTCGTTGACGGGGCTTGCTGATGATGCGGGCGCGCTTGCCAATGCGAAGGCTCTCGCGGCTCTACTCGCCGACATGCGCGCCCGCGGCGAAGCCATGCCGACGCTTGGCATGACCTATCCGTTTTCCTCGCACAATTACGAGTTCCGCTACTGGCTGGCAGCTGGCGGCATCAATCCGGACCGCGACGTCAAGCTGGTCGTAGTGCCGCCGCCGCTGACATCCGATGCGCTTTCGGCAGGCGCGATCGATGGATTTTGCGTCGGTGCGCCCTGGAACATGATCGCCTCTGAACGCGGGACTGGCAGGATCGTCGCGGCCAAGCAGGACATATGGCCTCTGGCGCCGGAGAAAGTGTTGGGCATGCGGCCGGAATGGGCTGAGACCAATGCCGATACGGTGTCGCGCCTCATCGTTGCGCTCGACAGGGCAGCGCGGTGGTGCGACGACGCCCAGAATCACAACGAACTCGCAGAGATCCTCAGCGCCCCCGATTATATCGCGGCGCCGACGAGCATTATCCGCAGTGTCCTCAGCGGCGAATTCAGTCTGGATGCGCAGGGCACGACGCGGGTCGTTCCCGACTACTTTCTCTACCACGGCAAGGCGGCAAACTATCCGCGGCCGGACCAGGCAAGCTGGATCTACAGCCAGATGATCCGCTGGGGGCAGGCTGATTTCAGCGAAGAAGGCATGGCACGGGTCACGAGCGCCTTCCGGCCCGACCTCTACGAGATGGCGCTGGGTGCAAACGCGGCCACCCCGGATGAGCCGGGCGAACGAAGTGCATCGGGATATGATGGCTTCATGGACGGGGAGATTTTCGACCCTCGTGATGTGCAGGCCTATGCGGAGCGTTTTGCGGTTCGCTCGACGTCATCAGGCGACGACGTGACCGAAGCGTAATCGCGCGGTGCGCAAAGCTGAGGCATCTGCATCGAAAGTCAGGCTTCATAACGTGCAGCGCCGTTTTCGCCGCGATTGGTCGCGCATTCGGCAACTGCCGGAAAATGCGAGCTAATAGTTCTCGTTGATGGCTGGATTTCGAGCTGGCACGATGTTTGCTTGTATCTAATTGTCCGCGGCCAATGGCGATCGCAGGACAGATGAGCGCCCGATCAGGCGCAAATACCCATCCGACACCGACGTCGCATGCTCCCTTGCCGTCCGGCGCTTATCGCCCGGACCCGGCAGACGGGCACGCGGCGTTTTTTTGTTTCCGGATCTCCGTCACACCAGAGGGGCACAACGCTATGACGAAGACTACAGGAATGAACATCAACCGCCGGCAGATCCTGAAGATCAGTTCTGCCGTTGCTCTGGCAAGTGCTGTGCGCGCCGCATTTCCGTCCGGCGCCTTCGCCGCCTCGGCAGGTCCGGAAGTCAGCGGCCTCAAGATCGGCTACATCGCGCTGACCGACGCCGCGCCGCTGATCATTGCACAGGAAAAGGGCCTGTTTGCCAAGCATGGCCTGCCGGATGTGGAAGTGCTCAAACAGGCATCCTGGGGCGCGACGCGCGACAATCTCGTGCTCAGCGGTGCCGCCAACGGCATCGACGGTGCGCATATCCTCACCCCGTTGCCCTATCTCATGTCCACCGGCAAGGTGACCCAGAACAACGTACCGGTGCCAATGTCGATCGTTGCCCGCCTCAACCTCGACAGCCAAGGCATTTCGGTTGCCAAGGAATATGCCGGGACCGGGGTCCAGCTCGATGCTTCCAAGCTGCGGGAGGCGTTTGCCGCCAAGAAGGCTGCCGGCAGCGAGATCAAGGTCGCCATGACATTTCCCGGCGGCACCCATGATCTCTGGATCCGCTACTGGCTTGCCGCCGGCGGCATCGATCCGGACAAGGACGTGTCGACGATCGTGGTGCCGCCGCCGCAGATGGTGGCGAACATGAAGGTCGGCAACATGGACGCCTTCTGCGTCGGCGAGCCTTGGAACGAGCAGCTCGTCAACCAGGGTATCGGCTTCACTGCCTGCACCACCGGCGAGATGTGGAAAGGTCATCCGGAAAAGGCGCTCGGGCTTCGCTCCGACTGGATCGAGAAGAACCCGAATGCCGCGCGTGCGCTGATGATGGCCGTCATGGAAGCCCAGATGTGGGCCGACAGCATGGACAACAAGGAAGAGATGGCCGCCATTCTTGGCAAGCGCCAGTGGTTCAACGTGCCGCCGAAGGATGTCGCCGGACGCCTCAAGGGCACCATCAACTACGGCAACGGGCGCCTTGTTGAGAACACCGGGCTGGAGATGAAGTTCTGGAAGGACCATGCCTCCTATCCGTTCAAGAGCCACGACGCCTGGTTCCTCACCGAGAACGTCCGCTGGGGCAAGTTCGCACCCGACACCGACATCAAGGCGCTGGTCGACAAGGTCAACCGCGAAGACATCTGGCGCGCGGCAGCAGCCGATCTGGGCATCGCTGCCGCCGACGTTCCGGCGTCGAGCTCGCGTGGAAAAGAGACCTTCTTCGACGGCAAGGTCTTCGATCCGGAAAACCCGAAGGCCTATCTCGAGAGCCTGACGATCAAGGCAAGTGCCTGAAGCAGCGGCCCCTCACGCGGCAGCGGATGAGGGGCCTGTCTTGTCCAGAACGAACATCACTTGAAGGGATCACCATGACTGCAACAGCCCGCAAGTCAGACCAGGCGACAACGCCAGAAACGCCGGCGGCGTCGGAGAAAAGCGCGACCGTTGTCATGATGGTCCAGCCCCCAGCCCGCAAGCTCAACATCCGGCATGCCGCCACTGCCGTCTGTCGCAACGTACTGCCGCCGCTGGTGGTGCTGATCGCGCTCCTCGCCATCTGGCAGATCGCCTGCTCCGGTGCTGGCGCTACTTTGCCACCGCCATCGCAGGTCTGGATCGACAGCTATGACCTGATCGCCCATCCGTTCTTCGATTTCGGGCCGCAGGACATAGGTCTTGCCTGGCGCGTGCTGATCTCGCTTCAGCGTGTCGCGATCGGCTTCGGGCTTGCAGCGGTGGTCGGCGTCTTCCTCGGCGCCCTTGTCGGGCAGTCGGTCTGGGCCATGCGGGGTCTCGACCCGATCTTCCAGATCCTGCGGACGGTGCCACCGCTTGCCTGGCTGCCGCTCTCGCTCGCCGCCTTCCAGAATTCCAATCCATCGGCGATCTTCGTGATCTTCATCACCTCGATCTGGCCTGTCATCATCAACACCGCCGTCGGCGTGCGCAACATTCCGGATGACTATCGCAACATCGCCCGGGTGCTGCGCCTCAATCAGCTCGAGTTCTTCATCCGCATCATGGTGCCGGCGGCAGCCCCTTACATCTTCACCGGCCTTCGCATCGGCATCGGCTTGTCGTGGCTTGCCATCGTTGCCGCGGAAATGCTGACCGGCGGCGTCGGCATCGGCTTCTTCATCTGGGATGCGTGGAATTCCTCGCGCCTCACCGATATCATCGTGGCGCTCGCCTATATCGGCGTGACCGGCTTCGTCCTCGACAAGCTGGTGGGCCTGCTCGGCTCGATCGTCACCCGCGGCACCGCCAGGAATTGAGGAGACGGCCATGAGCGCCTACCTGAAAATCGATCACGTCGACAAGAACTTCGAACGCGCCGGCACAAAAACAGAGGTGCTGAAGGACATCTCGCTCACCATCGACAAGGGCGAGTTCGTCTCCATCATCGGCCATTCCGGTTGTGGCAAGTCGACCCTGCTGAACCTGATCGCCGGCTTGACGCGGGTTTCCGCCGGTGCCGTCCTGCTCGAAAACGTAGAGGTCAATGCGCCGGGCCCGGAACGCGCCGTCGTTTTCCAGAACCATTCGCTGCTGCCCTGGCTGACCGTCTATGAAAACGTCAATCTTGCGGTCTCCAAGGTTTTCGCCGGCAGGAAGACGCGGGCCGAAAAGCATGACTGGGTGATGCGCAACCTGGACCTCGTCCAGATGGGGCATGCCAAGGAGAAGCGCCCTTCCGAAATTTCCGGCGGTATGAAGCAGCGCGTCGGCATTGCCCGGGCGCTCGCCATGGAACCGAAGATCCTCCTGCTCGACGAACCTTTCGGCGCGCTCGATGCGCTTACCCGCGCCCATCTGCAGGATGCGGTGATGGAGATCCATTCCCGCCTTGGCAACACGATGATCATGATCACCCATGACGTCGACGAGGCCGTGCTGCTCTCCGACCGCATCGTCATGATGACCAACGGCCCGGCCGCCCGCATCGGTGAAGTGCTTGACGTGCCCATCCCGCGGGTGCGCGACCGCATCGCGCTCGCGGCCGACCGAACCTACCTCAAGTCCCGCGGAGCTGTGCTGAAGTTCCTCTACGAACGTCACCGCTTCGTCGAAGCTGCGGAGTAACCGACATGACGGAAAAGATCGTTATCATCGGCAACGGCATGGCGCCCGGTCGCATGCTGGAAGAGCTCTTCGAAAAGGCCCCCGGTCGTTTCGACGTGACCATTTTCAACGCCGAACCCCGCGTCAACTATGACCGCATCATGCTCTCGCCGGTTCTGTCCGGCGAAAAGTGCTACGACGACATCGTCATCCACAATGACCACTGGTACGCCACCCATGGCGTGACCCTGCACAAGGGTGCAAGGGTCACTGAGATCGACCGCCAGGCGAAGACGGTCACCTCGGCCAACGGCATTACCGCAGCCTATGACAAGCTTGTCATCGCCACCGGTTCTCTCCCGTTCATCATCCCGGTTCCGGGTCACCAATTGCCCGGCGTTCTCGCCTACCGCGATCTCGCCGATGTCGAGAAGATGGTCGAGATTGCGGGCGCCAAGGGCCGCGCCATCGTCATCGGCGCCGGGCTGCTGGGCTTGGAGGCTGCTTACGGGCTGAAGCGGCAGGGCATGGAGGTGACCGTCATTCACCTCAACCCGACCATCATGGACCGTCAGCTCGATCCGCCGGCCGCCTATCTGCTCGAAAAGGCGCTGACCGAACGCGGCATCGACATCATCACCAAGGCCAATACCAAGCGGATCCTTGGCACCGACAAGGTCGAGGGTATCGAGCTGGATGACGGCCGCGTCATCACCGGCGATATGGTGATCATGGCCGTCGGCATCCGCCCGGCCTCGAGCCTTGCCAAGGATGCCGGCATCGCTGTCAACCGCGGCATCGTCGTCGACGACGGCATGATGACCTCTGACCCCAATGTCTTTTCGCTTGGCGAATGCGCCGAACACCGCGGGATCTGCTACGGGCTCGTTGCGCCCCTTTATGAAGCAGCCCGGGTTCTCGCTGATCGCCTCATCGGCGGGACCAGCGAATATCATGGCTCCGTCGTCAACACGAAGCTCAAGGTCACCGGCATCAACCTGTTTTCGGCAGGCGATTTTGCCGAAGCGCCCGACCGCGAGGAAATCGTGCTGCGCGATGCGTCCGCCGGTATCTACAAGCGGCTGGTGCTGAAGGACAATGGCATCATCGGCGCGGTACTCTACGGCGAGACGGCGGATGGCTCTTGGTTCTTCGACCTGATGAAACGCGGGACGGATATCTCGCAAATGCGCGACACCCTGATATTCGGCCAGTCCTACCAGGGAGGGTCTCCGCTGGACCCTATGGCGGCCGTTGCAGCCTTGCCGGATGATGCGGAAATCTGCGGCTGCAACGGCGTCTGCAAGGGCAAGATCACCACGACCATCACCGGCAAGGGTCTGATCTCGCTGGATGACGTCCGCGCCCATACAAAGGCATCCGCATCCTGCGGTTCCTGCACCGGCCTCGTCGAGCAGCTGATGGCGCTGACGCTGGGCGATGCTTACAACCCGGCCGCCGTCACGCCGATGTGCACCTGCACCGAGCTTGGCCACGACGACGTCCGCCGCCTGATCAAGGCGAAGACCCTGAAGACCATTCCGGCCGTGATGCAGGAACTGGAGTGGAGGACCTCCTGCGGCTGCGCCAAATGCCGCCCTGCGCTCAACTACTACCTCGTCTGCGACTGGCCGGACGAATATGCCGACGACTACCAGTCGCGCTATATCAACGAGCGTGTGCATGCCAACATCCAGAAGGATGGCACCTATTCGGTCGTGCCGCGCATGTGGGGCGGCGTCACCAATGCGGCGGAACTTCGCGCCATCGCCGATGTCGTCGACAAGTTCGAAATACCGATGGTGAAGGTGACCGGCGGCCAGCGCATCGATTTGCTCGGCATCGAGAAGGAAGATCTGCCGGCCGTCTGGGCCGACCTCGGCAAGGCCGGATTCATCTCGGGTCAGGCCTATGCCAAAGGCTTGCGCACGGTAAAAACCTGCGTCGGTTCCGACTGGTGCCGCTTCGGCACGCAGGATTCGACCGGGTTCGGCATCCGCGTCGAGAAGTTCATGTGGGGCTCGTGGACACCAGCCAAACTGAAACTTGCCGTCTCCGGCTGTCCGCGCAACTGCGCCGAAGCCACCTGCAAGGATATCGGAGTGATCTGCGTCGACAGCGGTTTCGAGATCCATTTCGCCGGTGCCGCCGGTCTCGACATCAAGGGCACGGATGTTTTGGGTCTGGTGAAAACCGAGGATGAGGCGCTGGAGCATATCGTGGCGCTCACCCAGATGTATCGCGAGCAGGGCCGTTACCTTGAGCGCATCTACAAATGGGCCAAACGCATTGGCCATGACGAGATCCGCCGCCAGATCATGGGCGATCCCGAAAAACGCCGTGCCTATTACGACCGTTTCGTGTTCTCCCAGACATTCGCCCAGGTCGACCCCTGGTCGGAGCGTGTCTCGGGCAAGGACAAGCACGAGTTCAAGCCCATGGCGACCATCAGCTACAACCAGGCAGCGGAGTGAGGCGATGAACAGCAACTGGATGACGATCGGTCGAATCGACGACATTCCGCTGCGCGGGGCGCGTTGCGTAAAGACGCCGCAGGGCAAGGTTGCCGTGTTTCGCACGGCCGAAAACGAGGTCTTTGCAATCGAGGACCGTTGCCCGCACAAGGGCGGTCCGCTCTCCCAGGGCATCGTCCATGGCAAGGCCGTGACCTGCCCCTTGCACAACTGGGTGATCTCGCTTGAGAGCGGCCGCGCACTCGGCGCCGACGAAGGCTCCGTCGCGACACTGCCGCTGCGCAACACGGACGGCGAATTGTCCATCCTCCTAGAGAGGCGGCTGGAAGCGGCCGAGTGAACACCCCCATCCTGCATATTCCCAAGGAGGCAATGATGCTGTCAAAATCAGACGTGACCGAGATGATCTACGAGAAGAAGCGGCAGGCCGGCCTGAGCTGGGCCTCGATTGCCGAAGGGATCGGCATGAGCGAGGTATTTGTTACCTCGGCCTGCCTTGGAATGAATGCGCTGCCACGCGTGAAGGCCGATCTTCTGGTGCGCGATCTCGGTCTGCCCCAGGAATGTGCTGTCGTCCTGGCGGAGTTCCCGACCAAGGTCTGGGGTCGCGATATCCCTACCGATCCCTGCATCTACCGGCTCTACGAGATCGTTGGAGTTTACGGCGAGACCCTGAAAGAACTCATCCAGGAGAAATGCGGGAACGGCATCATGAGCGCCATCGATTTTGACATGGTGGTGGAGAAGGTTGCCAATCCGAAGGGCGACCGCATTGAGATCCGCATGAGCGGAAAATATCTCGGTTACAATAGTTGGTGAGATGCGGGAAGCCACCATGTCCGGTGTAACCAAGACGAGCTGCCCCTATTGCGGTGNCGATCCTGACCATCCCGCCAATTACGGAAGGCTTTGTTCGAAAGGCTCGGCGCTGGCCGAAACGCTGGATATGGACGGTCGCGCACTTTACCCTCGAGTTCATGGCGAAAGAGCCGGCTGGGACGAAGCGCTCGATCTCGTTGCCGCAAACTTCCAGCGGGCCATCGCCGATCACGGCCCAGATTCCGTTGCCTTCTATGTTTCCGGGCAGATGTTGACCGAAGATTATTATGTCGCCAACAAGCTGATGAAGGGGTTTATCGGCTCCGCCAACATAGACACCAACTCACGCCTGTGCATGGCCTCGTCCGTTGCCGGTCATCGCCGCGCCTTCGGCGCCGATACCGTCCCGGCCTGCTATGAGGACTTGGAGCTGGCGGATCTCGTGGTCCTGGTCGGCTCCAACATGGCCTGGTGCCATCCTGTCCTTTACCAGCGTCTGGCGGCGGCCAAGGCTGCCCGGCCTTCCATGAAGGTGGTGGTGATCGACCCGCGCAAAACCGCGACCAGCGACATCGCCGATCTGCATCTGGCCGTGGCCGCCGATGGCGACATAGCCCTGTTCAACGGCCTGCTCACCTATCTGTCCGAGACCGGAGCGGTGGACGAAAACTACGTGTCAAGGCACACATCCGGGTTCCCCGAAGCGTTGATGGCAGCGGCATCTGGCTCTGTCTCTGACCTTTCGGAGGCGACGGGCGTGTCCGGCATGCTCATCCGTCAGTTCTACCGTCTCTTCGGACAAACCGAGAAGGTCGTCACCTGCTACAGCCAGGGCGTCAACCAGTCTGCCGTCGGCACGGACAAGGTCAATGCCATCATCAACTGCCATCTCGCAACCGGCCGGATCGGCCGGCCTGGAATGGGACCGCTGTCGCTGACCGGCCAGCCCAACGCCATGGGCGGGCGCGAAGTCGGCGGTCTCGCCAACATGCTGGCGGCCCACATGGCGATCGAGAACCCGGTTCACAGGGATCGGGTGCAGCGCTTCTGGAAGTCACCCACCATCGCCGACAGACCCGGCCTGAAGGCTGTCGACATGTTCGAGGCGGTGGCGGACGGGCGGATCAAGGCGATCTGGATCATGTCGACCAATCCGGTTGTCTCCATGCCGGATGCCGATGCGGTCAAGGCGGCCCTGCAAGCCTGTCCCTTCGTGGTGGTCTCGGACATCCAGAAGGATACCGACACCGCGCGTCTCGCCCATGTTTTGCTTCCGGCCACCGGATGGGGCGAAAAATCCGGCACGGTGACGAATTCGGAGCGTCGGATCTCCCGGCAGAGACCGTTCCTATCTGAGCCGGGCGAGGCCCGCGCCGACTGGTGGCAGATGGCTGAGGTGGCTAAGCGTATGGGGTTCGGCCCGGCTTTCGATTACGGCGCTCCGGGCGAGATCTTCGCCGAGCACGCGGCCCTATCCGCCTTCGAGAACGAGGGCGAGCGCGATTTCGACATCGGCGCCCATGCCGCAATCAGCCACAGCGCTTATGAGGAGCTCCAGCCATTCCAGTGGCCGTCGCGTTGTGACGGTTCAACGCTTGCCCGTTTCTTTGCCGATGGTGGTTTCTTCACTGCCGATCGAAGGGCTCGTCTCGTACCGGTCGTGACGCCTGCGCTGGAAAAGACGGGTGCCTGTTTTCCCTTCACCCTCAATACGGGCCGGATCCGCGATCACTGGCATACGATGACGCGCACGGGAAAGAGCACCCGGCTCTCCGCCCATATCGCGGAGCCCTTCTGCGAGATCCATCCGGCGGACGCGGCGAACGTCGGTATCGGCGATGCCGACCTCGTGCATGTCGAAGGCGAAAACGGCAGGTCGATCATCGTGCGCGCCCTGTTGACTGAACGGCAGATGCGGGGGTCGGTCTTCGTTCCCATGCACTGGACCGGCGAGACGGCGCCGGGTGCCCGCGTCGATACGCTGGTTCCACGCCGCGTCGATCCGGTGTCCGGCCAGCCTGCCTTGAAGATGGCGCGCGTTTCCGTTTCCCGCCACGAGGCGCAAGCGCATGGCTTCCTGGTGACGGCGAAGCGTCCGCTCGACCTCCCGTTTGCCTATTGGGCGATCGCGAGAACCGAAGGCGGTTACCGACTGGAATTTGCAGGCGATCCGCCCGCCGATGGCTGGGAGGACTGGTTGCGGCGCAGCTTGCGGCTCGACGAGCGCCAGGACTTCTCCGGTTACCTCGACCGGCAGGCCGGGGATCACCGCCTGCTCGCCTTTGGCGGAGAGCATCTGCTCGCAGCCTTGTTCGTGTCATCTGAACCGGTCAGCGTATCGCGGCAATGGGCGGTCGAGCAGCTGAAGGAGCGGCATGTAGACAGCCGCACCCGTTCCATGCTCATAGCCGGCCGTCCGGCAGCGGGGCGACCGGACAAGGGCGCGATCGTCTGCTCTTGTTTTTCGGTCGGTATCAATGAGATTAGTGCCGCCGCCCATCGCGGTTGCCGTTCTGTGGAAGCCGTCGGCCTAGTCTTGAATGCCGGAACCAATTGCGGCTCCTGCCGCCCCGAAATCAGGAGGATCCTGGATGCGACGCAAACCCTTGCAGCAGAGTGACGGAAACGAACGCATCGCAGCACTCGCCAAGCTGCCGGTCTTCTGGAACCTTTCGGGCAAGCGGGCGGTCATGGCGGGCGGATCGGATGGCGCCGCCTGGAAGGCAGAGCTTCTGCAGGCCTGCGGCGCTGAGGTGGAGCTCTACTGCGAAACCGCTGAGCTTGGCGACACGATGAAGGCGTTGGTCGCGCGGACCGGGCTGACGCATCATGACCATCCCTGGCATTGCGGTATCTTCGCCGGGGCGTCGCTGGCGCTCGCCGACTGCGAGACCGAAGCCGAGGCGCAGGCCTTCTCCTGCGCGGCGCGCGCGGCCGGCATCCCCGTCAATGTGATCGACAAGCCTGCCTATTGCCAGTTCCAGTTCGGCTCGATCGTCAACCGGTCTCCGGTGATCGTGTCGATCTCGACGGACGGGGCGGCACCGATTCTGGCCCAGGCGATCCGCCAGCGGATCGAAACACTGTTGCCGCCGGCGCTGAAGCAATGGGCAGGCCTTGCGCAGTCGGTGCGGGAGGCGGTCAACCGCCGGCTTTCGCCGGGTCCGGCAAGACGCCTTTTCTGGGAGCGTTTCGTTGCCCGAAGCCTCTCGACCAACGAGCCACCAGCGCAAGATACCGCGGACCGGTTGCTCGCCACCGCCGAGCAGATCGCCTCGGTTCCGAGTTTGGGATCGGTGACCCTGGTCGGTGCGGGGCCGGGAGATGCCGAACTGCTCACGCTCAAGGCCATGCGGGCGCTGCAGGCCGCCGATGTCATCCTGTTCGATGATCTTGTCTCGCCGGAGGTGCTGGAACTGGCGAGGCGTGAGGCAAAGCGGTTCCTCGTCGGCAAGAGAGGCGGACGGGAGAGCTGTCGCCAGGATGACATCAACGACATGATGGTGCGGTTCGCAAAGGACGGCAAACGCGTTGTCCGGCTTAAATCCGGTGACCCGATGATCTTCGGGCGGGCTGGCGAAGAAATCGCCCGGCTGCAAAGCGAGGGCATTGCGGTAGACGTGGTGCCGGGCATCACCGCAGCGTCGGCCATGGCTGCGTCGCTGAAGACATCGCTCACCAACCGCGACCACGCCCAGCAGGTCCGCTTCGTCACGGCCCATTCGCGGGATCATGAACTGCCCCAGACCGTCGACTGGGCCTCGCTCGCCAAACCCGACCAGACCTCGGTATTCTACATGGGCGGACGCATGGCAGGCCAGATCGAGCAGCGCTTGATGGACAACGGGATGACAGCTGACACGCCCGTTGTCGTTGTCTCCTCCGTCAGCCGCACGCACGAACATCGCTGGGCTGGTCCGCTCGCAAGCCTTGGCGATGCCATGCGCACGATCGGCGTCGAGGAGCCTGTGCTGATCGGGGTCGGAGATGTGTTCGGCGCGGTCGCCGGAGAACACGGTCAAAGTTTCGACCAGGAAGGGCAGGAGCATCGGGTTGGAAGCGTTTGAGCGATGCTGAGCGACGTCGCTGGGAGGGAGCGGCAAACAAAGGATAGGCCCTGAATGCGCCGAGACTTGCAAAAGTTGCTACATTCTACTTCCGTGCGCCACGTGGCAGTAACTTCGATGGCCTGCCGTGACGCCGGCCGGTGTCGTTCGTCTTTGCAACCAACGCAGTGTGTGAAAACTGACGCACGATCGGATTTGGCTTGACCTAGCTCCGCGCTCTGATGCGATCTCGACGAAGACTTACGTTCGGCACGGATCTCTCTTAAATAGTGCGTCGATCTGAGGCGCGTTTTGAGAAAACGATTGCCAGAGGAGCACGGCCAGAACGAACATCACATTCCAGGCAATCACCACGTCCGAGAGGAAGTGGCCTCCGAACATCACTCGGTTGAATGAGAAGGCTGCCGCGACAATGCCGACCGCTGCGAGATAAGTTGTCCGGTGTCTGGGCGTGACGAACACGACAAGTGTGAGCAGCGCAAAGGCGCTTGCGGCCTCTCCCGAGATAAAGGAACAATTCCTGACGCATTGGTCGGTGAGCTGCCACGGAGGGGTAAAGATCGCACTGCCGCCGAATTCGTCGAGTGCTCTTGGACGCGCCCTCCCGACCAGTATCTTGATGACTTGAACGCCCAGCCCCGGACCTGCTGCAAAGAACGTCAGCACGAATAACAACTTATGCGGTGCGGCTGAGTATTTCGGGTTCCTGAGGAAAGGACTTGCAAGCAAAAGCACGATTGCAAACCCGATCACGACCCAAGGCAGAAGCCTGTTGAGGTCACGAAACGCAATGAGGAAACTGTATTCCTCGAAAGCGAAGCCCGCGATGGGATCCCAGAAATAACGACTGACGATCAGGTCGATTTCCGGCACAGTCGCAAAGATCAGCGATACAAAACCCAGAAGCATAAGCGCCTCTGGAAGCAAACGGTGTGCTTCGTCTTCAACGGTCTTCGGATTTGCTTTCTGAGCGTGGTTGAGATCAGTTACGTCCATGGGTGGTTCCTCTGTGAGGACCACGTTCTCTCGCCGGATTATCAAGATTTGACCGAGAACCGGAGAAGAGCATGTCAAAGTCAGAGAGTTTGACGATGATCTCATCGCTCGTGCTGGTCGTCGAGGACGACCAAGAGATTGCTTCCCTTATTGAAAAATATCTCGCAAGAGCCGGCTACAGGACGGTAAAGGCTTCGACAGGCCTAACGGCTCTCACCCATGTCCAGAGATTGCAGCCCGACCTGATCCTGCTCGATATCGGCCTGCCTGACATCGATGGCTTCGATCTTCTGGCGAGGGTCCGGGCAAATTCCAGCGTGCCTGTCATCTTCCTGTCGGCGATGGATGACAGTACCGACAAGTTGCTCGGCCTGAAGCTCGGCGCCGATGACTATGTCACCAAACCGTTCAACCCGCAGGAAGTCGTGGCGCGGGTGGGCGCTGTCCTCAAGCGCACCAGAGGCGTTGGCGCTCATGAGGTTGTCCGGCACGACGGGGTCGAGGTTCAGCTGGAGTCCCACATCGCGATTGCATCGACGGACAAAGGCCGGGTCGAACTGCCGCTGACCGCAACGGAGTTTCGCCTTCTCGTCTGTTTCGTCCGGTCGCCGTTCAAGACCTTCGAAAGAGCATCCTTGCTGGATGCGTGCATGCCCGAAAGCGATGCGCTCGATCGAACCGTCGATACGCATATCGCCAACCTGAGGCGAAAGCTGGCGAGTTGCGGCCTGGACGGCTTTATCGTTGCCGTGCGCGGGATAGGCTATCGTTTCGCGAGGTCGACAGGTGTCTAGACCGGCTCTATCAACACTGACGGCGGCTCTGGTTTCCGTCATTCAACTGATGACCATCGCGCTCCTCTATATCCTGACCGACTGGTATATCGATCATGCCGAATTATCGGCACTGGACGCGCTGCCCCCCGATGCGAAACGTGCCTGGGTCAGCATCAACAATGGCGAGATCCCCGCACCGAGCGATCTCGCGGCACTCGCGCCGCTCTATCCGACACTGGAAGAGGCGACCGAGGCGTCCCCTGTCGAGGGTGTTTTAGGTTTCGGATTTCTGCTGATCGTGTTTACCAGCGGCATTGGCGTCGTCCTGGCCTACCGGCTCGTCGCGCCGCTCACCCGCCTGACGGCCGCAGCCGAAAAGATCCGGCAGGGCGATTTTCAGGTCACGGTCGAACCGGGCGCAACCAAGGAAGTCGAAACGCTTGCGATCACCATCAATCGCATGGCGAGCGAGTTGCTTGCATTGGAGACCCGCCTGAAATTCAACACGCGCGCGGTGGCCCACGAACTGCGCACACCACTGACGGTGCTGCAGGGCAATCTGCAAGGCATGACTGACGGCGTCATTCCCGCCAGCGAAGACCAGTTGCGTGCGCTCTTGGCGCAGACACGGGGCATGTCGCGGCTGGTGGACCAGCTGAACACGCTCTCACTGGCGGGCACGATCGACTTTGTGTCCGCGACCACGGCGACCGACCTGGCCTTGCATGCTTCGGAGACGGTGACCCTGTTCCAGATCTCCGCAGGCGGTGATGTCAATTTCCGAACCTACCTTGCGCCCGCACCGGCAATGATCGATCCGGACCGTTTCCGCCAGGCTATCCTCGCTCTTCTGGAAAACGCACGGCGATACGCGGGCGATTTCGGGCCGATCGATGTTCATACCGGGGTGGATGACACGGGGCGGTCGTTCATTTCTGTCCAGGACAAGGGTCCAGGACTACCAGACTATGCGCAGCACTCCTCTTTCGACATGTTCTGGAGAAGCGAGAGGCTCAGCGGTCGTGGCACGAGCGGTTCAGGGCTTGGTCTGACGGTCGTCAAAGCGATTGCGGAAGGCCACAATGCCCGCTTGGAGGTCGGAAACAATCCTGACGGCGGCGCATACGCCAAGGTTACATTTGAGGTCGCGTAGACCTAAGCGATCCTGAGGACCCTCCAACCGAAATGGATGCGAACAGAGCCTGCCTGTCGCACCGGGTAAAAATCTACCGCTTCTGACCGGCAGCGGAAATGCCTCCACCTTGCGCCTCATGTCCGGTCGTCAAGCACTGCATCGCTCAGTTCATTCAGCGGGCCTAGCTTCGTGGTGTCGTCACGTCGTCGGTGTGCGTCGTCCATCCTGTTGAACGCAGCTTCCGGGATGGGCCCGCTGTTCGCACAATCCCGTATTCGCTACTTCCCTGAAATAGGAGTGGAGCGTCGTCTGAAGCGCTCATAGCGCTCCATCAGGGACAAATTTCACGCAAGTGGCAATGACGAGGAGACGTTTCATGGCTGGAAGCGGCAAAGCAACGGGCGCTGTCCTGATCGGCCTGGCGCACGCCCATGCCGAAGCGCCACCGGTCGACGTGATCATCGTGGGAGGCGGGTCCGCCGGAGCGGTGCTTGCGACGCGCCTCAGCGCCGATCCTCATCGCACCATACTGTTGCTGGAAGCGGGGCCTGATTTCGCGCCGAGCGCCTATCCGCAGAGCCTGACCGATGCCGGCACTGTGGGGACTCCGGATTTCGATTGGCACTATCACAGCGACGACACGACAAAGCTCGGCCATGACATTCCATTGCCGCGGGGCAGGGTGGTCGGTGGCAGTTCCGCCGTCAATGGCACGGTCGCCATGCGGGCACGGCCGTCCGACTTCGCACGCTGGGCGGCGCGCGGGATCGAAGGCTGGTCCTGGAACGATGTGTCGGCCGCTTACAAGGCTTTGGAAAACACCCCGACCGGCGACGATACCCTGCATGGTCGATCCGGCCCCTTTCCGGTCCGGCAGCGAACCCTCGAGGAACTGACCGCGTCCTCGCGCGGCTTCGTTCACGCCGCGTGGGCCTTGGGTCTGGCTGACGTTTCGGATTTTAACAGCGCGGCTGCGGACGGGGCAGGGGCCAATCCGCTCAACGTCGTCGACGAGAGGAGGATGAATACCGGCATCGTCTATCTCACCGAGGAGGTTCGCGCCCGCCCGAACCTCACCATCCGCGGCGAGACAGAAGTGGATCACGTTGTCTTCAGCGGCAATCGGGCCTCCGGCGTCCGGCTGGTGACGGGAGAGGTTTTGACCGGCGGCGAGATCATCCTGTCGGGCGGGGCGTTCGGAAGCCCGGCCATGCTGCTGCGCTCCGGCATCGGCCCTGCCGGCGATCTCAGCGCGCTCAAGATCCCTGTTCTGGTGGACTTGCCGGTCGGCGCGCGTCTCCAGGACCACCCGTTCTTCTACAACGTCTACGCACTGAAGGCCTCCGACAGGGCCATGAGCCCCGCAGCCGGTGCGCTTGTCTGGACGGGCTCATCGGCAGCGACCGGCGGCGATCTCGACCTCCAGGTCTCCGCGACCCACTTCATCGACCCGAAGGCGAGCCCGACGGGCGGCGCGATCGTTCTCGCGGCTGCAGTAACGCTGCCAAAGTCTGTCGGCAGCTTCCGCCTGGCCTCGCGCGATCCGCGCGTCGCGCCGCGCATCCACTATAACTTCTTCGACGACCCGAGCGATCTCGACAGGATGGTGGAAGCGGTCAGGCTGTCCCGCGAGATCGGCAGAACCGCTCCTTTCGCGGGCATGGTCGATCACGAGATGGCGCCCGGCGATGCCGTGCAAAGCGACGCGGACCTGCGCGCCAACATCATCGCCAACATCGCGGCTTACCAGCATCCGACCTCGACGGTTCCGATGGGGACAGACACCGACGAGACTGCCGTTGTCGATGCCTTCGGGCGCGTGCGCGGCACCGAGAACCTCCGCGTCGTCGACGCCTCCATCCTGCCAGACATCCCGTCGGTTCCGACCAACGTCACCACCATCATGGTCGCCGAGCGGATCGCCGCGCGCATCCTCGCCTGACCGGCCGGATCGAAAGAGCCAGGCCGGCGCTCTCGCCGATCATAGCCCACATACGAAGGAGCATTCTCATGACATCTCTCAAAGGCAAGGTAGCGCTGATCACCGGTGCATCGCGCGGCATCGGCCGGGCGATCGGCGAGCGGCTCGGCCGCGAGGGCGCAACGGTCGCGATCAATTATCGCAGCCGTCCGGAGGAAGCGGCGGAAGCGGTGCGGGCCGTCGAGGAGGCCGGCGGCGTGGCGCGTCCCTTTCAAGCCGATGTCGCCGATATGGCGGACATCCGCCGGCTGTTTGCCGAGGTCGATACGGCCTTCGGCGGCCTCGACATCGTGGTCGCCAATGCCGGGCTGCCGTTCATCGGCGTGCAGGTCGTCGACGTCCGGGAAGAGGATTTTGACCGGATTTTTGGTCTCAATGCCAAGGGCTCGTTCTTCGTGCTCCAGGAGGCGGCCAAGCGGGTGCGGGACGGCGGAAGGATTATCGACATCTCGACCTCGACCACCGCGTTCACGGCACAGGGCATGGGCCTGCACGCGGCCTCGAAGGCCGGATCGAAGCTGATCGTCGAGGTTCTGGCTATAGAGCTGGGTCACCGCGGGATTACCGTCAACTCGGTCATGCCCGGCGCAACCAACACCGAGTTCATCAAGGATGCGCCGCAGGAAGAGCGTGACCGGATTGCGGCCGGGTCGCCACTCGGACGCCTTGGCGAACCCGACGAGATCGCCGATGTCGTCGCCTTCCTTGCTTCCGACCAGGCACGCTGGCTGACGGGGCAGCATGTTCTGGCCAACGGTGGAGCACGGGTATGAGCAAGAGCTACGTCGCCGTCTATACCGCGACCCTTGCCGCAAGCCCGGAACGGATCTGGTCCGTCGTTCGCGATTTCGCAGCGGTCGCCTCGTGGAACCCGATTGCCCATGAAAGCCGTCTGCTCGCCGACGGAGAACGGGAGCTGGTCACGACCGACGGGACGACCGTCCGCGAGCTGCTGATATCCAGTGATGACGGGGCGCGTCATCTCACCTACCAGATGGTGACGTTTCCGATCCCGGTCAGCGCCCAGACGAACCAGATCCTGGTTCGTCCCGGCGAGAGCGCAGATGAAGCCAGCATCCGCTTCGAGGCGTCGTTCGTCCCGGTGGATGGGATCGATTCGGAGGTGGTGATGGGGATCAACCTCTCGGCGTTTGCGGCGGCATCTAGAGGGCTGGCCGATTATCTCGGGGTTGCGCTTGTCAGGGCGTCTCTCTAATGCTGGTCGTGGTCTCCTTGGAATTGGCCCATCAAAAACGGCCTTTGGCGGTCTTTGCGCCGATCTCGTAAAGGGACTGAACCCGTGCTCGACCTCAATGATTTCCGTACCTTCGTCCAGGTCGTCGACAGCGGCGGCCTGACAGCTGCAAGCCGCAGCACGGGCGTTGCGAAGTCGACACTCAGCCATCGGCTGCAGCAGCTTGAAGCTGCCCTCGGCGTCCGGCTGATCAATCGAACGTCACGGGTGCAGACGCTGACCGAAGCGGGCACTCTCTTCTATCGCCACGCGCTTGTCATGCTTCAAAACGCCGACATCGCGGAGAACGCGGTGCGCCAGAGGCTGGAGGAGCCGACGGGGGTCATCAAGTTCACGACGGCGATCGCGACCTCGGTCTATGTCCTGCGGCAGATCATACCGCAGTTCGCGATCGACCACCCGAAAATCCAGCTCGTCCAGCACACGGGCGACGAGCAGACGGACATCATCGGCGGCGCTTTCGATCTCGCGATCCGGGCTCACGAGGGGCAGATGACCGATTCGGCCCTGGTGCAGCGGACGCTCTCTCCGGCGCCCTGGTTCATTTTCGCAGCGCCGAGCTATATCGAGCGTCGTGGCGAACCGAAGACACCGGACGACCTATCGGAGCATGACCTTCTAGCGATGCACCGTCCCGGGCAGGCAACGGTGTGGAAGCTCAGCCATCCCGTGATCGGCGACCGGGTGCTTTCCGTCCAGCCACGCATGGCGGGCAACGACCTGATCATGCTGAAACAGGCTGCGGCAGACGGCATCGGGATCGCGGCGCTTCCCGGTTACATCTGCCGGGAAGACGTGGCTGAGGGCAGATTGCAAAGGGTCATGCCGGAATGGCTGGCCGGCAAGGCGGAGATCACCGCCGTCCTGCCGTTCCGGGATTACGTGCTGCCATCGGTGCGCGCTTTTCTCGACTATCTCATTATCGAGCTGCCGAAAGTGGTCAATCCGGATTCCGACCTCGTCTGACCCGGCTTTTCGTCAGCATTCTCATTTGGAGCCTTCATGTTTGAACCTAAGCCGCTGCACTTCGTGACCCTTCTCGGAAGCCTGCGTCATAAATCCTACAATGCTGCAATCGCTCGCTCCCTGCCGTCTCTCGCCCGCGAGGGCGTGACCATCACGGCACTCGGCTCGGTCGGCACGTTCCCGCTCTACGACGAGGATGTGCAGGCGGCAGGCTTCCCTGCGGAGGTGACGGCGATGGGTGAGGCGATCCGTCTCGCCGACGGCGTAATCATCGTCACGCCCGAGTACAACTACTCGGTTCCCGGTGGCATCAAGAACGCGCTGGACTGGCTTTCACGGCTGCCGAACCAGCCGTTTGCCGGCAAGCCGGTGGCCATCCAGACGGCGTCAGCCGGCATGCTGGGCGGCGCTAGGGCCCAGTATCATCTCCGACAGATCCTCGTTTATCTGGATGCCGCCGTTCTCAACAAGCCGGAGGTCATGATCGGGTATGTGGCAGCCAAGGTGCACAGCGAAACGCTGGAACTGACCGACGCCGACACGCGTCACTTCCTGGCAAAACAGGTTTCGGCCTTCGCGCACTTTGCGCAAAGATACCGAGTCTCAGGCTGAACGCCGCCTGCAAAGCGTGCGGATAACCGACGGACCAGGCGCCTTTTGGCTCAGTAGGTCGGAACCCGCGTTTTCATCGCGGTTCCTCCGGCGGATACGGAAAGGGCGCCTCGGCAACCGTCGCTGTGAGAAACGACCTTTAGGTCAGGCCGAGACGCGTGGCTTGACTTCGCGGCCGAGCATTTCGATCGACCGCAGCATCGCCGGCTGGTCGCTTGCCGCGGAGCTCATCTGGAACGTCAGCCGGTCGATGCCGCCGAGGTCTTCGGACGTCTGCCGGATCTTTGCCGCCACCGTATCGGGATCACCGACGAGGAACGCGCCGCCGGGCCGAACCAGGTTGTCGAACTGCGCGCGCGTCGACGGTGCCCAGCCACGCTCGAGGCCGATCTTGGTGAACATCGCCTGCCAGCCGGGGAAGAAGCGATCCGCCGCCTCGCGGTCCGTCTCGGCCACGAAGCCGAGCGCATGGATGCCGACGCGCAGTGCTTCGGGCGCGTGCCCGGCGCGCGCTCCGGCCTCCCGGTAGAGATTGACCAGCGATCGAAACCGCCGGAATTCCCCGCCGATGATCGCCACCATCAGCGGAAGACCAAGGATCCCGGCACGGGCGAAGGATTGCGGCGTGCCGCCAACCCCGAGCCATATGGGCATCTTCGGCTGGGCAGGACGCGGGTAGACACCCTGGCCGTCGAGTGGCGCCCGAAACCGGCCGGACCATGTCACATTGGTCTCGTCGCGCAGGGCGAGCAGCAGTTCCAGCTTTTCCTCCGACAGGGCATCGTAGTCGTTGAGGTCGAGACCGAACAGCGGATAGGCCTCGATCGAGGATCCCCGACCGACGACGATTTCAGCCCGTCCCCGCGAGATGAGGTCCAGCGTCGCGAACTCCTGGAAGACGCGGACGGGATCTGCGGCGCCAAGCACCGTTACCGCGCTAGTCAGCCGGATCGACTTCGTCCGCGCGGCGGCGGCGGCAAGGATGACGGCCGGTGCGCTGTCGAGATAGTCGCCGCGGTGGTGCTCACCAATGCCGAACACGTCGAGGCCGGACGTATCGGCCATCTCGATCTCGTCGAGCAGGAAACCCATGCGGTCCATGGCGCTGACACCCTTGACGGTTGCCGCAAAACTGTCAATTCCGATTTCCAAAACCATAGTTCCTTCATTTGCAGTCGATCGCCGGTGATGCGCTCGTTTTAAGTCATGGGCTCCGGCATCAGAAGGGACACGAGCAGGACGCTAAGTCCAGCACGTTGGACAGAAGCAAACGCCGCAAGCGCCATGTCAGAGGGATTTCGCGGCAGTCGCCGATAGCTCTTCCAGATCGAGGTCCCGCTCCAGGTCATGCAGCGTTTCGTCACTGATCTGGTGGGCGCGATGAAGGCGCACGAGTTCGGCCCGGCCGGCCCTTACCGCCTCGAGGACGAGGTCGTAGTGGGCCGTGATCTCGTCTACGAAAGTGTCTCCGTCGTCCGCGTTCTGGAATGCCTGGTCGGCGCGCCGCTGGAAGCCCTCGAGCAATCGCGGGTGGGCAAGCGTTCCGTCGTCGGTATAGGCCTGCGACCGGACGGCGACGAGCTGGGCTGCTGCGACCGCCGCTTCCGCCTGTGCAAGGCTCAATGCCGGGCGCACGCCCCGATCAGACAGGTTCGCCGCGCGGATAACCAGCCCAAGCGTCGTCCCCTGGAGAAGAACAGTGACGAGAATGGCGGCGAAAGCTGCGACCAGCATGAGGTCGCGACCTGGCATTGTTTCGGGGACGGACAGGGCAACAGCGAGGGTGACCACGCCACGCATGCCCGCCCAACTCATCACCGTCGCGGCCCTCGGGCCAAGCGGGTCGTCGATGGGAAATCCGATCCGGTTGAGCAGCGCAAGAACGGCGTCACAGCCGAAGATCCAGACGAAACGCGCCAGCGTCATCGCGACGATCACGCCCACGACCGGAACCGCCATGGTGGCAAGGACAGTCTCGAATCCCCCGACGCGTTCCAGCACGCCACGCAGCGAAAGACCGATGAGGATGAAGATCATGGCCTCCATCAGGAACACCATGACGTGCCAGAAGGCGCCGGCGCGGATGCGAACGCTCGCGGTAAAGACGACGTGCTGGTACCAGCCGAAAACCAGGCCCGCGGTGACTGTGGAGATGACGCCCGAGACGTGGACCGCTTCGCCAGCCAGATAGGCGGCCCAGCCGAGGATCAGGGAGGCGAGGATCATCAGGGTCTCGTCGCCCAGCCGCCGGAGGAGGAAGGTCCAGGCCCCACCCACGACGGCGCCGACCACGACGCCGCCAATCGCCAGGAAGCCGAACTCGCGGCTCGCATCCAAGGCATCAAAACTTCCCGTCAAGGCTGCCGCGACAGCGAAGCGGAAAAGCACCAAGCCGCTGGCGTCGTTCAGGAGGCTTTCACCCTCGAGAAGCGTTGTCAGCCTGCGGGGAAGCTTCACGCGCTGCAGAACCGCCCGTGCCGAGACGGCATCCGGTGGCGAAACAATGGCGCCAAGGGCGAAACAGGCGGCCCAGGGCAGCGCCGGGACCAGCCAGTGGACGACAAGTCCCACCACCAGGGTGGTGAAGACGACCGCGCCGATGGCCAGCGACAGAATGCCGGCGCTGTGGCGGCGGAAGGCGGCAAGCGCGGTATAATAGGCCCCGTCCATCAGGAGCGGCGGCAGGAAAAGCACGAGAACCAGCTCGGGATCCAGCTCGATCACCGGCAGTCCGGGAAGGAAGGCCAGGGCCCCGCCGCCGACGAGAAGGGCGACAGATGGCGGAAGCTTGGCGCGTTCGGCAAACCAGTGCAGGGCGAGGATCGCGAGAAGCAGGGTAAAAACCAGTTCGAACGTTTCGGCCGGATGCATCTCTCTCTCCCCAAGGTGCCAATCTCTCTGATGGCGGATACCTCCAGAGTATAGGGCCAGTCGCCCAAAATTTGTGGTGTGTAACAGATCAATGGATGTGCATTGCTGCTCCTGCACCCTTAGGTATTCGAACAGCTGCTTAAGGCAGTTACTCTGAGCATTTGCGACATAGCAAGAAAGGCCGCCTGATCCCAACGCTGCTGATGAACCGATCATATGGTTCGTCGCGGGCATGCAGACCAAAAGATAGGATGGGTCGCGATAGCGGGCCACACCTGATCAAGTTCGCGCTGCCTCAGGCGGGTTGGATGCCGGCTGACGTCCTGATCGATGGGCCGTCAGCCTTGTGTTGTGCAGTCGAGGGATCAGCGGGCGATGAAGCCGCCGTTGATGAAGAGGGTCTGCGCGGTGACCCAACTGCCGCCCGGGCTGACCAGGAACTCGATCAGCGGCGTGATCTCGTCGATTTCGCCCAGCCGGTTCTGCGGGCTCATGCCGGAGAGGAAGGCCTTCGATTCCGCGCTTTCCACCGGGTAGAAGAAGGAGGTGTTGAGCGGGCCGGGTGCTACGGTGTTGACGGTGACGCCCCGGTGGCCGATCTCCTTGGCAAGCGCGCGCGTGAAGTGTTCGAGCGGCGCCTTGGAGCCCGCATAGATCGCGTATAGCCCGGTCGTTGCCGCCTGCAGCGTCGTGCCGATGTTGATGATACGGCCGTTGTCGGCGATCCTTTTTGCGGCTTCCTGATTGCAGAAGAACGCCGCCTTGCTGTTGATTGCGAAGCTCTGGTCGAAGTCGGCCTCGGTGATCTCGACAAATGGCTTCTTGACCACCTTGCCGACCGTGTTCACCACGATGTCGAGCTGGCCGAACGACTTGTCGACCGCGTCGAACAATCTCGCGACATCGGCGACCTGGGTCAGGTCGGCGCTGAACAGGAGGGGTTCGGCACCGTGATGCTTGATCTCGGCGGCAGTTTCTTCCGCTTCGCCGCGGGAGGCCTCGCCGTGATAGTGGACGGCCACGCCGCGGCAGCCGTTGCGCGCCAGCATGACGGCATAGGCCCGACCCTGGTTGCGCGTTGCACCCATCACCACTGCAACCTGGCCGTCGTTATTTTTGATCATGTCGCTGGTCGTCATTGTCTTTCTCCTTGTTGATGATCAAGGAATAGGCGACATGGAGGGGGTGCGGCTTTCAGGATACGCGCATCGTTGTTAGTAAATCCGCACGCTGGACGGGAAACAGCCATGTCAGATGCCATTCCGCCCGAAGCACCGCATGTCGCCACTGCCGACACGCCGGTGCCGAACTGGGGTCGGCTCGTCCGGTCCGATTTCGGGACGGCGGCGTGGAACCGGCGGAACGCAGGCGAGATCAGCCAGTCGATCCCCCATCATCTCGTGCTCTTGTCGTTCAAGCCCTTCAGCAACCGCGAGTCACGCCTTGGCGGGACGCGGATCCGCACCGCCTCGGCTGCGAGCGGATGCTGTGAAATCGTTCCGGCAGGCGCAGACTACTGGGCGCGCTGGCATGAGCCCAAGGAAGTGGCGGCATTCTCGCTGTCGCAGCCATGGCTTGACGGTCTCGCCCAGTCCGACCTCGACCTGCCGGCCGCAACCGTCGTCGCGGATGCCTTGCCGGTCGTCGACCGGCGTGTCGGGTTGATCGGTGGCATGCTGCGCGACGAACTGCGTTCAGGCACGCATGGCACGATGGCCGGCCTCGAGCTCGACTCGCTTCTCAACCTGCTTGCCATCCACCTCATCCGGCAATACGGCGTAGCCCGGCCCCAGAAGGATCTGGGTGGGCTGTCTGATCGGCAGTTCCGACAGGTGCGCGATCACATGCAGGCGCATCTCACACTGGGTGTCAGGCTCGAGGACCTGGCCTCGCTGGTCGGGCTTTCGTCGAGCCAGCTGCTTCGCTCGTTCAGGCGTCGAACGGGCACGAGCCCGCACCAGTACTTCACCCGACTTCGCCTCGACGAGGCCCGTGCACTGATTGTCAACGGACCGCTGCCACTGGCAGAGATCGCGCTTACCTGCGGCTTCTCCAGCCAAAGCCACCTGACGGCCATCATGCGCCGGGAAGACGGCCTCACCCCCGGCGCGCTGCGGGTGTGATGAGGTCCGGATTATTGAGGTTTCCGACGGTCTCATGCTTTTCAATCCAGCCGGTGAACGGCCGAAGTTCGCGGCGCAGGTTCTAACGATCTCGGGCAAGCCAGCGGGAAGGTCGCGTTGATCGGCTCCAGCGCGGGCGACATCGGGACCAAAGGATATGGCGTTTACGGAGCCACAACGACTGATGTGCGCTCCTTCACCCGCACCTGGGCCAACGGGTTTGCTCCGAAAGGCATCCGTGTCAACGTCGTAAGCTGTGGCCCAAACGATACGGCCTTGATGGCCGCAGCCCCGCAAGAGGTCCGGGATGAGCTTCTCCGGTATGATCCCGCTAGGGCGCATGGGCCGGCCAGACGACGCTGCCCATGCCGTCCTACCGGGAGCGTGGATCAAGCGCGTCGCGCAGACCGTCGCCGAGCAGGTTGAACGACAGTACGGTCATGAAGATTGCCATGCCCGGCCATAGCGCCATCCAGGGAGCGTTGCTCATAAACCGTTGGGCGGAATTCAGCATGGAGCCCCAGGATGGTGCCGGCGGCTGCAAGCCGAGGCCGAGGAAGGACATGCTGGCTTCGGCGATAATCGCGGATGCAATCGTCAGGGTCGCCTGAACCATCAACTGGGGAAGAATATTCGGCAGGATATGACGAACCGCGATCCGCCAACGTGGATTGCCCACGGCACTTGCCGCTTCGATATACTCTTCGGCCCGGATCGAAAGAACCTGACCCCGGGTCAGTCGGATAAAGAGCGGCATGGCGGTGATGCCGATTGCGAGCATCGCATTCGTCAGGCTTGGACCGAGAAAAGCGGCCAGCGCGATTGCAAGGATCAGGAACGGACAGGCGAGCATGGCATCCGTAAACCGGCTGATAAAGCCATCGACCACGCCGCCGAGAAAACCTGCCGCAAGCCCGAGGGGCACGCCGATTGCCATCGCGATCCCGACCGATGTAAGGCCTGCCAGCAACGAAGCGCGGGTGCCCCAGATGATGCGGGAAAGTATGTCGCGGCCAGCTTCGTCCGTGCCGAACAGATGCGCCATTGACGGTGCCTTGCGAACCGCCGTCCAGCTCTGGGATGCCGGATCGTAGGGTGCAAGCAGGGGGGCAAGAATGGCGACGGCCACCACGAACAGCACCACGAAAAGGCCGACGAGCGCACTCTTGCGCTTCGACAGGCGTCGCCACAGGCGACCATGGAAAAAGTTCGTGACGGGGCTGATCTTGGGGGAGACAGCAGGTTTGGTCGTTGCGATCGTTGGCACGGTCAGCCTCTCAGTCTCGGGTTAACAAGGATATACCCGATGTCGGCCAGCAGGTTGAGGGTGATGTAGAACAGCGAGGTGACAAGCACCACGCCTTGGACCACAGGATAATCGCGCGTGAAGACCGCATCGACGATCAGCTTCCCGAAGCCGGGGATCGTAAAGATCTGTTCCGTCAGCACGGCGCCGGATAGCAGGGCGCCGAACTCCAGCGCACCGAGCGTGATGATAGGCGTCAGCGCGTTACGCATTGCGTGCTTAAATACGACGACCCACTCGCTTAGACCTTTGGCCCGGGCGGTGCGGACATAGTCGCTTTCCAGCGCTTGCAGCATGGCGCCGCGGGTATGGCGCATGATGACGCCGGCAATCCCGGTGCCCAGAACGAAGGCGGGCATGATCGTCGTCATCAGGTTCATCTTCAGGTCTTCCCACGGGCTGACGAAGCCGGAGGCAGGAAGCCAGCCAAGGTACACCGAGAAGAACATGATCAGCATGATGCCAAGCCAGAAATTCGGCAGCGAGATGCCGGCCAGCGAGACGACATTGGTGGCGTAATCGACCGGAGTGTTCTGGCGCAGCGCCGAAATTACACCTCCGGTAATGCCAAACACCAAAGCAAGGACAATTCCCATCACGGCGAGCTGCAGTGTCACGGGCAGCTTCAAAAGGATAAGTTCGAGAACCGGGCGATTGTGGCGCATGGATTGCCCAAGGTCGCCGGTCAGGACGCCCTTCACCCAGTAGAGATATTGCACGAGCAAGGGCTGATCGAGATGATACTGGGCGCGGATTGCGGCTAGCGTCGCTTCGTCCGGACTTTCACCCGCAAGCACAAGCGCCGGGTCACCAGGAAGCAGATGCTGGAGCGAGAAGATGATCAGCGACAGCAAGACGATGGTCGGAATGAGCTGCAGCAGACGACGTGCAAGAAGCGAGGTCAAGGAATTAGCCTCCGGTCACGGTTGAGGAGGGCGTGGTCGTCATCCGGGCTGCCGCCATCGCTTCGAAGGCCGCAAACAGCTTTTCCAGCTTCGGATCGCGAGGTTCGCGGGTGATCTCGGCCGTATCGAGTTCGGGTAGCTCTCGCCAGAACGCACAGGCATTCGCATGGCCGCTTGCCTCAACATCGAGCGCCATGCTGACCGCCGTGCATTCGGGTCGCGCGTGGGGACATCGCGTATGCAGCCTGCAACCTTGCGGAGGCGACATCGGGCTTGGCAGATCGCCATGCAGGCGCGCTTCCTTCGAACGCTGCTGGCTGGGCGGGGCGGCGACCGGAATGGCAGACAGCAACGCCCGGGTATAGGGATGGCGCGGGGTCGCGAAGATTTCGTCCGACGTCCCGATCTCGACGATCTTGCCGAGATACATGACCGCAACGCGGTCGGCGATGTGTTTCACGACGCTCAGATCGTGCGAAATGAAGATGAACGCCAGACCCAATCGGTTCTGCAGGCTCTTCAGAAGGTTCAGGACCTGCGCCTGGATCGACACGTCGAGGGCAGACACGGCCTCGTCGCAGATGATTGCCTTCGGTTCGGAGGCAAGCGCACGCGCAATCACCACGCGCTGACGCTGGCCGCCGGAGAATTCATGCGGATATCGGCTGGCCTGCTCTGGACGAAGGCCGACCATTTCGAGCAGTTCCGCAACGCGTCGAGCGCGCTCGTTTGGCGGCACGATATCGTGCAGCATCAGCGGTTCGCCGATTGTCTGGGCAATCGTCATGCGCGGATTGAGCGAAGCGTAAGGGTCCTGGAAGATCAACTGCACATGCCGGCGCTGACGGCGCATCGCCGCATGGCTGATGTTGGTGATATCCTGACCATCGATCAGGACCTGACCGTCGGTCGGCTGGATGAGGCGCATCAACAACCGGCCGAGCGTCGACTTCCCGCAACCGGATTCGCCGACGATTGCCAGCGTCTCGCCGGGCATCAGGGACAACGACACGTCGTCGACAGCGCCGACGGACGCCAAGGGCCGGCCGAAGACGCTGCGTTTGACGACGAAATTCTTGCCAAGGTGACGCGCCTCGATGATCGGCGTCTTGGCTTTCAAGAGGGCTTCAGTCATGGGACGAGGTCCTGCAATGGCGCACGCCAGCAGCGGCTGAGGTGACCTGGGGATATTTCCATCAGGGTGGGCATCTCGGCGCATTTGTCGATGCTGAACGGACATCGCGCCCGAAACCGGCAGCCGGACGGTGGGTTGGCCATGTCCGGGACCGTGCCGGTGATGGCGACAAGCTGTTCTCGCTTCTCGTCCAGGCGCGGCAACGAACCGAGAAGACCAACGGTGTAAGGATGCTGCGGAAAGGTGAAGAGGTCTTCGACCGAGCATTGCTCGACAACCTGACCCGCATACATGACGATCACGTCGTCGCAGGATTCCGCGACAACGCCAAGATCATGGGTGATGAGAACGATGGCCGTTCCGGTCTTCTGCCGCAGTTCCTCCATCAGTTCGAGGACCTGAGCCTGGATCGTCACGTCCAGGGCCGTCGTCGGCTCGTCGGCGATCAACAGTTCCGGCTCGCAGGCAAGCGCCATGGCAATCATCACGCGCTGGCGCATGCCACCGGAGAGATTGTGCGGATACTGGCGGTAACGCGTTTCCGGTGATGGGATACGCACAAGCTTCAGCATGGCGATGCCGCGTTCTGTCGCCTCTTTCTTCGAAATCTGTCGGTGACGCAGGATGACTTCGTTGATTTGCTCGCCGACCGTATAGGACGGATTGAGAGAGGTCATAGGCTCCTGGAAGATCATTCCCATCCGGTTGCCGCGCAGGCTGCGCATACCGCTCGTCGTTTCCTCGAGCAACTCGCGACCGGCGAAATTGATGCTGCCAGACACGCGTGCTGTGTGTTCGGGGAGGAGGCGCATGACGGCCAGGGAGGTCACGCTCTTGCCGCTGCCGGACTCGCCGACGATCGCGAGCGTGCGCCCTTTTCGAACGTCAAAACTAACGCCGTCGACGGCAGTGACGGTACGCGTGTCGTCTTCAAAGACGACACGCAGATCATCGACCCGCAGCACCAAGGCCGCGTGGTCGTCAGCCCGATCCGATCGGGCTGACTTGTCTTGGATGAGATCAGGTGAGGTGCTCATTACAGCCTTAAGCCATCAATTCTTCCGGCTCACACCACTCAGGCGGATGATGCCATCCGGAGCGGGCGCAAGGCCGGTGATGTTGGAATTGTGCGCGAAGATCCACTGCGAATGATACATGTAGACGATCGGAAGGTCCTTCTGGAGGATCGCGATTGCCTTGCTGTATTCTGCCTTGCGGGTCTCGACGTCTCCCGATGCGCGGGCTTTTGCCAGGATCGCGTCGAGTTCCTCGTTGCAGTAATGCGCGTCATTGGTCGGAGCACCGCAAGACAGCATCGGCGTGATGTTGAGGTCTGGATCGACCCGTCCGCTCCATCCGACGAGATGCGACTGGAACTTGCCCTGGCGAGCAACGTCGAGCAGGGTCATCAGCTCTGTCGGCTTGATCGAGACGTTAATTCCGACTTCGGCAACCATCGCCTGGATGAGCTGGGCAACCTGCTGACGTTCGGCATCGGTGGGCACCAGAAGTTCAAGATCGACGGATTCGACGCCGGCTTCCTGCATCTTCTTCTTGGCAGCGTCCAGATCCCGCTCCGGAAGCGGGAAATTCTTATCGTAGTATTGGTTTGACGGCGGGAACGGCTGGTTGCCGATGCTCGCCTGACCGTCGAATACGACATCGCTGATGGCCTGGCGGTCGATTGCAAGGCTGAACGCCTCGCGGATTGCTGCCTTCTTGCCGGCATCGAGGTTAGCCCCCTCGCCACCAATGCTGAATGTCACGCCGTAATATCCAAGTCCGACGACCGGCTCCACGGCCAACGATGCATCCGCCTTCACGGCTTCGACTTCGGTCGCAGCGAGCCGTTCGATCAGATCGAGCTGGCCGGAACGAAGGTTGAGCAGCCGCACGTTCGAGTCGGGCATGCCGCGATAAACGAGCCGATCAAAGTGGTATTTGTCGGCGTTGTAGTATTGCGGGAATTTCGCGAGGACGATGCGGTCCTGGATAACGCGTTCAGCGAATGTGTAGGGGCCTGAGCAGACCGGAGCATCGGTGAATTTCTCACCGAGCTTTTCGGCTGCTGTCGGGCTAACGATCATGCCGGCGCGGTCACTGAGAGCTGCCAGCAGTGGTACCGATGGCTGTTTGAGGTTGATCTGGACGGTTGTCGGATCGACTACGTCGACGGTGCTGATGGAGCTGATTTCAGGTTTGCGGCGCGAGAACTTAGCATTGAGAGCCCGCTCGAGATTGTACTTGATTGCGGCAGCGTCGACCTTGGTTCCGTCGTGAAAGACGGCATCGTCGCGCAGTTTCAGCGTCAGCGTCTTGCTGTCGTCACCCCATTTCCAGCTGGCAGCCAGCATCGGGATGATCTCACCCTTCTCATCGATATCGACGATCTTGTCACACAGCGACTGAAGAACGTGGCGACCAACGAAGCTCCAGTTGGTTGCGGGGTCGAGCGTATCCGGATCGTCCTGAAGGCCGATATTGAGCGTCGATTGTGCGGCCGCTGGGGCAGCTGTCGCTTGAATGCCTGCGAGCGCCAGTGTGGCGGCCAGTGCGAGATAGTGTGGTTTCATCGCTATTCCCTCTCTTATTCGAAAAGTCTCATTCATCGGGCAACGGCGTAGCCCTGTACGCCCCGCGGATTGGCGCCGGCCTTTACGAGTTGCACGTCACCGTCCATTTCGCGGGCAACTGCCGACAGACGCCCTTCCGACCACGCGTCGCCCACTGTGATCTTGTGTCCGCGTGCTGCCAGATCCTCGCAGACCGTTTTGGAGAAGCGCGATTCAAGCGTCACCGCACCGAGGTTGATTTCTCGCGGCCAGAAGGAGCTCGGCAGGTGATCGGTATGGAATGACGGAGCATCGATCGCCTCCTGCAGGTTCATTCCCTTGTGCAAGTGGCGCAACAGCATGATCAATTGCCACTGGTCCTGCTGATCGCCGCCCGGTGTTCCCAACGCCATGTAGGGCTTGCCATCGCGGAAGACGGCGGTGGGCGTCAAGGTCGTGCGGGGTCTTGTCGATGGCATCAGCGACGAGTTGAGACCCTCTTCCAGCCAGAACATCTGGCCGCGGGTCGTGAGGCTGAAGCCGAGACCTGGAATGACGGGGCTCGACTGGAACCACCCGCCGGACGGCGTGGCGGAAACCATGTTGCCCCATCGGTCGATCGTGCTGACTTGCACGGTATCGCCGCGCTGAGCACCCTCGCGGGTCAGCGCCGGTTCACCCTGCCGGTCGTTGGGCAACGGCAGCTCGCGCGCGACCGTCGGCTCGCCGCCGCCGAGCCCCGGCTGCATAATTGTACCCACAGCGCGCAGGGGCGGCAGGTTGCGGTTGCGACCGTCAGGCGAGCCTGGACGCACCTCAAGAGATGCAGAGCGACCAATCAGAGCGCGACGGATGTCGGCGTAATCTGCAGACAGGAGTGTCGCCATCGGCACGTCGACGCTATCGCCATACCAGGCCTCGCGATCGGCCATGGCAAGCTTCGCGGTTTCAACAACGAGATGCACGAACTCTGAGCCCATCGGGTCAAGGTCCGCGATGTCGGTTCCCTTGAGGATCTGCAACATCTGCAAGAGGACCGGCCCTTGAGACCAAGGTCCGCATTTGAACACTTCACAATCGCCGTAAGTTACGGACACCGGCTTCTCGATCGATGGCGTATATTCTGCCATGTCCTGCGCTGTGATCAGGCCCTTGTGTCGTCGGCCTGAGACATCCCATACTTCCTGCGTTTCGCAGAACTGCTCGATCTGCTCGGCAATCGGTCCGCGATACCAGAAATCTAGTGCGGCATTGATCCGCGCCTCGCGGCTGCCGGCCGATTTCGTCTGATCGAGGATCAGTTGGTACATGTCGGCAATGTGCGGGTTGCGAAAGAGCTTGCCCGACTGGGGCAGGGCACCGCCTGGCAGATAGACGGCGGCCGATGTTGGCCAGTGCGTCTGAAACAGCTCCTGCATCGATGCGATCGTGTTTGCGATGCGCGGCACCAGCGGGTGACCAGTCCTTGCATAGTAGATCGCCGGGGCAAGAACCTCCTCGAGTTCAGCCTGTCCGTAGTCTCGCAAAAGCGTGAGCCATGCGCCAAAAGCGCCCGGGATACAGGCTGCGAGAAGCCCTGTCCCGGGAATGATGTCCAGACCAAGTTCCTTGAAATACTGAATGGTCGCCTTCGCAGGAGATGGGCCCTGACCGGAAATGACAACAGGAGCATCGGCGCCCGCTGGGGTGACGATAATGGGAACTTCTCCGCCGGGGCCGTTCAGGTGCGGCTCCACCACCTGCAGTACGAAACCAGCTGCCACGGCCGCGTCGAACGCCGTGTGCCCTTTTTCGAGAATAGACATACCAACGGTCGAAGCCAGCCAGTGCGTCGACGAAACTGCCCCAAAGGTGCCGCGCAGTTCCGGTCGGGTGGTAAATGTCATTTGCTTCACTCACTCCTCGTGTGAAGGCGGCAGCGAAGACACGACCATTGTCTATCTCCACGCAAATTGCCTCCAACGTCCCTTTGGGATACAATCCCGTCCTCTGTGGACACATTGTATATTATTCGGGCGCATGGCAAGTCAGTTGTGTAATTTACTTTCGTCGCGATAGGATGGTGTGTGACCTTGTGGGGAAGGAAACCTATGCTGGATGCACGGACGCCGCTGAAAAAAGCTCGTAGCGATGTTATCGCCGACCAGCTGGAAGAAGCTGTGATTACAGGAGAAATTGCTGCTGGATCGCGGCTCGACGAGAACTCTCTCGCGGTCCAGTTCCAGGTGTCTCGCACGCCCGTCCGTGAGGCTCTTCGCATCCTGTGCGGCCGGGGACTGGCCGAGCGGGAAGCATTCAAGGGCGTCATTGTCACCCAGATTTCCACGGAGCGCATCGACGAAATGTTCGAGGCCATGGCGGAACTGGAAGCGACATGCGGGAGGCTGTCGTCCCAGCGCATGACGATGCGCGAACGGGCTGAGCTTGAAGCCATGCATCGTGAGATGAACGGCCTCGCACAGGATGGAGACCACGTTGGCTACAACGCCGTCAACACGGAGTTTCACAGCCTGCTGTTTCAGGGTTGCCACAACAGGGATCTGATCAGTGCAGCGCAAACGCTGCGGTTGAAGCTTGCACCCTTCCGGAAATATCAGCTGAAGGACGTGGGGCGTCTGAAACGATCGTGTGACGAGCATCAGCAAATCGTTGACGCGGTTCTCGAGCAGGATGCGAAAGCCGCCGAAAACGCGCTGAGGCGGCATTTGGTGTCCGCTGCGCAGGAGGTTTTGGTCAGGCGTCAGCAGCAGAAGGTAAAGACCATCCAGGACAATGATCCGCTGGATAATAAGGAGGCTCATGATGACGCAGGATGATGAAAAACAGGCCATCCGCGACGTCATTGGCGTCATGCAGCAAGCGTGGAATACCGGCAACTTTCATGGCTACATGGCTGGCTTTGCCAACCCGGATGTCGTCTTTGTTTCCCGCGGCCGCGTCCAGAAGGATTGGCAGGCGACGCTCGACCATTACATCAGCGATTATGGCGGGTCCGAGGGTTCGCAAGGTCAGCTGACCTTTTCCAATATCCGCATCGAAATCCTGTGCGATGACGCAGCGCAGCTCATCAGCAACTACGAGCTGATCCGCCCAGCGGAAAATCAGACGGGAGTGAACACGCGGCTGATGCGCAAGCGCGAAGGAAGGTGGCTGATCGCCCTCAACCACGTTTCGCAGGTCGAGATGTAATATATGGCGTATGCTTGTTCGCTCAGTCGACTTGTTGTCGCTACCGATCTGACATCAAGGGATAACAGGCAAGCTTTGCTATTGCCGACTGGGTTGCTGATCGTCAGGCGCGCGCCCATGGTAGCCGTCGGATCTAAACCTACGCAGCGGGATGGCTGATGCGCGTTTTTCTTGTTCGCCACGG
>NZ_JACYUU010000009.1:0-47562 GCF_014841925.1 Rhizobium sp. CFBP 13726
TTGGCCAGAGTTCAATCCGTTGATCGAAACTCGCCGTTCACTCTTTCCACTGGATATCAGGCACCTAGATCTTTTGGCTGCATTTGATCGGGATTGGACGGATCGCGAGTATTATCGACGCTACCGCAGTCACCGTGAAGAAGGTCGTTGTGTCCGCTAAGGGCCAAGAGCTGACTTGGGCAGCTTTGCGCCGATAGTGTTGAAAAACTCGTCGTTGTCGTCGCGGAGTTAATTCTGCTATTTCTTCGCTACTCTGAGGGAATAATATGTTACCGCAGCGCCTCAACGACAGGTATAGCACCTACGTTTTGCAGCCAGACCGAGAGATAAGCGATGCCGAGTTGGTCGCTCTCATGTCTGAACACGGCGTGCGCGGTGTTGTTTTTCAGATTTTGAGGCATATACCGGAACAAGGTGAGGACCTTTATACGGTGCTGGTGGACGACAGTTTGGTTGTTGAATTCGAAGTTCCGCGAACGACAAGGATGACTGCTGTTTCCGAATTCTCCATCTTTTCGCTCGCTATTTATCGACATGAACTGGGTCAAGGGAAGAGCCGCATCCGCCTCGATCAAGCAACGGCAAATGCACGCAAGCTTTTAAGTGCGTGAATAAATGATCTCGCTTGTCCACCATGTGGAAACTCTTTGTTGCTGCAGGATTCTCGCCGTGATTCAATCTCCGTGTTGATTTGCGGAGGATTGAGCGATGATGGGATGTCAGGTAGCTCCGGCGCAGCTTTTTTATGACTTCTGCATTGATGATCACGTCCCCACCGAGCACCTGTTGCGCGGCATAGACCGTCATCTCGAACTCGATAGCGTCGAGAGCAGTTGAAGCCCTTCTATAGCAGCAGCGATGAAAACAGCGCGGCAAGGGGGAGTGATTAAATGTCAGGTGTCTGTTGTCATCGCGACAGTATCGCGACTGGTGGACTCATCAATAACAGCCTGTATATTCTGTTTAATTACCGACTTTACGTCCGTTGGCACGACAGCCCAACCGATGGCAGCCATCATGCATACAGCGGTCAACAAGTATCCAACTTCAGTCATGATGTTTAGCCAGCCTAGTGCCAGCGGCACTAAACATACGAGCAAAGCTTGTACAACGGACAGTCCTAGGTAATGGAGCGATATAAACATTATCACTGCAACGACTATGGGCTTCAACATGCGCGAGACGATGTACATTCGCATATCCTAAATATGAAATTTATTTTCTGTTAATAAACTCACAAATATTTGTGGATAAGTAAAGCGTATCGTTATCATTTGGTAAATTTTACTACCGTGAAGCATTGTAATTTTATGATTGAAAAAATTGATTCGAACCAATTGCAGTTTTGACCGGCATATCGACCGGTTACTGTAGCTCCTGCGGCACACCTGCATTTGATGCCAAGTTGCCAGCTTTGTCAGGGGGAAGCCGCTTAGCGGACGTGTGACTCCTAACTTTTCAGCACGCTGCTCCATCTTCTCAGCAGCTTCCATACGCGCATCTTCGAAAGTCAGGTCATAGCTGGCAGGGCGGGACCAACGGCGCTCTATGTCCACTTAAACAAGCGAGGCGAGCTGAATGGTAGTGCTGGAAGTACTGGCAGTCACGGAACAGGCCGTTGACCAGTGCACTGCCAGTCGCGCTGATGGCCGAAGCGCCGTTGAACGCCAAGTTCAAAATGCTCAGCGTGTACGTTACCCCCCGAATTGACGAGGGTCGAAATCGGCGATCAGATACAAATCGTGGTGAAAACCAAACTGAAGCCGGACCCTCACTAGGAAAGGAACCTTCCCATGATCATCATCGATAAGATCGCAGCCATATACTCGACGGGACGCTTGAAAGACTACGAGGCATCATCAGCGACACGTCTTCGTGGTGTCATTTAAAGACGAGCTATATGCGTCATGACGGGGAGATCGGATTAAATCCCACAGAATATTTCGCTTCACCAACTAGATCCTTGATCGACTGCTTCGTGTCGGCGGGTGTAGCCAACCACGCCATTGTGATTGCCACCGTCAGCGCAGCAATTGTTCCGCGCAGATGTTTGTATAACGCAAGCCACCCGAGCAGCGCAAAAAGCAGGGCTGTGACAAATGATACAACGATAGGTGCACCGATGGCCCAGAGACATACGAACATCAAGGCAGACGGAACGTACTTGGTGAGCAGAAGCCAACGTTCTTCGAAATCCAGATCGTCTCGGTACATACTCGGTACTCCTGAACTCTCCGCCCATAAAGTCTAAAAACTTGTGCAAGGCAGCGTAACTTTGGCTTCTGGCTTGTGCAACGCACAAATGGCGTATGAGTTCCCGCGAAACTGCAGGATTTGCAGCTGGTTTAATTGCCGTAACATCGCAGTAATCTCGGCCGCTTCACGAAGAGCCTGGCTTGGCTTGTAGGATTAGTGTTCTCAGCACCACCATCGGCTCGCCTTGATAGTTTGAGAAGCCAAAGCCGCCGCACTGCTTACATCAGGTGATGCAAAACCAATCGACGTAGAGCGTCGTTTGTCCGCTCAAAGCAGTTCCGATCTTGTCGCTGATCTCAGCGGCTTCTGCAAGATTTGCGCCCTTCAACAGGCATCTTTTCAGTGGAACGTGACATCGTTCTCAGCGGCCTTTACTCAAAAGGCGTTGCACCGCATGTCGCTGCCTCACATCTTGGGAGAGAGGCGGTTTTTGCATCCCTCTTCGCACCTCACGGCTTCGATGAAGCACCTCGCAAGCCGCTAGCTGGTTCGAACTGCCAGTGTCCTAGTTTCATACACAGCACCGAAGACCGTCGACAAGGAGTATGGGTTCATTAACTCCACTCTCACCCCGTAGGGGCCGTTAATTAATTAGAAATCTCTTACGTGAGACCTTTCTAAAATTAACGGAGGAGAGACTATTATGGCAAAGATCACCACTGGCGAGAATGTAACCGTTCGTCCTAACGATTTCTGGGTCGTGAACGCGGCAGCAGCGCTCAACGAGCAATTCACAGGTCAGCAATCGGTCTCGGGAAACCTTGTCCTCGGGGTGGGGGATGTAGTCGCAAACTACAGCGAGTACACCTTCGTAAGCGGCGATCTGACCTACCGGTACATCGGGAATTGGGAGGTCTCCATCAATGGTGGATTGCTTACCGCGACGACGAGCGCACAGGGTTACTATGACCAGGTGATCGTTGAACGCCACGGCGAGTTCTATGCCGGACTTGACCTCGATGCCCCCCTTTCAGTGGACTTCGGGTCTGAAAGCGGTATCGACCTTCTGGGGCTTGGTTTATCTGGTTTGACCAACCCACTGCTCGCTGCCGTTCTCGGAGGGGAACCAACGACGTCTCTTGACAATCTACACCTGGCCGTCGACCCGGATCTTCCTGAGGAAGCCGGCATCGATCCTAGTGTAACGATCGTCAACGGCAGCGCGAGTGGAGACGATATGACGGGAACCGCCGGGAGTGACCTGATCCATGGTCAGGCCGGCAACGACGTTATATTTGGGCTAGCTGGCAACGATACCATCTTCGGAGACGCCGGTAACGACACGCTGAACGGTGGCGCCGGTCAGGACAAGCTAGACGGTGGCACCGGGATCGATACCCTTGATTACGCCGGGTCGAATGCTGGTGTGACGATTGATCTCCAGCTCGGTACGGCTTCGGGGGGCCATGCGCAAGGAGACCAGATCTTCAATTTCGAGAACGTCAATGGCAGCAGCCATGACGATAAGTTTCTTGGTGATGGGCGTGCCAATATCGCCAAGGGATTGGACGGCAATGACGGTCTGAACGGTCGTGTCGGAGACGACCGCCTCTACGGGAATGACGGGAACGACACTCTCATTGGAGAACTCGGAGCCGACGTACTCGTCGGAGGTAACGGTATTGACGTGCTGGCTGGCGGTGCCGGTCGCGATTACCTTTGGGGTGGAGCGGACGCTGACCGTTTCGCCTTCAAAAGAGTAACCGACTCTACCGTTGAGTCTGCAGGTCGCGATACGATTGAAGACTTCTCAGTCAGTCAGGGTGACAAGATCGATTTATCGGTCATTGACGCGCGAGCATCGTTCGCAGGCGATCAGGATTTTAACTTTATCGGCGGCTCTTCGTTTCACAAGGTCGAAGGTGAGTTGCGATACCAGGTGAATGGCACTGAAACGTTCGTCTATGGCGATGTGAATGGCGATGGCAAAGCCGATTTTGGTATCCATCTTGACGGGGCTATCTCTTTGACCGGCGATAACTTCCTACTCTGAAGGCTCGACCATGGCTCAGGGTCTTTCCCGCACCCAACTGCGGGAAAGACACAATACGAATACTTCGAGGCGGGTTCGATCCTGCGATACAGCTAGGACCTGCCTCACGAAGCCGCCATATACGGCAACGCGCCTATGTGGTTGCCATCTCGCTTTCGTCCCACAGTCAGGCTGCTGGCATCCATTCAATACCTGAGAACATTTCCCCCGTTATGCGCCGTTGAGCCCGGCTGCCTTCTCCATTACCAGTGTTGCATGGACTCACTCACCAAAACTTTGATCCGGATGGCGCTTATGGTCCGGCGCCGGCCATCGAGGCAACGGGTCTACATAATTGTCATCGTTTTGATTTTTGCTTTCCTGATAGTCGCGGTGGAACGAGCCGGGCTCTGGCCCGACTGGATGCGTGCTGAGCCCGTGAAGAACAGGGGAGTATCTCGTTGAGCATTGCGGGAACGAAGCAAAGCTATAGGCCGGACTCCAATAATTTCTAGAAACTGCTTCAGCCGGGCCACCCCCTTAGCGAGCCGAGCATCTTCCTCAGCAATCCTGCGCTCTCGTTCGCTTTAGTTTCTCTGCTGCAAAGAGCGTTGGCTAAGTACAGCCCATCCGGCATCATCTTCTTTGATGGGGTGCGCCGGATAGGATCGTAGAGCTCAACGAGTCCATATCCCATCGCGTGAAATTTCAGAAATTCGAGCAGAAAGGGAGTGAAGGCTCCCTTGTTCATCTCGCCTGATGCAACCGCAAGCTCCGATGGTTGACCTCACCAAGGCCGGTGACGTAGCAGGCGATCAGTACGTTGTAAGGTAGATCGGTGACGAGCAGTACCACGGCGGTCCTTTGCAAAGCTTGGAAACGTCCTTGCTCGAGCGCGCATCCCTGGAGAGAAGCCGATGCGGTCCAAGCTGCCAAAGGTCCCCTGCCCGATTGAAAGTTTGCCGTTTGAGCAGGGCAAGGAGTGCCGGGTAACTGCAATCAGAGCCCGGCTAACTGCAATCGAGATCCGCGAGACGACAATCTCTCACCGCGTAACTGCGATTTACGTTCGCTTCTAATCACAAGACGATTAGAGATCCGCGCGACGAAGGCGGATTCGGCCATGCGAATGCTGCTTAAATTGACATGTTTGCCGTGCGCCATCTGCGAGCTTGAACTCTACCCTGCTGAAATTGCTCAATATTTACTAGGACACGGTGCCGATTTTCCGTAACCGGACGGCAAGGGACACACGCGAAAAAATAAATGCACAGCCAATTCTCCCTAAAAGCCCTTAATTCCTTGATTTTCCAGTCGTGCCGGATATCGTTTTGGCATCATTGGCGACCTGATGCCCAGAACTGGTGCCCAAAGGTGATGCCCAGCCGAATTCGGCGCGGGCGAACCCTCAGGCTTGATACAGGGTCTGTTCGTCATGGCTGTGCGCCACGAGGTCGAGAATCTCATCCGCCGCGGAAACATCTTCTACTGGCGCCCCAGGGTTCCGGCCGCTTTGACTCGCTGCCAGCCCAGCAGCCGGCTTTCACTTAGCCTTCACTGTTCCGACCATAAAAAGGCGCAAGTCATCGGCCGGAAGCTCAACACCAGGCTGGCCGAATTGAAACTGCATTCGAAGGAAGCGATGTCCAAGCAGCAGCTCCAGAAACTGTTCGAGCATGAGCGCGACAAGGAACTCGAACGGCTCGACGACATCAACATGATGGCCCGCCGTAACGGGGGGGCAGCGATGTCGTCGAGATGGAACTCGATCTCGAAGCAGGTTGGGCCTGCCAGCTCGTCGCGAAGTTCGGGAGCCGGGTGGAACTGACGCTGGAGAGCGGCTGCGCTGGCCTTGCCTACCTCCTGAACAACGGCGTCCCGGCCTCGCATATCGACGCTATCGGGGCGAACTACCGGGGCGAACTGGCAATCGCTCGCAGCCCTGGCTTCGAAGACGGCATCCGACGACTGATCTACAATTTCGAAATCGACGACACCGTCGCTAATCGTCAGCGCGCCATGTCAAAGATCTTCGAGGGGCGTGCCGCGGCTCTTCTCGATATCGAAGAGCGTCATGAACTGGTGGACAAAGGTCAGAGCGAGTTCACAGGAGGCGGCAGAGCCGTTGCGCCTGTTCCTAAGGACCAGGCGGCCGACATCGCGGTTTCAGATCCTGCTCCTCCGGCTTCTTTCCATGAGCGCCCCTTGCCGATGGCTCTGATCGCCACTCCAGAACAAACGGAGATCACCCAGCTCGATCTGACCCCTCGCCCGGCGGCGACAAAGATTGCCGAGCCGAAAGCTTCGGAGGCAGGGCAACGGGTGGTCGCCGTTGGGGACTTCGAGAAAGAATGTGAAAAGCTCATCGCCAACATGGGAGGCGATTGGGAGCCTGCAACGGCGCGGGATGCATTGGCGCTGGTGCGGATGTTCAAATCGGTGCTCATCGAGCATGGCGTGGAGCATTCCGGGCAAGTGGAGCAGTACCACATTGGCCAGTTGCGTCAGCACCTCAACCACATTCCGACAAATTGGGGACGCAGCAGTAAAATGCGTGTCATGTCGGCGCCGGACCTACGTGCTGAAGGCGAGAAACTGCGCAAGGCTGCTGAGCTGACGGGCACGATTGCAAAAGTTGGTCTGGCCCCAACGACGATCCGAAAGCACTTTGGAAATTTGCAGCACTTTCTAAAACATCTCAAAGGCCACGGGTTCCAGATTGAGAGCTGGACCTTTGAAGGGCTGCGTCCGAAAAAGCCGAAGGTCGGCGAGATTCGCGGCAAGCAGTACAAGCCATCGCCGCAGGATATCGCTCCGATCTTTAACAGCCCGCTCTACGTCGGCTCACTGGGACACCTGCGCGGACAAAGGCGAGCAGCCGGACAGCAGGTCTTTCATGATTCGCTCTATTATTTGCCGATCCTGTTCACTTACCTCGGCCCTCGCCGCAGAGAATTTGCTGGGCTTCATGTCAATGACATTGCGAGAGACGGGGACGGCTATGTCATCATCCTTAGGTCCAACGGAATTCGCCGACTGAAGAACATCCAGTCACAACGCATGCTTCCCATGCCCGAAGAGATGGTCCGATTGGGCTTCATCGAATACGTCCAAGCAATTAAGAAGTTGGGATATGCGACCCTCTTCCCGGATCTCTTCTCGGACAAAACGGAAAACGATCCAGGCGACAGGTTCTACGACACCTTCGTTCCGATCATGCAGGCCGTCCTCGGCGAAAAAATGTGGGAGCGCGCCATTCATGCTTTCCGGCATGGCTTCGCAGGTACTCTCAAGCAGGCCGGAGTCTCGCAAGACGTCATCGAGGACATTTCGGGGAGGTTGGCTGAGGGCAATGAGACCAGCACCCGATACACCAATCCTGCTGGGCTCCCGTTGATGCGAAGCGCCCTGCAACACTATCCGATCATCTCATCGGTCATCGAACCCAAGCCATTGCAACTTCTCCCGTGGGTCGAAAAGAGGCAACCGCCGCCGTGGGCACGCGAAGGCAAGAAGTGAATGATCGAGGCGGAAATGATTTCCGCCTCGATCTGCCACATGATCAGGCGGCTTCCCAGACCTGATTGAGAATTCGTGCCGCCAATGCTGCCTTGTATTGCGGCAGGAAACGGCCGTAGTGCTTGGCCACCATGTCAGCCGTATCCTGGATCGCGTAACTTGCCTGCTCGTATGAGCCGGTCTGCTCCAGGATGTGGGTCGCGAGCACATCCCGCACGTTGTGTGGACCATGAGGCAGCAGGCCCTTGATCGCCCCTCGTCCGGTATAGGGATTATAGATTCCGTAACGCTGGATGGTCAGTCTCCAGGCCTCGTAGAAGGTCGTCACGTCGTATGCCGCATCGGTGCTTGTCGTCTTCACCGTTTTCACGAAGAAGGTTCCGGGATCGGCAACGCCCTTGAGAAGCGTAGCGCGATGACGGTCGACATAGTCATCGATGTAACGGTAGAGGTCGAGCAGATCCGGTAGAACCAGCCGGAACGGCTTGTCTCCGAAAAATGACGAATGGGCATTCTTGAAGGCCACTGCTGGAATCAGCACTTCCCAGCCACGGTCTCGCTCGCTCCAGCGGATTTCCCCGCGCTTCAGCTTTTCGAGGACACGTTCCGGACGCGGCATCTGTCCGCGTGGACAGAGCATCAATTGCCGAAGATTTTTCTGGCGAAGCCCCAGATGCAATCCCAGCCGCAACATGAGGAACGATCGAACTGCCTCCGCGGCCGGGCGCGGATAACGCTCTTCGTCCGGCATCAGGCGAATGATCTCCTCGGTGATCTTGCGATACTCGCCAACAGGGCTATCGGCCTCGAGCACCGGCATGATCGGCTCGAAGGGATCGCGATGGACGCGAGCGATGCGCTGGATTTCCTTTACGCGATGGGCGGCATGGCTGTGGAAATCCTCACACGCACCATGCCAATCCTCTCGGGCATAGTCGATCTCGTTTTGGGAGACGAGACCGGGAATGGGCCGAACGCGAGCGAGAAGTTCAGGATGCTGTCGAAGCCATCCAGTGCCTTCCTTGGTGATCGCCAAGGCAATCCGCAGCATATCGACTTCCCAGGCCGTATAGAAACCGCGACGGCTTTCGCGCCATTGCAGATACCAGTCCCATATGCCCGGGAAGATCAGCAGACCGAATGTCAGGTGAAGGACTGGTACCCCGTACCCCTTGATCTCGCCTGTCTTCGATGCCGCCAAGGCGCCGAACATGAGACGCAGATGCTCGATCTTCTGAGAAGCCGTCTCCTCGCCCCAGACGCCGTTGCGTTGGAAGCCGATCGAAGTCAGGGCCGAGGTCTTGAAGCGGACGAGGTCCGCCATCTCCATAGCCAATGCGGGCGGTGCATCCACGACGCCCGACAGAAGATCGGGATCCTCGATCCAGGTCTCTTCATAGTTTGCCGGCACCTCGATCTTGCCGTCGCGTGGTGCGCGTCCGCCATAGGACACGCCAGGGAAGCGGATGGCGTAGCGTTGTTTGGCTGCGGCCGCCTGAAATTTTCTGTAATCCGTTGAGCCACTGATGATCACACGACGCACCCAATCCAGGATCTCCTGGCGCTTGGCAAATGGCAGAGCATTGAAGTCGTCCGGCAGATGCCAGGCGATCCTTCGACGTTCAGCCGGGTCGAGTTCCGACAGATTGAAACCGGACGCTGACCGTGACTGATGCGGAAGTTTCGCCTTAAAGTATCCGTCCGGAAGGCGGTAGCGGCGCTCGATCCGCCCGAGCACCTCAAAGCTGTCGGTGCTGCGAGGCACGCGCCGTCCTTCGATCCAGCTCAGCAGTGTGTTTTTGTCCATAGCCTCATCGGAGCGGACCACGGAACGATGGAGGACCCAATAGGTTTCGCCATGCCGTCGCATGTGAAGCTGGAGCGCCTCGGCGAAACCGGAAGGATCGGACCATTGCTGGAACAAGGGTTCCGGGAAATCGATGATGCCCGCCGGCTTTCGTTTCGGGAGATTATCCCGAGGCCGCGTGGTGTCCGCTCCAGCAGTTCCCGCGCGAGCTTTCGGTCGATCGGCCAACACCGCCTTCTTCTTGTCCGCGGCAGATTTCCGTGAACGGGGTGTAGCATCTCTCCCGGCGTCGCCATCCTTGCTCCATCGAATGATGGCATCAAAGGCCGGATCGATTGCACGGTGATGTGCGGCAAGCATCGCCGCATCCATGCCAGTCAGCCGGGCAACCACATCCCAATCCGTGTGACCTCCGGTTCGCTGCGGACCGCATCGTCGCTCGATGAGACGCCGCATATAGGCGGTGAGAGCGTCGGTATCTTTCGTCGAGAAGATTGGCATCAGTCGCATCGCGCAATAGGCGTCGATCTTGCGCTGGAAGGCTTTCATTGCGGTAAGTTTCGTCATTTCACTTCATGCTCGTTGTTACTGGACCCCTCAGTTCAAGGGGGCGGTCGAGCTAAGCGAAGCGCGTTAATGAAGCGTTGGAGCCCCCGGCATGCTCTGGAAATTCGATTCAGAATCAAACGCCGTTTTACGAAGTAATGGGGGGAGAACACGTGAGAGGGACAAACGCCGTTAGGCGCTGAGCGGTACCAGCAACAAGGAAGACCGGAACCGAAGGTGGTCCGAAATGAATGACCGCTCAAGCGTCCTGATCGACACCATCGGGATAAAGGAGGTGAAGCTTCCGGCGAAACGGAAGGCCTCCGGACCGGTATTTCGAGACGAGATCGTCGAAGACCCTATCGCATTCGCCCTCATCGAAGCCTTGATCGCTCAGCATCGAGACGACCACGTCCTGGAATTTCCCGAGTTCCGCTTCCTGGCCTTTATCGACCGCTCTGCGGATGAGCCAATAAAGCGCCACCCTCGCGAGATCATCCCGCTCAGGCCGCCGCGCACTCCTGTTCGCATCACGAAGCGCCTTCTGCCGCTGCCTTGCCGCCTTTACATTCATCATTCGCCCTCCCATTCCTCGGCCTCCTCAATGGTCAGGGCACCGGCCCACCGGCGCAAGCGCCGTTTGGCGGAATCGAAAATATCGAACCGGGAATCGGCAGCTCAGAGATTTGAATCAAAAAAGCGCAATTTGTTTCGCGTTGCGGGCAACTTACCGCGCGTCAACACAGGTTGACCTGCCGCAAACGGCGTTGCTGAATCGTTTGGTTTGAGTTCTGAATCAAAAAACCCGAACTCGGAATCAAAAGAGCGCAATTTGTCTCAGGTCCTGAAGACGTGAGGTACGTTGCAGACAACCTGCCTCACGTCGTCTCGGATTAGGTTGCATCAATGCGATGATGACCGAGGATCCAACCCTCCCATCTGCGCACCCCATCGATATCCGGAACGCCTTCGTCGCGCCGACCGTCGACGACGTCGAGCATGCCGAGCAGGCCGACGGCTGCATCAAAACGGTCCTCACCGGCTTTGTCGGCGCCAAAGCCATCTTCGATCATCGGCAAGAAAGCATGAGCGTCGATATCCGGCCGTGCCTCAAGCCAAGGTATCATCATCTTCGCTATCCGCTGGCGGTCTCCTTGCCGCCGCTTGCTCCAGCCGCCGCGGGGCATGCCGAGCTGTCTGTAGACATCACCGGGATAAGTCTCAGCGATAACGCATGACCTGGTATCGAGGAGATCGACAAGACGGCCGTCGAAGGGCCAGAGGCCGATGTCGTCCAGCCGGGGGACGATCATCTCTCTCCATCCGGTGATGGCGCCTTTTCCGACCTGATTGCCGCCGAGCGTCCAAAACAGCATGCAGGCAGCCTGCCTATCCGGGGTCGCGCGTTCGCAAAGACGCAGAAGCGCCTGCGGATCGGTCACGCCAAGCGCATTGAAAAGATGAGCGCGCTCAGTCCCGCCGGGACGCACCGGATAGAACGGGCGGTGGAGGGAGATGCGGCTAAGGTGATCCGCAACGCTAAACCAGTCCGACCAGACACCCAATCCGAACGAGGTAAGGGCTTCACGAAACGAACCAAGCCCGGTGGCGCGCGCGTAGGCTTCCGGCAATCCAATCGGGAAATCGAAGCCGAGCAGGAGGGCACCGTCCTCGACCGAACGGGCCTTCATCCGGTCGATCAGGGTCAGGGTGTCGCCCACCAATTCTGGCGCATACATCTGCCAGCGCAGGCCGTCCCGGATGGCAATCGCCATCCAGCGCTTCTTCCTGTCCATGCTCCAGTCGCAATGCGCGACGACAGCGACATTCATACCTTACTCCCCCTCACAATGCACACTGAAGGCTATCAGCTTCCTCCTGCACGATCACTGTGTTTAAGAAGTTGCTTCACGGCCACTCCATCAAGCGCCTGGGCATCGAACAGCGCCTTGACCAAGGCATCAAGTCCGTCCCGGTTTTCGGTGAGGACCTCGACAGCCCGTGCGAACGCCCTCTCCAAGCGCGCATGAATGCGAGCCGCAAGATCCGGATTGCCATCAAGTACGGCGGTGGGATCCTTGTCGTCGCGGTAGAGCAACGGCTGGATGGCGCCGAAGCCGAGGCTGCGCTCCATTGCGAGTGCAAGCTTGGTCGCCCGCGCCAGATCGCTGTCATCGGTGCCGCCGGACCCCGCCGAGACGCTGCCGACGACAATCTGCTCGGCTGCCCTCCCCGCCATCAGCATGGCCAGCATGTCCTCCCGATAGCCAAGCGTGTCGCTGCCGGATGCGGTGAAGCCGAGCTGGCTGTAGCCACCGCCACTTGGGCTATCGATATTGAGGCCATGGATTGGCCCAAGCCGGAGAGCGTGATGAACGACCGCATGGCCGGACTCGTGGATGGCGAAGCGCCAGCGCAGGTCATACGGTAACTGCGGCCGGTCCATCCGGATGCCGTCCGCGATGTCCTCGTTACGGATCGACCGCTTCTCTCGGCGCGCTTTCAGCCGTGCCTGGCGAACGATCCGCTCGATGTCGGCGCCTGTCAGGCCCATGGCGCGGGTCGCCAGCCGGTTCAGGATCGCCTGAACAGCGGCGTTAGGCGTGGCGGGTTGAATGTCCTGCTTCGATGTGGCGGTCATTTTGCTGCTCCCTTCCGGACTTCGTCGTAACCAGGCTCGTCATCGTCGTTGTTGTCGGTCTGCCCGTCGAACACCGACGGTTCTTCCGTCAAGGCGCCAGCATCCTTTAAACATCTCTCCTCGTCGTCAGTGCTCTTCGATCCAGCCTCGCTGACCAGGGCCCCAACGTCATCGCCGAGATGGTAAGCGAAGATCTCCGCGAGCGAGGCGACATCGGGCATAGGGAGTTCGATATGGGTCTCCAATCGCCCGGAGCGCTTGATCGCGTCATCGATCTGTTCCGGCCGATTGGTCGCACCGACAACGATTAGGCCTTCGCTCTTCACCACACCATCGAGCAGTTCGAGTGCCTTGTTGACCATGGTGTTCCAGTAGTCAGCATACTCCTGTTCCGCCGGCTGCCGTTTGCCGATGCCGTCGATCTCGTCGATGAACAGGATCGACGGCGCCAGCGCGCGCGCCTCGGCAAAGGTCTTCGCCATCTTGTCGATGACATCGTTGAGATGCCCACCCTGCAGCCAGGTGGAAACGGACGTCACGACCAGCGGAACCTGCAAGGAGTTGCATAGCGCCCGGGCAAAGGTTGTCTTGCCGGTTCCCGGCGGACCGTAGAGCAGCAGCTTGGTGCTCATGTCCGACCAGGCAAGCGAGCCTGCCCGGTAGTCGGCCAGATCCGCTTTCAGATCCAGTGCCCAGGTCTTGGCCTTGCCGTATCCGGAGAGGGTTTCGACCGTCAGTGACGGGCGACCGGACGCATCGGCGTTATCCAGCGGCTCCGGCTGGATGACCTCGGCGCCCGATGGCTTGTCGCGCTTCCACCCGCCGCCGCCGTCTTTTCCGGACGAGGATTTCTCGGACGATGCCGCACCCTGCTTCGACGTCGATGCCTTGCCGGCGTCGGTCGAAGCCGGATCGCCGTCGTCATCATCGCCGTCCCGGGCCGCAATGCGATTGCGCTCGGTGAGCGACGTCAGTACCGCGATCACCTCAGGCGCACTGCGTCCCGGCCGGAAGGCGAGCACGACATCATCGATCGTCAGGTAATGCGCATCGTAGGCTTGTCGCCACTGCTCGAGAGCGGCAATGCCCGTAGCGCCATGCATGGCTTCGATCATCGTACTGATGAAGGCGTAGTCCAGCCAGCCGGTAGCCAGATTGATGTCGGCGGCGATGGTGATCTCCGACGGAATGCACTCCGACTTCTCCGAGATCGCCACGACGGGATAATCCCGCGTCAGGGCATTCACCAGCCGCCGCTGCAATGCTGCTCCGCCGATGCGCCGGACATTGTCTCCGATGAACTGGATGTAGGTCCGTCCCGCACCTTCGGACGCTGCAAAAGACGCGTCGTCATAGATATAGTCACCATCGATCCCGTTAGGAGCGCCTCCGGGAATGAAGCCGGGCACCTCGATCAGCCGCCGCATGGACTGCTCGAAGCCGGCCATCGGCGCATGCAGGGACACGACGGGCGCCGACATGGCGGCGGCACGCACAATCTTGGCAAAGCGCACGGGACCATTCTCGATCGCGCGAGCAAGGGCGAGGGCGGCGACGATGTTGCTAACCAAGGGCGACCTCCCCGCCCGGCCGACCAGGCCGACGGCGTAAGCGCGGCGAGCATTATCAGCGGCACAGATACGTTCACCGTTTCCGGCATGGGTCCCTCCCGAGGGAAACGGCGAGACGAACGCATGAGGTCTGCCTTCGGTCACGACGATATCGGACGGCTGAGGCGGCGGCAGGAGATAGCCGCCAAAATTCCGGCGCAGCCATGCCAGATCCTGATCCCGATCTCCGGACAGCCGGGAGGTATCGAAGGCAGGTGCGTAGCGCCGCATGATATGGCCGCCGATCTCGACGATCTTCACCTGCAGCAGACCATTGCGATGCGCGTTGCGCTGCGCCTCACGGCGGGCAATGCGCTCCAGGCGGCGGACGAGCAGACGCGACAGCTTACTCATCGACGCAGCCCTCCGTCGTCGCGGCAATAATTGCCGTTTTGGGATCGGGCGGCTGGGTGCTTGTAGGCTTGCGCCGCTGCAAACTGCCCGGCCCTGCCTGGCGGCGCTCCCGGATCATACGGCGGCTGGGGCGGGGTTTGATCGAAGGCCGTTTAGCCGGATCCAGGTGAGACGATGCGATGAGATCGTGGTTTCGTCCGGCCAACCAATCGAGCAACAGGCGGCAAGCCGGATTGCCGTGATCGGCATGCACCCGCAATCGATCGACGATGGTGTTCGGTACGGTGCCGGTAAGCCCGTCTCCCTCCCGGACATGACCGAGCGCCAATCCGATCAGTAGGGCCGGGTCGTCGGCAAGCGGACGGCCAAGACCGGATCCGGGATAGTGGAGGACGGTGCCATGCGAACGATGGCAGGCGAGGCTTGGCGATGAAGTGGGCGAGATCGTCTCGCAACGGATGCGCGGCGGCACATCCGGATGGTTATCGGAAGACATGACGGTTCCTTGGCCAGACCGCTGCGGGTTCGGCGCCAATGAGAGATGAGGGAAGGATAAGGAAGCCACGGCCTCTGGCCATGGTGGCGAACGTCCGATGCCTGACGGCGAGCGTCAGGGCACGGCGTTCAAGCCATCAGGGCACTTGGATCAGTGCGCCGCCGGACGACGGGCATAGCCGACGCGAAAGAAGATCGGCTTCGGCGCGTCAGCCTCGATCTCGTCGCACGGCCCGAAGACATCGTCGCCCAAATCATCACAAGGGAGATCGTCATCAGCCGAGCGGGCAGTCTGGTCTTCCTCAAAGGTCCGGCTCAGTCTATTGAGATTGATCCGCGAGCGCATTGGAAGTGACGAAGAGCCAACCAAGTCGGCCGCAACGGTCATGACCTGCTCGTTCACACCGATCGCTTTGCGCGCCTCAACTTCGAGAAGCTGCTGCACACGACGACCGAAGCGCAGGCGCAGTTCTGCCATGCAGGCGGCGACACCATCGATCTCCAGAAGGTCGTCAATCTCGGACAGAGCCCAGACCCCATTGGCATGATCGCTCGGACGGCTCGCACCATCGACAATCGCGACTTCCACGGCGTCGACCATCAAACGTTTGTGGTTCTTGTAGAGCCAGTCCGGCAGAACCATGGCCGAGGCCATCATCTTGATCTTCAGCTCTTCGAGCCGGCTCGTATCGCCATAGGACGCCAACGACCGCTTGAGGTCCAAGATGTAGGCCGTGTGCCGGGCGCGGTTCACCAAGATCAGGTCCGGGGTATAGCTGCCTTTCGCCGGTGCTTCGCAATCGAGCTTCACGCCATCAAGGCTAGACCAGTCGTTTCCGGACAGGGCTTCCATCGCCGCCTTGACCAGTGGCAGTTTCAGGGACTGGGTCAGGACGAGGATGTTCGGGTTCGCCTTGGCCAGGCGGTCAACCGCCTGTTCCAACAGCTTGCCTTCCCGGAACGACACGGCGCGCACCAGCGAGGCGATGTTGACGTAGTGGCCAAGGATCTCGTCTTCGGTCGGCTCGCCATCGACGATGGCAGCAATGGCGCGATCGATCAGCAGATCAAGATCGGCCTCGACATCGGCGATGCGAACGAGATGCGGATGACGGCGCAGGACCGCAGGTTCGTGGACTGAAGCTACAGCCTGAGCCGCGTTGCGGCCGAAGCCGAACGGGCGCAGGCGGGATGCGGCAGCCGAGACGGCCTCGCTGGTGTTGATGACAGAACGGAGAACTTCCCCATAGGGAATAGAAACGGTATTCGTGCTCATAGCCCGATTCCTTCTTGTACAAGGTTGACGGTCAGGCCCTTGTCGATGTTAGCGCATCGGCAGGGGCCGTCTTGTTCCGGCCATCCGGAACGTCCGTAACTTGGCAGGACCCGAGGCCGGGCTCAAGGACCCAGATCACAAAAAGAGAACGAAGCCGGTACAAGGTTAACGCCGGGCTCACAGTTCCCGACCTGGATGCGGTCGAAAAATCGAGGACCGGATTTCGTTGCCGCAGAATTCTGGCTGTTCCGGAAAATGAGAAAGGGCCGGCAAGCGGCCCTCTCGAACTCCATGGCAAGACCGGAAATCTGCCGTCCGCGTCAAACCGTGGCGGACGGTGGCGAAGACGGCTTTCTTGCTTCCAAGAACGCCGGACGCTCGACACGCTTGGTGGTCTTGGCCAGGGCTTCCGTCAACGTGTGGATCGATTCCTCCTCCGTTTTCTCAGGCATCGACAAGTCGACCGTAGCGACGATGCCAAAGGCCGCCGCCATCGACGTCACCGCATCTTCGATCGATGGCGCTCCGGCTGCGGCTGGCGTCGAAGCCTCGGGCGCTTCGACCATCACTGTCTCGGTTGCGGGAACCGCGAGGGCAGCCGCCTTCGCATCCGGCCAGATCGGCGCGGCCTTTTTCGAAGTCGCCCAGTCGAGCAAGGAGACGACCTCGGTTTCCAACCAGGTCCGAAGCTCAGCCTTGTCGGGCCAGGAGGTATCACTGCCCATCTTGTAAAGCAGAGCGCTAACCGCCGCCCAACGGGAGCCGGCGGGCAACCGGGTCGCGTCGATGACGTAGGCTGCCCGAGGGTTCGGAGTGACGAACTCCGCAAGGCTCTCCAGTTCGCGGTGCGCAAGACGTGCCGTCAGGTGAGTTTTCTCGGCGAGAGACTTTTTGACAATGTTGTTTTTCGGCAGCGCGTCTTTGACATGCGTGCGGATCTCCTCAAGGTGTCCAATGAACGACTTCATCCCATCTCGGACCTTGATGGCGATGATCGCCTTGAGCCCGTCGAGCCCACCGGCATCGTAAGGATCAACTTCAGGCTTTTCGTCGACGTCCTGCTTCGACCCGACCAAAATGGCCACGACGTCCTGCACCCGCAGGCGCCCATTCAGACCAGCGAAGCCGATCGCCTGCTCGATCTGCTCCGGGGTTGCGGAACTCAGCTTGCCCAGCACAGTCGGTCCGACAGCGAGCTCGACAAGGACGTCCTTGTAAGAAGCCAAGTTGCGGTAAATCGCGCGCTGCGTCCGGACGTGTCGTGCCGTACAGCCGCAGCGCTCGAAAGCCCACTTTTCCAGGGTGCCTTCCGGCAGCAGCCCGGCTGCTTTGTTGACCTTCTCGCCGTAGTCGAAGGCCTCCTCCGTAGACCTGCGCGTCAAGCTGATGAGGAACCTGGCGGTGTCTTCAAGCTGCGCCTGTGCTTCCTCCGGGATTGAGTTGGCTTTGTAGAAGGGGTGGGCAGCAGAGGCAAAAGCGGATGCTTTATTGATGTTATTCACAGTCTATCTCCTTGATTGTATACGGCAGTAAGTTTTCATGAACTTACCCAACTATTATCGCACAGGGCCCCGAGAAATAAACCAACTAAAGGTTTTGCAATAATTTGTTGCCAACATTTATACGTAAAACAATACTATATTTACTTGGATATTGGGCAGCTTGCCCCCTTGGCAGAGGAATCTTGCTTATCGTTGCGGCAAGAAAATCCTACACTTAATGCGAGTGCCGCCCGAGGTGCTTTCCGGCCCGTGTGCACCCAAGCGCCCCCTTTCAACATCCTGCCCCGCCTGGTAGTCAGAACGGACCGGCCGCAACTCGTCTGCATGGAAGAGCGCGCTTATGACAAAGGCAGTTCTGACGACCAAGATCGATCCGACCTATGACGATCTGCCCGAGCAGCGGTACCACTTCCCGCGCACTTATCTGCGTCAGATCGAGGCCGCGCGCGGTGACTGGATCGTCTATTACGAGCCACGACGGCCAAGCGGCGATCTGATGAAGACGGGCGGCAAGCAGGCCTATTTCGCGACGGCCAGGATCTCCGACATCATCGAGGACCCGTCAAAGCCCGACCACTTCTATGCGCTGATCGACGACTTCCTGCCCTTCGATCACGCAGTCCCCTTCAAGGAGGCAGACCACTACTATGAGAGCGGGCTGCGAAAGGACGACGGCTCGACCAACAAGGGAGCGTTCGGTCGCGCTGTCCGAAATATTGCGGATGCAGAATATGACCTGATCCTCGTCGCTGGCTTCGCACATGTGCTCGGCAAACGGGATCGCGAAAGACCGGCGCCCGATCCGGCCGAGGAGGCGCGTCTCGGCTTTGGCGACAATCCGCAGATGCCGTTCGAGATCGACAGCATCGACAGACGGATCGTCTCGCAAGTGGTGCAGCGCCCCTTTCGGGACCGAGCCTTTTCCGTGGCGATCAAGGCCGCCTACCAGGACACCTGCGCCGTCACCGGCCTCAAGCTGATCAATGGCGGCGGGCGCTCGGAAGTGCAGGCCGCCCATATTCGTCCGGTCGCAGATCGCGGGCCGGATAGCGTTCGCAACGGCCTCGCCCTTTCCGGAACCGTGCATTGGATGTTCGATCGCGGCCTGATCTCCGTCGATGACGACTACACCCTGCTGATCGCAAGTGGCGGCGTTCCCGATACCATCACGCGGCTAATCAACCCGGAGCGGCGCCTGCTTGTGCCAACACGCGCGGACGAGCGACCGCATTCGCAGTTTCTACAGTATCATCGCGAGCAGGTGTTCAAGGGGTGAGCGCCGGAAATAATTTCCGATTGTTGACACATAGCAAAACCGAAAGCTCACTCAGAAAGAAATCTGCTCAGTCGTGATGACAAGCAATCTGGGTATTTGGTTTCACATTCCCAAATGACTAGAACTTTCCAGTTAAGCGCTTCCAGCGTCGCTTGGCAGCTTTCGTCTCGCCGCACATTATCATCGAATTTTTTTTGCCAATATTCTGCATGTGCCTTTGGGGTGGTCGTTCGCACGCATCCCTGATGTCGATGCCAGAAGCATCCATTGACGAAAATCACTTTTTTAAGTCGGGGAAAGACGAGGTCAGGAGTACCAGGTAGCGCTCGGACGTGTAGCCGATATCGGAACCCCAACTTGTGGGTTGCGCGCCGCACCAGCATTTCTGGTTTACTATTATTCGCCTTAACCCTGGCCATCAAGCGACGGCGCTGGTCAGATACATCTGCAAACAAATCGCGTGTCTTCATACAAGGGATGTAGCGCCTGGTGCAAATCCGAACAGACCTTCGAAAGTCTCTTCGAACTCTTCGAGGGCGTCACTACTTAGACCCTTACGATGAGCGAGGGATAGTTTGCTCCATTGCGGCAGGGGCGTTCTCAGCAGGAATCGCTTGTAAAAACGCATCCAGCCTTGCTTGAGGGCCGGAGCCTCTGCTTTCGCGGTAATTTCGAGGAGACCACCATTCAGGACACGTTGGAGAACGTCTACAGGCCACTCCCCTGGCCAGATCGCGTAGAGTGAATGCGCCGGGATTGCCTGTGTTCGATCTATGGTGACGAAGGGCTTGTTGCATAGTTCCGGCATCAGGAGCTTAGGACCGCTCGACCACAAAGTGGGAACCGCATCGATCGTCCGCCAATATTGGTCTTTTTCTCTAAACTGGCTTCTATTGCTCAGCGCTTCCCGGCGCCTCTCGACCCATTTCGCGAAACGAGGCCAGTGCGCAGGATCGATCAGAACGCCCCCACGGTCATAAGGGACAACTACCCGTAACCGCTCGGTATCGACGACCGAACCGAGCAAATCCTTTCGCTCGACGAAGGGGCGAATAAGCTCATCCTCCACCTCGTCCGCGTCATCGGGATCGAGTATGAATGTTCGCCCGGAACCAAGCGCCGGACCGACACGAACAGTGCAGCCGGCCTCATGAAGGCTTCCATGTCGCGCAAGCAGATCGCGCTGCATCGCCTGAGCCTTTTCCCTCTTGTTTGACGATAGATGATGAACTGATTTGCCACTAGGCGTCAGCAATACGATCGCGCTGTAAGCGCCCACCTCCTTCATGAATGGATCGGCCGGGCGTTCGTCAGCTACCGTAATGGTCCAGCCGCGCAATTTCGTGTCTCGAAGAAAGGCATCCCCATATTGCGCGAACATCCACCGATCGCTCGTCAACGCCGCGATGGAGCCACCATCGCTGGCCCATTCTTGCATCCTATTCAGAAACGCAACGGACAGATCGCCGCGTGTACTCATAGTCGGCAGGATTTCGCGGTATACATCGGCCAAGATTGCAGGGAGGTTCTTCCAGCGAACGTAGGGCGGATTTGCAGCCACATGCGTGGCGCGTTCGGGCGTTTCCAGAAGAAAATCTCTTTCGCTGACCCAGTCCAAGACAAGTTGGTCGGCGAGTTGGGGAGCAATGCTTTCCTTGATAAGCAGGTTCCTAAGGAGCCGTCGAACGGTTGCAGCGGCTCCCGGATGAAGTTCGAAGCTTTTTATCCGCGGCGATAAGTCGCTTAAAGAAAGCGCGCGACCATGAGTACGAAAAGAATGAAGAAGGCGGCGAACCCCTTCCAAGAGAATCGAGCCTTCCCCGGCACACGGTTCAAGGAAAACTGCTCGCGATAGATCTGCGTCCGAATTCCAGCCGATCAAGTCAAGCAACCGAGCGGCAGTCGGGCCAGACGTATATATTGCGCAACGATCGTGCAATTGCTCTATCGCTGCGTGCAGTTCCATTCACTCGTCCTCTGGCAATTTCCCTTCACTGCTTATAACAATACCGTTCGCCGAAGGGCAGTTAGAAAACCGTTGATATAGGCGAGGGTTGAACAAATGATGAGCTTACACCGGACACGCCTTCCGCCCCGGCAGATTTTCTGCAAATGACAGGTTTCAGCGTCGATACCAAGCTTTTCCAGGAGCTCGGCGAACTGCTGGTTGCGAAAGAGAGCACCGCTCTCGTCGAACTGATTAAGAATGCTTACGACGCCGACGCTACCTTGGTAACAGTCAGCGGCGTGAATCTTGGCGATCCGGCACGCGGCAGCATCGTCGTATCCGACGATGGCGTTGGCATGGATTCGGACGAGTTTCAGCGTGGCTTTCTAACCATTGCTGGCCGTACCAAAAACTCCGGCGACCGAAGGTCCCCTGTATTTGGTCGTCGATATACCGGCGAGAAGGGAGTAGGACGTCTCGCCTCTCATAAGCTGGGGACGGTCGTAAATATCCAATCGCGCAAAGCCGGCCCGGCGCCTAGAGGCGCAATCACTCTTCCGCCGGCAATATCAGAGGTGGTCGCTCGTATAGATTGGCGCGCGATTGAAGCGCTAGAGACCTTGGATCAGATCGATGGAACCGGCGCGGTCACCGTAGATCAGCGCGCGCGACCATCTAGGCATAGTAGTGGCACAACGCTGAATATCGCGCCGCTAAGGTCGGCTTGGTCGGATCGCGTACGCTCAAGTTTTCTGCGTGAAGCCGTTACGCTCGCTCCGTTGGCCGCAACCTGGAAAAAATTGCCCCGAACCGCCATCGCGGAGACTTTGCTTTTCGAAACCTTACCGATCCGAGATCAACAAAATGGGGATCCCGGATTTGAAATCGTGTTTGGTGGGGAGCTAGGCATCGGTGACCTACTGTTACCCGACAGTGCAGCCGCTGCTAGTTGGATTGCAGAACTATCTTACGATCGAGACACGGGTTTCCTTCAAATCGCCGTATCGCCTACGAAAGCCGAACTCCGTAATTTTCCCGGAGCAGAGACTTTTCGGTTGATGAAACATCTTGAGCCAGGGGTCGGGCCATCTTTCACCGGGCGGATACTCCAACGCTCAAATTCGTCCTGGGAGACCGAGGTGCAGGGCATACGCGTCTTCATGGAGGGTTTTCGTGTATCCCCATATGGCGATCTAAGGGACGACTGGCTGAGTTTGGAACGTACCTATTTGTCGCGAGCTAAACGTCGTCTAATAAGTCTGTCTGCCTTCGAGGCAGATAATATACCCGCCGGCCTTGAGAATGAAGAACTCGTAATACAAGGCAATAATGCCTACATGGGCGCCATCTTCCTCCACCGATCAAGCAGTCCGGGGTTGGAGATGGTAGTAAGTCGTGAGGGCTTCCTTCCAGGAGAGGCGTTCGACTTCATTACTCAATGGACACGTGTGACCACTGATCTGATTGTTCGATTAAGATCGATGTCACGCAAAGAGGTGAAGGAAATCCGAAATGAGCAGCGTGTAACTCAACGCAACGCTGGTATCCGCTCGGATGTTAATGAGACACCGACAGCCTTGCGGGTACGTGAGCACGCAATCCAAGTTGAGCGGGGTTTTGCCAATATCCAGAACGCGGTGGAACGCAACGACTTCGTAACGGCATCGCGTGAAGCTAAAGAACTGCAGCCTAATCTCTCCGAAATTCGGGAGATGGCTGATCAGTTCGGCAGCGAGGCCGTGCAATGGCGAGTCTTGGCATCGCTGGGCACAGAACTCGCCGCGTTCGTTCACGAGATCAATGCAGTCGGGCTCCAAATATCAGCGCTAGCACGTGAGCTTGAGGATGCCCTAACGATCGACGATCTTGCGCGTACCCGAACGGCGATCCGCAAATCCCGACAAAGAGCTTTGGATCTCGCCGATCGGATTCGGCGGAATGCAACTTATCTCGTCGATTCAACGAGCTTCGAGGGACGCCGTCGGCGCGCGCGGCTGGCAGTAGGCGACAGGTTCGAAACAGTTAAACTGTTCTTCGAGTCCAGGATCGAGCAAAAGAACATCACGCTCGTCAATGATATTCCAACCGATGTTCGAACTCCGCCGATGTTCCCGTCCGAGTTGTCCGGGATATTTACCAACCTGCTGTCGAATGCGGTCAAGTTCAGCGATGTTAACGGGCATATTAAAGTCTCGGCACGTGAGCACGGCGGCTTCTGCGAGGTTCAGGTCTCCAATACAGGCACAGCCGTCGATCTATCCCGAGCACGGCGTCTCTTCGATGCGTTTCAATCGACCACCGAGCGGCCTGATGCCGTGTTGGGCCAAGGCATGGGAATGGGGCTGACGATCACCCGCGCTTTCGTTCAGGAGTATGGCGGCGAAATTGATTTCATCGCGCCGCCAAGTGGTTTTGCGACCGCGATACGCTTTAGAATTCCGATGAGGTAACATAGCATGACAATAGTGTATATCGACGATTCACCTTCGGAGTTCATGGCACTGGCCGACAGCGGCACAGCCGCGATAGCGGCATTCACTTTCCAAAATGATGACCCGAACGAACAGGCCTTCACCGCCGCCCGTACCGCGAACGTATGGCTCTTCGACTTCTTTCTGGTGGCTGACCCGCACGACGAGAACGGCCTCAGCCTCTTTCAGAAGTGGAAGGCCACGATCGGAGGCCGTCCAACGACTGTGGTGGTGAGTAGCGATGTCGAAAAGGCGGTCGGAGAACCGCTTGGACCGATAGAACGTCACCACGTCATTGCGCAAAAGCATGGTGTCGAATGGATCGGCGACAAAACGAAGGATACGCTGAATCGAGTGATCGAACTCTCGGACGCCACAGATTTCATCGCGAAGAACCTAGACCTCACGCCCATCGAAGGTCGGCCACTCGGAACATACGATTCCGAGCTGTTGTGCCTCGGAGTTCTTGGCGTACCCAAAGACGCCGACTGGACGAATAGCGCCATGAGGCAGATCGACCGCGCCCGTCCACCGAGAGAGGTATCGACCTCCTCCGGCCCCGCTACAGCTCACTCAATCATCGGCTGGCTTCTCGCCCACGTACTTCCCTATCCTTCTTTTCTGTTGACTGATGCGCAGGCAGCGCTCCGGCTAAAGATTCAGCCAGCGACTTTTCGCTCGATCGTGGCAGAATACGAAGGCAACGAAGCGGGTGCAGCTCAGCGTGGGACAATTGAGACTTGCAAATACCTGGGACCTCTGAAGGATTTCCTCGGCCGGCGATGGTGGCGAGCCGCGATCGACGATCTTGCCTGGCATCTATCTCAAGACCCCGATGGCTATCGCGCGGCGCTAGGCAAGCTTGCTAGCAAGACATCGATCGACTGGCTTGAGCATTCCGAGCCAGTCCTCATTTCCAATTCGTACTTGGTGGAAACGGATGAGATAGCCGAGGCGAAAGACTGCGTCCGCGTGACCGACGAGGACTTTCCTGCAAACGTCGACGCGGCGTGGATCCTGATAAGTTCCGCTCAAGAAGATCGCCAGCTAATGGCAAAGGTAATCTATGAAGATCGAGATGTGTTGAGTTTCGGCGAATGAAGATAAATTTGCGAAATTACGGCACAGAGCTAGCTCATTGGCTACGCGCGTTCGAACCATTCGTCGAGCCCGCATCACAACCGGCGCTGTCTAGGTTGAAATTGGTGCTGGAGGATGGCCGCGATAACCTCCGTGAGAAGTTCGACTGGAGTCTCAAAGATCCAATTATCACAAAAATCGCGAACTCTTACGATAGACGGAATAACAACGCCCATGAAGTTCGAGTCGGCTGGCAGTTCGAATCTGCATTCGAGCGAGGTGAGCACTCACGGAAAAAGTCTATATGGACCGTAGGTAAGATGGTCACGCATATTCGAGTGTATGACGCCAAGAGCAATGAAGTCCTTTTGCATTTCCACGTCGACATGAAGAATTCGGAGCAACTTGGTCCCCATATCCATCTACAGCTCTCTGAAGACTACATGGAAAAGAGAGTGGGCCTGCAGATTGCAGTACCTCGATTTCCCTTTGCAACAATTTTGCCGACAGATTGTCTCGACTTCGTCCTGTCCGAGTTTTTTCCAATAGAATGGCCGAGGTCTCAATCAGACGCCCAAGGTTTGGCGACGTTGCAGCGTGCTCAACGCGACAGGTTAAGAGACATGGCTGAAGCAATCGCCAAGCTTTGGGATAAGCCATCGAGGCAGACCCCGGTTTCCGCGACCCAAGACTATCACATGCCCGATTTGCAGATAGCCTGATGCGCATCGCTAGTCTCTTTAGTGGAGCGGGCGGCTTCGAACTGGGTTTCGCCCGATCCCACGACACTATTGTCCTGAATGATATTGCTTCAAATGCACGCGATGTTCTTCGGCATCGCTTTCCAGAAGTTGCGCTGATCGACGACGTCCGAAGCATCCAAGCAGACGCAATCGATACTGCCGACATGATCGTCGCGGGTTTCCCGTGTCAGGATGTTTCGATCGTTGGTGGGCAACGTGGCTTGGCGGGTACTCGTTCGGCTCTGGTGGAACACGTTTTCCGCCTCGCGGCTGCGACCCGTCCGTCTCATATACTTTTGGAAAATGTCCAGTCAATCCGCTTCGTTCATGGTGGACGAGTTCTTCTGTATCTAATGCACGCAGCGGAACAACTAGGCTACTCATGGGCATATCGTACGCTAGACAGCAGAGCCTTCGGACTTCCTCAGCGCCGCCGCCGCTTTTACTTTATGGCGTCACGGGATTTTGATCCGGGCGAAGCGCTCCTCTCGGATGCCGGCAACACCCTGCCTGCGAACTCGCTAGACCTGTCGTTGCCGGTCGGCTTCTATTGGACGGAAGGCAGAAGCGGCCACGGCTTGACCGCCGACGCGATACCGCCGTTGAAGACCGGCTCATCGATCGGGATACCATCACCGCCCGCCGTCTTGTTTCCGGATGGAGGCGTCAAAGTTCCGACAATCGAAACGGCTGAAAGATTTCAAGGGTTTCCGGAGGGCTGGACGGAAGCTGCACCGCCGCGCCTTCGGTGGGGGCTGGTTGGCAACGCAGTGAGTGTCCCGGTAGTTCGATGGATTTCTGATCGCATGAATTCTCCGGCAGCTTGGGACCGCAAACTTTCTTCGCCCATGCCCGACCGACCTATGTGGCCTTTGGCAGCTTGGGGAAATGGGCGAGGCCTACGTCTCGCCGTCAACGTCCAAGAAGCGCCGAATTGTTTTGAGCTCGGGCGAATATCCTATGGCAGTTACACGTGGGCCGACTTGTCGGATCGCGCACTTAATGGCTTCGTGAAAAGGGCCCGTGAAAGCCGATTGCGCTATCCGGAAGGCTTTTTGGAGCGCCTTGACACCCGATTACGGTAATCGCCCAGATAGAATCGAAGTTGCTAAAAGGTCTTTATCGAAACGACATGAGCCGCGACCACGACACCACGATGATCTCGACCATAAGAGCCCTCGAAGATCTTTGCTCCACCGTGCTGCAATTGAACGAGGACCTCCTTGGGGGCGAGCAATGGCACCTTGCTGCCGTCTCCTCCTTCATGCCGAAGAAGCCACTTCCCGTCTTCAAGAAAAGTCGTTCCCATAACCTCGTTCAAGGTGCCTCCCCTTCAAATCTAATCGCCGAACAAGATGCCAGTTGATCGCGATGGCTTTTCGCAGAAATTATTTCCGGCCATATCAGCCACTGGATGGGTTCCCGTCGCGGCGGATTGGCGTTCTAACGGCGATTGCAACACCAAAAGAGGCTAGCATGTCAAACACCGATTTCGCAAATACAGCGGCTGCTTCTGAGCGGTTCTTTCGTAACCGCCCGATTACTACGCGGGGAATATGTCTTGACGCGTGCGGCGATCTCTTCGTCGAGGACAAAGCAATCGAGGAACTCCTGCCATTTTTCGGCTGATCGTCGAGCAGCCGTGTCAGCATCTGCCTGAGTTCGTCAATGCCATGGTCTGTCAGAGCGGGTGTGCTCTCGTCATCTCCGGTCACGACGCTGATGATATTCCTCCCATAGGTCAGGTTGTCATCATTGCTGATGATCTCCCGGAGGAGGTCGACGTCCTCATCGAGGATTTCGGCGACATAGTCGATGGTGAAGACGAAGCTGACCGTTGCCATCAGGCGGCCTCGGCGCAGATGATTGTCGGCGGCGGCGCCCAGTTCCAGGGAAGCAGCTCTGCGAGGCGGTTGATCTTGTGATCCTGAATACGGTCGAGCACGTCAGCCAGACAGGCCTGCGGATCAAGGCCATTCATCTTGGCGGTTTCGATCATCGTCATGGCCCGCACCAGGGTTTCTGCTCCCGTGTCGGCACCCGTGAAGAGCCAGTTTCGTCTTCCGACGCCGATAGGACGCAACGCCCGTTCTGCGGCGTTGTTATCGATTGCGACACGACCGTCTTGCAGGAACAGGCATAATGAGGACCACCTGCTCAGGCCATACCGGAAAGCGCCCGCCAAATCGCTCTTGCCGGGGATGCGGGTCAGTTGCGTGTGATGTGACATTTACCAGATCCCAAAGATGCTTGGAACTCTCAAAATGACGGGCTGGGGACCCTGTCCGAGTGCTTCAAACAGTCTGTGACTAATTACGGCTTTAGGGCCGGTGCGGACTGTCGTTTCCTGAACAAAAATTGACAAAAGCGGCCGACCAACCGCGGCCTGCACACGTCCGCTTCCGTGAAGAGTTTCGGGCGCCGGCAGGCGTACGAAAGTCCCCGAGGAAGGAACCCGCGGACTACAGGCTGATGCTATGCAGATTTCGCTTTTCGGCTCGGGCGTGGGGTGGTGAGACTGCAACCAAAAAGTTGTTCGATGGCTACAGACAGGTCGTACGGGAAGCAGGAAAGCCGGGCGCGATGATATCCATCGGCTCCGTCTGGCGTGATCCCGCCACCCGGAACGATCATGTGAACATGCGGGTGATGCGTCATCGCCGATCCCCACGTGTGGAGCACGGCGGTGATGCCAATGCGCGCGCCGAGATGTTTGCGATCGGCCGCGATGGTCAGCATCGTCTCCGATGCCGCCTTGAACAGCAGGTCATAGACGAGCGCTTTGTTCTGGAACGCTATATCGGCAACCTCTGCAGGCAGCGTAAACACGACATGGAAGTAGCCGACCGGAAGAAGATCGGCCTCACGTTCGGCGAGCCATGTTCGCGCAGCGGCACCCTGGCACTTCGGACAGTGCCGATTGCGGCAGGAATTGTAGGCGATCCGCCACTGGCCGCAATCCTCGCAGGCCTCGACGTGACCACCAAGGGTAGCGGTGCGGCAGTTCTCGATCGCCGACATTGCCTTCAGTTGCGGCAGGCTCAGATGTCCTGCATGCGCGCGCCGATACGCCGCCCCGGCGACACGGAAGATGTCGGCGACCTCGATCGAGGCACGCAAGGCTCAACCGTCGGGGGAGGCTTCCTCCGGCTTGAACAGGCCGAGCTTGTCGAACGGGCTGGTAACCGTCCGGACAGTCTTGGTCGCCACCTTGGCGTAGAGGGCGGTGTTATTGAGTTTTGCGTGTCCGAGAAGGACCTGGATGATCCTGATGTCTGTGCCGTCCTCCAGCAGGTGAGTGGCGAAGCTATGGCGCAACGTATGCGGTCCGACCCGCTTGGCAATGTCGGCGGCCCGTGCCGCTTCCACGACAACACGATAGAGCTGCCGCGTACTGATAGGCTTCATCGCGTGCTGGCCTGGGAATAACCAACCGTTGCGATGCATCACACCCTGCTGACGCCCCACCTTCCACCACTCGCGCAACAAGGTGAGCAGATCCTCAGAAAGCATGGCATTGCGATAGCGCCCGCCCTTGCCGCGCTCGACCCGCAGGACCATCCGCTCACTGTCGACATCGGTGACCTTCAGCATGGAGACCTCAGCGACACGAAGGCCGGCGCCATAGGCGACCGACAATGCGGCCTGATGCTTGAGACAGGTGGTGGCATTGAGCAACCGGGCAACCTCGTCGCGGCTCAGCACCACAGGCAGGTTCCGAGGATGCGCCAGCCGGACAAGCCTGCGCGCCAGGTCCGGACGGTCGAGGGTCTGGGTGAAGAGGAAGCGTAACGCCGACACGATGCTGTTCATTGTCGGAACGGGCACGCCATCGTTCTGCTGCTCGATCTGGAACCGACGCAGATCGTCGGCGGTCGCCGTGTCTGGTGACCGCCCGAGGAAGGACGCCAGGCGTCCAATATCGCGAAGATAGTTGCGCTGCGTTTCGCGTGAGAAAGGCCGCATGTTCATGTCGTCGATCAACCGCTGGCGCAGCGGGCTGATAGGTGTGTCGACATCGAGATACTGCATGATCAGGCTCCTTTGTTGAAGAAGCTCGTCATGCTCTGCCCTTGCCGGGCGACGTTCAATCCAGGCGCCGACTCCAGCCTGCGCCTTCTACCTCAGCCGCGGACGCTCTCCCGCGCAGCGGGTTCGTTCTCCGGCCAGAAGCGGTCATCTCAATGTCAGCTACTTTTGAACTTTCTGATGGCTCACTCCCGTGTTGGGAATGGACGATTGGTTGCGTTTGCTTGCAGAGAGTGTGACGCGACCATTTCGCTCTTTCTCTATCTCTGATTTTAAAGCGGTCGTAAGATATTCCGTTAGCTGCGCTTCGCGTTGTGGGCTATCTGCCAAGCCTAAGATGACTTCCCTGACGCCTCGTGGATCCCGAGAACGCTCCTGATTGAGCCATGAAAAAAGCCGAGCGGCGAAGCTCGGTGTTTCGAGAGGTGACTCGAGAAGTGCCCGGAACAAGATGCCAACATACGCTTCAGGCCATGCGTCTATCCTGTCGAGAAGCGCCTGGGCCGCCCCGTCAACTGTGCGGCGCCGGATTCCTTTGCGAAGAAGATGAATTGCTTTGCTTCGATGTTTTGGGAGCAATCGAGGCATTGCTGCAAAAACTGTTTCGACCGCCCTGGCAAATGCGACTTCCACCGCAGAAAGGAGTATCTTTTGGCTTCCTCCCCCAAGGACATCCGGAGGACTGAGCAGCACCTCAATGACCGACACAGGATCACTTGTCTTTTCCAACCAGCGCTGGCAAATTCGGGCGCCGAATGGTGCTCTCTCAAGTCGGAGATGTGCCACGACTCGGGAGACTACAGCCGAGTCATTTGGGTAGGCTGATATCAGACCCATCAATATGGGCGCTCGGAAATTTGCTTTGTCTTCGCCTTCCCAAAGTTCTTCCGCGATTTTGCGAATGTGCGGGTGCGCTCCGACGATCGAAAGAAAACCCTCAACGAATGTTCTGCGCTGCTTGTCCGAGCGGCGCTGTGACACCCAAATCAATAGACGGTTCGTGATGTCATTAGCGTTTTTTGCCGTGTAGCATAGCAATCGAGCGACCTGCTCAGCGCCATCGCGGTGACCAAAAGCGTCGAACCAATCGAGCGCCTGTTTCACAACGCGCGACCGCTCCGCCTCACCCATCTTCTCTAAGACCGAGAGAAGCGATTTGATCACCTCGTGCGCGCCGGGGCGATCCTTTGGTGGTTCACCGAGCCAGTCGAGCACCCGGTTGACAATGCCTGGCCGTTCCGCCTCGCCTATAGCGCCCAACATTGCAAGTAGCACTGCGAGCACTTGATGTCCACCGGAGCGGTCTTTTTGCGGGTCGCAGTACAAGCCGAGCGCCTGGTTGACGACGCGCGACCGTTCCGCTTCATTGATCTTGTCCAATACCGCGAGCAGCGCTGTGAGAACGTGATGTGCACCGGGGCGGTCTGTCTGCGGATGGCAGTACGAGTTGAGCGCCTGGTTGACGACGCGCGACCGTTCCGCTTCATTGATCTTGTCCAATATCGCGAGCAGCGCTGCGAGCACTTGGTGTGCACCGGGGTGATCTTTTGGCGGATCGCCGAACCAGTCGAGCGCCTGTTTGACGACGCGAGATCGTTCCGCTTCAGTGATCTTGTCCAATACCGCGAGCAGAGCTGTGAGCACTCGATCTGCGCCGGGGCGATCTTTTGGCGGGTCGCCAAGCCAGACCAGCGACGGCGCGATAAGGTTCTGATCAAATTGATCATCTCTAGCCAGCCATTGGATAACCAAGGGAAGTGACGACGCGTCCGGGAAGCAATTTAAGAAATCCCGGGGCCATTTAGTCCATTCTTCCTTCATTCCGTCTTTTCGGGTCGCGAGGTATACGACCTCGGTGCCGGCATAGTCTTGCTGCTCCCGATCGAACAATACGTGAAGCACATCATGAACAATATCGTGCCTTTCCGGGACACGATCTCTACAAGACATATAGAGCAGTTTTGCAGCGAGCGAGCATTTTCGCGCGCTTGGCCCGTCAGACTGCCGCAAAAGCAGCCGTGCACGCGTCAGCAGGTCAGCCGGTAAGGGACCAACAGATTGCTGTGTGCGTAACACAGCTAACCCACTCATCACGGAGACCTCGACATCATCGTGAGATTTGACGCGGCGGGCAAGGTTTTCCAAGAGTCCGATTGCAGAGCCCTCTCGATTAGACTCCTGAAGCAATGACGGATAGCGAGAATACGCGGCTTGGAGGATGGCACTCATATCAATCAAGCGATCGGCCACCGCCAGGAGACCTGGCGCTAGGGCTTCGGCGAGGCTGTCATTGAGCGGAGTGCGGAGCATCGCCTCATGGGTCCATTCCACGAACAGGCGCCATGCAATCCGTGAATGCGCGAACTTAATCCCCGAGGCCCCAGAAAGCATCTTTGCGTCCAGATCGAAATGCCCCTGATCTTTGTCCGCAAGGCGCTGCAGCCATTTCATGGAATCGCCGCTAGGCACAAGCGAAGGATCGGCCGCTAGGTCGAGCGTGTTGACAGCCAGCACGCGTTTGACGGGCTCAAATGTACCCTTGCTGTCCAGCCTGTGGCGAAAATTCCGTGCGAAAGCCACAAGTGGCTCGCCAACCTTCAATTCAAACAGGAACTCGACCAGCAAATCGGATTGGAGATTGGCGCCCTGGTCCGTGAACTGCAGCCAGGAAATGAACGCCCGGCGCTCATCATCGTCGACAGCAAGCATCGTCCATTTCTCAATTGTAATCGTGTCACGGCAAACGCCACTAAACCTATCCAGTTCGGGACTTGGTCCGCATGCAAGGATGCCGACGCGCCCGATATCTGAATCCAGCAATCGGGCTAAACGCCCATTGAAGTCATCGAGCGCAAGAGCCTTATGCAGATCGTCGACCACGAACAGGACAGGCTCCGCCAAGGGCTCCCCGCTCTCGATGCGGTCGAGCAATTGAGCAGGTGAGCAGAGCGCGACGTGAATATTGGAATTTCGACTGACGAATTCTGCAACCAGTTGCAGGAGCAATATGGACTTTCCGTCACCAGACCGACCATCGATCCAGAATGCCGGCAGTCTCGTGTTGTCGAACCAACATTTTCCGAGCCATGTGTCTAGCCTATCGATGGCTTCACGCAGCTTGTCCGGGCGGGGACAATAAACACCCTTTCTGAGAAGGCGCCACGACGGCTCACGCCCCAAAGCGTCGCGCCGCGCCGCCACCGTCATCTCATCGACGATGCCAGGGAGAGATGCGACCAATTCCAGAGGTTGCAGCCAGTCGCCGGCCTTCCTGCCCAAGGCAAGCAAGCGATCGACGTCTCTACGCGGTAACGAGATGCGCGTCGCTGCGTCGATCAGTACCGGCAAGTCAGCCTTCTTCAGACAGCGGGGCGCTCCCGTTATCGTTGTCTGCAACACTTTCACAATAACGCTTTGCACGAGGCGGGTGCCCTCAGCCGCCGGGAGCCTTGATTCATTGAAGCCGAAATGGATGAGCCGGGTTTCAAGCACCTGATGCAATTCGTCGATATTGCCGGTCCCGCAATCCCAATGGATATTGCGGAGCAGATCTGCTCTCAACGCCTCATCATCACGGGCACTCACAAACGCCCTTGCGCGAGAAGAGAGCGTTCCTTCGGCGAGAAGGATATCTCGCAGCGGGGTGACGGGGGCGTCGGAGGCAGCCTTTCGCCAGTATGTCAAGCCCTCAACGCCATCGGGCCGATCCGTAAGCTTCTGCTCCATACCGACTGGCGACGTCGTCAGGAACCGGAGCGTAACGCGTTTATCTTTGTTGCGCTCCACCAGATCGACAAACCCGTCAATAGCCTTTCTCACCGCCTGCGAACGGAGCGTGACCGTTCCGCTTGCAGCCGTATCTTTGACCTGGACGGCACGAATAGCGTTCTGTGCCACCGTTGCGTAGTCCTCGGCGACTTCAAGCCAAAGGGAATCGCCATCCTCCAGTTCGAGCCATGCGATCGCGCTTGCATAGAGCTGGTAAGTATAGCCCCGAAGCGACGCAATAGCTCGTCGTGTCGCGTCTCCGCCCGGCTCGTCTAAAAAAGATAAGTCTACTGCAGAGGGTGAGGTCACAACTGACGGTCTCGTTGCTCACATTATAAATAAATCGACGGAAAAAGTGTTCATCTTTACTTGTATCCAGACTGCGGCGAAAGACAAGCGAAGAGAATTTCCGCTTGTGGGCATGTATGGCGAGGATCCCTACGACCGACAAAGGGGTACAGAGCTGCCGGACGCTTTGCGGCCGGCCCACTGCATACTTGACCTTCGAAAGCGGAAATTATTGCCGCCTTACCGGCCCGTTGACTGATGCCCAAAGCCAGGGCACAAGGGTGGCATCCACGGTCGCTCGCGATGGGAAAACAGAGGGAATTTCGAGGATTTTCTTCTAAGCCATTGAAAACATGTTAGAATGCAAGGCCCCCAGGCGATCATTTTTGGACCCCTTCCCTCCATTTTGATATCGACCATCCCCAACTGGAAAACGTCACGTCTTTTCAGATGCTTGGCGCAATCTGGCGTTAAAAACTATGTGACGCAATCCAGATCTCAGGGATGCCTGGAGCTCTATGAAGACGACTGCGGACCTTATTCGACTTCCTCAAGACTAGCCTTGCCCAACGATGTATTAGGGCCGGCGGCAGACAGGCAGCGTTAAGCAAAGCAGCCATCACCACGTTATGGCGGGTGCCGACCCCATTCCAGACATTGGCGTCTCAGGTCCAATCGACTCCTCCACGAACGCGTAGAAATTGCTTCATCCCAGCACATCTGTGAGGATACCGGAAATTCCCGGAGGAGCAGGCGGAAGTTGTCGCGTAGCGAAGTCATAAGAACCTCCCGACAACCGCAAGCCATGCCCAAGATACCCACGTCAATACAAGGGCGGCGAGCCCGACTATCAGGCATACGCCAAGTACCCGGACACCCCCCTGGATGGGTGCCCACATGGGCCGCCACACCTCTGGTTGGAATAACTTAGGGTCGCCATCGAGCGCGCTGGGGTGACGACGCAAAAAACGATCCCACAAACCTCCAGGTGCGAGGTTTGTCTCCAACTCTTTGAGCTCAAAGCAGCCGCCGTGCCCGTAGTCCTCGTTCATCACGTTGATCGCGGCGACGTCTCTGAATCCCTTGCGTGCAGCAGGCCCCGTTCCCGGAATGAAGTATTGCGCGAAAGGAACCGCCCAATCCTTTCCGCCGCAATGACAGAGCACCGCCTCCAGACGGCCTTGAGAGATCCGCTCCGCCCAATTATAGTTCGGTTGGATCACGGCACCGGTGGCTATTATGCGTCCGAACTTCAGATCGTCGAATTCGGGCATAGCGAGCAGTTGCACGAATAACTGGCTCCCAAAGCTATGAAGAATCACGTCTGGCGGCTCAGGTATCCGGTTTGCTTCGGCATGGGCTATAGCCGCGCGGATAACCGTCCCTAGCTGTTTTGCCAGTTGGAGATGACGCCACCGTACGAGTACACTAAAGCGAATAAGGCCGTATTTGTAGATCAGGACTGGGGCACTATACTTGAGCTTGTTCCCTATGCGCCAACTGAAATCTTGCTGCCATTCGCCATGGGTGTTGAAGCCGTGGATCACGATGACCCAAGGGATCGCGCGCGGGGGATTTGCCTCCAGCCGATAAGAGACCTTCGTCAAGACCCCGCCGTGATCCAAGAATGCCTTTTGGCAAAGTGGGCAAAGTTCAGCCTCCGGGTCCAGTGCCTCAAGCCTTTCTTTGCAAGCGGGACAGTGTTGAGCCTCGCGGCGCTCGACCAAACCAGCCACGGAGGCGGCCTCCAAGAACTCGATCGCTGTCTCCTCTTGAAGACCGAAGTGCGCCGCTGAGAGCTTTGGATCGATCTCCGGCGACGCTCCACCCCATATCCGAGCCAGCAGCGCGTCAACTGCCCGGCTGCCGAACTGTTTCCGTAGTTCTGCCTCGCTCATAGGTTGGCCCAAATCACGCCGAGTACCAGATAGACATCCTCGCGTTTACACTGCACCCACACGCGCACGCGGCTCTCGACGCCGTAACCCTGCACCTTTACGTTTCGGCTGAGTTCACCATGCTTGGTCTGGAGGAAATGGAATTGCCCATCGGCGCCTGCGAAACTGCGGTCGTTGACGCCACGGCGCGCCTCAAGGAGCGCTTCAACATCCCCGATGCCGCCCTCGGTCAATGTAGAGACGACATCGACGTGGCCACCGTCCGTCATCATTCGGGTCGATTGGACTACCGTATCGTTGTGCAGGGTCATGTTCTTAAATGCTTGACTCAATGGGATGCGCTCAGGATTCGCATCGAAAAGGCCGATGTGCTTCAAGTCCTCCCGCACTTGTATATGGATAGCTGTATGTGCATCACCCTCGACGGGTTGTTGGATCATGACGGCGCAGAATGGGTCCGTGAAGCGCCAGGCGAAGCGCACGACGGAACGATCAAACCGCTTTCGGTAGGCATGATACCTGAATCGCTCGTCTTCTTCGATCCGTTCGAAGTCTTTCGACGGCGTCCGTTCCCACCCGCCAGCACCCTTGTGCCACGCAATGAACAGGTGATCAGCGGTCAGCGAAATGGCGCTAAGCTCCAGGCTTTCTGGAAACCCGTAGCTGATGGCCGTGTCAATGAGCTTGCCGAAGTCCGAGGCCTCCAATTTGCCGTTGATATCAGCCTTCGGCAGGGTTGGCGGCTTAAACAAGTATATGTGCTGATTGCCCCAACCCTCCACCTCCGAAAGCCAATCCTCGATCATCTGCCTGGTCAAAGTGCCAGCGTCGATGGCGGCCAAGATGTTCTTGGAGAAGTCGGCCTTCTTCGTGCCGATCTGAATCTTGTGCTTGCGCAGTAGCTCCTTGATGAACTCGTTGCCCTGCGTGAGAATGATGGAACGAACGGCGTCCTTTAGCTGTTGCTTGTCCTTCTCTGCATCCACCATTCTACGTATCCACCCAAAGATGCGAAATTATTCCGCCCGGAAACAATTATTTTGTCATGACATAGACCGACACTAGCGATAGCGCGGGTGGTTAAGTCTGCCCTCAGCCAGCGGCCGGTCGAGGCGTTGCTGTCGAGGATTATTTATTAGAATGATGTCTTCCTTCAGAAATACTTTGCGCGTAGGAATATGCAACCAAATGATGTATCTCTCCAGTTAGGGCTGCGCCATGAAAGAACTCGGCAAGACGCTTGTTGAGGTGAATGCCAAAAATTTGGGCGCGCCTTATGCGCGCGACCAGGAGCTGGTGAAACGGCTCGCGGCCGAGCAGCAAGCCACCAGGTATCAGTGCCGTATCGATGAACGGGTTGCACAAACCGGAGCCTTTGAGGACATCGTTACGCTGCCTGAGGCGGCCAATCCGCGGCTGGATTTTGACCGTCGCTTTCGACCAACAGCACTTCCGAACACGCCTGCATTGACCCCAGTCGTCGAACAACTATACGAGCGCTCGGCAGAACAGGATGCTGCACGTATCCGGGAAGAGTCGATCGCGTTGCGGCAGGGGCGCCCGGTTCTGGCGATAAAGGATGGCGATACCGTTCTTGAATTTGCGCAATCGGCTTCCACCGCGTGGCGGGAAAAGCTAGTGGCCGCATCGTCACAGCTTCGGCGCACAATCCCGTCGGTTGGACGCGTCGAACTGACAAACTATGTCGCGGCGCCATCCGTCGGAACAGCTTGGATGATCGCGCCCGAGGTCGCTGTGACGAACCGGCACGTGGCAGAATATTTCGTGCAGCGAACGGCCGGCGGCTTGCGTTTTCTGCTGGGGGACGATCGGCGCATTCCAATAGCGGTTGACGTCGACTTCGCCGAAGAGTTCGGCTCCGACGTGGAACGCGAATTCAGTGTCGAGGAAGTGATCTATCTTGCACCGATGAACCTGCCCGATATTGCGCTTTTGCGGATCAAAGGCAGGTCGGGGCTAACCCCACCACCCCCATTGCCGCTGTCGAAGACGTCGAGCATCGGAAAGACGGTCGCCGTCATCGGCTATCCGCACCGCGATCCGTTCCTGCCTGAACAGAAGCTGATGGACGAGATCTTCTTCAAAGGCTACGAGCGCAAGCAGATCGCGCCCGGTTTCGTCATGAACGAACTGACAGCAGACATCGAACACGACTGCTCTACGCTGACAGGCAATTCGGGGTCGCCCGTCATCGATCTGGAAAGCGGCGAGGTCGTTGGACATCACAGAGCGGGAATTTTCCTGTCTCGTAACTTCGCAATCACGCCGGCGGGCATCACACAAGCCCTCGACTTTGCGCGCCGACCACCGATCATCGAAGCTAAAGCAAGGCCGCCTGTTCAAAAACCGGACGTAGCAACTGTGGGAGGAGCCGCGATGGCAAACAACGAGGTCCAGATTACGATCCCTTTGACAATTACGGTCTCACTTGGCGATCCGAGCGGAACGTTGAACAGTGCCACGATGGCGGCAAAGGCCGGACCGGCCGACATGAGGGCCACACCGCCCCGCACCAGCTTGACTTGGGAGCAGATCGAGGACGCTGTCCCGGCAATCCGCGCGGCGCTCGGCAGTCGGCGTGACGTGATCGCCGTCAAGCCGGGGTATCGGGTGACCGGAGGCGTAATGACCAAGGAACCGGTCGTCGTTGTTTCCGTCAGGCAGCGCTACGAACCGGACCAACTCACCGCGATGGGTCTGTTGCCGTTGCCCGGCTCGATTGACGGCTATCCGATCGACGTCGCAGTGGCGACGCTATCGGAAAGCTTGGGCATCGACGTGGAGGCGGCATCGGAAGCGCCCTGGCAGTCTGCTTACAAGAAGCGCAAGCTGAAGCCCATCACGGACACCATGTCGATAACGCTGTGTGCGAGCCCGGATACGGGATGGCCGGAGCTCAAGTCGTTCCTCAAGAAGGTGAATAGCACACTGACCGTTGCAATGTATGATTTCGGCGCGCCGCATGTCGTAGAGGCTGTCCGGGCCAGCGTGAAGGCACCAGATGCGACTATGACGCTCGTCTTGCAGGAAGGCGAGTCGCTCAAAAAGAAGGGACCGAAGAAGGATGATTTGAAGGACGCGGAGGTTGTCGACCTGCTTGCGGGAGATCTCAAGGACCGGTTCGCGTTCTCTCTGGCTTCGGTCTATCGGCCCGTGGGTTACAAGAGCAATGCATTCGGACTTTTCGAAAGCAGTTATCACATCAAAGTGGCAGTTCGCGACAATGACGGATTCTGGCTGTCGTCGGGAAACTGGCAATCGTCCAATCAGGCACCTATCGGTGAAGGTGAAGACTTAGGAACCCCCACCGGAATGTGGAATGCCTTTAATCGTGAGTGGCACGCGATCGTTGATCACCCCGGCCTCGCCAGAACTTTCCGAGAGCATATCGAACAGGATCTAGCAGATGCCAAGCACACTGCGCGGCCGGAGGCCCCCATCATCGAGCGATATGTTTGGGTTCCACTCGACTATCTGGAACCCGATGTCGCCCAGATCGAAGCACCTTATGTTTTGCGTAAATCGGTCACCATCTACGGCAAGATTAAAGTTCATCCGCTGCTCACACCGGACAATTATTCGGACGTCGTGTTGGATTTGCTGGAGCGGGCGAAGCGGCGCATCCTGTTCCAGAACCAGACGTTTAAGCCCTCCGGAGACGGGAGCGATCGCCCAGGCTTCCGCGAACTGATCGAGGTCATGCTACGCAAGCACAACGATCCTGCGATCGAGGACCTCAGAATCATATGGCGAAATGGTTTCGACACGGACCGGCAAGTCACGACCAATATTCAGCGTCGGGGTTTTGACCTCGAACGCGTGCGCGTTAATCGCCACTGCCACACCAAAGGCATTATCATCGACGACGACGTCGTCGTTATCGGAAGCCATAACTGGTCTAGCCAGGGTGTGACGACCAATTGTGATGCAAGCCTGATCATCTACGACACGCGCGCAGTGCGATATTTCGAAGATCTATTCCAGGCAGATTGGGTGCGATCCAAGCCTCCGGAATTTTATGAGAATGCAGCGCCTGTCGCCTTGGTAGAGCCCGGCGATGAAAGTGTGAGGCCGCGCATGATCAAGGTTCCTTTGGCCGAATGGCTGGCTGAACAGGAGAGCTAGGGCGATTGTCTGGCTCCGACGGCGCAACAGGCGCGCGTTGGGCGAGATTAGCGGTTGGAAAAAGAGCGGTAAGTGCCGATTACATCGAGGCGGCGATTTTATCGATTGCCGGCGGGACACACACGTCTGCTGTTCGCGTGATCAAGGACAAAAGGTTGACTAGAGAGCGTCCGCTTCTGGTGTATTGTCTCATATCGCTGAACGGCGGACCTGAGGAGCGTATAGCGGCCCTGCGGCGCGGTGGTTTTAAAGGCGGTAAACTTCGGCCGCGACGCGGAAATTATTGCCGCTGGCCCGTCCTGTTGACTGATGCCCAAAGCCAGGGCACAAAGGTGGCATCCACGGTCGCTCGCGATGGGAAATAGAGGGAATTTCAGGGCTTTTCCACTAAGCCTTTGAAATCATGTGAGAATCCAGGTCTCCCAGGCAGGTCATTTTTGACCGATTTTTCGATCCAAGTTGGCGGTCATCTCCCGCACAGAAAAGTGGCGTCTTCTCAATAAGTTGGCCGATCTGGGACGCAGTTCCTCAGGCCATCGTCGTGTTCGAAGACGGCTAGGAATATTGGCTGGGGACCCGCAAGCAACGACCCTAACGGATCCAGAGTCCGACTGTCGGATATTGCGTCGGAGAAAAAGATAACGCTGACATTGAAGCACATGGCGCTGTTGTCCCCTTCGGGGCCCAAAGCGGAATTTGGGCCGACTCCGGTCCTTAAATCAATGCCTTGCCAATCGAGGCGCCGCCATCGACTGCTTAGTGACCAGCATGACCGGGAAAGGGACGTCATCGTCATCAGCCATAGCAGCATGTGCGATCAGACGGCCGGCCGAAGTAGGCCTGCGATCAAATGGTCGATCAGCGCCCTGACCTTTCGAGATGGTTTTGGGCCGACAGTGTAGACCGCGTACACCGCTGCAGGCTCCAGCGCATATCCTTCCAGCACCCGGACAAGTCTGTTGTCTGCTCGTTCGTCTGCCGACATAACGCCCGAAACAACGGCCAAACCCAAGCCCTGAACACATGCTGACAGGATTCCGGGGGCAGAGTTGATCGTAAGTCTGCTGCGGACATCAACCGAGATCAGCGTGTCGCCCTGCCAGAAACGCCAGCCTCCTGGACCGAATGCGCCGTAGCCGAGAATGCAGTCATGTGCGGTGAGCTCCTCCGGGGTAGCCGGGGTGCCGTTTCTGGCAAGATAGTTTGGCGATGCTACGACCATTCGTTCAAGCGAGCCAATTCGTCTGGCACCGAATGTCGAGTCGGCAAGTGTGCCGGTTCGGATCGCGAGATCGACACCGCTCACAACCAGGTTTTGCCGTTCATCCGCCATCATGATCTCGACCTGAAGGTTGGGATAGGCGTCCATGAAACCCGGCAACAACGGCATAATGGCCCGTGTCCCGTAAGATATCGGCAACGCCAGCCGAATGACGCCGTCGAGCGAATCTGTGCGCCGCGCTGTGTGTTCGGCTTCTTCTATCGTCTCAATGACGTCGCGTGCCTTTTCGAGAAAGGCCGCGCCTGCCTCCGTCAAGGTAAGATGGCGCGTCGTTCGGATTAAAAGTTTGACCCCGATGCGTTCCTCTAGCTCCGTAACGATCCGCGAGATCGAGGGCTGGGATAGCCGAAGGTCCCTCGCGGTCTGCGAAAAGCTGGCGCTTTCCGCAACCCTGACGAAGACGGCGAGTTGCTGCCAGCGATCACTCATTTGCCGCTCGAATAACAGTTGTCCAATGTCTTGCAGTACCCGCCGCGAACCTGACGACGTAGCCTTCCTGCCGTTGCGGAAATTCCGCTTTGAAAGGAAGAACAATGAAATTGCAAGACAAGCTGGACAAGCTGCGCGACGACTTCGAAAACGGTCGTCTTCCCCTTGTCCCGACAGCCGAGCAAATTGAAACGATGCATTGAGCTACCAAGACGCTCATCGACAACGGACAAGCAGACCGTGCTTTGAAAGCCGGCGAGAATGCGCCCCACTTCAGCCTTTCGGACCCTGAGGGTAACATATACAATTTGCCCGACCTCCTGGTCCGTGGCCCCGTTGTTGTCACCTTTTACCGCGGTGTTTGGTGCCCGTTTTGCAACTTGGACCTTGCGGCTCTTGAGGCCGAGCGCGGAGAGATAGAAGCACGTGGCGCCCAACTCCTGGCCATTTCGCCGCAGACTCCCGCCAACAGCCGTAAATCCCAGCGCGACAACAAACTCAACTTTCCGATCCTCAGTGACCCCGACAGTGAAGTCGCGGAAACTTTCGGTCTTCGCTTTTCGCTACCGGACGACCTTATAGAGGTTTACAAAAGCTTCGGGAGCAACCTTTCTCATTTCAACGCCGGTCAGGACTGGCGCCTACCAATGCCTGCCCGATATGTGATCGGTCGCGATGGTCGGATCGCCTATTCAGAGATCAATCCTGACTACACCCGCCGCCCGGATCCCTCTCAACTTCTGCCAGTCCTGGACAAGCTCAGGTCAAATTGAAGAGAGGCTCTTCCCCGCGAGATACTTAGTCTCGCGGGGAAGCCCCGGAGCCGCCGCGTCGAAAAGTCGCCACCGTAGTATCCCTCAGCTTCTCTCAGGCGACCGACTCACATTTACAGGCCTCCGTGCCTTGCGCAGTTGACCGCAGTACCAGGACGTAGGTTCAGTCCCTATCGATCGACGTGATTGTCGATCCAGTCGATCAAGACGTCCGCGACCTTGATGTTCTCTTTGCCCTGCATGAACATATGCGTGCTGCCCTTGATCCCGACATCGGGGAGCGAGAGGAAGGTGATGTCACCACCGGCCGCCTTGATCTGCTCCATTTCCTTGGCGCAGGCCGCGGCTGGGTTGCTGCCCATGTAATCGCCAATCACCACGAGGATGGGCACCTCGGCCAGCGCCTTGACCTGCTCGTCCGTTAGGTTGGAGAAGCAGCCGGTCTCAAGCTGGATCAGGCCCTTGATACCACCTTTGCCCTTCAGGACTGCCTGGCTCGGAAATCCCGCCGACTGCGAGTGGCCGACGAGGATTGCCCCTCCGAGGTCTGCAGCCAGATCGGCAACGTTGGCGACGGTCGGGTTCTTCGTTTCAGGCTGGATCAGCTCGCCCAGCAGGCTCGGCACCTGGGTCTCGATCATGTCAGGGATCACCTGCTTGGCGAATTCATCGATTGCCTCGATCGGGAACTGGACGTCTGGCCAGGCCCTGCCAAGTTCAGGACCGAACCTGAACACCTTCCAGGCCATGCTCGACGTACCAAGAAAAACCTTTGGTTGCGCCTCAGGTGGCAGACTTTTGTTTTTCACCTGGTTGAAAATCGTACCGTTGAAGCCCGAACGTGCCCGGCCCGTCTGTTCGGCAAGATAGGTGGGAAATCCTTGCCGCGTGAAATACTCGAACCAGCCCATGCGACCATCCGGCGTCGTCTCCCACTGCTTTGAAGAGAGCAGCCCGCCATGCATGAAAACGATCGGCAGGTGGGTCGGGTTCGGTGGGCTCTGGAACTGGACATACATCTGATCGACGACGACATCACCCGCTTCGAAACTCTCTCCGAAGATGTCCTTGAGGTCGCCCCAGCCGGCACTCTCGGTTTTGACGGTCCGTCCGCCGACGAAGAAACTACCCTGGCTCTGAAGCACAAGCGGCTCCGGAGAGGACTTGATGTCGGAGAGCGATTGCGCTGAGGCACCGGCGGTACCGAGGAGAAGCGCAAGCACGGTTGCCTGCATTTTGGAGAGGATCTGCATCATAAACCTTTGTGTGGAGCGATCGTTTGATGACGGGGAAGGCTGGTCGATTGGTGCGAATTCACATGTCGTCTGTGCCTTCTGGGTGTACAACGGCCGTTATCTGCGAATAAACTCCGAAATCAAACACATGGGATATGACGAAACGCACCATGGATCATTGGGATGAGTTGCGGATGTTCTTTGCTGTGGCCGAAGGCGGAACGGTGCGCGCGGCGGCTGAAGCGCTCGACCTCAACCACGCAACGGTGCTTCGAGGCGTTGCGCGTCTGGAGCAGCGGCTGAAAACGAAACTCTTCGAAAAGCTTCCTTCCGGGTACAGGCTGACGTCTGCGGGTGCTGACATTGTGGATCTCGCCGCGCAGATGTCGGAGGCATCCACGAAGATCGAGGGAAGGATCTTCGCTCGCGACCAGAGCGTATCTGGCCCGTTGCGTCTTACCCTCCCCGTCTCGTTTGCGACCGATCTTTTGATGGAGACCCTGACGGAGTTCAGATCCGCCTATCCGGATATCGCGCTCGAAATCATCGGAACGGGAACGGTTGCCAACCTGAGCAACCGGGAGGCGGATGTGGCGTTGCGCGTCGTTCTTGGAAACGGGTCGCCTCCGGAAAGCCTGTATGGAAGCAGGCTCTGCGGGTTCCACACGGCGTTTTACGGATGCCGTGACCGACACGGCGATGTTTCGTCCTGTTTGGCCTGGTTGCTCGGACCGGGCGAAGTCGCTCCCAGTGACTGGGTCCCAGAAGACATCGAAATGGCCGCCACGCCTGTTCGCTTTTCCGAGATGCGCTCGAGGCTCCAGGCCACGCGCGCGGGCATGGGCATCACATCACTACCCTGCTTTGTTGGCGACGCAGACTTGTCGCTTTCTCGTGCCCCAGGCAGTCCGGTGATACACACCGGCGATGTATGGCTCTTAACCCACGTCGACACTCGGCAAACTCTGCGCGTCAGACTTCTGTGCGACCGTATACGCGACACCATGCGAACCGTCTCCGCCAGAGTTGAGGGGCGCGCGGACGCGGCCAGATCGGACCATCTGTAAGCTTGCCGAGCGTGTCGCGAGCTCACGTAAGATCGCCATCGGCAACCGCTCAGTTGTAGCAACGCCGCCAATCGCGAGCAGCACGGTATCCCGCAGGCGCTGGCGGACAACGCACCCATCAGTATGTGGTCCACTCGGTTTGGGGATGACTGGGCATTCCTTAAACATGGAAACATTTGTCTCGGTCGCCGTATCGAAACGACTTCTTTTCACGACCGCCGGGATCATCCGCGCAGCTTTTTATAGCCTTCATAGCTTGGTCGCGACATCTGAGTGAATGTTCAAGCGAACGTCAGAACCGCTGATGGCACATGCCTTAGCAGATTTGAACTTCCCACAATCCGATCCATCGTCAGTTTTCCCGACAGTATACTGTGAAGCGCCAAGGCTCGGGCGCTCGCGGATCTCGTGTAGACGATCGTCGGCTGAGGCCATGGCTCCTGATGAGTTGGTCAGGTGATGCTCTGCACGGCAATGTCTGCTTTCGGGCGCGGGCAATCACGATGTTGATGACCTAGATGAAGGCGCGAAGCTGCCGCACGCTTTATGGCCACCTCACCGCAAACTTGGCCTCCGAAGGCGGAAATTATTGCCGCTCGACCGCTGTTGACTGATGCCCAAAGCCAGGGCACAAAGGTGGCATCCACGGTCGCTCGCGATGGGAAAACAGAGGGCATCTCAAGACTTTTCTTCTAAGTCATTGAATTAATGTGAGAATCCAGGTTCCCCAGCCAATTCTTCTTTCATCTCCTTACAGGCTAGCAACTGACGTCATAAAGGGCTGTCATTCCAGCGAGTACGTGTGATGGGTTTAAGAGACTGCCGCTGACACTCAGTAGGCGCCATCTTCAGCCCAGTCTCTGAGAGGCTTTTCCAGAGTTATGGGTTGAGATGCCGCATCGGCTGCCTGTCACACGCTGGATTAGGAAGTTTGGCAGTCCGGATGCGGCGGTGACAAAGCGGATTTCGTTTGAAAGATGCTTCGAACACTCGAATTTCTAGCAAATTTCCTATGAATGAACCGCTGACGGCTTACGACAATGGAGCTCGTTACGGCGCAGCTATCGGATCGGGTTGAAGGCTTCTCCACCATCGATGAACTCGGTCTCCATAATTATACGTGAGGTGTCATGGGCTCGGCTGTTTTTGAGGCCTACAGACAGGAGATGGTTGGGCTCCGCCTGTCATCAATTTGGCAGGGACACGGATCGGCGATCTTCTTATTGACTGGCTTTACATGGCTGAAAGCGAGAAGCGGTCTTGCAGTCCATCTCAGATGATCATGCAAGAAAGGCTTCGGAGTTGTTTCATCGGCTATATGGGCTCGGACACCGTCTCGGCTTACAAGCTGAGACGGACATACAGTGCCAAGACAAATAGTGGCCGTTGATATCTCGGCCTATGGCGGTCAAAACAACAGATCTGGAGTGGCACAATGCACTCAGAAGTTACCGATTATAAACTGGTTATTGCGGTGGTGCATTATGCGCTCATCGAGATCGGGACGACTAAAAACTAACGAATGGCGCAATCTCTGGCCCACGTGTTCCATAGTGCGGCGACGGAGTTGCTTCAGGGCGTACGCCGGACGACATCCGAAGGCAACTTGATCGAACTGGGGCTCGGCTCGGGTGCCAGAACTACATCAAAGGTCTTTTCGACGGCGCAGTGAAAAATGTGAAGAGCTAGGCCGTGGACTCGTTATGGCGAAGAGTGAGGGGAACACAAGCCAGCTTGGCCATGGCAAGAAAGTTTCGCCTAACTTGTCATAGCGGGTTGCGATCCGTCAGCAACATTTCAGCTTATTGAAGAAGCGCTCGATAAGGTTTCGTTTTGTTTAAAGCCACGGGCTGAAGACGACTGGTCTCTTTCGGTTAGATTTTGGCGGAATGTTTCCCCAAGAGTGCCTGCTTCTCAACTCTTCGCGTAGCTAATCTGCATCGTAGGCTTTGTCAGCAAGCAGCATCCCGCCAGGTTGGATTGCATTGAGTAGCTCCCGAGCTACCGTTAGGTAGTGGGCCTGACCAGGTGCAATGGCAATCTTGATTCGCAGTCCTTTGCCCCGTAACGGCACGGATTTTCGTCGTAAGGCCACCCCGACTTCCTCCAAGGCAGCGATCTTGATGATCCTCTTTCAGCGTTGCCGCCAAATGATGAACCCGGATCGAAGTTCAGTCGATCATCCTGATACTATCAATTCGCGGGCTCGTACCGCATCCATCAACTTGTCCCAGATTCCAGCCTTCATCCAGCGTCGAAAGCGATTATAGCAGGTTGTATAGGGCCATATCGTTCTGGCACATGGCGCCAAGGGGCACCGGATCGCAACACCCAGAAAACCCCGTTCAACACACACCTGTCATCAACGCGGGGCACGCCGCTCGGCTTCTTGGGCACGATCGGCTCTATCGCTCGCCATTCAAAATCGGTAAGGCCAGATCGGCTCATGCCTCGTTGAATCATCCTACTGGCGCGACACAAAGCGCAGATTTCATGATCTGGAATGTTATCGATTACCGGACGCGCCCGTATAGGTGGAAGCGGGTGAACGCCATCATTGAAGCCACAGAGCACGATAATAGCTGTATCGATGCCGATCAGGCGGAGGAGATATCCCCGCTTGCCGTGATCGATCATGACCGGCGAGACAATGTGTCTGTTCAAGAGGCCATCCACTGGGCGAACGAAGCCCAGTGCCCGGTAACCCTCTACATCTACGACGTGACCGACGGCACAACCGCACAACATTTCGATTCAACGGGAAAACGGCTCCTAGAAACCGATAGCAAAGCGGGTGAATGAGTTCACGGCCTAGGCATTCATGTCCGCTTCGGCCGAACGCCAACCTCGGCAGCCTCCCACCAGGAGCGGACATTGTCGCCGACAGCGGAGTTTGCTATCCAAGCAAGATGATCACGAAGCGATCGCTGCAGCCATTTTCGATTCTCGCTCTGCTCAAGAGATCGCCCTCTCAAGTAGTTCGCCCCGGCGTTCCGTTTTTCATCGTAGGACGTGCCCTTGGACCGCCGAGTTGGTGGGACTTTAGCGGGGACTCAGTGACCTTCGACTGTCTCCTAGACTATCACGGCAACATCCAAGTGGAGATTGGGGTTCTGGGGGAGCAGGTAGTCGTTCGTCGAGTCGGGGTCCG
>NZ_JACYUU010000010.1:0-28317 GCF_014841925.1 Rhizobium sp. CFBP 13726
CCGTGGCGAACAAGAAAAACGCGCATCAGCCATCCCGCTGCGTAGGTTTAGATCCGACGGCTACCATGGGCGCGTGTCGAACGATCGGAAATCCTGTCGGCATTGCCAAGGCAAGCCTTTATTACCCTGGGTTTTCAAATCCGTCGCGACCACAAAAGCAGCGCCACGCCACAAGCTGCCGTGATCGCCCCGCGGAATATCCAGGGCCGTTGGTCGATCATGAAACTCGCGGCGGGATAGGGGAAATAGCCGCTTCCCTGCGCCGCCCAAATCAGCCCGGCAACAAGCAGCAGCAAGCCGAAACCAAATAAGATTTTTCCAACCATTGCTGCCCCCTTGCCGGCGCGGTAAACGCCGCGCTCGATCGATTGGTAAAACTTTGGGTGGCTGTCGTAAAGACTGCTGCCAGACACCCACAGGATCAACTCAACTGAGCCTGCCTTCCCATCTGCGCGCTGTGTTCATGGCAACACTGATTATGAGCGCCAAGCTCAATGACATCGACCCTCAGGCCTGGCTTGCCGACATCCTCGCTAACAATCCGGACTGGCCCGATCAGCAGGACTGAGCAACTGCTGCCGTGGAACTGGACACCCAAGACGCTCAGACCTCAGGCGGCCTGACCTGCGGCCTTCGGCGCTAGCTTACGACGTTGGCGACGCGCTCCGGCGGAAGCTCAACCCTGGAGCAGGCGTATTGGTCAAGGTACGGATGGTATCCTTTTCCTGGGGTGCCTGAACAAGGCGTAAGCCAGGCCAAACAGTGCCACCCGAGGACAAACTTAGAATGCGGGGAAGCCCTTCGATGTCAGGATCGTCCTGTCTGCGAACCACAGGACCGGGCAAAGCGCTGCGATGCTGCGGTCTAATGTCCGTGCCAAACAAAGCGCCGGCAACGATCGCGATGATCGTTGCCGGATTGGGTGAGCTGGATACTCCGGGATACCTAAGGTCTACTTAATGGTCTTGATAGGGACCTTCGGAGCCGGATCGAAGCCGACCAGATCGCTCGTCAGCTTGGCATAGGTGCCGTCGGCGTTCATGTCGGCAAGCGCCTTGTTGACGGCTTCGACCAGCTTCGGCTTGCCCATCTTGAAGGCAAAGCCCTTCTGGACGTGGCTGACGTAGTCATCGGTCATCTTGAGGGGCATTTTGGCAGAGGTGATCGCATAGGCCGCCGCGATCGAATCGGTAATCACCGCATCGACATTGCCGTTGACGAGGTCCTGCATGGCGTCGGACTCGGCCTTGTAGCCCTTGACCGTTGCGCCCTTTTCCTCGGCGATCTTGGTCCAGCTGGAAGCGACGAGCGCGCCGACGGCCTTGCCCTTGATCTCGGCAGCACTCGTGATCTTGCTGTCCTTGGCGGTAACGACGCGGCCACCGGATTCCAGCCAGCCGTTGGAGAAGGTAACCTGCTTCTGGCGGGCCTCGGTGATGTCCATCGCGGCGCTGATCACATCATACTGGTCCGCCTGGAGGCCAACGAGCAAAGAATCCCACTTGATCAGAATAGGTGTGTATTCAAGGTTCAGGCGCTTGGCGACTTCCTGCATCACGCGAATTTCCAGGCCGTCGAGCTTGCCGTTCGGCGCACGCATGCTGAATGGCGCGTAGGTGCCTTCGGTTGCGACCACGAGCTTGCCGGGCTGCAGCAGTTCGAGGTCAGCCGCCTCGGAGATCGAGGTCATGGCAAGGCCCGCAAAGGCTGCAGCGGCAAGGATGAAAGACTTCATTTTCATGTTTCAGTTCCCTTTTTTATGATGGATTGGTCGTTCGGCATCTGGGTAATCGGTGCATTTCAACCCGGCGTGGAGGATCGGCGGGAAGCGAGGAGAGCCAGGAATTCAGCCATGATGGTGGCGGCGAGAAGTGCCGTGATTTGTCCGGTGCTGTCGTAGAGCGGATTGGCCTCGACGACATCGCAGCCGACCAGATCGATGCCGTGGAGGGCGCGGATGATCTGCAGGGTCTCGCGCGCTGTCGGTCCGCCGGCCTCCGGTGTCTGCACCGCCGGGGCGGCGGACGGATCGACGAAGTCCATGTCGAACGAGATGAACACCGGCTTGCCGGCAACCCGGCTTGCGATCCGGTCGGCAAGCGCCCTGGGGCCGAGGTCGAGCGCCTCATCGGTGGTCAGAACCTCGTAGCCGAGTTCGATGGACTGTCTGATATCGGTCTTCTGGAACAGGGAGCCGCGCATGCCGATCTGGATCGAAGATGCCGTATCGATGATCTGTTCTTCCACGCCGCGACGAAACGGCGTCCCGGCGCTGTATTTCTGGCCCGCGAAATAGCTGTCCCACGTATCGGTGTGGGAATCGAAATGAACGAGCGAGATCGGGCCTTGCACCTTGGCCAGCGCCCGCAGTTCGGCAAGCGTGATGGAGTGATCGCCGCCAATGCCGAAGGGCACGATGCCGGCCGAGACGAGCGCACTCACCGATTCCTCGATGCGCTCCAGCGACTGGATCTCGTAGCCGGGCACCACATTGGCATCCCCGACATCGGCGACCCTAAGCGCCTCGAAGATGTTCAGATTGCCGCGATAGGGATTGATCGGCCTCAGCATGACGGACATGGCACGCACCGCGTTGGGGGCAAAGCGAGCCCCCGTCCTGTAAGGCCCGCCGCTGTCCGACGGCAGGCCGATGATCGCCGCATCCAGGTCCTTGAGGGACGTCGCCTGCGGCAGCCGCATGAAGGTCGGCACGCCGCAGAAGCGGGGAGTTTCAAGGGAATCGACGGGCAGCACGCTCATGGCCGCATCATCCGAGGTTGGCGTAGCGGCGTTCCAGCCACGACGCGACGAAGGTGAGGATGGTCGTCAGCAGGAGGTAGATGACGGCAACCGCAATGTAGAATTCGAACGGCCGGAAGGTCGAGGCGATCAATGTCTGCGCATAGAGGGTCAGCTCCACGACCGTGATGGTCGACAGCAGCGAGGTGTTTTTCAGCGTCGAGATCGCTTCATTGGTGATCGAGGGCAGGATGATCCGGAAGACCTGCGGAAGAATGATGGTGCGCATCGTTTCGGCAGGGCTGAACCCGAGCGCAAGAGCCGATTCCGTCTGTCCGCGTTGGATGGCGGTCAGGCCGCCGCGGACGATCTCGGCGACATAGGCGCCGCTGTTGATGCCAAGCGCAATGACCCCCGCCGTGAAGGGATCAAGCCGGATGCCGATCTGCGGCAGGCCGAAGTAGATGAGAAACACCTGGATCAGCGTCGGCGTGCCGCGGATGAACCAGATGTAGAAACCGGCGGCCATGCGCACGGCCTTCCAGTCGGAGCGCTGTGCGAGCGCTGCCACCAGCCCGCAGACCCAGCTGACGGCAATAGTAAGGATGGTAATGCCGAACACGGTCCAGGAGGCTTCCAGAAAGCCCGGTCCGTAGATTTTGAACTCGTCGAAGAAGTTGACCATCACGCCTGCGCTCCTTCGCCGCTGGATTTGGAGACGGAATGCGCCACCCTGTCGTGCAGGATGCGGTGCAGGAACTGCTGCAGCCTTTCGCTTTCGGGATTCCGCAGGATTTCCGGCGACCCCTCCTCGGCGATCACGCCCTTGTCGAAGAACAGCACGCGCGACGACACATCGCGGGCAAAGGCGATCTCATGCGTCACCAGCAGCATCGTCATGCCGTCGGCGGCAAGCGAGGCCATCAGCACCAGCACTTCATGCACCAGCTCGGGGTCGAGCGCGGAGGTGACCTCGTCGAACAGCATCAGTCGTGGCTTCATCGCCAGCGCCCGGGCAATTGCCACGCGCTGTTGCTGCCCGCCGGAAAGCCGTGCGGGGTAGCTGTGACGCTTTTCGTAGAGCCCGATCCGCGACAGAAGCACTTCCGCCTCTTCACGGGCCTGCGCCCGCGGCATCTTCAACAGTCTGATCGGCGCGTGCGTGACGTTTTCGAGCACGGTCATATGGGGCCAGAGATTGTAGCTCTGGAACACCATGCCGACGCGGGCACGCAGCGACTGCAACTGTGCCGGGGTCGGGAAGAGACGCGATTCCGGACGAAAATCGAAGGACAGTCCCTCAAATTCCATGAACCCCGACTGGGGCACTTCCAGCGCATTGATAGAGCGCAGGAACGTGCTCTTGCCGGAACCGCTGGCGCCGATGATCGAGACGACTTCGCCGGCCGCAACCTCGAGCGAGACGCCCTTCAGCACCTCGTTGTCACCAAAACTCTTGCGGATCTCCCTCAGTTTCAGAAGCGGATCGCTCATGCGGCCTCCTCCGGGGAAAAGGCGTCCGTGATTGACACGGCCACGTTTTGCGGCGTGCGGGCAGCACCGTTGATCGGCGTGATATCCTGCGGGCAGGCCGACAGCACCAGGACGAGATCCATGTCTGCGCGCAGCACCACATGATCGCCTGCGGTTGTTGCAGGCGGCAAGCGATCCACGGTTCCATCCGGCCCGACCGGAACGTTCATGAACAGGTTGAGCGAGGCCGGTGTGAAGGCATGTTCGAGACTCACCTGCGCAAGCGCTTCATGAAAATTGTCGGTGCAGCTGCGGTGATACGCGGTGCATCCCAGCTGCTGATAGAGGTCAGCGCTGCAGGGGCAAAGCAAGGTATCGTGACGTACCCGGGCACTATCGGCCACCATGGTCAGCATCGAGCGCCGACGCGAACTCTTGAGGCTCATGCCCTTGGTGAAAAAGATGTTGCTGTTGACGGAGCGGGTATGATCCATCGACGAGACCTCGGCAGCATCGCTTGCAGCGACGGCCCAGGTATCGACGACCTGATTGCCGTGGGTATTGGTGATGCGGGCGAACTGCCCGGCCCTCATCCGAAACGCACGTCCCTGGCTCGCGGGTACAACCTGTGTTTCCAAATCCATTCCAACTCGTCTTCGCGGGTATCATCTGCGCCTGTGCGGGAGCACATCGGCGGGCGATAAACCCGTGGCCTCATGGGTCCACTGAACCTTATTCAGTATACCAATGGAGTTCAAGTAGCGTTTTCAACAATTTAGAGCACACAAAACAGCCATGTTGATCACAAACTAAGCTGAGGATGCGCGCTTTTTCGGCATCTCCTGGAGATCAAACGCGGTATCGCCCAAAGAGTGCCGGCAGTCGATTGACGAAAGGATACTGTCGGTGTACCGAAATTGAAAAGCCCGTTTACGGGCTTTTCCCGTAACTGCGCGTAGACGTGATAGCGCGTGCGCGAGCCGCAGCATCTGGAGCGAGTGATGGCCCGTTATTTTCCGATCGACGAGTATGAGCACCGTTGGGATCGCCTGCATCGCGAGATGAAGGCGCGCGGTTATGAGACCGCCGTGGTGTTCTCACGCGCCGGCGGCACCACTGACAACTGCGGCGACGTTCTCTATCTTTCCAACCACTATGCCATCAGCAGCGGCATGGACTCGACCATCTGGACCGCGCGCTCCTTTGCCGGCGTCATCCTGCAGGAGGGGCACGCGCCGCAACTGCACATCGACGAGCCGGAGGTCAGGCGCGATCTCGTCTCGATCGACGATGTCCACTGCAGCAACCATCCTTTCGAGAGGGTCGCCAAAGCCCTTGTCGCCCGCGGCATCAAGGGACGCGTGGCACTGGTCGGCACCAATTTCATCCCGGTGAAATACTATCGGCAGTTGGAGGCGACGGCCCCTGAGATCGAATGGATCCCGGAAGACGATCTCGTCCGCTCCGTGCGACGCATCAAGAGCCCACGCGAACTCGACTGTTATCGCATAGCCGGGGAAACGGCGACCGCGGGCATGACCGTCCTCATGCAGAGCCTCGTCAGCGGCATGTCGGAGCGCGAGGCCGCCGGCGAAGCCGCCCGCGAAACGGTGCGGCGCGGCGGCCGCGTCCAGATGATCGGCACCAATCATGGCGAGACGCTCGGCTTCGACCAGCGCTTTCCGCTGACTGGCTATAGCGCCGATACGCCTGTCGTCGGGGACATCGTCACCGGAACGCTGCACGGCCCGCTCTACCAGGGTTACTATCTTGATCCGGGCCGAACGGCAGTCCGCGGCCCGGCGAACGCGGGTCAGCTCCGCCTGATCGAAGCCGCCGCTGGCATCGTCCACCGCCTGTCCGACATGCTGCGGCCAGGCGTCGCGCTGCTGGATGTGGCGGCCGAAGGCGACCGCATGACCGCAGCCTTCGGCGGCTCCATCTCCGCGATCATGAAGAATTTCCCCTTCTACGGCCACGGCATCGGCCTTGGCTTCGAACTGCCGCGCATCTCGACGTCCATGTCGACGCCGCAGGACATCGTCGAGCAGAACATGGTGTTCGGCGTCGAGGCCTTCCTGTCCCTGGATGGCGTTGGCGCGGCCTTCTACGAAGACATCCTCATCATCGGCGAACAGGGTAACGAACTGCTGACCCGCTCGCCAAGCATGTTCTGAGCGCAGCTAACCGAGCAATAGAAAATCCGGGCTGATCATCCATCTGCCCGGATTTTTCGTAAATGCGTGCTAATCAGCGGGCAAACAGCCCGTCGAAATCCTTGAAACCCTTGACCTCGATCGGGTTGCCGCTCGGATCGAAGAAGAACATCGTGCGCTGCTCGCCCGGCTCGCCTTCGAAGCGCACCACCGGCGGAATGTCGAAGGCGACACCCTTTTTCTTCAGGCGTTCGGCCAGTGCCAGCCAGTCGGCGAGCTCCAGCGCAACGCCGAGATGCGGCATCATCACCATATGGTTGCCCACCTTGCCGGTGCGCGTTACTTCGAACGGCTTGCCCAGATGCAGCGAGATCTGGTGGTTGAAGAAGTCGAAGTCCACCCAGGTGTCGGTGGACCGGCCTTCCTGGCAACCGAGAACGTCGCCGTAGAACCGGCGGGCCTCGTCGAGGTCGGTGACATGATAGGCCAGATGGAAGAGAGAACGCATGCGAGAGGCTCCGTTGGTGAAGGGAAAGTGGGAAATCAGCGAATGGTGAGGCTGCGCGGCAGGCTCGACAGCGGTTCGGCGCCGTGCTCGGTGACGATCACGGTCTCGGAAGCGCCGACGGTCCAGTGCCCGTAGCTGCGCAGCGTGGCTGGCAGGTGAAACACCATGCCCGCTTCGATCGGGCGGGAAACATCGGCGAAGAGGGAGAGGATCGCCCCCTCGCCCCAGTCCGGCGCAAAGGCGACCCCCATGGAATACCCGATCCGCTTGCGGAAAGCCGGGGTGTAGCCAGCCTCGTCGATCACCGCCTGCGCCGCATTATGCGGGACGCAACAGGCCACGCCCGGCCGGATTGATGCCAGTGCGGCATCCAGCGCGTAGAGCGAGCAATCCATCATCCTTTGCGCTTCGACCGGCGGCGCTCCGAGCCAGACCGTGCGCATCAGCGCCGCGTGATAGCGGGCGTGGCTGCCGGCAAGCTCCAGGAAGACGGGATCGCCGTCGCTCAACCTGCGCCGGCGCCATGTCATGTGCGGCAGGCCGCTGCGCGGTCCCGAAGACACCAGCGGCTCCATGGCCATCGCCTCGGAACCCACCTGCGTTGCCGCATGAAGCATCGCCGCCGCAATCGCATTCTCATCCGTTCCGGCTGAGCAGGCCTCGATACCGGCGATGATACCCGCTTGCGCATAGCTCGCCGCTCCCCGGATAGCGTCGAGTTCGGCTGCAGATTTTAGCATGCGCAAGGGCGGCAGGATATGCGAGCCGTCCAGCAACTCGCCGACGTTCAACCGCGCGGAAATCTCGGCGGCAACCCGCGGCGACAGAAACCAGCCCCCAAGCTCCATCGCCGGCTTGCGGATCTGTTTCGCCTTGAGGACCGCCAGCAGGGCATCGACGGGATTTTCGCCGTCCTGGTAGGCCACGATATCTTCGAGCCAGGTATTGGCGACCGCACCGAACAGCTCCAGCTGCCGGACGATGAGGGTCGGCTCGCCCTCTGCAGGAAGGACCAGCGCCTGGAAGGCGAAATAGCCTGCCGTCTGGCGGCCTGTCAGCCAGTAGATTGTTTCGGGACCGGAGACGATGATCGCTTCCTGTCCGCTGGAATGCAAGGCGGCTTGGGCGCGTTTCTGGCGATCGAGGAACTCGGCCTTCGGAAAGGCGGCCTCGCAACCGCGCAAGCGCTGAAGATCCTCGGGGAATGCGGCAGATGTCATGGGTCAGGTCTCAATCGCGGGCCAGCCAGCCAAGGAAACGTGCCCTGACGCTGTCGAAATGCAGTTCCATCGCCGCCTGCGCGGCAGCGGTATCGCCGGCCTCGATGGCATCGACCACGGCGATATGCTCGCGGGCCTGCTGGTCGAAGCGGTCATGGGTGCGGGTAATGGTGCAGCGGCGCGCGACGCTGCGCATTTCCGTCAGCATTGTCGCAAGCAGAGGTAGTTCGGCGGCCTGCGCGACGGCGAGGTGAAACGCGTCGTCGTCCAGCCAGAAATTGTCGAAGGCGATATCGCCGCCCTCCGCATAGGCACGCATGCGGGTGCGGGAGTCATCAAGCTCCGGCGTCAGCGCCGATGTCTCGGCGGCCTTGGCGGCCGCCGCACCTTCGAGCAGCCTGCGGATCTGGACGATCTCCAGCAGTTGTTCGACGGTGACCGGGCGAACCATCAGCGCCCCGTTCGGCAGCCGCGAGATGACGTTTTCCTTCTCGAGGCGGGAGATCGCGGCGCGCAGCGGCGTCCGCGAAATGCCGAATTCCACCGCCAGCGTGCGCTCGGTCAGCATCTCGTCGGAGGAGAAGCGGCCTTCCAGAATGCGCTGCTTGAGATCGCGGTAGAACTGCTGCGCCAGGGTTTCCTTGTCGCTCATCGTATTGACGTTTCCCCCATGCCGGCCAGAGCCCCATGCAATGCCTTGACCGCCGCCACCAGATCCGCGGGGTCCATCGCCTCGTCGGGATTGTGGCTGCCGTTCCAGTTGCGCAGGAACACCATCACGCTGTCCCATCCCGCCTGCGCAAAGGCCGCCGCATCATGGCCGCCGCCCGATAGCATGCGGCGGGGCGTGTGCCCGAGCACGACTGCGGCCTCGGCGATCTGGTCGCCGAGTACCGCCGAAAGCTTCGTCGGTTGGCTGCGCGATTGTGCCCCCAGCGCAAACCGCACGCCCCGCGCCGCCTCGATCGCCTTGGCGTCGGCCAGAAACACCGCGTCCATCCGGTCGAGCACGTCCACATCGTCGCTGCGCAGATCAACGCAGAAATCGACCCGGCCCGGTACTTTCGCAAAGGCATGTTCGGGCGTTGCGGCATCGACCCGGCCGAAGGTCACGGCAAGGTCGTCTCCCGCCCGCAGCGCCTCGTCCCAGCGACGGTCCATGGCGACGATCAGGTCGGCAAGGGCGAATACGGCATCCGATCTCTCCGACCTCGCCGGCCCACCGGAATGCGCCCAGGTGCCGTCGATCCGGGCCTGCCGGTAGCGCAGACCGCCGCGCACGCCGCTGACGATCCCATAGGGTTCATGCGCGGCATGCAGCACTGTGCCCTGCTCGATGTGCAGCTCGATGAAGCGTGCCGGCGCAAGAGGAGTGTCCGTCAGGATGTCGTCAGGCCGGCCGCCTTCCGACAGGATATGATCATGCAGCGTGCGGCCGGTGTCGCTGCGCGTGGCCTGCAGTTCCTCTGCGGTAAGCCGCCCGAGTGCTGCGCGGGAACCCACATAGGACACGGGGAACCAGACGCTTTCCTCCGCCCGGGTGACGGTGACGACGAGATCGACCGGCGGCAGTTCGCCGCTGTCGACAAAGGCCGCGGCAAGCGCCATGGCGCCGGCAACGCCCGCCTGCCCGTCATAGGCACCGCCCATGGCAACGGTATCGAGATGGGACCCCACGTGGATGGCAGGAGCACTCCGGTCCCTCCCCGGCAGTCGGGCAAACAGGTTGAGCGCGGCATCGCGGGTGACGGTCAGGCCAAGCGCGGTCGCCTCGTCCTCTATAACGCGATGCGCCTGGCTTTCCAGCGGGCTGTAGGACGGGCGCGTGAAGCCCGGACCACCCGCCGAAATCGCGTTGATACGGTCCAGCAGCCGCTCGACAGTATCCTTGACGATGTCGCTCATAGGGCAGCCTCCGGATGAAATTCGATCGTGGTCGACGGCCGGCCTCCCGCAAGCGCCGTAATGACGTGCCGGGCAGCGGCGATGGCGACGCGCTGCAGCGCCTCCCCGGTTGTGCCGCCCAGATGCGGCGTAAAGATCACCCTGTTGGAGGTCGCAAGCGCCCCGGTCGGCGCTGATGGCGAATAGACGTCGAGACCGGCGGCGGCGATAGTGCCGTCTGCCAGCGCCTGCGCAAGGGCCGCCTCGTCCACCAGCCCAGCCCTTGCCGTGTTGACCAGGATGGCGCCTTTCTTCATCGCTGCAAAGGCTGAAGCATTGAACATGCCCCGCGTCTCGTCCCGCAGCGGCGTATGCAGCGAAACGAGATCGGCGCTCGCCAGCCCCTCGGCGAGCACAGAGACCCGCTCGAACTTGCCCGTATCCGGGTTGCGCGGCGAATAGACGATGACGCGCATGCCGAAGGCGCTGTGGAGCATCTGCCCGAGCCCGGCGCCGGTCGCGCCCCAGCCGACGATGAGTGCTGTCTTGCCGGACAGTTCCTGGAAGACGTGGCTTTCGCGAAAGCCACGTCTGCCGGATCTGACCGACTGATCGGCGGCCGGAATGAGCCGGGCAGTGGCCAGCGCCAGCCCCAGCGCAAGCTCCGACACCGAACGGGCATTGGCGCCGGGCGTGGTGCAGACCAGCACGCCCTTGCTTGCGGCGGCCCTTTTGTCGACGGGGTCGTGACCCGCCCCGTGAACGACGATCACCTTCAGGACGTCGGAGGCAGCAATCGCGTCTCCCGAAAGGCCGGCATCACGGGTGATGACCGCCTGGCAGCCGGGGATCCACCGGGAGACGGTGTCCATATCCGCTGACGGGCAAAGCACCGGCTCGATCCCGGCCTCTGTGAGGAGAGCCAGTCCGTCCGCATGAATCGGCTGCACGATCAGGCATCTCATCGCTTGTGCCTCTGGTTCGAAAGGCTGAGACGCCCGAGGATGGCGTCGCGGGCATGGGCGATATGTTCGTCCATCAGCATGGCAGCACGCTCGCCGTCGCGGCTGCGCAGCGCCTGGATGATATCGAGATGCTCCTCACAGCTCTTGCCGAACCGCTCGGGAACCTGGCTATGGTCGAACATGCAGGTCCGGCGGCGCAGGTCGCCGATGGTGCGAACCATCATCTGGTTGCCCGCAGCCCGCGCCAGCGCATAGTGAAAGTCATCATCCACCTGCCGCTGCTCTTCCTCCTCGCCGGGGCCTTCCCGTTGCAGGTCGAGCACGCGGCTTTCTAGGCCGTCGAGGATACGCGGATCGATGGTCACAGAATTGCGGGCACACTGACGCTCGAGAACGCGCCGAAGGAAGAAGATCTCCTCGACTTCGGCTTCCGTCAGCGTGCGGACCTTGAGAAACCGCCCTTCCTGGACGGCAAGCCCCTCCGCCTCGATGCGCTTGATCGCCTCTCGCACAGGCGTCCGCGACATAGCGAGTTCGTCGCCGAGCTTGCCTTCCTGCAGCAGATCTCCCGGCTTCAATGCGCCAGCCAGGATCATCTCGATGATGCTGGCATAGGCCTGTTTGGCGAGCGGCTTATTCATCGACCTGCTCCCGTTGAGGCTTCGTCATCTCAGATTTTTCCTCGAGCCCCGCCAAGGCGGCATTGAGCGCCTGCGATTGGCCGAGATACAGCGTTTCCGCTTCGTCTTGCGATATCACCTTGAAGCGCACCGGCGCGCCGGTCATCGCCTGCGCAAGCCGCGGCAGGTCGATCGAGGCCACCGTGGCAATCTTGGGATAACCGCCGGTCGTCTGCCGCTCTGCCATCAACACGATCGGGCGCCCGGATGCCGGCACTTGGATGGACCCGCTGACGGTTCCGTCAGAAACGATATCATGCCCCAAAGCGGCGCGCACAATCGGCCCCTCGAGCATTTGCGCCATGCGGTCGCGCTGGCCGGAAACGACAAAGCCGGCTCCGAGGAAGTCCTGCCAGGCGGAGGCACCGAAATGATCTGCCTGTGGCCCTTTGACGACCCGCACCGGACCGAGCGGACGGCGAAAGGCCTGCGTCAGCGCACGCATGGGTGCCGGATTTGTTGTCCCGAGCGGCAGACGATCGCCGGCCGCAAGCCGCCGCCCCTCGAGCCCGCCGATCCCGGTTCGCAAATGGGTCGAGCGGGCGCCGAGAACCGGTGGCGTCTCGATGCCGCCTGACAGTGCCAGATAGCCCCACACCGCATCGCGCAGGGCGCCGATCTTCAGCACCTGGCCCGGCAGAAGCGCAAAGCTTTCCCAGCCATGCCGACGCTCGCCATCGACGGTGATCTCGACGTCGCCGCCGGTGACCGCAAACCGCACCGGCTCAGCCACTTCGAAATGCCCGCCCACATGGGCAAACTCGAGAACTGCCTGCCCGTCGTCATTGCCGACAAGCCGGTTGGCCATCCGCATCGAGGGACCATCCGTGGGGCCTGAGCCCGACACACCGAGGTGCTGCAGCCCGACACGCCCGAGATCCTGGACGGTCAGCATCGGACCCGCCTGCCTGATCAGAATGCTGCTCATGGGCTTTCCCATTCTGCGGCAAGAGTACCCTGCGTCGCGGCTGCATCGAGAGCCGCCGCCTCGTCCGCCTTGACGGGGCGAAACCGAACCCGGTCGCCGGCCCGCAGCAGGAAGGGCTCCGCGCGCGCCGGATCGAAGAGCTTCAGCGGCGTACGGCCGATAAACCGCCAGCCGCTGGGCCCGGGCACAGAATTGATGCTCGCCTGCTTGCCGCCGATGCCGATGGCGCTCGCTTCGATCCGCTGGCGGGGAACCGCAAGGCGCGGCGTGTGCAAAACCTCGGGCAACCCTCCGAGATAGGCAAAGCCCGGGGCAAACCCGATCATATAGACCCGGTATTCCGCCGCCGAATGCAGGGAAATCAGGGCATCAGAGCTCATCTGTTTCAGTTCGGCGAGCTCATCGAGGTCCATGCCGACCGGGCCGCCGTAAACCACCGGCACGACGATCCGCCGCTGCGCACCGCTTTCCGCCGAGATGTCCGCCAACCGTTCCAAAAGCAATGGCGCCAGCTGTTGGCCGCGGACCAGCGCCGGGTCGTAGACGACCAGCAGCGACCGATAGGTGGGAACCGTTTCGACGATCCCGGTGATCGCCTCTGCTGCAAGGCTGTCGGCGAGCGCCACGACGCGCCGGTTGGTCTCTTCGTCGATCTGATCGGAAAGCTCGATGACGAGAGCGCTGTCGCCGCAGGCAGCGATAAGGGGGAAGCGCCGTGGCGCAGGATCGCGCTCCGTCATGTCATCGTTCCCATTCCCAACGGCGTCCCTTAGCAATGCCCAGCGCCCAAAACGATCTGCGACCCTTCACAAGACCTGCCGACAAACGATCCGTCATCGGCTAGCCTGCGCCTGAACGGCACCCCGTCCGGCCATGTCGCAACCCGCTTGTCATTTCAGTACACCAACTGTATGTCAAGACAGTCGTGGGCTTTTTGGATGCCGCGCCACGGCTTTGAAGACTCATCTGAGGATAGCGCACCATGCCGACCATCGATCTCAACTGCGACATGGGCGAGAGTTTCGGCGCCTATAAGATCGGCGACGACGCAGCGATGATGGAGACCATCTCGACGGCCAATATCGCCTGCGGTTTCCATGCCGGCGATCCGAGCGTCATGCGCGACACGATCCTGGCGGCCAAGGCAAAGGGCGTCTCGATCGGCGCGCATCCCTCGTTCATGGATCTCTACGGTTTCGGCCGCCGGCGCATTTCCGGCGAGCGTCCGGAAGATATCGAGGCCCAGCTGATCTACCAGATTGCCGCCATTCAGGGCATGGCACATGCGCTGGGCTGGCCGATCACCCATGTGAAGACGCATGGATCGCTGGGCAACATGGCCGCCGAGGATGCCGATCTTGCAAAGGTCTGCGTCCGCGCCATCCAGGCGGTCGACCCGCACCTCGTCTTCATCACCCTCCCTTATTCGCAGACCATGAAGGCCGCTGAAACCGCGGGTCTTCCCGTCGCCTGCGAGGTCTATGCCGATCGCCGCTACGACGAAAAGGGCATGCTCGCCTCCCGCCAGCTGGAGGGCGCCGTCATTCACGACCTGCAGCAGAGCGTCGATCAGGTCTTGTCGATGGTCTGCGACAAGCGCATCCCGACGATCGGTGGCAATTTCCTGCCCGTCGAGGCGGCAACCGTCTGCATCCACGGAGATACGCCCGGCGCCGCCGTGACGGCAGCGGCTCTGCGCGGCAAGCTCACCGCGGTGGGCGTCGAGATCGCACCCTTCACCAGACCGAAAACATGAACGAGAGAAACGACTTGACCCGTATTGTCTATCTGAATGGCGACTGGTTGCCGGAAGCCGAAGCCAAGGTCTCGATCTTCGATCGCGGCTTTCTGTTTGCCGACGCCATCTATGAAGTCACGGCCGTGGTCGGCGGCAGGCTGCTCGAATATGCCGGCCATGCCGCACGCCTGCAGCGCTCTACGGCAGAGCTCGGCATCACCTGCCCGCTGACACCGGAGGCGCTTCTGGAGGTCCACCGCGAGATCATCCGCCGCAACGCGCTGGAATCAGGCCTGATCTACCTGCAGATCTCCCGTGGCACCGCCGACCGCGATTTCGCCTACCCTGAAAACCCGACCCCGACGCTGACCCTGTTCACGCAGGCAAAGTCCGTTCTCGAAAATCCCAAGGTCGCGACCGGCATTTCCGTCGCCTGTGTCCCGGACGAACGCTGGGGCCGCCGTGACATCAAGACAGTGCAACTGCTCTATCCCTCGATGGCGAAGATGGAAGCAATGGCAAAAGGCGCCGATGACGCCTGGCTGGTCGAAGACGGCTTTGTCACCGAAGCCAGTTCCGCCACCGCTCATATCATCACCAGAGATGGCAGGCTGGTGACGCGCGGCCTGTCCAACGCGATCCTGCACGGCATTACCCGCGCCAGCGTGCTGAGCATAGCCGAGACTGCGGGCATCCCATTTGAAGAACGCGCCTTCACCCCTGATGAAGCAATGAAGGCTGCGGAAGCCTTTATCACCTCCGCGACCAATTTCGTTCTCCCCGTAACGGCAATCGATGGTCATACGGTCGGGGACGGTAAGCCTGGGCCACTGACGCTGCGACTTCGCGAGCTCTATATCAAACAGAAGCTGGCTGATGCGATTTGATGACGTGACGCGGCCGGAGACAGGGAAATGCCCTTCACTCCCTTGAGGTCGTCACCGGCGCGGCAACCGATTTCCGGCAGCCGAAGTTTGTTGCCGCCCGTCCCCTAAATCCCCGGATTTTCTGGTAGCCCGAAAGAGTGGCTGTTCGCCCTGCACAGGCACTGCGAGACCGCGTCCGTGAAGGACCTCTCGCCGTGGAGCACCATGAAGCCAGTCTGCCACAGCCCGCATATCGCAGTCTCATACCTAACTGCATCCGAAGACTTCAATGCATAAATAATAACCCCACCAAAATCACGGTGAAAAAAGCGCCACAATCCTTGTTATTTTCAGAATACGCCCTGTATACTGAAAATGCGAACATCGATTTCAGCGCGCATGCTGCTCCCAAGGATTGGGCGCAGAAACATAAAAGAGGGGTTACTGCATCATGAAGAACATGCTCCGGGCCGGCCTGGCCGTGCTTCTCGCCAGCCTTGCCGCACCCGCTGTCGCGCAGACCGCCTGGGATATGTCGGTCGTCTGGCCGCCCGGCAATTTCCACACCAAGAATGCCATGAAATTTGCCGAAACGGTCAAGGACGTCACCAAGGGCGAGGTGGTCATCACCGTGCATCCCGGTGGCGCTCTCGGCATAAAGGGTCCCGAAGGCATGGCCGCGGTGCGCGACGGAATCGTGCCGGTCGCCGATATCCTGATGAGCCAGCAGGTTGGCGAAGCGCCGGTGCTGGGCATCGAAACGCTGCCCTATCTGGCGCCGACCATGCCGGATCTGGCGCTGCTGCACAAATTCTTCCGCCCGAAGATCGAGGAAGTTGCCACCTCGATGAACCAGAAGCTGCTCTACATGGTGCCATGGCCGGGCCAGGCGGTCTATTCGCCGAACAAGATCGAGACGATCGAAGACCTGAAGGGCCTGACGATCCGCGTTGTCGACGCCAATGGCCACAATTTCTTCAATGCGCTCGGTGCAGCCCCCGTGCAGATGCCTTGGGGTGAAGTCGTGCCGTCGCTGGCGGCCGGCACGATCAAGGGCGTGACGACATCCTCTTCCTCGGGCGTCGACGGCGCCTTCTGGGAATTCAGCAAGAACATGAGCACGTTCAACTGGCAGGCGTCGAGCAACATCGTCACCGTCAACCTAGACGCCTGGAACGCCCTGTCGCCTGAACATCAGAAGGCGATCGAAGCTGCCTCCAAGACGCTTGAAGGCGAATTCTGGTTGGTGAGCCGTGCCGAAGACGACGCCAAGCTCGCCATCCTGAAAGACAAGGGCATCGATGTCTCCGCACCGTCGCCGGAACTGCAGGCTGCCCTGATCGAACGGGCAAAGCCACTTTGGGAGGAATTCAAGGCCCGCGTTCCGGACGCCGCTCCCTATATCGACGCCTATCTGAAGGCCCAGAACTGACGCCATCGTCCGACACTCGCCGTCACCGATCCCAAGCGGTGACGGCAACCCCTTGTGAGCGCATTCCGGAGAATGGCCATGGACCCCAGCCCATCCCAACGCTTTTCACGCGTGATCGACCCGATCGATGACTTGACGTCGCTTGGCAATGGTCTTGCAGCCCTCTGCCTGCTTGGCATCTTCTTGCTGATTGCCGGAGAAATCTTCCTGCGCAACATTCTTGGCTTTTCCTTGAGCTTTTCCTGGGACGTCGCCGCCTATCTGATGGGGGCCTGTTTCATGCTCGCTGCCGCCAGCGCGCTGAAGTCCGGAAGCCATGTGCGGGTGACGGCCATCGCCGAGATGCTTCCCCTTCGCGGCGCCCGCTTAATCGAAATGGCCGCTTGCCTGATCGGACTGGCTATTTCCATCGCCCTTTGCCACGCCCTGATCGAAATGGCGTTTCTCTCCTATCAGCGCGGCTCGACCTCCGCTTCGGTGATCCGCACCCCCCTGGTCTGGCCGCAAGCCGTGATCGCAATCGGCGCCGTGCTCCTCTGCCTGCAGATGGTGGCGCAATGCTTGAGATTGCTGCGCGGCGAAGCACTGACCACCGGACCGGGACTGGAATAGACCATGGGAAAGATTTCACTCAGCCTTCTCGGCCTGATGACCCTGATTCTGGGCACCGGCGTGTGGATCGGCCTCGGCCTGATCGGCACTGCCGCCGGCCTGCTGATGCTGTACCGGCCGAATCTGCCGTTTTCAAAGCTGCTGGCTCAGCAGACCTGGAACACCCTGGTGTCTCCGGAAATGCTGGCGCTGCCGCTGTTCATCTTCATGGCCGACCTGCTGTTCCGCACCAAGATTTCAGAGGCCCTGTTTTCAGGCCTCGCCCCCTGGCTGCGTCGCGTGCCCGGACGGCTCAGTCACATCACGGTCCTTGGCTGCACCCTGTTCGCCTCGGTCTGCGGCTCATCCGCCGCGACGACCGCCACGGTTGGCCGCATTACCGCAAAGGAACTGATCTCGCGCGGCTATGACCGCGATCTGGTGACCGGCAGCCTGGCCGGCGCCGGCACGCTGGGCTTTTTGATCCCACCCTCGACCATTATGATCATCTACGGCGTGATGGCGGAGGAGTCCATCCTGCGGCTGTTCATGGCCGGCATCCTACCAGGTCTCCTGATGGCCGCAGCCTATATGGGCTATATCGGCATCCGTGCCTATATGAAGCCGTCGCTCGTCGGCGCCACCCCGCCGTCCACGACACTACGGGAAAAGCTCGTGGCGCTAAAGGATCTAGGCCCCCTGCTGTTGCTAATCATCGGCGTTGTCGGCTCGATGTATGGCGGCTTCGCGTCGCCGACCGAGGCGGCCGCGGTTGGTGTCGGCGGCTCGATGCTGATCGGCTTCTGGCAGCGGACCCTGAACTTGCAGCGCCTGATGGAAGCCGCCCGTCAGGCGGCCGACAGTTGCGCCATGATCGGCCTGATCATGGTCGGCGCCATGTTCCTCTCCACCACCGTCGGCTATCTCGGCATGCCGGCCTATATTGCCGGAATGATCGAAGGCTGGGGACTGTCGCCTTTCGCGCTGATCGTCGTCCTGCTGATCTTCTACATCCTTCTCGGCACGGTCATGGAAGGCCTCGGCTGCATCGTCATGACGCTGCCGATCACGCTTCCCTTGGTCATGGCAGCCGGCTATAGCAAGGTCTGGTTCGGGATCTTCATCGTGATCGTCGTGGAAATGGCGCAGATTTCACCGCCGGTCGGCTTCAATCTGACCGTCATCCAGCGGCTGACCGGCGACAGCATGGCGCGTATCACCCGGGCAACGATGCCGTTCTTCTTGATCATGGCCGGCTTCGTGATCCTAATTGCATTGTTTCCCGGCATCGTCATGCTGGTGCCCGATATGATGAGCAGGCCGTAGCCCGGCCATAGGCCGTGCCCCCTCGGATGACATCGGCAAACAATCACTTGCCGGCATCCGAGGCGGTATTGCGCCGCAAGTAACGGTCCATATCTGTCTGGCCCCGCCACGATCCCTGTCCAAACGTCCCCTTCCAGCCATGCGCCTCTATGGCGGGACACACGCACTGAACAAAAGACGTTCAAGCTGCCCGACTTCGAACTGGTTCGCTGACTTGAAGCATCGACCTGTGCTGACGGTACGACGTAAAGGGTCATCCGGCGGCTCAGCCTATACCAAGCCTTGGAACAGCCCTGACCTACGATTGCGGAAGGCTTTCTTCGGTAATGGGCTATCCGGCGGCGAGCTTGCGACATGGCCACGTGTACCCGAAGAAGGTTGATTTCCTAGGCTCTGTGTCAGCGGTCTTAAGGGATATGAACAGCCAACCTTGCACATGAAAGGTGCTAGAAACTCAAACGTGAGGGCCTCACACACAATCAATGCGAGTATCGAGGGACCAAGGTGGTCATTTTAACCAGCCCGCCGTTTATTAGGCCTCCCTTGCGGATATTAATTAGCCGGGCACTAACTATTTCTGAGTAAAAAGGCTTCGAATCTTACACGGAGGCTTTTGTGCCGCTTAGCAGCTGGTCTTTTCAGAATTTCCGAAACCGGATGACAGTCCGTCTGCAAGTTGCCCTCGTTACAGCTGTCACTTGCAGCGCGGCTGTCGGGGTAGCAGCAATCGGAGCCGCTGTGGTTGCAAAAGACAGCGCGCAGGCCAATGCGAACCAGCAGCTTCAGACACTTGCCCGAACTATGGCGGATCGTCTTGACCAGCATATGTTCGAGCGATATCGGGAAATCCAGAACGTCGCGAGTCTTGGGCCGCTACAGACGGTCTGGAGCAAAGACGCTGCGGCGACCCGGACCATCCTAGAAAAACTACAAGCGAGCTTGCCGGAATATGCTTGGCTTGGCTTTGCCACGCCGGACGGCGTAGTGCACGCTGCAACGAAAGGCATGCTGGAGGGGGTATCCGTTGCTCAGCGCCCCTGGTTTGTCGACGGGCTGAAACAGCCGACAGTAGAAGACGTCCACGACGCAAAACTCCTGGAAAAGCTGCTGCGCACGTCACCCGACGAGGCTCCTTTCCGTTTCGTCGATGTCGCTATGCCGGTGTTCGACGAACATCAAGTTCTGGCAGGCGTACTGGGTGCCCATATGAGTTGGACATGGGCTGACGATGTCCGGCGCACCGTCCTAACCACGCAGGATACAGCCAATGCTGCCGAGCTTTGGGTATCTGCCCGAGATGGTAGCCTGTTGATTGGCCCTGCCGATCACAAACTGGATGTTGCACTTCTGACCGACGCCGCAAAATCGGATGGTGTTTTATTCACCGACGACACGTCAAGCGCGCCGATGCTCTCGGCGATGGTTGCCACCCGGGGCCAGGGAAGCTATCCGGGCCTTGGGTGGGCAGTTGTCGCACGCATGCCGGTTGCCGTGATCTACGCGCCCGCGCATCAATTAGTCCTGCAAATACTGCTGATCGGAGCGGTCGCTGCCGTTTCTGCGTCTGCCGTTGCTTGGATGCTTGCCGGCTCTGTGACCAAACCCTTGAAAGCACTTGCCGCTAGCCTAGACCTGATTGGTCGTCAGGCAAACGTCACCAGCGTCGAACGCCAGCATGGCTCACTTGATATACTGCAGCTGTCGGCCGCCGTCCGCTCGTTGTTACGCCGGGTCGGCTCAGCCGAGGCGAGCGAGCAAACTGCAAACACCACGATCAATGCGCTGCAGCGTGAGGCAGAAGATCAAAAAAAGGACATAGAGCAGAAGATCCTGCGCTACGGAGCGGACCTTCATGCACTTCAAAAACTCGCCGATACCGACAGTATGACCGGACTTTTAAACCGCCGTGCTTTTCTTCCTTTTGCCAACGACGCCTGGAATTATTACAAACGGCATGGCCGGGCATTCAGCATACTGATGTTCGACATCGACCATTTTAAGCGTATCAACGATACGTTCGGCCACGCCGCCGGCGACGAAGTCATTCTCGCGATGGGCAATATTATCAGCGCTGGAATCCGCGCGACTGACAAGGTTGCCCGCTTCGGCGGCGAGGAGTTTGTCGTACTTCTGAGGGAAACCGACGAGGCGGCTTCTTTGTTGATGGCCAATCGACTGCGCGAGGAGATCGCCAGCACCATCGTCACAGCGGGGCAGCAAAAGATCAGCTTTACCACCAGCGTTGGGTGCGCATTCGGGACCAGTTCAGCACGCGATCTTGAGGATGTCATTCAGCGTGCAGATACTGCTCTATACGAGGCAAAGACAAGCGGGCGCAACTGTGTGGCAATGGCCGGCGTTGCTGCAGAAAGCCGACGAACGGCCGCTTGAGATTATTGCACCTCATTATAGGTGTGAGGATAGAAAATAGTGACTTAATTTCGATTGGACCGCCGTATGCGGTGTGGCCACAGCACATTGACTATGACGGGATTCCTACCAGCGTTATTCTTGCCTTCGCTGTAAGGCGGACGGGAGCGCTCTTACGGCGGCGGTCAGTAACGGTCGCCCATCAGAGATTGCTCGTCGCCTCCACGCATTGAGGGCATAGGCTAGTTCATCGTCAGACAGGCCAAAGTGGTTAGGAAAGCTGGTGGACGCCCCGATCCGTCTCTTCTGTCGATCATCGCGAGCCGTTTTTTTGGCGTTACGATCATCGAAACCGATTTTGTCCTTCACTTTTATGATGCGTTCTCCGTACGTCACCGCAGAGATCGCTCTGAAGTCTTGGATGTCACGCCATTCCCATCGTCTGGTTTGAAAGATGTTTTTGTGAGTTAGGCCTTCCGCGTCAATGGTTAGGCGATTTGGTTTGATTGTGGCGGCTGCCAGAATCAGGGCCGGAGCGCCGAAGACCACCACCAAAACAGTGTAAAGAACCACGCTTCCTAGAAACGCAGGGGAGGACAACAGGCCGAAGAGATACACCAGCGCAATCATAGATGAGGCTAGAGCCAAAAAGAGGCCGCGGCCTCTGCGTCCCGTTAGTGTAATTGGCTTTGGGTACTGGCTGATTTGGGTTAGGAGTACCTCCGTCCGAGGTTGTGCTGTGGACAGAGATACGATGAAGATAATGGCGAGCGCGGTGGCGAACAAGACGAGCGGCCATCCCCCTTTCTGATCTGCAATGACCGTTTCGATTCCAGCCCATGCGAAGACGAGGATGAGGATGAGGATGAGGATAAACATGATCACAATGCGCGGTTTTGACCAAATGATCATGCTGCTTCCTCGAATTTGCCCTTACGGAGACGATCTGAGATTACTGTGAAGACATTTAGTTGGAATGTCTTGTATTCTTAGAGCTTTTCCGGACGGCATATTTCCACGTCATCAGCTCGTTGATCTTGCTTTGCTTGTGACCATTGACGATGGCAGTGAGCGTGGCGCTCAGATGGGCCAGTGGAGCGACGGCATTGAGTTTGCACGTCTCGATCAGCGACGCTATGGTCGCCCAGTTCTCGGCCCCCGCATCGTGAGCTGAGAGTGCGTTCTTCGGATTGAGAGAAATCGGCCGGATGGTCCGCTCGACGCTGTTGTTGTCGGTCTCGATGCGGCCGTCTGTCCCCGCAGTGCCTCCTCAATGGATGGTGCCATTGACAACCATCTTCGATACGAAGGCTTTCAGCAGGTCGGGATCAAAATGCCCCCGGGATTGTAACATGGTCTCTACAGCCTCAGCCTGAGACCAAGCGCGCTTGTAGGGCCGCACCGACGTGAGGGCGTCATAGATGTCACAGATCGCGGCAACGCGTGCTGCATCGGGTATCGCCGATCCAGCTAACCGGTATGGATACCCTGTGCCATCGAACTTCTCATGGTGGTAGAGGCAAATATCGAGAACAGGTTTCGGCGAGTCCTCAATCTGCTTCAGCATCTCGTAGCCCCGCATCGGATGTGTTCGCATCACTCCGAGTTCATCGGTTGTAAGTTTTCCGCGCTTACGCAACAATTCCGCCGGCAACAACATCTTACCCAAATCATGAACAAGCCCGCCTAATCCCAGAAGCCTTACCTTCTCCTCATCCAGGCCGAGCTTCCGCCCGAAGGTAACCATCAGCGCACTGACAGCCAGCGAGTGCAAAAACGTCCCCTCGTCCTTCTTCTTGAGTTTTGCCACCGCGATCATCGCACCGGCATTGGTCATGGCCTCCAACATTACCCGTTCGACAGCCTTGTCCGCTACGTCCAGACGAAATGCCCCTTGAAGCCGAGCTTCCACGAGAAGATCTCTCACACAAGGTCGCGTATCCTCAATGGCCTTTCTTGCTAGCTGGATTTGCTCAGCGCTGAACTTCGAACCGAGATCGGACTCGAAACTGGCAAGAGCAAGCGCACTACCATCGCGGCGGTCGAGATCGACGTCCAAACCCTTTCGCGTGTCGATCACGACACTGATCGCACGGCTGTTCATCAAGAGGTCGATGTCACCCGGAGACGAGATAGAACCAACCATATGAAAAGATGACACTTCCGCACCCTCGAGTTCGTCAACGTACATGCCGACCCGCACTTGATGCAGCCGTATTCTTTTCCTCATCCCGAAATTCCAGAGCATTAGCAAGAGCGAATACTTTGGCTCAAAAACCTTACGAATATCGAAAGAGCTCAATATTGCCGAGATGCGGCTTCGACTAGCCGCCTCAGACGCTTTCGCCGTTTCGCCACGCGCTATGAACGAAGAAAGATTAACTTCACCGGATCCATCCCGCCGCGATCATGATCTGGAGTTGATTAATGTCGATCGGCCGGCCGGGAAACAAGCTGCCTTCATCTGCTCTCGACCATGCGGCTGTCCCGGTCGATTCGAGGTCAGTAGTTTGAGGAACCGCCGCCGCTTCAACGATACGCCCGTTGCCCGGGACATTTTTGAAGCGACCGTCAGCCAGGCTGATTGCCCGAGGTCTGGTCGACGGCAAGGTCCTTTGTACGGATTCGACCCATCTGAAGGCCATGCCAACAAGGGCAATTATGACCTCGCAGTGCTGCAGAAGTAGCGCTCCGACTCTTGGGCGAATCGCGACCGGGCGATCGAGACAGAGCGCGTGGCCCACGGCCAGAAGCCGCTCAAGAAGAAGGAATGCAAGCCGCAGGCGAAGGAAACCAAGGTCAGCCGCACCGATCCAGACGGCGGCTACCTGGTCCGCGACGGCACGTTTCTGATCCAGCTCCGCCTCATAATCAGGGGCGATGGTCATTTGTTCTTTCCATAGTCCGTCAGCCAGCGCCGCATCGATAATTTAAGTCCGTAAAACTGGCGCCATCAGCTGCAGTGATACCGTTACGGCCCTCGTCTAGCCGCCGGGGCCATTGTATCGTCCTCGTAGCCGGCGCGACGGACCGACTTATACGCTGGACGAGAGCCGCGGACAGCTCATGGCGTAAACTCGACGGCTGGTAAGCCTGTTTCATGTGGCGTCGGTACTTGTGGCTCCCAAATTTTGGTCCCGACACACGCGGTTTCTACCCTGCTGCTTTGCTTCATAGAGTGCTGCGTCGGCCGCTGCGAGAATCGACTCGCGCGATACGCCAGGAACAACCATGCACGATACAAGGCCAATGCTAACAGTCTGCGACGGCGGAGATCTCTCCGTGCCAATTATCCGCGTAAGTTGAACCGCCTGCCGCGCGCGTTCGGCAACGCGAAAAGCACTGGAGTTATCGTGGTCGGGTAAAATTGCCACAAACTCTTCCCCGCCGTAGCGCGCCAGTAGACCGCTCGGCGAAATTACCTCGTTGAGAGCTTTCGATAGCACCTGCAAGCACCTGTCACCTGCCTGATGCCCATAGGTGTCGTTGAACAGTTTGAAGTGATCGACATCGATCATCATCAGGGAGATTGGGGTCTGTCGCTCAGGGGCGTCCGCAAGCGCCTCATCAAAAGTTTCGTCGAATTTTCGCCTGTTCGCCAGTCCCGTAAGGGGATCCTCGAAAGCCTTTTCTGCCAGTTTGTCGTTCGCCACGCGGAGGAGATCATTCTTGAGGGTGAGCTCTTTAAGCAGCCGTTCGCTCATCTCCTCCGCACGCAATTGCCCCATCCGGTTTCTCACCATCTGAACGATGAATGACGACAGAAAGCAGTAGTATAGAATGCAGGCGGGGATAAAGACGTAGTTGCCATCCAGAAATGCAGCAATTCCCATTAGTCCAAGAACAAGAGCGATGTTGATAAAGGCCGTTCCGGGCATCATGAATGCCCTTCCAGCCGCACCCTGAACGATCGCACAGGCTACGCCAACAGTGATCGTCTGAGTGGTCGCTGATGCTCCATAAAGGAGTACCGAGCAAGAAATACCCCACCCAAGTCCCGAAAGCAGCGATCCTGCAACGAAAAGCAGAACCCATCTTTCCTGCACAGGGAAGGAGGCACGCCTGACGTAAAAATACTCAATAAGGATCCGGAATAGCAGGCACGTCACCGCGACAACCGTTGCTACAACGCCTGCCCGGCCCGCCCCAGACCAGGCTGCGCTTTGGCTCGCAAGCGCAATGCCCAGAGTTGCCATAACATGGGGCCTGCTACTGTAAAGCTCGCGAAGGGTAGACTCCACCTGTTCTGGTGAAGCTATGTCGGAGCCCGCCAGGGAAAAAGGATTTAGCATTCCAACCAGACGCATGGCGTTTTCCGGATCGATCGATGACTCTACTGCAGACCTCCCTCATTATTATCAGCTGCTAGTAAAAAATTCGAACTGAACAGGTCGCACTAGACCTATGATGCGTGCTGTCTCCGTTCTTGGTGCCGCTGATCGAGGCGAAGAAAACCGCCGCGTCGCTGCCGGCGACCCGGGTAATCGAGGGCTTGGACCGGTCGTGCGTGGCGCCCTAGCGTTCTGGAAAGCGACCACCGCTTGGAACGCAAGAAAGACAGTGACACCTTCGTGGCCGAACTGGGCATTGAAGAGGCCAAGGCCTTGTTCGAGGCCTGTCGCAAGCTCAAGCACATCATCCTGGAGCTTCTCCTGGACTACTCGACCTCAGATCAGTCCGGCGCACTTGGGAAACTGACCGGAGTGGCCAATATGGGGCCGGGAGCGGCCTGTCCGATGCTGCTGTGCCGAAAGGCGATAGCGGACATCCAAGTATCTGTTGGTGCTGCTGTCCGAGTTTGACCCAAACGCCACCTCTTGTCAGAGGCCTTGGTTCGACTACTTCCCGATCTGGTTCAACTGGCGGTCGAAGTCTGCCGGATCGAAATAATCACGCCAGACCGTGATCACGCCGTTCTCGACCGTCACTGTCCCCATGACGGGCAGCGTGATCCGCCAGCCGTTTTCGTGAAGGAAGATGTCGTTCCGCTCGTTCAGCACGACGTTTCCCGCGGCCGCGATGTGCACCACCTTCCAGTCGACAGTAAACTTGTTGCCGATCCCGAAATCGCAGTGAAATTTTCGAACGTTCTCGCGGCAATGGCGCATTGTTCCAATGGCGGTTCGAGAAGGAGGGTGCAGAACGACAGCTCGACGTCGACGGGCCGATCACCCTTGACGAAGCATCCCTGGCGCGGATCGCGGTGGCGAACGGCGTGGGGATCGGCTATTTCATGGAAACCGATGTCCGCGAAGACATCGCAGCGGGACGGCTCGTGCGTATTCTCGAAGACTGGACGCCGCCGCTCGTGCCCCTGTGCCTCTATTATACCAATCGGCGAAATTTCTCCGCCGCCTTCCAGGCCTTTATTGCGCTTGCGCGCGACTACGCCGCCGGGCGGCTCTCACAGCCCTAAGCCTGCTGGTGCGTGGCGGCCCCTTTTGTAAAGTGCGGCTGATGTCCGAACTGCCACGTTACGTTAAACAGGCACGACATCTTCACCCTTTGCGGGATGACCTCCCTAGAGGAGCCGATCCCGTTCCCGATGATCTTGGGCAATGACGCCGCAGGATTGCTCGAAGACGGGACGCCAGTCGTGCTCTACCCGGTGATGGGACAGATACGGTGCCCAGCAGTGCGGGACGCGGGCTGCTGATTTAAATCTTCTCCTTTAGCTCCAGCCCATCCCCGATGTATGTATGCGGGGCAAAGACGGCGGCTGAGAGAGCATGGCTCGGTGTCACAGGGGAACACGGCTTTTGAGCAGTGCCCTGTCTTGATCCAAAGCACTTTCGCTCAAAAGCGCATCGACGAAAAAAGCCATCAAGGCGCGGACACGTCGCGGCAACTGCCTGCGGGGAGGATAGACGAGTTGCGCCGCGGCGCCGGGCGGTTCCTGCCCGGTCAAGACTGCAGCAGAGCGCCTGTGCGCGCCTGCCTCGCATAGGTCTCTGGGGCCTGCACGATACCGATCCCCGCGGTCGCCGCGTCGACCATCGCCTCACCATTGGTAAACGTTGCGACTGCCCCGCAGGTATCGATCGCGACGTCGTTTCCAGCTGCCGAATAGACCATGGACCTGTGACGGCCCGAGGGCGGCAAGAAGGTGATCAGCCGATGCGAGACAAGATCTCTGGCACCTTGGGATGTCCAAAGCGTTCAAGACAGTCCGGACAGGCTTAGGTACCCTGGCGGAGAAATCCGAGCGGCTTTGCGACCAGATCTTCGCTTGAAAGCTGGCCCACCCGCAACGCTAGATCCGCACCTTCTGCGATGAGGTTCACGTGATGGTCACTCATGCGGACCTCGACCTTCAGCTGCGAGGAACCGACCAACGAGCGCGGACGGCGCGGCCTAACGATGCCAGTGAATGGGTATCATCTGAGGTTCCGTCAATGCGTATGGTCACCGACGCCCTGTGGGCCCGCGCGCGGGAACGCGATGTGGTGATTGGCGACCTGTACGAGAATAACACCAGCAACCGACTGACCGCGACGCGCAGACCAGAATATCTCTTGAGCCGGATGCTGGAATGCGCCGAATGCGGCGGACCCTTTGCCATCAGTGGCAAGGAACGCTACAGCTGCACCAACCGCAAAAAGCGCCTGCCAATCGACGAACTTGGCGGTTCCTGCTGCGGTAACAGCAAGACGATTACGCGTCATGAACTTGAAGACCGCGTCCTCAACTGCATCCCGGCGGCCTTCTATTCGCTCGCTACCTTCGACCGAATTTCAGAGAAGATGATCGCGCATGAAGTCTCAGTGCTGAAGCCTACACCATCCCGCAAGGCCTCGCTGGAGGCCGAACTTGGGTCGATTAACACAGCCCAGAAGAGCCTGATGCAACAGATCCAGGACCGGCACGCTGAAGGCCGGCCGCGCCTTGCCATCCTCGATGACCAACTCGATGAACTGGAAGCCACGCGTGGGAAGCTGGTACTGGAACTTGCCGGCATGGACGCGCCGGCGGAGGATTATCAGGAGAAGATCGCAAAGCTGAAGCAGCAGTTCAATCCCACCAATGTCGAGGTTGCCATTCGCAAACTGCTGTTCCTCGCCCGCAACAATGGCAACGAAGAAGCAAAGCAGCATCTTATGCCGATCGTTCGCGATCTGATCCAGACCGTTGTGATCGGTAAGACACCAGGCCATGAGCCGGCGAGTTTGCAGGTGCACGGCTCGATTGCCAACACCATGGCCTCGATGGAGGTCCTCGATCTGATGGAACAGCAGTTCATCGGTGCGGCAGGCAACGATCTGATGGCGCGGATTGCGTCTGGTGAGATCGACACCGAGGAGAAACGCGAAAAGCTCCTCGGCCAGTATGCCGAGGAGCTTCGTCTTCTTTACCCCGAGTGGGAGATTTTACAAGTTACAGTGGTTGCGGGGGCAGGATTTGAACCTGCGGCCTTCAGGTTATGAGCCTGACGAGCTACCGG
>NZ_JACYUU010000011.1:0-20814 GCF_014841925.1 Rhizobium sp. CFBP 13726
TGCCGTGGTCGACGTGACCGATCGTGCCAATGTTGACGTGAGGCTTATTGCGCTCAAACTTGCTCTTTGCCATTTCCGGCTCTCCATTTTGCGTGAGCCCTCAAGGGCTCCAATTCTTGTTGTCGCCCCGGCACTAGGCCGAGGCGTATTTTGGATCGGTATTCCGATTACTTCTGACCGGAATACTTAGCCTGGATTTCGGTCGCGACGTTCGACGGAACCGGTGCGTAGTGATCGAAGGTCATCGAATACTGTGCACGGCCCTGCGACATGGAGCGCAGGTTGTCGACGTACTTGAACATGTTCGCGAGCGGAACGTGAGCGTTGATAACGATCGCGATGCCGCGCTGTTCCTGGCCCTGGATCTGGCCACGACGGGAGTTCAAGTCGCCGATCACGTCACCGACGTAATCTTCCGGGGTCACAACTTCGACCTTCATCATCGGCTCGAGAAGCTGTGCGCCAGCCTTCTTTGCCGCTTCACGGAAGCAAGCACGCGATGCGATTTCGAACGCGAGGACCGAGGAGTCGACGTCGTGGAACGCGCCATCCATCAGGGTTGCCTTGACGCCGAGCATCGGGAAGCCCGCGAGCGGACCCGAAGACAGAACGCTTTCGATACCCTTCTGAACGCCGGGGATGTATTCCTTCGGAATGGAACCACCAACGATCTTGGATTCGAACTTGAATTCGTCGCCATCCGGGTTCGGTTCGAAGACGATCTTGACGCGCGCGAACTGACCGGTACCACCGGACTGCTTCTTGTGCGTGTAATCTTCTTCGTGCGTGCGTGTGATGGTTTCGCGGTAGGCAACCTGCGGCGCGCCGACAGTAGCTTCTACCTTGAATTCACGGCGCATGCGGTCGACGAGGATGTCGAGATGCAGTTCGCCCATGCCGGCGATGATCGTCTGACCAGACTCTTCATCCGTCTTGACGCGGAACGAAGGATCTTCAGCAGCCAGGCGGTTAAGCGCGAGGCCCATCTTTTCCTGGTCGCCCTTGGTCTTCGGTTCGATCGCGATCTGGATGACCGGCTCAGGGAATTCCATGCGCTCGAGGATAACCGGGTGCAGCGGATCACACAGGGTGTCGCCGGTCGTGGTTTCCTTGAGACCTGCGAGAGCCACGATGTCGCCTGCAAAGGCTTCTTCGATGTCTTCACGGGAGTTGGAGTGCATCTGCAGCATGCGGCCGACGCGCTCGCGCTTTTCCTTGACCGTGTTCATGACGGCCGTGCCCTTGGTGAGCTTGCCGGAATAGATACGGGCGAAGGTGAGCGAACCAACGAAGGGGTCGTTCATGATCTTGAAGGCCAGCATCGAAAGCGGCTCATCATCCGACGGATGACGGGCGATTTCGGCTTCGGTCTTGACGTCGATACCGTTGATGGACGGGATGTCGAGCGGCGAAGGCAGATATTCGACAACGGCGTCGAGCAAAGGCTGAACGCCCTTGTTCTTGAACGCAGTGCCGCAGAACATCGGATGGAACTTGACGTCGATGGTACCACGACGAACCAGCGCACGGATCTTGTCATTGTCCGGCATGATGCCGTTCAAGTAGTTTTCCATGGCTTCTTCATCGATATCGACGACCTGTTCGATCATCTTCTCGCGGTATTCGGCAGCCTTTTCCTTCATGTCGTCAGGAATCTCGACGACGTCCCAGGCAGCGCCGAGCGACTCGTCGCGCCAGATCAGGGCATTCATCTCGATGAGATCGATGACGCCCTTGAACTCGGTTTCTGCACCGATCGGGAGCTGCATGACAACAGCGATGGCGCCGAGACGGGTTTTGATCATTTCTACCGAGCGGTAGAAGTCAGCGCCGGTCTTGTCCATCTTGTTGCAGAAGATCATCCGCGGGACATGGTACTTCTCGGCCTGACGCCAGACGGTTTCCGTCTGCGGCTCTACGCCGGCGTTTGCGTCGAGAAGAGCGATCGCACCGTCGAGCACGCGCAGCGAACGTTCGACTTCAATGGTGAAGTCGACGTGGCCGGGAGTGTCGATGATGTTGAAGCGGCGCATCTTGCCGTCACGGCCCTTCCAGAAGGTCGTGGTCGCAGCGGAGGTGATGGTGATCCCACGCTCCTGCTCCTGCTCCATCCAGTCCATGGTGGCTGCGCCATCATGAACTTCGCCGATCTTGTGCGACTTGCCCGTGTAGTAAAGAATCCGCTCTGTGGTCGTGGTCTTGCCGGCGTCGATATGCGCCATGATACCAAAGTTGCGGTAGTCTTCGATTTTATATTCGCGAGCCATAGGACTGCCTTTCGAAACTCGATCGGGTGAAGATTACCAACGGTAATGCGAGAATGCGCGGTTTGCGTCCGCCATCTTGTGGGTGTCTTCACGCTTCTTGACGGCGCTGCCACGGTTGTTCGAAGCATCCATGAGTTCGCCCGAGAGGCGATCGATCATGGTGGTTTCGTTACGCTTGCGGGCAGCAGCAATCAGCCAGCGGATGGCGAGAGCCTGACGGCGCTCCGGGCGAACGTCGACCGGGACCTGGTAGGTTGCACCACCAACGCGACGCGAACGGACTTCGACGTGCGGAGCGACGTTGTCGAGGGCTGTGTGGAAGATGCCGAGCGGATCGGACTTGGCCTTGCCCTGCACGGAGTCAAACGCACCGTAGACAATGCTTTCGGCGACAGACTTCTTGCCGTGAAGCATGATGGCATTCATGAACTTGGTGACGATCAAATCGCCGAACTTAGGGTCCGGATTGATCTCACGCTTTTCTGCACTATGGCGTCGGGACATATTACTCGTCTCTCAAACGGTTTAGACGCTTTATCACGCGGAGAACCTCGCGCAGCGCCGGAAAATTGGAAATCCGAAGGATTACTTCGGACGCTTCGCACCATACTTCGAACGGCGCTGCTTACGGTTCTTGACGCCCTGGGTATCGAGAACGCCGCGGATGACGTGGTAACGAACGCCTGGCAAGTCCTTTACGCGGCCGCCACGGATCATGACGACAGAGTGTTCCTGCAGGTTGTGACCTTCACCCGGAATGTAGCCGATGACTTCGAAGCCATTGGTGAGGCGAATCTTGGCAACCTTACGCAGAGCCGAGTTCGGCTTCTTCGGGGTCGTCGTATAAACGCGGGTGCAAACGCCGCGCTTCTGCGGGTTTTCCTGCAGAGCAGGAACCTTGTTGCGCTTTACCTGTGCCTGGCGTGGCTTACGGATCAGCTGGTTTACGGTAGGCATATACCCATCCCTTGCAAAATCTTCTTTCAAGCCCCTTTCGGGACCATTCGGATGCCGTTTCCGGCGGCGACACACACATCTCCTCATGCACGAAACGTGGCCCGATCCGTATCCGGATGGACCACATAAGGCAGAGGACGCATTGAAAACGCGTCGTGCGTGCAGCATTCTTGTAGTCAACGTGCGTTTTTTGGAAACCTGTTTGAGGCGAACTCCGGAGAAAGACTCTCCAGACGCACATGTCTCACATGGTGTCCGATGCCGCGGCGTTTACTGACTTAACCCTTCTGCGTCAAGAGCTGGCCCGAAAATAATGGCGGAAAGCCTTGTTTACCGGGGTTTTCGATCTCCTGAAAAGCCGCCGCAAAACATTAAAGTTTGACCCCGGCATTTCCGTTTGGGAATCACTGAATATGGCAATAAAGGAGGTTTTGGAACATTCCTCGCTCTTGCCTCTTGATGACAATGAAGCGTCAGCCCCTTTACCTGGAGATTGCACATGGCAAACCCCGCCGATAACGACAACACGCTCGATGACCCGATGATTTTCATCATCATCGGCAAGGCTTACGAGACCAAGGGCGGCGAAGGCATCGAGATGCATGTCATCCTGCGGGCACCCGACGATGACTCCGCCGTACGCGAGGCGCTGAACGCGCTCACCGAAGAAGGCTTCCTAGAGGCCGACCTCGATCAGATCGGCGTCCTGACCGACGAGCCGCCGGAAGAACCGCATGCGTCCGCCTATCAAGGTGCGCTTGAGGGCGAAGTCGCGATCATCCGCTTCGACTGACCATTGTCTGAATACAGCAAAACAAAAACGCCCGGATCGCTCCGGGCGTTTTTTTGTCGTGCGTTCCTGAAAAGAGAGCGCCCGTTTCCGGGCGCCCTACCCTCGCAGCCTTATTCGGCCGGAGTCTTTTCCGGGTTCATGTTCTGCAGCATCGGTGTAGCCGAGCCAGCGCCGGAGCCCTTCTTGCGTTCCTCAAGGATGAGGTCGTCGCGCGAAGTGGCGATGCGGCGGATCTGCGTCATGGTGCCGCCAGTACCAGCCGGGATGAGACGGCCGACGATGACGTTTTCCTTCAGACCCTGCAGCGTATCCGTCTTGCCGGCGATTGCAGCTTCCGTGAGAACCTTGGTGGTTTCCTGGAAGGATGCAGCCGAGATGAAGGACGGCGTCTGCAGCGATGCCTTGGTGATGCCGAGGAGTACCGGGTCGCCGAAGGCAGGCTTCTTGCCTTCCTCGATGAGACGGTCATTGGCATCGTCAAGTTCGATCCGGTCGACATTGTCACCGACGATATACTGGCTGTCGCCGCTATCGGTGATCTCGACCTTCTGAAGCATCTGACGAACAATCACTTCGATGTGCTTGTCGTTGATCACAACGCCCTGCAGACGGTAGACTTCCTGGATTTCGTTGACCAGGTAGGAAGCGAGTGCTTCCACACCCTTGATCGCCAGGATGTCGTGCGGCGCAGGATTGCCGTCGAGGATGTAGTCGCCCTTTTCGATGTAGTCGCCTTCCTGAAGGTGGAAGGGCTTGCCCTTCGGGATCAGGTATTCGACTGCTTCGACACCGTCTTCGGCAGGCTCGATCTGGACGCGACGCTTATTCTTGTAGTCGCGGCCGAGGCGGATCGTACCATCGATCTCAGCGATGATGGCGTGGTCCTTCGGACGACGAGCTTCGAACAGTTCGGCAACGCGCGGCAGACCACCGGTGATGTCCTTGGTCTTGGCGCTTTCCATCGGGATACGCGCCAGAACATCGCCCTGCGATACCTTGCTGCCCGGTTCTACGGACAGGATGGCATCGACGTTGAGGTTGAAGCGGGCGTCACCACCACGCGACAGCTTCATGATCGCACCCGAAGCGTCCTTGATGACGATTGCAGGCTTCAGATCGATACCGCGCGGGGTCGAACGCCAGTCGATAACCTGACGCTTGGTGATACCCGTGGATTCGTCGGTCGATTCCGATACCGAAATCGAGTCGACCATGTCCTCGAAGAACACCGTACCGGCGACTTCCGTCATCATCGGGCGTGTGTAGGGGTCCCACTCTGCAAGACGCTGACCACGACGAACCTTGTCGCCGTCATCGACATGCAGCTTCGAACCGTAGGCGACGCGCTGCGAGGAACGCTCGACACCACGCTCGTCGAGAATGGTGACCGACATGTTGCGGCCCATCGCGACAAGAACGTTTTCCGAGTTGCGCAGCATGTTGCGGTTCTTGATCTGGATCGTGCCCTCATAGGACGCTTCCAGGAACGACGAGTCGACCACGTTAGCCGTACCGCCCAAGTGGAACGTACGCATGGTCAGCTGGGTACCCGGCTCACCGATCGACTGAGCAGCGATAACGCCGACAGCCTCACCCATGTTGACCGGGGTACCGCGCGCAAGGTCACGGCCGTAGCAGATCGAGCATACGCCTGTCTGAACTTCGCAGGTCAGTGCAGAGCGGATACGGATCGACTGAATGCCAGCCTTTTCGATCTCGATGACATCGGGCTCGAGGATCATGCGACCAGCATCGACGATGCGCTCACCCGTGACTGGATGATCGATGTCGTCGAGGGCCGTACGACCGAGAACGCGGGTACCGATGGACGCAACAACCTGACCGGCGTCAACGATGGCGGTCATGGTGAGACCGCTCTCGGTGCCGCAATCGACCATGTTGACGATGCAGTCCTGGGCCACGTCGACGAGACGACGGGTCAGGTAACCGGAGTTCGCCGTCTTCAAGGCGGTGTCTGCGAGACCCTTACGGGCACCGTGGGTCGAGTTGAAGTACTCGTTAACGGTCAGGCCTTCTTTGAAGTTCGAGATGATCGGGGTCTCGATGATTTCACCCGACGGCTTCGCCATCAGGCCGCGCATGCCGCCCAGCTGACGCATCTGGTTCGGTGAACCACGGGCGCCGGAGTGGGACATCATGTAGATCGCGTTCATCGGCTTCTGGCGACCGGTCTCTGCGTCGAATTCGACAGCCTTAATGCGGGCCATCATGTCTTCGGCGACCTTCTCGGTGGCCTTACCCCAGGCGTCTACGACCTTGTTGTACTTCTCGCCCTGAGTGATCAGGCCGTCGTTGTACTGCTGTTCGTATTCCTTCACGAGGGCTTCGGTATCACCGACGATTTTCACCTTCGAGTCCGGGATGATCATGTCGTCCTTACCGAACGAAATGCCAGCCTTGCACGCATGGGTGAAGCCGAGCTGCATGATACGGTCGCAGAAAATGACCGTGTCCTTCTGACCGCAGTGGCGGTAGACCGTGTCGATCATCTTGGAGATGTTCTTCTTGGTCATTTCCTGGTTGCAGGTCTCGTACGGCACCTTGAAGTTCTTCGGCAGAAGTTCGCCGATGATCATACGACCAGGTGTCGTTTCATAGATCTTGGAAACCGGCTTGCCGTCCTCGTCGACCGTCTTGAAACGACCGCGAATCTTGGCGTGCAGGGTGACGACCTTGTTTTCCAGAGCATGGTGCAGTTCGCCCATGTCCGAGAAGACCATGCCTTCGCCCGGCTCGTTCTGATTGAGGATCGACAGATAGTACAGGCCGAGAACCATGTCCTGCGAAGGAACGATGATCGGTGCGCCGTTTGCCGGATGCAGAATGTTGTTCGTCGACATCATGAGCACGCGGGCTTCAAGCTGGGCTTCCAGCGAGAGCGGCACGTGAACAGCCATCTGGTCACCGTCGAAGTCGGCGTTGAAGGCCGTGCAGACGAGCGGATGCAGCTGGATGGCCTTGCCTTCAACCAGGATCGGTTCGAAAGCCTGGATGCCCAGACGGTGCAGCGTCGGTGCGCGGTTCAGAAGAACCGGATGCTCGCGGATGACCTCGTCGAGGATATCCCAAACTTCTGGCTTTTCCTTTTCAACCAGCTTCTTCGCCTGCTTGACGGTCGAGGAATAACCCTTGGCGTCGAGACGGGCGTAGATGAACGGCTTGAACAGCTCGAGCGCCATCTTCTTCGGCAGGCCGCACTGGTGCAGCTTCAGTTCCGGACCGGTCACGATGACCGAACGACCGGAATAGTCGACGCGCTTGCCGAGAAGGTTCTGGCGGAAGCGGCCCTGCTTGCCCTTGAGCATGTCGGACAGCGACTTCAGCGGACGCTTGTTGGCACCGGTGATGACGCGGCCACGACGGCCGTTGTCGAACAGCGCGTCCACAGATTCCTGCAGCATGCGCTTTTCGTTGCGGATGATGATGCCGGGAGCGCGCAGTTCGATCAGGCGCTTCAGACGGTTGTTACGGTTGATGACGCGGCGGTACAGATCGTTGAGGTCGGACGTCGCGAAACGGCCGCCGTCAAGCGGAACCAGCGGGCGCAGATCCGGTGGGATGACCGGAACGACCTTCATGATCATCCATTCCGGGCGGTTGCCGGATTCCATGAAGTTCTCGACGATCTTCAGGCGCTTCATCAGCTTCTTCTGCTTGAGATCCGATGTGGTCTCAGCAAGGTCCGTGCGAAGGTCACCAGCGATCTTTTCGAGATTCATCGATGCCAGCATCTCGTAGATGGCTTCAGCACCGATCATCGCCGTGAACTGATCTTCACCGAACTCGTCGATGGCGATCATGTATTCCTCTTCCGACAGAAGCTGATTTTCCTTCAGCGACGTCAGGCCAGGCTCAGTGACGATGTAGTTCTCGAAATACAGAACGCGTTCGACATCCTTCAGCGTCATGTCGAGCAGTGTCGAGATACGCGAAGGCAGCGACTTCAGGAACCAGATGTGGGCAACAGGCGCAGCAAGTTCGATATGGCCCATGCGCTCGCGGCGAACGCGCGACAGCGTGACTTCAACGCCGCACTTTTCGCAGATGATGCCCTTGTACTTCATGCGCTTGTACTTGCCGCACAGGCATTCGTAGTCCTTGATAGGTCCGAAAATGCGCGCGCAGAAAAGACCATCGCGTTCAGGCTTGAACGTACGATAGTTGATCGTTTCCGGCTTCTTGATCTCGCCGTAGGACCACGACAGGATCTTTTCCGGGCTCGCAATCGAGATCCGGATCGAATCGAAGTGCTGTGCGGGCACTGTCGGGTTGAAAAGGTTCATGACCTCTTGGTTCATGCCTGTCTCCTTGATGGGGCGTTACGCCCTCAGTCGGGTCGCGGTACTGGCAAATTCCCGGGATGCCAATCCTCGACCCATAAATGACAATAACCGCAGAATGCGGCAAAACTCCCCTCTCCCGGTGCTAACTTCACCGGCGGAAGGAATGGCGTGCGCGGTTGCCCCCGCACGCCCCTTGTCAAATTTTATTCAGCCGCGTCGGGCAGTGCGTCAGCCGTATCGAGCTTGGAATTTTCCAGTTCGACCGACAGACCCAGCGAGCGCATTTCCTTGACGAGAACGTTGAAGCTCTCCGGAATGCCTGCCTCGAACGTGTCGTCGCCTCGGACGATCGCCTCGTAGACCTTGGTACGACCTGCCACGTCATCCGACTTCACCGTCAGCATTTCCTGCAGGGTGTAGGCGGCGCCGTAAGCTTCCAGAGCCCAGACTTCCATTTCCCCGAAGCGCTGACCACCGAACTGAGCCTTACCACCGAGCGGCTGCTGGGTGACGAGCGAGTACGGACCAATCGAACGCGCGTGGATCTTGTCATCCACAAGGTGGTTCAGCTTGATCATGTACATGTAGCCGACAGTCACCTGACGGTCGAAGGCTTCACCGGTACGACCGTCGTACAGGGTCGACTGACCACTTTCGTGCAGACCGGCCTTCTTCAGCATCGAAGCAACGTCTGGTTCATGCGCACCGTCGAAAACCGGCGTTGCGATGGAGACGCCCTTGCGGGACTGTTCGGCAAGCCGGACCAGCGAGTCATCGTCGAAGTCAACGACTTCGTTCTTGGCTTCGCTGGAGTACACGTCGGTCAGAACTGTCTTCAGCTCGCCGATGTCCATGGTCTTGCGGTATTCGTCGAGCAGCTCGCCGATCTTCTTACCCATGCCGGCGCAAGCCCAGGCAAGGTGGGTTTCGAGGATCTGACCGACGTTCATGCGCGAAGGCACGCCCAGCGGGTTCAAGCAGATGTCGACGTGGGTACCGTCTTCGAGGAACGGCATGTCTTCGACAGGCACGATACGCGAAACAACGCCCTTGTTACCGTGACGGCCAGCCATCTTGTCGCCCGGCTGGATCTTGCGCTTCACAGCGACAAAAACCTTGACCATCTTCATGACGCCCGGAGGCATTTCGTCGCCGCGCTGGACCTTTTCGACCTTGTCCATGAAGCGATGCTCGAGCAGCGACTTCGACTCGTCGTACTGACCACGCAGTGCTTCGATCTCGCCCTGGACCTTTTCGTCTTCGACCGCGAACATCCACCACTGGGAGCGGGGATATTCGGAGACGACGGCGTTGGAGAGCTCGACGCCCTTCTTGAAGCCCTTCGGACCGGCGACAGACGCCTGACCACGGAGCATCTCGATCAGACGGCCGTAGACGTTACGGTCGAGGATCGCCTGTTCGTCGTCGCGGTCCTTGGCGAGGCGTTCGATTTCCTCGCGTTCGATCGCCATCGCACGTTCGTCCTTTTCGACGCCGTGACGGTTGAAGACGCGAACTTCGACGACGGTGCCGAACGTGCCCGGAGGCATACGCATGGACGTGTCGCGAACGTCGGAAGCCTTTTCACCGAAGATGGCGCGCAGAAGCTTTTCTTCAGGCGTCATCGGGCTTTCGCCCTTCGGTGTGATCTTGCCGACGAGGATGTCGCCCGGCTGAACTTCGGCGCCAATATAGACGATGCCGGCTTCGTCGAGGTTCTTCAGCGCTTCTTCCGATACGTTCGGAATGTCGCGCGTGATTTCTTCAGGACCAAGCTTCGTGTCACGCGCCATCACTTCGAATTCCTCGATGTGGATGGAGGTGAACACGTCGTCAGACACGATGCGCTCGGACATGAGGATCGAGTCTTCGTAGTTGTAGCCGTTCCAAGGCATGAACGCGACGAGCGCGTTGCGGCCAAGAGCCAGGTCACCGAGGTCGGTCGAAGGACCGTCAGCGATGATGTCGCCCTTGTTCAGAATGTCGCCGACGGCGACCAGCGGACGCTGGTTGACGCAGGTATTCTGGTTGGAGCGCTGGAACTTCTGCAGGCGGTAGATATCGACGCCGGACTTGCCGGATTCGAGGTCTTCCGTTGCACGGATAACGATACGGGTCGCATCCACTTGGTCCACAACACCGCTACGGCGGGCAGCGATCGCCGCGCCGGAGTCACGCGCTACCACAGGCTCCATGCCGGTGCCGACGAACGGCGCTTCGGCGCGAACCAGCGGAACCGCCTGACGCTGCATGTTGGAACCCATGAGGGCGCGGTTGGCGTCGTCGTTTTCGAGGAACGGGATCAGAGCCGCTGCGACGGAGACGAGCTGCTTTGGCGAAACGTCCATCAGGTTGACGGTGTCGCGCGGGGACAGCATGACTTCGCCGGAATGGCGGCAGACCACGAACTCTTCAACGAAGGTGCCTTCGGAGGTGAGTTCCGAGTTCGCCTGCGCAACGTAGTACTTCGCCTCTTCCATAGCGGAGAGATAGACGACGTCCTTCGTGACCTTGCCATCGATGATCTTGCGGTACGGGCTTTCGATGAAGCCGTACTTGTTCACACGGGCAAAGGTTGCAAGCGAGTTGATCAGACCGATGTTAGGGCCTTCCGGCGTTTCAATCGGGCAAATACGGCCGTAGTGGGTCGGATGAACGTCGCGGACTTCGAAGCCTGCGCGCTCGCGGGTCAGACCACCCGGGCCAAGTGCCGAAAGACGACGCTTGTGGGTGATTTCCGAAAGCGGGTTCACCTGGTCCATGAACTGCGACAGCTGCGAGGAACCGAAGAATTCGCGAACCGCGGCAGCAGCCGGCTTCGCATTGATCAGGTCCTGCGGCATGACGGTGTCGATCTCGATCGACGACATGCGTTCCTTGATGGCGCGCTCCATGCGGAGCAGACCGAGACGGTACTGATTTTCCATCAGTTCGCCGACAGAACGAACGCGGCGGTTGCCGAGGTTGTCGATGTCGTCGATTTCGCCCTTGCCGTCACGCAGTTCGACGAGCATCCGGACCACGGCCAGGATATCGTCCTTGCGCAGAACGCGCATCGTGTCTGGAGCGTCGACGTCGAGACGCATATTCATCTTGACGCGGCCGACGGCGGAGAGATCGTAACGCTCCGAATCGAAGAACAGCGAGTTGAACATGGCTTCGGCCGAATCCATCGTCGGCGGCTCGCCCGGACGCATGACGCGGTAGATGTCGAACAGTGCATCCTGACGATGCTCGTTCTTGTCTGCAGCCAGCGTGTTGCGGATGTAGGCGCCAACATTGATGTGGTCGATGCCGAGAACCGGGATCTCGTCGAAACCGTGGTCGAGGATGACCTTGAGGGTCTTCTCGTCGATTTCGTCGCCGGCTTCGAGATAGATCTCACCCGTCGAGTAGTTGACGATGTCTTCGGCCAGATAGTTGCCGTAGAGATCGTCATTCGTTGCCTTGATGGCCTTGAGGCCCTTCTCGGTCAGCGAACGAAGCAGACGCGGGGTCAGCTTCTTGCCGGATTCCACAACGACTTCGCCGGTGTCGGCGTCAACCATTTCCGACAGCGCCTTGGCACCCTTGAGGGTTTCGGCGTTGAACGGAATGCGCCAGCCTTCGCCGTCGCGAACATAGTTGGACTTCGTATAGAACGTCGACAGGATTTCTTCGCCGTCCATGCCGAGTGCCATCAGCAGCGACGAGACGGGGATCTTGCGGCGACGGTCGATACGCGCGTAGACGATGTCCTTGGCGTCGAATTCGATGTCGAGCCAGGAACCGCGATACGGAATGACGCGAGCAGCAAAAAGCAGCTTGCCGGAAGAGTGGCTCTTGCCCTTGTCGTGGTCGAAGAACACGCCTGGCGAACGGTGCATCTGAGACACGATGACGCGCTCGGTACCGTTCACGATGAACGTGCCGTTGTCGGTCATGAGCGGCATGTCGCCCATGTAGACGGACTGTTCCTTGATGTCCTTGATGGACTTCGCGCCCGTATCCTCGTCGATATCAAACACGATGAGACGCAGCGTCACCTTGAGAGGCGCTGCGTAGGTCAGATCGCGCTGACGGCATTCTTCGACGTCGAACTTCGGCGGTTCGAATTCGTAGGACACGAATTCGAGCATGGAAGCGCCGGAGAAATCGCTGATCGGGAAGACAGACCTGAACACGGAGTTCAAACCTTCGTCCGGACGACCACCCTTCGGCTCTTCAACCATCAGAAACTGATCGTAAGACGCCTTCTGAACCTCGATGAGGTTCGGCATTTCTGTGACTTCGGGGATTTTCCCAAAAAACTTGCGTACGCGCCTGCGACCGTTAAATGAAAGGGTCTGAGCCATCGTCGCTCCTTCAAAATTGCATCCGGGCCTGCAACGGACGGGGTTCGCTGGCCAGTCGATCCCGTCGAACATGGTATTCTCAAACTCGTCCTACTTCCCGAAAGCGAAAGGCCGGATTGCCTTCTCGGTTCGGTTCAGGACCATCCTCTTGAGAACCCATTACCCAGGGGCCGTTTTCACGATCCCTGGGTAATAGTTTCGGAGGAAGAAAGCGGGGGAGACTGATCTCCCCCACCGTATTCCGATATTACTTGACGTCGACCTTGGCGCCTGCGTCTTCAAGCTTCTTCTTGAGGTCTGCAGCTTCAGCCTTGGAAACGGCTTCCTTGACAGCCTTAGGAGCGCCTTCGACGAGGTCCTTAGCTTCCTTCAGGCCGAGACCTGTGATTGCGCGGACTTCCTTGATGACGTTGATCTTGTTAGCGCCGGCTTCAACGAGGATAACGTCGAATTCGGTCTTTTCTTCTTCAACGACAGCAGCAGCACCGCCGCCAGCAGCAGCAGCTGCGACAGGAGCAGCAGCCGAAACGCCCCACTTTTCTTCGAGCATCTTGGAAAGCTCAGCAGCTTCCAGAACGGTCAGGGCGGACAGGTCTTCAACGATCTTTGCGAGATCAGCCATTTTATCAGTTCCTTATATTCGGTTCGAACTTGGTTTTGAACAGCGAAAAACCGCCTTACGCGGCTTCGTCCTTCTTTGAGTAAGCCGCAAACACGCGAGCAAGCTGAGCTGCTGGTGCGGATACAACCGTTGCAATGCGGGTAGCCGGGGCGTTCAAGAGGCCCAGCAGCTTGCCACGAAGCTCGTCCAGCGAAGGCAGGGTCGCAAGCGACTTGACTGCTTCTGCGTTGAGCGTGGTTGTTCCCATGGCTCCACCGAGGACAACGATCTTGTCGTTGGTCTTGGCGAAATCCACGACGACTTTGGGAGCAGTGATCGGGTCATTGCTGTAGGCAATGAGTGTCTGACCGGTGAAGAGATCGGAGATCCCTTCTGCTTCCGTACCCTGAAGAGCGATCTTGGCCAGGCGGTTCTTCGCGACTTTGACGGTGCCGCCAGCAGCACGCATTTTTGAACGGAAGTCGTTCATCTGCGCAACTGTGACACCAGCATAGTGGGCCACGACAACTGAACCAGAAGCCTTGAAGACTTCATTCAGCTCCGTGACGAATTCGCGTTTTTCCGCTCTTTCCACTGTCTGTCTCCAGTTGATAGGACCGCAATCCTGCAGGCCCTACCGGGTTTGCCTTTGCCTCGAACGATCGTTTAACGGACCGTCCGTGGCGGTTGAGGATCCTGTCCCCCCGCTCTGTCGCCAAGAAGGCTTCAGGCTTAAGGCACACAAGGCTCGAACCGAATTGACAACGCCGGAGCGCCGAAAATCTGCGTTCTTACCCGTCTCATGCAGGCCAAGTGATTAAGGGAAAACCACCTGCAATCTCGGACAGGAATTCCGGATTTATCCGGAAATTCCCACTCCCCGAAGGAAGAGGGAATTCATTGAGCCGGAGCCCGAAGGCTCCGGCAATTCATTAAGCGGCTGTGACCGACGAAGGTTCGATCTTGACGCCTGGGCCCATCGTCGACGAAATCGCGACGCGCTTCAGGTAGTTGCCCTTGGCGCCAGCCGGCTTTGCCTTGATGACGGCGTCAGCAAAGGCACGGATGTTTTCTTCGAGTGCCTTGGCATCGAAGGAAGCCTTGCCGATGCCGGCGTGAACGATACCGGCCTTCTCGACGCGGAACTCGACAGCGCCGCCCTTGGAAGCCTTGACGGCTCCGGCAACGTCCATGGTCACAGTACCGACCTTCGGGTTCGGCATCATGCCACGCGGGCCGAGAACCTTACCGAGACGACCGACGAGCGGCATCATGTCAGGAGTTGCGATGCAACGATCGAAGTCGATCTTGCCGCCCTGAACGATTTCCAGCAGGTCTTCTGCGCCAACAATGTCTGCACCAGCAGCCTTGGCTTCATCAGCCTTGGCGCCACGTGCGAAAACAGCAACGCGAACGTCACGGCCGGTGCCGTTCGGCAGGTTGACAACGCCGCGGACCATCTGGTCTGCGTGACGCGGGTCAACGCCGAGGTTCATCGAGATTTCGACGGTTTCGTCGAACTTAGCCGTCGCACGTTCCTTGACCATCGAGATGGCTTCGGTGAGAGCGATGAGCGTTGTCGGATCCACGCCTTCGCGGATCTTCTTCATGCGCTTTGCGAGCTTTACCATGTTAAGCCACCACTTCCAGGCCCATGGAGCGGGCAGAGCCCTCAACCATCAGCATTGCGCCTTCGACGTCGGCTGCGTTGAGATCCTTCATCTTACCTTCGGCGATCGCACGGACCTGAGCCTTGGTGATGGTACCGGCCTTGCCACCCTTGCCAGGTGTCTTGGAACCGGAAGTGATCTTCGCTTCCTTCTTCAGCCAATAAGTAACCGGCGGCTGCTTCATCGCGAAGGTGAAGGACTTGTCCTGGTAGTAGGTGATGACGACCGGGATCGGCATACCCTTTTCCATTTCCTGCGTGGCGGCATTGAACGCCTTGCAGAATTCCATGATGTTGATGCCACGCTGACCAAGCGCCGGGCCGATTGGCGGGGACGGGTTAGCCGATCCTGCCTTGACCTGAAGCTTGAGCTGGCCTGCTACTTTCTTAGCCATTTCTCTGCCTTTCGTTATGGACCGATATCTTGGTCCGAAATGCCGGGTTGACCGGCGGCTGCGGTTGCGTGGTGCGGCTTATCGAGGTCCGGCTAGACCCCTCACCTTCCACGCGGGTTGCGGCAAACGCCGCACAGGGCCGCCAACTCAATGGCAGCCCATATTCAAAAACAATCAGACCTTCTCGACCTGAGCGTATTCGAGCTCCACCGGAGTGGCGCGGCCAAAGATCGACACTTCGACCTTGAGGCGCGAACGCTCTTCATCGACATCCTGAACAACGCCGTTGAACGACGCGAACGGACCATCGGAAACACGAACCTGTTCACCAACCTCGAACGAGATCGAGGACTTCGGCCGCTCGACACCTTCCTGAACCTGACCGAGGATACGATCGGCTTCGGAGTCAGGGATCGGAACAGGCTTGTTGTCGGAACCAAGGAAGCCGGTAACCTTCGGCGTGTTCTTGATCAGATGGTAGGCTTCGTCCGTTAGGTTCGCACGAACCATGACGTAGCCTGGGAAGAACTTGCGTTCGCTATCAACCTTTCGGCCGCGACGCACTTCCACAACCTTTTCCGTCGGAACGAGGATCTGTTCGAACAAATGCTCAAGCCCCTTCTGGCGAGCCTTGTTCTCGATGTCCTCAGCGACCTTTTTCTCAAAGTTCGAATATGCGTGGACGATGTACCAGCGGGCCGCCATCTTAATACTCCAGGATCAAACGCTGACGTTCAGCACGAAGCCGAGCAACCAGCCAATAAGCTGGTCCGCAGCGAAGAAAAACAGCGCCGCAACCACGACCATGACCAGAACCATGATCGTCGAGATCGTGGTTTCACGGCGGGATGGCCAAGTGATTTTAGACGCTTCGGAACGAACCTGCTTGAAGAACGTTGCCGGATTGGTTTTGGATGCCATCGATTGCCCACGCAATTACGGCACGTAAAGCCGATATCGTTCAGCCCCACGCACCGCGTGTCTGTTGTTCCCTACATAAACACCCATTTCCCGTTAAACAAGAGGAAAAAGGTGCCTACATGAAATTCCCAACTTTGGACAACAACCGCTCAGCGCCTATCAATTACAGTCGCAAGCTATGTGTTGTGCGAAGGCTGGCAGGGGCAGCCGGGCTTGAACCGACGACCTGCGGTTTTGGAGACCGCCGCTCTACCAACTGAGCTATACCCCTTCAAACCGAAGACTGACGGACCATCAAGATCCTCTCCGTCACCGGCTAGGCGCTCCCTTTAAGACGCTGCGCCGGACTTGGCAAGAGTGTTTTTCGAACTTTGCCAGGCTATCTGAATTTGCCGCCGACGTTGTCGCCGAGATCTATTGCCGAGACCGGGGACAAGACTTGATCCGGCTTCCCTAGGAGAAGATCGCGCGTTGAAAGCTCGACGGCGCCCGTCGCCGTCCCGGTCGCCGGCACGCGCCTCTCTGTTGGCAGAGGAAGCCGTTGCCATGCCAGACGCGGCGGTTTTTCGACGAAGGCACCAGGTTCGTTGACGGTGCGGTCGCGGACGCGGGTAATGATCGATTCGATCGCGAGCGCGCGGCCCTCTTCGTGATAGAAATTGCCCTTGATCTGTACCGTGCCGGCCAATGCCTTGATGAAGGCGCGCAGCAGGTTCGCGTCAAGCGGCTCGGGGTTAGACCAGAACGAGTCGATCCCGCCCTGATGGGTCAACCCGGGCATGTCGTAAACTGCCGCACCGAGCGCAATCGTCGGAAGACCGGCTCTCAGGCTGTGCATCGCCGTCGTGGAGTTGGCAACGATCGTCCCGTGCGAATGGCGAAGGATCGCTCCGAGATCACCTCTTTCGATAAACACGACCCGGTTCGAGACGCGGTAGCGGGCGGCAATCTTCGACACGATCTTGCGCCAGCCCTCGAGATCGTTGTCGAGCGGATGCTGCTTTACGATCAACCGCGCGCTCTCGGGAGCATGTCTCGAGAACGAGTGGATGACCTGATCGATCATCTGAGAGAGATGCCGATAAGGAGAGTTTGCTCGGATCTGGTAGTCGCTCTGCAATTGCAGCGCCAGGAGGTAATTCTTGCCGGTTTCGCCGTCGAAAAATCCCTCTGGCAGATCGTGGCGCGAACGGAACATGCGCGGCAGCCACGACAGATAGTCGAACAGCGGATCGTAGTACTTGTCCGAGCGGTAGAACGGGAACATCGGGCGGCCGAAATATGCCAGGAGATTATAGATGACCTCGTTTGTCGCCTCCTGTCCGAACGTGTGGCCGTAGCGCGCCTTGAGATCCGGTTCGGGAACCTGCTCGGCAACCTTGCGAATCACGTTCGGATCGTTGGGGAAGTGCGAGAAGCGGCCCATGCCATTGCGTTCGAGCGTGATCCAGTCCGGCCGAAGATAGCCGAACTCGACGGCATGACACTGAATGCCCAACCGACGTGCAACGCGTCCGGCAAAGCGATGGTAGGGCAGCCGGTCGGCATAATAGAGAATGTCGGTGATGCCTTCGCGACGGATGAGTTCAGCCAGATAGCGTGGCCAGGCCCTCAGCGTTCCGCGATAGTTGATCGCTCCGGACTTTCGCCAGTAGGCCTGGTCTCCGAACGAGAAGTTCACACGTTTCGTACCGATCCCCTGCGCTTCGAACGCGTTTGCCAGCTCGCGCCAGAACACGGACGGTGGACCTTGGAGAAACAGGACTTTTGTCATTCGAAGCCAATACCGCTTGATTCGGGATCATGAAATTGAGGGTCGTTTAGCCTGATCGGGGTTCTCCCGACGTAATACACAGCTCCCCGTACGTGAGACGGATGCCAATTCACACAATTACCGTTAAACAGTTCCGGTACTTTCACGAAGGCACCACCGTCGTCAATGGCGCCTTTTACGCACGAAGCATATCCCAAGGTTACGTCGCCATGCATCAACGCCGATTCCTGCTGCTTCAAGGACCCGCCTCGCCGTTTCTCAAGAAGCTCTCGGAAGCCATTGAAAACAAAGGCGCGGAGGTATCGAAGATCAACCTATCCATAGGTGATGTGGCGTTTTGGTGGCCGCGCAAAAGCGAACTGTTTCGCGAAAAGCCTGAACATTGGGCAGTGTATCTCGATCGCTACATAAGCGATCACAATGTAACCGATATCGTCATGCTTGGTGATGGTCGTGCGCCGCATCACAGCGCGGCTGCCGTTGCGTCAGCCAGAGGCGTTGACGTCCATATTCTCGAACACGGGTATCTGCGGCCCGACTGGCTGACGATAGAGCCGGATGGCATGTCGGCGCATTCTCGCTTCCCGAAGGATGCGGAGCGTATCCGCATGATCGCGGAAAGCGCACCGGCCATTGACAGGGTCGGACGTTACCGCTCCAGCTTCTTGACCTACGCGCTCTACGATCTTGTCTATCACGTTCCCAATGTTCTCTTGGGATGGCTCGTTCATCCGCACTACCGGACCCATGGGCCCGTGCATCCGGTTCGCGAATATGCCGGCTGGATCTGGAAGGCGCTCAGGATGAAATCTCGGCGACGGAACGCCGATCTCGCGACCACAGCCGCCCTCGCCCCGATCCAGACGGCGGATGGCGTGCGCTTGCCTCGGGTCTTCCTGTTTCCATTGCAGCTTCCTGGGGATTACCAGATCATCCGTCACGCCCCCGGCGGCGACCTCTTCGCCATCGTCGATTCGGTGATTGCTTCTTTCGCAAAGCAAGCAGGCAGTAACGACCGCCTGCTGTTCAAGGTCCATCCGATCGACAATGGACTGTCGCGCTGGCCCGAGCGAACCCGGGCCGCCTCAAACCGCCACGGAATATCGGACCGTGTCTTCTATGCGGATGGGGGCGACACCGACGACCTTATCACCCGCGCGGCCGGCGTCGTCACAGTCAACTCGACCGTCGGACTGACCGCGCTATCGATGGCAAAGCCGGTAGTTGCGCTGGGCGCTGCGGTATACGACATCCCCGGGCTGACGTTCCAAGGGCCACTCGCGGAGTTCTGGACGAATCCGGGACGGCCGGACATGGAACTGTTCGACGCCTTCCAGCGGGCGCTTGCCGCGACGACGCAGGTCCGCGGTGGTTTCATCGGGAGAGACGCGATTGAAGCAGGCGCCGAGAATGTTGCAGCACGGCTGATGGAGCCTGCGCCACGCCTGCCGAAGAGCTGGGCCAAGCCAGGCGGCAGCACGCAGTTCCGCTATATGAATGAACTCTTTGGCTGAACGGCGTACGCGCTCCCTGCGGACGTCTCCTGACCGATTTCAACACGCTGTAACGAAAAAGGCCCCGCGGTTTCCCGCGAGGCCTTTTTCAAGTGGTTGATCTATCGATTACTCGATGATCGAGGCAACGATGCCGGCGCCGACAGTACGACCGCCTTCGCGGATCGCGAAGCGCAGCTTTTCTTCCATCGCGATCGGAACGATCAGCTCGACTTCAACGGTGACGTTGTCGCCTGGCATAACCATTTCCGTGCCTTCTGGAAGCGAAACGATACCGGTCACGTCCGTTGTACGGAAGTAGAACTGAGGACGGTAGTTCGTGAAGAACGGCGTATGACGGCCGCCTTCTTCCTTCGTCAGGATGTAGGCTTCTGCCATGAACTTCTTGTGCGGCTTGACCGAACCCGGCTTGCACAGGATCTGGCCACGCTCGACGCCGTCACGCTGTACGCCACGGATCAGAGCGCCGATGTTGTCGCCGGCCTGGCCCTGGTCGAGCAGCTTGCGGAACATTTCGACGCCGGTAACCGTCGTCTTGGTCGTGGCGCGGATGCCGACGATTTCGACTTCTTCACCAACCTTGACGATGCCACGCTCGACGCGACCGGTCACGACCGTACCACGGCCCGAGATCGAGAAAACGTCTTCGATCGGCAGCAGGAACGGCTGGTCGATCGGACGCTCAGGCGTCGGGATGTAGGCGTCGACAGCTGCCATCAGTTCGCGAACGGCGTCTTCGCCGATCTTCTTGTTCGAATCTTCGAGAGCGGCCAGAGCCGAACCCTTGACGATCGGAATGTCGTCGCCCGGGAAGTCGTAGGACGACAGAAGTTCGCGGACTTCCAGTTCGACGAGCTCGAGGAGCTCTTCGTCGTCGACCTGGTCAACCTTGTTGAGGAACACGACGATCGCGGGAACGCCAACCTGACGAGCAAGCAGGATGTGCTCGCGGGTCTGTGGCATCGGGCCGTCGGCAGCCGAGCAAACCAGGATCGCGCCGTCCATCTGCGCTGCACCGGTGATCATGTTCTTGACGTAGTCGGCGTGGCCGGGGCAGTCGACGTGTGCGTAGTGGCGGTTTGGCGTCTCGTATTCGACGTGTGCCGTCGAAATGGTGATGCCGCGGGCCTTCTCTTCAGGAGCAGCGTCGATCTGGTCGTAGGCCTTGAATTCGCCGAAGTACTTCGTGATCGCCGCAGTCAGCGACGTCTTGCCGTGGTCGACGTGACCGATCGTGCCAATGTTGACGTGAGGCTTATTGCGCTCAAACTTGCTCTTTGCCATT
>NZ_JACYUU010000012.1:0-5740 GCF_014841925.1 Rhizobium sp. CFBP 13726
GTGGTTGAGCTTAAGCTTCCAAACAACACTTACCTAGAATTTTTCATGATGGGCGGCCAACCTTCCTTGGCAGAGGTCCAAGCATGTTGGGAATATGAGGGAACTTAAAACGGTGGTAACGTCCGCTTAGGGGCAATTACAGCCCCTTTATTCGGGTGCGCTCCGTAACCGCTCAGAACAGAAAAACGCCGGCATCGAGGGCCGCCATCTTCACGTCATGCAGAAGGATGCTGTCGCCGTTCAGGCCATCGATGTAAACGTCGTGGCCGACCTGCTTCATATGATGCTGGACCAGGTCCTTGTAGTCGATGATGCTGCCAAGACCGGTGAGGTCGAGGATGTCGTGCTTCGAGCCGTTCGCGACAAAATCGGTGATCGTGTCCCTGCCATCCTTGGTGGCAAACACGAACTGGTCGGCGCCCGCGCCGCCGGTCAGGGTATCGGCGCCGCCATGGCCCCAGATGATATCGTTGCCCGCCTTGCCGTCGATGACGTTCTTGCCGCTATTGCCGTGAAGCTGGTTGGCCAGCGCATTGCCGGTGGCGTTGATGGCCGAAGCGCCGTCCAGCGTCAGGTTCTCGAAATTGTTGCCCAGCGTGAACGACACCGCCGATTTGACGAGGTCGGTGCCGCCGCCGGTATTTTCGGAAAGCTTGATCTTCGCGTCGCTGATAACATAGACGTCGTTGCCGTTGCCGCCATAGATCGTGCCGTTGACCTTGCCGCCGGTGCCGTCGAAATAGTCATTGCCATTGCCCAGCTTGATGTCGCCGGTGATGGTGCCCTTGTTGAAGAGCGAATCGGCGCTGTTGCCGCCCAGGAATGCGGTGCCCGCCGATTTGATCAGGCCGTTGTTTTGCAGCGCCGCTTTGCTCGCACCCGAAAAATCGATCGTCGCCAGAGATGCCTGCGTGCCTGTGATCGTACCGTCATTGGTCACGGTTTCATCGGCGCCACCGACCTGGATGCCGCCCGCCGCCGCCATGGTCTTGTTGTTGGTGATGATCGTATCGTCGGCCGAGACGGCAATCGCATAGCCGGAGGCCTTGATCAGGCCGTTATTGGTGATCTTGCCGTGATCTCCGGTGAGCGTCATGGCGTTCTTCAAAGCGGTGATCTCGCCGCTATTGGTGATGATCGCCGCAGCGCCGGTCGCCGTGATCGCGCCGCCCTTCATCGAGATGACCGTGCCGTCATTGGTGATGACAGCATTGGATCCGGACGATGCGATGGTGGTCCCGGTGCCGGTCGCGGTGCCGTGATTGGTCAAAACCGCCGATTTGCCGCTGGACACGATCGCCGAGCCCTTGTCGGAGCGTAACTCGCCATTGTTGGTGAGAATGGCCGAGGCGCCGCGCAGTTGCACCACATCCAGCGCCGCATGCGTGGTGCCGTGATTGATGATTTCCGCGTTGCTGCCGGACACGGCGATGCCGATACCGGCAGAGGATTCGATCAGGCCGGTATTGACGATTGTCGTCGCCGTTGCAGCAACTGCGATCGCGGTCAGGCGTGCCGCCACCGTGCCGTCATTGATGAGCTCCAGTCCGCCGCTGTCGATCTTCAGGCCGTAGTCCTGGCCGTTGACCACGCCGGACGCGCTGACCACGAACTGGCTTTGGCTGTCGGTCACCGCGGTTGTGCCGAACTGGAAGGCATAGCTGGAAGCGGAAAGCACCGTGCCGTTTATGTAGAAGTCGCGCAGCGTTGCCGGGCCGGTCGCCAGAATGGCGGTCGCGGCTGTGCTCAGCGTCACCCCTTTGTTGAGGATAAACTCGCTGCCGGTCTCAAGAACCTTCACCGGAGCGGTGCTGTTCCTGCTGATCACGATCTTTTCGGTCATCTGCCCATCATGTTCAGCGTCATCGGCTTGGTTTCGTTGTCTCTACGGCAGACCCGCCTCCTTTGCTAGTCGCCACGACGATCTCATCGAGCTTTTCGACAGCGCAGCAACAGTATGAGGAGAAAGGCGTTCATGTCCGCTTCGGCCAAAAGCCGCTCTCGTCACTTCGCACCATTTGCAGTTATTGACACTCCTTCGAAACCAACTCAGGCTGGAGCGGAAGGGGTACCATGTCTGGCAAATTAACAATGAGGGCCGTCAGAGACGATAACGCGAGGCGCGTCAGCGTTTATCTGCGTCCGGACGGCAAATACGTATACGTTGAAGAAGTAATCTCTGAGTGGGATGACTGTCCGCCATCGTGGCTCGAAGGACGTCCCTCCGGCATCTTCGAGAGCGACCAGGCTGCCATGGCAGATGCCCGGCTCACAATTGAATGGATGCGGACTCCATCAGACCAAGATGACTGCTTCACCGATGTTGACGCTCCGCTACGGAATTGGCGCCCGATCGGTGTTAGCGAGTATGCCCTTATCATGCATTTGCTCAGGGAGAAATTTGAGGGGCGTGCAGCAATCCTAGAACAAATGAAGTCGCTGGAGGTGATGCGGGTCGGGAGATGGATTTTGATGCTCTGGAGTGAGGGGCCGCTGGCCGTGGTGAAAGAGAGTGATACCCCATCCCGACGGCCGAACGACCGCATACCAGTCGAAGGTTTTTACGACGACGCGATCGATGGAACCGCGGGGCTCATACGCGTTGGAGCCCTAGTCAGGGTCGCTGTACACGTGACCAACGGAAAGCTTTCCGAACTCGAAATATACAAGGAGAATGGAAAGCCTATCGTGATCGACCCCTATGAGATCGATCTGTCGAGAGTGCATTTCTATTGAGCGGCACCTGCGCCGGGGCATCGAGCTCTGTTTTGTAACGACGATAGGGCTGGATGGCGACCTCGGTAGCTCTGAGCCAATTGAAAGACATAGCCTCAAATCGACTATTGCTTCTCCGGTCGTCCCGGCATGAAGGCTATCGCAATCTTTTTGGCCCTTACGAAGCCGTCCAGTCCATAGCAGGGAAGCAATTCAATCTCGATGTCACCCTCCTCCTCGGGCAAAGCGTAATAACTGGCACGGCCCCTATCCGTCGCTTGTTAAAGCACAAGACCTGCGATGACGTTTTGGCTGCTGAAACCATCCAATTGAAGGTCCATGATGCCCGTGAACTTGAAGGTCACAACCGCATGCTTGTCCAGCACGATGTAGCCTCGCGGATCAACTTCATCAGTCATGATCCAGCCATGGACCTTTAACTCACTGACCCCGCTACGGTTGAGCGATAGGCTGACAATCTCGGCATCATGAAAGGTCGGGGGCTGCCCGAACCATGCCAAAAGTTCATCACCTCCAACCAAACTTGAGTAATTCATGTCGCCTCCCCGGACGTCGCATGCTGTAACGCCATCAACCCAAAGAGGCCTAATCTATGTCCAGATCTCGCCTGATGACCGCTTTGGGCCAAAAGGCGACGTTGATTGCTTACGCCAAAAGCGGTCGTTGCAGGTTCAGCTGCATCAAGCTAACAAGGATCGATACACAACCTCTATCGTCCGCCCGCTCACCAATGGCGCAGCCACGATTAAAACTGAAGTCAGGGTTAAGAGGTTGCTGGAATTGAAGGCTGACATAATCGTGGCAATTTTTGCCGGGAAGACCTTCGAGATTGAAATGGATCGGAGTGAAACTCGTAGAAGTGAGTCCTCGGATGACGCAGACATTTGGCTCCAGCTCGCAATCGGACCCAAGGACGCCGATTGGACAGAAACATTTTCAGTTAGGGTCGTGACCCCAAACAGGGTGCCTCCCAGAAGCGATGAGACAAGGACAATTCGCGTTCATTCGTACTCGCGCGATATCCTTGTGGACTACCTGCGTACCGCCATCTCGGCTTGCGAGCGCGACACATGGGATGATTGCTTGGAGGCGCTACGAGCAAAGTTTCTTTGGGAGTGGGACACACCAAATGCACGGAAGTCAAAGTGCTAGCGACCGACCTACGCGATGACCGGTTAGCGCTATTAGGAGACACTGCTTTCGCCGCCATGTACTTCCAACGATTCGGGGGGCAGGATTTACAGTTGGGCTACGTCGAGCTGGGAAATTTCCGCGATCTACTTTAACTGCACAGATGATCGTGAGGGCCGATAGGCGACTATGCCGCCATCAAATTCGTTCTGGGCCAAATTCGGACATTTACACGTCATACTCCGGCTTGTCGAAGTCATCAGGCTTTTTGGGTTTAGTCTCCTCTATCACAATCTGATTTACTTCAACGTAATAGAAGCTCCCAAAGACCTTTTCGCTGGAATGCGGAGGCAGTTCATCAAAAGACCATGTGCTGGTGATCTTCCTAAGACCAAAGACGGATGCACACAGGGCTGCCGCATATATGGAAATACCGCTGAAAAGGCCGCTGACGCCGCAGTTTTCGAGCAACCAATGCCCTATCGGTATCGCTCGGGTGAGGCTTGCAAAGCCGACGAACAAAAACGAATAGAGGGCAGCTTGCGCAAGACGGTAACGGGTGGGCATTGATGCGCTTTTGAAATTTCCAAGACTTCAACGGTAGCCTTAGCAGTTTAAAAATCAGTTGTGAACATCGGCGCAAATGAGTAGCTTAGTGGCCACTTCGGGCCAAAACCTGTCACGGCGAAACACCCACGTCACCAATCCATGAAAGCTCTTCACTCACTAACCATCGATAAGCTTGAATGATCAGCGGTCACCTGCCAGACGCTCGGCTGCTTTGCGCCAACTGCGGACTTTCACCACGAGCGCGCATTTACATTGCAATGATTGTTAATCCTCGATGCCCCGACCTCGGGTCATGAACACTTCCAGCGCATTTTGTGCAAACGGCTGAATACGGCTTGGCCAGCCCGTTGCAATAAGCTCATCTTCAGTCACCAGCAGCGGAGTGGCATCGCACGCGTCGCGCATCAGGACCAGGACCGCTGTAGCGACCTCTACTTCATCTTGGGACATTGCTGACGGGGGTTTGTAAACGCCCTCATCGGGAAACCAATCGAAAAAACAGTTGAAGTATTCTGCGGAACCAAACCGCCGGACGGTCTCGTTGCCGTCCGCAAGAAGTTCCAACACGTTGATGCAGCGATTTCGCAACCGCTGAGATAGTAGGCATTCTGGAATGGGGTTGCTGGTCATAAGCTGTTTGAACAAATTATGTCGATTTGCGCCATACCAGATTGCTTCCTGATGGCAGCTTTGGGCCGAAAGCCGACCTCGGCAGCTTTGCGCCAGAGGCGGTCGTTGCCTCCATTCAACCCTTATGGTTTCATGGGTGGTGCGATACCAAGGTCGATAACGAAGCCGCGTCGCTACGGAGAACAAGCATGCGTTTCTCAGAAGAGACACTTTGGGACCACATCAACGATGGGTGGAGCCGCATGTCATTCAAGCAGCGAAACCTATGGGATGCAATCAAGCGATCGCCTGAAGAGTGGGACTTGAAAGGCTACGGCCCATTTTGGGTTGTCGCTATTATCGGTGAAACAGTTATTTACTACAACCATTTCGAATACGGTTTCAACCGATCCTCTTGGACCGCCTTCGGGTTTATTGATCAGTTCCAATCGTTGCAATTTGAACTGGAGCAAGCCGTTCAGGTCCAGCTTGATATTATAAACTCCGGGTACGACGTGGGACCTCGATCAAGCGGTCCAATCGCCGGGGAGTACCTTGGAAAACAAAGCGGTCGCTAGATCGCAAAGGCGCTTCACAATGTCAGCCTCTGCCCAATTGCGGTCGCCCACAGACTTCGATAGCAGACGTATATGCTTCCCTCTATTTCACATTATGGTGTCGTAAGAAGATGCGA
>NZ_JACYUU010000013.1:0-3344 GCF_014841925.1 Rhizobium sp. CFBP 13726
TCGCATCTTCTTACGACACCATAATGTGAAATAGAGGGAAGCATATACGTCTGCTATCGAAGTCTGTGGGCGACTTTCAAGTCCACTCTTCAGCCGATCGCTTGATTGCATCCCATAGGTTTCGCTGCTTAAATGACATGCGGCTCCACCCATCGTTGATGTGGTCCCAAAGTGTCTCTTCTGGGAAACGCATGCTTGTTCTCCGTAGCGACGCGGCTTCGTTATCGACCCTGGTATCGCACCACCCATGAAACCATGGGGGTTGAATGAAGGCAACGACCGCCTCTGGCGCAAAGCTGCCGAGGTCGGCTTTTGCCCCAAAGCGGTCGTGAATTCAATGAATTGTTTTGGTACTCATCGACCAGCCGGAAGCGATGAATTCGAGCGTTTCATCGCGAAAGTAAAATAGGAAATGTCGGGCATTTACAGTGTCGGCTGCGATGATCTCCCAGTCGATGTTGCCACCTAGAATGTCTTCTCCCACCACCTCGTAGAATTCGCCCCACTTGGGAGCTTGCTTAGCGTAACGACCCTCCCCAGCAAACCACGCATGGTCATTGGTCGCATCCCAGTTCCAGCGACTGCAATTGCTGAAGCGAACCGTTGCCTCCTCCCTAAAGTCGGCCTTCCGCTGCCACGGATTTAGCAAGAAGCTCAAGTTTGCTGCGTTGCCTTCGAAGACTACTGCGACCAACGGTGCATTAGGCTCTGCGCTCCAGTCGTCATTGAGTTGGACGAACTCCAGTTCTTGCATCCGTATATCCTGCCTCGATGGAGAGCTGTTTTTTGGGGTATCAGATCATCGGTCAACAATATTGATCGCTCTGATCACTTCTGGCGCTTAGCGGGAGCACGTTTCAACACGATTTGAAGGTCATTGACAATCATAGGATGGCACTAACGGCCTGGAGTTCTGCAAGAGCCACCGGTCGGAATTTCATGATCAGCTTGGGGCCGTCATAGAGATCAATTTCTTCGGCCCCATCCTCCAGCTGAACGACTCGAAGAAAGTGTAATTCGGCTTTTTGAGGCATTGTCGTGATTAAGCCCTCTGGATCAGCCAGCACCACCTCGCAGATCGCGAACCCGGCGGCCCCCGAGGCCGAAGGCCTCGAATTGTTATGGTAGTCCCAAGGGGTCCCATCAACTCGAAATACAGTGCCAACAACTTTCATGGCGACTAGATGCATGGTGGCAACCCAGAATACTAACTATTTAATGAATGGCTGCAATCGGCCTAAACGGTTATAGCGCACACTTGGTTCTGTTGACAAATCCGAACATGACGCCATTCTGACCGACGACCTCACGCAGCGCCGCAAAGACTATTTATCAAGATCGCTATTTTGCCCATCAAGTCTGCCACATTCGACGTTCAGGATATCTGCCTTCGAGCAAAAGGTTTGGAGCCGGGCGTGGTCACCCCGGAGGAAGTCGAATTTGCTCGAAGCATTCTTCGCAGCCGTACCGGAGACATTCCGGGAGCCGTCATCGTGGTCGGCCTATGTGGCGAAACAGTGGATGCGCCGCTTCTGGAAGCATTTCTGCATGGCGACGACAACAACGTGTATGTAGAATATTCTTTGAAGGCGTTGTGTCGTTACCTTCGGTTGACTGATCGATATCGCCCCCTATTACGTGAATGGATGCAGATGAAGGATGACGAAGGCTATCGCCGGATGGCGGCGATAAATTTGGCGAAAGAATATTTCTCGGGGTTCGAAGACCGCGAATTGGGACGCTATCTCATCGATGTGCTTTGCGACCTGGAAGATAGCTGCCGCAGTTCCGTCCGTCACGTCTTCGTGGGCATCCTCAAGATGCAGAACCAGCTCACAGACCCATTCGGCCTCAGGTTCGAAGAATGGGACGAGGAAACAACTCTCATCGTAAACGCTGCGGCGCAGAAGTTCGGATACCACGATTGGAAAATATCGCATGGTTACGCCGCGCATTAGATCGTCTGAAGCCGCAGCCAAACACGGATCGCGGAATCTGAACGAAGCCTAGATATTTGTCCTTGGTCTTGTGGTGATTGAAGTCATAATGAGGCATCTCATTCCCATTGGCGATTCGAAGGCTTTGCCTCAGTAGCCTGAGGATCAGATCGCTTCAATGAACGCATTTGGCGCGAGGCTGTCATCTAGACGCATCCCATCGCATCCGGATTTGTTGCTCCAGCGTGTCTATCGACTCACAGTCGACGTCTTTTCTCCCCGCACATGCAAGATGAGAAACCACCGCCAAAGCCGCGTATTGCCCTTCGGTCGCTGCCAACTCGTGCATCTCGTCTAACGCCTTTTCTATCGGCACTTTTCCACCGTCAATCACTTGGTTTGCCAAATCGGCAATGCGAGCTGCAAGGGGGGACGCCGCATTCTCGGCCCAGGCAGTCAACAATTCTCGCTGCTTATGCTTCGGGAGTCCTTCGGAGGCGGGTGGGGAGACGATTTCGTACAGCACACAAAATTCAGCGTTTGGGGAAATCGAACGTGCCTCTTCAATGAGGATGGCTGCCTCGGAAGCATCTGAATATGGGAATCTGCAGTCGATCTTGTCAGATAACGCCTGCTCTTGATTGGAAATGTCCATGATGGTGCTCGGCGTTGACGATGCGAACTCAATAGCAACCCAATCTAACGACCGCAATTGGCGCAAAGCTGCCGAGTTAGATTTCAGCCCATTGCAGTCGAATACAATTTCCCTAGAATGTCAGAGCCAAATAACGCAGGCCCAACTCATGGATTTTCGCCGCGACAGTATGACCGCATCCTATGGCGACCCGAATTCCGGTTTCAGCGTAGTTTTCGAGGACGATGGTAGGGTTGCCTACGCGTATCTTCTTACCCCCGACGCCTATATAGTCGCAGATGTGTGGCTTTATAATCGCGTAGGAATGTCTGTTGAACCCGAGTGGCATGACCGTAATCTGATGCCATTCGCAAATCCCTCGGAGTTCATTCGCCACGACCTATCTTTCGATTTCCCGGAGGCTCCCTCGGATATATCTGTGACTTGGAATGCGTCTGAGCCACTTGTTCCAACCGCTCACGTCCATATCAATGGTGAACTCTTCGGACGGCTGCGTCCTGGTTCGAAGCCAGGATGGAGCCTGATGGCGGCGAAGGACGGACCGCTTGCGCTGATTTTGGATCAAGCTTGAATACGTTCCACTTCCGCAATAACGCAAAGCAATCAATGTCTTCTTTTGGCCCAAAGCGGACGTTGCCACCGTTTTAAGTTCCCTCATATTCCCAACATGCTTGGACTTCTGCCAAGGAAGGTTGGCCGCCCATCATGAAAAATTCTAGGTAAGTGTTGTTTGGAAGCTTAAGCTCAACCAC
>NZ_JACYUU010000014.1:0-2659 GCF_014841925.1 Rhizobium sp. CFBP 13726
AGGTGCGCAGCACCTTGATGAGCATAGTCAATGAGAACGATGAAGCCAATCGGGCTATTAGTAAGGCTAAGCTTCATGCATTACTGCACGTCCACACGCCTCCTATCAACGTGGTCGTCTTCCACGGCCCTGATAGGGAATACTCGTTTTCAGGTGGGTTTCCCGCTTAGATGCCTTCAGCGGTTATCCCTTCCATATATAGCTACCCTGCTATGCCGTTGGCACGACAACAGGTCCACCAGAGATATGTCCATCCCGGTCCTCTCGTACTAGGGACAGATCCTGTCAATATTCCTACACCCACGGCAGATAGGGACCGAACTGTCTCACGACGTTCTGAACCCAGCTCACGTACCGCTTTAATTGGCGAACAGCCAAACCCTTGGGACCTGCTCCAGCCCCAGGATGCGATGAGCCGACATCGAGGTGCCAAACAACCCCGTCGATATGGACTCTTGGGGGTCATCAGCCTGTTATCCCCGGCGTACCTTTTATCCGTTGAGCGATGGCCCTTCCACGCGGGACCACCGGATCACTATGACCGACTTTCGTCTCTGCTCGACTTGTCAGTCTCGCAGTCAGGCGGGCTTATGCCATTGCACTCGACGACCGATTTCCGACCGGTCTGAGCCCACCATCGCGCGCCTCCGTTACTCTTTCGGAGGCGACCGCCCCAGTCAAACTACCCACCATACACTGTCCCGGATCCGGATAACGGACCGCGGTTAGACATCCATGACGATAAGGGTGGTATTTCAAGGATGGCTCCACGAGAACTGGCGTCCCCGCTTCAAAGCCTACCACCTATCCTACACATGCCGACACGAATGCCAGTGTAAAGCTATAGTAAAGGTGCACGGGGTCTTTCCGTCTAACCGCAGGAACCCCGCATCTTCACGGGGAATTCAATTTCACTGAGTCTATGTTGGAGACAGCGGGGAAGTCGTTACGCCATTCGTGCAGGTCGGAACTTACCCGACAAGGAATTTCGCTACCTTAGGACCGTTATAGTTACGGCCGCCGTTTACTGGGGCTTCAGTTCAAAGCTTGCACCTCTCCCTTTAACCTTCCAGCACCGGGCAGGCGTCAGGCCCTATACGTCGTCTTTCGACTTCGCAGAGCCCTGTGTTTTTGATAAACAGTCGCTACCCCCTGGTCTGTGCCACCCCTTTCCACTTGCGTAAAAAGGGGTCACGCTTCTTCCGAAGTTACGCGTGCAATTTGCCGAGTTCCTTCAACATAGTTCTCTCAAGCGCCTTGGTATGCTCTACCTGACCACCTGTGTCGGTTTCGGGTACGGTCTATACGGTGGAGCTATTTCCTGGAACCGCCCCGCTGCACATCCAATCCAATAAGGAAGTACAACTTACGCGATCCGTCACTACCACCAGGCCCACGAATATTAACGTGGTTCCCATCGACTACGCATTTCTGCCTCGCCTTAGGGGCCGGCTAACCCTGCTCAGATTAACTTTAAGCAGGAACCCTTGGTCTTTCGGCGAGGGGGTCTCTCACCCCCTTTATCGTTACTCATGTCAACATTCGCACTTCCGATATCTCCAGAGGCCCTCACGGGTCCTCCTTCACAGACTTACGGAACGCTCCGCTACCACATACACTTGCGTGCATATCCTCAGCTTCGGTGCATGGCTTTAGCCCCGTTACATTTTCGGCGCAAAGACCCTTATTTAGACCAGTGAGCTGTTACGCTTTCTTTAAATGATGGCTGCTTCTAAGCCAACATCCTGGTTGTTTTGGGATCCTCACATCCTTTCCCACTTAGCCATGACTTGGGGACCTTAGCTGGAGGTCAGGGTTGTTGCCCTCTTCACGACGGACGTTAGCACCCGCCGTGTGTCTGCCGACTAGTACTCCTCGGTATTCGGAGTTTGGTTAGGATCAGTAAGACGGTGAGTCCCCATAGCCCATCCAGTGCTCTACCCCCGAGGGTATTCGGTCGACGCTCTACCTAAATAGATTTCGCGGAGAACCAGCTATCTCCGAGTTTGATTGGCCTTTCACCCCTAGCCACAAGTCATCCCAATCTATTGCAACAGATGCGGGTTCGGCCCTCCAGTTGGTGTTACCCAACCTTCAGCCTGCTCATGGCTAGATCACTCGGTTTCGGGTCTAATGCATCTAACTAAATCGCCCTATTCAGACTCGCTTTCGCTGCGCCTACACCTACCGGCTTAAGCTTGCTAGATACACTAAGTCGTTGACCCATTATACAAAAGGTACGCCGTCAGGCCCCTTACTAAAAAGAGCGCCCTCCGACTGCTTGTAGGCATCCGGTTTCAGGTTCTATTTCACTCCCCTTGTCGGGGTGCTTTTCACCTTTCCCTCACGGTACTTGTTCGCTATCGGTCATGCACGAGTACTTAGGCTTGGAGAGTGGTCTCCCCATGTTCAGACAGGATTTCACGTGTCCCGCCCTACTCAAGGACAATGTCTGTTCTACGCTTACGGGGCTATCACCCACTCTAGCCAGGCTTTCCAACCTGTTCAGCTTTATTCAACATTGCCACTGGCCTGGTCCGCGTTCGCTCGCCACTACTTACGGAGTCTCGGTTGATGTCCTTTCCTTCAGGTACTTAGATGTTTCAGTTCCCTGAGTTCGCTTCTTACACCCTATGTATTCAGGTGTAGATACCTTATT
>NZ_JACYUU010000016.1:0-1274 GCF_014841925.1 Rhizobium sp. CFBP 13726
GCGTGGGGTCGGTAGTTCGAGTCTACCCGGGCCCACCATTCATCTTGGTGAATGTGGTGCTGGTCGGGGTGGCGGACGCAGTCGATAAGATCGTGTGGGTTATGGTGTTGATGGACGGGCTTTTTGCTAATTCCTATTGGCTTTTGCCTCCGTTGAAACGATTGGGGCTTTAGCTCAGCTGGGAGAGCACCTGCTTTGCAAGCAGGGGGTCAACGGTTCGATCCCGTTAAGCTCCACCATATTTGGTCCTGACGCTGTCGCTCTCTTTGAGCGCTGCGCTCCGGACGGGCCGCCTTCTAGGGTATTTTGCTTTGCAAAAACCCGGGATCGGCGCCGGCCTCTGGCCTTGCGAAGCTTCGCTTCGTTGGCTGTCGAGGCTCCATTGTCTTCTGAAGAAATAAAAGTTTGCATCACTTTTAGGAGTGCTGCCTGTTCTGCAAAATTGTGAAGAGAAGATTGATCTGGATGCTTCCAGGTATTTTTGGGTTTTAAAGCCCAAGGATGTCCGAGCCCGGTTCTGATGATACCAAGGATGACCTAGCCGGTCGGATCTGGAGGAAGAGCTGGAGTAGGTCGGAAGCATGTCACTCTGGTCGGTCGTTGTTGGTGTTTTGGGGCTTGGCCCTAAACCACCTCTGACGACTTATTGATGTCCGTTTGCTAACCGCGCGGACCCGGATTTAATCTCGAGAAGCTGGTCTTAAAGATCAGGACACAAGTGAACCGCTCGGCGTGGTTCCAATAAAGTGGCCTGATCGAACACGTTGATGGCATCATGAGAAGGTTGGGTTGTAAAAGGTAGCCCTTCCGCTTGCTCCTCTGGGGTGAGCTATATTGATGAGCATTGGCAATGAGAACGATGAAGTGTTTTAAGGGCATTTGGTGGATGCCTTGGCATGCACAGGCGAAGAAGGACGTGATACGCTGCGAAAAGCCGTGGGGAGCTGCGAATAAGCTTTGATCCATGGATCTCCGAATGGGGCAACCCACCTTAGATATCTAGAAAATCTGTTTTGCTAGACACCTTTAATGTTCTGAACGGTTTGCGTGGGACTTCCCATACAGACCTTTAGGTCGTCGCCAACAGTTTGGCGCGCCGTCCGCAGCGCAGCGACCGCAAGGTCGCGACAGCGTGAGGACAGAACAGACCCGGCAATACCGGGTTCGAGGGTTCAGCAGAAGAGGTTTCTAGATATCGCTAATAAGGTATCTACACCTGAATACATAGGGTGTAAGAAGCGAACTCAGGGAACTGAAACATCTAAGTACCTGAA
>NZ_JACYUU010000017.1:0-1096 GCF_014841925.1 Rhizobium sp. CFBP 13726
GCGTGGGGTCGGTAGTTCGAGTCTACCCGGGCCCACCATTCATCTTGGTGAATGTGGTGCTGGTCGGGGTGGCGAACGCAGTCGATAAGATCGTGTGGATTATGGTGTTGATGGACGGGCTTTTTGCTAATTCCTATTGGCTTTTGCCTCCGTTGAAACGATTGGGGCTTTAGCTCAGCTGGGAGAGCACCTGCTTTGCAAGCAGGGGGTCAACGGTTCGATCCCGTTAAGCTCCACCATATTTGGTCCTCACGGCGAGCGCGCTCTTTGAGCGCTGCCTGCGGACGGCGCGCCGAACGATCGGCGACGGCCTCTGGCCTACGGGGTGAGCCACTTGATGGTTCCCCTGTCGTATTGTCTTCTGAAGAAATAAAGGTTTGCACGACGCATCTGCGTTTGTGCCTGTTCTGCAAAATTGTGAAGAGAAGATTGATCTGGATGCTTCCAGGTATTTTTGGGTTTTGACCCAAAGATGTCCGAGCCCGGTTCTGATGATACCAAGGATGACCTAGCCGGTCGGATCTGGAGGAAGAACTGGAGTAGGTAGGAAGCATGTCACTCTGGTCGGTCGTTGTTGGTGTTTTGGGGCTTGGCTCCTGAACTACCTCTGACGACTTATTGATGTCCGTTTGCTAACCGCGCGGACCCGGATTTAATCTCGAGAAGCTGGTCTTAAAGATCAGGACACAAGTGAACCGCTCGGCGTGGTTCCAATAAAGTGGCCTGATCGAACACGTTGATGGCATCATGAGAAGGTTGGGTTGTAAAAGGTAGCCCTTCCGCTCGCTCCTCTGGGGTGAGCTATATTGATGAGCATTGGCAATGAGAACGATGAAGTGTTTTAAGGGCATTTGGTGGATGCCTTGGCATGCACAGGCGAAGAAGGACGTGATACGCTGCGAAAAGCCGTGGGGAGCTGCGAATAAGCTTTGATCCATGGATCTCCGAATGGGGCAACCCACCTTAAATACCTAGAAAGTTTAAGTCGTCTTTCGGGACGGTTTAGATTTCTAGGTATTATCAATAAGGTATCTACACCTGAATACATAGGGTGTAAGAAGCGAACTCAGGGAACTGAAACATCTAAGTACCTGAA
>NZ_JACYUU010000018.1:0-699 GCF_014841925.1 Rhizobium sp. CFBP 13726
CGCGCCCATGGTAGCCGTCGGATCTAAACCTACGCAGCGGGATGGCTGATGCGCGTTTTTCTTGTTCGCCACGGCGAATCCCTCGGTAACCTCGACGAACGGGCTTACAGCCAGTTTGGCGATCACAACGTACCGCTGACGCAATGGGGACATCGCCAGGCCGCCGAAGCCGGGGCTGTGATCGCGGCCTATATGTCCGGCCTGACCGGGCGGGGGGTGCAAAAGCTGCGCGTATGGTACTCACCGTTCCTGCGGACCCGGCAAAGTAAGGAGGCGCTCCTTGAAGCCTTGCCTGTCGAACGCATTGGCAAGGTGCGCGAGGACTATCTGTTGCGGGAGCAGGATTTCGGCCTCTTTACTGAAATCTATGACCACGCCGAGCGGAAGCAAAAGTTTCCCGACGAATTCGAGAAGTGGGCGAGACTGCGTAGCAACAGCGGTAAATTCTACGCCCGGTCGCCGGATGGCGAAAGCCGCGCCGATGTTGCACAGCGCATGCGGTTGTTCCTGCAGACGATCATGCACGAGGCCCGACACGGCCACGACAACGTGGTGATCGTCGGCCATGGTGTCACCAACCGGGCCTTCGAGATGAGTTTTCTGCAGCATCCTGTCGACTGGTTCGAACGTTCGGACAATCCCGGGAATGCTGACATCACTCTGATCGAGGGAACGCGCGAAATGGGATACACCTCGACG
>NZ_JACYUU010000019.1:0-558 GCF_014841925.1 Rhizobium sp. CFBP 13726
CGGCAAACAAAGACGTGTTCAACTAAGACAAAAGGGGGTTCGCCCCCGCCAGCTTCTCGATAAAGCGTTGCAATGGTCGCCCATTGCCACGCATACATTGCCCTTAATCGACCTGGTGGTCATTGCGGGGTGGCTGCACCCGTTCCCTTTCCGAACACGGCCGTGAAACACCCCTGCGCCAATGGTACTCCGTCTTAAGACGCGGGAGAGTAGGTCGCTGCCAGGTCTATTAAAGGCAATGCCATCCATAAGGATGGACCAAACAATCTTCTCACACATAACAAACCGGCCCCTGGCCAAACCAAGGGCCGCTCCCAAAGCGGCCTTTTGTCGTTGCTGGGGTTTAACGAAATAACGGGACGTTCGGTCTGTAGCCGGTGCGTCCCTCAAAGGAGACAAATCCTTCGGATTTGCTCCGGCACAGGCATCACGGCATGGCCGTGACGCAGACGCGAAATTTGGCAATGCCAAATTCGCTTGGCGCGGGGTGGAGCAGCCCGGTAGCTCGTCAGGCTCATAACCTGAAGGCCGCAGGTTCAAATCCTGCCCCCGCAACCA
>NZ_JACYUU010000020.1:0-396 GCF_014841925.1 Rhizobium sp. CFBP 13726
AAAGATCTAGGTGCCTGATATCCAGTGGAAAGAGTGAACGGCGAGTTTCGATCAACGGATTGAACTCTGGCCAACGTAATTCGTGGATTGCGAGTTCGATCAACTCCAAGGGCGTAGCTCCAGCTTCTGTCCCCCAGCCATCGACCGTTGACAGAGTCGTTTGCGCGCGGACAAGAAATTCCGCTCTAAGCCCGTCTTCCTCCCGCAACAGATCGATGGCTGAAAACATCGCACTTTCCGCCCGATCACATCCGAAACCAGCATGGAAGATGCTCCACGCATTCGCGATGTAGATGTCTAAGAGCTTCACAGCGTTCTCTACTCGCATCTTCTTACGACACCATAATGTGAAATAGAGGGAAGCATATACGTCTGCTATCGAAGTCTGTGGGCGAC
>NZ_JACYUU010000021.1:0-390 GCF_014841925.1 Rhizobium sp. CFBP 13726
GGATCAAACTCTCAAGTTGAGAATTCAATCATGACTAATCACTTTATGTTCTGAATTGACGAGAACTCTCTCGACTGACCCCTGCATCACTGCAGAAACCAATCTGGTGTTCTCATATCAAAACGTGACCGTCATTTGTCTTCTAACAGATGAACCTAAGTCCACCCTGCGAGACCGCCGACCACGTTTCTCTTTCTTCTCATATTCAATTGTCAAAGAACCGACATTCTGAACCCCAAAAGGCTAAAACGTCACAAAACCTAGAGCCAAACCGTAACCCGGCTCAAATCAGCATCTGCCAATCTTTTAAGGTTTTCACCGAAACGAAGAAGTCCGTCGCTAGCAGCGCCGCCGCCCTCGTTCAGTGAGCGGGTTATAGATCCGAGGCCC
>NZ_JACYUU010000022.1:0-385 GCF_014841925.1 Rhizobium sp. CFBP 13726
GGATCAAACTCTCAAGTTGAGAATTCAATCATGACTAATCACTTTATGTTCTGAATTGACGAGAACTCTCTCGATACCTAACCGCATCACTGCGACCAGATATCTGGTGTTCTCATATCAAAACGTGACCGTCATTTGTCTTCTAACAGATGAGCCTAAGCCCACCCTGCGAGACCGCCGACCACGTTTCTCTTTCTTCTCATATTCAATTGTCAAAGAACCGACATTCCCACCCCAAAAGGCTAAAACGTCACAAAACCCAAGAGCCAAACCGTAACCCGGCCCCAATCAGCATCCGCCAATCTTTTTAGGTTTTCACCGAAACAAAGAAGTCCGTCGCTAGCAGCGCCGCCGCCCTCGTTCAGTGAGCGGGTTATAGATCCGA
>NZ_JACYUU010000023.1:0-329 GCF_014841925.1 Rhizobium sp. CFBP 13726
GACTATCACGGCAACATCCAAGTGGAGATTGGGGTTCTGGGGGAGCAGGTAGTCGTTCGTCGAGTCGGGGTCCGGATGTGGGAACCGTCAGACGAGGTTCCCGTGCCAAAGGTCGGGAAGATGAAATATGGCTCCCGCCGCAATGTTCATTTCGATGGTTTTGAACCGGGGTTGTCTGTTAGTGCGGCGAAGAGCCTTCTCGCAAAAGCGTCTATTCCTTACACGGAAAAGGCCGTCGCAAACGCATCAGAGACCGTGGTTGAGCTTAAGCTTCCAAACAACACTTACCTAGAATTTTTCATGATGGGCGGCCAACCTTCCTTGGCAGA
>NZ_JACYUU010000024.1:0-290 GCF_014841925.1 Rhizobium sp. CFBP 13726
ATGACCATGGCGCCATATTTCTCGGCAAGGTCGCAGACGCCCGCAAGATTGGCGATGATGCCGTCCATCGAAAACACGCCGTCTGTGGCGATCATCTTGAACCGGCTGCCTTCCGCCTTTTTCAGTTCCTCCTCCAGCGCCGCCATGTCGTTATTGGCGTAGCGGAAGCGTTTCGCCTTGGAGAGGCGCACTCCGTCGATGATCGAAGCGTGGTTCAGTGCGTCCGATATGATCGCGTCCTCCTCGCCGAGAAGCGTCTCGAACAATCCACCATTGGCATCAAAGCAGGA
>NZ_JACYUU010000025.1:0-290 GCF_014841925.1 Rhizobium sp. CFBP 13726
TTGCCACTTGAACAAAAAATTCATTGATTCATCGACACTCGGGTATGTTTTGTCGTGTCGTTCTGCGCACTCAGTTAAATTTTTTGTCTTACTCTCTTGCTCTCAGCACATCAAGTGTTGTTACTTGTTGTTACTCAGTCGCCTGCCTTATGCTTTTGGAGAGCGAAAGCACAACGATCCCAGAGAACAACAACAAGTGGCTTATTTTGATACTTATGCGCCACTTGCTACTTATGAGTACAATTGTGCTTTGCCACTTGAACAAAAAATTCATTGATTCATCGACACTC
>NZ_JACYUU010000026.1:0-271 GCF_014841925.1 Rhizobium sp. CFBP 13726
CGCAATTGGCGCAAAGCTGCCGAGGTCGGCTGTCGGCCCAATGCGGCCCAAGCAGTCAATTGAGTTGGTGAAATTTATACATCCCTTACTTTCTCCATCGAGTATGGAGAAGACCGAGGCTGCTCAAGTCAACCTGTCTCTCTGTGATAGAGCGGCGTGCCTTCAAGATCGGCGTTAAGGAGCCGCTGGAGTTCTGTTAGGCTTTCTCGCACGTGCGAGGTTGCCACAGGGTCCAATCGCAGTTGGTTCTCGTATCCAGACTTCAGCATCA
>NZ_JACYUU010000027.1:0-257 GCF_014841925.1 Rhizobium sp. CFBP 13726
ATTGCAACGCTTTATCGAGAAGCTGGCGGGGGCGAACCCCCTTTTGTCTTAGTTGAACACGTCTTTGTTTGCCGGCTGGTTTGTCGGAGCGTAGCTCCGCAAGGCCAGAGGCCGTCGTGACCAGTGTCACGGCCCGTCCGGAGCGTTTTTTCGCGCGTCAGGACAAAACAGATGTCATCATCAAGGTGCGCAGCACCTTGATGAGCATAGTCAATGAGAACGATGAAGCCAATCGGGCTATTAGTAAGGCTAAGCTT
>NZ_JACYUU010000028.1:0-256 GCF_014841925.1 Rhizobium sp. CFBP 13726
AAGCTTAGCCTTACTAATAGCCCGATTGGCTTCATCGTTCTCATTGACTATGCTCATCAAGGTGCTGCGCACCTCGATGATGACATCTGTTTTGTCCTGACGCGTGAAAAACGCTCCGGACGGGCCGCCGAACGTTCGGCGACGGCCTCTGGCCTTGCGGAGCTACGCTCCGACAAACCAGACGGCAAACAAAGACGTGTTCAACTAAGACAAAAGGGGGTTCGCCCCCGCCAGCTTCTCGATAAAGCGTTGCAAT